>NZ_JAQQKV010000010.1 GCF_028550435.1 Asticcacaulis machinosus | reverse complement strand
AGGCCGTATTTTTCAAGCCCACCGACCTTGAAGTTTTCAATCACCACATCGGCCTCAGATGCCAGTTGTCGGATACGGGCCTGACCTTCGGGTGCGGCCATATCCAGACAGACTGACGATTTGCCGCGATTGGTGGCATGGAAATAGGCTGCCCCCCAGACGCTGCCGTCACTATCATGCACAAAGGGCGGGCCCCAGCCACGCGTGTCATCGCCGTCACCGGGACGCTCGACCTTGATGACCTCAGCGCCCAGATCGGCCAGCACCTGACCAGCCCACGGCCCCGCCAGTATCCGCGCCAGTTCCAAGACTTTGATGCCAGAGAGCGGTTTCAAAGACGTGCCCCCACCACCGCATCTAGCGCTATGCGCGTCGTGCGGTCCCCCTCCCCAGTAAACTGGGGAGGTATAAAAGATTCATATCCCCCTGCCTGTGGCGGGGGGACACCGGCGCAGCCGGAGGGGGGGAGGTCTTGGTGGGCCATCAAAAGCATCCGGTGATATGTTTGTTTTTTGCCGCGCATTTAATCCAAAAACCGCTTCACACTTTTTGGCATGCGCTAATAAAACGCCTGCAGTCCCGTTTGCGCCCGCCCGAGGATGAGGGCGTGGACATCATGGGTGCCCTCATAGGTGTTGACGCTCTCCAGGTTCTG
>NZ_JAQQKV010000009.1 GCF_028550435.1 Asticcacaulis machinosus | reverse complement strand
CGCTTCACACTTTTTGGCATGCGCTAATAAAACGCCTGCAGTCCCGTTTGCGCCCGCCCGAGGATGAGGGCGTGGACATCATGGGTGCCCTCATAGGTGTTGACGCTCTCCAGGTTCTGGGCGTGGCGCATGACGTGGAATTCTTCGTGGATGCCATTGCCGCCGTGCATATCCCGCGCGTGGCGCGCGATCTCCAGCGCCTTGCCGCAGTTGTTGCGCTTGATCAGGCTGATCATCTCTGGCTGCATCATTCCCTGATCGAACAGTTGCCCGACGCGCAGCGCCGCCTGCAGGCCCAGCGTAATCTCGGTCTGCATATCGGCCAGCTTCTTCTGGAACAGTTGCGTCTGCGCCAGCGGCCTTCCGAACTGAACGCGATCAAGGCCGTACTGCCGCGCCCGGTGCCAGCAGTCTTCGGCGGCACCCATCACGCCCCACGCGATGCCGTAACGGGCGCGGTTCAGACAGCCGAACGGGCCTTTCAGGCCCTCGACATGGGGCAGAATGGCGTCATCTGCGACTTCGACATTGTCCATGACAATCTCGCCGGTGATCGAGGCGCGAAGGCTGAGTTTACCGTGGATTTTGGGCGCCGACAGGCCCTTCAATCCCTTGTCCAAAATAAAGCCACGGATCACCCCGTCCAGCTTGGCCCAGACCACAAACACGTCGGCGATGGGGGAGTTCGAGATCCACATCTTGGTGCCGTTGAGGCGGTAACCGCCGTCAATCTTATCGGCCTTTGTGCGCATCGAACCCGGATCAGAGCCCGCATCAGGTTCGGTCAGGCCAAAGCAGCCGATCCATTC
>NZ_JAQQKV010000008.1 GCF_028550435.1 Asticcacaulis machinosus | reverse complement strand
CGCTTCACACTTTTTGGCATGCGCTAATAAAACGCCTGCAGTCCCGTTTGCGCCCGCCCGAGGATGAGGGCGTGGACATCATGGGTGCCCTCATAGGTGTTGACGCTCTCCAGGTTCTGAGCGTGGCGCATGACGTGGAATTCCTCATGGATGCCGTTGCCGCCGTGCATATCCCGCGCATGACGGGCGATCTCCAAAGCCTTGCCGCAGTTGTTGCGCTTGATCAGGCTGATCATCTCAGGCTGCATCTGACCGGCATCAAACAGTTGCCCGACGCGCAGCGCCGCCTGCAGGCCCAGCGTAATCTCGGTCTGCATATCGGCCAGCTTCTTCTGAAACAGTTGCGTCTGCGCCAGCGGCCTACCGAACTGAACGCGATCAAGGCCGTACTGCCGCGCCCGGTGCCAGCAGTCTTCGGCGGCGCCAATCACGCCCCACGCGATTCCGTAACGGGCGCGGTTCAGACAGCCAAACGGGCCTTTCAGCCCCTCGGCATGGGGCAGGAGCGCGTCGTCTGCGACTTCGACATTGTCCATGACAATCTCGCCGGTGATCGAGGCGCGAAGGCTGAGTTTGCCGTGGATTTTGGGCGCCGACAGGCCCTTCAATCCCTTGTCCAAAATAAAGCCGCGAATGCCCCCGTCCAGCTTGGCCCAGACCACAAACACATCAGCGATCGGCGAGTTTGAAATCCACATCTTGGTGCCGTTGAGGCGGTAACCGCCGTCAATCTTATCGGCCTTTGTGCGCATCGAACCCGGATCAGAGCCCGCATCAGGTTCGGTCAGGCCAAAGCAGCCGATCCATTC
>NZ_JAQQKV010000007.1 GCF_028550435.1 Asticcacaulis machinosus | reverse complement strand
TTTGAGGTGCCCCTAGAATTGTAGACGCTTTGCTTGTTACAAAACGGAAGCAAGGAGAGCTACAGATGAAGACGGGGAATAGGTTTTCGGACGCGTTCAAACAGGACGCGGTGGCGCAGGTTGTGGATCGTGGCTATGCGGTCAAAGAGGTCGCTGCGCGGCTGGGTATCAGCACGAAGTCGCTCTACACATGGAAGGCTGAGTTTTCGAAGCCCGACAAGGTCAGGCGCGAGGATGGCGCTCTGTCGGCGGAGCTTCGGCGGGTCAAGGCTGAGCTTGCCCGTGTGACGGAGGAACGCGATATCCTAAATCGAAGCGGGATAAGAAAACGATCCAGTGAATCGTTTTCCCCGCGTAGCGCGGCCGCGTACTTCGCGCGAGAATCTCGGTGAGGTACGCATTTATCGAAGCTCACAGGCCTGAGTTTTCGATCAGGACCATGTGCCGTATGCTGAGTGTGCATTTTAGCGGCTTCTATGCGTGGTTGAAGGCGCCTTTGAGCCAGCGGGCTATCGAAGATGCGCGTCAGACGGCACTGATCAGGCAGGCATGGGAAGATAGCGGCAAGGTCTACGGCTATCGCAAGCTGCATGATGACCTGCGCGATCAAGGTGAGGACTGCTGCCCAAACCGCGTCTCACGCTTAGCCAGCCTTGCGGGCATTGCCGCCCAGATTGGCTACAGGCGTCGCCCTGGCCGCCATGGCGGTGATCCTGCGATTGTTGCCGAGAACAGGCTTGAGCAGAACTTTGATGTTCAGTCTCCCGATCAGGTCTGGGTGACAGACATCACCTACATCAAGACCTATGAAGGCTAGGCCTATCTGGCTGTGGTCATCGACCTGTTTTCCCGCCGTGTCGTCGGCTGGTCGATGCAGTCACGCATGACAACCGATCTCGCCTTGCAGGCCCTGCTAATGGCTGTCTGGCGGCGTAAACCCAAGGCCACCGTCATCATCCATTCCGATCAAGGGTCGCAATATACCAGCCGCGAGTGGCAGACTTTCCTGCGTCAGCACAATCTGGAAGCCAGCATGAGCCGTCGGGGGAACTGCCATGACAACGCGGTTGCCGAGAGCTTCTTCCAACTGTTAAAGCGCGAATGGATCAGGCGCAAAACCTACGCTACCCGTGACGCCGCAAGGCAGGACGTCTTCGAATATATCGAGATGTTCTATAACCCCAAACGCAAGCACACAAACAATGGCATGTTGTCGCCCATTGACTTCGAAGACAGACAACGCATTTTGAAGACGCAAGGTGTCTACAATTCTAGGGGCACCTCAC
>NZ_JAQQKV010000006.1:0-2500 GCF_028550435.1 Asticcacaulis machinosus | reverse complement strand
ATGTTGAAAAATTCTGGGATGACTTGTGGATAGGGGTGAAAGGCCAATCAAACCTAGACATAGCTGGTTCTCCGCGAAATCTATTTAGGTAGAGCGTCGGATTTATTCCTTGGGGGGTAGAGCACTGAATGGATGCGGGCGGCGCGAGCTGTACCAATTCTAATCAAACTCCGAATACCCAAGAGAACTGTCCGGCAGACACACGGCGGGTGCTAACGTCCGTCGTGAAAAGGGAAACAACCCTAACCATCATCTAAGGCCCCCAAGTCATGGCTAAGTGGGAAACGATGTGGGATTGCATTGACAACCAGGAGGTTGGCTTAGAAGCAGCCATCCTTTAAAGAAAGCGTAACAGCTCACTGGTCAAGCGATCCTGCGCGGAAAATGTAACGGGGCTAAAGCCATGCGCCGAAGATATGGGTTCACGTAAGTGAGCGGTAGCGGAGCGTTCTGTAAGCCTGTGAAGGTCAATCGTGAGGTTGGCTGGAGGTATCAGAAGTGAGAATGCTGACATGAGTAGCGATAAAGAGTGTGAGAGACACTCTCGCCGAAAGACCAAGGGTTCCTACGTAAAGCTAATCTGCGTAGGGTTAGCCAGCCCCTAAGGCGAGGCCGAAAGGCGTAGTCGATGGGAACCAGGTAAATATTCCTGGGCCAGTATGAAGTGACGGATGGCATAACTTGTAAGGGCTTATTGGATTGTCCTTGCAGGGGCGTTGTCCCTGGAAATAACTCATACAGAGACTGTACCCGAAACCGACACAGGTGGTCAGGTAGAGTATACCAAGGCGCTTGAGAGAACTATGCTGAAGGAACTCGGCAAATTACACGCGTAACTTCGGGATAAGCGTGACTTACTCTGCGCAAGCAGAACTAAGTGGCACAGGCTAGGGGGTAGCGACTGTTTATCAAAAACACAGGGCTCTGCGAAGCTGTAAAGCGACGTATAGGGTCTGACGCCTGCCCGGTGCCGGAAGGTTAAAAGGAGTGGTGCAAGCTGCGAATTGAAGCCCCGGTAAACGGCGGCCGTAACTATAACGGTCCTAAGGTAGCGAAATTCCTTGTCGGGTAAGTTCCGACCTGCACGAATGGCGTAACGACTTCCCCACTGTCTCCAGCATAGGCTCAGCGAAATTGAATTCCCCGTGAAGATGCGGGGTTCCCGCGGTCAGACGGAAAGACCCTATGAACCTTTACTATAGCTTCGCCTTGGCGTTAGCATCAACATGTGTAGGATAGGTGGGAGGCTATGAAACCGGGGCGCCAGTTCCGGTGGAGCCATCCTTGAAATACCACCCTTATTGTTGCTGACGTCTAACCGCGGCCCGTATATCCGGGTCCGGGACATGGCGTGGTGGGTAGTTTGACTGGGGCGGTCGCCTCCCAAAGTGTAACGGAGGCGCGCGATGGTGGGCTCAGAACGGTCGGAAATCGTTCGACGAGTGCAATGGCATAAGCCCGCCTGACTGCGAGACTGACAAGTCGAGCAGAGACGAAAGTCGGCCATAGTGATCCGGTGGTCCTGCGTGGAAGGGCCATCGCTCAACGGATAAAAGGTACTCTAGGGATAACAGGCTGATTTTGCCCAAGAGTCCATATCGACGGCAAAGTTTGGCACCTCGATGTCGGCTCATCACATCCTGGGGCTGGAGCAGGTCCCAAGGGTATGGCTGTTCGCCATTTAAAGTGGTACGTGAGCTGGGTTCAGAACGTCGTGAGACAGTTTGGTCCCTATCTGCCGTGGGTGTTCGAGACTTGAGAGGATCTGTCCCTAGTACGAGAGGACCGGGATGGACATACCTCTGGTGGACCTGTCGTGGCGCCAGCCGCGCAGCAGGGTAGCTAAGTATGGAATAGATAACCGCTGAAAGCATCTAAGCGGGAAACTAACCTCAAAACAAGGTCTCGCTGAGGATCGTGGAAGACTACCACGTTGATAGGCCAGGTGTGGAAGCTCCGTGAGGAGTGAAGCTAACTGGTACTAATAATCCGATCGGCTTGATCGTTCCTCTACAAAATTTATGGAAATACGCTCAAGGAGCGTAAGCGTAAGCGTTAGCGCAACTAAAATGCCTAACACTTCCAATAAGTCGTTAGCGCTCAGCGCTTCATGCAATGTCTTCTCTTCTTTGAACTGTGTTGACCTGGTGGCTATGCCGGATGGTCCCCACCCGATCCCATTCCGAACTCGGTCGTTAAGCCCTCCAGGGCCGATGGTACTTCGTCTTAAGGCGCGGGAGAGTAGGTCGTCGCCAGGTCTACACAGTTCAAAGAGAATACCCTTCATTACAACCTTAAAAAGACCGTCAGGCAAACCGCTTGCCGGTCTTTTTTGTATCTCCCTGACGCGGGGTGGAGCAGCCCGGTAGCTCGTCAGGCTCATAACCTGAAGGTCGTCAGTTCAAATCTGGCCCCCGCAACCAAAACTTAGGCAGATACAATGACTTAGAAGCCCGCGAAAGCGGGCTTTTCTGCGTTTTAAGCGAAAAATGCCTAGCAC
>NZ_JAQQKV010000005.1 GCF_028550435.1 Asticcacaulis machinosus | reverse complement strand
GATGTTCTATAACCCCAAACGCAAGCACACAAACAATGGCATGTTGTCGCCCATTGACTTCGAAGACAGACAACGCATTTTGAAGACGCAAGGTGTCTACAATTCTAGGGGCACCTCACTGTCCTTGACCGCTGACGAAAAGGTTGCTGCCGATGAACGCCGCGCAGATTATCTCTAATTGAGTAATTATTATGGGAATTACTAATTGCGGATGTCCGCTTTCGGGCTTCTGCGACGATCAGCAAATGACCACTATGGGCGCCGAGGTGCCGTATGGCTTCAGAAGGCATTTTTTATATGTGCTTCGTTAATACAAGCGGACGAACTTTTTATCCGTTTCCAGATGGAATTTTGATGCGTCTGAAGGCTGAAGTGATGATCGCAGTAAGACACCTAAATCTGCACTTCAAAGCCGAACAAAGAGCCCTGAAAGTCACCTTTTTGGGGGACGCTCAGGCCGTGAGTCATCCAGTAAGCGCCACTGGCCGTGGGCGGCGTGCGGGGATCAAAGCCCCCTTCGATCACACGGATACTGTAGATTTTACGGGGATCAAGACCGCGCAGGGTGATCGCGGGCAGGGCATCGAGTTTAGTGCTGGAATGCACAAATGCGAACAGAACCGCCTGAGATTTATCGGCCGATACCGAGAGAGTCACAGAGCGGTTTGAACCATTCCGGGGGGATATCAACCGGTAAAGGTTGCCGTGCTGAACGGTTTTACGGATGGTCTTGTATTCAGCAATCAGGCGTTTGGCGGTCGCAAAATCGGACTTATCCCAGTGGTTGAGATTGGCCCCGATCCCTAAGCCGCCCTGCATCGACGATAGGAAACGGTAAGCCAGAGACGTCGAGCGTTGATTGACCCAGTTCGGGGAATCCGTCACCCAGGCCATCATGACCGCAGGCGCATAGGCATGGCTGAAACCCTCCTGCATGGTCAGGCGGTCATAGGGGTCGGTATTGTCGGAGGGCCAAACCTGATCGGTCAGAGCCATGATGCCCATATCGACCCTTCCGCCCCCGCCCGCACAGGATTCGATTTCGACATGGGGATGCCGGCGTCGTAACTCAGCCAGTAGGCCATACAGATTGCGGATATATTCAACATAAAGCTTAGGCTGCTGATCGGGCGCAACGTCGGGCCAGCCGGGCTCAGACCAGTTGCGGTTATAATCCCACTTCAAAAAGCTGATGTCATGGTCGCGCAACAGACTATCGAGCACACCCAGCAAATGATCGCGAACATCGGGGCGGGCCAGATTGAGCACCATCTGATTGCGGCCCTCAGTACGCGGACGGTCCCTGAAATTGATGATCCAGTCGGGATGGGCGCGATAAAGATCACTATCAGCATTGACCATTTCAGGCTCGACCCATAGGCCAAATTCCATGCCGAGGCTGCGGACTTTAGAGATCAGGGGCTTTAAACCCTTCGGGAATTTCTGTGGATTGACCCACCAGTCGCCCAGACCTGCCTTGTCTGAATTACGACCGCCAAACCAGCCGTCATCCATGACAAAGCGCTCGATGCCCAGAGATGCAGCTTTTTCGGCCAGCGCCATCTGGCCCCTGGCATCGACCGCAAAGGTCGTAGCTTCCCACGAATTATAGAGCACGGGCCGAATCTTTGGTGCCGGATGCCCTGGCAGAATATGGTTGCGCTGAAACCGGTGCATGAGGCGCGAGGCTCCGCCCATGCCGTGGTCGCTGTAGCCAGCGTAAAAGGTCGGCGATTCCAGTGTCTCACCGGGCGCGAGGCGATAGTCGAAATCAAACGGGTTATAACCCGCCACCACATGCACACCGCCGACGGCATCCTTATCAACGGTGATGCGCCACGATCCGCTCCAACCCAGAGCCCCGAACCAGACCGGGCCGTCCTCTTCGTCGGTATCGGCGCGGGATATGGCGATCCACGGATTGTTCTGATGGCCCGTGGAACCGCGACGGCTTTCCAGCACGGTGGAGCCGGCCTCCAGTGGCCGTTCCTGAAGTGTCCATTCCGCCGCCCAGCGGCCGGTCAGGTAATGCAGGCGGTAATCGTCATTAACCGGCAGGTTGAGGATAGCGGCGGCGAAATGCTGCACGTCGATCCAGTCGTCGGTGCGGTTTTCGACGACGGCCGATCGCGACAGAATACCGGTATCAGCGTCCATGATGTAGCGCAGATCGACATAGATATTGCGGGCGATATCCTTCAGGCGCACGCTAATCGTGCTGCCCTCAAGACTGTGGCTCAGATAGGTCAGCACGACATCGCGGCTGCCGTCGGGACACGCGACTTTAAGCCCCGGTTCAATCACCATACCGCCTCCAAAGCCGCTGTATTCAAGCGGTGAAACGGAGATGGCCAAATCAAACGACGAGTGATCCCCACGCGCCGTAACCGGGCCCAGAGTATCGCCGTCGCCAAGTCGCCCGCCCCAATGCAGGGTCTCTAACTGGCCCTTGGTGTTTATACCAAACGCATAGGTAACGCCGCCGCCATCCAGTCGAAAGGCCTTCTGGCGATCATTATAGGCTGGCTGGGCCCGTGATTTCAGGGGCATTGACAAGATGGCGGCCCCACTGAGCAGGGCCAGACACAGACGACGGCGATCCAGCATAGTGGCGCTCCTACTTGGTGGGGGTGAGGACAACGACGGCCCCGCCGGAGGCCGCCAGTTTCAGGTTCAGGGTTACATCCGCTGTGACCGCCTGATCACTGACGGACAATGAACTGATGTCGGCACCATCCTGATGGATTCTGGCTTTGAACCTGCCCTTGCCGAGGAATGATAACGGTACGCTCAGGTCACGCGGGTCTTCGTTGCCCATGACCCCGATATACCAGGTCTTACCCGACCGGCGGGCGGTGACGATATACTGGCCGATATCGCCCGACAGTACGCGGGTTTCATCCCAGGTGGCGGGCACATCGCGAATGAACTCCGCACCGTCAGCCCATGAGCCGTCGGCTTTTTTATATACCTCCGGACTGTCGGCCACGGTAACAAAGGGTGAGTCATAGACGACATACATGGCCACGGCCTGCCCGCGCGTGGTTTGCACAAACGGCGCGCTATTGCGTTTTTGGATCGCAAACGCTTCGGGCGTCAGGTGACGGAATCCTCCGGGCGTATAATCGATGGGCCCCAGTATCATGCGGGTAAAGGGCAGGGTTACATTGTGGGTGGCGGTGATGCGGGTCGTGCCCTTATTATATTCCGCGCCCATGACCCCTTCCTGAGTGACGTAGTTGGGGTAGGTGCGGGCCAGACCATTGGGCGGATAGGCGCCGTGCAGATTGACCATAATGTGGTGCTCGGCGGCCTTCGACAAGAGTTTGTGGTAGTAGTCGACCATCTCCTGATCATTGCGATCAAGGAAATCGACTTTGATACCCTTGATGCCCCAGGCCTGATATTGAGCCAGCGCCTGATCCATCTGTGCGTCGAGCTGCTTCCATTGCACCCAGACCCACACGCCAACGCCTTTGGATTTGGCGTATTTAAGGATGTCCGGCATGTCCACGGCGGGTATGGCCCTGGTGACATCGGAATTGTTGGTCGGCTCAACCGAACTGCCGACCGACCAGCCCTCATCGATGAGGATGTATTCAAGCTTCATTGCGACGGCGAAATCGATATAGGCTTTATAGGTGGCGGTATTTATGCCTGCCTTTGCCCCTGGCACGTCGATGGTCCAGTGGCTCCACCAGTCCCAGGCGCTTTTGCCCGCCTTGATCCAGCTTGTGTCGGTAAGTGTGCTCGGTTCCGCCAGTGTTGGGATCAGGTTTGAAGCCACCAGCGATCCGGGTGTATCGCCCAACATAACCACCCGCCACGGGGTTTGCGCGGAACCGTCTTTGAGAGACAGTGTGGCCAGAACGCTTGATTTGAAGCGCAGATCGCGGTCGCTGTCAAAGCGCGGCGGCAGCACTGTGGCGAGACCTAAACCGCCGTCATCACGACCGGCATAATAGGCGCCGGGATAGTTTCTGACATCGGACTCCGCAATGGCGAAGGTGGTGTTTTCAACGCCGGTCTTACATACCAAAGGGGCCATGAAACGATTGGAACCCCGGATCTTTGAGGCCTTGACCGGATCAAACTCGGCCTCTGAGCTGCTGTCATAGCGGCCGATATTGCTGCCGACACACTTATAGTCGTTGGGGAAATTGAACTGGGTGTTTTCCTGATGAATTTTGAGGGTTTCCGGCAAGCCCGGCTGCTGAGGCAGGACGTAGCGCAAGGCCACACCCTCATCATAGGCGCGCACAATCAGGGTGTAGTTGAGCTGCACCGGGCCGGGTTGGTTCAGGTCAATCCGGGTCTGGTTATAATGATCAGCAACCCGTGAGGCCTTGCCCACCACGGGGGTGTAGGTGGTGTTCACCGTTATGGTTTTTTGCCCGACCACATCCACGGCTGAGGCGCCGATCTGTCCGGCATCAAAGCGCAAGCCGAGCGGTGACGGGGCAATAATGGGGTGCCCATCGCGGCTGACGGAATAGGTCAGGCCCGTCGCTGAGGTTTCGACCCGGATCACATTGCGTCCGTCAGGTGAGGTCGTAACAACCGTCCCGGCTCTGGCCAGTGTGGCGGTCATGGCCAGCAGACTTGCAGCGCAGAACAGGCCCAAAGATGGGCTTTTAAGATAGCTTAGCATAGTTTCCTCCAGACGGATCGGCCCGGTTGTCCGGGCGCAATTTATAGATCAGGGTCGCGCAGCACGGGCGGCCAGAACCAGCGCCCCCAGAACACCGGCCTTATCGCCAAGCTGTGCGGGTTGAATATAGCTGTCAAATGCCGCGCGCTCATCCAGCGCTTCCAGATAACCATTCATCAGCCGGAAAGCTTCATCGCGGGCGGCGCTCAGAACCTGGGCATTAAGACCAACACTGCCGCCGACCAGAATGCGTTGTGGGGAGGCGATCAGGGCCAGCGAATAGAACATCTGCCCCAGATAACCGCCAACCAGCGCCCATACCGGATCGTCAGGGCTCAGGTCTTCACCGGCTATACCCGTGCGAGCCTTAATCGCCGGCCCGCTGGCCAGCCCTTCGAGGCAACCGGTATGAAACGGGCAGGCCCCTTCAAACGGATCGCGAGCGGGATCGCGCCTGATCGGTACGTGGCCGGCTTCGGGATGCAACAGACCGTGGATGGGCCGGTCATGGCTGATGACGCCGACACCGATTCCGGTGCCCACCGTGGTATAGGCAAAGCTGTTCAACCCCCGCGCCGCCCCCCAGCGGGCTTCGCCAAGGGCGGCACCATTAACGTCGGTATCGAGCGCCATAGGAATGGTGGGAAAGGCGGCCATCAAGGGCCCCATCAGATCGAAATGGCTCCAGCCCGGCTTAGGGGTCTTGCGAAAATGCCCAAAGGTCTCACGGCCTGTGGAGACTTCGATCGGGCCAAAACTGGCAATGCCTATGCCGTCAATCGGCCCTGAGATATTTTTCACCGCGGCGATGACATCACTCATGGTCGCTTGCGGATCGCGGGTCGCAATACGCAGGGTCGGAGACAGGTCATCCGGGCCCGTGCCTGTGGCTATATTGACCTTGGTACCGCCGATTTCGATGCCTATGAAACGCGTCATTGTCTCAAGCCTCCGCGATGTACCAGTAAAGCGCATAGGGGGGTAATACCGCCCCGTCCGCGCCAACAATGACCCGGCCCGGCGGGGTGATGGTGACAGTGGCATCGCTGAAATTGGCCACGCAAACAAAGCGGCCCTGCGCCGAGGGGCGTTCAAACCATAACACTGAAGACAATGGCGTTTCCACGACAGTTATGCCTGAGGCGAGATTCAGGTCTTTGAGGCGCCGCGACAGAGTTTTAAGATAATCAAACATCTGCCCTTGCGGTGTGGCGGCATCCCGGCGTTTTTCGGCCAGGCCCCAATCCATGTCCGGACGATGCAGCCAGCGGATTTCATCACGCAAAGCCGGGGCATCACGAAAGGCCTCAAAATTTTCAAGACCGATCTCGTCGCCCATATAAAGTAACGGCACGCCGTCCAGGGCATAGGTGACGCCGTAGAGCAGTTTCAGCCGGTCAAGCGCCTGCGGGTCGTCAAGGCCGCCGCACAGACTGGCCGCCATGCCGCAGCCAGAGGCCGGAAACCCTTCGGGGGCCTGAAACGAAAGGCCTTTGGCGTAGGAGTCTTTTCCGGCATAGAAATCGGCCCACCTTTGAAGCCTGTTCATCGGCACGCTGTCCGCCAGCGCCAGCCAGATGATATCGTCATGGCACCGCACATAGTTCAGCCACTGGCCATGAGCGGGCTTGGCGGTGGTTTTTGCGATGACCGATTGTAGGATATCGGTTTTCTGATCGGCCAGTGCCCCCCACAGCGCCGTCATGACGCCATTATTGTAGGCGAGGTCACATTCGGGATTTTGCGGGGTGCCAAAGAACGGCAGAACGGCGTCAAGGCTTTCGATCGCTTCGGCCAGCAAAAAGACCGATGGTGCCACGATCGACAACAGGGCGCGGAACGCCCGCAGAATATCATGGGTTTCCGGCAGGTTGCGGCTGATTGTGCCTTTGCGCTTCCATAAGTATGCCGTCGAATCGAGGCGGAAACCTTCAACCCCGGCATTGGCCAGATAGAACAGGACATCGACCATTTCGGTAAATACGCGCGGATTGGCATAGTTCAGATCCCATTGGAAGGGGTAGAAGGTCGTCCATACCCAGCCGCTGGCTTCGGGCACATAGGTAAAGCTACCGGGGGCGGTGTCGGGAAAGACATCCTGAAGTGACGCTTCCCACGCATCGACTTCGGTCTGGGATTTCAGGACAATGTAAAAGTCCTGAAAGGCTGGATCGCCGGATAACTGCTTTTGCGCCCAATCGTGTTCTTTGGCAGTGTGATTGAGCACCATATCGAGCACCAGCGACATGTCACGATCGCGGAGATCGGCGGCCAGTTGCTTCAGGTCGTCGAATCCGCCAAGGCGCGGGTCGGTTTGGCGATAATCGGCGACCGCAAAGCCGCCGTCGCTATTGCCCTCACGCGGCTTAAGCAAGGGCAGGGGGTGAAAGATACCTATGTTCAGTTCTTTCAGATAATCCAGATGCTGAGATGTGCCCACTAGGGTTTTGCCGAAGCGGTCAATATAGGTGCAATAGGCCGGACGGCCAGGTTTAAGATACCAGTCAGGCACATGCTGACGGCTGGCGTCCAGCTCGTTAAGCACCTGAGGCCGTGCGGAGCGGGCGTTGATGACCCGGCGCTCCAGTTCCGCCATAGCGGCGCTATAATCCGGACGGTCACTATAAAGCCGGGCGAGCGCGTCGCAGGCGGTTTGCCAGTGCGCATGGGCTAAAGCCGGCAGACCTGAAAGGGCGTGAGTCTGGGGGGGGACTTGAGCCATAAGGGGCATGATAATCCGTCTGAACAAAAGCGAAAGAAAAGACCGCCCTACGGGTTTTGTCTCAGGAGCGTGAGGCCGTAGGGCGGTGAGTTATTTGGGAAGGTGCCGCTTGGGAGTTGGGATGCGTGTACTGGCGCGGACAGCTTCGATATAGGGGTGAACTCAAATGCAATCGATTGCAAGATTATTTTAAGTGGAGCGTAAAATATTTTGGATGGCGGCCGTATATCGGGCATTTCCGGCTTAAAATGCGACAATAATGCTGCATATTGCGCCGCGGTATGACTTGCGCGCGAAATTTTATTTGCAATCGTTTGCATTAAGTGCCATTTCCTGATCATGGAGCATTCAGGCCCAAGCGGGCCGTTCATCACGCAGTTTTAGACATTCCAGAGCGACGCCAAGATCGCCGTAGATGCTACAGCACAGGAAACCAGAACTATGAAACCCGAATCCCGTAATTTATCCAAAGCCTTGATGATTGGTGCCTCTGTCTGGGCCTTGGGCTTTGCCGCCCATTCCCAGGACGTTCAGGCGCAGGACGCGCCGTCAGTAGCCCCTCAGGCCGATGACGCGGTCGAAACCGTCATTGTGACCGCATCAGGCCGCGACAAAACTCTGCTTAAGAGTTCCGTATCTGTCGCCAGCGTGTCGGCTGACCAGATCAGCGACTTTACGCCGCGTTCAGAAGCCGAGGTTTATCGCCTGATTCCGGGCATTCAGGCTCAGGACACGGCCGGCCCCGGCGGTAACTCAAACATTTCGGTTCGGGGTATTCCTGTGGTAACGGGCGGTTCGGAGTTTGTGCAGCTTCAGGAAGATGGCCTGCCGACCGTGCTGTTCGGCGATATGAACTTTGGCAATAACGACTACTGGATACGTTATGATCAGTCGGTTGAACGCCTCGAAGGTGTGCGCGGGGGCGGGGCTTCAACCTTTGCGTCGCAGGCGCCCGGTGCTGTTATCAACTACATCAGCAATACCGGCAAGGTCGAAGGCGGCATGATCGGTCTGTCCAAGGCGCTGGGCTATGATGAAACCCGCGTCGATTTTGCTTATGGCGGCCCGATTAATGAAACCCTGCGTTTTCATGTCGGGGGTTTTGTTCGCGACGGCAGCGGCCCGACCGACATTGGCTATAATGCGCTGAAAGGCTATCAGATCAAGGGTAACGTCACCAAAGATCTGCATGAGGGGAAAGGCTATCTGCGCCTGAATTTCAAGCGACTGGATGACAAAGCGCCGACCTATACCACCATGCCTTCAATCGCCAAGCTGGACGGCAATACGATCACGGACTTCTCGCCACTGCCGGGTTTTGATGCCCGCAAGGATTCGAACCACTCCATCTACAATCAGAATTTTCAGGTGCTGAATAATGATGGCACTCTGGAAAATGTCCCGATGGAAGGCATTCATGTGAAGGCGACCGCGATAGGCGGTGAATTTCATTATGACTTCAGTGACAATCTGTCGGTACATAATGCCCTGCGCTGGACGGATCAGAGCGGTGCCTTCCGTACTCAGTTCCTGAATGTGGCAACCACCGCCAGTATTATCGGTTCGACCGTCAATGGCAGCACCGTCGGCTCTATCGTCTACGCTAACGGCCCGAAAAAAGGGCAGGTCTATACCGGCACCTATCTCAACAATAACCCCAATATCGACACCCGCATGAGCGATATGGGCAGTTTCGTCAACGATCTTGTGGTGACAGGCAAAACCGACATTGCCTCTGGTCGGCTGACGGTCAAGGCGGGCTATTTCTATATGCGTCAGTCCATAGCTCAGGAATGGCATGTCAACCGCTCCTATTCCGAACTGAGCGGCGATGATCCGGCACAGCTTAACCTGTTCACAGGGGCGGCGGGCACCGGCACTCAACTGACGGCAGCGGGGCAGGCGGGTTTCAATGATAACTGGGGTAATTGCTGTGCGCGGGCCTATGATCTTACCTATGTCGACGAAGCGCCTTATCTGTCCCTGAACTGGGTACGTGGTGCCCTTGATCTCGACGCCAGCGTGCGCCGTGACACCCTGACGGCCTCAGGCTGGGCGCGGGGCGGAGTGGCAGGGCCCAACGTCACCGTGACCGATGAAATGGGTATGGCTATTTTGCCATCGATGGTGGCGGGTGGCACACCTGAAGTTCTGGACTACGACAAGAGCTATACGTCATGGTCGGTCGGCGTGCTCTACGCGCTCAATGACGACACGTCCGTCTTCGTTCGCGCCAGCAAGGGCGGCCGCTTCAATGCTGACCGCCGTATTCTGGGGGGCAACTTCAATGTCGACGGGTCGTTGAGTGCCCAAGGTGAGACCACGGCGGTCAATTTCATAGAACAGCAGGAAGTCGGTGTGAAACGGCGTGGTAATATTGCGGGGGCGCGCTACAGCTTCGAGGCCACGCTCTTTAAAGCCGATCTTGTCGATAACAATTACGACTTTACCCGGATCACCAATGGACTCGATCCGGTCATCAGTGAGACCTATGAGAGTAAGGGCTTGGAACTGTCGGGGCGTGTACGTTACGGCAAGTTCAGTGTCTTCGGGGATGTCACGGTGACGGATTCCAAGGTCGCATCCAGTGGCGTTGCACCGGGCGCCCTGCCGGACTATTCGTTCCAGGTCTCGCCATCCTATGACTTCGGTCGCGTTCAGGTGGGGCTAAGCATCAACGGTCAGGGCAAGAGTCTGGCCTGGAGCGGTCAGGAGGTTGAAGGGCAGACCTATGTTAACGGCTTTGTCAAATATGATATCTCCGAAGGTCTCGAACTGGCTCTGAATGCCAACAATCTGTTTGATACGCTGGGCTACCGCGGCAGCGGCGGCTTACTACAAACCAGCCCGACGTCGGGGATATTCTCCAACTCGGCGGTACTGGGCCGCACGGTCAGCGCTTCGCTCCGTTACCGGTTCTGATGCTTTATACCTGCTCCGGTCTAAGAAATCACCGGAGCAGGCCTTTGACAGGGTTAGGCCTATGACCAATACCGTAAAAAAGATTGTCATTGTCGGTGGTGGTTCGGCAGGCTGGATGACCGCGGCGGCCCTTTCAAATGCGTTACAACGTGACTGTCAGATTACGCTTATTGAGTCTGATGAGATTGGCACGGTCGGCGTCGGCGAAGCCACGATCCCGCCCATTAAGCTGTTTAATGAGACTTTGGGACTGGATGAAAGCGAGTTTATCCGCCGTACTCAAGGCTCTTTTAAACTCGGCATTCAATTCGTCGACTGGGCTGAAAAAGGCCGCTCCTATTTTCATCCGTTCGGCAGCTATGGGCGACCGTTTGATCTGGTGCATGTGCATCATTATTGGCAACAGGCATATGCCTGGGGCGACGCCCGGCCACTTGATGACTACTGCATGGGCTGGGCGGCCGCCAGTCGCGGGCGATTTGCGCCACCGTCGCCCGATCCACGTAATGTTTTATCGACTTATGACTATGCCTATCATTTCGACGCGGGGCTTTATGCGGCCTATCTCAGCGAATATGCCCAAAAGCGCGGTGTGATACGTGTTGAGGGCAAGGTGAGCCATGTCGCGCTCAAGGCTGAGAACGGCTTTGTGGGCGCGGTACAGTTAAACGATGGCCGATCTTTCAACGGCGACCTTTTTATCGATTGCTCCGGCTTTCGCGCCCTGCTGATGGGGGAGGCGCTCAAGGTCGGCTATGAGGACTGGACGCACTGGCTGCCGTGCGACCGGGCCGTGGCCGTTCCGTGTGATAAACCGCCCTTAAGCCGCGCAGCGTTAGGGCAAAATAAAAATGCCGGTGACTTTACGCCCTTTACACGCTCAACGGCGCGCGTCGCCGGCTGGCAATGGCGCATCCCGCTGCAACACCGCACGGGCAACGGTTATGTCTATAGTTCGGCCCATATCAGCGATGATGAAGCGGCCGATACTTTGATGAACCATCTGGACGGACAGGCTCTGGCCGAACCGCGGGTGCTGCGGTTTAAAACGGGCCGTCGTAAAACCTATTGGGAAAAGAACGTCGTCGCCATCGGCCTGTCGAGCGGCTTTATGGAGCCTTTGGAATCGACCAGCCTGCACCTCATTCAGGCGGGTATCGCCAAGCTTCTGGCCTTTTTTCCTGACCGTGATTTCGATCCTCTGGTGACGGCGGAATATAACCGCATCGCGGTCAATGAATGTGAGCGCATCCGTGACTTTCTCATTTTACATTATCATCTGAACCGTCGGGAGGAACCTCTGTGGCGCGACTGCGCGGCCATGATGATCCCGGATAGCCTGCAAGTTAAGATCGAACATTTCAGGCGCTATGGCCGCCTTATACAGCGCGACGCTGAGCTGTTTGGACCGACCTCGTGGCTGGCCGTGCATATCGGACAACTGAACCTCCCTCAAAATCCTGATCCCCTGATCGCCTACCGGAGCGTGGACGGGAAAGATTGGCTGAACAAACTGGCGGCTGCGATGGCCAGTGCCGCGACCCGCCTACCGTCCCACCAAGACTATATTGACCACCACATACGCAAGATGCCTGTGCCTGCGACCGTGGGAGTGTGAGTTTCTGGAGCCTTACCATGACCCAATCCGCTGAGCGGCCTGCCAATATCGGGCTTATCACCTGGCTGACCTATCTGATGTTCATGATGTTTGCCATGACCACGGATGCGGTCGGCGTGATCATTCCGCAGATCATCACCGAATTTGGCCTGACCATGACCGAAGCCGGGGCGTTTCATTACGCCACTATGGCTGGCATTGCTTTGGCTGGTTTGGGGCTTGGGTTTCTCGCCGACCGGATGGGGCGAAAGTGGACGATCATTCTGGGGCTGGCGATGTTCGCGCTCAATTCCTTCCTGTTTGCAGTCGGCAATGATTTTCTGTTCTTCACCAGCCTGTTGTTTATCTCCGGCCTGTCGATCGGGGTGTTCAAGACAGGCGCTCTGGCCCTGATCGGCGATATTTCGACCTCGACCCACAGCCATACGCGGGTTATGAACACCGTCGAAGGTTTCTTTGGAGTTGGCGCCATAATCGGCCCTCTGATTGTCACCCAACTGCTGCTGAACGGGGCGTCATGGAAGTGGCTTTATGTGATCGCCGGTATCCTGTGCAGCCTGCTGATCCTGACAGCCTTCAGCGTCAGGTATCCCGTAACCCATGAGCCTTCAAAGGAAACCGTTAACCTCAAGGCCTCACTGGCCATGATCAAAGATCCCTATGCCATGGCGTTTTCGGGGCTGGCCATGCTCTATGTCGGAGTGGAAACGGCCATTTATGTCTGGATGCCGACCCTGCTTGCGGGGTATCAGGGCCCGGCCATGTGGCTTGCGCTCTATGCCTTATCCATATTTTTCGTACTGCGGGCGGCAGGCCGGTTCCTCGGCTCATGGATGCTGGCGCGTCTGTCGTGGACGATTGTCATGGCTATCTGTTCCGGAGCGATTTTTGTCTGCTTCGCTCTGGCGCTCTTTGGGGGGCAGGCTGTGGCGGTCTATGTCCTGCCGCTATCGGGTCTGTTTATGTCGGTTATCTATCCGACCATAAACTCCAAAGGCATTTCCGGCTTCAAAAAGTCGCAGCACGGCGCGGTTGGTGGCATAATACTGTTCTTTACCTGCGTCAGCGCAGTGATTGCCCCTCTGGCTATGGGCGCGATCAGCGACGCTTTTGGAGATGCAAAGTACGGGTTTGTGCTGGCCACGGTTCTGGCAGCCCTGCTGTTTGCCGCCCTGTTGTTTAACCTGATCCGCGATCCCAGCGCCGCACGGCTCAAAGCCCTCGATGTCAGTGAATATTAGGTCGACGCCCGAACAATCAGACTGGCGGGGATGACCGCCGATGAGGTTTTGTCTCCCCCCAGACGTTGGAACAGCAGGTCAACCATCATCTGCGCGCCCATGCGTAAATCCTGCTTAATGGTGGTCAGCGGCGGTGTCAGGCTGCGCGCCATAGCCACGTCGTCAAATCCGCAGACAGCCACATCCTCTGGTACCCGGCGTCCGCTATCGGTCAGGGCGGTTATCGCGGCCAGCGCAATGACGTCCGACGCGCAGAAGATAGCGTCGAACTTACGCCGTGACACCAGAAGGTCGCGCACCGTCTGATAGGCGGAATCATAGGTAAAATGGGCCTCGACGATCTGGCCAGGGCGAACTGGAACACCTGCATCTTTAAGAGCGTCTTTGTAACCCCGCAAACGGCTTGAGACCTCCGGCACTTGCGTAGGCCCCAGAAACAAAATCTGTTTACGACTGCGGCCAATCAGATGCTCCGTAGCCAGCCGCCCGCCAAAGACATTATCAACCCCGACCGAGCAATAGGACTGGCTGTCAAGACGCTCCCCCCACACCACCATCGGCGGATATTTGTGAGCCAGAGCGTTAATCTGTTCGTGCTGATCCGATTGGCCTAAAACGAGCATACCGTCGAAGCGATGCGACTGCACCAGATCCTTCAGCCAGCCCTGACGGGGGGCCGGGTTTTTCGACATCAACAGGTCGTAACCGCGCTTGAATACGTCTTCGGACAGATGACCAATCAGCTCAAGCAGGAAGGGATCGGTGACCTGTTGGCCGGTTTCATGCCCCATCGGCAGGATAAGCCCGATCGTATTGGTCGTCTGAAGGCGCAGATTGCGGGCCGCCTGATTGACCACATAGCCATGTTCTTCGGCGATAGCGGTAATTTTTTCCCGCAAAGCTTCGGGAATCATAGAACTGCCTGCGAGCGCTCGTGAAACTGTGGATACCGATACGTCAGCCATTTTGGCAATGTCGGACATTTTAAGGCGCTTAATCAATATATTATCAGGCGGCAGACGGGCCAAGTTATCTTCCGGAACAGGTTTAAACAGGTGAGCAGCCTAGCTTATCCTGATCAGGTTGTCTGTGATTTTCGCAGGGTTCGTTGAGCTAAAGACCAGCTTTGTCAAAGTGGCTCAACTGTAAGGCTTTTACGATCTATTACTCTAACATCATACTCTTTATCTATGAAACTCCGCCGACTTCGCCATAGTGATTCAGTACAGTTTAAAGTTGGCCAAGGTGCTTGCGATGTCCGCTTCCTGAAGTTCGCTGAGATAGGCAAACGTCTGCATTGGGCGCGTAGTTGGCGTAAAACAGACCAAGGGCACCCTTAGATATCGCCATTCATATCGGCTCATTAGTTACGCACCAAATAAGGCAGGCTATTTTGAGTTCGGTTGAGTTTGCGTTAGTAACCCAGAAGCCTTGAAAGGCATGGGCTTAGACAGATCTATTGTCAGGTGTGTGACATCAACAACCCCATAGGGCTGTTGCGTGGTGGCGTTAATGCCGGCATCACCGGCGGCATTTAATCGCCATAGGTTTGCCACGCCAAAATCCCCGTGGGTTAGTGTAAAGGGGTCTGTGTCGCCATGGATAAGTAAAACCGGCTTTCCGAAGCTTTGGGCATTGGCAATAAGCGACTGACGCACAAAGTAAAAACCATCGCATTGGTTGTCCGTGCGCTTTGACACAGCATCGCGACAGGGAGGCTCGGTCAGCGGATGAGTTATATCGGCCTGCATGACCACAATTACTGATTTCGCCTTTAGCTTTTTTGCGCGATCAAAGGCAGCGTTGAGCCACCGTACATTGGCCTTGTCACGCTGATCGGCGGCTCGCGCCGCCTTATGCAGATCATCGCCCATTACGGCGTCGCGCCCGTTGTTCGTACCGCTCACGTTCACCGTCACCACTATGACACCGGCATAGTCCAGACGAGCGTTTTCCGGTAGCGAACGGGCGCGCTTATAGATCATCGTGGCCGGAACCGTCACCTCACGGCCAAAGAACAGGTGGCGAAGTGTATCTAATCGCTTCAACTCTGAAAAAGGTTTACCGGTTGCGGGGTCGATCTGTCTGTCACAGTCGGTCCACTCATTATCGCCAGGGGTATAGATGACCGGTAGGGGGGCGAGCGCGTTCACAAGGGACTGGAAGCGGGTGTCGTGTGAGCCACAGACGTCTCCACCGGATTGAAAATCACCGACGTGCAGGACAAATGATGGATTAACGGCTTTAACGACGGGCAGGGCGCGCGCCAGCATAGCCTCGTCGGCTGCCGTATAGGGCGTATCGCCAAACACAATCACCTCAAAAGGCGCATCGGCAAAGGCGATTTTAGGGTCAGGTTTTGGCCCTGTCGCACAGGCGGCCAAAGCCAAGGCCAAGCTCAGGCTCAACACTTTAAGGGCGGCGTGCATAGATTGTCTCCTGAACCTGCTGGCGTGAAAAACTAAGGTTTAGCCATAAGCCGTAACAGACAAATAAAACACGTTTCTGATCTGCTGGATCTAAAAACGTGTCTTAATGTTTCGGTGTTTAAATCTATGAATCAGAACCGGACGCGTAGCGATACGGTCGTTGTGCGCGGCGAGCCCAGAAAATAGCGTGTCAGTGACCGCCCGGCCGGATTAGCCAGGGTCGCGCCAAATTCGGGTTGAGTCACGGTCGCCCCAGACACCGAAGCGATATAGTCCTCATCGGTAAGGTTATCGACATTAAGTTGCAGGCGGATATTGTTGAAGTCATAGTGGCCGCTCAGACCCAGAACCGTATAGTCAGGGATTATATCGACGCCGATCTCCTGAAACGTGTTTTGCAGCACAATGTGTGCCCCGACACGTTCGCCCACATAGCGCCCGTTAAGAACGATGCGGGCATTGGAGATCGGTGACCAGCCTAGCTGCACGAACGCCGAGTGTTCGGCAATATCGCGTACCCGCTCCCCACCAATAATGGCCAGAGACGCCAGTTTCAACCGCTCAGCGCTGCCTGCTGCCGGGTCATCATGGCGGGCATCTATCCAGGTGTACGCACCGTAAAGATCAACGGCCCCGAAATCGTAAAACCCGGTTACATCAAAGCCTTCACTAACCTGTCCCTGAGTGTTGGCAGCCTTCGTTGCCACATTGCCGCGCACGATTTCGTCCGGATCAACACCGACTGTGGATATGGGGACTATGCCAACATTCTGCTTCAGATCAACGCGGTAAGCCTGAACGGAAAAAGCCGCGTGATCAACGACGTACCGCAGGCCGAGATCAAGATTTTCAGTGGTCACCGGTTCAAGCTGGTCGGGCGAGATGATGGCGGTTGAGCCTAAGAAGGCGTCTTCGGGGATGCCGGCGAAGTTTTTGGCGTACCCACCGAACACTTCCCAGCCGTCGCCCAGTTTGTAGTTGGCACCGATCTTGGGGTTGACATCGGACTGCTGCGAGAATGAAACCACTGCCGAATATTCAAGCGGTGAACGGGCCTCGTAGCTAAGGTCATACCAGGTCAGGCCCAGATCGACCGTCAGGCGGTCATCAAGCGCTTTTATCTCATCCTGGGCGTAGAGCAGGGTGCTCTTAAGCGTGGCTTCACGGGCATACTCAACATAGTTCAGCTTCGCGCGATCATAGGCCGCCGAGGTCGCAGAATTGATAACCGGATAGAAATTACGCTGTTCGCTGCTTTCGCTTTTTTCATACCATGACCCAAAGCGTAAAGTGTGGGTCAGGCCGGTGTCGGCCCACAGATCGCTGATGATAAGTTCGTCGGTTACGCCGACACGGTCACGGTCACGGGGCGTTACGCGCATATCGGCGGGGCCGCCCACCGCGTTGGAATTGCGCACCGTCGTCAGCGCCGGGCGAATGGCGCCGCCATTGGCATTATAGCCGGTCACGGCATAAGGGTTGCCACCGGTCAGGAGGCGTGAGCGATCCTGATAGCGAAAGGATTCACCGCGCAGGGTTTGATAATAGGGGGTGATTTTGAAGGTGACGTTGGCGTTGAGCACCAGATCAGCAATGACGTAGCTTAAGAAATCTTCGCGCGTGCCGCCCAGCGCCCCGCCATAGTTTACATCCACCGCCGGAATACCGGCAATTTCATCCGTGGCGAAATCCGAGTCCGGATTGGTGCGAAACTGCGCCAGGGTAATGATGTTGAAATCATTGTCTGCCTGCTCGTTATAAGACAGGCGGCCGGTCAGGCTTGAACCGTTGCCGAAGCGTTTGACCACCTTGGCTTCGTAGTGGTCGCGTTCGGACGAGCGGCTGTCCGGCCCGCTCCAGATATCGTTGCTTTGGGTGGAGGCGCTGAGATAGGCGGTGAAGCCGTCGGCGATTTCACCCGTATCCACGCGGACAAAGGCGCGGCCAAAATCGAATGACCCAAGCCCGCCTTCGAGTGTGACAGCAAAATCCTGTTTCGGCTGGTCGGTGACAAAATTAACAAAGCCCCCCAGCGCAAACCGCGACGGCGCACCGATATCCCCGGCACTTTGCGAAACGACGATTTGTCCCACATTGGAGGATTCGATAAAGCGCGCGGGCGGTGAGCCGCCATTAAAGCGGGAGTCGCCCGTTGGCACGCCATCTAGCGTCAGTCCTATCTGTTCATCGGTCAGGCCACGCATATACATTTCAAACGAGAATGTACCGCCGCGCGCGTCGCCGGTCGCAACGCTAAGGCCCGGCACCTTGTTAAGGCTTTGCATGATGTCGGCACCTAATGGTCGCTCATCGATGTCGTCCTTGCCAAGCGTAAAGGTCGCCCGTGTCAGGCCCGAACCAAAACGGCGCCCGACGACAATGACGTCTTCTATGTCCGAGGCCTCCGGCATAGTATCCGGTGTCGTTTGTGCAGAAACATCAGCCGCAAACAGCCCGGTTATCGCCGTTGTCAGCAGCAGAATGGAGGTTTTCATTGTGGTTCCCCTTATAGCAAAAAATACTTTGAAAGCGTGTGAAACGTTTAAGTTTGTTTATCAATAGGTCTGTTGAGGCTTACCGTTAAACGGATGAGTCTTGGCGGTGCCGGATGAGTGAAAATGGATGTGTCTTAGGCCTATATATGGCTAAAATGACAGTTTCATTGCGTCTGAAGCTAGAAATTACGCGGGCTTGCGCAGGTTGTTGAAACGTTTCACTAAATTTATTTGCACTAAGCCAGGCCAAAAGGGTGAGCATCCGCCGCTAGGCGGGCCCGGGGCCCGGCGGTCATTTAAAAACAACGTGCAGATAAAGTGTGAGCGGTTTTCTGCTAAAACGTCGCGACAAAGCACAAACTTAGAGCAAGCGAATGCATTCTTCAGAACGTCCGCTGCTATAAGCGACCGGGATTACAGGTAGCGGGATGTGGACTGGCGCACGATCAGGGCGGTTTCAAACACCACTTTGCGACGCGGCTGTGCGCGGGAGTCGATGCGGCGGAGCAGGGCGTCAATGGCTTCAGCGGCCATTTCTTCAACCGGCATTTCAATGGTCGTCAGGGGGGGCGTTGATATCTGAGCCCAGGGGATATCGTCGAAGCCTACAACGGACAAATCGTCGGGCACGCTCAGGCCGCAGCGCGTAGCGTGTTGAATTACACCTAAGCCGATCAGATCAGCCCCGGCAAAAATGGCCGTCGCTTCACGCTGTTCAATGGCCTTGCAGACATTGGATTCCAGATCGTAAGAGAAGGCGGTAGCAAGGTTAAAGGCCAATTCGGCGTGCTGCTCGATATAGGCAATCGCCCCGGCGCAACGCTCACGCATGCTGAGAACGCTCATCGGCCCGGAGATAACACCAATCCGTGTGTGCCCTAATGCCACCAGATGTTCCGCCGCCAGGCGGCCGCCGGCCCGGTAATCGGCATGAACCTGTTCAATGCCGCCGACGGTGCGGTCGATAACCACCGTCGGGGTGTCACTGGTAAGAGCGGCGCCGTTATCGAGGTCGCGTACCGGAAACCAGACAATGCCGTCAACGCCGCGCTCGATCATTAAATTCAGGGCATTGCGTTCCTGCTTTTGATCGCCTTCGGTATCGGTCACGAAGACGCAGTACCCCTGAGCGCGGGCGTTGCGCATCACCGACTGGGCCAGGGTTATGAAGAACGGATTGGCGAAATCCGGCAGGATCAGGCCCAGTGTCCCCGTTCGGCCTGTGCGCATGGCGCGCGCTGACAGGTTCTGACGATACCCCAGCGTCTCGGCAATCTTAAGGACGTGAGCGCGGACCTGCTCGCCGACGGAGCCTGTGCCATTGATCGCGTACGAGGCGCTGGCCAGCGAGACTTCGGCCGCCTTGGCCACGTCTTTCAGGGTCACACGTTTGGTCGATTTGACCTCTGCCGGATCGTTGGACACGCTATAATGCCTCGAACATGATGAAATTTTCACTAAATCTAACACCAGCCGTATTTAAGTCCAATGATTTCAAACGAATTGAATGTGCCGGTGCTTATGGGATCGATGAATTAGAGATATGTAAAAATTAAACGATTAATGAAAACCCGGTGTTTATATTAAGGGCGCGCTTTGTTTATCGTCAGCACAGCGAGTCCTGACCTGGCCAGATCCGGGGCTCAGCCTGGTCAGGCGTAAGGACAGGGCGACGATGATTAAGGCCCCAGCCAGAGGCGGTAAAACCATGAGGGTCGCAATCGCGTCACCCCCGGTCGTTGCATCGCGGTAATCAATATGCTGAAGCACGACGCCGACACCATAAACCGCCCCGGCGTGGGCCAGTTTGGCGGCAAAGGTAAACAGGCCGAACCATTTGGTAGCGCCCGCCGGGTCCGAAGCAACGGACTTGGCCAAAAGGCCCCACTTGTAGCTGGCCACGCCGCCCCATGTGGCGCCGTAAAGAATACCGCTCAGAAGCGACAGGGCGGGTGACTGACGGCTTAGCAACAAAAATATCAGGCATGCCGCAATCATGGATACCGCAGCGCCGGTATAGAGCCGCTCAGGGGCGTAGCGGCCGGCGAGCCATGCCCATAAAGGTTGAAAGGCCAGCTTTCCAATGGCAACGGCGGTCATGAAGCTTAAGGCCGAGACAGCATCAACGGAGGCATAGGCACTGAAATAGGGCTCAAGTTTCTCAAAAAACGGCGATGTCCCCGACAGCGCTACCATCGCCAGCAGGATATAGATATAGGTGGGGCTGATCGGGCCGGGTTGCGTGTGCTGCGCGGATGCGTCGGGTATCAAATTCGCTGTGACAGGGGCTGGTGCCGTCTTAGTCGTGGCGTGAGCAAGATGCAGTAAAAACGAAAACCCGGCCGCAATCACACCCAGAGCCAGAGAGATAAGAAAAAAGTCCGTCTCGATATTGGCCTCAAATGACTTGCCTGTCTGGGTCAGGCCTGTCCGGCGCACCCATGAGGCGGTCAGGGCGGTGAGAAATAAAGTGGCCGCGCCACTGGCGATATAGCGAACCGAGGCCAGGGCAAAGCGCTCCTTGTCCGAGGTAGCTTTCAGCGCAAAATAGGTATTGTGGGGGACGTCATAAGTGGCATAGGCAATGCGGAATACAGTTAAGGTCGCAATACAATATAGGAGACGGCTGGCTTGCGGCACATGACCGGCATAGGTAAATGCGACGAAGCTTATGCCGGCGGCCACACTGCCGACGAACTGGGCGCGCGCGGCCGTTGCGGCCGTGTATACATAGCGCGTCATGACCCTTCCGGCGACGAGGTCGGCAAAGGCGTTCAGCACGAGCGAGCCGCTGATAATGGTGCCCGCGACCGCCGGTTCGAGCCCCACCGTTTCAGTCAGGAAGAAAATAAACAGCAGACTTGAAGCGTTCCACAGCAGCGCCTTGCCGAAACTGGCCAGGCCATAGATGAATTTCAGATGAGAAATCAGGAACATTACAGAGGCTTTCAAGGCGGCCCATCATAGACGCCCTTCAGTACACTGATGTGACAGGCTGCGATCGTCAGAAGATCTCGGTCTTAAAGACCCGCAGCTTGAGCGGTACGGCTGCGGCCCCAAGGGCGGTCGCGTCACCCGTGACTTCTGAAGGCACGATGCGGGGCTGGGGCCGGTAAATGCCTCTGCGTGGTGCGTGGCGCATATCTACGCGTTCGATCATGCGGGCCGCCAAAGCTTTCGGTACGCGTCCGCCGATAACAATCGCTTCGGGATCGACGATGGCCGCACAGGCTGAGCAGGCCAATGACAGGGAATCACCTATGCGGTTCAGCCAGTCGTTGACCGCCGGGGCTTCGACATCAAGGACGTTCAGCATGTCGCCGATCGTGTCAAATTCGTCGCCGCGGCGCGCAAAGCAATGGCGCAGGAGTTCAAGGGTCGGGGGCGTGTAGATAAATTTCGGCAGAGAGCCGGCAAATTCTCCGGCATTACCATGCACGCCTCGCATCAGTTGGCCATTGATGACCAGACCCCCGCCAAAGCCGGTGGCAATATACATATAGGCAAAGGTTCGCGCCCAGCGTCCGATGCCTAACAGGCTTTCTCCTGCGGCGGCGACGTTGCCGTCGTTGTCAGCCCACGCCGGCAGGCCAAAAGCGTCCTCGAAAATTCCGGCTACGTCGACGCCTGACCATTCATCCAGACTGCGGGGCCCGTTGAAGCGGCGGCCATCTTCCAGGGCAAAGCCGGTAATGCCAACCCCCATGCCGATCACCCTGTCGGTTTGCGCCCGGGCGGCTGCACACAGGCTTTCAAGGGCGTCGCGTACTGTGCCCAGCACCCCCTCGCGTGACATTACCGGCGGGCTCAGGCGCAGATATCCGCGCTCCCGCCCGGCCATGTCCATAAGCAGCACCGATACGGCATCGGCCATGATCGATATGCCAAGTGAGAACAGGTGGTCGGGATTAAGACAAAGAACTGTGCTTGGCTGGCCACGCCGACCGGACGAAATTCGTTCACCTGTCGTCAACAGACCCTGCGCGATCAGATCGCCGACGGTTCGGGAAACGGTCTGCTGCTTGAGTGCGGTGCCGGCGACTATATCGGCCTGCGTTGTGACCTTGCCGGTCTGGATCAGGCTCAGGATTTGCCACTCGGTGGAGGATGTCGGCAGCAGGCCGTCTCTGGGGAGGAACATGATTATCCAAACAAATTCGGTCGGTTAGAGCGTTTGCCAACAAATGAAGTCATTTGATGGATCGGAAAGAGCGACAGCCAAAAAACGAGAGCAAATTTATGATCCAGTCTGATCGAAATTTGCTCTCGCGCGTGGTGCCTTAATTGAGGCCGACTTCGCAAATACCGGCTTGCACCGCTATGTGCAAGTCATGACATCGCGTAATTAAAATTAAACCCATATAAAGTTTAAAATGATGAACATCTTCAGCATAAGGTGTAATTTTAGGCCAGATTGGGCGATAGTGGTTCCGTTTAGTGCACTTAGTGAGTGAAAATAATCGCTATCGTCACAAATAATACGCAATACGGGTTTAAATGGCTGCGGCAAGGTTAAGCCTGTATTGGAGGGTCTGTCATGCTTAAGTTCAATTTGCGCCGTGGGGCGTCACTGGTTTCACTGGCCTCGGTTCTGACGGGGATGGTAGCACTACCGGTCATGGCTCAGGACGTGACGGCATCATCGGATGATGGGGTTCAGGAAGTGGTGGTCACGGGCTTTCGCCTGCAAAACCGTCAGGCTATGATCGCCAAAGACAATGATGAGCGCATCGCCGAATTTATGACTGGCGACGAACTGGGCCAGCAGCCCGATTACAATATCTCCGACTCCTTTCGCCGTATGCCGGGCGTGCAGACTGAATTCGATGAGGATGAGGGCCGCTTTGTCGGTATCCGGGGTCTTGATCCCAACTTTACCGTCGGCGCGCTCGATGGCTCGACCATCGCCACGTCAGAGCGCGGCAACCGCCAACTCAACCTTGAATCGGTGCCAACCACGGCGGTCAAGCGTCTTGAAGTGTTCAAATCGCGCACGCCTGACATGGAAGGCAATGCCATTGGCGGCACGATCAACCTCGTTACCCGTTCGGCCTTTGATAAGCGTGGTCTTTACTGGGTAGGCTCGGCCTTCATCGGCATGGGCGACAGTCAGGATATTCCAGGCAAGGGCTATGGTCGCGATAGCGATGACGGTGTCAATTACCGCTTTGACGGCACGGTGTCGACCACCTTTGGTGATGCCGATCAGTTTGGCGTTCTGTTCACCGGCGCGTTTTCACGCAAGCGCCGCGATCAGGAGAGGTTCGTGCCGGGCGGCTATAACCTGACCAATGGCGTGCCGGTGCAAGCATCTCATCTGTGGTCGAGCTACCCTAACACGGTTGATCGTTACGGCGGTACGCTTAAACTGGAATGGCGTCCGATGGAGACCCTGACCACGGCCCTGACCTCAACCTATTATATTCAGGCCGATCAGGAACTGCGCCACTCCCACCAACTGACGCGCGGCGCGGTATCGACCGATCCGGCCCTGACATCCGGCAACAAGGCGCGGGTGACAACAGCGGGCGGTTTTGTGCGCTTTAACGATTTCCCGATCGATAAGCCGCTGACCATCGTGCAGGGCAGCGCTGACTGGACGCCGGATGATAATAACGTCGTCAAGTTCCGCGCCGCCTATTCAGAAGCTTCGTTTGTCGAGGCGTCCAATCAGTTGCAATACAATCTGGCAACCTCGGCAGCCAATGCCTATAACTACACGATCAATGACGGCATCCCGTCGGCGGTGCTAGATAACAGCGCAACCTTCCTCAATCCGTTCAACTACAAGTTCAACAGCTATAATCCCTACGAGGACGACAGCGATGAATATATCACTGAGGCCTCACTCGACTGGCGCTTCAATATGGAGCGCGGTGATTACGGTTGGGGTTTTGGTGCCGGCGCCAAGACGCGCGATCTGACCCGTGACTTCGACCGCTTTCAGAATGTCTATGCGCTCGCCTCAGGTCAGACCTCGACCCTTCAGGATGTGCTGATGCCGACCAACTATACCTCGGTCAATGCCACCACCCCGCAACTGTTTATTGACTTTGACAAGTTCCTGGCCGACAAAAACGCTAATCCGTCGAAATATATCTTGAATGCGGCAACTTCCAACCTTAACCGCATCAGCAACGACTATGTGGTCAACGAAGGCGTCGATGCGGTCTATGTGCAGGCTCGTCATGCCGGTGAGCGCCATAGCCTGATTTTCGGCGGGCGATACGAAGACACCACAACCGAAATTGACGGCTACCGCGTCAATGGCAGCACGGTGACGCCCCTCAGCCGTAAGGGTAATTACAACAACTTCCTGCCGTCGGCGGTGTTCAGCTACAATATTCTGGATAACATGAAGTTCCGGGCCGCCTATTATGAGGCTATCGGGCGGGCCAACCCTTCCGATCTGGGGACGAACGAAAGCCTTAACCAGACGGCACTCACCCTGTCGCGCGGGAATCCTGACCTCAAGCCGCGCAAGGCCAAAAACTATGATGCAGCGGTCGAAATGTACCTGCCGCGAAAGTCGGGCATGGTGTCGGTGGCGGTCTTCTCCAAAGACATCAAGGATGAAATCTACTCTATGACCCTGGGGACGACGACGATAGACGGCGCTCAATATACCATTACCCAGCCGCAAAACGTCGCCAATGCCAGTGTCTCCGGTCTGGAACTGAGCTTCGTCAAAAACGAACTCGATTTCCTGCCGGGTCTCCTGTCGAACCTTGGTCTGTCGGCCAACTATACCCGCTTGCATGGTGAGGCCGAACTGCCGAACGGTGTGCGTACCGACCGCCTGAACCGTCAGCCCGCCCATCAGGCCAACCTGGCGGTCTTTTATGAGGATGGCCCGCTCAAGGCGCGGGTGTCATACGCCTATACCGGTGAGCGTTATACCTCGTTCTCAACGAGTGATCCCGCCACCAATCGCTATGACAAGCCGTTCAAGCAAGTCGATTTAACCGCCCGCTATAATCTCGGCCGGGCGCAGATCATCGGCGAAGTGCGCAACCTGACCGATGAACATCGTGAAAACTACGATCAGTATGGTGTCCGCGACCTGAACTATTTTGGTCGTCAATTGTGGCTTGGTGTCGCATTCAAGCAGTAAGCCGTTTTATGACCGGCGGACAGGGCAAGCTGTCCGCCGCTTTGCTTTGGTTATGTCTATGAAATTTTTACACCTTTTTATCGCCATTTCGATGGTCTCTGCGGCGCCGGCCTGGGCTGATCCGGCGCGCCCGCTATTTGACGGCGTTACCTATGAACAGCGCGTGCGTGGAGGTGCGGCGCCCACGGTGTCGCACATTGTCACCCTTGATCTGACGCGTCCGGGCCTGCGCTTTGAAGTCACCCCAAAGGACGACAGTCGCGGCATGGAGCATGTTGCCTGGACGGCTAGTGAATACCAGCGCAAAACAAAGGCCCAGATTGTGGTTAACGCCAGTTACTTCCTGCCCTTTGCCGGTGGCAGCAAGGGGGCGGATGACTATTACCCTAAAAGCGGTGATCCGGTGAATGTATCGGGGGCCGCCTTGTCTAAGGGGACACAGGTTTCGCCGGTCGAAACCGATCTGGACATAAGGGTCAATGCCATTGTCTGTTTCAAGACGGCGCAGGTTCTGATTCGTGATGGTCAGGTCTGCCCGGCTGGGTCTGCTGATGCCGTCGCGGCCGGGCCGCGTCTGCTGGAAGACAAGGCTCCGCAAAGTTTTGAAGCTTTTGACAATAATTATGCCATGACCCGCGCGCCGCGCACAGCCGTGGGCCTGTCGGCAGATGGAAAAACCGCATGGCTGGTGGTCGTGGATGGCCGTCAGAAGGGCTACAGTGAGGGGGCTACTCTTGGCGAACTGACGGAATTGTTCATAAGCCTTGGGGCGTCGGACGCGATCAATCTCGATGGGGGCGGGTCATCCGCTCTGGTGCAGCAGGGCCGGGACGATCAGCCGCAAGTGCTTAATCGTCCGATTCACACCGGTGTTCCGGGGCGTGAGCGACCGGTCGCCAACCATATTGCCGTCTTTGCAAACCCGGCCCGATAAGATTCATCAGGAGACTAACATGCGGGCTATATCCCTTGCCCTGATTATGGCGCTTACCGCACCGATGGCCGGGGCGCAGCCTGCGGGCTTTCCCAAATTAGAAGCGTGGGAGCCGCCCGTTGTGCAAACCGGAACGGCGAAGATGGTCCGGGAATATCAGGCCCCTGAAGCGCGGCAGGGCGTGGCCGTTGATGGCAAATATGTCTACGCCATCGTCAACTCGATCATCGGTAAGTATGACAAGACGAGCGGTGAACTGATCGCCCGCTGGATGAGTCCGCGTCATGGCCCGATCCGGCATATCAATTCCTGCTATGCCGCGAAGAACGAATTGTGGTGCGCCAATTCCAACTTCCCCGAAGTGCCGATGGGGTCTTCGATTGAGGTGTTCGACACTCGCACTATGACTCACAAACATAGCCATAGTCTGGGCTTGCTGGATGAGGGCTCCCTGACCTTCTTCGAGCCCTATGGCAAGGGCTTTATCGCCGGGTTTGCTCATTATGACGACAAGATCGGTACGGGTTACAAGAACAGTCGATATGGCAGCGTTTTCACTTATGACGCCCAGTGGCGGCGCACGGGTGGTTGGCTGATCCCTGAAGCGGTGCAGACGCGTATGGCGCCGCACGCGGCCTCCGGCGGAGGCATTGGACCCGATGGCCTCCTCTATTTGCTCGGCCATGATCGTACGGAGATTTACGTATTAGCCAAACCCAGACTTGGGCCGGTCATGATTCATCTGGCGACGATCGACATTGCCGCCGAAGGTCAGGCTTTTGTGTGGGACCGGTCGGTTAAGGGCCGCAGGCTTTATGCCATAAGTCGCCCTAATGGTGTGATCCGCGCTTTCGATATACCCGAAGTCCACCTTGATCATCCCGATGCCAAGCGCTTCTAAAGTTTTAGTCTCTATCGTGAATGTGTTGCCAGTAATATGGGCGAAACGGATCAAAAATAGTATGTGTAGGGCGCCAGTCGGGCTCTGGCTTTTTTATTGAGGCCACCCATAGCCTTAATCCAATTAAAGTAGGGGCTGTCGTAGATAAGGATCAGAGTTTGGCCCAAAGTCGGAGTGTTTTGAGCTGCTCTTTGGGCGATCCGTGATTGAATCTAAACTCGCACTCCTTGATGAACAAGAAGAAGTTTTGCTTCGGGATGCCATTGTATTTTCTGAGCACACGCTTGGCCTGGTTCCAGAAATTCTCGATGCCGTTGATGTGGTTCTGTCCGTTGGCAAACAGCTTGGAGTGATTGATACGGCTGTGATGAAACTCGGATACATCGAGCGCGCTGTAGCTGCCGAATGTATCGGTATAGACGATGCTATCGGGTTGAATTTTCTTGCGAATAATAGGCATCAGGGGGTAGCCTTGGCGTCTGAAATAGGGACGACAAAGACTTTTCCGCCCCGTTTCAGCAAACCGAATACCGGCACCTTACCAAGCGCACCGCGACCCCGCTTGCCCTTGCGCACACCGCCGAAATAGCTCTCGTCAACCTCGACTTCACCGCCGAGCAATTCCTCGTTGGCTGCCGCCTGCTCGACGATCAGTTCGCGAACCTTGCGGTAAAACAAGGCCACTGTGTTGGCCTGCAAATCCAGCACATCCGCAGCCGAACGCGCGGTCACTTCCAGAACGAAAAATTCCAGAAGCCGCAACTGCACTTTTCGACTTAATTTACAGCGCTTTAAGCCCATATCGCCACCATAGATAAGTTGCCTTATCTACGACAGCTCCTTAAAGTAAGCTACCGCACTTGCGATGTACGATGTCTGCTAATGGGATTTTTCGGCATTTGCCAAATGTCCGCCTTGGGCGCGAAGTGGCGAACGGCCCGTAGTCGTGTCAGGATGAGATTTCGTTAGACGGAGAGCGGAATTCGCTCAGTAGCTATTTGTTGGCCCAAAGTCGCGGCTATGTTGGTAAGCCAATTCAAATATATAGCGGATGCCGCGTATTCGGCAAAGATGAGGGGCTCCGATTAGTTTGACAGAGAAGAGGCGCCCGCCTTGTTTTTATAAACGGTCCCGCCTTTCATAACGAAGTCAACATCTTCCAGTTCACGGATGTCAGCTAACGGATCGCCATCGACGGCAATCAGGTCCGCGAAACGTCCTGGCTGAACCGAACCCACGCTGTGGGTCGCACGCAGTAATTCTGCACCATTATAGGTCGCTGATTTTATCGCTTCCATAGGCGTCATTCCATCCTTTACCATAATGGCAAATTCGCGGGCGCTGCCGTCATATGGGACGAGTCCGGCAACATCGGTGCCAAACGCAATTTTGACGCCGGATTTTACCGCGGCCCTGAACATTGCCTGATGGACGGAAACTATTTTTCTAACCTTTTCTTGAGGACTTGGTCCGCCTAGGACGGGTTTGTCATCAGCCTGAGCGGCGACAAGTTCCGGCACAAGAAGGGTAGGAACTAAATAGGTTCCGTGGGATTTATAGAGTTTGAACGATTCCGTATCCCCATAAGTACCGTGCTCGATGGAGTCGACACCGGCGCGAATAGACGCATCGATAGCAGATTTTGAATGCGCATGGGCCGCGACCGGCATCCCAAGGCTATGCGCTGTGTCAACGACGGCTTTGATTTCTTCATCGGTCATGAGTTTCTGGCTTGGATCCGAACTGTCGCCAGAATTACCTACGGCGCCTGAGGGGAAAATCTTGATGACATCCGCGCCGCGACGCTTGTGCAGGCGAATCTGCTTGATCGCCTCGTCCTTGCCGTCGATGATATGGGAGCCCCAATGATCGTGGTGCCATCCTTCATCGATCCCGTTCTGAGGATCGCTGGGACCGCCTGTTGGGCCCAGATACTCCAGAGACACCCACATGCGCGGACCTTCGATATCGCCTCGCTTGATCGCTAATTTCAGGGCAAGATCAGTTCCGCCTTCAGAGCCAAGATTACGGATCGACGTGAAGCCGCTCATCAGCAGTTTTTTTACTTGCCCGACGCCGGCCAGTGCATCGGACATGTCATTGCCCGTTAGCCTTACCGACATGCCGCCCCGTCGATAGGCGACGTGGGCATGGGCTTCGATGAGGCCCGGTAAAACGGTTGACTGGCGCAGGTCAATGACCTCAGCCCCTTCAGGCGTCTGAAATCCCGGGCTTACAGAAACGATTTTGTCGCCTTTGATGATAATCGAGACATTATGGACAGGGCTGTCGCTTATCCCATCAATCAGATTCCCCGCGTGGATGACCTTGTCGCCAGCGATGGTTTGCACAGCGATCAAGTTGCTCACTGCAATCAGAGCTACGCCAAAAAACAATCTCATACCTTTGCCCCTTATTTTATGTCGGATTCTCACGGTAAGGAATATTTCAGAATGAACACCCATCGGATGGCCCGTTTTTAAAGTTCCATTTGTACCCTGTTATCACGGCGTCTTCGGTGGAAAAGCTAAACAGGGTGGGGGTGCTGCCCCTTTGAACCACAATGTCAACTTTCGGATCGGCGACCACATTGGCGGCGCTGTGGGCGATGCGTTCCCTTACGCCTGTAAACGAGATGATATCGTCGCCGTCTTTGAGGCCGCTTTTGTCTGCGGCGGATCCGGGAATAAGTCCCGTTACTTTGTAGGGTGTCATTAGAAAGCTGTCTTCGGACATGCCCAGGTTCGTTCTTGGGTGGTTTGATACCTGCCGTTTAAAGCACTGACCAAAGGCATCTGCCGTCGGGATAATGACCTTGCCCTGAAGCATCTGATCGAGACCTTCAATACCGCTTGCGCCCAACTCATCGAGCAGTAGTGCGCGCCAGGCCGTTTCATCGTAAGGTTGCCCTGAACGCTTTCGCTCAAGCATGGCGAGGACAAGATTATCAAGTGACCGCTTTCCCTCCGATTTCGTACGAATTTGAGCGTTCAGATCGACGAAGTACATAAACCCGCGAGAATAGGGGATAGACTGCGCGTCGCTTCCATCCCATCGGGCCTTGGCTAAGTCGCTATACGGCGTCGCTACAAGAGACGAAGCGTAATAGGTGCGGGTCATATAACCGATTTCGCGGCCAATATCATTGACATGTATCAGGCCCGCATCAAGTGTCAGCCGAAGCTTATAAAATTCCGCCAGCCCCTCACCATACCAGGCGACAGCGCTTGAATCGCCGTCCAGTCCACTTACGAAATGATGGATCATCTCATGAGCAAACATTATGCGACGGGACGCATCATCCATCCGGCCCTGACCATATTCCAGCATAAAGCCGCCGCGGGCAGCGCCACCACCATCGCGCGGCCGGGTGTAGGGCCGCATCAGAAGGGTATAGGGCGTTTTGTCCTGATCCTTAAAAAACGCTTCTAATGTCCCGAAGGTCTTGCTGGACCAGTCTGTCATCGTTTGCGTGTTAAATGGGGGAGTACCGATCCAATGAGCCTGAAACGACGAATGTTCGGCTTCGGTTCCTTTAACATTCCCGGTCAGAAAGAAGGTTGGATAAACCTCCATAGGCGCAAGTTGCGCCTTTATATTGGCGGGACCTGAGGTCGAAACCGTCTTGGCGCCAGAGGGTAATGCGCTGGTATCCCAGACCAGATTCAAATCGATTTTTGGTGCCTGCAGCGGCAAGAGTAAAAAGGAAAAATAGGCCCCTCCGGCGCCCCCTTCCGTGCCTCTGAGATCATAGGATGGTCCGCGTTTTCTGGGCGTGAAGGCTGGCGTTACTTTGGCGGTATAGGTAACTGTTATGGTGCCGGAGGTCTGGCGATTTGCCTTGAAATGCCGAAATTGCAGCGGAACACCGGCCGGTACATAGTCCAGAACCATTGTCACAGGTAGGGGGCCGGTTTGATCAGAAAACGTCACCTCATTAAGGCTGTAATCCTGACCCGCCGTCAGTGCGATGCGCGCGGGGACGGATAGTATGGCCTCACCGGGGGCTGCAGAAATGTCCTTAATAGTTTCGACAATCCGGATCTGAGACAACTGCCCGTCAGCTACCAAAGGGGTAAGTTTAACGTCGACCTGTGGTAAGTCTTGGGCTTGAGATGATGCGCAAACGACGACTAACAGGCCGGTGACCGTAGCGGCAAAAAAACGCCTCATCTTAATACCCTTATGTTAGCAGGCCGGGACCATACCGAATTGAAGGAAGCTTAATCGGCCCTGAGGGCTAGGGTTTTGCAAACTTGGCGGACCACCGAGCCATTTTTGCATAAAATATGTCAAAGCCGACTGCGAGTGATGTGTTTGACCTTAAAGTTCACATGGCCTTCCACAACAGGTTTGTGGCTCGGTTACTGGAACGATTGTCCGCTTTCGAGCCAATCGCCATGTATCAACCGCGATGTCCGCATTGGGCGCAAGGTAGAACAATTTAGGGGTCAGTGGAATGTTCGGCCCCAATAACATCCGAAATAAGTGGCTTGCCGAAATTGACCCATGATGTTAGCTATATTGTCTGAGTTTTTAATGCTGCAAATAAGTGGTGGGGACTCACAGGGACAAGATATTCATCTCTTTATATAAAAAAGCCCTTAGATTTAGAGGCTTGAAAGGGATGGACCAGGGAGCAAAGGTCTAAGCGTCGTGAGCGCACTCGACATCCGTAATGTCACCAAGGCCTATGGGCCGACTACGGTGCTGGACGATATTTCGCTTAGGGCGGAATCCAATGAATTTATTGCCTTTCTGGGCCCGTCGGGCTGCGGTAAAACGACGCTGTTGCGCATGGTCGCGGGCCTTGAAACCGTTGATAGCGGACAGATTCATATCGGTGGACAGCGTATCGATGAACTGGCGCCGGGGGAACGCGGGGTGGCCATGGTGTTTCAGCACTATGCCCTTTATCCACATATGACCATCCGCGAAAATATGGCGTTCGGGCTAAAGAATATCAAAATCAGTAAGACTGAAATTGACGCCCGCATAGCCGAAGCGGCGCGCATTCTGGAGATCGAGCCATTCCTTGATAAAAAGCCGGGGCAGTTATCTGGCGGACAGAAACAGCGCGTCGCCATCGGCCGCGCCATCGTTAAAAAGCCGGACATTTTCCTGTTTGATGAGCCGTTATCGAACCTCGATGCCGCCCTTAGGATGCGCACGCGGCTTGAGTTGGCGCAACTTCGGCGGCGGTTAAAAGCGACCATGATACTGGTCACCCATGATCAGGTTGAGGCCATGACCCTGGCTGACCGAATTGTTGTGATGTATGGCCGAAAAATCCAGCAGGTCGGTACACCAATGGAAATCTACGGTCAGCCGGCTAACAGGTTCGTGGCCTCTTTTGTCGGCTCGCCACCGATGAATTTTATGCCGGTTACGGTAACCGGAACTCCTTCTGTGGTGACCTTGCGCGATGGTACTGTCCTTACGACCGCTATTGCCAACTTACCTGAAAGTGCGTCGTGGGAGTTGGGGTTGCGGCCTGAGAATGTGCGCGTCAATGACACCGGTGTTTCCGCCAAGGTTGAGTTTGTTGAGCGCTTAGGGGAGCGCGCCCTGATTTACGCGCGTCTCAGTGATGGCACAGCAATCACTGCCGAAGATGTCGGTCTGAGCCGCTTGACTATAGGGGATGAGGTGCATTTGTCCATCGACGCGCAGGCGGCGCACCTGTTTGACGCGGATGGTCGCGGTTATCATGCGGAGGCGGCGTGATGCTGTCCGCCAAGGCCAAAACCCAGTTTGGCAATTTTCTTTTTGTGGCACCGTATCTGTTTGTGTTCGCGTGGCTTTTGGTATGGCCGCTGATGTCCGGAATGGGCCTTAGCCTGTTTAAGGCTGACCTTTTCGGCGGGGCCACGTTTGTCGGCTTTGAGAACTATGCCCGCCTGATGAGCGATCCTGTGTTCTTGCAAGCCGTCGGTAATACGTTTTTGTTCGTGCTTTTGTGCGTGCCGCCATTAGCGATCATCCCGCTGCTACTGGCGTTGCTACTTAATCGCTCTACGCGCACGGCAGCCTTTTTCCGGGGGGTATTTTTCTCCTCATCCGTTTTGTCGGTCACGATCGTCACCCTGATCTGGCGGATGGTCTTAATACCCGACGGCGGGTTTGTGGCCAATATACTGGCGGTTTTTGGACTGCCGCCAATCCCGTTTTTTTCTGATCCAGGTATCGTAATGGGATCGATGGCGATTATCACCGTGTGGTGGTGTCTGGGCCTGCCGATGATGCTGTACCTGTCGGCCTTGCAACAGGTGCCGCAGGATATTTATGAAGCCGCCGCCCTTGACAACAGCCGGTGGTGGACGACGCTCACCCGCATCACCCTACCCAGCATCAGTCGTACGGTTGTGCTGGTGGTGATTATGCAGTGCGTGCTGCAGTTTCAGTTGTTCGGTCAGCCGCAACTGATCACACAGGGCGGACCGAACGGTGCATCACGTCCCATTGTGCTGTTTATTTTTGAGGTTGGGTTCCGGCGCTGGGATATCGGTTATGCGGCGGCCGCGTCGCAGATTCTGTTTGCGATCATACTGCTGGTGACACTGGGGCAATATCTCTTATCCAGAAAACGCACAGGTGACGCATGAGCCATTCGCGGAACCAAAAATGGCGTGAAGTTGGTGTTTTGATTTCCCTGATCGTAATGGGTTTGATCATGGTCAGCCCACTGATCTGGACGGTCATGCTGTCGCTGAAATCCAATGGTGAGTTACTGCGCTCGACCACCAATGCCTTCCATCCGCCCTATACGGGAGAAAATTACGCCGCGATCATGGCTAATTCCGGTGTGTTTCGCTGGCTGCTTAATTCGGCCTTTGTGTCGATCCTGCAAACGCTTGGGGTACTGATCCTGTCATCTCTGGCCGGATATGGCTTTGCGCGGCTGGAGTTTCCGTATCGTAATCAGTTGTTCCTGATTGTCCTGTTTGGGCTGGCGATTCCTGAACAGGCGGTGATCATTACCCGTCATCAGATGTTTGCTGATCTGCACCTGCATAATACCTATCCGGGGCTGATCCTGCCGGGACTTGCGGCACCATTCGGTGTGTTTCTGATGACCCAGTATTTCAAGGCCATCCCGAAGGAGTTGGATGAAGCCGCCATGCTGGATAATGCCTCGCGGTTCAAGATATTCTGGAAGGTATTGTTGCCTCTGACCCTTCCGGCGCAGGCGACGCTTGGGATTTTCACCTTTCTGGCGTCGTGGAACGATTACTGGTGGCCGCTGATTTCGGCCACGCGGGCGGATATGTTTACGCTGACCGTCGGCATCGCGTCATCGCAGATCAACTTCGCCCAGACATCCGGCTTGGGCTACCTCATGACACAGGCGGTGTTTGCTTCGCTGCCGATCCTGATTGTCTACGCCATCTTCCAGAAATACATTGTGCGCGCCGTCGCCGGGGCGGCCGTACGATGAAGACACTCGTGTCTATTTTAATAATGGCGTTGGCGATTTCGGCCTGCTCTCCCAAAGACGAGCGCACCCACATCACGGTGCAGCGCATCTTTGGTGAGTGCCGGGCCAATGTCCCGCGCGATCAGGCACCGCTGCGTAATCCTGATGGCGAATGCGAAATCCTGACCGGCCTGATTGACCGGTTCGAGCGCGAAAACCCTGACATCGACCTGACCGTAAATATCGTCGCCTGGCCGGGCTATGATCAGCTATCGGCACAATATGCCGCCGGTGATCCGCCGGATGTGGTGTCAATCCACATGTCCTCCATGCCGGATTATCAGTCACGTGGTTTGATCGTGCCGCTGACCGCCGAACTGGCGCAGGATGGAGTTTCAGCCAAGGCTTTTACCCCTGCGGCCCGTCAGGGCATAACCATTAAAAATGAGCTTTACGGCCTGCCCTTCGATAACTGGACGCCGCTATGGCACATCAATACCGGCCTGTTCGCCAGGGCAGGACTGATGAAAGACGGTGAGCCCATCCTGCCGCATACACCGGAAGAACTGCTGGCTCAGGCGCGGCAGTTCAAGGCCGCGACCGGCAAGCCCTATTTCGTGCAGTCGATGATCAATGAGCGCGCGGCCTATACCCGCAACCTCTATACCTATCTGATGAACCAAAAGGCGGTGTTTTTCGAAGACCCGAAACATATCCGCCTCAATACCCCCGAAGCCCGCCGCATCGTCGCCTTGTTCAAGCAAATTTACGACGAAAACCTGACCACAAAGGATCAGGACTATTCGTCGGCGACCCAAGGGTTCATGAACGGGCAGGGCGGGGTTTATCTGGTCGGTACGTGGATGATCGGCGCCTATGAGGCCGAGGCGAACACGCCGGGGCAGCCGCTTTATAAATCATATGCAGTCAAACCTTATCCCATGCTGTTTGGGGCAGAACGGGCTGCCTATGTCGATGGCCACGCCTGGGTGGTGTCAAACCGTGAACGCAGCCTTAAGCAGGATGAAGCCGTGCGGCGGTTTCTTAAATTCCTGTATGACCACAATTATGACTGGTCACGTACCGGACATCTGCCTACCGTTCAGGCCGTGGCGCAATCCTCGCAATACCTAAGCCTGCCGCACCGCCGCGATATTGTCGCCCTGTCGGAGATTGGCCGGACTTTGCCGTCCGAGGTTCAGCGCCAGTTCGCCATTCAGGACATCATCGGGGATGAGCTGTTTTCTGCCATAGCCGGCCATAAACCGATCGAGCAGGCGCTAACCGACGCCGAAACCCGCACTAATGATCTGCTGTTCCATCTTCTCTAAGAGACTGTCATGACCCTCAAAGCCACCGTTATTGCCGATGCTGATTTTGTCATATCCAAGCTGGATCGCCGCCTGTTTGGCACCTTTGTTGAGCATATGGGCCGCTGCGTCTATGGTGGCATATATGAGCCCGGTCATTCGACCGCCGATGCCAATGGCTTTCGTCAGGATGTCATGGCCCTGACCCGCGAACTGGGGCCGACCATCGTGCGATATCCCGGCGGCAATTTCCTGAGCGGCTATGACTGGGAAGACGGGGTGGGGCCAAAGGAAGACCGGCCGGTCAAGCTCGATCTGGCCTGGCATTCGACTGAGACCAACGAATTTGGCACCAATGAGTTCATGATCTGGTGTAAGCAGACTGGCGTTGAGCCTATGTTTGCTGTGAACCTGGGGACGCGCGGGCCGGATGAGGCGCGTCATTTTCTGGAATACTGCAATCATCCGGGCGGGACTTACTATTCCGACCTGCGTATTTCTCATGGCTTTAAAGAACCCCATAACATCAAGTTCTGGTGCCTTGGTAACGAAATGGACGGGCCGTGGCAGACCTGCGCCAAGACCGCCCACGAATATGGCCGCATCGCGCAGGAAACGGCCAAGGTCATGAAATGGGTTGATCCGTCGATTGAACTGACCGCCTGCGGGTCGTCTCAGCGGCTGATGCCGACCTACGGCAAGTGGGAATATGAAGTGCTCGATACCTGCTTTGATCAGGTCGACTACATTTCCCTGCACCACTATATGCGCAATGATGGCAACGACATCAAAGAGTTCTTTGCCGAGATCGAGGCGCTCGATTATTTCATCACCGAAGTGGCCGCCATTGCGGATGCGGTCGCCGCCAGTAGGCGTTCAACCAAGCGCATCATGCTATCGCTCGATGAATGGAACGTCTGGTATAAGGCCCACACGCCCGATGATCTGAAAAAGCCGGGCTGGCCTAAGGCGCCGCCGCTGCTCGAAGAAATCTATAATTTTGAGGACGCTATGGTGGTCGGTGGCGCGCTGATTGTCATGATGAACCATGCCGACCGCCTCAAAGCCGGATGTCTGGCGCAGTTGGTCAATGTCATTGGCCCGATCATGACCGAAACCGGCGGCCCGGCCTGGCGTCAGACCATTTTTCACCCGATTGCTGACTGCACACGGTTGGGCCACGGTGAGGTGCTACGTCTTAAGGTCGACACCACCACGTTTGAGACCAAGTCTCAAGGCGATATTCCGCACCTGTTGACGGCGGCGGTGCGTGACCCGCAAACCGGCCATGTGGCCATCTATGCGCTCAACCGCTCTACCGAGGACGCGATGGAGTTAGACATCGATCTGCGGGGTATGGGCGAGGGGCTGGCTCTGGTTGCCGCCACCGAATTGCATCACGCGGATCTGAAAATCGTAAATACCAAAGATAATGAAGTCATTAAACCGGCACCCAATGGATCGGCGACTGTAAAGGGTAGCCGGCTCACAGCACAGCTTAAGCCACAGTCATGGAATGTCTTTGCTATTGAAACTCAGCAATAGACCTGACCACTCACGATGTTTGGTCTGACAAATAGGCTGTCGCTTCATTATGAAATGTTGCGGCAGCTTTTTTTATTTGTAATTTCAACTGACAAGTTGCTGCATCGCGGCATTTCCTGAATAAAAAGTATAAAGTATGATTTCATACGTAAAAAATAACTATGGCAATATCCGTTGCGAGATAGATACACTGTAGTCTCCACCCTCTGAAAGCGAACATTATGTCTGAATATTGTTCTTGACTCTGGTTTTATGTCAGACAATTCTGCCCTGACAAATAAAGGCGTGAGTCCGGTGAACCGGAAACGCTATAAACCAGGGAACACATCAAATGAATAACAGGGTCAAAGGCCTGAAAAAGGCATATCTGCGCTCCGGCGTCGGCATGGTCGCGCTGGTGGCGGGCGTCATCGCCGGTCAGGCATTTGCGCAGGATACGACAACCGCGCCAGCCGCCTCTGAAGAGGTCACCGAAGTGGTCGTCACCGGCGTGCGCGCCAGTATGGCTAAGGCGGTCGCAGTCAAGCGCCGCTCAGTCCAGATTGTCGATTCAGTCATAGCCGAAGACATCGGTAAGTTGCCTGACAACAACGTCGTCGAAGCGCTGCAACGTGTGCCGGGTGTTCAGGTCACCAACCGCGCCGGTGGCGAAGTGTCGGGCATTTCAATCCGCGGTATGCCGGATATTACCACCACCTGGAATGGTCGTTTCGTGTTCACCGGCACAGGTCGTCAATTGGCTTTGCAGGACATTCCGGCCAACCTGATCAACCGGATTGATGTGTTCAAGACCCGCACCTCTGATCAGATAGAAACCGGTATCGCCGGTCAGATCGATGTATCCACGCACCGCCCATTCAACTTCAAGGGGCTCCAGATTTCGGCGGCGGCACGGGGTGTCTATCATGAGCAGGCGGGTGAATATAACCCGAACATCAGCGCCCTGATTTCCAACCGTTGGGATACCGGCGCGGGCGAAGTCGGCGCACTTCTGAACGTATCATACTCGCGCACCAAATACCGCAATCAGGACCTGAATGTCGGGGCTATGGTGCCGTTCCTCACTGAAAGCCCACCGGCAGGCTTTGTGCCGCTTGAGCGCCTATTCCCGGATAATCCTCGTTCGCCCTGGCCAACAGGTCTCGAAAATGGGCTGCCTTATGCGCCGGGTTCAACCCTTTTAGTGGACGGGGTGGCGACACCTTATTACCTAGCGCGCGATGCGATGATTGCGACCGATCTTTACGGTGACCGTGAGCGCCCTGCCGTTAATGCCGCTTTACAGTGGCGCCCCAACGACTGGTCTGAATATACCTTTGAATATTTCTACGAAGGCTACCGTAACGAAATCTTCAATTCGATGCTGTTCACGTTCGTTGACTGGTGGGGATCACTTGGGCCTAACCCCGCTTCGACCTTTGAGCTGATGCCAGGTACGAACATCATCAAATCCCGTGCGGTCAATGATGTGTACGGTTTCAACTCGTCAGACTACACTAAGCAAAAGACCGATACCCATGTCTATGCCCTGAATGGTAAATGGAACCTGCCTCATAATCTGGCGGTTGTTGGTGATCTGTCCTGGCAAAAAAGCGATTTCTCATCAGCCTTCTTTGCTATGCGCACAGAGCGCGCCGGTCATGATGTTGTGATCGATTTCAATGCCAAGGATGGCCTGCCAGCCTATTCCTTCACCGATCCGAATGTGCTCACTGACCCAACACAGTGGGGTATTGCCCAACTCTATGACAATATTAATGAAGACAAGGGTGATGCCTTTACGGTCTCTTTGGATGCTGACTGGACGCCGGACGATTCTGTCCTGAAAAGTGTCAGCTTTGGTATCCGCTATGACGATCGCGGCGCAGCCCATTCATTCTGGGGGCAGGACGCTGGGGTGTTAGGTCGGCCTCTGTCATCCCTGCCGGCCGAAGCCTTATTTTATAACGAGGGCTTCTTTGATGGCGAAGCTGATGTACCGCAATCATGGGTGTTGCCGGACGGCCGTTATCTTTATGCTCATGCCGATGATATCCGTAGCCGATACGACGCCGTGTTCCCGCACATTGTCACTAGCGATGGTATCAACCTGACGGAAGACTTCGACGTTCAGGAAGTGACGCAATCGGCCTATATCATGGCCGATATTGAGCCGCAGGTCTTTGGTCGCACCCTTTTGGTTAATGCCGGTTTGCGTTATGTCAAGGTCGATACCGATATGGCTTTCACGGATCGTTTGTCGGGCCTTACGTCTTCGGCTTCGGCATCCGTGCGGCGTTTGCTGCCCAGCCTGACCCTGCGCTATGATCTGACCGACAGTATACGCCTGCGCTATAATTATGGCGAAACCCTCCGCCGTCCGAACTTCGGTGATCTAAACCCAAACTTTACCCTGACGGGCGATTTGTCGAATATCGGCCGTGGATCGGGTAATCGCGGTAATCCAGATTTGGCTCCGACCGAATCGAAGAACCAGGATCTGGCCATTGAATGGTATTTTGCGCCCGACAGCGTGGTGCACTTGACGGCCTTCAAGCGCGAAATCGAAGGTCTGGTCGTAACAACGCCGCAGGTTTACACTTTGACCGGCACGGGGCAGAACACGAATACATTCCTGATTAGCCAGCCGGTAAATGCGTCTAACGGCGTACTGGAAGGGGCTGAACTGGGGCTGACCTACTTCCCGGATTATCTGCCAAGCCTGCTCGACGGTCTGGGCGTTCAGGCCAGCGCCACCTGGCTAGACTCCTCGCAGAATATTCCGATCTACGATTCGTCCGGCGTAACCCCTGTACTGCTGGGTCAAGATACGTCGTCCTTCTTTGGCGTGTCGGAGTTCTCCTATAATGTGACGGCGGCATACGAAAAAGGTCCAATTGGTGCGCGTCTGTCCTATGTGTGGCGCGATGATTTCCTAGCGTTCAACGAAGCGCGGTTGTTTGCCAATCCGCTTGGGGTTTGGAACCGTCCGGAAAAAAGCCTCGACCTTCAGGTCAATTACGATGTGACCGATAAGCTGTCGATCTCGTTCGATGCGGTCAACCTGACCAACGAAATCGGCCAGAACTACTATGCGTTTGGTAGCTCAGGCGGCCCTGACACCCATAACCACGTCAGTGGTCTGTGGAGCCGTCAGTTCGCGGTCGGTCTGCGTTGGAGACTTAACTAACCTTCCCAGAAAGTATCCTCTGGTCACTGGGCGCTGTTCCCCAAAGGTTCAGCGCCCCTTTTATTTCGGATGGAGGCTTCCAATGTTTGACCGCAGGCAAGCCCTGATCGCCTTTGGGGCTCTGGGGGGGGCTCTGGCTAATCCGGCATGGGCTGCGAGCGAGGTGGCGTTCAGTGACAGCCTGACGGGCAATCTGTCGCCGGTGCACGATCCGTGCATCATTAAGGCCGATGGCCTCTTTCACATATTCTCAACGTCGCGCCTGAACGAAGGGCCGGGGGCGATCCACTGGCGTACCTCTAAGAATCTCATCAACTGGGAGCTTAAAGGGGCCGTGATGACGCAGTTTCCGGACTGGGTGAAGGATGAGTTGCCCGACACTCGCGGAGCGTGGGCACCGGATATAATCTATACCGAAGGACGCTACCGGCTATATTATTCCCTGTCTATGTTCGGTAAGAACACCTCTCGCATTGCGATGGTCAGCACGCCGACCTTAGATACCACGCGGCCTGACTTCGGCTGGCGTGACGACGGCATTGTGGTGCGTTCTGATGCGCGCAATGATTATAACGCTATCGACAGCCATACCTTTATTGATGACGATGGCCGCCACTGGCTGAGTTGGGGCAGTTTCTGGACGGGGATCAAGCTGGCTGAGCTTGATCCAAAAACGGGGCTGCTTTTGAAGCCAAAGGCTCTGCCGCGCTCACTGGTTAAGCGCGATCCGCCGGGCGCGGTTGAGGCACCGGTGATCTTTAAGCGCGAGGGCTATTACTATCTGTTTGTCTCCTATGATTTTTGCTGCCGGGGCGTGAATTCGACCTATCATACGGTGGTTGGGCGGTCGAAATCGGTCACTGGCCCTTATATCGACGATCGCGGCAAGCCTATGAAAGATGGCGGCGGGCGTATCGTGCTTCATGCCAGCCTTGATCCGACCGGTCGCTGGAAAGGGCCGGGACACTGCGATGTCTTGAGCGATGATGGCCGCAATTATATTGTCTATCACGCTTATGACGGCCAGAATGGGGGGCGTGCGACCTTGCGCATCAATACACTAACGTGGACCGCTGATGGCTGGCCAGTGGCGTCATGATGGATGACTTAACAGACAGCTTTGCCGGAGCGGGCGACATGGGGGCGGACGGCTCACCGGAACGGCTGCATGGGGCGCTGGCCCACCGGCTGGCGGTCGATATTCTTAAAAATATCCATCCCCCCGGCACGATCCTGCCGTCAGAGATCGAATCGAGCGGCACGCTTAACATATCCCGTTCGGCCTACCGCGAAGCCATCCGTATTTTGGCCGCGAAGGGCATGGTCGAAAGCCGTCCCAAGGCGGGCACACGGGTGACGCAGAGGTCGCGCTGGAATATTCTGGATCCAGATGTGCTTGGATGGATGTTTGAGACGGAACCGTCCGAAGACTTCATCAAGGGCCTGTTTGAACTGCGGTTGATAAACGAACCGGCGGGAGCTGGCTTAGCCGCCCTGCGCCGCACAGACGCGCAAATAAAAGACATGGCTGATGGCCTTGAGCGCATGGCTAAATATAGTCTGGCGACCGAGGCGGGCCGCAAGGGTGATATTGACTTTCACCATGCCCTGATTACCGCCACCCACAATGAGGCGCTGGTCTCGCTCAGCACCTCTATCGGGGCGGCGATTACCTGGTCGACGCGTTTTAAACAAAGGCGCAACGCCCTGCCGCGTGATCCTATGCCGGATCACATCAAGGTGTTTGACGCGATTGTGGCGCAGGATATCGGGCTGGCACGCTGGTGCATGGAATCGCTGGTTCGTATGGCGCTGGATGATACCCAGCGCAGTATGGATTAGGACGCAGAGTTAAATGAAGAGGAACCCATAATGCTAACCGGACTGAAAACCCTGATGACAGGGGTGGCGCTTGCCGCAACACTTATGGCCGCCCCTGCGCTGGGGCAAACGGCGGTCAAGGCTGATCTGACGATCGATACCGCCAATTCTGGCAAGGTAATTCCGCCGGAAATCTATGGTCATTTTGCCGAACATCTGGGGCGCATGGTCTATGAAGGCGTATGGGTCGGCGAAGATTCCAAAATCCCCAATACGCGCGGTATCCGCAATGATGTCGTCGCCGCTCTCAAGCATCTGAACGTGCCGGTGATCCGTTGGCCAGGCGGGTGTTTTGCCGACCGCTATCATTGGATGGACGGCATCGGCCCGCGCGATAAGCGCCCGGTGACCATCAATACCATCTGGGGCGGAGTTGAGGAATCTAACGCCTTTGGCACCCACGAGTTCATGGATTTTGCCGAACAGATCGGCAGTAAGATCTATATCGCCGGCAATGTCGGCACTGGCACCCCGAAAGAGATGTCCCAGTGGCTGGAATATATGACGGCCAGCGACAATTCCCAGATGGCCAAACTGCGTCGCCAGAATGGTCGCGATAAACCGTGGAGGGTCGAATATTTCGGCGTTGGTAATGAGACCTGGGGCTGTGGCGGAGATATGACGCCGGAACATTCAGCCAATCTGTTCAAGCAGTTCGCCACCTTCTCAGACAATTATCACCCGGATCAGAAAACGCCGGAAACCCGCATGGTCAAGGTCATGTCGGGGGCCAATGTGGCTGACTTCAACTGGACCGAAGTGTCCATGAAGATGAAGAATCACAACACCCATGCCTTGTCTCTGCATTACTACACCTCGGCGGGACTGAACTGGCCGCCGTCGCGTCCGTCAACCGGCTTTGATGAGGCGGGCTGGGCTGTGGTTTTGAAAGAAGCCTTCTATATGGAGGAACTGGTTCAGAAACATTCGGCCATTATGGATAAGTACGATCCGGAGAAAAAAGTGGCGCTCTATGTCGATGAATGGGGCACCTGGTATAAGACTGATGATCTGAAAAATCCGGGCTTCCTCTATCAGCAGAACTCACTGCGCGATGGTCTGGTGGCGGCCCTGCATTTCAACATCTTCCATAAATATACCGACCGGGTGAAGATGGCCAATCTGGCCCAGACCGTGAATGTGCTTCAGTCGGTCATCCTGACCGACAAAGAAAAGATGATCCTGACGCCGACTTACCACGTCTTTGATCTCTATAAGCCGTTCATGGGGGCGACCCACATTCCGGTGACGCTCAATTCGGCTAAATATACGGTTGGCGACATTTCCCTGCCCGCCGTTGATGTATCTGCGGCCAAGGGTAAGGACGGAAAGATCTGGCTGGCGGTGGTTAACCTCGATCCTAACCGTCCGGCTGAAGTCAATACGTCGACGATGGGCTTTAAGGCCAAATCCGCGTTTGGCCGGGTGCTGACGGGCGACCGGATCGATGCCCACAACACCTTCGATAAGCCCAATACGGTAACCCTGAAGTCATATGAAGCCAAGGCGTCGGGCTCCGGGTTGGTGCTGAAACTGGCGCCGAAATCGGTGACCGTGGTTGAACTTCGTTAAAACGCAAACTCAATAAAAAGAAGCGGTGCCTCATGGGGCGCCGCTCATACCGGGAACAATATCATGAAAATCTTTATAACGGGTCTTGGGTTTCTGGCCGCAGCGTTTATGTCGGTTACGCCCGCTCATGCCGCAACGCCGCAAATGTCGATCGGTAGTAAATTCGCCGACGGTCAGTGCCTTGAGACCCGCGCCGACGGATCGTTGATCATCAATAAATGTAACGCGCAGGGGACACAACTTCTCCGCTACGATGATGCCACAGGCCGTTTGCATCAGGGCGATCAGTGCCTGTCGGCAGCGACGCGCGGCCAGCCGCTGGTAGCCAAGGCGTGCGGCGAAGGCGATGACCAGAAATGGAGCTTTGCGGAAGACGCCACCCTGCGCAGCGATAGCGGTCTTTGTGCGGACATCCTCAATTTCCGCAAGGATGCCGGTACGGCGGTAATCGCCTGGGATTGCACCGCCACTGATAACCAGAAATTCTTTGCGACCAACGTCAAGGTTACCGCACCGGCCCCTCAGCAGGTTGTGGCGGCTATTCCCCCAATCAACGGCCAGCCTGTCCTGGCCACCTATTATGTGCAGGGGCGTTGTCTGAATGTCACCGGGCGTTCCACCGTGACGATCGATGTATGTGAGCGTAGACCGGCTCAGGACTTCCGCTTCCGCAGCGGTGCCAGTGGCCAGATCGTGCAGGGTGATAAATGTCTGGCGTCATCGGTCAAGGGCGAGCCTCTAGTGGTCAAGGCGTGCGCCAATGTCCCTGAGCAGGACTGGACCCTGACAGGGGAGGGAACCCTGCGCAACCGGGTGGATGTCTGCGCAGATATCTTTGCCTTCCTGACCCGCAACGGCACGGATGTGATCGCCTGGGATTGTACGGGTACTGACAATCAGAAGTTCTATCCGGCCATTGCCGCAGAATCGGGGTCGTTCTCACTGGGTGAGGCTCTGGCTAAACAATTATCTGGGGCTGACGGTAAGGTCACAACCGTGTCGATGGTAGGGGGCTATTCAGCCTATAACCTCACCGGCTCCGGTGGGCGGACGATCTCGGTCGATGCCAAAGGCCGTATAACGGGCGGAGAAGGCGGTACCCTGGTTGTCGGCGGTGCAGGCGTTTTGACCGTACGCTTCGTCAACGGTCTGGCCGCCCCCGGCATCAAGGCTGAACATGCCGCAGCGACCAATATCCTGCCTAAAGAGTGGTCATTCTTTTCCGGGGATACTGCAGGTACGTTGATGGTAAAATAGTGGAACCATGGAGTATTTGACTTTGGGTGCAGACGTTCACTGGACAGAGTGAAGGCACCGCCTGCGGCTATACCCATTAGTTAGATACGTCGCACGTACCGCAACTCTGTTGACCCGATTATGTATGCCGTAGTCACGTCACTTACGTTTCATGTTAGAAAGCCTCACATAGCGACGTTGCCCCTTGATGTTATCCAATCTTGAGTTCGCTCTGGCGGTTGGTTTTTCCGTTTTGGATACTGGTGGGAGCGTCGGTGACCGGCGCGGAGCTTTGCGATGAGCGCAGCGCCAGGTCACTACGACGCGGGTTAAAATTGCGGGCATACTCGACCGGCGTCAACCAGCCGATCCGCGAATGTGGTCTCAGGGTATTGTAGTCAGTCCGCCACGTCTGGAGCACGGCTCTGGCATGAGCCAAAGACGTGAAGAGCGTTTCGTTGAGCAGCTCATCCCTCAGACGCCCGTTGAAGCTTTCCACGAAGGCGTTCTGGTTCGGCTTGCCCGGTGCGATGTAGTGCCATCCCACCCGGCTGGAATCCGCCCAGGACAGGATGGCGTTGCTGGTGAACTCCGTTCCGTTATCGCTGACGATCATCTTTGGTCGACCACGTTCAGCTATAATCCGGTCGAGTTCGCGCGCGACGCGGCCGCCTGACAGCGAGGTATCGACGGTGAGCGTCAGGCATTCCCTGGAACAATCATCGACGACACACAAGATGCGCAAACGGCGGCCATCCGTGAGCTGATCAGACACGAAGTCCAGCGACCAGCGCTCGTTCGGCGCCATGGGCAGCAGCATGGGCGAGCGCGTGCCCATGCACGCTTACGGCCGCCGCGGCGTCTCACAGTGAGCTTCTCCTCCCGGTATAAGCGGAAAAGGCGTTTGTGGTTCACGACGAAGCCTTCCCGTCGCAACAGGACATGCAGGCGACGATACCCAAAGCGACGGCGCTCAACCGCCATAGACCGCATGCGTTCGCGCAAAACCGCATCGTCGCCACGCCTGGAGGCGTAACGGATCGTCATCCTACAACATGAAATGACCTGACACGCCCGTCGCTCGCTCATCTCGTAGGCAGCTTCGAGATAAGCAACAGCTTCCCGCTGAGCGGCGGGCGCTACCATTTTTTTCCAAGCAGGTCTTTCAATGCGACATTGTCGAGCATGGCGTCGGCCAGCATCCGCTTGAGCTTGGCGTTCTCATCTTCCAGCGACTTCAGCCGCTTGGCCTCAGACACTTCCATGCCGCCGTACCTCGCCTTCCACTTGTAGATGCTGGCGTCACTGACCCCGTGCTTAAGGCACAGGTCAGACACCGGAACACCGGCCTCGTGCTCCTTCAAAATCGAGATGATTTGCTCTTCTGTAAATCGGTTTCGCTTCATTCTCTGGTCCTCTTTTAAGGCCAGAGCTAACTTTAAACTGGATTAAATCCCGGGGGCAACGTCGTCTCAAATCTGCGATTTTAATGCGGCCGCCGAGAATTCTCGGAGGTTCAAGTGCGGCCCCACGTCTGTTTTCAGCGACAATGAGGGTCAATACATTGAGCGGTGGGGAACCCTTTTGGGGGATGGCAAATATCTCAGTCACTTGGGCCTGATCATAAACGCCTAGTATTCCGTGCCTGAGCAAATCTTCAATTTTTTGCACGTCCATTTGACTTCCTCAGCCTTGGCCTTCCAGCCCGACCCGTTTTTCGATCTCGGCCAGCGCCTTTTCGAATATTTCCGTCGCCACGCTTTCGCGTTCCGGCGGACTAAGCGAGAGCGAAAATAACGGCTGCTTGCAGCGCGTTCCCTTCGCTATGGCTTCAGCTTCGCGCAAGGCATCGACGATATTGCCGGAGAGAAAGCCCCTGATTTCGTGGACGGTAATGTGCTCGTTCTCAGAGCTATTGAGGTGAAGGCCCAATGCACGGCCTCCACCACGTTGGGAAGCTTTCAGGATCATTATTCCGGCCCCACCAGCTTATAGATACCCAAGGCCCGCATCAGCAGGTGGCGGATAATTCTGTCATTGTCGCGGGCTTCTTTCAGAACCGCCGCGATATGTTCATCCGGTGGTGGGGAGCCGGACTCGAATGCCCGCGCCAGCGAAGCAAGGTTCGTGGCTATCCCATCCCTGCCGCGTCGCGCGGCGATCTGGCTTAGTGCGATCTGGTCTTTTGCCGGAACCTTGACCCGCTTGCGCTGGGTCGGCTTTTTCAGCACCTTTGAGCGGCAATAGGCGCTGATGTTATCGTCGCCGCCCGCATCATGGCTTATCTCTTGATACTCTTCAGCCGTGACGCGGAAGGCTATGACGATAGATTTACGGCGCTTGGGTTCAATTCCCGAAGCAGGAATTGAACTGGCGGCCTGCTCGAAGGCCGCGCTTGGTTTTGGAGTCTCCATTTCAAATCACACCCTAGGGATTTGAAATGGCTGAAGAATCTAAGTCCTTGTGATTCTGGCCTTTTTTTTTGCTCAATCAGCCTTTCAATACCCCATGCTATGTGTATGAAACGCTGGCGGTTGCGCACCCCCGCAACCAAACTAAAAAGGCGCCCGAAGGGGCGCCACTTTAGTTTGGTCATGTTGGTTTGGTTATGGGCTCATACTGAACGGACGAGAAACGTCAGTTCAACCGCAGTCGCAGGCGCGCGTAAGCCCGCCGATCAGTGGCTGGGTCGGGGAGTAAAGCGACCCAAATCGCGATCCCGAAATCACACTTATCGCAACTAAATCAACAGATTATAGACTCCTTGTGGAGGCTTTTGTGCGTCCGTGAAACACACCGACAAACTCGTCGAGCGGGCGGTTGTTTTTTGCGTTTTGGATACTGTTGGGAGCGCCGGTGCACGGCGCGGGTTAAAATTGCGTGCATACTCCGCTGACGCCAACCAGCCGATCCGTATAGACTCTTTATAGCTTGCTGAAACGTTATCGGCGTCCGCTTTGGCCTGATCCCGTGTCGTGCATTTTTTGGCTTTACGGGCTCAATTCAGGCTTGATCAAACCGTGCAATCAGGCGGTAGCGGGTGCCGTCATAGGTCTGGCGCACCGTCGTGATCCGTTCCGTTCCGCGCCATGTGCGGCGGTCGAGCACCAGACAGGCTAAGCCTTTTTCAATCCCCAGCCGCCGTGTCAGTTCGATGTCGGCATCGGTGGCGCTGATTTCATTTTCGACCTGCGTCCACGGTACGGCTTCCAGCAGCCAGTGACCGGGCGACAGGTGGCTGAAATCGACCGTTTCAGCTTCCGGCACGGCCACCAGATTGATCAGACGTTCTTCGACCGCCAGTGGCTTGCCTGACGCCAGATGCAGACCGGTCAGGCTTAAGACCCGACCATCCTCGCCGGCCAGTTCGCGTTCCTTGAGCGTCACGGCGGTGCGGACGCGCCGGTCAATCAGTTGAAAACCATAGGCTTCGCCACGGGCGGTAATGTCGATCTGAATGTCGGGAATGTCGATGACGGTTGAATCCAGCCGCGGTAGTTTGACAAAGGTGCCCGCCCGCTTGCGCCGTTCGATCAGACCGGCTGCTGACAGGGCGCTCATGGCCTTATTGACCGTCATGCGTGAGCAATCATAGGTGATCATCAGTTCGTGCTCATAAGCGATCTTTGAGCCAGGTGTCAGCACACCCGAACGAATCTGATTCTCCAGATCGCGCCGTATCCTGATGTGCAGGGGCATGGACGGGCTGGTCATGACAGCAGCCTTTTCATCAGGCGGGCATAGTCGCCTGTGATTATATCACGTGCCGCGTGCCGTCCACCGCTGACCCATTTGCGCCCCTGCCGCCAGACGCAATCTATGGCGCCGGTGGAGGTCGCAAAGATCAGGCTGTCGATCACGTCCGCGCCCCCCTTGGCCACAAGTGATGGATGATGTGAGTTCAGACTGACTATATCCGCGCTGTGGCCGACGGCAATACCTGCGGATACGCCCAAAGCCTGAGACCCGCCGGTGAGAGCGCCGGAAAACAGCCGTTCACCTGTCGATCCGCCAGCGGCCGCCAATACATTACGGGCGCGGTGATGCAGGCGCTGCGGATATTCCAGCATCCTCAGTTCTTCGGCCATGCTGATCTGGACGTTGGAATCCGAGCCAATCCCGAACCGGCCGCCATGACTGAGATAATCTGCCGCCGAGAAAATACCGTCGCCCAGATTGGCCTCGGTGATAGGGCACAGGCCTGCCACAGCCTTCGATCTGGCCAGCCGCAGGGTTTCATCTTCGGTCATATGGGTGGCATGCACCAGACACCACTGGGCATCGACAGTTACATGATTAAGCAGCCATTCTACTGGACGCTGGCCGCTATGGGCCACGCAGTCGTCGACTTCGCGTATCTGCTCGGCGATATGAATGTGAATCGGCGCACCTTCGGCCAAAGGGATAAGGGCCGTCAGTTCGTCACCCGTCACCGCCCGCAGGGAGTGAGGTGCGATGCCGATCACGGCATCCGGCAGATGTGCGGCGTGCCGACGCGCACCCTCAAGTAATCGTGCAAACCCGCTGATATCGTGGATGAAACGTGCCTGTCCTGTCGTCGGAACCTGTCCGCCAAAGCCAGAATGGGCATAAAAAACCGGCAGCAGGGTCAGGCCCATGCCGGTCTGATCTGCGGCTGCGCAGATCATCGCCGACATCTGGGCCGGATCGGCAAAGGCATGACCGTTTTGATCGTGGTGCAGGTAGTGGAACTCACCGACGCGCGTAAAGCCTGCCTCCAGCATTTCCATATAGGCCAGGGCGGCGATGGCTTGCAGTTCATCCGGCCCGATACGGCCCTGAAGGCGGTACATCTGGTCGCGCCAGCTCCAGAAGGAATCGGTATCGGGGCCACGCCGTTCGGTCAGGCCGGCGATCACCCGCTGAAAGGCATGGCTGTGCAGGTTGGGCATGCCGGCTAAGCCTATGGCATGGCGCTCATCCGTGGATTCGGGCATAGTGCCGGTGGTGATCGCACTGATGCGCCCGCCGTCGATCGTTAGCCGGACTTTGTGCGCCCAGCCTTCGGTGAGCCGGGCCTGTTCAAACCACAGATGTGAACGGGTCATCATATTTTCCTGAGTGGTTTTCAGTGACGTTCAAAAAAGTTTGCGCACCTGCACAATGACGCTTGCCAACAGATATGTCTATACATTATCAAAAATGTCTAGACTTATTTTTGTCGTGTTTCTGTCCGTAATTCACAGGCCCACACTATGCCCGAAATCGTCAGTTGCGATAGCCTATGGACCAATGCCCGCCTGCTTATAACGGACGGGCAGGGCATGCTTTCAATTGTGGCCCCCGGCATGATTGCGGCTCGTGACGGGCGGGTCGTCTATGCAGGGGCGGCTCATGATAATGTGCAGGCGGATCGCGTAGTCAATGTTGATGGGCGGCTGATTACGCCCGGCCTGATCGATCCGCATACCCATCTGGTTCACGGTGGCGACCGCGCCCACGAATTCCGGTTGCGATTGGAGGGGGCGTCCTATGAGGAGATCGCCAGAGCCGGTGGCGGAATTGTCTCCACCATGACGGCGACCCGTGCCGCCAGTGAGGCGGAGTTGATCGCCCAGGCCCTGCCGCGTCTCGATGCGCTGTTGGCCGAAGGGCTATCAACGATTGAGATAAAGTCCGGCTATGGCCTGACGCTTACGGACGAACTTAAGATGCTCAGGGCCGCAAAGGCCTTGACGCAGCATCGGCCGGTGCGGGTGGTGACCACCTTTTTGGGGGCGCATGCCCTGCCGCCGGAATTTACGGGGCGGGCAGATGACTATATCACCGAGGTGTGTGAGCGGATGATTCCGGCGGTGGCCGCCGAAGGGCTTGCCGATGCGGTCGATGTGTTCTGCGAAAATATCGGGTTTAGCCCCGCCCAGACGGAACGGGTGTTTCAGGCGGCACAGGCGCAGGGTTTGCGCGTCAAACTCCATGCCGAGCAGCTATCAAATTTGAACGGCACGGCGCTGGCGGCACGGTATGGCGCGCTGTCGGCGGATCACCTTGAATATCTGGATGAGGCGGGCATTGCCGCCATGAAGGCATCCGGCACAGTGGCGACCCTGTTGCCGGGGGCGTTTTACTTTGTGCGGGAGACAAAACGGCCGCCGGTTCAGGCTCTGCGCGACGCTCGCGTGCCGATGGCGCTGGCTACCGACAATAACCCCGGCACATCGCCGCTGACATCACTGTTGCTGACCATGAACATGGCCGCGACCCTGTTCCGGATGACGGTTGATGAGTGCCTTTTGGGGGTGACGCTCAATGCCGCCCGCGCATTGGGCCTTGATCGTGATCTCGGCAGTCTTGAGGCCGGTAAGGCCTGCGATCTGGCGATCTGGGACGTCGATCGGCCCGAAAAACTGGTTTACCGCATCGGGTTCAACCCGCTGCATCAGCGTGTTTTTAATGGAGTAGAGGTATGATTACGCTTAATCCCGGTCAAGTCCCCTTGTCGCAATGGCGGGCCATTTATCGCGGCGCGGCCTTTACGCTCAATGCGGGCTGCCTGCCGAAGGTCGCCGAAAGTGCCGCTGCCGTTAGCCGCATCCTGTCAAAGGGGGAGCCGGTCTATGGCATCAATACCGGCTTCGGTAAGCTGGCCTCAACACGCATTGACGATGCCGATCTGGCCACGCTTCAGCGCAATATTATCCTCAGCCATGCCGCCGGTGTTGGCGCGCCGTCGCCCAAATCGGTGGTGCGCCTGATGATGGCGCTCAAGCTGGTCAGTCTGGCGCAGGGCGCCTCCGGTATCCGGCCGGAGACGCTGGAACTGATGCAGACCATGCTCGATCACGACCTGATCCCGGTGGTGCCGTGTCAGGGTAGTGTGGGGGCCTCCGGCGACCTGGCGCCTTTGTCACACATGGCCGCGACCATGATCGGGGTGGGGGAGATCGAAACGCCGCAGGGGGTGTGGCCCGCGTTAGAGGCTCTGCAATCGGCCGGATTATCGCCACTCACGCCCGGCCCGAAAGAAGGGCTGGCCCTGCTTAATGGCACCCAGTTTTCGACCGCCAATGCTCTGGCCGGCCTGTTTGAAGCCGAGGTGTTGATGCAGACGGCGCTGGTCACGGGCGCATTGTCGACCGAGGCGGCCAAGGGATCGGACGCGCCGTTTGATCCGCGTATCCACAATCTGCGCCGCCATAAGGGCCAGATCGATACGGCGTCATCCTTGCGTGAACTGATGAACGGGTCGGCCATTCGGGCTTCCCACCTCAAAGGCGATGAGCGCGTGCAGGACCCGTACTGCCTGCGCTGCCAGCCGCAGGTGATGGGGGCGGTGCTCGATGTCCTGCGTCAGGCGGCGGTGACCTTGCTGACCGAAGCCAATGGCGTGTCGGACAATCCGCTGATCTTCACCGGGGTGGGTGGGGCGGAAGACGAGGCCCTGTCAGGTGGTAATTTCCACGCTGAGCCGGTCGCCTTTGCCGCCGACATGATCGCTATGGCGGTGTGCGAAATCGGCTCTTTGTCGGAACGGCGCATTGCTATGCTGGTCGATCCGGCCCTGTCGGGATTGCCCGCGTTCCTGACGCCGCGTCCGGGGCTAAACTCAGGCTTCATGATACCGCAGGTAACGGCGGCGGCCCTTGTTTCGGAAAATAAACAACGCGCCTATCCGGCCTCGGTTGACTCAATCCCTACCTCAGCCAATCAGGAAGACCACGTTTCCATGGCGGCTCACGGGGCGCGCCGATTGATGGAGATGTGCGAAAACGCCTTTGCGGTCATCGGAATTGAGCTTCTGGCGGCCGCGCAAGGCGTCGATTTCCACGCGCCCCTGACCTCATCTGCGGCGCTGGAGCGCGTGCGTGACCTGACCCGCCGGGCCGTGCCGTCGCTGGATCATGATCGTCATTTCCATCCCGATATGCAAAAGGCGATCACCCTGGTGCGCTCAGGGGCTATCGCCGCAGTGGCCGAACTTAAACTGCCGGATGTTGCGGCATGAGTGGTCTTGAAATCCATCGGGGGAATGCGCCGTTAATCGTGGCGTTTCCCCATACCGGCACGGAGATCCCGCCCGATATCGAAGCGCGTCTGATAGATCCGTGGCGGGCGCGCAAAGATTGCGACTGGTGGATCGATCAGTTGTACAGCTTTGTGCGCGACTTAGGTGTCACCACTATCCGTGCCACGATGTCGCGCACGGTGATTGACGTCAACCGCGACCCGTCCGGTGCTTCGCTCTATCCGGGGCAGGCGACGACCGAGTTGTGTCCGACCACCACCTTTGATGGTGAGCCTCTGTACCGGCATGGCTGGGTACCGGATGAAACCGAAATCAGCCATCGCCGCACGCTATGGTTCGATCCGTATCATGCGGCGCTGGCGGCTGAGATTGCCCGCCTGAAGGCCGATCATGGCAAGGTCGTGCTGTATGACGCCCATTCGATCCGCTCACATGTGCCACGCCTGTTTGACGGCGAGCTGCCGCAGTTCAATATCGGCACCAATAATGACACCACCTGCGATCCGGCTTTAAGTGAAGCGGTAAAAAGCGTTTGTGAACAAAGTGGTTTTAGTCATGTTTTGAATGGCAGATTCAAGGGCGGCTGGACCACACGTCATTATGGTCAGCCGCTGATTGGCGTACACGCGATCCAGATGGAACTGGCCTGCCGCGGCTATATGGATGAGCCCTCAATCGTTGATTTCAGTAACTGGCCCACGCCGTTTGAAGCGGAGCGCGCCGATGCTCTGCAAACCCAGCTTTCTCATATCATTGCGGCCAGTCTGGCCTTTGCTCGTAATTAAGGACTCCCCATGAACTCGCACCCTACATTTCCGGGCAATGTTCGCGTTATTAAACCCGCGACCGGCACCGAACTTTCCGCCAAAAGCTGGCTGACCGAAGCACCGTTACGGATGCTGATGAACAATCTGCATCCTGATGTGGCTGAGCGCCCCGAAGACCTGGTGGTTTACGGCGGTATCGGTCGTGCAGCCCGCGATTGGGACGCTTACGATAAGATCGTTGAGACTCTGAAGCGTCTTGAGGACGATCAGACTCTGCTGGTGCAATCAGGTAAGCCGGTTGGCGTGTTCCAAACCCATGCCAATGCGCCGCGGGTGCTGATTGCCAACTCCAATCTGGTGCCGAAATGGGCGAACTGGGAGCACTTCAACGAACTCGATAAAAAGGGCCTGATGATGTACGGCCAGATGACGGCCGGATCATGGATCTATATCGGCACGCAAGGCATCGTTCAGGGCACCTATGAGACCTTTGTCGAAATGGGTCGTCAGCATTATAACGGCTCGCTTGCAGGCAAGTGGCTTCTGACCGCAGGGCTTGGCGGCATGGGCGGAGCCCAGCCTCTGGCGGCGGTCATGGCGGGGGCGTCGTGTCTGGCGATCGAGTGTCAGGCGTCGCGCATCGATATGCGCCTGCGTACGGGTTATCTGGATCGCTCAACCGACAGCATTGATGAAGCGCTGGCGTGGATCGAAGAGTCCTGTGCCGCCAAAACCCCGATATCGGTAGGCTTGCTCGGCAATGCTGCCGACATTCTGCCGGAACTGTTTAAGCGCGGGGTGCGCCCCGATTTGCTGACCGATCAGACCTCTGCTCATGACCCAATCAACGGTTACCTGCCGTCGGGCTGGAGCGTTGAGCAGTGGCAAACGGTGCGCGAAACCGATCCTGAAATGGTTGCCAAAGCCGCCAAGGCCTCGATGGCCCAGCATGTTCGCGCCATGCTCGATTTCGCCAAGGCCGGGGTGCCGACGACCGATTACGGCAACAATATCCGTCAGGTCGCTAAGGATGAAGGCGTCGATAATGCCTTTGATTTTCCTGGGTTTGTGCCGGCCTATATCCGGCCGCTGTTCTGCCGCGGGGTCGGGCCGTTCCGCTGGGTGGCGCTGTCGGGCGACCCCGAAGACATCTATAAAACCGACGCCAAGGTTAAGGAACTGCTGCCGGATAATGCCCATCTGCATAACTGGCTCGACATGGCACGCGAAAAGATCAAGTTTCAGGGCCTGCCGGCGCGGATTTGCTGGGTGGGGCTGGGCGATCGCCATCGGCTTGGGCTGGCCTTCAATGAGATGGTCAAAAATGGTGAACTGAAGGCGCCGGTCGTGATTGGCCGTGATCACCTCGATTCGGGCTCGGTCGCGTCGCCAAACCGTGAGACCGAGGCCATGAAGGACGGATCGGATGCCGTATCCGACTGGCCGCTGCTCAATGCGTTGCTGAATACGGCGTCCGGGGCAACCTGGGTGTCGCTGCATCACGGCGGTGGGGTCGGCATGGGTTATTCGCAACATTCGGGCATGGTCATCGTCGCTGACGGTACAGACGACGCGGCTGAGCGTCTGGGGCGTGTGCTATGGAATGATCCGGCAACCGGCGTTATGCGCCATGCCGATGCGTGCTATGATATCGCACTCGACTGCGCCCGTGAGAAGGGGCTGGATTTGCCGGGTATATTGGGGTGATCCGTTTCCTGCCCGCCAGCGCACGCGTGCCTCAGCCGTGGAAAAACGGCGGCGGGGTCACGCGTGAAGTGCTGGTTTGGCCGCCGCAAGCGTCCATGACCGATTTCGACTGGCGCATCAGCATGGCCACAGTCGATGCCGCAGGTCCATTTTCGGCCTTTGACGGAATCGACCGGCATCTGAGCGTGCTTTCAGGGCAGTTGCGTCTGACGGTGGATGGCGTAGCGCATCAGTTGGTAGTCGGGCAGGGACTTGCCTTTGCGGGAGATGCGCCGGCAAGTGGCGAACCGCTCGACGGGCCGGTCATAGACCTGAATGTCATGACCCGACGGGGGCGGTTTACAGCTTTAGTTACGTGCATCCCGCCACAGGTAAGACTTACCCCCTGTGACGGGCAGACGGTTTTGCTGGCGATTGCCGCCACAGATGTGTGCAGTCATAAGCTTAAAACCTATGACGCGGTGTGGCTGGATGACTGGCCGACTGAGGGCGCGGTGAACGGTAACAGTGCGTTAATCCGCATCGATATTGCGAACACCTGAAATAATTATACCTGATCGTTAAAAGGGCCGCAGATTCCGATCTGCGGCCCTTTTTTAGTGCACATTTCACCGTACGGCGGTTGGCAGGTTGAGTTATTTACCCTCTGGGTTGAGCGGCTATGAGGTCACGGTTCCGCATTGTGAAAAAAATACGACGATGAATTTCACTTATGTGTAATGAATTGTTGCGATGCGTGATAATTACAGTTCACGTAAATGTAAAAAAGTAAAATATTGCGTTATTGCATAAAATGACCTGCATAATAATGAATTGAAAATAAATAATTTAATCTAACTTCCGTATACATAATAAAGAATATTTGTTACGGCGGATACGGCTTCGCAGGTGCGTAAAAACAGTTGACGATATCTGAATGTCGTTGTGAATATGTCTAGACATAATTTCTCACACTGTCTGATCCGTCGATCAGGGCGCGGTGGTGAGAAGTCTGAAAGGGGATATTCAGATGGCTATCAATACTAAGACGTTTCATGGTTTGCGCACCCGCTCCCTGCGGCTGGCCCTGCTGACCACATCGATGATGGCGGTAGCAGGTTTTGCCTATGCCAATGAGGCCGCCGACCCGGCGGATGCGCCCGCTGCCGATGAGCCGGTCGCCGAAGTGGTGGTTACGGCCACCAAGCGTAATACCAAGCTTCAAAAAACCCCGATCGCGATTTCGGCGGTCACCGGCGACACCCTTGCCAAGGTCGGCGCCATGACCATGGACGAATATGTCAAGTTCGTGCCGTCGCTGAAAGTTTCCGATGACGGCCCCGGCCGCGGCCGGATATCCTTGCGCGGGATTCAGGGCACGGGCGAGGCTCTGGTGGGGGTGTTCTATGACGAAGCCCCGATTACTGGTTCGGTCGGCGTGTCGTCTGATGCTGGTGGCCGGAACCCGGACACTACGGCGACCGACGTTGAGCGCATCGAAGTTCTGCGCGGCCCGCAAGGCACCATGTACGGCGGTTCGGCCATGGGTGGTGCGGTTCGCATCATTATGAAAAAGCCGCGTCAGGTCTATGAAGGCTTTGTCTCCGGCAATTACTCCAGCGTCGACGGCGGCAAGGCCAATCACCAGTTGTCGGCTATGGTTAACGTGCCGCTGATCGAGGACAAGCTGGCGGCCCGCGTCGTTATGTATGAGCGTGAGCAGGGCGGCTGGATCGACAACCGTTACCTCGACCGCGAGGATATCAACAAAAGCAGCACCAAGGGCGGGCGCCTGCTGCTGCGCTATACCCCGCTCGATAACCTGACCATCGATGCCGCCGCCTTTGTTCAGAGCACGGATGCCGTGTCGAATAACAACTGGAACCCGGCCTACGGCGACTATGTGCAGGAATCAAAGCTGCTGCTGCCTTACGAAGAAGACACCAAGGTCTATTCGCTGTCGGCAAACTGGGATATCGGCGACTACACCATCACCGGCTCATCCAGCTATTTCGTGGCTAAATCGATCTATGCGGCGGATGACACCACCTATGTGGCCAGCTACCGCACACCGGCGCGTTGCTCGGCCTATCTGGGCGTGACCTGCGTGGCGGGCACCCAGCAATACACCGACTATCTGGCCTATGTGAACTCCTACTATCCGGCCGCGATCTACTATCCGGACGAAGTGCGCAACTGGACCAATGAAATCCGCGTCAGCTCCAACTATTCCGGGCCGATCAATTTCACAGCCGGCGTCTATTACGAAAACCGCGATCAGGACACGGTTGGTTCCGACGTTCTGGCCGATGAAGCCACCGGCGAGCTGATCAAGCCGATCAAGTTCATCTATCACCGCTATGTCGATGACCATCTGGAGCAGAAGGCCATCTTCGGTGAAGTCAATTATGACGTGACCGATAAGTTTAAACTCACTCTGGGCGGCCGTTACTTTGAGTATGAAAAATCCGTGGGTGGTGAAACCGATATTCCGTGGGATCTGATCGGGGCTAACTACCGTCCGTACTACGTGCGCCGCACCAAGGAAGACGGCACGCTGCTGAAGTTCAATGCCAGCTATGAGTTCAATGACGACATCATGGCCTATGTCAACGTAGCCGAAGGCTATCGTCCGGGCGGCGTCAACCAGACCTTTGGCTTGCCGGATGCGCTCATTCCCTATGAGTCCGACAGTCTGACCAACTATGAAGCCGGTATCAAGACGGGCTGGTTTGATCGCACCCTTTATGTCAACGCCGCACTCTACACCGTCAAGTGGGAGAACATGCAGGTGTCGGGCCGTACCCCCAACGGCGCGTTCAGCTTCATCTCCAATGCGGGTGCGGCTGAGGTTAAGGGCTTTGAGCTGGAATCAACCTGGACGCCTCTGCCCGGTCTGACCATCAGCGGTAACTACAGCTACAACGACGCCCAACTGACCGAAGACCAGATCAATTCCTACGTGACGGCGGCCGGTCGTAAGGGGGACCGCATCACCTTCATTCCTAAGAATAAGGGCGCGATCTCGGCCGACTATAGCCGCCCACTCACGGCTTCGCTTAAGGGCTTTATCCGTGGTGATGTCAACTATGTCGGCATTTCCTACTCGGAGCTGTCAGTGGCCAATGTCTACCGCATGAAGAACCCGGCCTATACGCTGGCTAACCTGCGCGCCGGTTTCAGCCCGCTGGACGGTAACTGGGAAGCGTCGGTGTTTGTCCATAACCTGTTCGACCATGTCGCCATCACCCGCCTGACCAATTCCTCGACCACTCCGGTCGGTGGCTCGGCAGTCTCGGCTCTGCCGCGTACGGTTGGTGTCAGCCTGACCAAGAAGTTCTGATCCTGAGTGCGGCCCGCGAGGTTCATGTCTTGCGGGCCTTTTATAAAAAATTATGAGGAATATGTGTAATGTTACAGCGGGTTAAACTCAAAACCTATGCGATGCTGGCTGCCTCGATTCTGGCACTGGCTACGGCCCCTATAGCGCTGGCAGACGTGCCGACCGCCGCCTCAGTAATCGGCTTTACGCCCGGCGATGATTACAAACTCGCCAACTATCAGGACTCGATCAAATATTTCAAAGCGCTGGCCGCCAGCTCTGACAAGATCAAAATGGTTGAGGCGGGTAAGTCGACGCAAGGTCGCGTGATGCAGTATGCGGTGATCTCATCGCCGCAAAACCTTGCCAAGCTTGATCACTATATCGCCATCTCTAAAAAGCTGAGTGCTGCCAAAGGACTGACCGATGAGCAGGCCAAGGCGTTGGCGAAGGAAGGCAAGATCATCATTCATATCGACGGCGGCATGCACGCCTCGGAAGTGGCGGATCACCAGTTGCCGCTGGCTCTGGCCCATAAGCTTTTGTCGTCTCCGAACGATCCTGAAGTTCAGGCTATTCTTGAAAACGTCATTCTGGTGCTGTGGCCGACGCTCAACCCCGACGGTCAGGACATGGTGGTTGACTGGTATCGCAAGAACCTCGGCACCAAGTATGAAACCAGCCGCATGCCCTATCTTTATCAGGAATATGTCGGCCACGATAACAACCGTGACGGCTACATGCTGAATATGAAGGAAAGCCGCGTCGCCACCAAAGCCGCACGCGACTATGATCCGGTCATCTGGTACTCGCAGCATCAGACCGCGCCCATGCCCGCCCGTATCTGGATGCCGCCGTTTGCCGATCCGGTATCGTCGAATATCAGCCCCTATATGCGGATCTGGACCAGCGCTATCGGCACCAACATGATGACCCGCTTTGAGTATGAGCAAAAGCCGGGCGCGATCGCACAGGCACGGTTTGATAACTGGTATGCCGGTTTCCTCGACTACACTCATGTCTTCCGCAATACGATCTCGTTCTTTACCGAGGTCGCCCACGATTCCGCGACGCCTAAGGTCTATGATCCCAAAGATTTCCCGAAAAACTATCAGGATCAAAAGGCCCTCATCATGTATCCGAACCCCTGGAAGGGCGGCCTGTGGCGCCTGAAGGACTCGGTCGACTACATGATGACCGCATCGATGTCGGTACTTGACACCGGCGTGCGCTATAAAGAGGTTCTGCTCTATAACCGTTATCAGGCCGGGCGCGACAATATCAAAAAATTCCCGTCCGAAGGGTTGCACGGCTATGTCATTCCGGCTGGTCAGACCGATATGGGTGAAGCTGCCGAACTGACGCAAAAGTTCATTGATCTGGGCGTCGAGGTTCATCAGGCGAAATCGGAAATTACTCTGGGCGGTAAGGTTTATCCGGCGGGTTCGTTCGTGCTGCTAACCGATCAGCCGTTCTCCGGCCTTATTCCGGAACTGCTGGGCGTTCAGAAATATCCGGATGCGGTTCTTGCGGGTGAGGGGTCTGCGGCTGATCTGCCGTACGACACGACGGGCTGGACCCTGCCGCTTCAGATGGGGGTGACCGCCGAAGCCGTTCAGGCACCGGTCGGTGAGGCCGCGCGCGCTCAGTTGGCGGTTGTCTCCAAGGCATCGGCGCCGGACGGCAAGATCACGGGTAAGGGCAGCCGTTATACCTTAAGCCGTAAGGTCAACGCCTCCTATGCCGCGACCAATGATGTTATCAAGGCTGGCGGTAAGCTGTCGGTGGCTAAGGAGACGGGCGATTTCGTTGTTACCGGCCTGAAGCCTGCGGCCATGCAGACCATAGCGTCAAAGCATAAGCTGGCGGTGACGACGGCGGCCTTTGGTACGGGTACTGAGTCGATTAAACCGGCCCGTATCGGCATGTATCGTCCGTGGGGATCCAACATGGACGAAGGCTGGACGCGCTGGGTTCTGGAGCAATATAATTACGGCCTGACCAGCCTTTATAATGGCGACATCAAGGCTGGGGCTCTGGACGGCAAGTATGACACCATCATTCTGCCGGATATGGGTGGCCGTCGCTCCGGCGCCCTGAAATCCATGAAAGAGGGCCTTAGCTCCGAAGATACACCGGCCGAATATGCCGGTGGTATCGGTGACGAAGGGGCCGAAGCTCTGAAAAGCTTCGTCTCGGAAGGCGGCACGCTGGTGGTCATGAACAATACCTCCGATGCTATCATCGAACTGTTCGACCTGCCGGTGACCAATGTCCTGAAAGGGGTGAAGCCCGAAGTCTTCTTCTGTGCCGGGGCCCTGCTTGAGGTCGAACTGGGTGAGGCGTCTGAGGCTACAGCCGGTCTGTCGGCCAAGCCGATCATCATGTTCCAGGGCGGCCCGGCCTTTGAGGTCAAGGACGGCTTTAAGGGTAAGGTGCTGGCCTCTTACGCCAAGGATTCAAGCCCGCTGCGCTCCGGTGTGATCCACGGCCCTGAGACCATTCAGGGTAAAGCCGCAGCCCTTGAGGTCGAATATGGTAAGGGCAAGATCCTGCTGTATGGCTTTGAGCCCCAATGGCGTGGGCAGACCCATAATACCTATAAGTTCGTCTTCAACAGCTTTTATAAGTAACTGAACTACAGGGAAAATCGTGAAAGCGAACTAATCCTCAGTTGGTAAGCATAAGCGTGCGATGCGGCGGCCTTCAGAAGCGTGAAGGTCGCCGTTTTGCGTTCAACTATTTTCGTCACGGGTGGAGCGCGCAATCAGACGGTAGGTGGCACTATCAAAGATCTGGCGCACATGGGTGATGCGTTCCGCTCCCCGCCAGGTGCGTCGTTCAACCAGCAGACAGACCATCTTGCGGTCGCCCCATAACAAACGCGCGGTCTCCGCATCGGCATTAATGGCGCTGATCTGGTTTTCGACCTGCGTCCACGGCACGGCCTCCAGCAGCCAGTGACCAGGGGATTGCGTGCTGAAATCGGCATGTTCGGCTTCGGGCACTGCGCCCAGATTAATCAGGCGGTCTTCATGGCCCATCGGCCGTTCCGCCGCATAGTGTACGCCGGTAAGGTGCAGGATGCGTCCGTCTTTACCGGCCAGCTCGGTCTCAATCGCTTTAGAGGCACGTCTGACGGTTTTGGATGTCAGTTCAAACCGGTAAGTTTCACCGCGCGCAGCCACCTCAATCTGGATGTCCGGCACATCCAGTACGGTCGAATCCACCCGCGGCAGTTTTACAAAGGTGCCGGCGCGTTTGCGCCGCTCGATCAGCCCTTCTGCGCTCAGGGCTGACAGGGCCTGATTAACGGTCATGCGGGCGCAGGCATAGGTCTGCATCAACTCGTGCTCAAACGGGATTTTTGCACCGGGTTTCAATTCGCCGTTGCGTATCTGGGCTTCGATATCCTGACGGATGCGGATGTGTAGCGGGCGCTTATCGGCAATTATTGTGTCATTCATCGTCGGTTAGGTCGAAGGATTTGTTTGACCACGAGATGTATAGACGCAAATGGCGGACGTAAAGGTTTTGGTTCCTGACTTTATGAGACTTACAGTTTGGAATTGAGAATGACGCTGGGTTTTTCGTTCTCAATATTGATCATGTGATCGGCCAGATCGGAGGAAGGATCAGCCTTTAAGCCTGAGATGATGCGGGCGCGATCCCCGGAAGGGTGGGTCTGGCTGAGTTTAGTAACGCCTTCGATCGTCTCCACATGGAGGCGAAAGCTGCGGATCAGCGGCAGGAGTTGATCGACCTTACCCTCAGGCGCGTCATCGATTGACCACGGCGTGTCAAAACCCGCTTCCATCAGGTCGATGCTGCGGCGAAGAATGGCCAGTTGCGCAGCATCATCCGTCACCACCTCTAACGTACCGCGCACATGGGCCGAGACATAATTCCAGGTTGGCACGCTCGGCTTTTCTACATACCAGCGCGGCGATATATAGGCATGCGGTCCGGCAAATACCGCCAGCGCCTGATCACCCGTTTGCAGGCTCATGGCATGGGCGTTGCGGCCGGCCATATGGCCGACCATGACATCGCTGCGGTCATCGAACTCAAAAACGATCGGGGTGAAGGTGGCGTGCATCTGAGGCGACATCAGCAGGGCAAACGGATGGTCGTGCACAATTTTTACCGCATCAGCGGCCTGATACGCGGCGGGACGATAAAGCGGCGGGACAGGTGTATCGGCCATGTTGGGCATCCGGTTGCAGAAGAATGGCTGACACTGGCCTAAGCTGCCTGAATTGCCAAGCTGCCGATACGGGCGTCAGTGGTGCGCCAGCATCACCATAGATGGCGCCTATTCTTGCGGTGACACTGCAACACCAGTGCAGGCGGCTTTTGCATCCCGAAAGCCCGGTGCATCGGGGGTAGGCTTTGGTGTCACCAAGCCAGCGAAAGGGCGTCATGTCCGCGAACCAATCCGAAGCGTCTTTGTCCGACACCCATGTGCCGCGCATTTCAATCGCGCAGGCGCAGGCCCTTGCCCTTAAGCACTATGGGCTGAACGGGCAGATGCGGGAACTGACCGGAGAGCGCGACCGCAATTTTCACCTCAAGGCCACCCAAGGCGAATATGTGCTGAAAATCTCCAGCGCCCTTGAAGATCCGGCGACGACCGCCTTTCAGAACGCCATGCTGGGCCATCTTGAGGGGACGGGCACGGATGTGCCGATCCCGCATCTTATCCCGACGATTGAGGGGGCGGATGAAGCCCTGATCGAGGCAGATAGTGGCGCCCGCCATATTGTCCGTTTGGTGACGTACCTCAAAGGTACGCCTCTGGCCTATTGGCCGCCGTCACATGCCATCCGCCTTCAGGTGGCACAGATTTCAGCGCGCATGGTACTGGCGCTTAAAGCGTTCACATCCTCCTATACCGATACTCAAATGCTGTGGAATATCGCCCGCGCTGACCGTATCCGGCCATTGCTCAGCGCGGTTGAAGATCCGGTGGTGCGAAACATGTCTGAGGCGGTTTTTGCCCGCTTTGATGAGGTGGTCAGGCCAGCCCTTACGGCATTGCCGACTCAGTTCATTCACAACGACCTCAACCTGCATAATCTGATTGTTGGCGATGGCGGATTGATCAGTGGTGTGATCGACTTTGGGGATGCGGTCAGATCTCATGCCGTATGTGATCTGGCGACCGCGGCGGCCTATCAGCTATTTGAAGTCGATGATCCGATTACCGCCTTGTCGGAGATGGTGGTGGCGTTCCATACGGTGCGGCCGCTGAGCGAGCCGGAAATTGACCTGATCTTTGATCTGGTCAGAGCGCGCTGGGCCATTACGGTCGGCATCGCTCATTGGCGGGCACGGCGTCATCCGGCCAATGGCGCCTATATCATGCGCAATGCCCCGCGTTCGATCACGGCGCTTAAGGCGGTAGCGAGCGTGTCACCCGCCAAGGTCGCCGATATATTGAAAACGATCTGCGAACGGAGCCCCGCATGACCCAAACTGATCTGATCACGCGCCGTGAGCGCCTGCTGGGGCCTGCCTACCGGCTGTTTTATGATGAACCGGCCCATTTTGTGCGTGGGGAGGGCGTGTGGCTCTATGATGCGGCGGGCGACGCCTATCTTGATGTCTATAACAATGTCGCCTCACTGGGCCATTGCCATCCGCGTATCGCCTTAGCCATCACCCGTCAGGTGGAAACGCTCAATACCCACACCCGCTACCTGCATGAGACGATTTTAGATTGCGCGGAAACTCTGCTAGCAACATTGCCGGATCACATCGACCGGGTAATGTTTACCTGCTCAGGCAGTGAGGCCAATGATCTGGCGGTGCGGATAGCGGAGGCCTATACGGGGCGGACGGGTATCATCGTCACCGAACTGGCCTATCACGGGGTCACTCAGGCGGTCTCGCAGATGTCGCCCTCTTTGGGGGAGGGTGTGGTGCGCGGGCCGCATATCTTCACCGTGCCATCGCCGCTGCGCTTTTCGTCTGAGACACGTGCCGCTGGGTTTGCGCAGGCGATGGATGACGTGATTGCGCGCATGACCAAGGCCGGGTTTCCGCCCGCCCTGTTTATCTGCGACACGCTGTTCTCCAGCGACGGGGTGATTTCTGATCCGGCGGGGTTTCTAAAACCCGCCGTCGAGCGGGTGCAGGCGGCGGGCGGTTTGTTTGTCGCCGATGAGGTTCAGGCCGGTTTCGGCCGCACCGGTGAGGCCATGTGGGGTTTCCAGCGTCACGGTCTTAGCCCTGATCTGGTCAGCATGGGTAAGCCGATGGGCAATGGCCATCCGGTTGCGGGTATCGCCATGCGGGCCGAACTGATCGAGGAGTTTGGAAAAAAATCCCGTTATTTTAACACCTTTGGCGGTAATCCTGTGTCCTGTGCCGCGGCCCTTGCTGTGCTGAATGTCATTGCTGAGGATGAGCTGATGGTCAATGTTCGTCAGGTCGGCGCGTACCTGACAGACGGTCTGCGTACGTTAGGTGATGAGAGCAAGGCCGTGGGGGAGGTGCGCGGCGCGGGTCTGTTTTTCGGCGTGGATATTGTGACTGATGGCCAGCCGGATGGGGATCGCGCCCGCCGGATCGTCAATCACCTGCGTCAGCATAAGGTTCTGATCAGCGCCACCGGCCAGCAGGGTAATGTCCTTAAAATCCGGCCGCCTCTGGTGTTTCGCCCTGAGCATGCCGATCGGCTTATGGCCGCGCTAAGCCGTGCGGTTTCTCATCCCTGATCATTGACGAGGAAGCGAGTGGTGATCAAGAGTCACCATTGGTGACAATTTTTGCAATGCAAACTCCTCCGGCAATGGCGCAAGTTCAATCCACAGTCCCAACAGGATGTCCGATATGATGACTATGAAATCCCGCTTATCACTAATGGCGCTCACCCTGACGCTTGGGGCCTTGCCCGCCCAGTCCCAGACGACAACACCACCGACTGCCAAGCTTAATCCGCCCGACAGTCAGGCCGATCTGAAGCCGGTGGTCAATACGGGCGGCACGGTCATGAATTTCGACTGGCCGATGCTGAAAATCGGTATGGCGGAATACAGCGAGGGGCCAACCGGCGTGACGGTTATTCGCTTTGGCCGTAAGGTACTTGGTGCCGTTGATGTGCGGGGCGGCGGGCCGGGGACGGTCAATACTGAATTTCTTGATCTGTACTATAACGTGCCTGAGGTGGACTCAGTCGTCTTTTCGGGCGGTTCCTGGTACGGGCTTGAAAGCGTCACCGCTGTAAATACCGCCCTTAAGGATGAAGGCGCACGCACCGGTAATTGGGACAATATCGGCCTGGCGGTTGGTTCCATCATTTATGACTTTGGTGATCGCCGTCTCAATGAAATCTATCCGGATAAGAAGCTGGCGCAGGCCGCTCTGCGTGCCGCGCAAACCGGCATATTCCGTAACGGATCGGCCGGCGCAGGACGCAATACCCGCAGTGGTTATTATTTCGGCTGCAACGCACCGTCCGGTCAGGGTGGAGCCTTCAAACAGCTTGGTGATCTGAAAGTCGCAGCTTTTACGGTCGTCAACGCGTTTGGCGTGGTTGTTGACCGCGATGGTAAGGTCAAGGCCTGCTATGGCGGCGACGGTTGGCCTAAAGAGCTTGAGGTCAAGGATCTGATGCAGAACCTGCCTGATAGCCAGAAGCCTGGCTGGACTGTCCCCGGAGGCCCCAAGCGCAATACGACAATCAGCCTGATTGTCGTCAACCAGAAGATGGACCCGTCAGAGCTTAAACGGCTGGCGGTGCAGGTTCATACCTCAATGGCGCGGGGCCTTCAGCCCTATGCGACCATGGGCGACGGTGATGTCATGTATGCCATATCTACCGCTGAGATCGACGCACCGGAAGGCATGACCAATCCGCAACTGGGCGGTATCGCCAGTGAAGTGATGTGGGACGCTATTCTGAACTCCGTGCCTGAGCAGCCACCTTTGCCGGTGGTGACATCAGCGCCACAGGTTACGGAAAAGGCGATGAGAGCCTATGCGGGTGATTATCGTTTCTCCAACATCGTGAGCGTGAAAGTGACCGCGGAGGGAGGTAAACTCTATGCACAAGCGACCGGTGAGCGGAAGGCTTACAATGTGCCTAAAGACGCAAAGGTGGAGCTAATCGCCTATAAAGACGGGGTTTTTATGGTGCCTGGCCGATATCCGACCGTGCTCGATTTCACCACCAAAGGGAAGCTGGTGATGAATCCGGGGCAGTGGCAGCAAACCGCCGCAAAGAAGTAAAATAGCTAAATCCCCCGTGGTGCGTAAGGGGCACCACGGGGGATCGTTTCCGCGCCTGTTCATAAAACGGTCACGAAAACACTGTGGGCGTCGTGGATTTAAGAGGATGTCCACACCGTTTTTGATACAGGCGATTTTTGAAATAGGGGATGAGTGACATGAGTATGACAAAACAACACCAATCGGGTTTGAAAACCATGCTGTGGGGCGCATCCCTGATCGCGCTGATCGGCGGGGTTCCGGCCTATGCGCAGGAAACGGCGCCGGTGGTGGCGGAGGAAACTACAGAAGTAATCGTGACCGCCCAAAAGCGTCGTCAGCGCGCCATAGACGTGCCGATCGGCATGAATGTCTTAAGCGGTGAGGCGCTCGAAAAACGCGCCATCGATACGGTCAACGATCTGCAATTTTCCATTCCGGGCCTGACCCTGCGCTATGACGGGCCGGGATCGTCGCAGATCTTCATGCGCGGTGTTTCCAACATCCGCGGATCCGATGCGCAGGTGTCGATCTATATGGACGAACTGCCGGTGACTATGACCGGCGGTTATCGTCAGCTTGACCTGCGTATGCTGGATATCGAGCGTGTCGAAGTCCTGAAAGGGCCGCAAGGCACACTGTACGGGCAAGGCGCTATGGCCGGTACGATCCGTTACGTGACCGCAACCCCAAGTCTGACTGGCGGTTTTACCGGTGAGGTCAAGGCTGACTATTCGGTTATCAAGGACGGCGATGCTAACCCGAAACTGAGCGGGGCTGTGACCGTGCCGTTGATCGAAGGCAAGATGGGCTTACGTCTGGCTGGGCAGATCGAAGAGGGCGGCGGCTGGATTGACCAGCCGGGTCTTGGCATCGAAGACGGTAACAATCAGGACCTCTATAATCTGCGTGCCAAGCTCTATTATAAGCCGAACGATGTCTTTGACCTGACCGCCACCGCCGGTATTTACCAGATGGAAAGCGAGTTCGGTCTGGCCTATGAAACCGAAGACCGCACCCGCCCGACGCCGGTTAGCGACGATTATGACCTGCTGCCGCCTCGCAACGACCATGCCTGGTATTACAATCTGACGGCCAATTATGATCTGGGCTTTGGCCGTCTGACCTCATCGACCAGCTATTCGCGCCTGAACCGCGACTACACCCTGACCTATATCGCAGGCCCCGGCACCGGCTTTACCTTCCAGAACGAAGGCTTTGACGGCAACAGTGACCGTGCCAAGCAGTTCACTCAGGAAGTTCGCCTGTCGTCTTCGGGCGAAGGGCCGTGGCAATACACGGTAGGGGCCTTTTACCGCGATGCCGAAGGCAATCTGGATGACGCCGGTATCTCATACTATGCGGGCGGCACCTATCCGTTCACCTACCGCAAATATGACACGTCCGAGTCCATCTCCCTGTTCGGTGATCTGTCCTATAAGTTCACCGATAAGCTGACGGTCGGGGCGGGTGTGCGTACCTTCCGCGATAAGGCGACAGCGGTCGGGCTCGACAACAACATGCAGAGTGAGACCTTCAAATCGACCGATCCGCGCGTCTATTTCACCTATGCTCTGGATCGTCGTCTGAACATCTATGGCAATATCGCCAAGGGCTTCCGTTCGGGCGGGTTCAATGCGGCAGGTCTGCCCGATTACGATCCGGAAAAGATCCTCAACTATGAACTGGGCACCAAGGGGCAGGTGGCTGAGGGCCGGGTGCGCTTTGATCTGGCGGCGTTCTTCAGTCAGTATGATGATGCCCTGCGCACGGGTCAGTTCTTCAACTTTGATGAAAATGGCGGCAGCGTCGTCAGCCTGACCCGCAATGTCGGGGAGATGGAGATCAAGGGCCTTGAGGGCAGCGTCGACTGGTGGATCAGCCCTGACTGGTCGGTCTCAGCCACGGCGGCCTATACCGATAGCGAAGTCACCAAAGTCAATGTCGGCTCAGGTGAAACCGCCGGTGTCGAAGTCGGCGACCCCAGCGACTATACGCCGAAACTCAGCTACTCGCTGGCCACGGACTATGAGTTCAACTGGTCACCGAATGTCGAAGGCTTCGTCCATGCCGACTATAGCTGGCGTGACAAGATTTCGGCCACAGACGGCTCAGTGCTGGTGCCGCGCACCCAGTGGTCGGATTCGGTGGGATTGCTCAATGCCCGTATAGGCGCAAAATGGTCGTCGCTTGAGATGGAGGTGTACGTCAACAACATCACCGATGAGAACAAGACCCTCGATCCGTACTGGGTATGGCAACAGTCGTCCCGTTCCAAGCCCCGCACGATCGGCATTACCCTGTCGCATTCGTTCTAAACCTGCTTAATGTATCGCCCGTCTCCTGATTATCAGGCGGCGGGCGAACTGTTTTTCGGAGTCCGTATGAGTAACATCGCGACACCTAAAGAGTTTTTCGGTCACCCCAAGGGCCTGACCTATATCGCCGTCACCGAAGCCTGGGAGCGCTTTTCATTCTACGGGATGCAGGCGCTGCTGGTCCTATATATGAACGACCGCCTGTTTCAGCCGGATGTCATCGACGGCCTGTGGGGCTTTGACGGATTTCGTATGGCTCTTGAGACCGTCACCGGGCCATTGTCGATACAGGCCCTGGCGGCGCAGGTGTTTGGCATTTATGTCAGTCTGGTCTATTTCGGGCCGATTGTCGGCGGGCTGATCGGTGACCGGCTGCTGGGCCGCACCAAAGCGGTATTGCTGGGGGCGGTGTTCATGGCTGCCGGGCATTTCCTGATGGCGTTTGAAGCGGCCTTTTTGCTGGCGGTATCGGCCCTGATTATCGGGGCCGGGCTGCTGAAAGGTAATCTGGCCGCTCAGGTGGGCGCGCTCTACCCCAAGGAAGACCGTCGGCGTGATGGCGGCTATACCATCTATTTTACGGCGATCAATGTCGGGGCGTTTATTGCGCCGCTGATCTGCGGCACCTTGGGTGAGCTTTATGGCTGGCACTACGGCTTTGGGGCGGCGGGTGTCGGCATGATATTGGGTATTGTCATTTATCTCAAAGGCGTTCGCCACCTCAATGATCCGCCGCTGAAGCGCGATCAGGGTGAAAAGGTCCGCCTCAATGGTCGCGAATGGCAGGTCGTGGCCGCCCTTCTGGTCATGATCCTTATCACTTCGCTGTTCTGGACAGTGCAGTCGCAGATCTGGAACACCTACCCTTTGTGGGTGCGTGAATATGTTAATCTCGATATCGGCGGGGGCTTAAGCGTGCCGGTGACGTGGTTTCAGTCCCTCGATTCGCTGGTGGTTCTGGTGTTGGCGCCGATGACCATTGCCTTCTGGAAGGGTATGAGCAAACGCGGCGCTGAGCCCGTCGATCTGACCAAGGTGGCACTGGGCTGCTCGCTGTTCGGCCTGGCCTGTTTGCTGCTCAGCGGCGGGCAGATGCTGGCAGGGGCCGATAAGGTGTCGATCCTGTTTCCCGTCCTGTTTCATGTTGTGGTTGGGCTGGGTTATCTGTTTTCCGCGCCGGTGGCCCTGGCGCTGGTGTCGCGGGTGGCGCCGGCCGCCGTTAATGCCATGATGATTGGGGCCTATTATCTGGGGTTGTTTATCGCCGGCATCACGTCGGGCTGGCTGGGTCGGTTTTACGAACCCTTGCAACCCATTGGCTTTTGGGCGTTACATGCGGGGATTGGCCTGACTGGCGCGGTACTTTTGATGATCCTGCATCGGCCTCTGAGCCACTATTTCGCCAAAATCTGACGGAGCACAGGCATGGAACGTAACGGCGAAGATCGTCAGATATCGGCCTATAACCCGCCGTCGCGTAAGACGATCCCACCGTTTGAGGCTTTGCGCGCCTTTGATGCCGTGGCACGTTTGGGCGGGGTGCGCAATGCCGCGCGTTCACTGGGCCGCGATCATGCCGTCATCAGCCGACACCTTAAGACCCTTGAGCAATGGACGGGGGCCAAGCTGATTGAACGCACGGCCCGCGGCGTGGTTCTGACCGATGACGGGCGCCGGTATCATGCCGAAATCGCCGCAGCTATGGATGCCATTGCGGCCTCGACCATCGACCTGATGCGGCGGGGCTATCACAACCATCTGCATATTTCGTGCGCGCCGGGCTTTGCCCTGCACTGGATGTCGCGGCGGGTCGGCATGTTTGAAAAGCTTAACCCCGATGTTGAGATCGAACTGCGCCCGACCGACCGCAGCCCGGATTTCGGACTCTATGAGAGCGATATCGAAATCCGCTTCGTGCCGTCTTATCGCACGGTCACCAAGATCGAAACCGGCATGCAGTATCAGGAAGTAGCGGCAGTGCCCATCGTGGCGGTCGCCAGTCCCGACTATCTGGCCTCAGGCCCGGCGATTGAGGCACCTCATGATCTGATTGAACACCGCCTGTTGCATGAGCATGACTTCGATAGCTGGGCGCACTGGCTGGCGGCGCATGGCGTGTTCGATGAACTTGATCTGACCGGCCCACGCCTGTGGCAGGGGCATCTGACGCTGGATGCCGCCCTGCATGGACGGGGCGTGGCGCTGATGAACTATCTGGTGGCCGAAAGCTTTATCGCCAGCGGACAGTTGATTGAGATCGGCCGCGACCAGCCAGCGTTTCAGCCTTATGCCGACGGCAAATACCTGATTTTTTCACGCGCCGACCGCTGGGATACACCGTTGATCCGGCGCTATCGGCGCTGGCTGATCGATGAACTGCGCAAAGACCATTCCGGGTTGAAAAAGACCGCGTGATTTTTGCGGGCCATGCCGGTTTGGTGCGCGTAAATTTTCAGTAAATTCAATGGATTGAGTGTGGGTTAACGGCTGGTGTTTTTGGCGCACCGCCGCCCGTGCGGTACGCACCTTCGTAAAGGGGCAGCACGGATGTAGTCCATAAGGGTGACCTGATTATGGAGCCCGCCGTGAGTCAACCGAAGCTGAACCCTAAAGATGCCGAACCGCCGCTTGATACCGGCTGGATGGTTGATCTCTATGCCGGTCAGATGATGCCGGATGAACAGGTTCAGGCGCTGCAAACGAGCGAGCGCGCCTTTGCGACGCGGGTTATCAAACGCGGCGGGGCTGTGCGCGGGTTCAAAACCTCGGCGAGGCAGATCGAGGATTTTCCGATCCGCTCGAATGATCAGGACTATGATCTTTACGACTATGTGTCGCGCAACCGCGTGGCGGGTTTGCTAATCACCCACAATGACGCAATTGTCCATGAACGTTATGAGCTGGGTTTTGACGCCGGTTCACACTGGCTGTCGATGTCGATGGCCAAGTCGGTGGCCACAACCCTGATCGGGGTGGCGATCCATGACGGCTATATCGGCTCGGTCGAAGAGCCCCTCACCAAATACCTGCCCGAACTGATCGGCAGTGCCTATGACGGCGTGTCGATCCGCCATCTTATGCAGATGACCTCCGGCGTGAAGTGGGACGATACCCACACCAATCCGGCCTCTGAGCGTCGCCATATGCTTGAGCTGCAACTCTCTCAGGGGCACGGCGCGATCATGGCCTACATGGCCTCCCTGCCGCGGGTGGCTGAGCCGGGCACGGTCTGGAACTATTCGACGGGTGAGACCCATGTCGTGGGCGCGCTGGTCAGGGCGGCTACCGGTAAATGGCTGGCGGATTATCTGTCGGAAAAAATCTGGTCAAAGCTTGGCATGGAATCGGATGGCCTGTGGTGGCTGGAAGCCCCCGGCGGCCTTGAGGTCGCGGGGTCCGGCATATGTGCGACTTTGCGCGACTATGTCCGCTTTGCGCGTTTTATCCTCGAAGACGGCGTCATTAATGGTGAGCGTGTCCTGCCCGTAGGTTGGGTCAAGGATGCCGGAGCCGCCCGCGATGTCGGCGGGCAACTCACCCACTACGGCTATATGTGGTGGTCGGTACCTGATGCCGCCGGATCGCTGGCCGACGGTGCGTTTTCGGCGCGTGGAATCTTCGGGCAGTTCCTCTACATCAATCCGAAAAAGAACATCCTGATTGCGGTTTTGTCGTCACGTTCCAAACCGCGTCTGTCCGAAGTCATTGTTGACAATGACTTTTTCAATGCCGCCGTCACCGCTATAGCCCAAGGGTACTAAGGCCATGTTCAATCCGCAAAAAGCTACCGGTGAGTGGCAAACCCTGGATGCGCGCCACCACCTGCATTCGTTTACCGACCCTAAGCTGATCGAGACCGAAGGCTCGCGCATCATCGTGCGCGCCGAAGGCTCCACCGTCTGGGATAATGACGGGCGTGAAATTCTGGATGGCATGGCCGGTCTGTGGTGCGTAAATATCGGTTATGGCCGCCGTGAACTGAGCGATGCGGCCGTAGCCCAGATGGCACTGCTGCCCTATTACAACAACCATTTCCAAAGCGCCTCACCGCCGATGATTGAGCTGGCAGCGCGCCTGGCAGGTCTGACGCCGGAGGCGATCAATCACTTTGCGTTTGCCAATTCGGGGTCGGAAGCCAATGACGCCATCGCCCGTCTGGCGCGTCAGTTCTGGCAGCTTCAGGGGCGCGGCACCAAGCGCACCATCATCAGCCGCACCATGGCCTATCACGGCTCAACCGTCATGGGCTCGGCGCTGGGTGGGATGCCGCACATGCACGTCATGGACGGCGGCGTGTCCAACGACGTGGTGCATATCGCGCATCCGCACTGGTACCTTTTTGGTGAGGGGGCGTCGCGCGATGAGTTTGGCCTTAAGGCCGCCCGTGCGCTGGAGGAAAAAATCCTTGAGCTGGGGGCAGACAACGTCTGCGCCTTTATCGGTGAGCCGGTGCAGGGGGCGGGCGGGGTCATTGATCCGCCAGCTACCTATTGGCCGGAAATTCAGCGCATCTGCAAGCAGTATGATATTTTGCTGATTGCCGACGAAGTTATCTGCGGGTTCGGGCGCACGGGGTCATGGTTCGGGTCGCAAACCTTTGAGATACAGCCCGATTTCATGCCGATGGCCAAGGGCCTGTCGTCGGGGTATCTGCCGGTGGCGGCGGTCGGTATCCATGACCGGGTTTACAATGTCATTGCGGGCGGCGGCCATCTGGCGCACGGTTATACCTATTCCGGTCATCCCGTGGCGTGTGCGGTAGCGCTGGCCAATATCGACATCATCGAAAACGAAGGTCTGGTGACGCGGGTGCGCGACGATATCGGGCCGTACTTTATGGCCGCACTGGATAAGCTGGTGGTCTCAAGCCCGATTGTGGGTGAACGGCGCGGGATCGGTATGATGGCTGCGCTTCAACTGGTGAAAAATAAAACCACCCGCGAACTGCCAACGCTGGCGGATAATGCAGCCATTTTCTGCCGCGATTATTGCTATCATGAGGGCCTGATCGTGCGGGCGGTAGGGCAGTCGATCGTACTTAGCCCGCCGCTGATCTTCACCCATGCCGAGGTTGACAAAACCGTTGATATTCTTGGCCGTGCGCTAGAGGCCACCGCCCGGAAACTGGGAGTGTAATTATGTATGACCTGATCAAAACGGCACCACTTGCGGCGGACATATTGACCGATGTGCTGACCTTTGCTGGCCGCTATAAGGCCGAGAAAACCTTCACTGTATATAATCCGGCCACGGGTGCCAAAATCGCTGACGTGGCCGATATGACGGCGGCCGATTGTGAAGCTGCCATTGTCTCTGCCAAAGCGGCCTTTCCGGCCTGGGCCAAAAAAACGGCGGCTGAGCGGGCGGCGATAATGCGCCACTGGCACGGCCTGATTTATAAGCGCAAGGACGCGCTGGGCCAGCTTCTGACCTTGGAGCAGGGCAAACCCATCGCCGAGGCCACCAGCGAAGTCACCTTCGGCGCCAACTTCATCGAATGGTTTGCCGAAGAGGGTAAGCGTCTGTACGGCGATGTTATACCGTCGCACGCACCCGATAAGCGCTGTCTGGTCATCAAGCAGCCGGTGGGGGTCGTGGGGGCCATCACGCCGTGGAATTTCCCATCGGCCATGATTACCCGCAAAGTCGCCCCCGCTCTGGCGGCCGGTTGCACCATCGTCATCAAGCCGGCCGAAGACACACCCTTATCGGCCCTGGCTCTGGCCATGCTGGCTGAGCAGGCGGGGTTTCCGGAAGGTGTGATCAATGTGGTCACAGCCTCCTCCGCGCCCGAAGTGGCCGGGGTTCTGACGTCCCACCCCGATGTGCGCAAAATCTCCTTCACCGGCTCGACACGGGTGGGCAAGCTTCTGATGCAGCAATGCGCAGGCACGCTTAAAAAGCTATCGCTGGAACTGGGTGGCAATGCGCCGTTTATCGTGTTCGATGATGCCGATCTTGATGCTGCTGTGACCGGTGCGATTGCCACCAAGCTGCGCAATGCCGGTCAGACCTGCGTATCGGCCAACCGGTTTTACGTGCAAAAAAGCGTGGCGGCAGAGTTTGCCAAACGCCTTAAGGCTGCCGTCGAAGCCCTGCCGGTCGGAGATGGTCTGGACGGTAACACCCGCATCGGGCCGCTGATCAATCAGGCCGCGATTGATAAGGTGTCTGGTCTAGTCAAGGACGCGATTGATAAGGGTGCCAAGGCTGAACTGGGCGGTACGCGCCATGACCGTGGCGGCAATTTCTTTGCGCCGACGATCCTGACCGGCATCACGCCCGACATGGAACTGGCGACCGCTGAGATTTTCGGCCCTGTTGCGCCGCTCTATGAGTTCGAGACCGAAGAGGAGGTCATCCGACTGGCCAATGACACGCCCTATGGTCTGGCGGCCTATTTCTGGGCGCGTGATATTGGCCGCATCTTCCGCGTGGCTGAGGCGCTCGAATACGGCATGGTCGGGGCGAATGAGGTGCTGTCGTCCAATCCGGCCACCCCGTTTGGTGGCATCAAGGAATCCGGCGTGGGCCGCGAAGGCTCCCGCTACGGCCTCGAAGACTTCACCGAAATCAAATATCTGGCCATCGGGCTCTAAGCCTTTTTTGTCGCGATATTGTAGCCCAAAACCGCTCACACTTTTGGGCATATCGCTTGAGGATCACATCATGAAAAAAACACCGATTAATCCCACCGGCACCGGCTGGGCGCAGACCAACCGTGTCGAAAATGCACAAACTCTTGTGTTCGTAAGCGGCCAAGGCCCGGTCGATGCGGCGGGCCATGTCCCCGAAGATACTGCAGAGCAGATCCGCTTGGCCTGGGGCAATGTCGAGACTCAGCTTAAGGATGCGGGCCTGACACTGGCCAACCTGACCAAGGTGACGACCTATCTGACTGATCGCGCCTACATCCCGGAGATGATTTCAGTCCGTAAGGACGTGCTGGGGCTTGAGATCGCGCCGACTATGACGCTGGCGCTCTGCGGGCTCTATGATGAGCGCTGGAAAGTCGAAATCGAAGCAATAGCGGTGGCATGATGAGCAATTCTGATCTGATGAACCGTCGCCTGAATGCCATTCCCAGAGGGGTCGCCAATGCCAGTGGTATCTTCGCCGTCCGCGCGCTTAATGCCGAAGTCTGGGATGTGGAGGGGCGACGTTATATTGATTTCGTCGGTGGTATCGCGGTTTTGAACACCGGCCATAACCACCCGCGCATCATTGAGGCGGTCGAGGCCCAGCTTAAGGCTTTTCACCATACCTGTTTTCAGGTTCTGCCGTATGAGCCCTATGTGGCACTGGCCGAAACCCTCAATAAACGGGCGCCCTTTACAGGGCCGGCCAAGACCATATTTTTCAACACCGGCGCCGAAGCGGTTGAAAACGCCGTAAAAATCGCCCGCGCCGCCACCGGTCGCTCCGGTGTGATTGCCTTTTCCGGCGCGTTTCATGGCCGCACTCTGATGACCTCGGCCTTGACCGGTAAGGTCACGCCTTACAAAAAACAGTTTGGCATTATGCCGTCCGAAGTCTGGCATGTACCGTTTCCGGTCGAGCATTACGGTGTCACGGTTGAGGACAGCCTCAAGGCGCTGGAGACTCTTTTCCGCGCTGATGTCGATCCGTCGCGTATCGCCGCCATGATTATCGAGCCGGTCCAGGGAGAGGGCGGGTTTCACGTCACGCCGCCTGACTTGCTGAAGGCTCTGCGCCAACTGTGCGATACGCATGGCATCAAGTTGATTATCGATGAGGTTCAGACCGGTTTTGGGCGGACGGGTAAGATGTTTGCCATCGAACATGCCGGCGTTGAGCCCGACCTGATCACTATGGCCAAATCGATGTCGGGTGGCTTTCCGCTGTCGGGGGTTCTGGGGCGTGCCGACATCATGGACGCTGTCGATCCGGGCGGGCTGGGTTCAACCTTTGGCGGATCGCCCCTGTCGTGTGCGGCAGCACTGGCTGTGCAGCAGGTGATTGCCGATGAGGATTTGCTGGCGAAATCAGAAGCTCTGGGCGCGCGGATGCGGGCGAAATTTGCCGCCTGGGCCGGTCGTAAAGACTTGTTACCAATTGCCAATATCCGCGGTCTGGGGGCCATGATGGCCTTCGATCTGGTCAAGGTGCGCGGTGGTAATGAACCGGATGGGGAGGCCACTAAGCGCGTGACAGCTAAAGCGCTGGAATTGGGGCTGATCCAGATATCGTGCGGGATCTATGGTGAAACACTGCGCTTTCTGATGCCGCTGACAATTCCAGCGACGGTATTTGATGAAGGCATGGCGATACTGGAACAGGCACTTAAGGCATGAGTAAGTTCGACTGGTTCGATCCTTTCCTGCTGGATGCGCAGTTATCCGACGAAGAGCGGCTGATCCGCGATGCGGCGCACGACTATGCGCAAAGCGCGTTGATGCCGCGGGTTTTGCGCGCCTATGCC
>NZ_JAQQKV010000004.1 GCF_028550435.1 Asticcacaulis machinosus | reverse complement strand
GAACCCTCAGCCAAACCACTCAAAACCCGTAGGCTTCCTCGTGGAGAGCGGCGCTTATAACCGCTCAGTTTTTCGTGTCAACTAGTTATTTTTAAAAAGTTTTTAGAAATTCCAAAAACCAAAATAACCAACCCACACACCCACCAATCAGACCAAAACCTTCTCAGCGGAGCGGCGTTCCTACAGAAGCAAAAACACCCTGTCAACCGATCTTTTTCTTTAAATCACCAACCCACTTGGGTCAGAATTCAGAGACAGCAAAACCGCAAGGAGCATCTTAGCAGACGACCCTTCCAGCCCAACAGAATCGGAGGAAGGCGGAACATAACTCTATTTAAGAAAGGCATCAAGAGCAAAACTAAAAAAGCTTGGCTCCGTCGTCGCAATCCGTAGAGGCGTCCAACCGGGAGGCGGCTTATAGGCAAGGGGCGGCACCTTACGCAAGCCCTCATTTACGTTTATTAAGACTTTTCCCCAGACACAACAAAACGGGCGCGCTTTACCCCACGCGCCCGCCTCATTTCACTACATATATAAGAGCGCCCTCGCCTAGCCCGCAGCGATATATGCTTTAAGCCCCTGAGCTTCGGCTTCGGCGACGGAGATACGCGCCTTAACCAGATCCCCGATCGACACGATCCCGACTAGCTTTGTGCCGTCCATAACCGGCAAGTGCCGAATCCGGCGATCCGTCATACGCTCAAGCAAAACCTCAATCGACTCACACGGGCTGGCCGAAATCACATCCTTGGTCATAATATCTGTGACAGAGCGGGACAGCGCATCCGGCCCAATTTGCGCTAAAGCCCGAATAACGTCGCGCTCAGAGACAATCCCAACCACGCGACCGATTTTGTCTGCCACGATAAAGGCCCCTACCCGGCGCGCATATAATAGAGCGGCAATCGCCGAAACGGTCTCTTCCGGAGAGACCGTAAAAACCTGATGACCCTTTGTATTCAGCAACTGATTGATGAGCATTAGACGCACCCTCCCACGGATGTCTGTTTATTAAAGGGAGAGGGTCACCCCAAAACGCGGTTTTGACAATCATAATGTATGGCTAACACCGCACACCACATAACTGCGTTCGTCAAATTTACGTGATTGTGCCAAATCGGCACGTCTTTCGCCTATTGCAGCACTTTCAGGCGTTTGCGATGAAACGCCCCCAGCCAGGCGCCAATCAGCAGCAGGCCAAATAAGTAACCGAAAACGTGAGCTTCCCAGGCAATCGAGCCCGCCTCAACGCCCGGCATGAAGGTGAAAAAGCCTGCAAACAGGTTTATGCCGATCCAGACAACGCTGGCGCCAATAACGGGCTTACTCAGGATGGGTAGCAACAGCCCTTCGATCCGCAGCCGCATAGCCGCCCCCATCAAGCCGGAGACCGCGCCTGACGCGCCGACCAATATGACATCCTGATTCATATGTATAAGGCAGTAACCCAAGCCTGCCGCCATACCGCACACCAGATAAAAGGCGAGAAACGATAAGAAGCCGCGAAAACCCAGACCAAATGCGCGCGCAACGGGTGCGGCGAACGCCAGCGCCATGACCGCATTAATCCCGGCATGCAACCAGTTGCCGTGCAAAAACAGCGAGGTAATTAGCGAAGACCAATGCCCTTGCGACAATAATATAGGCGAAAGACCGAAATTGATGAACAAAAGCTGCTCATCACTCACCATCGATTGAAGGCCATACAGCCCCAAAATAAAGACGCACAGCAAAAGCGCCGGCCAGGGCGCATTAAAAGCAGGTTCATGATGACGGCGGGATGTATCGGGCAAAGTGACGCAAAGCCTAATGAGAAGAATGCCAATTCAGCACACATTGCGCACGCTGCACCACCCCTTTAGCGCAAATAGAGACAAAAAACAGTGCGACCGTCTGAACGGCGTACGATTTTAGGGCAATATATACCTTATTTTTAATGTTCTGCCTCACACTGGCATCCAAATTGCTTTTCGCCTCAGACGTGAGAGCCAAAAGCCTGTGGAGCGAACATAATGAAACATATCATATTTTCAGCCCTTGGACTGACGGCGGCCCTGATATCCGGCACCGTTCAGGCTCAGAGCATGTCCTCCACATCCTCCAGCTTTGAAACCGGCTATGGCCGTGCGCGCGGCTCAGAAGAACGCGCTATTAACCCGTCAACCCGTGACGCCAGCGGCAATCGCGTCATCGTCGACGGCGTGATCGTCACCGGTGCCGATAACTCAGTCTATGCCTATGGCCGCGCCAGCGGGGCCGCCGACGCCTATTCCGGCGCGGGCGCCATCGGTGGCGCTACCGCCATCGGCAACAATCTCTCGGTCGTCGTCAGCGGCAATTACAACACCGTCATGATCGATTCGACGCAAATCAATAACGGCAATGTCACCGCCAATGCCGGAACCAACACGGCCACGGCCGATGCTGATATCACAGGAACTCTTTCTAATGGCTTCTAATATGAAACGTAACCTGACGCGCACCGCGGCCCTCATCGCTGCCGCTGCGACCTTATCTGGCTGCGTATCGCCTGTGGCGGGCCCCAGCGGCATCTATGCCAAGCCGATTGGCAATGCGCCGGTCACCGCTAACCCGACTGCCTATTCCGACGCTCTGGTCTGCCTGTCATCCTACGCCCGTGCCCATCGTTTGGCCTCGCCACGCATGGCCGTGGGCCGGATCTCGGACTATACGGGCAAGGTCGAATACGAGGGTGGCCGCAAGATCACCCAGGGCGCTTCGCTCATGGCCATGACGGCCCTTGCCAAGGCCGGCGCGCGTCAGGTCGAGCGTTTCGATACGTCAGTATCCGAACTTGAACTGAAATATGCCAACAATAAGCTGATCACTGACGCCCCGATGTCGGATCCGACGGTGGCCGGTGAGTACCGTAAGATCATGGCGGGTCAGATCGCCGGTTCGGATTTCCACATCGTCGGCGGTATTACCGAACTAAACTACAACATCCGCTCCAGCGGCCTTGATGCCTATGTCGGAGACGCCGACGCGCGTGACACCAAAGGCATTTTAAATGCCCGTCTTTATGTAATGAACGTCGCCCTTGATCTGCGTCTGGTCGATACCCGCACGCTCGAAGTGGTCGATGTCATTTCCTATCAGAAGCAGATCATCGGCCGTGAGATCAAGGCCGGGGTGTTCGACTTCTTTAACGGCAATATCTTTGACATTTCAGCTGGCGAAGGCGGCTTAGAGCCAATGCAACTGGCTGTGCGGGCCCTGATTGAGCGCGCCACGCTGGAGTTCATGACCAACCTTTATGGTGCGGCGGGCCCCGAAGTGTGCCTGAGCCCAAAAGACGATTTCCTCAACTATAATGCCACGACGGGTGCCACGGGTGGTTTCACCCCGGCCTATAATAATCTGGAGACCAACAATGCCGGCACCCGCGAAGATCCTCAGCGCTGGCGTAAAACCGGCCGCGTTGCCGACGATGCCGCTCGCCAGACCGAAGATAAACCAAAGGATAAGCCCCATGCGACCAAGCCTGATCACGATCATGACCAGCGTGATGGCGATAAGTGCTGCCGCGTGGTCTCCCGCTACTAGTCAGGACTATAATGTCACTGTGCCCGATGCCGACGCGACGCAGGCCGCCTGCCCGCTGACCAACGGTATGCGCGCGTGCACCAATACGCAGTCCAATACCGGTGCCGTTACCTCAGCTCAGACCGCCAATGTCTATATCAATGACGGCCTGACGTCTTTGCGCACCTATGCCACCGGCAACCGTATGGACGGCGGCAACGCGCAGGTGAACGCCACGCTCAACTCGGTTCAGACCAATTCAGGTGTGATCGAGGCCAGCACACGCCTGAACAGCACGGCGGTCGCGGGCGAAACCGGCAAATCCATCGGCACGCCAGTCTATATGGAAACGCAAGGCATCGGCAATTCCGGCAGCTTTGCTGCCGTTCAGGGCGAACTGACGACCACGATCAACCAGACGTCAACCGCCAATCACGTCTATGCCGACAGTGAGATCGCCGCGCCAAACGGGACTATCTATTCCAGCGGTGAAGTCCAGACCACGGCCATCGTCAACCATCAGGAATTTGGGGCAACCGAAGCCCGGATCGTGTCCAACACCACCCAGGCCTCGAATACCGATGTGCGGGCCCGAACCACGACGTCGGTGCAATATTCGCCCTCACCCAACCTTTATGCGTCGAATGCCTATAACAACTATTTTCAGGCAAACGGAGATGATCGCGGTTCCCAGCTTCATCAGGTGACCCAAACCACCAGCGCGGCTACCCGCACCGAAGCCTATAGCGACGCGTCAGGCACCAATCTGTGGAACGTCGCGGGCACGGCTAATGCCGTTGCCAACACCGTCAATGTCGGCAATACCGGCGGGTCAATGGTGGTGCGCTCAGATCAGACTAATGCCAACGACGTGGTTCTGGCGGATACGCGCATTCTGGCCACCCAGTACGGCACAGCGACCGCCACGGCCTCCAGCACCGGCAACCTGCTGATCGCGGGCAATAACGATAAGTATGTGGAAATCGACAATAGCCAGCTCAATTCCGGCGGGGTTGAGGCCAGCGCTCAGTTCACCGGTCAGGACGGCTATGACACCTACCTGCAATCCGATGCCACCGGCAATTCGGCTATGGGCTATGCCTGCGGGGCGTGCGAGCCGAACATGAGCGTCAACAACAATCAGGTCAATAATGGCGATGTGACGGCCACCAACACCGTCAATATCACCGGTACTGGCCGCTCGATTGTGTCGGTTGCCCGCGCCACCGGTAATACGGCGACCTACTACACTTCCGGCAATCCGTAGTCTCTCCTCCCCGCTTCGCAGGATTACATTTTCGTAATCCAAAGCCTGACGCCTTTTCAAAACCACGAACATAATACAGGGTCGCTTTCATAAGAAACTTATGAGGCGACCCTGATGCTTTTGCGCAAAACCCGCGGAATTTTTGTCTTTTCTTTGGCCCTGGCCCTGTCCACAACGGCGCTGACTACCGCTCTGGCTCCCGTGGCCGTCCACGCCCAAGCCCTCAAGGCCAATCCGCCGGTCGGATTTGCGCAAACCAAAAGTGACCTTACCCCTGATCCTGCCGCCCGTTTTGGTAAGCTTTCCAACGGCATGACCTATGTGATCTATAAGAACGCCACCCCTCCGGGCACAGCGGCGGTGCGTTTACGTTTCGATGCCGGATCTCTGATGGAAACCGACGCCCAGCAGGGACTGGCTCACTTCCTTGAGCACATGGCCTTTAACGGCTCAAAGAATGTGCCCGAAGGCGAGATGATCAAAATCCTGGAGCGTCACGGCCTGAAATTCGGCCCCGACACCAACGCCTATACCTCGTTCGATGAGACGGTCTACATGCTGGACCTGCCGAAGGTCGATCCGGAAATCGTCGACACCGCCCTGATGCTGATGCGCGAAACGGCCAGCAATCTGTTGCTCGATCCCAAGGCCATTGAAGCTGAACGCGGCGTCATTCTGGGCGAAGAACGCGCCCGCGCCTCACCGGGGATGCGCGCCTATATAGCCTTTGCCAAGTCAGCGTTTGCTGGTCAGCCCTATCCTGAGCGCCTTCCCATCGGTCAGGTCGAGGTGATCAAAACGGCGCCAGCACAAGCTTTTGTCGATTTTTATCATGATTTCTACCGGCCGGAATATGCCACTCTGGTGATCGTCGGCGACATCAATCCCGATGAGATTGAGGCCAAGATCAAGGCCAAATTCGGCGACTGGCAGGGCAAGCCCCAGACGAAAAACGCCCTGACCAGCTTCGGCACCTATGCGAACAAAGGCCAGCGCGTTCATACCTATGCCGAGTCCGGCCTGCCCGATTCGCTGTCAGTATCATGGTTCAAGCCCTTTGACGGCAGTGTGGAAACCGAGGCCAGCGATTTTGATGACACCCTCGACAACATTATCGCCGCCATTGTGAACCTGCGGCTGGAGCGCCAGTCGAAAGCCCCGGAAACCCAGTTTGCGGCGGCCAGCTTCGGCAGTGGCAGCGTCAACAAGACCGCTGAAACCAACAGCCTGATGATTACCCCCAAGCCCGGTCAGGACAAGGCGGCGCTGGAGCAAGCTTTAATGACCCTGCGCCAGTTTCAGGCTTACGGCGTCTCTCAGGCCGAACTTGATCGCGTCCTGACCGAATTTGCCGCCGGCCTCGATGCCGCCGTCAAGGGGGAGAAGACCCGCAACACCGGCGCCATTGCCGGACAGATCATTGGCACCTTAGGCGACAATGAGGTGCTGACCTCGCCTACCCAAAATCTGGCCTTCTTCAATAAAATCAAGCCCCGGCTGACGCTTGAGACCATCAATGCCCGCATCAAGGGGCTGGATCTGGGCGACGGCCCGCTGATTTCGCGTCAGGGCTCGGATGCAGCCAAATTCGATCAGGCCGCCATTCAGGCAACCTACCAGACCCTGATGGCGCAGAATGTGGTTGAACCACTGGCGATTGATAAAAAGCCCTGGCCCTATGCGCAGTTCGGCACCCCGTCAAAGGTCGTCAAGACCGAAACCCTGGCCGATCTTGGCATCACGCAGGTGACCTATGCCAATGGTGTAAGGGTCAATATCAAGCCGACTACCTTTAAGGACAATGAAATTCTGGTCACCGTGCGGTTTGCCGGCGGTCTGCAAACCATTGCTCCGGGCTCCAGCGCACCGGTGTTCGAGGCCTCATCCGCCGGTGTGTTCGAAGGCGGCCTGGGCAAGCTTGAGGCCGAAGAAATCAAGGAAACTCTGGCCGGTAAGATTTATGGCCTCAGCTATAATATTGGCGAAGATTCGGCGACCTTAGCCGGCGGCACCACCAAGGACGACCTGACCACCCAGATGCAGGTGCTGATGGCCTTCACCACCGATACGGCCTTCCGCGCCGATGCGTTCGCGCGCCTGAAAGCCTTTGTGCCGAACTACTATACCCAGCTCCAGTCCAGCCCCAACAGCGTTTTCAGTGTCAACGCCCCGCGCGTGATCCGCTCCGGCGATGACCGTTTCGGCATCCCCTCACAGGATGAATTCCTGAAAACCACCAATGATGAGGTCAAGGCCTTTACTCAGACCCTGCTTACCAAATCACCGGTCGAGATCACCTTTGTCGGCAACATTACCGTAGAAGAGGCGCTGAAACAGGTTGATGCGACCTTTGCCACCCTTGCCCCGCGCAAAGCCCTGGCCATCGCGCCGAAGGGTAATGTCGTCAAATTCCCGACCACCAATCTGCATCAGGTCTTTACCCACAAGGGCCGCGAAGACCAGAACCTGTCCTACATCGCCTTCCCGACCACCGACTTCTTCGCCAGTACCCAGACCGCACGCGGCCTTGAACTGCTGTCCGAAGTTATGACCCTGCGCCTGATCGAGGAAATCCGTGAAAAACAAGGCGCGTCCTATGGCTCGTCCGCCTCATCCGTCGCCTCCAACGCTTTCAAGGGGTTCGGCTATATCGGCGCCTCAGCCACCGTTAAACCGGATCAGGATGAGGTATTCTATACCTCTGTCATGGCCATTGTGGACGACCTAAAAACCAAAGGTGTTACTGAGGACGAACTGTTGCGGGCCAGAAAGCCCGTGCTGGACAAATACGAAGTCACCCTGAAAACCAACGGTTTCTGGGCGGGTGTCCTGCCGGGCTCATCGACCGATCCGCGCAAGGTCGAGGCCGTCCGCACCCGTAAGGCCGAACTGGAAAAGGTCACCGCCACCGATCTGCAAAAGCTGGCCCAGGCCTATCTCGTCAAAGAAAAGGCCCTGAGGCTTCAGGCCAAGCCGGAAGCGAAATAGTGTTTCTCCTCCCTACGAAGTGGGGACCGGGCCGCCGGAGCGGGTGGCTGTGAGCGCAGCGAACAGACGGAGGGGTATCCAACCGGCGGAATTCCCCCTCCGTCTTTTTGAAGGCTCGCCTCCAAAAATCCACCTCCCCATCCTATCGGATAGGGAGGAGAACAAAAAACCCCGCAGATTAATCTGCGGGGTTTTCTTATAGTTTTATAGTCGTTTCTTATTATTTCCGATAATCTTACTGAACAAAGCCACCGACGCCACCATCAAACACCATGTTTGAAGCTGCGCTGTACGATGACTTCTTCTCGACCTGACGGCTGGCCATATAGGTTTCGGTCGTGGTCAGGGTCAGTATCTTCACACCCGCCCCAAAACGGCGCAGCAGTGAGCGCTCATTGCAGGCGCGCGCCGCAGCCTGACGACGGCACCCAACAATCCCGCCTTCATGCCACAGGGCATCACTCTTACCGCAGTCATAGCTTTTGCCATCGGCAATATATTGCAGGCGAGTACCGGCGATGCAGCGATATAGCTCGCCGCGGTAATTGCCCTTAACGTCCTTACCGCCAAAGACCTGTGAGGCCGGATGGGGCACGCCCTTATCGTCAATGCAGGACGCCTGAAGCGTGACCGTTTTCGTCACCTGACGCGAGGCCTGATAGGACTCAGCCGCCATTTCATGTCCGGTTTCGACATTGAGCCCACCGGTGACCGCCGGAATGCCTTGCGCCTGCGACCAGTTGCCATAGCCACCGCCATAATAGACAGAGCCGGTGGCGCCTGCCGACGCATTGGCCGACGCGTGCGCGCTGGCATAGGCTGAGGCATGGGCACTGACGTGCGGCATGGACGGCTTTGACGGATGAGACGGGGGGCTGGGCGGAGGCGGTGGCGCACAGCCGGAATTACATTGTGCCGATGCCTGACCGGCCGCGAGCGATCCCAGCAAAACACCTAAAGCGATAAGTGAGCCGTGACCGATAAGAGATTTATTTGCGCGCATATTTTGAGACGCTCCTCATGTTTCTCGCGAAATTTAAGCAAAAACCATACCGTACCAAACTTGCCTTTTTCCTAATGGAAACCGGTAAAATCACATTTTTTCGCCCGCGTCGGCGTGGTTTTTGCGCATGACGGCTGGAAAGGAGACGCCCATGTCCCATTCCAGCACAGTCAGTTTTTTAAGCTACTGGCGCGCCCTGCAACAGGGCGCCGCCCAGAACAGCCCGTTGCGCATTGAAACGCCTGAGCTTTCACAGTTGGCGCCGTTGCGGGCCGACTTTGATCCGGTGCAGCTCAAAGACCTGATGCCGCAGATGATGATGATCGCAACCAGCGGAAATGACTACAGATTTCGCCTGACAGGCGGCTTTCTGGTCGCCCTGCATGGCGCGGGACTTAAGACCACATCCTTCACCAAACTGTTCGCACCGGCCCATGAAGAGCAGCTAAAGGTCGCGCTCAATCTGGCCACCCATCGCCAGCAGCCGCTGATCCTGACCGCCTCGGCTGCAACGTCCCGAAACGAGACCGTGCGTTTTGATATCGCCCTCGCCCCTTTACGCAATGCGTCTGGTGACGTCGATCGCATGGTCGGTCTTTATCAGCCGCAGGGGCCGATCCCGTTCTTACGCCGCGCCACGGTCACCACCATGACGCTGCATTCGGTCAGGCTTTACGATCCTGAGCGGTTGCCCCGCGAAAGCCATCTGCGTCTGGTCAGTGTCCGGGGTCAGTTAATCGCCTGACTTGCGATCCTGGCCCGCTTGCGTCACTCTTGCCTAAACAGGAGCTCAAAATGGCACAAAACGGAAAATCCGACAAAAAGAAAGCCGCCGAAGACCGGCTGGAGGCCTTACAGGTCAATCTGGTCGATGCCCAGATCTGGGCACAAAGTGCCGGAAAACGCATCTGTATTGTGTTTGAAGGCCGCGACGCCGCCGGTAAGGACGGCGCTATAAAACGCATCACTGAGCATCTGGCGGTTCGTCAAACTCAGGTGGTCGCCCTGCCTAAACCCTCCGACCGCGAAAAGACCCAGTGGTGGTTCCAGCGTTATACCCCTCACCTGCCGGCTGCCGGTGAATGGACGCTGTTTAACCGCTCCTGGTACAATCGCGCCGGGGTCGAAAAGGTTATGGGCTTTTCCACACCCGAAGAACAGGCCCGCTTCATCAAGGATGTGCCACAGTTTGAATCCATGTTGATTCATGACGATATTATCCTGATCAAGCTGTGGCTTGACATATCTCGGGACGAACAGAAAAAACGGCTAGATGAGCGCCGCGCCGATCCACTGAAACGGCTTAAGGTGTCTCCCCTCGATGCGGTGGCGCAGGGAAAATGGGCTGATTATTCCGCAGCCCGCGATGAGATGCTGAAAGCCTCTCACACAAAACATGCGCCGTGGACCTGCATCAAGACGGATGACAAGACCGCAGCCCGTGAAAACATCATCCGCCACATATTATCAATGATTGATGAGTGCCAATATACCAACCCAGTGCCTAAACCCGATCCAGATATCGTTTTTTCGTTTGATGCCGTTACTAAAGGCAAGCGCAGCTTAAATCCATAAACGGCTCATTAAGCATTTATTGACTCTGATTTGCCAGAATCACCCTGTCTAAGGGGACGCCCTCGGCAACCGGCCTTGAAACAGGCTGGTGGGCGTAACTGAACAGAAGTTCGGGATCGGGTTATGAACATAGAATCGCATGAGGCCGGACACGTGCCGCCTAAGCCACGAGCCGCGCTCAAGGTATGCGGTGACTGCAACCTGTGCTGCAAAGTTTATGACATTGATGATCTGGGCAAAAAGGCCGGGCACATGTGCCAGCACACCGGTCACGTCAAGGGCTGCGGCGTCTGGGGTCTTCATCCGCAAATCTGTCAGGATTTCAAATGTCTGTGGCTGAAACATGATGATCTGAATGCGCTGTGGCGGCCCGATATCGCGGGATTTGTCCTGCGCCTTGATCCCAACGGCACCACGCTCAATATTGATGTCGATCATGGCCGTCCCAATGCCTGGCGGGTTGAGCCCTACTATAAGCAGATCAAGCTGTGGTCGGAAGTGTTTCCGACCAAAGGGCTGGTGCTGATCCATTCAACCGACGGTCTGTGGGTGGTCACCCCAACCGAAGACCTGAATATCTCTAATCCCAAGCGCGGCGATACACTGGAAACCGGCATGGAAGACAGCCTGTTCGGCCCGCGTCCGTTCGTGCGCGTCATCCCCCAGAAAAAAGCGCCCACACGGCGTCGGGCTTAAGATATGAAATATGAAACCTTGGTTCAGTTTCTGGATGGCACACTTTCTCCTGAAACGCTAGCAGGTGAAATCGCGGACGAAGTAGCTTCATGCAATGAGGCGTTAAAATCCGGTGACATTGGGCATATCGTCATATCAGACGGTCCGCCTAAGATAGTGACCCGCGATGGCGGCCAGCGACTTCTTGAAGCCTTTGCTTATAACCGCCTACCATTCGAGTTGGCGAGTTATGTTGCCGACTGCATCATCATGAGTGATGACTTCGAATTTGAGGATGATATTGTGCGGGACGCAATTCATTTCATTGAGGATGATAGTAGACCACCTACGCATGAGGAAACGCTAGAGGCTTTAAGCCTTCTCGTCCAATCCACCTAAATCCCTCTCGACATTTATGGGCAGTCAGAGCATCTAGGGCCTTATGACGCCCCGCGACCCTGTAACCTTACCCGATGCCGCCCCTAAAAACTGGGTGGATATCTACGCCCCGCTAAGTTGGCGCCCGTGGCTGAGGCTGGGCCGGTTTGACCGTCCGGTCGGAATCTGGTTGCTGTTCCTGCCCGGTGCCATGGGGCTCGCCTATGCCAGCGCGGTAACGGGCACGGCGTTTCCCCTATATTTCCTGATCCTGTTTGCCATTGGCTCGGCCCTGATGCGGGCGGCGGGATGCGCATTTAACGACCTTGTTGACCGGGATATTGACGCAAAGGTCGAGCGCACCCGCAACCGTCCGATCGCGTCGGGCCAGATCACACCGAAACAGGCGATGGCGTTTATCATCATCTGCTGCCTGATCAGCCTGCTCATCCTGCTGCAACTGGGTACGCTGGCGATAGGCTTAGGTGTCGGATCGCTGGCGCTGGTGGCCGCCTATCCGTTCATGAAGCGCATCACCTGGTGGCCGCAGGCGTGGCTGGGTCTGACCTTTAACTGGGGCTTCCTGATGGCCTATGCCGCCGTGGCGGGCGAGATCACCCTGCCCGCGCTTCTGTTCTACGCCGGTCTGGTATTCTGGACAATTGGCTATGACACTATCTATGCCTTGCAGGACATCGAGGACGACGTCATGGCCGGGGTTAAATCCTCCGCCCGCGCGCTGGGAGCTAAAGCGCGCGAAGGTATTACCCTGATTTATGTGCTGTGTTTTGTTTTGACCGCGATATCGGCGGCATTGGCACCGCTCGCCTGGCCATTTTATGTGGCTCAGGCCCTGATCGGCGGACATCTGGCGTGGCAGGTTTACACCTTACGGCCGGAAGATGGTACCTTGGCACTAAAACTGTTTAAATCGAATCGCGATGCCGGTCTAATATGGGTGGCTGGCCTTATTTTATGCGGATTTACCCGCTAAAATCCGGCCATATTTCCGAAAGATTACCATGTCGCGCGCGCTCCTGTCCCGTCTATCCCTTACTGCCCTGATCATCAGTGCGGGCATTACTGCCTGTCAGAAAAAACCTGAACAGCCCCCAAAGGCCGCTGAAGCCAAACGCGAATCGACAGCCCCCTTAAGCTATGCCCACAACACCGTCGATGCCGAAGCGTCGCTCTATTTCCCGGAGTCGTTCAAGGCCCACGCCACCCTGCATGAAACCCTGTCAGCACAGGATCAGGACGCGCTCAAACAATTCGCCAATCAGGCCGTCACCGACCGCGCCCAGTTGGCCAATGACGGATTTGAACAGCCGCAATATTTCCGCAAAATTGTCTGGCACCTGACATCAGAAACGGCGGGCCTGATTTCGGTCTATTCCCAGATCGAGGAATATGCCGGTGGCGCCCACGGTAACCTCGCCTTCCATCCCGTCCTGTGGGACAAGGCCAGCGACAAACCGCTAAACCCGGACACCCTGTTTGCCACAAATGCTGACCTGAAACCGGCTGAAACCTATCTGTGCCGTCAGGTCGAGGCCGAACGGTCAAAACGCGCTGAAACCCCGATCACTCAGGCCAATTCCGGCTTTGGCTGCCCCAAGCTGAAATCCGCCCATTATGTGCTGATCCCATCGACCGAAGCCGGTAAGGCCGCCGCCATTGATGTGCTGTTTGCACCCTATGAAGTCGGCCCCTATGCCGAGGGCACCTATCAGATCCGCTTGCCCTATTCGGTTATTCAGGATGTGATTGCGCCCGCCTATACCGCGCAGTTCGGCGGCAATCCGGCCCCTCTGCCTGAGGAAAAACTGCCGCCTGAGGCACTCTCTCCCGATCAGGAATGAGGGACTATAAGGCGTTTATAACTGCCCATACGGTGGCGCGCCCCGTGCCGTCCGTCCCGCAAATCAGCCTTTATCAGGCTGACGATTCCACGGCCCTGTGGCAGATGACCGAAGCCGATCTGGATCAGAACCAATTGCCGCCACCGTTCTGGGCCTTTGCCTGGTCGGGCGGTCAGGCTCTGAGCCGATATGTGCTGGACAATCCGGAAATGGTCGCGGGCAAGCGTGTGCTTGATCTGGCGTGCGGGTCAGGGTTGGTCGGTATTGCCGCCCACATAGCCGGTGCCGCGCAGGTCATCTGTAATGATATAGATCCCTATTGTGAGGCTGCTGTCGCCCTCAATGCAGAGTTTAATGGGTATTCCATTGAATTTAAGGCCGGTGATTTACTGAGCCTTGGCTTGCCCGATGTCGACGTCATTCTGGCCGGTGATATCGCCTATGAAAAACCAATGCTTGAGGCCATGCTGACAGTTTTGCGTACCGCCGCCGTGGAAGGTAAGGCTGTGTATGTCGGCGATCCTCACCGGACCTATTTTCCGAAAACCGGGTTTATCCGCTGCGCTGATTACGACATTGAAACCTCAACCGACATTGAGGACAAACCGGTTAAACCGGCAACCGTCTGGAGACTTAGACCATGACCAAAACCCACCACGCTATTGATTATATCGAATGGGCTGCCACAGATCTTTCGCCCATCAAGGATTTTTATGCCAAGGCGTTCGGCTGGTCATTTATAGATTATGGCCCGACCTATGCGGCCCTTGACGGCGCAGGCCTGGACGGCGGATTTCAGGCCGAAGCCCCCGCGGCCCCGGCCAAGCCTCTGGTCATTCTCTACAGCGAAAATCTGGAGCAAAGCCGCGAAGATGTGCTGGCCGCAGGCGGCACCCTGACGCTCGATATCTTCGACTTCCCCGGCGGCCGCCGCTTTCAATTTACCGATCCTTCCGGTAATGAGTTAGGCATCTGGTCGGATAAATGATGGCCTGAACGGTTGCGGGGCGTAACCAAAATCAGCCGTGGCGGATGAATGATCGAACACCAGATCAATATTCATCCGCAGCGCCATATTGACGTTCGATTTGAGGTTCTGGCCGGGACGGATCAGGCCAAGCCCCCCAAACCCCAGCCGCCATATCCATACAGGTGGCGAAATAATACGCGGTGAGCGTCCCTTGGCCTCGAATATTCGCACTACCATGTCGCGATAGCTCAGGGTCTCGCCTCCTGACAGATCATAAGCCTGATTGGCGGCCGCATCCGACCTGACCGCCTGTAATGCCGCCGTGGCCAGATCGCGGGCATGCACCGGCTGACGCAGGCCGGATGCCTGACCGCACACAGCAAAGACCCCATATTTATCAATAAATCTGGCGATCCGGCTGATATTCTGGTCGCGGCCTTCATCATAGATCAAGGTAGGCCGCAGGATCGTTACCCCCACATCATGAATGGCGCCAAACGCCATAATCCGGTCTTCGGATGTGGCCAGAAGATCGGCAATCCTGCGTTCTTCCGGTTCCGGCGAAAAGGTCTTGGAAAACCGGCTGGTCGACGAAAACACCACCAGCCGCTTCATCCCCTGCGCCCATAACCGCCGCAATACGGCCTCGCTTACCAGCCAAACCGGAGCGGTAATAATGACCTGACGAAAGCCCTGCCCGTCAAACGATTCGGGATGGGCCAGATCAAAAAACAGCTCATCCGGACGTTTGGGCCGGCGCGTAGTAAAGGCGGCCTCAAAGCCCTGACCATCCGCGCGGAGTGCCCCGGCAAGCCGCGCCCCGACCAGCGACGTCACCCCAACGATCAGGCATTTTTCCGGCATCAATTCCACATACCCACTGGTCTTCAATTGCGATTGAGCCTATGTCATCAGCATTGAAAAATCCATACGAGTCAAACCTATGGCGGCCTATAAATCCCTGCGCGACTTTATTTCAAAGCTGGAGAAAGCCGGTGAACTGGTGCGGGTCACCACCCCCGTTTCGACCCATCTCGAGATGACGGAAATTCAGACCCGGCTTCTGGCACAAAAAGGGCCTGCGGTATTATTTGAAAATCCGGTTCTGCCCGATGGCACGCCCTCCGACATGCCGGTGCTGGTCAATCTGTTTGGCACGGTCAAGCGCGTGGCGATGGGCGTCACGCTTGAGGGTAAAGAGCGCACCACACCGCAGGAACTGCGCGAAGTGGGTGAACTTCTGGCCTTTCTGCGCCAGCCGGAACCGCCGCGCGGCCTGAAAGATGCGTTCGATCTGATGCCGATGGCCAAGACCGTGCTCGGCATGCGCCCGAAGACTGTCAAAAAGGCGCCGGTTCAGGAAGTCGTGCTCAAAGGCGATGACATCGACCTGAGCAAACTACCGATTCAGGGCTGCTGGCCGGGTGAGCCCGCGCCGCTGATCACTTGGGGTCTTGTGGTCACCAAGGGCCCGTCCGAAGCCCGCGAAGACGATTTCAATCTCGGCATCTACCGGATGCAGGTTCTGGGCAAGGACCGCGCCATTATGCGCTGGCTGGCCCACCGCGGCGGCGCGCAGCATCATGCCCGCTGGAAGAAGGCCAAAAAGACAGAGCCCCTACCCGCCTGTGTGGTGCTGGGCGCCGATCCGGGCACTATTCTGGCCGCCGTCACCCCCGTGCCCGATACGCTGTCGGAATATCAGTTCGCAGGGCTTCTGCGCGGTCAGGCGGCAGAGTTAGTGCCCGCCAAGACCGTGCCGCTGATGGTGCCGGCTGAGGCTGAAATCGTGCTGGAAGGTCATGTCCTGCTGGATGACTATGCCGACGAAGGCCCCTACGGCGACCATACCGGCTATTATAATTCGGTCGAAAAATTTCCGGTCTTTCAGGTCAGCGCCATCACCATGCGCAAGAAGCCGATCTATCTTTCGACCTTTACCGGCCGCCCGCCCGATGAACCATCCGTTTTAGGCGAAGCTTTAAATGAGGTCTTCATACCTTTGATCCAGCAGCAGTTTCCGGAAATCGTCGATTTCTGGTTGCCGCCCGAAGGGTGTTCGTACCGCATCGCCGTGATTTCGATGAAGAAGGCCTATCCCGGTCACGCCAAACGGGTGATGATGGGCGCGTGGTCGTACCTGCGCCAGTTCATGTATACTAAATGGCTGATTATCGTGGATGACGATATCAACTGCCGCGACTGGAAGGATGTCATGTGGGCCGTCTCGACCCGTATGGACCCGGCGCGTGACATCACCGTCATCGAAAATACGCCGATCGACTATCTTGATTTCGCCTCCCCCGAAAGCGGTCTGGGCTCCAAGATCGGGCTTGATGCCACTAACAAGTGGACACCTGAAACTCACCGCGAATGGGGCGAAGAGCTTTACATGGATCAGGATGTAATCGATCGGGTGAGCGAAAAATGGGCTGAAATGGGCCTGCCGCCCACTATGAAACCACCGATCTGGCCATAAATAAGCCCGTCGTATCATGCTGCCCTGTCTGGCTTTGGCGGGCCTCCATGCTCAGATATTCATCCACCCCATCAGCCGTCAGGGGCTTAGAGAACAGGAACCCCTGGATGTAACGCGCCCCGACCTGACGTAACTTATTCAACTCAGTTTCGGTCTCCACACCTTCGATCACACAATCCAGATGAAGATTTTTGCACAAATCTATGATCGTCTTTATGATTTTCTGCGCGGTTTGATGCTTCAGAAGCTGCACCACAAAGCTGCGGTCAATCTTGATTTTGTTGACCGGCAAGCGGTGAATATAGCTGAACGACGAATAGCCTGAGCCAAAGTCATCCAGTGCAATCCGGCACCCCATCGCCTTGAGGCGATTAAGCGCTTCACAGGCCTGCTCAAAATCGCTGAGCATGGCGGTTTCAGTGATCTCAAACTCGATCCGTTTAGGATCAAGCCCTGACTCGCGCACGGTCTGACAGATATCGGCAATCGAAGTGGTGGAGCGCAAATCGCGGGTCGACAGGTTAAAAGATACCCGCATATCCTGTGGCCATGATTTGACATCGGCCAACGCTTTTCTGAGCAACAAAAGAGTAATCTGGCTAATAAGCCCCGATCGTTCCGCCGCCCGGATAAAAATATCAGGCCGGACCAGCCCTAGTTTTGGGCTGTTCCAGCGCGCCAGAGCTTCAAAGCCGATGGTGCGGTTTTCGACCACATCATACTGAGGCTGAAACAGGATGAACAACTCACGCTCCAGATCGGATGACCGCAAAGTCTGATCGATCAGGCCGAAATCGCGCATCTCGGTTTCGTGTTTCTGCGAGAAAATGACCGGGGCGCCGCGCAGATTCTGTTTGGCGTAATAGAGGGCATAGTCCGCCCGCTCAAGGTATTGCGACGTTGTAAGAAAAGGCCCGGTGCTACGCACAAACCCAACCGACGCGGAGATGTTGGCCGCCACTCCTGACAGCATATATGGCTCTTTGAGCACATCGCACAAATGCGCTCCAAAGCCTTTGAGGGCCTCATCGTCCGCCACACCGGTCAGAATGATCGCAAACTCATCTCCGCCCAGACGTGCCACAAAACCACGTCCGGCGCACAATGTCCGCAGGCGTCCCGCCACCGCCACCAGCAGCGCATCGCCGACACTGTGGCCATAGATATCATTGACGGGCTTAAACCCATCAAGATCAATCAGGGCCAGATCAAACTCCACCCCGTCCTGCTTTTGCATACTCAACGTATGGCTCATTTCATCAAAGAAACGCCGCCGGTTGGGCAGGCCGGTCAGCACATCGCAGTTGGCCAGAGCCTGTGCCTCATCACGCAGGGTATCGGCCTGAACCCGCGCATGAACCGCACGCAAAATGGCCTGACGCAGCAGAACGCTCATACCCAGGGCTGTGGCAACGCCAGCCAGACCGATCCAGATATACTGGGATAAAATACCGTATTTGTGCGCCAGCCCGTACATGGTCACCAAACACACGACCGCACACGGCACTACCACCCGTGGCGTGATCCCGGCTGTCGAAAACACCAGTATCATCAACACGAAATAGACCAGCTTGGCCGGCTCAACGTGAAAATACTGATACGTCACCACATTGAGGTACATCAGGCTAAATAAGGTGAGGCACGTTAGTTCCAGCGGCTCAAGCCGTTGGGTATTGCGGGTATGATGAAAGAAAAAGAAGCAGGCCACCATTGTCAGGGCCGCCAGACCATCCAGCACCCACAGAGCCAGCCCTTTTTCATAAAAAAGGTGCGCAACCGTGATAAGTATGTAGTAACTGCCTACCCCAAGAGAAAAACCGCGCACCACGGGGCGCACGGCAACGACCTCCGCACGGCGCACAGCTTCGGATTTATCAGGCGAACCGCCCCGCAGGAACGCAACCGTGTTCGCCACAAGACTGTGCCCGAATTGCGATAGCCTGCCCTGACCGATACTCATTACCACCTTCACCACTTCGCGAATCGGCCACAAGCTATTGAAGCGCCTGTGTCCATATCGCGATACAGGCAAAAAACTACCTTAGAGTGTTAAAGAAACCCCTAACCCTTCACGCTAAGATTACAGGCCTTTCCCCAAGCTTATGAGTGTTGAGGTTTTGAGATAAGCTGTGATTACAATACTCTGAGGGGTGGTTTTATTTCGAAGAGTGCGGAATAGTCAGGCCCATCATTCGTCGGCAGACTCATTCGTCACATTTGAGACTTGCCTACACACCAGACGCGGCCTAATTAAAGATCATGTTGCAAACGCGAAACGATACGTCCTCGATCAGTGACCGGCTCTCACGCCTCATTGCCGCTGCGCACAGTGCCGGTGCCGACGCGGCCGAGGCCGTCTTTGCGGAAAGCCAGTCTTTAAGCGTCGGCGTGCGAGGCGCGCAGATCGAAACAGTTGAGCGTGACGAGACTCAGGATCTGGGGCTCAGGGTCTTTGTCGGCCAGAAACAGGCCGTGGTGTCTGTTTCCGAATTTTCACCCCAAACACTTGATCGGGCCGTTGAGCGTGCCATGATCATGGCGCGTATCTCGCCGGACGATCCCTATACCGGCCTGGCCGATCCGGCGTTATTATACCACCACGATCATGATGCCGCGGATCTGCAATTGCTGGATCCCACAGACGTATCCGCCGAAGCGTTTAAAGACCGGGCTCTGGCTTGCGAAGCGGCGGGTCTGGCGATTCCAGGCATCACAACCGACAGCGCCAGCGCGGGTTTTAGCCGTAATAGCTGGCATATCCTCACCTCTGGCGGTTTCAGCGGCCAGCAAAGCTCGACCGTGTTTTTTCAGTCGGCGCGCATGATCGCCACGGACGCCAACGGGCAGATGGAACGTGACGGCGAAGGCCGCTCAAAGCGGTTTTACGCTGACCTGCCCGCCCCTGAAAGCACCGGAGCCCTGGCGTCTGAGCGGGCCCTGAGCGCTTTGGGTGCACGCCGCATCGACAGCACGAAGGCTGCGGTTATATTTGACCCGCGCGTATCCAAATCGATCATCGGCTTGTTTCTGGGGGCCATTTCTGGGCCTGCGATTGCCCGTGGCTCCAGCTACCTCAAGGATCGGCTGCACACTCAGGTGTTCGGCACAGGCATTACCATAACGGACGATCCGTTCCGGCTGCGCGGTCTGGCGTCCAGTCATTTTGATGACGAAGGCGTGCGCGTTCAGAAACGCAATCTGGTTGACAATGGCACTTTGACGACCTGGCTGCTGAACACAGCCTCGGCGCGTCAACTGGGTATGTCGTCGACCGGCCACGCGTCACGCGGTCTGGCTGGGCCTGCCGGCACCTCCACCCACAATGTTACCCTGCTACCGGGGATACTCAGTCAAACCGATATGATGCGTGACGCTGGCAAAGGCTTTCTGGTCACCTCCATGTTCGGGCCCAACGTCAATCCCGACACCGGCGACTGGTCGGTCGGCGCGTCCGGTTTTTGGTTCGAGGGTGGCGCAGTTCAATTCCCGATCAACGAAATGACGGTCGCCGGAAACCTCATCGATATCTTTGCCCGTCTGATCCCCGGCAGTGATCTGGAGATCAAAGGGTCAAACGATGCCCCCTCTATATTGGTGGATGGTTTGTCGCTGGGGGGGAAATGATCAAGGCCCCTGCCTCCATTGAGGAAGAGCTGGCGCTGCTTGTGGATAAGGTCAGGCGGGCCGGCGCTCTGGCGCTGCATGTCAAGGCGCAAGGCCTGATCATCGATTACAAGTCCGATGGCTCCGTCGTTACCAATGCCGATCTTGAGGTCAATCTGTGGCTTAAAGAAGCGTTGATGCAGGTGCGGCCCGATTATGGCTGGCAGAGCGAAGAATCGCCCGACACCGAGGTGCGCCTCAGCAAGTCGCGCGTATTTGTCCTCGATCCGATTGACGGCACCATGGGCCTGACCAAGGGCAGTCCCTACTGGACGATCGCCCTGTCCATCGTGGATAACGGACAGCCGGTCGCCGGCGTTGTCTATGCCCCGGAGGCTCAGGAACTTTACGCCGCAGGGCTTGGACTGGGGGCGACCCTGAATGGTGAGCCGATCCGGGCCAGCGGCAAAAAAACACTGGAAGGCGCGCACGTTATCGGTGACGCACGTATATTCGCCAAAGACATATGGCAGGGTGACTGGCCCAGAATGCTGGTGTCATCACGTCCATCCGTGGCTTATCGTATGGCCTGCGTGGCGGCGGGGCGCGTTGATTTCACACTGGCGCTTACGCCGAAACGCGACTGGGACATCGCCGCCGCCTGCCTGATTGCGACGGAGGCTGGCGCCCGTGTATCTGACCATTTAGGTAATCCTTATCATTTCAATGGTAAGTCAAGTCTGAAACCCTCGCTCGTCTGCGCCTGCGAACCCCTTTATGCGGACATCATCAGGCGCTGCGAGCATCTACTATCCCTTGACCACACTTGAGGCTTATCGGCTATGAGCGAACAACTCCTGCATATTGTCATCGGCGGCGAACTGTCCGACCTGACCAAGACACAATTCAAAGATCTTAAGGCCGTTGAATTTGTCGGCGCCTATGGCACCTATGAAGAAGCAGTCAAGGCGTGGCGCTCAAAAGCGCAATCAACGGTTGATAACGCCCTGATGCGCTATTTCGTTATCCACGCCCATAAGCTACTTAACCCGGATGCCTAAACCGCAGAGGTGGACGGTCTGAATATCTTCCAGCCGCCCTGCCACAACAGCCAACCGATGCCGGCTGACAGGATCAGACTGGTGATCACGCTGCCTTCTGGCCCGACAGCCCCGCCCGTTAGCCACCACGGCTGACCGGGGGCGGCTTTGAGGTCGACCAGCAAGGGCTCAACGCCAAAGTTACGGCCGGCAATATCAAAGCCAAAACCGACCCCCAACAACCAGTTCCATGCCGTATGCCAGCCGCAAATTCCCCAGATCGAGTGCTCGCGAATGGCATAGAGGCTGATGAACAGGGCCAGAAGCAGTATATTGAACACCATAATAATCAGCTCAAAAGTCAGGCTGAATTTACTGCTGTGCAGCAGGGTATAAAAGGCGCTGTTGAGCGTGACCGCCAGCATCAGCCCATGCCGTGACGCCAGTACGGACATCAGATAGCCGCGCATCAGGATTTCTTCGGTCGAGCCCTGCACGACAAAACCTAACAGCAGGATGATAAACGGAATCAGCCCCAGCCAGCTCGGTTCAGCGCGAAAACCGGAATGTTCAACCTCATAGACGCCGCTGATCATGGCTATGGCCACAATAACAAGCGCAAAGCCAACACCGATCAGCCAGCCGCGGCCAAACCGCGTCAGGCCCTTTTGATTAAGCCCGTTGGCCGCGAACCCGCGCCGCTCATAAAACCAGGCCCAGATCAGGATCAACACGGCCGACATGCCAAAGCCGGTGACCAGTTGCACCGACAAGGAGGGCCAGATGTGAGCCTCACCATGCTCCCAGTCGAACAGGTAAATCAGCCGGATACCCACCAGCGCGCACATGGCAATAGCGATAAAGGTGACGGCGAAGGCAAACGGCGTCCAGGTCAGACGTTGTCCCGGCTGTTTTGGTGCGTAGAGGTCGATGCCCTGCATGATTAGCCCCCTCAAAACCCGGACTTCAGATTACAGGGTTTTGCGAAGCTGTCTATGCTTGGTGTCACATTGCGTTAACTATTCCCGCCGGAAGATTTTCTCGGTCAGCAGCGTCCCCCACCACGACGCTTTGAAATCAGATTTGATGCGCACCGGATCATAGTCTTCGCTTTGGGTCCATTCGACAAAGCTTAAGCCCTGTGGCTTACCGACCGCAAGGTAACGCTCAAAAATGTAGTCGAGCACGCCGGTTTTACCCGCCTTCATATGCAGGGTGCGCAGACCCAGCTCAGACATCGCCTCTTCGATGGGGTGCCCAAGATGCAGATGGCGGTACAAAACGCTCATGATTCCCGCGCGATCTGCACCCGATTTACAATGCAGCAGGGCCGGATATTCGATCCGCTCGAACATCTCTTTGGCCGCCAGAATGGCCTCTTTTGACGGCACGTCGCGCGACGTCACCTTAAAATCCTCCAGTTTCAGCCCCAGCCGCGCACAGGCATGTTTTTCGAGCGCATAGAACGACCCGCGCTGTCCGCGCAGATTGATGACGGTCTTGATGCCATCATGCTTTTGAAACCACCTGAGTTGAAACGGCCACGGCTGATTGGCGCGCAGCATCTTATCGTCGATCCAATGGGCATTGGTAAAACCGAGCCTCAGATAGGCATGATCGCCCCACAGAAAGGCCATATAGGTCTTGAACAGCCCCCATTTTGAGGACGTGTCGTAAACCTTATGGGTCTTTGGGGTTTTGAATATTTTGACCATGAACTCGAAATGTTTTTTAAGGATAGCGGTGATCCGCACGGCCCCTCATATAGACATTTTTGACGCAGTGATAAGGTCTTTTGTGGATTGGCCGCAACGAAACCTATTGGTTTTGTGAAAAATCACCTTAAAGGCTATGGTTATAGCGTAAACACCCTATCTGTACCGAATGGCTGATCCTGCATCTTCACCGGCTTCTGCGCACATGGCCACTAAGGCCCTGATGACCCGTGTCTGGCGTGAGTATTTAAGCCCGCAAAAGGGCGCGCTGTTGACCTCCATGCTATGCGCGGCCCTGGTCGGGCTGGCGACTGCCGCGGTTCTGTTGATGCTTAAGCCCGGCGTAGAGCTTTTATTCGGCGAAACCGGTCCGGCCACCACAAATGTGCCCGCCTTTATCAGCAACAATCCACTGTTGATGGTGCCGCTCATCATCGTCATCATGGGCTTTATACGGCTGGGCGCGCAACTGGGGCAGGTTACCCTCGTCAACCGCATTGGCCATCAACTGGTCGGGCACATCCAATCGCAACTGTTTGCCAACCTGATCCGGGCAGACCTCGCCCGCCTGCAAAAGGCTCATTCTGGACAATATCTTAGCTCGGTTCTTTTCGATGCCGGTTTAATGCGCGAAGCCACCACTAACGGCGTCGTCAACTACACTCAGCATGGCCTGACGGTTATCTACACCCTGATTGCGATGGCCTTTATCGACTGGAAAATGACGCTAGGTGTTCTGGTCATCGGCCCGATCATCGGTCAGGTCTTATCGGGCTACATGAAGCGCACCAAAAAGGCCGCTAAAGGGGCGATGGAAGAGACCTCCAGCCTGTCGTCGGCCATCATGGAAAGCCTTGACGGGGTCAAAATCGTCAAAATCGCCCATCAGGAAAGCTTTGAAGAAGGCCGCGTCAACGAAGTCATCGCCCGCCGTCAGAAACACATCATCAAGGGCGCCAATGCCCGCGCCTCGGCCGCCCCCGTCACCGAAGCCCTGACGACCGTGCTGATCGCGCTGGTGATCGCCTATGCCGGCTGGCGTTCAGGGCTTGGGGAAATGACCGTCGGCGGCTTTACCGCGTTCCTGGCCCTGCTGGGGTCAGCCGCACAATCCCTTCGCCAACTTGCCAGCCTGCAAACCATTATGTCCGAAGGCATGACGGCGGCCCAACGCCTGTTTGCCGTTCTGGATATCCAGCCCGACATCACGGATGCGCCGGGTGCGATGACCCTGCCGCGCGATTTCAAAACTATTCATTTTGACGATGTTGGTTTTGAATATGCACCAGATATGCCGACCCTTACCGGCATAAACTTTACCGCTGAGGCCGGGCGCTCCATCGCTCTGGTCGGGCCGTCAGGATCCGGCAAATCGACCCTGCTCAACCTTTTGCCACGCTTTTTCGATGCCACTCATGGCCATATCCGCTTTGATGATCGCGACCAAAAGTCGTTTACGCTCAAATCCTTGCGCGAAAATATTGCGCTGGTGACACAAGACCCGTTCCTGTTCGATGACACCATCGCGGTCAATATCGCCTATGGCAATCCGAATGCTGCCCCCGCCGCTATCGAAAAAGCCGCCCGTGACGCCGCCGCCCATGAGTTCATCATGGATCTGCCCAATGGCTACAATACCCGCGTGGGTGAGGCCGGTTCGCGCCTGTCGGGCGGGCAGAAACAACGCATCGCCATTGCCCGTGCTTTCCTGAAAGACGCCCCCCTGCTGCTGCTCGATGAAGCCACCTCGGCGCTTGATACCCAATCCGAAGCGCGCGTGCAGGAAGCGCTGGAACGGCTGATGGCCGGGCGCACCACTTTCATGATCGCCCACCGCCTGTCGACCATCCGCCATGCCGATGAGATTCTGGTGCTCGACAAAGGCCGGATCGTGGAGCGCGGCACCCATGACGGGCTTATTGCATCCGGCGGTCTCTATGCCGATCTGGCGCGGCAACAGTTTGATATGCCACACAATAACCCGCAAATGGCAGCAGGTGTGGCGTCATGAAGTCCCTTATAAACTCAAAACCGGTTCAGAACCTGATCGCCATCCTCGTGGTCGCTTATCTGAAATTCTGCTACCGCACCTCCCGTTTCACGCGTGTCAATCAGGCCGCTGTCGAAGCCATCTGGGCCGCCAAAGGGCCGGTTGTACTGATGTTCTGGCACGGCCGCCTGCATTTGACCCATGCCTGCTGGCCACTGGATCGGGCACAAGCGGTGTGTGTGCTGGCCTCACTGTCCAAAAGCGGCGACCAGAGCGCCCTGATCAATCAGCGCTTTGGCTATCATGCCATCCGCGGGTCTTCGGCTAAAAAATCCGATCCGACCAAACAAAAAGGCGGCGCTCAGGCCTTTCGCGAGATGCTGCGCTGGATGCGCAGCGCCCCGAATGGCGAGGGTCGATGCGTGGCCATGACCCCTGACGGACCGCGCGGCCCCCATCGCGAAATGACCGAAGGTACATTGAAACTGTCGCAAATGACGGGCGCTGTGATGATCACAGTAGGTTTATCGACCTCCCGCTTTATCGAATTTAAGACCTGGGATAGGATGCGCGTACCTTTGCCGTTTGGACATGTGGCGATTGTGTGGGAGGTTCATGACCCCGTGCCGGCCGATATCGACGCCGACCGCTTGCAAGACCTGATGACCCACATGGGTGATGCTTTGACACGCGTGACCGATGAAGCCGACCGTGTGGCGGGGGCGCCGCTTTAGATGCGCAGCCCCAAACCGCTTTCTCTGACCGCTTATCAATGGTTGATGAGCCTGTTTCATACTCAAGCACCGTTTGTCCTGCGCAGACGGCTTGAGCGCGGTAAGGAAGATCCGGTAAGGTTTCGGGAGCGTCTGGGGCGCACGGACATCCCGCGTCCCTCCGGCACACTGATCTGGCTGCACGGCGTCAGTGTCGGCGAAAGCCTGTCGGTTCTGCCGGTAATTGAGCGCCTGAAAACGGAACGGCCCGATGTGCGGTTTCTGCTGACCACATCGACCACCACCTCAGCGGAAATTTTAGCCAAACGGCTGGCGGCTTTAGGCGACATCACGCATCAATATGCGCCCATCGACACCCCGCAGGCGGTCGCCGCGTTTCTGGATCACTGGCAGCCGGATTTGGCGATCTTTATCGAAAGCGACCTGTGGCCGAACCTGATCGGGGCCTTGCAGAAACGTGGCATCAAACACGCCCTGCTCAGCGCCCGCATCACTGAAAAAACCTATAAGGGCTGGATGCGGCTGAAAGACGCGATCACCTATACCTTAAGCGGTTTCGATCTGATCATGGCGCAGGATAAGGACTCTGAGGCCCGCCTCAAAAGTCTGGGCGATCCGGTCGCCCGCCATGTCGCCCCTCAGGCTAATCTCAAGACCCTGGGCGCGCCGTTGGAGGATGATATCACCACGCGTGAGGCTTTGAGCGCACAGATCGGTGCGCGGCAGGTTATCGTGGCCGCCAGCACCCACCCGACCGAAGACGCCTATATTTCCATTGCCTTAGAGACGATAATTAAATCTCCGGACGAACCGTTGCTGATTATCGTGCCGCGCCATCCGATCCGCGCCGAAGATATCCGGCTTGATCTGGAAGCGCTGGGGTTTACGGTCGCCCAGCGCTCAAAGGCCGAGGTTATCACACCGGATACCCATATCTATCTGGCCGATACTCTGGGCGAACTTGGGGTGTTTTTCCGGCTGGCCGATGTGGTGATCATGGCGGGCAGTTTTTCAACCGGCATCGGCGGTCACAACCCGCTGGAGGCCATGCGATTATCCAAAGCCGTAATATTTGGGTCGGAGCTTTACAACTGGCAGGCGGTCTATGATGACATGCTGGAACTGGGGGCCGGTTGGAAGGCGAATAGCCGCGATGAACTGCGGCTGATTGTCGAGCAATTGCTGGCCAATCCCGAAATCATTGAGTCCGCTAATACCCTGGCGCGGCGGTTGGCGCGTAAAGACGGCGATACCCTGCCGATGGTCTGGCGCTGTCTTGAACCGCTGCTGCCGCCCGCTCCCGCTCAGGATGAGGCGGCTTAAAATCTTGGCTCAGACCTTAAGAACGCCCCAATGGTGGTATAAAAAAAACGCCGCCGGTGCGCCGTGGTGGCGGCCGATACTGTGGCCATTGTCGCAACTGTGGATCGCCGCCGGTAGTGCCAAAGCCAAAAAAGCCACGCCCTACCGGTCATCGCTTAAGGTCATTTCGGTCGGCAATCTGACGGTTGGCGGGTCGGGCAAGACGCCGGTGACCCGCGAAATTCTGCGACTGCTGCCGAACGCAGTTGGCCTGTCCAAGGGGTATGGCGGCACGCTTGATGGCCCGATTAATATTGACACAACTATCCACACCGCTGCCGAAGTAGGCGACGAAGCGTGGATGCTGGCGCGTGAATTTCCGTTTTTTGTGGCTAGGGGTCGCGCCGCCGGACTGCGGGCGATTGAGGCCACGGACGCCCGCATCGCGGTGGTTGATGATGCCCACCAAAATCTGACCATCGCCAAAGATATCAGTATCGTCGTGGTTGACGGCGATACCTCAAACGGCGCATGGCCATTCGGGGACGGCGGCGTGGTGCCTTACGGGCCGATGCGCGAACCGCTGAATGAAGGCTTGGCGCGGGCCGATATCATTATCCTGTGGCTGCCGTCAGAGGATGAGTCGGTTGATCCTGAGTTGTTGGCTATGTTTGAGGGCAAGCCGGTCTTTATCGCTCGCCTAACCGCCGTTATGAAACCCGCTCACGTGGTGGCCTTTGCCGCCATTGCCAAGCCGTGGAAGTTTCAGGACACGCTGACACGACTGGGCTGTGAAGTCATAGATTTCAAAGCCTATCCCGATCACGCACCCATATCCGAGGCGGATCTCACCATCCTAAAAGCCGCCGCTGAAGAACAATCGGCGCGCCTGATTACCACGGAAAAAGATTGGGTTAAGCTGCCTGAACACTGGAAATCAACAATTGATTATCTACCCATTCGGGCGCGCTTTGATGATGAAGCCGCGTTTAAGGCGGCCCTCTTAAGATAAAGCGCGCCAGCCAATATCGGTACGATAAAACCCACCCGGCCACTGGATTTTTGAGACAACGTCATAGGCGGAATCACGCGCCTCTTTGATCGTTGCTCCGCGTGCGCAGACATTGAGCACGCGCCCACCGGCGGCCAGCAATGAGCCATCTTCGGCCCGCGAAGTTCCGGCATGGAATACGCTGACGCCTTCTCCGAAATCCTGCTCAGCGCCCTTGATGATCGAACCGCCGATCGGGCTATCAGGGTAACCTTTGGCGGCATAGACGACGCATACGGCTGCCTCATCATGCCATTCGGGGGCTGGCAGATCTTTCAGCCCGCCCTTAGCCGCCGCCAGCAGATACGGCACAATATCGCTCTTGAGACGGAGCATCAGCACCTGGCATTCCGGATCGCCAAAGCGGGCGTTATATTCGACCAGACGCGGGTTGCCGCCTTCGACCATCAGACCCGCATAGAGTACACCCTTATACGGATTGCCCTCGGCCTTCATGCCCAGCATGGTCGGGTCAAGAATGTCACGCTGGGTAATATCCAGCAGTTGTGAGGTCACAATCGGCGCCGGGCTATAGGTGCCCATGCCGCCGGTATTGGGGCCGGTATCACCATCAAAAGCGCGCTTATGGTCCTGCGCCCAGCCAAACAGCAGCGCCGTTTCGCCGTCACAGAGCGCAAAGATCGAGGCTTCTTCGCCGGTCATGAACTCTTCGATCACCACCCGCGCCCCCGACGCGCCAAACCTACCCGACATCATGGCCTCCAGTTCGGCGTAGGCATCGGGCAAATCATTTGAGATGGCCACACCCTTACCCGCCGCCAGACCATCAGCCTTGATGATATAGGGCGCGGGTAAGGTTTTAAGGTAAGCTTTCGCGGCCGCGATATCCTCAAAGGTTTCATAGGCCGCCGTTGGAATATTGTAGCGTTTGCAGAAGTCCTTGGTGAAGGCTTTCGACGATTCCAGTTGCGCGGCGGTTTGGGTAGGCCCGAAGCACGGAATACCGACCTTCATCAGCGCATCGGCGATACCCTCGGCCAGAGAACTTTCAGGCCCCACCACGACCAGATCGGCGTTCATCGATTGCGCCAGCGCCACCAGCTTATCAACCTCGGTGACCTTGATGGCGACGCATTCCCCCAATGCGGCCATGCCGGGATTGCCGGGCGCGATCACCAGACGCGTCAGCAACGGGCTTCGGGCGATTTTCCATGCGAGGGCGTGTTCGCGGCCGCCCGAGCCGATCAGCAGAATATTCATGGCGCAATGGCTTGGTCGAGGCAGCCGCTGCCGTCAAGAGCCCTCGACATTTTTCCCGAAAAAAGGGTTGGCAAATTGGCCAGACCACTGCAATAGTCAGACAAAATAACGGAGGTCATGATGACAGGAAAATGGCAACTCAACCGGCGCGCCCTGATCGGCGGCGCATCGGCCGCGACATTCGCGGCCTCATCCGGCCTTAGCTTTGCAGCACAGCCGGTGCTGGCCCCGACCCCGCCGATGGGCTGGAATAGCTGGAACTCGTTCGCCACCACCATCACCGAAGCTCAGGCCGTGGAAAACGCGCACATCATGGCCGATAAGCTGCTGCCGTCCGGTTACGATGTCTTTACCGTCGATATCCAGTGGTATGAGCCCAATGCCGACGGTTATAATTACCGCAAGGACGCCCCGCTGAGCATGGATGGCAATGGTCGCCTCCTGCCCGCGCCCAACCGTTTCCCGTCGTCTGAAAATGGCAAGGGCTTCAAACCCTTGTCCGATCAGGTTCACAAAATGGGTCTGAAATTCGGCGTTCACATTATGCGCGGCATCCCGCGTCAGGCCGTGGCACAGAACGTCCCTATTTTGGGCACCACAGTCCGCGCGCAGGACATCGCCAACACCAATTCCACCTGCACCTGGAACGGCGATATGTACGGCGTCGACATGACCAAGCCGGGCGCGCAAGCCTATTACAACTCGGTCTTTAAACTGTTTGCCGACTGGGGCGTCGATTTCGTCAAGATGGACGACATGTCCCGCCCTTACGGCGACAACTGGCGCGAGATCGAAGCTGCCCATAAGGCCATTGCCGCCTCAGGACGCCCGATGATTTTAAGCCTGTCGCCCGGTGAGACCGATTTGAACTGGGCCCACCATGTGCCGAAATATGCCCAGATGTGGCGGATCTCCGATGACTTCTGGGATGAATGGCACCTGCTGCGCGATCAGTTCCAGCGGCTGGAAAACTGGAACCCGCATCGCAAGGCCGGCGCCTGGCCCGATGCCGATATGCTACCGCTGGGGCTTTTGGCGATGGGCAAGCGCCAGACCAAGTTTACGCCGGATGAGCAGCAAACCCTGATGACCCTGTGGTCGATTGCACGCTCTCCGCTGATCATGGGCGGTGATCTGCGCTCTATGGATCAGGCCACACTTGACCTTTTGACCAACCCGGAAGTCATTGCCGTCAATCAGAAAAGCGCTAATAATCGCGTGCTGTTTAAACGGAGCGGTCAGATTGGCTGGATCGCCGATGCCCCTAAAGGCCGCTATCTGGCGCTATTTAACATTTCCGATGAACCTCAGACGCTTACTGAGATGTTCAAACTTATGGGCCTGAAAAATAAGGTGAAGGTGCGCGACATCTGGGCCCGCAAGGATATAGGGGTAATGGAAACAGCGCTGAAAACCGAACTACGTCCCCATGCCAGCGCGTTTTATCATCTTACCTGATTTCAACTATTGACATTTTTTAAGGGTCGCCGTGTCCTAGCCACAGATCACGTTCGGGGGGAATTATGGACACGCTGTTTTCAACGCTGTATGCGAAGACATTTTTTGTGCTTGCTGTTCAGTTATTTATGACATGGCTGAGCGCAAAACTGACCCTTCTTAAATTCCGCCAATATCTGGATGAAGGCGCCACCTGGATTAGCGCGACCACCAACGAAAAAGGCCAGACTGATATGCACGTCTCGAAAGAGGCCATCCGGTCTGGCTTTTCGGCCCTTAGCCTTTTCAGCTTGGGCGCATTCTTTTTGTTGTATTTCTGGGGGCAGCATCAGCCCTTATGGACAGCTCTGGCTGTATTTTCACTTTGGTCCACACTGATAGGCGTGCAGTTAGCCATAGCGCTTATATCCGTTGATGAAAATCTAGGCGCTAACGTTCTGGCTATTACCGTTTCCGTGGTTCTTATAACGGCAATGATTGCACCATTTGGCCTGAACATGGCGGTTTTCGGTAATTACCTGCTCGTCGGCCTTATAGCTTTGATTTTGTTCAACCTCATTCGCATATTCATTGCCATCCCCCGCAATGTTCAGCGATTTGCCGCCCTTATCGGTGTAGCCTTATTTACAGTCTATCTGATTTACGATTTTCATACGCTGTCGCGCCTCCAGTCTCAGGGCATAAATGACTGGAACACCGCCACCAACATGGCCATTGAGCTTTACCTCGATGTCATTAACCTGTTCCTGGAACTGCTGGATGCCATGAGCGACTAAAGCATCGTGCGCTTTAAGTCCGATAAAGCTATGGCATGACCTGACGGTTAGAGCTAATAAGGCCGGCAGATCAGGAGATATTCATGGCCTGGAGCCGAATCTACAATGGCGATGAACCGGTGCGCGTCAACAAATGGCTGGCGCAATCAGGGGTGTGCTCACGCCGTGAAGCCGACAGTCTGATCGAGCGTGGCCAGATGCTGGTCGACGGTGTGCGTGTGACCGATGCGGGACGCAAGATCGAAAAAGGCCAGACGGTATCCATCGACGATTCCGGTAAGGACGCCCTAGATAGCCGGATGACGATCCTGTATCACAAGCCGATCGGCATCGTCTCCGGCACGCCGGAGGCCGGTGAAACACCGGCGGTGCGTATGATCCGGCGCGCCAATGTCTATGGCCCGGCTGAGGTTTTCCCGGACCATCATTCCAAGCTGGCGCCGGTCGGGCGGCTGGATAAGGACTCGCGCGGCCTTCTGATCCTGTCCGAGGACGGCGTGCTGGCCAAAGCCATTATCGGCCCCGAAAGTGATCTTGAAAAAGAATATCATGTCCGGGTGCGCGGGCCGTTGTTTGAAGAGAAACTGAAATGGTTGCGGCATGGCCTGACCTTGGATGGGCGTAAGCTTAAGCCCGCCATCGTCACCCAGACCGGCGAACAGTCCTTAAGCTTTATCCTGAAAGAAGGCCGCAACCGTCAGATACGGCGCATGTGCGAGATGGTCGAACTGCGGGTTATTGATCTTTATCGCGACCGGATCGGGCCTCTGCACATGGGCGACCTGCCCGAAGGTCAGTGGCGGCATATGACCGCAGACGAACGAGCCGCGCTGATCAGACAGTCCTGACCGGATAAGCTTACCGCATTGAATCTTTTCGACATCGGCGCATAATCTACCCCGGCTAAAGGGGGATCGTTTCACACCTTGAAAGGATCTGAATATGCCTGATTTTCAACCGGCGGCGCGCAAAACCGCCGTGTCATGGGTTCTGGTTGCCAGCGGGAAATCCGCCACTGTCTATGGCCGCGAAACCGACAACGCTGAGGTGCCGACGACCGCCCAGCCCAACCGCCCCGGCACGATCGAAACCCGTCAGAGCCTGAAAGCCGTGGATGGCCTGTCCTGGCAGGCGCAATCCGCCGAGGCCATCTATGATGTCAATCCGGATAAGCTGGGGCGAGTCTTTCAGAGCTATTCCTCACAGCGCAGCATGTCCGAGCCCCCCATAGATGCCCGTCAGGAAGTCAAGCTCGACCTGATGAAAACGGCGGCTGAGGCCATTAATGGTGCCCATCTGGCGGGCCGGTTTGAGCGCCTGACCGTCATCGCCCCCGCCAAGCTGCTGGGTGAACTGCGCAAGCTGTTCAGTAAGGGCGTACTAGCGACCATTGAGGCTGAAATCCCAAAGGATCTGACAGCCGAAAGCCCGCATCAGCTTGCCTCTCACCTCACAGAGCTGGTTTAAGCCTTACCTACAAGTCCCGATAAGACCTTGATATAGTTCGAAAAAGCCCTACGACCCGCGGGCGTAATGTGTGCGCGGGTCAGAGGCTTTCGGCCCTGAAAGCTTTTGATGATTTCGATATAGCCGACATCCTCAAGCTTGCGCAGGTGGATCGACAGATTGCCCTGAGTAGCCTCAAGCACCGCTTTCAACTCATTGAAATCAGCCGTCTCCGCATCGGCCAGATAGGCCATGATCCCCAGACGCAGGCGTCCGTGAATGGCGTCATCCAGACGATTGACATCGAAACCGCTCACGCCTGCGCCTTTGCCAACCGCATGAACACATAGCCCGGCACGCCCATCAGCAGGAACAGAGCCGCCGACAGGATCAGCATATAGTCCGGCGTCTCAATCCGCCACATCAAGGCGAACGCCGCTGCAAACCAGCCGGCGGACACTGCCCCCAGCCACAGCTTTCGCCGGATGATGACCGCCACATACCACGCCGCCCCCATAAGCGAACACAACACGATAGGGTACAGCATCCAGATAAACCACAGCTTATGCGTCAGGGCCGTATAACCGAACACAAAATTCATAAACAGGTTGGCCAGCCCCACCCCGCCAAAAGCGGCATTCAGCGCGCGACTGGCCACGCCGGTGTGGGTCTTATGGCGGTCGCGCCACATGACAATACCAACGGCCACCAGAAACAGCACCGACGGCAATATGCCGTTGATCAGATGCCCCGCCGTCCCCAGACGGATAAACCCGGCCATATCGGCCCAGTGGCATAGACATTGTATCCCGTAAAGAATACCGCCGCTCAGCAGCAGAACCCCGCCAGAGACCTGAGCCCGCGCCCCTTCACCTACCAAAGACGTGATAAAGGCCAGATCGTCGCGGGCCGATTGTGGGTTTACCTCACGCATTGTCCGGCTCCGTTGCGGCCCGTTTCATCAACGCATAGCCGGGCGCGGCCATCAGACCCCATAGGGCCAGTCCCAGCACCAGCAGATAGGCCTCAATGCGGGTCACCAGCAGCGTTAAAATCACCGTCACGACAAACCACCCCGCTGAAATCGCGCCCAGCCAGACCTTGCGCCGGATCGCGCAGGCCGCATACCAGGCCGCCCCCTGCATGGCGCAGATGACGATCGGATATAACAGCCATATGGTCATGTTTTGCTTTCGCGCCGCCAGAACGCCAAAGGCAATGGCGATCACCAGATTGACCAGCCCTGCCGAGGTGTAGCAGGCGTTAAGCGCGCGCGTCGCCACCCCTTTTTGAGATGTGCGGCCCTGCCAGCTCACATAAACAATGACCGCCAGAAAAGGGATGGTCGGTGCCAGCGCCAGAATAAGCCCCCCGCTACCTGACAGGGCGAACAGGCCCGCTTCTATAGCGCCGTAAGCCAGAGTCTGGGCCCCATAGAGCAACCCCGCCCACAGAAACACCAGCCCGGTCGCCGCCTGAGAGCGTGGCCCCTCATCCGCAAAACTTGCGGCAAAGGATCGCTCAGGATTGTTTTTAGTTTGTGGCATGGGCGGCCGCCTGTTTCAGTTTGTGAGGCGCGCGTTTGCGGCCATTCAGTAACGTACCTATGATCGTGTACCTGACCCCGAACCGGTAGCTGACCCACCCGATGACCAGAGTCCCCGCCACCACGGCGACGAATTTCGCCCCCGCCGGCCAGTTCTGATCCATCAGCAGATACTGAAATCCCAGCACCAGCGGCAGGTGGACGATATATACCCAATAGGACGAGTCTGATAAAAAGCGCCAGACCTGACTCGGCTTAGACAGGGTTTTCATCGCCAGCCCGATCAGGCCAAGGCTCCACGTCCAGATCGCCAGACTATAGCTTGCCGCATAGAGCAGATGATCACGGCCTGCGACCTTATCGAAGCTGGCCGTCGCATCCATGTCCCACAGGCAATAGGTGGTGAAGATCACCGCCGCCAGCAGGTTCAGCATCCATTGCTGCGCCAGGGTGGCTAACAGGTCAGCCCGACGATGCAGGCCCCAGCCAAACACAAACGCCACCCCAAAGCCGGTCAAGGCCATCAGATTAGGCACAAAGCCGGTATCAGGCGTCGGTATGCCGATCCAGCGCATCCAGTCATCCGCCTGCGCTGTCACCAACACCAGCGGCAGGGCCAGCACAGGTATGGCCACGCCGGTTTTGACGCCCCACCCCAGCACCTTGCCCATGCCCTCACGCAAGGCCCCTTTACGATCAATCAGCACCACAATCCCGCGCACGGCCAGCATCCCGACATAAAGCACAAGCAGCATATAGAGGAACCACAGGTGGGTCAGCGGAAACGTCGCTAAGGTCGGCGGTGGTGGCGCGGGAGGTACCACACCTCCGGCCGCGGCGAACTTCATTGAGGTCATAACGGCCAGCGTAATAATCGCCGCAATCACCGGCAGCCAGAAAATTAACAAAGGCAACGCGATGCGCTTGAAACGATTGGCGACAAAGCCTTTGAGGCCATATTTATGAAACACCAGCCGCGCAAAAAAGCCGGCCAGCATGAAAAACAGGCTCATGCGGAAGATATGGATGACAAAGAAGCCGATCCAGAAGCCGTTATCCCTCTGCGCGTCCTGCACGATCCAGAACGGCGGATCGGTATAGGACATGGTGGCGTGCAGAGCCACCCCCAACATTAGTGCCCCGGCCCTGACGGCATCAAGCGCACCGTATCGCCCTTCATCTACCGTTTTCAATGTGTCTGTCATGTCCCGCCTCCTCGGTGCGTTTTCAACATAACGACGATATACACAAACTGGTTTATTTTACAAACATGTTTTTCACGCTCGTAAAAACGTGATGAGATTCGCACGCGCCTTATGATTTCGCTTGATGGACCTACAGATTACTTACACTGCGCAGCGCACACTCCGCACCCACACCGTAAAGGGTAAGGAGATCAGATATGCCTACTGATTCAAACAGCCTTGAACGTGACCACCACCCCGCAACCACCCACGCGGATGTACGCCGCCTGAAATGGTTCATCGTGGCCTGCGTGGTGTTAATCGTCGCGTGGTTATCTGTATCGACCGTCACCACCGCCGCCCAACCGGCGCCGCCAGCAGAAGCGAAGGCTACACCCGATTCGCCCGACCTGATCATTGAGCTTATCTGATGGCCTCTAAACCCCATTGAGATTTTATGGCCCGCGGCAACATCATCGGGCCATAGATCACAACTCAAAAAAGGCGGTAGTCATGTCACATTCCCACGCCCTCACCGCACCCCGCAGCCGTCAGGCTACGACCCTTTCAGTCAATGATATCGAACAGATTGCCCGCATCTGCGCTCTGGGTGTGGCGGGGGTTATGGGGCTGGGGCTGTTTATCCTTATGGCCTTATAGTCAGGCCATATTCCGGGGTCAGGGTCACAGACGTAACCTTCGCCACCTGACCGTCCGTGAACTGCGGGCGGGCGCTGGCGTCAAGGTAAACCTTTGAATCCTCACGCATCGGCATGATGGTCAGTGTCAGCGGCTTATCGATGATCTCCGCATAGCGTTTTAAGCCGATCCGCCAGGTCAGGCCGTTATAAAACTCATCATCGATCAGGCGCGCCCCTGAAAATAGCCGGGCCACATCGCCCTGATAGGCGATATCAAGGTACGCATCAGCCACCCCGCTCAGCGCATCCGACGGCACTTTGATCGTCCAGCCGGCAGATGCCGCAAAGCTTTCCGGCTCCGGCACCACCGGTGTATTACGCGGCCCATAGGTTTTAAGCGGTGGCGCTTTTTGCGCGGGCCGCAGCGGCGTCAACTCAGCGGTTAAGGTCTTGGTGGGCAATTTCGCCTGATAAACCGTGAAAATGCCGTCCTTTTTAGCGGATTTCAGCGCGGCGCTTCCGGTTGGAGCCTTATCCGGCGCCGGATAGATGCTGAAATTGAAATCGGCCTTACCCGTCTGGCGCAACTCAAACCCGCCCTGATCATTGCCAAAGACATGGGCGTCGCTCAACACAACATGAGCTTTTCCGCCCAGATCGACCTTGGTCAGGTGTTTAGCTTGATCGTCGGTCAACAACAGAATGCGTGCGGTTTTACCGGCCTGCGTTGCCCGGATAACCGATCCTTTACCAGCTTTCGCCGAGACAATACGTAGCCCCTCTTTCAGCTTTGCGCCTTTGACCGTCACCTCGGCCCCAAAAGCGAATTCAGCCGCAATATCTCCGCTTTGGGCGAAGATATAGATATCACCCTCACCGTCCGTGATTCTGGTCACCGGCTGCGCCGACGCCCAGTTGAGATTTATCCCCGACAGGTCAAAATTGACCGGCCACATGAAGTTGTCGCCATTGTCGATATCCACGCCCTTTGATGGCAGGGTCACAGTCTTGCCGGCCAGTTTGACTGCAAACCGCACGTCCTGATGCGCGGCCATATCGTATTGGCGGATATAGTTGTTGACGAACACAAAGCCCGCATCCCCCTGCCCTCGGTATGACCAGCGCAGGGTTTTCAGATCATCAGAACCGGACGGTTGCGTCACGGGTGCATAGGTGTGGGTCGGCGCCAACCGATCCCCGAATGCCTCAAGGAAATAATGGATCGGCTTAAGCTGATGCAGCACCGGATGGGCCTGACCGTACTGGCCCAGTGGGGCCTGAAAATCATAGCCCAGCTTGGCCATATCATTATAACCGCCGGTGGCGACGGTTTCTTCGCGGGTCGGAGATCCCGGCGGGTTCTGGCCGCCCTGGAACATGTAATAGCCCATCAGGTTTACGCCTGAGCCGATCTTGGTCAGGGTCATTTTCGAGATATCATCGGGCTTTATGATCGGTCTGCGGCGGTACATGGTCGGCACCCCGCCGCCGTATTCAGCTCCGAAAAACGGCGTGATGTCGGTGTCGCGGGAGCCGTCATCCTGAGTGGAGGTTGAGCCCTGCGCCCCCAGCCCCTTTTCGTTGCGCACCCCGAACTGGAACATATAGCTTGATTTCGGCGGCAGGATGGTGGCGGACGCTGACCAAGGCTCATCCACGTATGAGCCGAACACCGGAATAACCTCACCGCGCGGAAACAGGGCATTATCCCAGCCCGTCACCGAATAGAGGGGCACATCGAGCCCGACTTTCAGCGCGATCTCTTTCAGTTTTGAGATATGGTCGCGCCCCTGCAGATAACCATTGCGGTTATATTCGTTCTCAAGCTGCACGCCGATAACCGGCCCGCCGTCTTTCCACAGCAGGCCTTTGGACTGTTCCGCCACCCTACCGTAAAAGGCTTCGACATAACTCAAATAAGTCGGATCGTTAGAGCGCGTCGGCACGGAATCGACCACCCAGTCAGGGATACCGCCAAAGCGTACTTCGGCATGAGCCCACGGACCGGGTCTTAGGTAAGTGTAGAGCCCATGCTTCTGGCACAGTTCGATAAAGGCACGCAGATCGAGATCACCGTCCCAGTCGGACTGACCGGCCTGTTCTTCGTGGTGCTGCCAGATAACGTAGGTGGCGATGACATTGACGCCCGCCGCCTTCATTTTCAGCAGTTGCTCTTCCCAATAGGCGCGCGGAAAGCGGCTGTAGTGAAATTCGCCCATGACCGGCACGACGGGTTTGCCGCCGATCAGCAGATACTGGTTGTTGACATGGATGACGGTACCGTCGGGGGCACGACCCGCGCCCATTTTCAACGTGCCCTCAACCGGTGTCGGGGCTGGTGCCGAAGCATCCAAAACAAGCGTTTCGGCCACGGCGCCCCCCGCCAAAGCCCACACAAGTGCGCTGATCGCTGCTGATGTCTTCATGTCCCTGCTCCTGAATGTTTTGACCTATATGGGCCGGAACACAGAGCAGATGCAATCATTTATAATCACAATCGGACGCAAAAAACGCGAGCCTTCCGGCCCGCGCTTTCTGTACTTCCATTTACAATTAGTTCTTTAGAACTTCGCCTTCAGGCCGACATAGTACTGACGGCCAAGGATATCGCCGTAGCTCAGGGTCGGATAGGACGGCTCTTCGTCGGTCAGGTTGGTGACACCACCACGCAGGGTCAGCTTTTCATTTACATCATACTGAGCCGAGATGCTGTGGCGCAGATTGGCGTCAATGTTCGGTGTCGGTGTATTTTCGATCGTGTCCGTGCGGTTGACCTTGCCTTCCGACAGGTAGAAGGCCGAATAGGTCGCACGGTATGGGCCCTTTGACCAGTTGATGTCAAAGCGCGTCGTCCATGCCGGTTGCACAGTCGTGCCATCGGTACGGGTCAGATCGAACCCGGTGACCGAGGTTTCATAGAGCGCCAGATGGGTGGCTTCCAGACCCAGTTCCAGACGGCCCAGATCACGGTCACCGAAGTATTGCCCCAGCGGGAAGGTGTAGTTGACGTTGTAGGTCTCACCTTCCATGTTGACCAGACCGGCATTGTAGGTCGTCGTCATAGCCGTGATGACATTGCCGGTGGTCGCATCACGGGTGAAGGAGGCGCAGACATCAGCCGGACGCACCGTCGAGTCATAGCAGGTCGCCATGAAGTTAACCGGCAGGAAGGCAGACAGGCCGTTTTCCAGTTCAACCTCGAAGCGGTCGACCACAACGGTCAGGCCGCGCAGGAAGGTCGGCTGGAACACAAAGCCGTAGGTGGTGGTTTCCGACACTTCGTTTTTCAGATCAAGATTACCACCTGTGGTGACCATAGCCGAAGAGAAGTTGGTCGAGTCGTTCTGGAAGGTCGTAAGCGCTGCCGGATTGCGGCCAGCCGCCGTCCATTCAGCCTGACAGTTGGCCAGACGGGTGGCTGGCGCCGGACCAGAGTTGATGTAGCGGAAATCGCACGGATCCTGCCCTACGCTGCCCAGCGCCGATGAGGTCGGGGCAAACAGTTGTGTCAGGGTAGGCGCACGGAAGTTACGGCTCTGATTGGCGCGGAAGGCGAACGAATCGACGACCTGCCAGCGGATACCGGCACCCCAGACATCTTCGTTACCGGCGATCGAGTGATCGACATAACGATAGGCACCCGTGACTTCCAGAGCCTTGACCAACGGCAGGGTGAAGTCGCCGCCGATGATCGGGATCAGGACTTCGGCCGAATATTCGTCGGTCTTGTACTCACCGGCGGTCGGCAGGGTCTTGGTACCGGCGCCGACCGTGCCATTCTGGTTGGCAGGTAACGGATTGAATTCGGCCTCTTCCTTGCGGTGCTCATAGGCCAGCGAGAAGTTGACCATACCGGCCGGCAGGCTGAACAGGTCACCACCGATCGTTGCCAGGAAATCATCCTGCGTGTTCTTGTAGTCCGAACCGACTTCGGCCGAGACATAGGCGCGACCGGCATCGGTGACATTGCCGGTGCCGAACATGTTGATCGGCACACAGGCCGCGTCGTCATTGGCAGTCGAGGCATCGGCATTGACCGCACAGACGATCTGACCCGATGAGTTCTTCACCGCATTGACGGCCTTGGCCAGGTTCGCCGTGATGGTGCCCCATCCGCGCTGCTCACCTTCGGTGACACCACGGCTATAGGACACATCCCAGTAGAAGTTACGGTCAAAAGCATCGAAATCACCGGAAATCCCGCCCAGTGTGCGGTAGCTTTCGGTGGTGTATTCACCGGCCCGCGATGGCCACAGGTCGGCCCACAGCTTGGACAGGAACAGAGGTGCACCCACCCCAAACGACGGCGATGCGGCAGTCAGCGCCGTGATCGTCTCCGGCGTCAGGAAGGCGTTGTTGCGGGTAAAGGCAATATAGCCCGAACCGGTCGCCGGCGCATTGAGCACCGTATTCGACTGATAGGACTGATACGGATCATAACCTTCGGTTTCGGCATAGCTCACCTCGCCATAAAGCTTGATACGATCAGTCAGATCGTAGTGGCCGACCAGGTTGGCGGTGCTGCGTTTAACGCCGGTATAAAGTGCGGCCAGTTCGCGGTAGCTGAAACCGTCACCACCGGATGAGAACGGAATCCCGCCCGGTGTGCCGGAATCATAGGCGGCAAGGCCGGTACCGGCATCATTGAACTGGGTGTAGGTGCCATTGCTTTTCAGGATAAAGCGCGGCGTACCGTCGGCATTGAGGGCCGGTGCTGGTGCTGTGGCAAAGATCACGCCATTGGTATTGAACGACCAGAAGCGGGTATCGAGGTTTTCGCGCACGGTCGGGATGCCGTCGCTGGGATTGGTGTTGCCGCTGGAGACGTTGACGCGGCCAAGGGCGCTGCGCGGGCGGTCGCTATAGTACAGAGGGTCGGTCTTGGACCAGCCGGCATCAAAGGCCAGATTGCCTTTGCCATCGGCAAAGTTATGGCCGAACGTGGCGCGAATAGAGTTTTTCGGGTAATCGCCGCGCGATGAAATGCCGGTCTGGATATCCAGTTCTGCCCCTTCGAAATCGTCCTTCAGCACATAGTTGATGACACCGGCGATAGCGTCAGACCCGTAAACAGCGGCCCCACCGGCCTGAACCACGTCAATCCGCTTGATCAGGCCCGACGGGATCATGTTGGTGTCAACCGCGTTGCCATCCATGCCGGCCTGCGAAGCGACAAAGCGGCGACCATTGACCAGAGTAAGTGTACGGCCCGTCCCCATACCGAACAGGTTCGGGAACTGCTGCCCCGTACCCGCATCGTTGCCAGTATTGTCAGCCAGCGGCACAGAGGCAGCGATTGAGGTCGTCAGGTTGAGCATTTCACCCGCCTGAACCACGCCACGATCCGTCAGGGCCTGAGAATCAATCATGGTCACGGGCGCGGAGGTGCTGGTGCTGGCGCGACGAATACGCGATCCGGTCACGACCACTTCCTGCACGACTTCTTCTTCGGCGGGCGGCACAGCGTCCTGCGCATAGCTAACCGACGCCATCAGGGCCGACAAAATTATGCTGCCGCCAAAAATCGTCGAAGCCATTAATTTATTACGATTGGTCACTCTCATATCCCTCTTGCCTTAACCCCGCGGATGATACCTGAACCCGGCATTTACTATCCCCTGCCGTAGGTTCATGTGCTGAAAAAGGAGGCCCTTCACACCGCGTAGTCAAATGATGCCTCTGACATTAACGGTAGGACGGGCGACGCGGTTTTTCATGCCTTTCTTAAGGCCGTCACATTAGCGACATAAAATTTTTATTCGGTTAGCAGAAGACCGTGACAATTTTTATTCAACAAACCGCCACTGTGCCAATCTCATCACAAATGGAAATGACACAAGAATTCCTGTGTCATTAAACCCACACCCTCAAGAGATATAAGCCTTTGCGCGGTATCTGGCGTCATACATCGCCCAAAGACCTATAACACCGCCATCACCAGCGTGCGCATTTTTTATTCGCAACGCTTTTCAGGCGAATATACTGAAAGCCGTCCACCGCCCCGTCTTTTGCAGGCAATTGTGTGGCCTTGCGGGTAAAACACGGCCCGAAAGCCTTGGGCGACGGATCGAGGGTTTTGGTGCCGTCGATATTGATGGCGCGGAAATCTTCCACAGCCTTTGACCCCAGTTCCGCCGTCAACATGGCCTCAAAATAGGCCCGATCAAAGCGCTCCCCCTTATGGCGGGCGGCAAACATCGGTGCCAGGAAGGCATCAAGGTTACGCTTCCCCTTGGAGTTTTTGCGGATCTGCACATCCAGGTCGGCCCAGTACAACGCCCCGCGCACATAGGGGGTATGGCGGATTTTCTCATCGCCAAAACCGACGCCGACAATCTTTTCCGCTGACCAGTTGCGCGCCGGAGAGGTATAGTAATTGGCGACCTGCTCGTTCAAAAGTGCCGCATATTCGTCGACACTGACCAGCCCGCCCCGTAGCGGCAGAATGGTGGTGTAATAGACGTTAAGCCCTTCGGTGAACCAGTTGTCGGCCACCCCGCCTTCGATCCCGCCGACCCACTGATGGCCCATCTCGTGGAAGATGGTGATGCGGATATCGTGAATGTCTTTTTTCGCCGCCTCGCTCATCGAAAACATGAAGGAGTTACCCAGCGCCGTGCCGCCCCCAAACGGCGGGGTCTTCAGTCCGCGCAGAAACACCCGGTAATCGGGCGCCGGGTTCATATATTTGAATGAGGTCGACAGCACCTTATAGGCCTTGGACGCCCACACCATTTCGGCCTCGGCATCAAACGGCAATCCGCCCAGCCAGTAGGCATTAAAGTGGCTATCGCCGGGAATAGAATAGTGTTGCGCGGGCCCGGCCATAATCCAGCCGCCGGTCAGGGTCTGTGGCGTCCCCTTGACCTCAAACGCGCCTTCGCCAAAGGTGGTCACCCCGACCGATCCGGCCGCAAGTCCGCTTAGGTCCCATTTGACTTTTGACGTGGTCGTACCGGCATTTTCCGGCAGCATCAGAAAACCGCCGCCTGAGCCCGACACCCCGCCCCCCGAAGGCCGGATACCAAAGGCCGGCCCACCGGGACTGTTTACCGGTTGCACCAAAGCGCTGTAGCTGACGGTCACGGGGTAATTTACCGCCCGCGTAGCCGTCCAGTGCCGGTAATAGGGAAAGCCGCCGGAGATGGGCTTATCTTCTGAGACCGTAAAGGTGATTTCGCCCGCACTGTCGGTAACTTTTAATCCCGAAATACGATCGGCCACACCGGTCACCGCGGCATAGGTCACCGGCGCATTCAGCCCGAACGGCTTATCACCGGCCACACCATTGACGACCTGCGTCACTTCGATGGCCGCCACCTCACCGGCAGCATCACGCACTGGTTTCCAGGTCATATCCAGTACCTGTGAATGAGCCGTCCCCGCCGCCAGAGCCGCGACAACCGCGAACAGAATTTTCATAAATTTACTCCGCACATTTTGCATCGGAAACACCTTTGACGTGTTGCCACAGATAGCCCTTAGTCAAATGCCCCTGCGGGCTGAAGGTGATGTCATGCTTTTCCCCGCCGCGCTCGATTTTCAGTGTAATCGGCTCACGCGGGTCCTGCTGGATGGCATCGAGGATCAGGGTATTGGTGACGACATCGCCGTCTTTTAAGCCCGCCTTTGCCGCCGGAGAGGCCGGATCAAGGCCCGCAATCACACGCGGACGGTTGATCAGGCTCGGCATCTCAAAGCCCAGTTCAAACACCGGCATCTGAGTTTCGACGCGTTTGAAACACATTCCCAAAGCATTCGACGCAGGGATTTGCACCGCGCCGTTCATCATGGCCTCAAAATCGGTTTTCGCCTTGGGCCCCAGTTCCGCCACCAGCAAATCCATCCAGTCTTTTTCGGTCACCGACAGACCGTCATTGTGGCGCTTCAGATAGGGGCGCACCACATCATCCAGCGTGCGCTTACCCTTTGACTTGGCGCGGATCTGACCGTCGAGGACATGGAAATACATCGCCCCGCGGTTATAGGGCTGGATGCGCTGACGCGGATCGGTCCAGAAATTCTTGATCGCCTCCGACATCGGCACGTTGATGCGGATATTGGAATAATAGGCCCGCGCGGTTTCATTAAAGTCCTCAAGGAACTGATCCGGCGTAAACAGGCCGGTCTTAAACGGCGCGCGGCGTTGATAATAGACGGCGATGCCTTCGGTGAACCAGCCGGCATCAGGGTTGCGGCCACTGTCGTCGGCTTCCATCAGACCATGCAGATAAACATGGACCATCTCATGGGAAATCAGACTCTTGATCCCCAGTTCGCTGGCCTGCGGGGCCATAGTGGCGATCAGGCCTTCCGGGCCGGCCGTGCCACTGGTTCCACCATAGATGTTGGAGCGCATCAGCACCGTAAACGGCGGCGGCGATTGAAATCCGAAATAGCCCGACATGCGGGTATAGGCGTCGGATGACCAGTCGAGTAACGGCTTCTGCGGGTGATTATTGATGGCGGTGGAGGCGGCACGAAAAACGCTGGGCGTCGTCAGATCATCAGGCGTAGAGATCAGATTTCCGGCCATGAAATAGGTCTGGCGCAGGCGGCTGATCGGCTCGGTCACCGTCTTCGGATCGCGGGCATAGGAGGTGATCGCCCGCGCCCCCTGCGGCAGGTTTTTGAGGTTCCAGTTGATACTGACCTGATAGGGCTTTTCCTGATCCGGCAGCAGCAGGATCGACGATCCCTGCGCACTCGACCCCAGCCCTTCTGAGCGCAGTTCCCAGTTGGGGCCGGAAATGGTTTCCTGCGAAGTTGCGACCTGATAGCGCAAAATCACATCACCGACCGGGGCACGATCCGTGGTGAACACCTGTGCGGGCGCGCCCATATAGCCGGTGCCGTCCGATATAGTCAGGGTAAGCGGCCCCTGATCGTCGCGGGCGGTGATCAGGCTGATGCGGTCAGGGATGCGCTGCAATGGCCCAAGCGTTTTGGGGATCGTAAAGCGCAGGGCCGGATCGCCCGCCACCGTGTCAAAGCGGCTCTCGACCGTCCAGCCGGTAACGGCCTCGGCTGACACCTGCGGCGTCAGGGTCAGATCAAGCTTTAGCGGCTCAGCCACCGCCCCTGCGGCCAAAGCCATCAGGGACGCACTTAACAACAAACTACGCATGTCAGGCCTCACAATTTACAGGCGGCATCCGCGACATCGGCCTTGCGCTGCCACTGATGGGCGGCCACGGCCTCACCGCGCGGCAGATAGGATATGTCGATGACGGCCTCACCACGTTTGATCTTAAGTTTCATCTGACTGGTTTGAGTCCGCTGGGCATCGAACACGCTGGTGGCTTCAATGACCACATCGCCGTCCTTCAGTCCCGCCGTCTCGGCTGCTGATCCCCCCCGCACACCGCTGATCAGTTTTTTATCGAGTGACGGCTGATCAAAGCCCAGATCGAACCGGCGCACCGTGGCGGGCACCACCGTAAAGCATGGCCCCAGAGCACCGGCGACCGGCATCAGCGGCTTGCCCGCGACCATATTGTCATAGTCGGTCTTAGCCTGCGCCCCGATCTCGGCCCCCACCAGCGCCAGCCAGACATCGATGCCGGGGGTTTCACCGGCCTTTTGCTTGGTGATCATGGCCTGTACCATCGTATCAAGCGTCTTGGCCCCGCCGGTGGCCGCGCGAATCCTGGCGTCGGTATTGATCAGGTACAACAGCCCGCGGCCATAAGGGATGGTCTGGGCGCTGTTGTCCTTCCAGAAGGCCGCAGCCGCATCGGCATTGCTGAGCGCGCTCAACGGGTTTGACCAGTAGCTGAAGGCCCGGTCAGTGATCATCTCACCAACCTGAGCGGGCGTCAAAAGACCAGCTCTCTGCGCCAGCATGATCGAATAATACTCGGCCGTGCCTTCGGTGTACCAGGCAGAATCGCCATGCTCACCGCCGATTTTCAGCCAGTTATGGGCCATTTCGTGCGCCAGCAAGGCCTGAAGCTTATCCAGCGTCGGCGGATTATTCGCATCATAGCCAAAGATAAACGACGACGCCAAGGCCGTCCCGCCCATGCCGCTGAACGGGTTTTCCCGCACAAAGACGCGGTAGCTGCCGCCCTCCGCTCTGAAAAAGGACGTCATCTGCCCGTAAAGCGCGCCGATCTTATGCGCCACAGCGTTAGTGTCAAACGGCGGGGTCGTCGTCCAGTACATCGAAAACCCGTCAGCCGAATAGGTCTGGACGTTGCCCGCGTAATAATAGCTGAAGTTCCACAGGTCGGTCGGGGCGATCTGCCTGACCTGCCCCTCCCCCAGACTGTGCACGCCCTTGGCGCCTGCGGGGTACGCCGACATATCCCAGTTCAAGGTCACATTATAGGGCGTCTTTTTGTCCGGCAGGGCCAGAAAGGTCATGCCCGCGCCATTGACGCCGCCGGGCTGGCCACGGAAATCAAACAAAGGCCCCATGCGGGTCGTGCCGGAGACTTCGCGGACATGGGCGCGGTAGGTCAGGGTCACATCGCCAACGGTCGCGCGCCCCGCATTGAAATGACGGTACTGCCACTGCGGGGTCGCGGGCTGATCGGCCTGAGTGATAGCCACGGCCCCCTTGGCGTCGGTGACCTTAAGGTCTTTGGCATCGAGCTTTATCCCCGGCATGGACACGATCATCAGCGGCAGGCGCGCCAGAGTCTCACCGGCGGCGGCTTTCGGCGCCTCAAGCTTAATCGTCACATCGACATAGTCACCGGCACCGGCGGCGGTCGCGTGCGGTTTCAGGAGAATATCCAGTTTCGGCGGCGCACCTTGCGCCAGCGCGCCTGTGGACATCAGGCCGAGGGCAGCGACCGTGGCGGCAATCTTAAGTTTCATAAGCAAATCCCCTGCATTATTCGCGTATATTTCCACGGCGGCGCAGGTACGTCTTTGCGAATTGTGCGCTCAAGCCGAAATCTTTATGCCCGTAACGGCCAGATTTTAGACCCCAGAATCAAACCTTCGGCAGGGCCTTCAGCGCCCGCTCGATATCGGCATGGTCATTGAACACCGACACCGAATAGCGGAAGCGGTGCTGCGACACCGTGATCCTGATCTTGGCCGCCTCCAGCGCCGGATTGAGTTTGGTGCGGGCATTTTCCAGCACACAGGCCACCATCGGCGTTTTGGCATCCTTTGGCGTCATCAGCCTATAGCCGCGCTTGGGCAACTCGGCCTTAAGGTGATCGGTCAGGGTCTGGGCATGGGCCTGAATGCGCTCCACCCCATTGGTCAATATATAACCCAACGAATAATCAAGCTGCGCCAGCAGGGATTCGGAACTGGTGCCCACGGCAAACAGACCGCGCGCCCCGCCATCAAAGGCGTAGTCGGCAATGGTCGTACCCGGCTCATCAAACGGATAGATATGCGGCTTGAACGCGCTCATGCCGTAATAGCCGACAAACGGGCGTTTCAGATGTTTCTGGGCGGCCTTGCTGGCATAGACAAAGCCCATACCAAAATCGCCCATCAGCCACTTATAACTGGCGCAAGCCGCAAAATCGACGCCGGTGGCCTTAACATCGACCGGCACACAGCCTGCCGCGTGAATAATGTCGGCATAGACCAGCGCCCCCTGCGCATGAGCCAGATCGCACACCGCCTTAAGGTCATGCTCAAAACCGTTGATGGTCGAGACCAGCGACAGGGCGACAAACTTCGTGCCCGGCGTGATGGCTTTTTTCATGTCCTCAAGGTCGATGCGCCCGTCACGGTCGCGCACCCAGACAACCTCACAGCCCTGCTTGGCCAGTTCTTCATAGAGCGGGATCGAGCCAAAGAAATGCAGGGTGTCGGTGACGATCCGCGCCTTTTGGTCGGCCAGCCCCAGCCCCGCCACAATCATGTTTTCGCCCATTGTGGTCGATTGCACAAAGGTAACTTCATCGGCCTCAGCATTGATCAGTCTGGCGAATTTTTCCAGTACCCGCTTATCATTCAGTTGCACGCCCTGATGGGCCGGGTCCATAAAGCGCTTGGCCTGATAGGCCTCCAGCGCAGACTTTGCCCCCTTGCTGAACGGGTGCATGGTGCCTGAATTGAGGTAGGTCACCTCCATCGGCCCAAAGGACGCCTTATCCGGAAAGTTTACCGGCGTATCCGGCCCGGCAAACGGATCGGCAGACGACGCGGCAACGGTTTGCGCGCTGGCGCTCCCCATTCCCGCCATGCCTCCCAGGCTGCCCACCGATGCTACTCCCGCAGTTTTCAACCAATCACGACGCGTTACCGGCATAAGGATGCCCCTTGCTCAAACTCAATATGACCGCAATGATATAAGCAATCGTTGAAATTTTTAGCCCAACTCACAGCCCTTGCAGCCAATAAGCGCTGACTTGCCTCTAAAATCCACAGCATTGCGCATGATTTATGCCGATCGCAAAACCCAGCGACAGAATAATAAATGCAGAATCCATGCACGGGGCGCATGATTTATACATTTTACCGCCGCCACTCCGTCAAAAAAGCGATAAACTATCCCCCATCGGTGATAATGTTTCCTGTAAGGGATTAGTTTATCAAGGAGGGTTCGGTCATGCGGCAAAGCTGTATCTTCGTAGCGGCAGTGGCAATGTGTCTGGGGCTTTTGGGGGCACCTGTCACCGCACAGGACGCGATCAGCGTCAGCACGCCCAAAACCCTGACCCAGAATAAGACTCTGGCCCAGAAAAAAACCACCCTCAAATATACCGCCGGTTTTACCGAAGAGATCCTGAAAAACGATAAGGGTGAGGCCGTGGTCTCCCTGTCGGCCATTTCCTATGTCCGTGACGGCGTAAAGGATCGCAGCACCCGCCCCGTCATCGTCTTTTTCAATGGCGGCCCGGGCGCTTCGTCGTCGCCGCTGCATATGTCAGCCTTTGGTCCGCGCATCCGTGACAAGGACGCCCTGATCGATAATCCCGACACGCTGCTGGATGCCGCCGATATGGTCTTTATCGATCCGGTGGGTACGGGTCTCAGCCGCAGTTTTAAACCCGATGAGTTGCGGAATTTCCTGGGCGTCAACCGCGATGCTACGGCCGTCCATAACCTGATCGCCAAATGGCTGAAGGCCAATGGCCGCGAAGCTTCCCCGCTCTATATCGCTGGTGAAAGCTATGGCGGCTACCGGCTGGCGGTCATGTCGGGCCAGATCGCCAAAGACAAAACCCTGCCGGGCCTCAAAGGGCTGATCCTGATTTCGCCGTCGCTCAACATGTCGGAATCGCGCGACATGGGCCAGATTCTGGAACTGCCAACTCTGGCCGCCGGTGCGTGGCATCATAACAAAATCGACCGCAAGGGCCGCAGCCTTGAGGCCACCTTTGCCGATGCGCAAGCCTTTGCCATCTCGACCTACGCCCCGGCCCTGCTCAAGGGGGCGCAGATCACCGACGCTGAGAAAACCGAGGTCGCCAACGGCCTGTCCGCCCTGATCGGCCTGCCGGCAGAGACGATCCTCAAGGCCAATCTGCGGGTCGACAGCCAGACCTATCTTGAAACCCTCAATGCCGATAAGGATCAGTTGACCGGCCGCCTCGATATGCGGGTTGTGGCGCCCAAGGCCCCGCCCGCCAATCCGAACCGCCCCGCCGCCGCCAATGATCCCTCGCTTGGGCTTGGTAAGTCCAACGTCATCAAATCGGCCCTGATCACCAGCTACCTCAAGGACGAACTGAAGTTTCCGGCCAGCGACGACTATGTGTCCCTGTCGCTGGAGCTGAATTTTCAATGGAACTGGGACGATGTGAATAAGGACCGGCAGTTTGTGATGAACGTCACCCCCGATCTGGCGAAACTTATGAACGATCGCCAAGACCTTAAGATGATGGTGGTTGGTGGCTATTTCGATCTGGCCACCCCTGTCTGGGCGGCCCGCTATGAGATCGAGCACGCCGATATCCCGCTGGAGCGCGTGACGTTCAACGCCTACGCCGCCGGTCATTCCGTCTTTAACCCCGCCGATAACCTGACGGCCAAGGCCGATCAGATCCGCAATTTCATCAAATAACGGAGCGTAACCTATGGCCGAAGAACCGTTATCGAGCGTCGATATCCGCATTCTGGAGCAGATCCAGAAGGACTCCTCCCTGTCGACCAGCGATCTGGCTGACCGGGTCGGCCTGTCGCAGTCACCGTGCTGGCGCAGGCTTCAGCGCCTTAAGGATGAGGGCTATATCAAGGGACAGGTCGCCCTGCTGGATCGCCATAAGTTCGGCGCGTCCCTGATGCTGTTTGCCTACCTTAAGATGACCACCCTGACCGACGAAAAGCGCGCCGAATTCCTGCGTAAGATCGAAGCGACGCCGGAAATTCTGGAGTGTCACTCCCTGTTCGGGGAAAAGGACATCATGCTCAAGGTCGTGGCCCCCAGCATGGAATGGTACCAGAAATTCATCTTCAACGTGATCCTGAAGCTGCCGGGTGTGGTCGATATTCAATCGACCGTGACCCTGAGCGAGCTGAAATCAACCACCGCCATCCCGTTGCGCGGTGCCAAGGCGCTGTGAACGCCACCGGCATGAATTAACCACTTAGTCGCAATTGCAACCGGATTTATGCTCATAACCGCAAGCACGCGACTGAGAAAAACATATTTATTCGCAAAGACCGTCGTAGCGTACCTTTGCGAAACCGTCACAAAACATGAGCAGGGGAATTGATCATGACTGTGAAAACCGTCCGTAAAGCTGCTGTCAGCACACTGGCCCTCCTGCTGTGTGCAGGCGCCGCCCTGCCCGTCTATGCGCAAACGCCGCCGCCATCTGTGGCTGAAAACTTTGCGCCCGCAGACTTTGGCGCCGCCGTGGTGACCAAACACAAGGGCACCTTTGGCGGCCAGAAAATCGACTATACCGCTACCGCCGCCTCCTATGTGGTCAAGGATGCCTCAGGCCGCGACGCCCTGTCGGTCGTGACCTTTTCCTATGAGGCCAAAACCAAAGCCGCGAACCGCCCGGTGATGTTTATCTTCAACGGCGGCCCGATCAGCCCGTCGGTCTATCTGCACATGGGGGCCTTTGCGCCCAAGCGCGTGCATATGCCCGACGACCTGAGCGCCGATCCGTCGACCTTTCAACTGGTCGATAACCCGAACGCGCCGCTTGAGGTCGCTGATCTGGTGTTTATCGATCCGGCCGGCACCGGCTACAGCCGCCCGCTTAATGGCACCAACCTGAAAGACTGGTTCTCGGTCGAAGCGGACGCGGAACAGTTCGCGCAGGTCATCACCCAGTGGGTCAAAGCGCGTGGCCGCGAAGCCTCCCCCGTCTATATCTTCGGTGAATCCTACGGCACCATGCGCGCCCCTCAGATCGCCAAGAAGCTGGCTGAAGACGAGACGCCCCTGACCATTGGCGGGGTGGTTCTGTTTGGACAAGCCGCCAATATCACCGACTATGTGCAGCGTAAGACCAATATCGTGTCCTATGTCGTGTCATTGCCGACGCTGGCCGCCACCGCCTGGTATCACAAGGCCGTCGACACCCGCGGCCTGTCGCTTGAGGCCTTTGTGGCCGAAGCGCGCAGCTTTGCCGATACGGAATATCTGGCCGCCCTCTATAAAGGTGGCGACCTGCCTGACGACCAGTTGATGGCCGTGGCGAATAAGCTGGAAGGCTTTACCGGCGTATCCGCCCAGACCTTTGCCGATGCGCGTTTGCGCATTTCCAAAGAAGCCTATCGTCGCCTGCTGTTTAAGGACAAGGGCCTGATCATCGGTATGGCCGATACCCGCTACACCGGCCCGCTCGAAAAAGGCGGCGATCCGTCTTTTGTCGGCCCCAAGGCTATGCAGGATGGTTTTATTCCCTATGCCCGCGATTTCCTGAACATCAAGACCGAGGTCAAATATCTGACCAACAGCCCTGTCACCGGTGGCCTTGATGGCTGGGACTGGGGTTATGGCAAGGGGCCGTTCAGCGACTGGCCGTATTTTTCGATGCTGAGCGATGTGCTGAAAACCCAGCCCAAGATGAAGATCATGGTCGGCGTCGGCTGGTACGATACCCAAACCACCGTCGGCGGCTCAGAGTACCTTTTGAAGCAGGCCGACTGGCCCAAGGCCAATACCCGCCTGACCTATTATGAAGGCGGCCATATGAACTATTCCAATTCAAAAGCATTGGAAAAGCTGGGCGTCGATATCCGCGCCTTCCTCAAGGACGGCCAATGACCTACACCCACTATGATCCCGCCGCCGTGATCAAATGGCTGGACTATCCCGGCTGTATCGCGGCGGTGCGTCAGGCGATGGCCGCGTTTTCAGCCTCCGAAGCGCCCCAGCCTTTGCGCACCATCATTCCGCTGGCCCCGCTGAAAGTCCTCGCGCTCATGCCGGGCTTTCTGATGGATGAAGCCGCCGCTGATAAGCTTGGCATCTATGGCGGAAAGATCATTTCGGTCGTGCGTAATCCTGAGAACACAGGCCGGTCAAAGCATCATGGTCTGGTCATCGTATTTGACCCGAAAACCGGCGAACTGGTGTGCTCGGCTGATGCCGGTGAAGTCACCGAAATCCGCACGGCCTGCGCCTCAGCGGTGGCGACCGATGCCTTGGCACGCAAGGATGCCAAACGCCTGACCATATTTGGTGCGGGCGCTCAGGCCAAATCCCATGTCGAGGCTATCCGCCATGTCCGTGCATTGGAGGACATCCGCATCTGGGCGCGCGACTATGATAAGGCCGCCACCTTTGCCGCCGACATGGCGCTGTCCACCGGCCTCAGGGTCTATGCTGTCGCTGATGCCCCCGATGCCTGTAAGGGTGCCGACATCATCTGCACCACCACCGGATCGTCTGAGCCCGTTCTGTTCCGCGACTGGGTCGAGGACGGCACCCACCTGAATATCGTTGGCTCCTCCGGCCCCGGCCCGGTTGAGGTCGATAACGACCTTGTCGTCGCCTCACGCTATATTGCCGACAGCCGCCGCTCGGTTCTGGCGGCAGGGGCCGAGTTTCTGGTCGCCAAAGAGGCCGGCCTGATAACGGACGACCACATTGTCGCGGAAATCGGCGAAGTCCTGAACGACACCGTCGTTGGCCGCCGTAACGACACCGAGATCACCTTTTATAAATCCCTGGGCCATGTGGTGCAGGACCTCTGTTCCGCCGCCTATATCCACGCCAAAGCCACCGCTTAAGTTTACGGAGTTCCCATGTCCCTGATCCGTTCCGCCCTGCTGACGACCGTTTTCGGACTGGGCTTTGTGGCCCCGGCCTTTGTGGTTCCAGCCTTTGCCGACGCCAGCTTTGTGATCATCCAGAACGGCGAAACCGTCGGCCATGTCGAGGTGGTGGAAACCGCTGCCGATAAGGGCAAGACCCTCAATATCGATTACTTTGTCGATGACAATGGCCGTGGCCCCAAGCACAAGCAAGCCATCACCCTGAACGACAAGGGCCTGCCGGTGGCAGGCCAGATCAGCGGCACCTCCCTGATGGGCGGGACGGTCGCGGAAAGTTTTGCCATTAAGGGCACGTCCTTTACCTGGTCATCGCAGGCCGACGCAGGCAAGATGGCGCTGAAAACGCCCAAGCTCTATGTCGTCAACGATTCCAACCCCTATGATCTGGCTATCTATGCCCGCTACCTGCTGACCCAGCCGAACCAGACGGCGGACGCCCTGCCCGGCGGATCGGTACGCCTGCAAGCCGTAAAGTCCATAAACGTTGGTCAGGGCGAACAGGCGCTGAAAGTCACCATCTATCGTCTGGATGGCCTTGACCTCGCCCCCGCCTATATTCTGCTGGATGAGCAGAACGAACTGTTCGCAGCAGGCAATATGGTGCGCAAAGGCTATGAGGCCGAAATCAAATCCCTTGGCCGCCTCAACAGCGAACTTGAGGCCGAGCGCCAGAAAACCCTTCAGGCCGAACTGGGGCATCGCTTCGACGGACCGGTGCGCATCAGGAATGTGCGCGTGTTCGATCCGAAAACCGGCAAACTTAGCGGCCTGTCGAGCGTGGTGATCAATGGCGACACCATCGCCACCATCCTGCCCGAAGCCGAGGCCGCTACCAATGCCCCGAAGGATGAGACGATCATCGATGGCGAAGGCGGCACGCTGGTGCCCGGCCTGCACGACATGCACTCCCACACCACGCGCTCATCGGGCCTGTTCCTGCTGGCATCGGGCGTCACCTCGGTGCGTGATATGGGCAATGACAACGGGTTTCTGGATACCCAGATCCGCCTAATGGCTGAAGGCACGGTCGCCGGCCCCCGCATTGTCCGTAACGGTTTTATCGAAGGCAAGAGCCCCTATTCCGCCAACCACGGCTTTGTGGTCAACTCGCTGGATGAGGCCATGAAGGCCGTGCGCTGGTATGCCGATCACGGCTATTACCAGCTCAAAATCTACAACAGCTTCAACCCCGACTGGATTCCGGCGGTCGCGGCTGAATCCCACCGCCTTGGCATGGATGTAGTCGGCCACATTCCGGCTTTCTATACGCCCGACCGCGGCATGAAAGACGGCTACGATGAGATCACCCACATCAACCAGCTGGTGCTTGGCTGGCTGCTGAAAGACGGTGAAGATACCCGCACGCCGCTGCGCCTGACGGCTCTGGCCCGCGCCGCCACGCTTGACCTCAACTCCGCCCCCGTGCAGGCATCGGTTGCGACCATGAAGGCTCAGGGCATGGGCCTTGATACCACCGCCGTGATCGTTGAGCGCCTGATGCTCAGCCGCGCAGGCAAGGTCAATCCGGCCGATGAATGGTACCTCAAGAACATGCCGATCGGCTATCAGCGTTACCGTAAGCGCACCTATGTGCCACTGAAGGACGCCGCCGAAGACAAGAGCTATTTTACCGCCTTTGATAAGCTGGTCGATATCATGAAGATGCTGCACCAGAACGGCATCCAGCTACTGCCCGGTACGGACGATACGCTCGGCTTTTCGGTCAAGCGCGAACTGGAACTCTATGTCAAAGCCGGCATGACTCCGGCTGAGGCGCTGAAAGTTGGCTCCTACGACATGGAGGTCTATTTCGGGCGTGACCAGCAACTGGGGACGATCGAACGCGGCAAGCTGGCCGATTTCTTCCTCGTCAAGGGTGACCCGACCAAGGACTTAAGCGCGCTGCGCGAAACCCGCATGGTGCTCAAAGGCGGCTTTGTCTATTTCCCGAACGAGATCTATGACGCACTGGGGATCACACCATTCACGACGGCGCCTAAGGTCATCAGACCCGCAAGCCCGGTCGCCACATCCGATCACTCTGATCACGGAGAGTCCGATGGCGCCCATTTCCACTACTGACATCGTCCATTTTCCGTACGATTTCGACCTGCCCGCGTCTGAGGCTGTGGCCACCGGCGGTATAATGCACCTGTCCGGCCATATCGGTGATGACGATGACGGCCATGTGGCGGATACTCTGACCGAGCAGACCGAGCAGATGATGCGCAATGTCGCGGCATCGCTGAAAACCGTCGGGGCCAGCTTTGATGATGTGTTCAAGTGCCGGCTGATGCTGACCGACATGAGTCGTCTTGAGGACGTGTTTGAGATTTACCGGCTTTATTTCAAACCGTTACGCCTGCCGGTGTGTACGACCTTTGGGGTATCGGCTCTGGCTTACGGCGCGCAGGTCGAAATCGAAGTCAGTCTGAAAGTCTAAGGGGACCATCAATGACCACGGCTGTATCCAAACTTGTTCTGGCCGCCATTCTGATGGTGACGCCTGTTGCCACCGCACCGGCCCAAGCTCAGGCTCAAACCCTCGCTCAAACCACTGCGACAGCGCCTGTTCCGCTGCGCTTTGAAACCCACCATTCCGGCACCTTTGGCGGCAAGACTATCCGTTATAAGGCCGTGGTTGAACAAACTTCCATCATCGGCGCCGACGGCCAACCTGTCGCCCAGATTGTGGCCACCAGCTATATCCGCACCGACACCCCCAAAGGCACGGTCAGGCCGGTGATCTTTGTGTTCAACGGCGGCCCCGGCTCGGCCTCGGTCTGGCTGCACATGGGCATCATGGGCCCCAAGCGGGTGGCTTTCAAAGACGACGTTAAGCCTGAGACCACGCCGCCGTTCAACATCACCGACAATGCGGAAAGCCCGCTCGATGTCGCCGATATCGTGCTGTTCGATCCGCCCGGCACCGGTTATTCGCAGGCCGTAGCCGGTAAGGAAGCCCAATCCTTCGGCGTGGAACAGGACGCGAAAATCACTGCCGACTTCATTCAGGGCTGGCTGCGCCAATATGATCGCGTGGGTGCCCCGAAATTCGTGGTCGGCGAATCCTATGGCACCATCCGCGCTGCCCGTCTGGCCAAGCTATTGGCCGGTGGCCCTTCGGAAACCGGCTCCATGACCGGCATTACGCTCAATGGCGTCATCCTGCTGGGTCAGGCGATGGATATGTCCGGTAAAGGCGATACGCCATACCTTACGGGCCTTCCGACCATGGCCGCCACCGCCTGGTATCATGGCGCGGTCGATAAATCCGCGACCACACTGCCCCAGCAGATCAAGGATGCGCAAGGCTTTGCCGCCGGTGATTACTTACGCGTGCTCTACCTGGGGGATCGCGCCACGCCCTCTGATAAAGCCGCCGTCGCCACAAAGCTGTCGGCCCTGACCGGCCTGACGCAAGACTATATCCTGCGCCAAGACCTGCGCGTCAGTCTGAATGAATTTGCCTCTGAGGTTCTGGCCTCGAAAAACATCCAGATCGGCATGTATGACGGCCGTTACACCCTGCCGCTGAAATCCTCCGGCGGTGATCCGGTCGCCGATGATCCGGCGATGGGCCAGTATGTGCCGGGCTATCTGGCCGCCCTTGATCAGCATTTCACCAGGAACCTCGGCGTCAAAATCGATGCCTCCTATAAGGCCATTGAATTCCGTACCATCAATGCCCGCTGGGATTGGGGTGGCGGGGCCGGTGTGCCGCCGTCAAAGAACTATGCCACCGATCTGGCCGTCGCCATGCGCCGCAATCCCTCGCTTAAACTGATGGTCGGCACCGGCGTCTATGATCTGGTGACCACGCTCGGATCGGCGGAATACACCATCGCCCACTCAGGGATCGACCTGAGCAGCGTCACGTTTAAGACCTACGAATCCGGCCATATGCCCTATATGGGCCCCGACAGCCGCAAGGCCCTGTCGGCTGATCTCAGAACCTTTATCGAAAGCGCCAGCGCCCAATGACCGAACCGACCACACCCTCTCGCCACCTGAAACAGAATGTCGGCCTGACCGGCGTGGTCATGTTTGGCGCGGGCAGCGCCATCGGCGTGTCGATCTTCTCGGTTCTGCAACCGGCGGCACAGGTCGCAGGCTCCGGCCTTCTGATCGCCATGCTGATCGCCACCATTCCGATGATCCTGTTTGCCTCATCCTACGCCTTCATGGGCTCGGCCCTGCCGACGTCGGGTGCGTCCTATGAGTGGCCGCGCCGGTTTATCCACCCGTTTATTGGTTTTATGATCGCCTGGCTGCGGATCGTCGCCAATGTCGGGGCGGTGATCGTCCTGTCATCGGTTCTGGTCAGTTATCTTGGTATGGCGTTTGACTTGCCGCGCAAAGCCACAATGGCGGCGGCCATTACCATTGCCTTTGCGCTCAACTATTTCGGGGTATCGATCGCCGCGGGCATCCAGACCATACTGATGGGGCTGTTGCTGCTCGTGCTGGCGGCCTTTACCTTTACCGGCCTGCCACTGACCACTATGGATCTCATTCAGCCGATCGTCGGTCACGGCTGGGTGGCCATTCTGGCCTGTGTGCCACTGATGATTTCCCTGTTCCTCGGCATCGAAGCCGCCGTTGAAATCGGCGAAGAAGTGAAAAACCCGCAAAAGACCCTGCCGCGCGGCATTGTGCTGGCTGTGCTTTTGACGCTGGTGGTCTATGGTCTGGTGGCCGTGACGGCTCTGGGCCTGATCGGGCCGGACGCGCTGGCGGGTACAAAAACCCCGCTGCTTGATGCCGCCAAAATTCCTCTCGGCCCGTGGGCAGCCCCCGTCATCATCGGCGCGGCGACGATCTCGATCATGAAATCGCTCAATGGTCTGGCGCTCGGCTTTTCACGCTCATTGTTCGCTATGGGCCGCGAAGGCGCCCTGCCCGCCATATTCAATAAGATCCATCCGAAATTCGGCACCCCCTACATGGCGATCCTGATCGGCTGGGGGGCCGCTCTTGCCGGGATTATGTTGCCGGACGATCTGGTGTTTCTGCTGCTGGCCGTCAATATCCCGACCATGCTGAAATATATGGCCTGCTCGATCTCGGCCACCAACCTAGTGAAGCATCATCCCGAACTTCACGCCAATGCCGGTCTTAAGTGGAAGAAATCTTCGGTCCTGTGGCTGGGCTATCTGGGGGCCGTCTGTGCAGTGGTTGTCATTCTGGCCGGCATCGAAGCCGATGTCCGCCCTTACGGCCTTTTGGGCGTCTGGGCAGTGATCGGGGTTATCTACTGGGCCATCCGCACGCGGATAAATCAGCCCCGCAATCCGTAAAATCCAATGTAATTTATGCGAAAACCGGGTCTGGCCCACCCCACTTCACATAAGAATTGCCCGGATTATCGGCTAAATTTTTCCTCACAGCCGCCCTGTGACCAGAGGCTGGCACATATGGAAATCAGTATGAATATCTCCTCGCGGCTGAGCCGGTCTGATAACGGCCTTGTGGCGTCACCTCTGTCTTCGGTCGCAGATGCCCAACCGCCGCTGTCCTATGCCCAGTGGGTACGTCAGGCTCTGGCCGATCGCGCCGAAGCGTTTGTGTTGTTCGATAGTTCGGTTGATGAGCCCAAGGCCCTGCTGCAACAGACGATCCGTGAAGGTTTCGCAGACGGTTTCAGCGACCGCTACACCTCCGCCTTTGTGAGCGGAAATCCCTATGTGCTTAAGGCCCTGTCGCGCCGCTATGATGTGCCGCAGGATCATATCCTGACGACCTCAGCCGCCACGACGGCCATTGCGCTGGTCTATCGCGCCTATGTATCTGAGGGTGAGCATATTCTGGTCGAAACCCCGCGCTTTGACCTCTTGGCCACCACCGCGCTCGATATGGGCATTGAGGTTGAAGACTTTCAACGTACCGGTCAGGACTACGCCATCAATATCGACGACCTGCGCGCCCGCATCCGTCCCGATACCCGCCTGATCGTCCTGTCGGACCTGCATAATCCGTCGGGCATGTTGCTGGACAGCGCCACCCTGACCGAGCTGGCGGAACTGGCCCGTACCTATGGCCTCAAAATCGTGGTCGATGAAGTTTACGGCGACTATGCCGACAGCGCGCGTCCGCGCTCAGCCGTCCACTATTCCTCTGATTTTATCGCCATCAACTCCCTGACCAAGATCTACGGCCTGTCGAGCTTACGCTGCGGCTGGATTTTGGGCACCCCCGAAGCTTTGGCGCCGGTGCGCGAAGTGGCCGGGCGTTATGACTTCACCACCTCGAACCTGTCCCATGCGGTGGCCGCCCTCGTGCTGGAGGCCGACGACACCTATGACGCCTATCGCCGTCAGGTCATGGCGCAGACCCGTCCGGTCATGGCTAAGTTTTTCGATCTGTGGCACTCAGAAGGCTTGATCGAAGGTCAAATGCCTGAACATGGCTGCATCTGTTTTCCGAAACTGACCGGTATAGACGACACCATCGCCTTTTCAGACTGGCTGGCCAAAACCCATAATGTCCGCGTAGCACCCGGCGAATATTTTGGCGCGGCAGGGTCTGTGCGCATCGGCTTTGCCAAGGATATCACCGGCATGACTGCGGCGCTGGAGCGCATGACGCACGGTCTGCGCCAGTACCGCCACGTTTAGAGTCTACCCCACAGAAAGCCAAAACGGCGGTTTTATGCCGCCGTGGCGCGCTCGGATGCACGGAAATCATTGACGGCGTCGGCATTGCCGGTATCTGGCCCGCCCAGCCGTTTAAGCAGCCCCAGCAATTGGGTCAGTTCATCATAAGATAGTTCCGGCATCAGTGACGCAGCCCTATGCAGCGCCGACGGCACAGTTTCCTCATATTTCAGCCGCCCCGCCTCGGTCAGAAACAGGTCATAGGCCCGGTAATCCCCTTCGCAAAATTCGCGTGAAATATACCGCTTTTTGCGCAAGGCCGTAATGGCGCGCCACGCCACCACCTTCTCAACCCCGATCCCGGGTGAAACATCCTTCTGCGGCAGGCGCTCGTGCGTGCTCAATAAGGCCAGGATTCGCCATTCCGTGCTGCTCAGGTCGCGCGCCTCATAGGCGGGGGCGGCAATATCAGACACAAGGGCCGCCAGCCGCTCAAGATAATGCGGTAAGTAGTTATTGTAAGCCGGTAATCCCAGTCGCATACCAAAAACTCCCTTTTCCCCAAAGCTTAGCATCGCCAAACAGAAAAATATCACCCCGAAAATGCCGGTTTGATTCATTTTACGCATGAACCATTCCACATAGAAAGGCTTACCGCAAAATATTACCCCATTTGCGATCATGAATACCGTATACGATTTAAAATCACAAGAGACTAAATTTACCTCGCAACCGCGATATTTACGGCGATTTAGACAAATCTTTTCGCCCGCCCTCCGTTAATTTGCCGCAGTGCAATATGGAGCGCGGAATGAATAGTGGCGCAAAGGCTGCCGGATTATGGCCCTATGGGGCGGCGCGGGGGCTTACAACGGGCAAATCCGTCCTGATGGGGATTGCCGCGATGATGGTGGTCATCGCCGTCTGGACCGGTTTCAGCCTGTCGGCGCGCGGACTTGGGCATCTTAATCTGACAGCGGGCGATGCCGCCCTGATCCGCTTTGGGTTGCCGGCCCTGCTGTTTGCGCCATTCATAGCCACGCGCTGGGCGCAGATACGCCGCGTCGGGTTTAAGACGGCACTGGCGGTATTTGCCGGAGGCGGCCTGCCGTTTTATCTGGTGGCCGTCAAAGGCGCCAACCTGACCTCTGCGGCCATATCCGCCGCCCTGATCCCCGGCGGCAGTGTCCTGATCATCAGCCTGGTTCAGGCGGCAGGTAAGCGCGGCCCGGCTCTCAGGCACGCCCTGTGCGGGCTTGGCCTCATCTTGAGCGGGCTGCTGGCCATACTGATTGCCAGCCACGGCACCGGCCCGCTGTCTGTCCCCGGCACCGCGCTGGTATTTAGCGCCGGTGCGCTGTGGGCCCTGTTTACCCTGTCGGTACGCCACAGCGGACTTGACCCGATTGCCGTGTCACTGGTGCAGTGTCTGTCGTCTCTGGCCGCGCTTGCCCCGCTTATCGGACTTGGCTATGTGCCTATCCATATCCGCATGGATAGCCTTGTGAGCGCCTGGCCGTTCATACTGGCTCACGGCATTGGCACAGGACTCTTGGCCGGACTGGCCTATGCCTTTGCCATCCGCCGGATCGGGGCCTTGCGCGCGTCGGCCATAGGCTCACTGTCGCCCGCCGTCACCGCCATCTGCGCGGGCCTGTTTCTGGGGGAGCCGCTGACGCCGCTGCTGCTGACCGGAGCGGCGGTCATCACCATCGGCGTCATCTGGCTGCAAAAACCTATTGCGGCTTAAGGGTAAAGCTATAGGTCTGCGGCTGAAGCTTGATGCGGTACTTGGCCAGAGGCCGCCCATCCAGTGACCAGCCGGTGTCGCCACCGACGCCGGTTTGCGCCAGATCGATCAGCAAAGAGCCATTACTATGCGGGCGGATTTCCGAGGATTTCCACGTCCCGCGCGGGTTACGCAGATAGAGGTCTTCGTACGGGAAGGCCAAGGCATTAACGGACAACGGCTGTTCGCCGGTGACGCGCACCCCCTTACCCGCCGCATCGCTTAGGGCCAGCCAGCGCACATCGGTTTTGTTGCCGCTTTCCTGCGGGCGGGAATAGTCGTGATACTGATCGGCAACCTTGCCCTTATAGAGGCCGATCGCGTAACCGGTCTGGCGATCGACATAGGATTCCTGCGGCCCGCGTCCGTACCATTCGATATCGCTCAAAGTCGGCTCACTGTCGAACCGCAGCCCCAGCCGCAGTGGATCGGGCAGATCGTCGCGTAACGGGGTAAAGGTCGAAGTCACCTTGACCGTCCCATCCGGCAACATCCGGTAGGTGGTTTCCCAATGGGCCGCACCGGTGCCGAAATTATAGAGCACCTTGACGGCCTCATCCGTCATCTCGACCGAGCGCACCTGACGGTTGTCGGTGAAAGTTTTCCAGATACGGTGGGATTTTTCAACGCCCGTGCCTTCATCATTGTCGACCAGCCCGCGCCAGAAGTTGGGGGCGCCCCCCTTAAGCAAAGTCTTGCCACCGGCACTGTAGGTCACCAAACCTGTCTTACCGTCGAGCTTGAGCGTCGCCGCGGCTGATTTCAGGCTGATCTCGTCGCCGGTACGGGCCGGTTTAACGGCAACGACTGCCACAGGTTCGGCCTCAGACTTATGGGTGATGAACTGCGTGAAGCCTAAGACGGTGCCCGCCGCAACGCCCTTGATAGCGTCCGCCTTGGCCTTGGCGCGCAGGGTAACGATCTGTTCTGAGCCGGGGGCCACTTTCAGCATCGGCAGATTGATCGCCACCGCCTGCTTCGTTCCGGCCTTGACCGCCGCGGCGTCAAACGCACCGGTCGTGACCACATTGCCGTTATTGGTCAGTACCCATTCAAACTCAAAGCCCGACAGATCGCTGAAATCATAACGGTTGACAACCGTAACCTGCCCCGTCGTCGGATCGCCTTCGAATACCACCGGCGAATAGACCTTTTGCAGTTCGTAATATTCCGGATCAGGCACACGGTCGGCACCCACCACACCATCGCCGACCACCGAATTATCACCGCGCGCCGGATTGATATCAAAGCCTGAGGCCCAATACGGGCGGCCCTTGTCATCCTTGGCGTGAACCGTCTGATCCACCCAGTCCCAGACAAACCCGCCCTGAAGCTTTTTATGGCTGCGGATGGTTTGCCAATAGTCCTCAAGATTCCCCAGCGAATTACCCATAGCGTGGGCATATTCGCACTGGATCATCGGCTGGGTACGGGTCGGGTCTTGCGCCCAATCGACCATTTTTTCGATATCATCATACATGGGGGCGTAAATATCGACATAAGGGTTCGGCGCATGACGCTCAACCAGTGTCCCTTGACCCAGATAGGAAATCAGCCGTGTCGGATCATTCTTGCGTATCCATTTGGCGGCGTTTTCAAAGTTCGGCCCGGTGCCCGCTTCGTTACCCAGCGACCAGAAAATGATGCTGGGGTGGTTTTTGTCGCGTTCAACCATGCGCGAAATGCGATCAATGTGGGCCACTTCCCAATGCTTTTTATAGCCCAACTGTATCTGTTCACGTTTGGGGCTGCCGGCCTTGTCGGCCTTATCCATATATTCGTGGCTCTCGATATTGGCCTCGTCCATGAGGTAGAGGCCGTATTCGTCGGCCAGATCATATAGCCGCGGATCGTTGGGATAGTGAGAGGTGCGCAGGGCGTTGACATTGGCCTGCTTCATCAGCTCAATGTCTGTGCGCATCGACGCTTCGGACACGACGCGGTAGGTTTCCGGGTCGTGCTCATGGCGGTTGACGCCCTTGATCATGATGCGCTTACCGTTGACCTGAACTTCGCCATTGCGGATTTCGACCGTACGGAAACCGATCTTGCGCGCCGTGGCCGAGATCAGATTGCCCTTGGCATCTGTGTATTCGATCACCAGACGATAGAGGTTCGGCGTTTCCGCCGACCACGCCTTAACACCCTTGATGGTGCCAGTCAGTTTAGCCGGTTTAGTGGTCGACGCCTTGGCGGTGGTTTTCAGCACCTGCGCCTCACCGTCGTAAACCGTGGCGGTAATCGTGCCGGTTCCCTTGACACCGGCCAGTTCGGCCTCCAGGGCAAAGGTGCCGTCGGTGTAGGTTTTATCCAGCGAGGCCGTGACGGTGTAGTCACGCAAACGGACTTTAGGCTCAGCGTAGAGATAAACGCTGCGCTCGATGCCCGACAGCCGCCAGAAGTCCTGATCCTCAAGGTATGAGCCATCGGCATAGCGGTAAATCTCTATGGCGATGCTGTTGGTACCGGCTTTCAGGAACTTGGTGACATTAAATTCCGACGGCAGTTTGGAGTCTTCGGAATAGCCGACCTTCTCACCATTGACCCAGATGTAATAGGCCGCCCCCGCCGCCCCGATATGCAGGAACACATCGCGACCCGCCCAATCGGATGCCACGTCAAAGCTGCGCTTATACGATCCGACCTCATTGGCGTCATGCGGGATGAAGGGCTCGTTCATCGGGAACGGATACTGGATATTATAGAATTCAGGGGTCCCGAACTTGCCGTCGCCTTGGGCCTGAATCATGCCCGGCACCTGGATCTTGTCCCAGGCCGAGGTGTCTTGTTTGTAAAAATACTTGGGGCGTGCCTCTACGCCCTTGGAGAACTTAAAATCCCACGTCCCGTCCAGCGACTGAAAATAGCGCGACGCTGACTTATCCCCTTTGAGCGCCAGATCACGGCGCTCATAGTTAAAAAACGTCGCCTTCATCGGCTCGCGGTTCACCGCCACTACCTCCGACTGCTCCCACTCGGCGCGCGGCGCCTCTTGCGCAAAGGTTGTGGCTGGCACCGTCAGCATCAGCACCAGAGCCATTGCAGTCATCGAATTCCCGTTTTTCATGTAAGACAATACACCCTGTTTCAACTTAATTAGCCGCCATCATTAATAGTACAAATACGTTTAAAACCAAGGACATGCAACCGTCTGAGGCACTTTTTTGTACGACAAATAACCCGATATTGACAATAAGGTCAATTTTTTGTCGCAATTATACAACAGCCACAACTCAAAGCACGCAATCAGGCCGTTTTGTGTTCAAACAGGGTTTGGCAATGATAGCGTTGTCATGATAGCGGTACCGCACAATAAGCGAATATGGCGATTCAAAAGCTTAAATTCGCAGTTGGGAAGGAACGGCTAAGGGCAAACGTCCAAGCGTTTTTTGAGTAATTTGATACCGCAGATGCCCCACTTAAACGGGGCTTCGCGGGCACGAAGAGGTGCGTCCGCAGACTGACTGCGGGTGATAGCGATGCCACATGTCGGCAGCGTCTGAGCACTTATGCCTACAAAGTGTACTCGCGTAACAAAAAAACAAAAGCTGGAAGGAATTGAGATGACCACAAAGACTACACACAAAGGGATGAAGCGCGTCGTGCGCGCCGCCATTCTGTGCAGCGCCTCGACGCTGGCCGTTATGGCCGGCGGCGCGTTTGCACAGGACGCGGCACCCGCGGCCCCGGAAGCCGGAGACGTGGAAACCGTTATCGTGACCGGCGTGCGCGGGTCTCTGCAACGCGCCATGAATATCAAGCGGAACGCGACGGGGGTGGTTGATGCCATCACGTCGGAAGACATCGGTAAGTATCCCGACACCAACCTGGCCGAATCGGTTCAACGCATTCCGGGCGTGTCGATCGACCGCACCAACGGCGAAGGGGCCACTGTGACGGTGCGCGGCTTTGGTCCGGGCTTTAACCTAGTGACGCTGAATGGCCGGGTAATGCCGGCGGCGCAAATTAACGCGGTGGGCTCAGGCAACGGAACCGCCGGTGGCGGTTCACGTAATTTCGATTTTTCGAGCATCGCCTCTGACGGCGTATCAGGCTTTGAAGTCTATAAGACCGGCAAGGCCCATGTGGCTTCGGGCGGCATCGGCGCGACCCTGAATATCAAGACGCTGCGCCCGATCGGTAAGGCTGGCGCTTCGGGCTCTCTTTCGGCCAAGGCCGTGCACGGCGAAAACCTGATCGACGGCAAGGATTTTACGCCGGAAGTGGCAGGAACCTATAAGTGGACTAACGACAGCAACACCTTCGGTGTGGCGTTGTTCGGTCAGTTTGCCGAAAGGGACGTGGCGACACGTCAGGCGACGCAGAACAGCTGGAACCTCGACACGCGCGATCAGTTCTACAGCCCCTCCAGCGGCCGTCTGCGCTACGCGTCCAACCAGACAACGCTTCAAACTCAGATCACCAATGCGCCGCCGGCGGGTTCGCTGGTCGCCTATCCGAACGACAGCCGTTACGCCCTGTCCGAGACGCATAACGAGCGCAGCAATCTGGTGGCGACCGCCCAATGGCGTCCGGTGGAAAACTGGCTGTTCACGGCTGACGCCTTGTACGTTCAGAACGAAGCAACGGAATTGCGCGCCGAGCAGACGAACTGGTTTAACCGTCCGTTCGACCAGATCATCTTCGAGAAGGGCGCTTCGGGCATCTACAACGCCGTCTTCCTGCAGGAAAACCTGTCGGGCGTGAAGGACATCGGCTTCGAGCAGCAACTGGTAAGCCTGAAGAGCACGTTGAAGTCGGTGGGCTTCAATGCGGTGTGGGACATCAACGACAAGATGAGCCTGACCTTCGACGCTCACTCGGCGGAAGGTGAAGTCATGCCGAACAATCCGGACGGCTCGACGACGGTGGCCATCTCGATCGGCGCGCCGGTCGTGTCGTCGCACTCGGTGGACTTCCGTGGCGAGATTCCGGTTCAGAAGTACACGATTAACGACGCTCTGCGCGGCAATAATAACGGCCGTTTGGACGCCGGCGATCTAGGCTCGCAAGTGGGCCGCACCTGGACTAACAGCCAGACTAACAAGATCGACGAGTTCAAGGTCGATTTTGCCTATGACTTCGACGGTGAAAGCCGCTTCGACGGCGGCATCGACATACTGAAGTCGGAAATGACTACCACCACGGGCTCGACCTATCAGGCGCTCGGCGACTGGGGCATTTCGAACCCCGGCGATGTGGCCCAGTACGCACCGGGCTTGATCACGACCTACGATCTGGGCAGCTTGTTCCAGGACTTCACGCCGGGTCAGTCGAACATTGCCTTCCGCGGCAATGCACTTGACATTTACCGCGCGCTGGCTAAGGGCTATAACCAGTCGCTCCCGACGACGTCTCTGACGGCGAATACGATTGAGGAAGAGATCAAGGCCGTCTATGGTCAGCTAACGCTGAGAGGCGACTTCTTGGGCAAGCCAGCCAGCGTTGTGGCGGGTCTGCGCTATGAAAAGACGGACGTGACGGCGTCGGCGCTGCAAAGCATTCCAACGGCCATCCGCTGGACTGCTGACAACGACTTCGCCACCAATTTCGGCACCGGCGTGGCCACCCTCAGCAGTCAGGCGGACTACGACAACTGGCTGCCAAACCTCGACATCTCATGGAATGTGCGTGATGACGTGACCCTGCGGGCGTCTTACTCCAAGACGATCGCACGCGCCGCCTACGGCAATATGTTCGCGACGACAACGGTCAATACGCCGCCACGCCCGACGGCTAACGGCACCAACCCGACAGCCAGTTCCGGCAACCCGGCCCTGCTGCCGCTGGAATCTTCAAACATCGACTTCTCGGCAGAATGGTACTACGGCACGACCAACTATGTGTCGCTGGGCTTCTACAACAAGGACGTCGCCAACTTTATCGGTACCGGCCGCGTCACGCAGAACCTGTTCAGCCTGCGCGATCCGACTGCGGCTACGGCAGGCTCACGCTCTGGTACGGCCAAGACCGCGCTGGGCGATCTGGGTCAATCGCCAACGGATGTGAACCTGTTCACCATGACGGCGCTTTTAATCAAGAACAACGGCAATGTCACTGCGGCCAAGAACGAGTACAGTGCCAATTCGACGGGCGGCAACCTCAATCAGGCCTTCGTCGATCAAGTTCTGGCGGCGTACGACATCACGGCTGACGCCAACGATCCGCTGTTCAATTTCGATACTGCCATTCCGGTCAACAACAAGACCGCGAACATCCACGGTTTCGAATTGGCCTTCCAGCACTTCTTCGGCGAAACCGGCTTCGGCGTCGCGGGCAGCATGACCACGGTCGAGGGCGACATCGGCTTCGACGATTCGGCGGCACCGGGCACGCTTCAGTTCCCGCTGCTGGGGCTGTCGGACACCTACAATATGACCCTGATCTATGATAAGGGGCCTCTGTCGGGTCGTCTGTCCTACAACTGGCGCGACACGTACATCGCCAACACCAATGTCGGCGCCCAGGGTGATCCGCAGTACTTCGAGGAGTTCGGCGTTCTGGACGCTTCGGTCAACTATCAGGTGACCCCTTCGATCCAGTTGACCTTTGAAGGCCTCAACCTGACCAAGGAGCATATCCGCCAGTACGGACGCGATACCACCAACATCTACTTTGCTCAGGAACTTGACACCCGTTACCAACTGGGCGTGCGTTACAAGTTCTAACCGCGTAGCTTAAACTGATGGAAAAGGCCGCGAACCCTCGCGGCCTTTTCTTTCTCTGCCGAGTATATAAAGTATCCCTATGAGCCAGCCCGTAGCACTTGATAATATCGAACACCACGATCTGAGATATATCTCAGGTCACGGTTCAGCCTTTGGGGACAGCGTCAATCAGACGCCCGTGTTTCCGACCGAATTTGCCGAAATCCAGCGCGAATATCCGATCTTTTTCCGCCGTGACCATCAGGGTGCGTTTTATGCCGTAGCCCTGCTCGGTCTGGATAAGGACGAGAACCTGTTTCTTGAGGGCAACCAGTGGAATGCCCGTTATATCCCCGCCATGATCGCGCGCGGCCCGTTCCTGATCGGCTTTCAGACCCGTGACATCGACGGTGAAACCCGACGCGAACCGATGATCCACGCCGATATTACCCACCCGCGTTTCAGCCGCAGCGAGGGCGAGCCCCTGTTCCTGCCCCACGGCGGCAATGCCCCGCGCCTTGAGCGCATCAGCCGCACCCTGCGCACCATTCACGCCGGATCTGAGGTCATGCCCGCCATGTTTTCGGCCTTTGAGGCCGCCGGCCTGCTGGCCCCGATCGAGGTCGATATCCGGCTGGATGAGACCACCTCCTATAAGATCCCCGATCTGTTCGGCATCAGTGCCGAGGCGTTGAACGGCCTGAATGGTGAAACATTGCAATCGCTTAATCAGACAGGTTTTCTGGCTCTGGCCTTTCAGGTGATGTCGTCACTGGGTAATGTCTCGAAGATCATCGAGATGAAAAACCGCAAACGCCATCAGGTTTAAGCCGCCATGTTGGATTCACCCGCCAAGCCCCTGATTCTAGACGGCATCGCACCGGGCGATATCCCCTATGATGACCTGATGGCCGGGCAGCGGCCGGTGATCCTGAAAGGGCTGGCGCGCAACTGGCCACTGGTGCAGGCGGGCCTTAATAGCCCCAAAGCCGCGATGGATGACCTGCTGCGCTATTATCAGGGCCGCCCCGTGACGGCCTATACCGGTGCACCTGACATCGGCGGCCGGTTTTTCTATAATGACGACGTTACCGCCATGAACTTCAAGGGTGAGCGGGTGGCGCTTAATGACTTTCTGGCGCAGGTGCATGACCACCTCAACCATCCCGCCCCGCCGTCCTTTTATCTCGGCTCGACCGATCTGTCGCTCTATCTGCCGGGCCTGCGCGATGACAATGACTTGATCCTGAACCACCCTATGTTTGAGGCCAATCCACCTCTGGCCAGCATATGGATAGGCAACCGCACCACCGCCACCTGCCACTTTGACATGTCGCATAATCTGGCAGTCTGTGTGGCGGGCCGTCGCCGCTTTACGCTGTTTCCGCCCGATCAGGTCCACAACCTCTATCCCGGCCCGCTGGAGCCGACCCCCGGCGGTCAGGTGGTCAGCATGGTCGATTTCCGCAAGCCTGATTTTGAGCGCTTTCCCCGCTTTCGCGACGCTCTGGCTCAGGCTCAGGTCGCCGAGATGGAGCCGGGCGATGTCCTGTTCTATCCGGCCCTGTGGTGGCATCATGTCGAAGCGCTGGAACCGTTCAACATCCTGATCAATTACTGGTGGAACACGTCTGCGGCCTTTATGGATACGCCGTGGACGACACTGCTGCACGGGATGCTTAGCCTGCGCGACCGGCCCGAACCTGAAAAAGCGGCCTGGCGGGAACTGTTCGACTACTACATTTTCGGCCCCTCAGAGGTGCCCGCCGCCCATCTGCCCGAGGCCGCGCGTGGCCCCCTCGCCCCGCTTGATCCGCTCATGGCGCGGCGGCTGCGTGCCCAGATACTTCAAAAACTCAACAGGTAGTAAAGCCCATGACCCGACCGCCCGTAAAGAAAGTCGTTATTGCCGGTGGCGGCACCGCCGGCTGGTGCGCCGCCGCCGCCCTCAGCAAAATGATCGGCCCGCTGATCGAGGTCACTTTGGTTGAATCGGATGAAATCGGCATCATCGGCGTCGGCGAAGCGACCGTGCCGACCATCCGCACCTTTCACCATTTGCTGGGCATCGATGAGCGCGAGTTTATGCGCGCGACCAACGCCTCCATCAAGCTCGGCATTTCCTTCGATAATTGGGCGCGCAAGGGCGATCACTATTTCCACTCGTTTGGTGTGCTTGGCAAATCGTCGTGGATGGCGCCGTTTCACCACATATGGCTTCAGGCAAAAGCCGATGGTGTCGCTGGCCCGTTAAGCGACTATTGCTTTGAGCTTCAGGCCGCCGAAAATGGCAAGTTCGAAACCTCCCCCACCTCGCGCATCAACTATGCCTATCATTTCGACACCGGACTTTACGGCCCGTTCCTGCGCCGCTTGAGCGAAGCCGCAGGGGTTACCCGTGTTGAGGGCAAAATCGCCCGCGTCGACCAAAACCCGGACACCGGCGACATCACCGCGCTTATGCTTGAGTCAGGTCAGAGCATTGCGGGCGATCTGTTTATCGACTGCACGGGCTTACGCGGCCTGTTAATAGAAGGAACGCTGAAAAGCGGTTATGAGGACTGGAACCACTGGCTGTCCAACGACAGCGCCATCGCCATGCAGACCGAACCGACCGGTAAGATCGTGCCATATACTCAGGCCATAGCCCATGACGCGGGCTGGCACTGGCGCATCCCGCTGCAAAACCGCGTCGGTCAGGGCCATGTCTATTCCAGCGCCCATATGAGCGACGATCAGGCGATGGACAGCTTTATGGCGACCGTCGGCGCCCCGGCCCTGACCAAGCCGCGCACCATCAAATATCGCACCGGACGGCGCTTAAAAATCTGGAACAAAAACTGTATCGCCATGGGCCTGTCGAGCGGGTTTATCGAGCCATTGGAATCGACCAACATCCACCTGATGCAGATCGCCGCTACCCGTCTGGTACAGCTATTCCCGTTTGACGGCATTACCGACGCCCTGATCAACCGGTTCAACAAGCTGACCGAAGATGAGGTCGTCAATATCCGTGATTTTGTCATTATGCACTATAAGCTGACTGAGCGTGACGATACGCCTTACTGGCGCGAACGGCGCGATATGGCGATCCCTGACACCCTGACCGAGCGTATCGAGATGTTCCGTGACACCGGCCACGCCTGGCAGGTCGCCGATGAGGTCTTCCGCATCGATTCCTGGCTTCAGGTTATGACTGGCCAGCGCCTTGAGCCGAAGTCCTGGCACCACCTCGGCCGAATGATGAGCACCGAACAGTCTGGAAAGGCATTGGCGGCACTTAAGGCCCAGATCGATCAGGCCGTCGCCGCCATGCCGGAACATGGCGATTTCCTGAAGGCCTATTGCGCCCTGCCCGAACCGGTTTAATTGAAGAGATCTGATATAAAATCCTTATTTTCAACTTGAACCCGCCCATTTTAACCTTACGCTTTTGACCGCACAGTCAGGCCACTATCAACCCAACTGAGTGAGGCTGTTATGGAAGACAATCAAATCGGCTGGCTGGCCGCCATTATCGTCGGTGCTATTGCCGGCTGGATCGCGGAAAAGGTCATGAAATCCGATCAGGGCCTGTTTATGAACATCATCCTCGGCATTATCGGGGCCATGATCGCCAACGGCCTGTTCTCGATTATCGGCGTGTCGTTCGGCGGCGTCATCGGCTATCTGGTCGCAGGGGTGATCGGGGCCTGCATCCTGATTGCGCTCGGTCGCATGATGCGCGGCAAAAAAGCCTGACCTTATCTGACAACCACAAAAAAGCGGCGACCTGAAATTCAGGCCGCCGCTTTTTTTATAATCAGGAGTTTTTAAGGTCGGAATCGAGGATACGTCCCGGCGACATCCGCCCGCTTGGCCATTCACTGAGCGCTTTCAGGTTCCCGATAAGCCGCCCTCTGCGGTCCGCCCACGGCTCAGGCGCCACAGAGCGCACCAGATTGGCGGCCAGATGCTTCAATATGCCCTCAATCGCCATGTCCCAGCCCAGCGTTTTCTTGCGCGCCAGATAGATGCGGTTGGCGACCTGAGAATAGCCCAGCCGCTTGCCCGGACTGCGGCCTGCTTTTTTGGTGCCCAGATGCACCCCGCGCAGACGATAGGATCTCACAATCGTGCCATAAGGAGCCAGTTGGCGCGAAAAATCGACATCTTCAAACCAGGCATAGAGCGGCAGGGCTTCATCAAACCGGATATTGTGCTGGCGCACCGCGTCCATGCGGATGGCCATATTGCAGCCATAGCCATTATAGGTCGGCTCCAGCGCACGATCGGCCTGCGGGCCCAGTCCCTCGACAATTGAAACCCCCTCAATGAATTCAAGCCCCGGCCCCAGCGCCCCATCGGCAACCACATGACCGGTGGCGACCACAATCGACGGATCGCCCGTCATCAGGGCCTCAAGTTCGATCAGGAAATCCTCAGAGGGTAAGAAATCGTCGTCAAAGAACACGATCACATCGGCATCCGACGCTTCGATGATCACATTGCGCTGAGCCGGCAATCCCACAGGGCCGGACACGATCTCAATCGGCGCGCCATAGCCGGTCAGGGCCGCTTCATCGACATCTTCGGGTTTGGCCGGGCAGATGATCAGTTTGTTAGCCGGACGCTTCATCCGCCCCATGAAATTGATGACTTCACTTAAGATGTCGCGGCGCCCGGCAGTGGCGATACCGATGTCGATTTTCAGGTGGCTCATAATGGCTTTCGGCGGTTACAGGCAATTCGTCGCGGAATGATCAGCAAGTTTTATGCCGCCCTGCGCCGCACTGCAAACACAAAAAAGGCTCCCGTTCAGGGAGCCTTTTTCGCGACGCAAGTGCGGTTAGCCTGTTCAGGCTAAACTGCGGTCAGGGGTGGGGGCTTACTGGCCCGCAGCGTCCGCCTTGGTGATGGCCGAAGCCGTCAGCTTGGTTTGGTCAGCATCCAGCGTCCCCGTGATGGATACAGTGTCACCAACCGCGAAAGGTGCACCCGTCACGGCCGAGGCATCAACCGCGATCGGGCGGCTCTTGCCGGACTGGGTGGCAACTTCGACCGAGTAGGATTTACCGTCGCCGGCGGCTTCGGCCACGGTGCCGGTCACACGCACCGCATCAGCGGCCGGTTCAGCAGTCGTTGCCGCTTCAGGTGTGGCTGGTGCGGTTGTAGTTGGCGGCGTCACTGGGGCTGTAGCGTCCTGGGCCAGTACCGGAGCGGCAACAAAGGCACCCAAAAGGGCAGCAACAGCAATCTTGCCAGAGATTGGGGAGGTCGTGGTTTTCATGAACGTGTCTCTTTCAGTTATTAAAAGTGGGTTCAGAGTGAATGGACCGACAACCGACGCTTCCAAGTGGTATGGTATTACGCCAAATCATCGAATTCGGGCGACGGTTCTAACCGCCTTAAGTGCGTCATAAGATCACCGAACCTCTGTCCCGTGGCCTCATCGGCGCCTTCGAAAATCAGGCTAACCGACCCGATATAAAGAAACGATCAGGAAAAAACCCTTATGGATCAGTCAATAACAAGGGCACGATTGCGCCCTATTTGATTTTCTGAGCCCCTGATGCAATCCCTTGTTTAACAAAGATTAACGCGCGATTGAGGCGCAAGGCTTGACAATTATTGTCTATGCAATTATTTACATTACATGAAAAAAATTTCATCCCTGGACGATCATTTGGGTTACTGGCTGCGTTGCCTGTCGAATTTCGTGTCGGACAGCTTTGCCAAACGGCTCGAAAAACACGACATAACGGTCGCGCAATGGGTCGTGATGCGCTCATTGTACGGCAAGGGCGACCTGACCCTCAATGAAGCCGCGCGAATCGTGGGCATCGATGCCTCGTCCCTGTCGCGGATGGCCGAGCGCATGGTCCACAAAGGGCTGATCAACCGTAACACCGACCCGATCGACCGGCGGGCGGTGAAATTGTCCCTGACGCGCAAGGGCGCGCAGCTTTTGCCACAGCTTGCCGATGAGGCCGACGCCAATGATGCGGCGTTTTTCAGTTCTTTAAGCGCCGCCGAGAAAACCCGCCTGATGGCCACGATCCAGTCTTTGCTGACCGCCAACGGCTGGAACCCCGACACCCGCGGCAAAGACCGGATGGTTTAAATGGACACACACATCGTCGAAAGCACTCTGAAACTGTCGCTGGCCGAGCAGATCACCTTTCCCGAAGTGGTCATGCGGCTGGCCCAAAGCGGCACGGAACGCTATCTGGTCGATATAACGGGAAAGCGCCACATCGCGTGGGGCGTGGATGGCTCCAGCCACGTCGGCGCCTATGACTATGAGGCGGGCGACATCCCTCTCACCTTCGATGCCGCCGCCGTCAAGGCCGCCATCACCGACATCCAGCAGGGCCGTATCAAATACCTGACCTTCATGGACCGCATCATTAAGGCGGGCTGCTGCCATTATTGGGTATTCATATCCGGCAAACAGGCTATCTATTTCGGACGCGACGGGTCTCAGCACATTGAACGGTTCCCGATTTTATAGTTTGTCGCGCATCTGAATCCAAAAACCGCATACACTTTTTGGGATGCGCTTATTTGTGAGATACTAATGACCGATAAAATCCGCTGCGGCTGGGTCAACCTGAACAAGCCCCACTATGTCCATTATCATGACACCGAATGGGGCGTGCCGGTTCATGATGACCGGCTTTTGTTTGAGATGCTGATCCTGGAGGGTGCGCAGGCGGGGCTTAACTGGGAAAGTATTCTGGTCAGGCGCGACGGTTACCGTGACGCCTTTCACAATTTTGATGTGGTCGCCTGTTCTAAGATGACTGATGACGAATGTGAGGCCCTGATGACCCACCCCGGAATTATCAAGAACCGGCTCAAAATTTATTCAGTACGCAAAAACGCGCATGTATTCATGGCTATTCAGAAAGAGTTCGGATCGTTCGACGCCTATGTCTGGCGCTTTGTCGGGGGTGCACCCAAACTCAACCACCCGCAAACCCTGAAAGATGTGCCCGCCCAAACGCCGGAATCAGACGCCCTGTCCAAAGACCTGAAAAAACGCGGCATGAGCTTTGTCGGCTCGACTATCATCTATGCCTATATGCAGGCCGTAGGTATGGTCGATGATCATGTGCGAGATTGTTTCCGGGCCAGTTAGCTTCCTCCTCCCCTGTTTACGGGGGAGGTGTCGAGGCGCAATATGCGACGAGACGGAGGGGGCATTTCGGCTACATTTGCCCCCTCCGTCTTTTGCTTGCGCAAAATCCACCCGCTCCGGCGGCCCGGTCCCCCGTAAACAGGGGAGGAGGTAACATTTTGGCCAAAACTCTGATCATTATTGGATGCCTTATCGTCGCCATCGGCCTGTTGTGGCCGTGGCTGTCGAAGCTAGGCATCGGTCGCCTGCCCGGCGATATCGTCGTCAAACGCGATAATTTCACCTTTTATATGCCGATCGTCACCAGCCTCTTGATCAGCGTGATCCTAAGCGTCCTGTTCTGGCTGTTCCGTAAGTAGCGCATCCCAAAAAGTGTGTGCGGTTTTTGGACCAAGATGCGCGCATATAGACCGCCTATACAAAATCTCTACAACTCTCGCCTAAACCTATGCGCCGGCCATATGCGGTCAGGGCTAAATTACGCCTCTGTTTCAACGATAACAGAGTACCCAAATGGCTTGCGCCGCCCCCTTTACGCCTACGGTTTACTTCCCCCTGACCGTCGATGAGGCCTTAAGTCAAAAGGCCCAGTTACTCCTTAAAACCGAATGTGCCGACCTGATTGGCGATATGAACTGTGAGGCCCTGCCCGCACGTCATCAGACCCGCATCTGGATCTATGTCAAAGCCGCCACCTACGGCCTGCTGTTGCACGCCCTTATTCTGGGCCTGCCCTCAGCCGAATTTGGAGCGCTGAAACCCGCCGCAACGCTTCGTCCTGTCGAGGGTTAACCCTATGCGTCTCCCCACAAATTTCAGCGGCATCTATACGCCCCTTATCACGCCTTTTAAGAACGGAGCCATTGACCATGCCGCTGCGGCACACCTCACTCAGCACCTGCTTGACGCGGGCATCCACGGCGTCGTCGCCGGTGGCACCACCGGCGAAGGGCCCGCCCTCACCTCACGAGAAAAACACGCCGTCCTCAATACCATACTTACCGTCACTGACGGTCTTTGCCCGGTTCTGGTCGGCATTGAAGGCGCGTCGACCGAAGGCGTAACCCGTGAGGTTCGCCATTTCAGCCATACTCTTGCCGATGGATTTCTGGTGTCGCCGCCGTCCTATGTCCGCCCGTGTCAGGAAGGCATATACCGCCATTTCATGACCATAGCCGAAGCCACCGACCGGCCGATTGTGCTCTATAACATCCCCGCCCGCACCGGTGTGTCAATGGCCCCGGAGACTATATTCCGGCTCTATGAAACCGGCCGCTTTCCAGCCATCAAGGCCTGTGGCCTGACCCTGGAGCACCTGTCGCTGCTGACCGAAATGGACGGCCTTAAGGTCTTAAGCGGCGATGATAGCTGGCTTTACCTGACGCTTCAGATGGGCGGACACGGCGGGATTATGGCCTCATCCCACCTGTTTCCCGACCGGTTTGTGGCGGTTTATGAGTTGATGCAGGCGGGCCGCGCCGAAGAGGCCTGGGGGGTGTTCGACCAGTTCCGCCCGCTGATCAAGCTGATGTTTCGTGATCCAAACCCGTCACCGGTCAAGGCGGCGCTGGCACTTCAGGGCTACATCCATGAAGAGCTGCGACTGCCGCTTATCCCAGTCCACGACGACAGCCGCCAGCGGATCAGGGACGCGCTTAATGCCTTAAGCGGGCTTAAAGCTTATCCCGCATTTGCACAGTAGATCGGGATAAGCTTTAAATGCTTTCTTTGACGCGCATCTTATCCAAAAACCGCGATACACTTTTTGGGATGCGCTTAGCCCAAAAGCCCGTGCCGCTTAGCGAACGGCAGCCATAGCTCCATAAACGGCTCGTCCTTGCCGTTGGTGCGCAAACCGTGGCCGCCTTTTTCGAAGATATGCAGTTCGGTCGGCGTCTTATTGGCGCGTAAGGCGCCGTAAAGCATCAGGCTGTTTTCAGCGACCACCACCCGGTCATCTCCGGCATGGGCCAGAAAGGTTGGCGGCATATCGACCGGCACGTTTTGCTCCAGCGACAGGGCTTTGCGCTGGGCATCGGTAGATCCTTGCGGGAACAGTTGCTTGACCGACCCGCCGTGAGCATGGGGGGCCGTCATGGTCATGACCGGATAGAACAGGCCCGCCATCAGCGGCTTGGTCGATTGAGTATCGGCGGCATCGACTGGCGCGTAAGACTCCCGCCCGAAGCTTTCGGATAGCCATCCGGCCAGATGTCCGCCGGCTGAGAAGCCGATCACGGCCACGCGCTTAGGGTCGATACCGAACTCGGCGGCGCGGTGGCGGATCAGACGGATCGCGCGCTGGGCGTCCTGAAGCGGGGTTTCCGGCCCCGCGGCCCAACCATCGGCGGGCAAGCGATAGGTCATAACAAAGGTCGTGATGCCCTGATCGGCCAGCCACTGATCGGTGCCGCCGCCTGCCCGCGATACCGCCACCCGCACATAGCCGCCGCCGGGGATCATCAGCACCGCCGCGCCATTGGGGTTTTTCGGGCGCCGTACCATCAGGATCGGATCGGTAACGTGGGTGGCCGCCGTATCGTTCGGGTCGCCACCGGCGTTACGCAGGATCCAGTCTTCCTTGACCGTGACCTTTTTAGCCCCCGGCGCGCCGTTGGGCCACAGTTTGAAACTCTCCAACGGGGGCTTTAGGGCCGGAACTAATTTTATCGGAACAACCGGAGGCCCTGGTATTGAGAGGGCGCAGGCTATCTGCGGAAAAAAGGCGGCCGCGGCCCCCAGCGTGAGTAAACGACGACGATCCATGTCTGGCCCCTGTTTCTGACCGAGCCTCAAATGCTCGATATTGATTGATTGCGATTAATTTAGCGCAACGCAATGACAAAGCAAGCCATTTCACCCAGTTCCGAATTGACAACCTTTCCCCTCCCTATCGAAGATGGGGAGTGGGGCGGCCCGTGCCGTGGCTGCGAGCTAAGCGAGCAGACGGAGGGGTATCTTCTGGCGACGGCATACCCCTCCGTCGCAGACAAGCTGCGCCACCTCCCCATGTTATGGGGAGGAGAAACAAGCATTACCCCGCCCATTTGAGCTTTGAGCCCCCATGATCGCCCTTAATCCCCGCACCACCGCCCTTGTCCTGATCGACCTGCAGAATGGCATCATCAACCGGCCGCTGGAACCGCGCGACGGTCAGTTGGTGGCGCAAAGTGGCATAGCTTTGGCGGAAAAGTTCCGCGACTCACAGGCTTTGGTCGTGCCGGTCCATGTCTGCTGGGCAAAGGATTATGCCGATATGCCGTCCACGAATGTCGATCAACCCATGCCCCGCCCCGAAGGCGGGATGCCTGCCGATTTCGCCACCTTTTATCCCGGTCTGGTTAAGGACGGCGATCTGGTGATTTCAAAGCACCAGTGGGGCGCGCTGTACGGCACGGAACTTGACGCCCAACTCCGCCGTCGCGGGGTTAAAACCATAGTCCTCGGGGGCATTGCCACCAATTTCGGCGTCGAATCGACCGCCCGTCAGGCGTGGGAGCACGGCTATGATGTGGTCATAGCAGAAGACCTGTGTACCAGTCAGTCCGACCACCTGCACCGCCTGAGCATTCAATACATCCTGCCGCGCATCAGCCGCGTCATCCAAAGCGCCGAACTGCATTTTACGGCTTAAGCCCCTTGTCACGCCAAGGTTTCCGGCGGACTATACCGCTATGGAGGTGCATATGGCTTATGATCTGGATGCGTTTGTGGCGAGCCTGCCCAAGGCAGAATTGCATGTCCATATTGAAGGCACTCTGGAGCCCGAACTGATGTTTGAGCTGGCGCGGCGCAACGGCATCACCCTGCCGTTCGACAGCGTAGACGCCATCCGCGCCGCCTATGATTTTTCCAATCTTCAGGACTTTCTCGACATCTATTATCAGGGCGCCGATGTCCTGCGTACCGAGGCTGATTTTTACGATCTGGCCATAGCCTATTTCGCGCGCGCCGCCGCCGATACTGTCCGCCACGCTGAGATTTTCTTTGATCCGCAAACCCATACCGATCGCGGCATTGCCTATGAGACGGTCATCAACGGCCTGCACCGCGCACAACTTGAGGCCGAAGCCCGCTGGGGCCTGACCAGCGGTTTGATCCTGTGCTTCCTGCGCCATCTGCCGGAACAGGCAGCACTTGAAACGCTTGAGATGGCTGTGCCGCATCTGGATAAAATAATCGGCGTGGGCCTCGATTCCTCCGAAGTCGGCCATCCACCGTCAAAATTCGCCCGCGTCTTTGCCCGTGCGCGCGCCTTGGGGCTAAAGCTGGTCGCCCATGCCGGTGAGGAAGGCCCGCCGGACTATGTCTGCGAAGCGCTCGATATATTGGGCATCGACCGCGTTGACCACGGCAATCGCTCACTGGAGGATGAGGCTCTCACCCAACGGCTGGCGGCCTCTGGCCTGACGCTGACGGTGTGTCCGCTGTCGAACCATAAGCTGTGTGTGGTTGAGGATATGAACACCCACCCGATCCCGCACATGCTGAAACGCGGCCTGAAAGCCACCATCAATTCCGATGATCCGGCCTATTTCGGGGGGTATGTGAATGACAATTTCCTTGCCCTGACCGGCCTTCGCCTGATCAGCCGCGCTGATTGTGTGACCTTAGCCCGCAATTCGGTCACCGGGTCATTCGCCACGGATGCGCGAAAAACTGAGCTTTTGGCCGAAATCGACGCCTATTCGGTTTTGCACTGAGTGGGCACCATGCGCCCGACAGCCCAGGTGGCGTCTGAGCCCTTGCCGCGGAATTCGTGACGGCCCGAAGAATACCACATACCGGATGCGGCCGGCTGCTGCTTGAGCTGAATCTGGGTGCCGTCGACCAAAGTCACCAAGGCGGCATCCGGCATGAAGCTGATGACAAACGTGGTGCCGTCCGCACACGTGTAAGGTATCCCGTCCGCTGACGGTGCGCCCAAAGGTGGCGGCGGTGGCGGGGGCGGCGCGGAGGGCATGGTGGCGCAGGCCGATAAGGTGATCACTGCGGTTGACGCGGCTAAAATCCGGATCATGTCCTGCCCCTTTATGTGTCTTCGACCTGTGCGTTTTACCATATGTCTTATAAAGGTTTTATAGCGGCTTCAAAATAAGTTTTTGATAGGGATCATGCGCCGCGTAATTCACCCATCGCCTGCCGCCCGATCCGCCACGCGGCCGACAAGCCAAGTGCCACCATCAGCAACGCCACCACCGCATCGGCCAAATTCGATCCGGTCTGCCAGACGATGACAGCGGCAATCATAACCAGCACATTGCCGATGGCGTCATTGCGGGCACACAGCCACACCGACATGACATTGGAATCACCCGACCGGTAGCGATACAGAAACGCCGCACTGCCCAGATTGACCGCGATGGCCAGAACCGAGACGACCCCCATGATTTCCGGGCGTGGCACGGTGCCGTTGATCAGTTGCAGAACCGTCGCCCCCCCGACCCACAGGCTGAACGCGACCATACAGGCGACCTTGAACAGGGATGCCCTGGCGCGCACCGATTGGACAGCGCTCAACACCAATAAACTAATGGCGATATTGCCGGCATCGCCCGCGAAATCGAGCGCATCGGCCAGCAATGCCATCGACAGCCCCTTAAGACCTGCCCCGATTTCCACAAGGAACATAGCCGCATTGGCCGCCAGAACGACCCACAACACCTTGCGATAACGCGCTTCGACCACCGGGCCGGTGTCATGATCATGATGGCCCAGCCCTAGAAAACCGTGATCATGACTATGGTCATGACCGTGAGAACAGGTCGCGCCATGTTCGTGGGAATGGTTATGATCAGTCATGGTCAGGCTCCCGGATATGGTCGCGCATATCCTCAATCATGTGGCGGACGTGATGGTCGCTTAAGGTGTAGAAAATCTGCTTGCCCTGCTTGCGAAAGCGCACCAGACGCGCGGCTTTCAGCAGGCGCAGATGGTGGCTGGTCAAGGCGGTGGACGCCCCGACTGAGGCCGCGATATCGCCGACCGCCGCCTCACCCGCCAGACAGCGCAGCACAATGCGCAGCCGCATCGGATCGCCCAGAAGGTGGAAAATTTCGGCCAGTTCGATAACGACATCATCGTCATCAGGCAGGTCTGTTTGGGTCACGGCCGCATCCATGACAAACATATAAACAATTATTTGAATGTTTGCAAGAAAGGGATTTTACGACTGCTGGTTATCTGGCATCCGCCAGCAGCTTAGCCAGCACCGATTTGGCGGCGTCAAACGGTGCCGAACTGCGGCTGGCCTGAGACGCCACCACCGCCCCGTTAAACAGGATGATAACCTCCCCCGCCAGTTTATCGGGGCCCTTATAACCGCCGTCCGCGCACAGGCTTTTTATGTAGTTCAGGAAGGTCTCAAAGAATTTTAGGCTGGCCGCCTGCACCGGCGTGTCTCGCCCCGAATATTCCAGATTGGCGCTGATGGCGAAGCAGCCGCGAAAGCAACCCTCATCGAACATCGCCTTACGAAAATCAAACAGGGCCATGACCCGTCCGGCCGGATCGGGGCTTAAGCGCGCGATCTCATCGGGGGCTATGCTCAAAAAGGTTTCCAGATAATGGCCGATCACCTCGGCGATCAGGTCTTCCTTGGACGGGAAGTACTTATAGAGGGTGCGCTTGGAAATGCCGGTATCGGCCATGACCTTATCGACGCCGGTAGCGTGAAAGCCGTGATCGTAAAACAGCTCATAGGCACGATCGATAATTTCCTGTTTTTTCAGAGCCTTGGTCATATGCGCACAGTCCGATGGGGGATGGGTGATATTTTTTTATAACGGACATCGTTGACAATGTAAACTGATCGGTTTACACACAGCCTCAATGTAAACAGATCGGTTTACAACCACCCAGTTCCCAAAGCGTTTCCCTTTCCTCTCTTCTTCGGAGCTATGATCATGAAAATCGCCAACAAAACCATCCTCGTTTCCGGCGCCAACCGCGGCATCGGCGCCGCCATCGTGCGCGAACTGCTGGCCAAAGGGGCCGCCAAAATCTATGCTGGCGCCCGCAACCCGGCCAGCCTGCCTGACTTTGGCGATGCCCGCGTCGTGCCGGTCAAACTTGATATCACCGATAACGCGGCGGTTCAGGCCCTGGCCGCCCAATACAGCGATATCGACATCGTCATTAATAATGCCGGCACGGCTCAGTTCGGCACGGTGCTGACCAGTTCCAATGACGACTTCGGCTATGATTTCACCACCAATGTCTTTGGCACACTGAACGTCCTGCGCGCCTTTACGCCGCAACTGGTGGCAAAGAATTCCGGCACCATCGTCAATGTTATCAGCGTCGTAGGCCTTGTGGCCGCCCATAGTCTGGCCGGGTACTCGGCCTCGAAAGCGGCTCTGTTGTCGATCACCCAGTCGGTGCGCGAAGAATTGAAAGACACCGGCGTTGAAGTTTTAGGCGTCTTCCCCGGCCCGATCGATACCGACATGGCGCGCGATATCCCCCTGAATAAGGCTACGCCGGAAACTGCCGCCGCCCTGATTGTTGAGGGCATCGAAGCCGGTGAAGAATATATCTATCCCGATCCGACCGCTCAGGCGATTGGTGCGACCTGGGCCACCAATGCGATTGGCCTTGAGAAGGTATTCAACGCCGCACACTGATTTTAGTCCCTCGCTGTCTTTTAGTCCTTTCTGGGCGGTGGCTGCGCCACCTTGGCCGCGCCGCAATGGCGGCTTGAACGATCAAGCCCTCCCCCAACCGGGAGGGCGTGATCGCTTATTCTATACTTATCTGTCAGCCCGCCATCCGCTTTGAACCTTTAGTGCCAGACCCGCTAATTTAAGCACCTAACCCAACGCATTGAAATTACGGAGAAAGACCATGAACCGCAATCGTATCGAAGGTAGCTGGGAACAGGTTAAGGGCTCGCTGCAGGAAACCTGGGGCAAGCTGACCGGCAATGATCTGGATGTCATCGAAGGTGACCGCAAGCAACTGGCGGGCAAGATTCAGGAACGCTACGGTATCGCGCAAGACGAAGTCGAAGCCCAGATCAAAAAGTGGAATGATTCCGCTTATGATCGCGTGAAATAACGCACCCGGTTTCGGGAGCGCTTATGGAAAAGGCCGCTGACGGGAGAGAGACGTCAGCGGCCTTTTTCGTGCAAGTTCCCTCTCCCCGTACTACGGGGAGAGGGCTAGGGTGAGGGGCAACCTTTTTAGGGTGAGGGGCAATCCCTAATGCCCGTGATTATGGAACAGCTCGACCTTAACTGGTTTGCGCTCCCACAGGTACTCATGCAGCGGATAGGCAATGGTCTGCACCATAGGCTCCAGCAAACCGATACCGAGGGCGATCGCCCAATTGCCCGTTAGGGCATAGGCGACGGATGAGGCGACCATAACGTGCATGGCACTGTAGGACAGAGTTTTGGCGGCTAAACGCATAAGGGTCTCTCCTGAAATTCTATAAATGCAAATTACTCGCAATCACAATATAGGTAAAATCAATTGTTTTTGAATATGCGATAAGAAAATTTTATTCCGCCGCGTTGCAATTTTAGGCTGGCCTTAAACCCTCGCAGACGATTATGTGGCCCAAACTTACCGTCGCGGATCACAATGCCCCCTCACCTTCGCCGCCTGATTACGTCCGCCCTCATGCTGTGTCTGCTGGCGATCACCGCCGTAACACTGTTCAGCTTTATGGCGCGCTGGCTGTGGTTTGCCGACCTGATCACGCCGTTCCGGCTTCAGATTGCCGTGGCCGCCGTGGTTCTGTGCGCCACCTGCCTAACGATGAAAAACCGGCGGCTGATTATAGCGTCTTTGATGGTGCTGGCCCTGACCATTGCCCCCATTACACTACGCAGCATGAGCGTTCCCGCCTTGCCCTCGCCCGACCCCGCCGCCAAGCCCCTCGGTCTGGTCATGAGCAATGTGCTCTATGTCAGCAAGGATTACGATGCCGTCACCGATATGGTTGCCCGCGAAGACCCGGATATCTTTGCCGTCGTCGAAGCTGCCGACCACTGGCAAACGGCCCTGAGCGGCCTGAAAGACCGTTATCCCTACAGCTACGATATTTCCGGCCGCAGCGCCTTTGGCATCAGCCTCTATGCCAAGGCCCCGTTTACGGCGAAAATCCTGACACTTGATGATCCCGAAGTGCCACTACTACGCGCCGAGTTCGCAGATTTCGTCCTATTCGTCGCTCACCCTGTCCCACCCGTTCATGCCAGATGGAGTGCCAAAAACAGGTCTTATATCGAAGCCATCGCCCGTGAGTTCAGCATCACTCAAAAACCAGTCATCGTCACCGGCGACCTTAATTCGACCCTGTGGTCGCATAGCCTGACGCCATTGGTTGCGGCGAAGATGCAGCGCCCTGCCGGTTCGGGGTTTGCCTATACCTGGCCCGCCGATAATCCGCTGATGGCCATTCAGATCGATCACGTCCTGACCCGCGATATTCCCGCCGCACACTATAAAGTCCTGCCGTCCATAGGGTCGGATCATTTCCCGATCCGCGCTGATATCGATCTGGGGGCGGCCCATGACTAAGACCGTCGCCATTATCGGCGCCGGCCCCGCAGGCCTTATGGCCGCCGAGATTTTAAGCACGGCAGGCCACCACCCCCACCTCTATGACCGGATGCCGTCGGTGGCGCGTAAGTTTCTGATGGCCGGACGCGGGGGCCTGAACCTGACCCACTCGGAACCGTTTGAGCGCTTTGTGGCCCGTTATGGCAAGCGCAGCCCGCAATTACGACCGGCTCTGGAAGCCTTTACACCTAAGGACTTGCGCGACTGGGCCGATGGTTTGGGCGCGCAAACCTTTGTCGGCTCATCGGGCCGGGTGTTTCCCAAGGCGATGAAAGCCTCGCCGCTGCTGCGGGCGTGGCTGAAGCGGCTTGAGGCGCAAGGGGTTATACTCCACACTCGTCATGACTGGCGCGGGTTCGATGGTGAGACGCTGGTTTTCGACCAGCAGGGCGAGACGGTACGCATACAGCCCGATTACACAATTCTGGCGCTAGGCGGGGCCAGTTGGCCCAAGCTCGGCGGTGATGGCGGCTGGGCCGATACCTTACGCGCCAAAGGCGTTGAGATCGCCCCGTTTCAGCCCTCAAACGCCGGGTTCACCACCGTCTGGAGCGACCATTTCCGCGATAAATTTTCCGGAGAACCACTGAAAAACATTGCGCTTAGCTTCGCGGGCCGTGAGGTCAAGGGCGAGCTGATGCTGACCCGCACCGGCGTCGAAGGCGGGGCGATCTATGCCTTAAGTTCGGCCTTACGCGACGCCATCACCCGCCACGGTCAGGCCGACCTGACCATAGACCTGCGCCCTGATCTCAATGCCGGTCAGGTGATCTCGAAACTTGGCCGCGCCTCACCAAAGGACAGCCAAAGCAACCGTTTGCGCAAATCGCTGAACCTCAGCCCCGCCGCCATCGCGCTGGTGCAGGAAACAAAAGCCGCTGATATCAAGGCCGTGCCGTTGCGCCTGACCGGCGCGCAAGGTTTGGATCGCGCCATATCGTCTGCGGGCGGGATCAGTTTCACCAGCCTGACGCCGGATTACGAACTGAAAGCCCTGCCCCGCACCTATGCCGTGGGCGAAATGCTCGACTGGGAAGCCCCGACCGGCGGCTATCTGCTGCAGGCGACCTTTGCTACGTCGGTCATGGCCGCGCGATCGATCCTTAAAGCGTAAGATATACCCCTCCGTCAGACCTTTGGTCTGCCACCTCCCCCATGACATGGGGAGGAGAAGGGTTTGCCCCCTACCTCCTCCCTACGCAGTGGGGAGGTGGCTGTGAGCATAGCGAGCAGACGGAGGGGTATCTTTTCCAACGACACCCAAACCGGAAACAGGTCATTCTGTTTTATCATAACCCGACATCATTACGTTCCGGCATGGCATAATGTATTTTGCCACCACATTATTTTGCGGAGCGCACATATGGCTTCCCCTGCCCCCCATACCTTCACCAGCTTCACCGTCGATTGGGACGCTCTCGACGACACCAAATATATGACCGACGTCAAGGCGTGTGAGCGGTTGCTGGTGGCCAATACTCTGTCGCAACAGGACCGCGCCGTCATCCGCGCCGAAGCCGAAAACCTTGTCCGCGCCACCCGCAAAGCCGCCCGCCGGCAGGGCGTGGTCGAAAGCTTCCTGAAAGAGTTTTCACTCGGCACCCGCGAAGGTCTGGCGCTGATGTGTCTGGCTGAGGCCCTGCTGCGCACGCCCGATGAAGACACCCGCGATCAGCTCATTGCCGAAAAAATATCTTCTGCCGACTGGGCCAGCCATTTTGGCAAGTCCGATAATCTGTTCGTCAATGCCTCGACCTGGGGCCTGATGCTGACGGGTAAGCTGATCGATGTCGAAGACAATGCTAAAAAGGACGTCAAGGGTTACGTGTCCGGCCTTGCGGCCCGCGTCGGTGAGCCCGTCATCCGTCAGGCGGTCGCCGCCGCCATCCGCATCATGGGCGAGCAGTTCGTGCTGGGCCGCACCATTGAAGCCGCCCTGAAACGCTCCAAAAAAGACGGCTATCTCTGCTCGTTCGACATGCTGGGCGAAGGGGCGCGCACCGAAGCCGACGCTGTCCGCTATGCCAAGGCGTATAGTGACGCCATCACCGCCCTGTCGAAAGTCTGCACGCGCGGGCCGGAAGCCGATCACGGCATTTCGGTCAAGCTGTCGGCCATCTATTCGCGCTATGAGGCGGTCAAGGTCGCAGACGTTTTTGAGGTGCTCTATCCCCGCCTGAAAGCGCTGGCCATTCAGGCCGCCAAGGCCAATATCAACTTCACCATCGATGCCGAAGAAACCGACCGGCTGGCCATCTCGCTCAAGCTGCTAGACAAACTGTGCTATGAGCCGGAGCTTGGCGACTGGCAGGGCCTGGGCCTGGCCGTTCAGGCCTATCAGAAGCGCTGCCCCGAAGTGATCGCGGCGCTGAAAACTCTGGCGCAGAAATCCGGCCGCCGTCTGATGGTGCGGCTGGTCAAGGGCGCCTATTGGGATTCGGAAATCAAACGCGCGCAGGTCATGGGCCGCGAAGACTATCCGGTGCACACGACTAAGGTCGCCACCGACCTTTCTTACCTTATCTGCGCCAAGGCCCTGATTGACGCCGCCCCCCATATCTATGCCCAGTTCGCCAGCCATAACGCCCATACTCTGGCTGCTGTGCGCCGTATGGCCCGCGACGCAAAAGTTACCGTCGAATCCCAGCGCCTGCATGGTATGGGTGAGGTGCTTTATGATTGTGCGCAGGATGTCTTTGGCGACTTTCCATTGCGGGCCTACGCCCCCGTTGGCGGCCACGAAGACCTGCTGCCCTATCTGGTGCGCCGCCTGCTGGAAAACGGCGCCAATTCGTCCTTCGTTAACGCGCTAATGGACGAAAACATTCCCGCCGAAGCGGTCATCCACGACCCGATCGATGAGGTCATGGCCCATCCTGACCGTCACCCGCGCCTTAATCTGCCGCGCACGATTTATGGCGATCGTCTGAACTCGTTCGGGCCCGATCTGTCGATCAAGGCCGTGCGCGATACCTTCGGGATGGCAATCGATAAGGTCGACGGCACGAGCTTTGTGGCGGCCCCGCTGGTCGGCGGGGAGGAAAACACCTCGGCGGCGTTTGAAGTCGTCACTGCCCCCGCCAACCGCCTGATCAAGGTCGGCGTGGTGCATGAGGCCACCAAGGCCGATATTGCAAACGCTTTTGACCTCGCCAAATCAGCCCAACCGCACTGGAATAAACTGGGCGGGGCCAAACGCGCCGAAGTCCTTAACAAAATGGGCGATGCGCTGGAGGCTGACCTCAATCGTTTGTGCGCCCTGATCGTGCGCGAAGCCGGGAAAACCTGGGCCGACGCCATTGCCGAAGTGCGCGAAGCCGTTGATTTCTGCCGCTATTATGCGCGGCTTGCCATTGAACAATTCGGCCAGCCTAAGATGCTGACCGGCCCGGTCGGTGAGCGCAATTCCCACGAACTGCATGGCCGCGGCGTGTTTGTGTGCATCAGCCCGTGGAACTTCCCGCTGGCGATTTTCACCGGTCAGATTGCCGCCGCTTTGGCCGCAGGCAATGCCGTGCTGGCCAAACCGGCCGAGCAGACGCCGCTGATCGCCGCTGAGGCCGTCAAGCTGTTCCATAAGGCGGGTCTGAACGCCGCCTTGTTGGCGCTTTTGCCCGGCAGAGGTGAAACAGTAGGCGCGCAATTAACAGCGCTTCCACATATAGCGGGCGTAGCCTTCACGGGCGGGACCGAAACCGCATGGATGATCAACAAAACTCTGGCCAATAAACGCGGGCCGATCGTGCCGTTTATCGCGGAGACCGGCGGGCTGAATGGCCTGTTTGTCGATACCACAGCGCTGAAGGAACAGGTCATTGACGATGTCATCCTGTCGGCGTTTGGATCATCGGGTCAGCGCTGCTCGGCCCTGCGGTTGCTGTTCCTGCCCCATGACGTCGCTGATGCCTATATCGAGGGCCTCAAGGGCGCGATGGACATGCTGCTGATCGGCGATCCGTCCAACCCGGTCAATGATACCGGCCCGGTGATCGATAAAGATGCCCGCGACATCTTAGAAGCCCACCTGAGCCGATGCGAGGCCAAGGGGCAGGTTCTGCACCGCACGCCGACGCCATCTGGATTGAACGGCGACTATTTTGCGCCAACCTTGGTGGAGCTGTCCTCTGCTGATGAGTTGGAGCGCGAAGTGTTCGGCCCCGTCCTGCATGTCGTGCGTTACGATTCGCAAAACTATCAGCCGACGACCGACGCTTTGGCCGGTCGCGGCTATGGGCTGACCTTGGGCGTCCACTCGCGGATCGAAGCCTTTGCCGAAGATATTGCTGAGGCCGTGCCTGCGGGCAATGTCTATATCAACCGCTCGATCATCGGTGCCGTCGTGGGCGTTCAGCCCTTTGGCGGCGAAGGCCTGTCCGGCACCGGCCCCAAGGCGGGCGGCCCGTTCAGCCTGATCCGCTTTGCCTCGGAACGCGCCGTGTCCAACAACATCACCGCGCAGGGCGGCGATCCCGCTCTGTTGAATCTCTGATCTTACCTTAAGAACTCCCCCTCTTGGAGGGGGAGGTTGTCTTTGATGCAAACATCAAAGACAACAGGGGGTAAATACCCCTCCGTCATCTCGCTGCGCTCAACGCCACCTCCCCATCGTTACCACGATAGGGAGGTGGAAGTCCGCCCCATCTCTCCTCTCCATTACATGGGAGGTGGATTTTGGGCCTTTGCCCAAAAGACGGAGGGGTACAGTTTCTTTCCAGTCCACATCAAATTTTTATATTTGCCGCGACGGAAAATTCGCGTGCCTGCGTACAAATGAATGAACGTTCACTTTGCACCCCTTTTTGAACGTTGCTGATAACACCATGAGGGTGATTAAGGCTTAAGTCCTTATGGTGAAACTTACGACCCGGCGCGGCTCCCCGCTTCGGGTCTTTTTTTATCCGCTTGCGAGTGGCGCGGCGTTCCTTTATCCTGAATCAAGTTAGTTCACCGGAGTGTCCGCAGGCTTATGCGGGCTGAGACTAAGCACTCAATGCTGTGCTTTAAAACCGCCGAACCTGATCCGGGTCATGCCGGCGAAGGGAGTTGGATACGCTTTTTGGCTTTACAGGCGAAAAGCACCTGCAATCTGCGCTCATGATCCCTTTGTTTTTATGAGGGATTTTCCATGAATAAACCAATCAAAGATTTAAAGCCGATCCGCGTCGAAGCCTCGCCCTTTCCGGGCTCGAAAAAGGTCTATGAACCTGGCACCCTGTTCCCCGACGTGCGCGTGCCGTTCCGCGAAGTCGCCCTGCAACCGGAGGCCAATGAGCCGCCGGTCAGCCTCTATGATTCCACCGGCCCCTATACCGAAGACGGCTTTGTGCCGCAGATTGATAAGGGTCTGCCGCGGGTGCGCGAAAAGCTGATCCTTGATCGCGGCGATGTCGAATTTATCGAAGGCCGCGTCGTAAAGCCCGAAGACAACGGCAATGTCTCTGAGGCCGCTCTGGCGCCGCAGTTCCCGAACCTGCCCAAGGTGATGCGCGGTAAGGCCGGTCGTCCGGTCACACAATTGGAATACGCTCGCGCCGGTATCATCACCTCTGAGATGGAATATATCGCCATCCGCGAAAACATCCGCCGCAAGGCCGATGCTGAGGTCATCCGTGATGGCGAAGATTTCGGGGCGGAAATCCCCGACTTTATCACACCGGAATTTGTCCGCGACGAAGTCGCCCGCGGACGCGCGGTTATCCCTGCCAATATCAACCACGCCGAAGTCGAGCCGATGATCATTGGCCGCAATTTCCTGGTGAAAATCAACGCCAATATCGGCAATTCCGCCGTCACCTCCTCAATGGAAGAAGAGGTTGATAAGATGGTGTGGGCGATCCGTTGGGGCGCCGACAACGTCATGGACCTGTCGACCGGCCGCAACATCCACAATATCCGCGAATGGATCCTGCGCAATTCGCCCAACCCGATCGGCACAGTGCCGATCTATCAGGCGCTGGAGAAGGTGAATGGCGTCGCCGAAGACCTGACCTGGGAAGTCTATCGCGACACCCTGATCGAGCAGGCTCAGCAGGGCGTTGATTACTTCACCATCCACGCCGGCGTGCGCCTTGCTTACGTCCACCTGACCGCCAAGCGCGTCACCGGCATCGTCTCACGCGGCGGATCGATCATGGCCAAGTGGTGTCTGGCCCACCATAAGGAAAACTTCCTCTACACGCACTTTGAGGAGATATGCGACATCATGCGTGAGTACGATGTCACCTTCTCGCTCGGTGACGGCCTGCGTCCGGGCTCGATTGCCGATGCCAATGACCGCGCCCAGTTTGCCGAACTGGAAACCCTTGGCGAACTCACCAAGGTCGCGTGGGCCAAGGGCTGTCAGGTCATGATCGAAGGCCCCGGCCACGTGCCGATGCACAAGATTAAGGCCAATATGGATAAGCAACTGGCCACCTGCGGCGAAGCGCCGTTCTATACCTTGGGCCCACTCACGACCGACATCGCGCCGGGTTATGACCACATCACGTCGGGCATCGGGGCGGCCATGATCGGCTGGTTCGGTACGGCCATGCTATGCTACGTCACGCCCAAGGAACACTTGGGCCTGCCCGACCGCAATGACGTGAAAACCGGCGTGATTACCTATAAGATCGCCGCCCACGCCGCCGACCTTGCCAAGGGTCACCCCGCCGCCCATGCGTGGGACGATGCGCTGAGCCGTGCGCGGTTTGACTTCCGCTGGGAAGATCAGTTCAATCTCGGCCTCGATCCCGACACGGCGCGGGCCTTCCACGATGAGACCCTGCCGAAGGACGCCCATAAGACCGCGCACTTCTGCTCGATGTGCGGGCCTAAGTTCTGTTCGATGAAGATCACCCAGGACGTGCGCGACTATGCCGCGGGCCTTACCGACAACGAAAAAGCCGATCTTGAGGCCGCCTCTTCGGGCATGTCGGAAATGTCGGAAAAATTCAAAGCGCTGGGTTCGGAAGTCTATATCCCGGCAGCAGGGTCTTAGACCCTGCACCCGTAACTTGAAGTGGGTGGATAGGGTAGCGTTTAAACAAATGGGGTGTGGGGTTTCGACCCCACATTCTCATGTCAACGCTTCTGTGTAGAACTAAATGGATCTAAACCTAAAATTGCACGACCAGAAGCGTCCAAGCTGTTAAGAAACTCACCAAAAAACTCCACTAAAAACGCAGCCTTTTGCTTGTCTTTAAAAGAGTCAATCGTATTAAGATAGTCCCTTGTACCTTCTACGTTTCTCAATGAATGGCGATAACCATCTGCCATTGAATCTAATCTCTGCATCAATCTGTGCATTGTATATTTGTTATCCACGCAGAATTTCACAGTGCCAATTTTTTCAAACTCAAGTTGTATTTTTGGCAATTTTTTAGTTTGCGGATATATTCCATAGCCTTTTTGTGTATACCTAATTTCCACCCCAAGCAATTCAACGACATCAGTTTTATGATGTATATTAGTTTTTGTAGCTGCTTCTATTTCAGGTATATTTAGCTTTAATTTGAGAAGTTTCTCTTTCATCTCCCCTAATAACTGCAAACATTCTTTTTCTGTATTCTTAAACACACATATATCGTCAACATATCTAACACAGCGTGTTTCATTTTTTAGCAACCAGCTATCAAATTTTTTGAGAAAGAAATTTGATAGCAATGGAGAAAGAGGCATTCCTTGACGCAGCCCTCTTCCAGTTACAATTTCATTTTTATAGAGAATATTAGAATCCTCACTATCACGAGTCTTAATTTCGCAATCAATTGCCTTTAAAATGATTTCTCGTACTGACTTACATATGGTCGTAGGGATAGATTTTTTTAGTTTTGAACGATCAATAGTATCGAAAAATTTTGTAATATCAGTTTGCAGTGCAATGGGGGCTTCATCTCTGAATTTAACGGCTGCTTTAAGGGCATTATTTACACCTCTGCCACTGATGCTTCCGTAACTGATTTCTGTAGCAGGACTTAGTTTTGGTCTTTTCGAAAAATAATGCAGTACGACTCTTTGCACTAATCTGTCGCGAACAGTAGGAATTGCAATGATACGAAAAGCGTCATCACCCTTCGGCAGCTTAACCAACCTCAGTTGATTAAATCGAAAAGTTTTTGTTTTGATCTCCTGATAAATCAGATCAATATTTTCGTCCAAGTTTCTTTTAAAATCTAAGGCCGAGATACCGTCAACACCAGGCGCCCCTGCAGTCGAACGCTTAGCATCTTTGCTATGATTCCAAACTTCCTTGATTAATTTTTTGCTAAAATATTCAGACACTTTTTGCGCTCTCCCCCCTCAAGTTCAGGTGCGGCCCTTGAGGGGAGTTCCGTAGCGCTAACGTTTCAGAACTGCATGCTTCTCGCGATACAGCATCTGGAACCATCTCCGCGCACCCGGCTTCCACGCTGGCGCGAGGATCGGATGCCACTTCCAAGAGGCGACGGTTTGAGTCGGCATTTGGCCCCCAAAAGTTCGCCCCCAGAAGTACTACCGCGAAAATAAAAGAATATGAAACTCTACTCGCAATAGCAACACTAAGCTTGCCGCCCCCACCAAGAACAAAACGGGAACGAATGGAAATATCTACCCGAAAAGGCTCCCCGCCCGCCTGGTCTCCGTCATTTAAGCTCATGGCCTGATCCTGATCAAGCTTATCAAGCATGAAACATTCCTCCTTCGATAACGTTTCAGAACTGCATGCTTCTCGCGATACAGCATCTGGAACCATCTCCGCGCACCCGGCTTCCACGCTGGCGCGAGGATCGGATGCCACTTCCAAGAGGCGACGGTAGCCACGACGTGAGATACAAATCGGACTTGTATAAAGTAGGTATAAACATTCAACAATTCAAGAAATACTCTTAACCTATTGCATATTTATCCCCCCTACCCCCGCTATCCCCCATCATCACCGGATGGACTCCGCCCCGGACATCACTGACGCCGACGCGCTGAAAACGCGACGTGCGCGGTTGCGCGCCTATGCTGACCGGCTGCTGGAGGCGGTCGAGATGATCCCCATGCCCGACAGCTTCCTTGAGGCGGAGCGCGCCCATAAGGCCGTCAAGGCCTGCGACGCCATGCTGGTGCAGCTTTACGGCGAACCAGCGGAAAAGCTGCCCCCCACCCCGCGCACGACTACCGCATCTGGCCCCTCGCGCCGCGCTTCACGCGACGACACCGATGACGACGATCTGGAGGGTTTGAGCGAAGCTGAGCGCATCGACCACGAAGCGCAGGCCTTTCTCGAAATGGCCGAGATCATCGGCACGCGCCTTGACCGCATCCATAAGGCACAGGCCGAGGCGCACGGCGTCTGGCCCGACGGCACGCCCTATGATGAGACCGATCCCAACTATGGCCTGCATCACTTCCACGACCCGCAGATCAATGCCAACAGCGGCATGGATGACCACTGCCCCGGCTGCTGGCCCAACGGCATCCAGTGGGCCTTGGGACGTGCCCCGCGCAGCTTAGCTGAAAAACTGGCCGAAAAAACCGCCCGCCCCCAAAACCGCTCCGGCCCCAACTCCGGCACCTATTCGGCTCCGCCCTGATATCCTCGTTTGACGCGCATCTGGATCCGAAAACCGCTGCACACTTTTCGGGATGCGTTTACCCGCCATGAAACCGGCGCACAAGGGCCGCATCATCCTCAGTGATCGCGCATTTTTGGCCGACCTTGCGGCAGCGGGCCTCACGGGCTTGAAACTGCCCGGAACAGACATCCATACGCGCCGCCCCTGCCCGCGTCAGAGTAAAGGCCTGCCGCCAGCGCGGATCATCCGGATAGCGCGGCCCCTGATGGCTGAGATAGTGCATCAGGGAGCACGGATCATAGTCGGTTTTCATCTGAAGGCGGCCATGACGCGGGAAATTCAGCAATATGTCCCGGCACATGGCCTCCACCGGATTGCAGCCCTTAAGGCTATCACCAATGAATGGCGCCAGCACGATATAGTCGTCGCGGTCGGGGCGCATATGCTCATGGGTAAGGCCCAGCACATGGCCAAATTCATGCAGCACCGCGCCGTAGCTTGCGCGCGGTTCCACATTGACCCAGTTGACGACGCTGTAACCCAAAGTCGCATTGGTGCGGTTATCGGACGTGCGGATATCCAGCCACTTTGCGCCCTTAGTGTACGGCACAAAGCGCACGCCGGTCTCGGCTTGCCATTCCGACATGGCGCGGCAGACCTTATGCCCTTGCGTCGCCGCACTCCAGTCGCGCCAGTTCCGGCAATCAGTCCCCTTGGCGCCGGCGCGTTTTAAGATGACCGGATCAAGCTTGTAAGGCACGACCGCACCCGGCCACGGCCGGGTCAGGTCTTCGATCGCCGCCGCCTTTACCGGCACCGCCAATACCAGCCACAACAGGAGAACCCGCCCCCACACCACAGGTTAAGATTTCAGCAGAATATCGCGCGCGGCGTTGAGCGCCGCAGCCTTTTCCTTGGTGCCGCCCAGGTCGGGGTGGGCATCCTTCATCAGCCGGCGATAGGCGCTCAGTATGGCTTTGCGGTCGGCCCCTTCGGTCAGGCCCAAAACCTTGAAGGCCCCCGCCCGCGTCATGTCAGTGCGGGCCGGTTGCGGGCTTTTGTCGCCTTCGTAGCGAAAGCGCGTCCCGCTTAAAAACGCCAGCGCCAGCAGAATAAGCGCGCCACCGATGATCCACTGTCCTCGAAACACGCTCATACCTCCTGAAATCAAGGTCATCAGCGCCAGTATGGCATTGATGGTGCCGCCCTGACGAATCCACGGGCCGGGCTTGAGCGTTCCGGCCTTGGCCTTGCGGCCCAGCCAGACCAGAAGGGCAAACCCGCCCAGCAGCGCACCCAGAATATAGATCATCAACCTTTAAGCCTTACGCCTGAGCGCGTTCGCGCTCATCCTCATCGACAGCGCCCGCAATCTGGGCACCCTGTTCGAGATTAAGCTCAATCATCACGCTGCGCAATTCCTGACGTGCCGCCACATGGGCCAGAGACACCGCGACCGGCCGGACATCACTGCTTAAGTCGGCGACCGTCAGGCCAAACGGGAATAACTCACGATAAATCACCCGGTCGCGCAGGCCCGCCGATACCCTGAAACCCACTCGCTTGGACAGGGCCGCCACCCGTTCATCGACGCGCTTACGGTTACGCGCTTCGGTCGTAGCCAGACGGTTACGCAAGACCACCCAGTCAATGCTCTGACCGTTTTCGACGGCGCGGTGCTTACGGGCATTCCAAACGGTTTCGGAATAGATCGAGGGCCGCTTGAGGTCGAGGGTGACCGGATCGACCTGCCCCAAAAGGTCAAAATCGATAAAGCTGTCGTTCATCGGTGTCAGGATCAGGTCGGCGCACATATGGGCGCGGCGCGACATGGCCGAATCCCCGCCCGGTGTGTCGATCACCACCATGTCACAGGTTTCAAGCGCCTCACCCAGGGCGCGGTCAAAGGCGGCCACGGCTTCATCCTGCGGCGCATCGACCAGCTTGGCGGGATTATCATGCAGGAACGGCTCAAAGGCCTGCGGCAGGTCCTTGCCATTGGCAGCCGCCCACGCCTTACGGTTTGAGAAAAAGCGCGCAAGTGAGCGTTGGCGCAGATCAAGGTCGATAAAGGCCACCGACTTACCCTGATGCAGCAGGGCCACGGCGATGTGCATGGCGACGGTTGATTTGCCCGCCCCGCCTTTTTCATTGCCGAACACCAGAATACGCGCCGGACCCTGTGCCTGTTTATTGAACGCCAAACGTCTTACTCCTGATAATTTTCTCCTCCCTATCGAGCCATCCTGGCTAAGATGGGGAGGTGGCTGTGAGCATAGCGACCAGACGGAGGGGTATTTTATACGAAAGATACCCCTCCGCCTCGTAAACTCGGCACCTCCCCATAAAATGGGGCGGAGAAGGAAGAATGAATATATCCCCCTAATGTCGCGGTATGATAGCCTTGGTCAATGCACCCGACACACCAAACATAGGGATGAGGCGGGCTTTTGCACACAAAATTTACATTCTCTTAACCAAACCCTTCACCAGATGCGGTTTGTCGGACTTAATGCCTAAGGCCGCCAGGGCGATCAGAGCGGGCACCAGAGCCGTCTCTCGTCCCGCTATGGCAAAGTAACGCGGTTGCCACTGCGGCCGGAATTTTTCCTTATAGGCCCGAAGCCCCTCGAAATTATAGATTTCGCCGCCGAACGTATAGATCAGCGAGCCCAGCTTGGACCAGACCGGACTGAGCGGCGAGGCCTGAAGCCCGGCCAGCGGCGCCAGCCCCATGCTGAAATAGCGATACCCCGCGTCACGGCTGTAAAAGATCAGTTGCAGGAACAGATATTCCATAATGCCATGCGGACTTTCCGGATCATAGCGCATCAGATCGAGACTAAGCACACTGCGGTCGCCGGTCGGCCACAGATTAGCAAAGGCCATGATCTTACCGTCCATGCGCACCACCGCCACCGGCATCAGGCGGATATAGGCCTCATCGAAAAAGCCGAGCGAATATTTCTTTTCTTTCGCCCCCTTGGATTTCAGCCAGGTATCGGAGACTTCGCGCAGGCGCGGCAGTTCAGGCTCAAGCTGTTCCGGCTCAATGATCTCAAACGTCGCCGTGGCGTCATATTTCTTCAGGGTCTGACGCAGGTTCATACCCTTCTTGCCCGCGGTCGAAAAGGCCTGAACATCAACCAGCGCCTCCTCCCCGATCTTGTAGGGGGTAAGCCCCAGATCGATGATCAGCGGCAGCATGGCGGGCGTTATCTGGTAAAAGGACAGTCTGGCGCGCGCCAGAGACGCCATGTCCTTAAGCTGCCAGCACAGTTGGGTGCGGTGGGCTTCATCTCCGACGGGTTCTCCCATGACAACCCACTGCTTGCCGCTGATGCCGTACATGACAAAGGCCGTTCGGTCATCGCTCCACAGGATGTGCTTATCGCGCAAAAGGGCCAGCCACGCCTGCGGATTGACCGATTCCGTCACCACCTCATGCAGGTCGCTGAGGTCGTCCTCATCCGGCATGGGCGGGGCGGTGCGCGCCACGCCGAACAGGCGGTAGAGCGCAAACACACCCACCGTCACCGCCATGATGACCAGAGCCCGCAGGAAGCGCGAGGCCGAGGCCTCATACTCAAACTGCCCCCACAGTTTGTGGGCATAGGGCACCTGCTCATAGGCATAAAAACCGCCCAGCCCGATCACCAGCAGGGTCACGGCAATCGCCCCCATCCACAGGGGCCGCAGCTTAAGCGTCAGCAACTGGGACTTGCGTCGAAAGGCCTGCTTGCACGGCACCAGCAGGGCGGCGCACACCGCCAGCACCACCGCCGGCACCACCGCCAGCTCACGCGTCAGAGACACCACCGCCCCCAGCAGCAGCAGTGCAATCGCCATATACCAGGCCGTATCGACCCGCTCCCACAACCCCCGCGCCACAAGTATCAACAGCACCGCAATCGCCGTGCCCGCCATGTGGGACACTTCGACCAGTTGCAGCGGCAACAGGCGCTGCACCACCGGCAAAGTATCAGGATCAATCGGCGTCAGCACCAGCAGCAGCAGGGCCACACCGGCCACGAAAATGATCGCCCCGAACACCTTGGGCACAAGTTGGGTGGCGGTATCGACCAAAAGCTGATGAACGCTGAACCGACTGGCCATAATTACACCTGATCCGGCCGAATCTGTCACGGCCCTGAGCTATCATAGCCCGCCCGTGCGTCTCACAGGCAATTATTTAAATGGCAATATAAAAATACGTATAAATCGTATTAACTATTCAAAATATGAAACAACTACAAAATAAATAATTACAAATTTGAAAAATATTCAGATTAATATAGTTAACAATAAACTTTTACAAATAAAATACCCGCGATCAAACATCATTAACCCGAAAAAATGCGCCAAAAAATTATAAACAAATGATAAATCAATCATTTTTAGTCATAATTCCGCCTTTATAATATTGCCACCAGTTTTGAAATGCTCTAGCTTCCTTGACTGCAAATCAAACAGGCGCGCTTGCGTCATAAGCGCTTTCAAGCGCCTGAGCGTGGGGACTGAGGACTATGAATATTCTGATCGTTGAGGACAATGAAGCCCTCGCCCAGACCACCGGCTGGATCGTGGAGATGTTCGGGCACGACTACCGCTTCAGCCATGATGCAGGCTCTGCCATTGCCACGGCCGCTGATTATAAGCCGCATGTCATCATCATGGATATCGGCCTGCCCGGCATGAGCGGTTATGATCTGTGCCGTCAGATGCGCGCCGACCCGGCCCTGTCGCAGACCATTTTCATTGCCCAAACCGGGCGTTCAGAACCGGAGCACCGTCAGATGGCCGAAGACGCCGGTTTTCACCACCACATTGTCAAACCGGCCAATATTGAAAAATTACAGGCGCTACTGGATGACATAGCCCAGAGCCTCAGTTCTGCGGCTTAAGCGCCACTTGTAAAATTCTTACATCTTGGGGGACGCCGCTTCGTTATGAAACGCGCCGATATATTTTCATTTGTCGACCGGTCGGCGCGCGCTGATCTTTGGGTTTTACTGAGCCTTATCTTTGTCGGCCTGTTTTTCGTCGGCTCCGGTTTTGTATCCTACAGCAATATCAGAACCCTTAACCGCGACAGCCTTCAGGTCACCCAAACCCACGATGTCCTGCTGGGGCTGAGTGAGGTTCTGTCGTCGATGAAGGATGCCGAAACCGGCCAGCGCGGCTTTATCATTACCGGCGACAGCGCCTATCTGGTGCCCTATTCCAATGGCGTGAACAGCGCCGAGGCCGAACTGACCAAGCTTGACCGCCTGATGAATGATACCCCCAACCAGAAACAAAGGATTGCCGTCCTCAGGGGGCTGGTGGCCGCTAAGTCCGCGGAACTTAGCCGCACGCTGGATATCCGGCGCAAGGAGGGCTTTATCGAAGCCCAGAACGAGGTCATCAGCCATCTGGGCAAAAATTACATGGACGCGATCCGGGCGCAGGTCAATGACATGCAGGTCGCTGAGCGCCAGCGGCGGACGCAGCGTCTGGCCGAGATGGAGCGCGCCTATCAGGCCACCATACTCAGCGTAGCGGTGGCGGCTATTTTGGGTGTCATCCTGACCTTTATCATCGCGGTGATCGTGCGCCGCTCAACCAGTGAGCGCCGGCGTCAGGAATGGTTGCAAGCCGGTCAGGTCGGCTTAAGTCAGGCCATGCTGGGCGAACAGCGCCTTGACCAGTTGGGTAATAACCTGCTGACCTTCCTGTGCGAGTTCACCGGCGCCCATGCCGCAGCCTTTTACGCCAAGGACGGCGGCATTTTCAAACAGGTGGCCACCTTTGGCGTGCCGCCGCAGAATGACCTGCCCGCCACCTTCAGTCCCGGTGACGGCCTTCTGGGTCAGGCGGCCCTTAAGGGCGGGATCATCACGGTTGAAAACACGCCGGATACTGATGCCCTGACCGTCGGCACCGCCCTGGGGCAATGGCGACCGCGCCATCTGGCGCTGGCGGCGTCTAAGTCCGATGATCAGATCGATGGCGTAATCGAACTGGGCTTTATAAACCCGATGTCGCACCTGATTGCGCCCCTGCTGGAGCGGGCGGCGGAATCTATATCCGTTGCGGTTAAGTCTGCCAATTACCGCGCCTCCCTGCAAAACCTGCTCGAAGAAACCCAGCGCCAGTCCGAAGAGTTACAGACCCAGTCCGAAGAACTGCGCGTCAATAACGAAGAGCTTGAGGAACAAAGCCGCGCGCTTAAGGAATCGCACCTGCGCCTTGAACAGCAGCAGGCTGAAATGGAACAGACCAATGTGCAGTTGTCCGAGCAAACCCGGCTTTTGGAAGCCCAGCGCGACGACCTGTCGCGTTCGCAATCCGAGATCACCCTCAAGGCACAAGAACTGGAACAGGCCAGCCGCTATAAGTCAGATTTTCTGGCCAATATGTCGCACGAGCTGCGCACCCCGCTCAATTCGTCGCTGATACTGGCCAAGCTGCTGGGTGACAATCCGAATGGTAATCTGAGCGACGAACAGGTCAAATTTGCCCGCACCATTCAGTCGTCGGGCAATGACCTGCTGCTGCTGATCAACGATATTCTCGACCTGTCCAAGATCGAGGCCGGACAGATGGAAATTCGCGCCGAGACCGTATCAGTGCAGCGTCTGGTCACCGACATGACCCGCACCTTTGATCCGGTGGCCGGCGATAAGGGCCTTAGGTTTATCACAAAAATCGAACCGGGCGTGCCGGATATGGTTGAAACCGACCGCCTGCGGCTGGAGCAGGTGCTGAAAAACCTTTTGTCCAATGCCTTTAAGTTTACCGAACGCGGAGAGGTCCGCCTGACGGTGAAACCGGCGGCTGACGGCAAGATTGCCTTCAGCGTCACCGATACCGGCATTGGCATTTCCGAAGACCACCAAAAGACGGTGTTCGACGCTTTCCGGCAAGCCGACGGCACCATTAGCCGCAAATATGGTGGCACCGGTTTGGGGCTGTCGATTTCGCGCGAACTGGCCCGTCTGCTGGGCGGCGCGATCACCCTGCAAAGCACCTATGGTCAGGGCTCGACCTTCACTATCACCATTCCGCAGACCTATGATCCGGCCGAGGTTGAGGCCCGCGATGTACCCTTGCCCGTCGCAACTGTCCCCGCCAGCATGACGGCCCTGGCACCGCACCCCGCCCCGAAAGCGAGCGTCAAGGCCCGCAAGGCCCCGCTGCCTGAAACCTTTGAGACCACCTCATCGGCTCAGGACGACCGCGACAAACTCACCGCCAACAGCCGGACCATTATGATCGTTGAGGACGATGAGGCCTTTGCGCGCATCCTGTTTGATCTGGCCCACGAACTGGGTTTTGCCTGTCTGGTGGCCCACTCTGCCGAAGACGCTCTGAGTGTCGCCCGTCAGTACCTGCCGCAGGCCGTGGTGCTGGATGTCGGCCTGCCCGATCATTCGGGCCTGTCAGTGCTTGACCGCTTAAAGCGTGATCCGCGTACCCGCCATATTCCGGTTCACGTGGTCTCCGCTGACGACTACACCCATGCGGCCCTGTCCCTGGGGGCGATCGGCTATATGCTGAAACCCGTCAAGCGCGACGAACTGGTTGAGGCGTTCAAGGCGCTGGAGAGCCGCCTGACCGCCGGCGTGCGCCGGATTTTGATCGTGGAGGACGACGACGTCCAACGCGACAGCGTGGCCCGCCTGCTCCAAACCAAGGACGTGGAAACCGTAGCGGTCGGAACCGCTGCCGAGTGCCTTGAAAAACTGAAAGAAGAGACCTTTGACTGCATGGTACTGGATCTGTCCCTGCCCGATCAGTCCGGCTATTCGCTGCTTGAGACCCTAAGTCAGGAAGACGCCTATTCCTTCCCGCCGGTGATTGTCTATACCGGGCGCGACCTCAATTCCGAGGATGAGCAGCGCTTACGCCGCTATTCCAAATCGATCATCATCAAGGGCGCCAAGTCACCGGAACGGCTTTTGGATGAGGTCACCCTGTTCCTGCATAAGGTTGTCTCCGAGCTGTCGCCCGAACAGCAAAAGATGATCAAAAAGGCCAAGAACCGCGACGCCATGCTGGAAGGGCGCCGGATTCTGGTGGTCGAAGATGACGTGCGCAATGTCTATGCTGTCACCAACATCTTTGAACCGCTGGGGGCCATCGTCCAGATTGCCCGCAATGGCCGTGAGGCGCTGGAGTCGCTGAACACGTCTCAAGCGTCGGCCAAAACCTCCGTCGATCTGGTGCTGATGGATGTCATGATGCCGGAAATGGACGGCCTGACCGCCACGCGTGAAATCCGAAAAAATCCGGACTGGGCCAGACTGCCGGTGATCATGCTGACCGCCAAGGCTATGAAGGATGATCAGGAACGCTGCATCAGCGCCGGTGCCAACGACTATATGGCCAAACCGCTGGATGTCGAAAAGCTGGTGTCGCTGGTACGGGTGTGGATGCCCAGATAGGATAAGCCATGCCTAACCCCATCGCCCGCACCGAAGACATAGAGTTACGCCTGCTGCTGGAGGCGATCTACCTGAAATATCACTATGATTTCAGGGGCTATGCGATGGCATCGGTCAAGCGCCGGCTGAATCAGGCCCGCGAGCGGTTTGACTGCCGCTCGTTCTCCCAGCTTCAGGACAAGGTGCTGAATGAACCCGGCATGATGGACGAATTGCTGACCTATCTGACGGTGCAGGTGTCCGAATTGTTCCGCGACCCGGCCTATTTCAGGGCCATCCGCGAAAAGGTCGTGCCGCATCTTAAGACCTATCCGTCGATCAAGGTGTGGATCGCAGGCTGCTCAACCGGTGAGGAGCTTTATTCGTTTGCCATCCTGTTCCGCGAAGAGGGCCTTGAAGAGCGCACCATGTTCTATGCAACCGATATCAACCCTGAGGCCCTGCGTAAGGCCGAAGCGGGTGTCTATGATCTGGAGCGGATGCGGCTGTTTACCGAAAACCACCGCTTGTCGGGCGGCAAATCGTCCCTGTCAGACTATTATTCCGCAGGTTACGGGGCGGCGACGTTTGACAAGAGTTTGCGAAAACGCACGGTGTTTTCCGACCACTCGCTGGTCACGGATGCGGTGTTTGCCGAAACCCAGATGGTGTCGTGCCGTAATGTGCTGATCTATTTCAACAAAGACCTGCAAGGGCGGGCGATTGGGCTGTTTCGCGATTCTCTCACACGCGGCGGGTTTCTGGGGCTCGGCTCGAAAGAAACCCTGCGCTTTTCCCCCCATGCCGATGATTTCAGCGACTTCTCCCGCGATGAACGCCTGTACCAGAAGCGGGGGGCACACTGATGCCCGCCCCGGCGCGTAAACCCTATCAGGCGGTCGTGATCGGCACCTCGGCCGGAGGCTTAAAAGCTTTGTCGGCCATATTGCCCCACCTCCCCGCCGATTATCCGCTGCCGATCATGGTCGTTATTCACGTCCCGCCCCATCGCCAGAGCCTGATCGCGCCTTTGTTTGAGGAAAAATCGCAAATCAGGGTGATCGAGGCCGAAGATAAAACGCCGATTGAGGGAGCTTGCGTCTATTTTGCCCCGCCGGACTATCACCTGCTGGTCGAAGGCAATTATGAATTGTCGCTATCTTCCGAAGAACCCGTGCTGTTTTCACGCCCGTCCATTGACGTTCTGTTTGAAACAGCGGCAGATGCCTATGGTGACGGCCTGATAGGCGTCATCCTGACCGGCGCCAATAATGACGGTGCGGCGGGCCTGAAAGCGGTCATGGCCGCGGGAGGCGCCGGATTTATCCAGACACCCCAGTCCGCCTTTGCCCGCGCCATGCCCGAAGCGGCGATCGAAGCCTGCCCCTCCGCATTGATTTTAGATTTAGACGACATTCTATTAGAATTGAAAAAGGCCGCTTAAAAATCTCCTCCCTACGCTAGCGTGGGGAGGTGGCTGTGAGCACAGCGAACAGACGCAGGGGGATACCGCTCGTAAAGATACCCCTCCGTCTCGTAAACTCGACACCTCCCCATAAAATGGGGAGGAGAATTATGACCTAATGACCGAATGGTAAAATGCCCGATAGACTGAAAAACCCTGTTCATATTCTGCTGGTGGATGACCTTCCTGAGAACCTGCTCTCTCTCGAAGCCCTGTTGCGGCGTGAAGGGCTGGTGCTGCTGAAAGCGCGCTCCGGGCCCGAAGCATTGGAAATTCTGCTTAAGCAGGAGGTCGCCCTCGCCCTGCTGGATGTGCAGATGCCGGAGATGGACGGGTTTGAACTGGCGGAAATGATGCGCGGGTCTGAGCGCACCAAGCGCGTGCCGATCATTTTCCTGACCGCGGGCACGACCGACCACAGCCGCCGGTTCCGTGGCTATGAGGCCGGCGCCGTCGATTTCCTGCAAAAACCTCTGGAGCCGGATATCCTCAAGTCCAAGGTCGAGGTATTTTTTGAGCTTTACCGCCAGAAACAGCACATCGCCGCCCAGCGCGACGCCCTTCAATCGGCCTTTGAGGAAAACGTCCGCCTGCTCAATGAGAGCCGCAAATACGCCGAAGCCCTTAAGGACGCCGACCGGCGCAAGGATGAGTTTCTGGCCACCCTCGCTCACGAACTGAGAAACCCGCTGGCGCCTATCCGCAACGGCCTGCATATCCTCAAAATGTCGCCCAACCCTAAGATTGCCGATGAAGTGCGCGATATGATGGACCGCCAGATGACCCATCTGGTGCGCCTGATCGATGACCTTCTGGATGTCTCAAGGGTCAGTCAGGGCAAGATTGATCTGCGCCGTGAACGGATTGCCCTGCAAGACGTGATTAATGCCGCGCTGGAAACCAGCCGTCCCGCGATCGATGCCGGCGGCCACAGCTTTACGCTGGATCTGCCGGACGAGCCTATACCCGTAAACGGGGATTTGACGCGGCTGGCGCAGGTGGTCTCAAACCTGTTGAACAATGCCGCCAAATATACCCCTGACGGCGGCCATATCCGCCTGACCCTGACGCGTGACGGTCATGAAGCCCGCATTATTGTGACCGATACCGGTCTGGGCATCGAAAAAGATATGCTGCCCAGAGTGTTTGAGCTGTTCACCCAGGTCGAGCGCAACCTTAACCTGTCGCAGGGCGGGTTAGGTATCGGCCTTGCGCTGGCGCACCGGCTGGTGCAGATGCACGCAGGCTCCATCACAGCCGACAGTGAGGGCGCGGGTCTTGGCTCAACCTTCACCGTTCGTCTGCCCGTCACGGATCTGGAAGGCGTAGCGCCCGAAGGCGTTGAGCCTGCCGCCAAGGCCGGTGCGCCGCTCGATGTGCTGGTCGTCGATGACAACCGCGAATCGGCCCAGACGACAAGCTGGATGCTGGAACTGATCGGCCATCAGGCGCGCATGGTTCATGACGGCATGGACGCCATTGCCGCCGCCAAAGCCACCCCGCCAGATGTCATCCTGCTCGATATCGGTATGCCCGGCATGAACGGCTATGAGGTCTGCCGTGAGTTGCGTAAGCACAAAGCGCTTAAGGACACTGTCATCATCGCCCAGACCGGCTGGGGCCAGGAACGCGACCGCCAATCCGCGTTTGAGGCCGGCTTTGATCACCATGTCACCAAACCGGTAAGCCTAGACCGCTTTACGCAGTTGCTGGGCGATATTCAGGGCGCGCAGACGGCTGCGGATGGCCCAATCTAGTGCGTAGTGACAATTTAAGATTTCAAAACTTATTGCCTTTTCTCCTCTCCATTTCATGGGGAGGTGTCAGGCCGGAGGCCTGACGGAGGGGTATATCTGACCGTAAGAAATACCCCTCCGCCTCGTAAACTCGGCACCTCCCCACGAGTGGGGAGGAGAAACATCCTGAAAGTTAATTTGTCACCACAACCTAGTGCGGGATCATCTTGATGGCGACAATCAGCAGAACCAGCACCGCCAGCGCGATGGCCGACACCGTATAGATGCGCTTTTCGATGTGATGGGTGATTTCCGGGCCGAACTTTTTCAGCAGATACGCCACCAGCAAAAACCGCGGCGTACGGGTGATAATGCAACTGGCGATAAAGATGCCCAGATTCATGTGCCCAAGCCCCGCCGCAATGGTCACCAGCTTGAACGGAATGGGGGTCAGCCCCTTGGCGATGATAACCCACGGGCCCCACTGCGCCATGAAATCATGGAATTTCGACAGGTCATCGCTGTAACCAAACAGTTTCAGCAGCCAGATACCGACCGGCTCAAGGTAATAACCGATGGCATAGCCCAGTAACGCCCCCAGAACCGAGGCAATGGTGCAGACAATCGCATAGCGATAGGCCTTGTCCGGCCGCGCCAGCGCCATCGGCGCCAGCATGACATCGGGCGGAATGGGAAAGAATGAGCTTTCCGCAAACGACACAACGGCCAGCGCCTTTTCGGCATGGCGGCTGCCCGCCAGGTTGATCATCCAGTTATAAATGGGGCGCAGCACGTTAAAATCTTTGGCTTGAAATAAAGGACAGGTTCCTATGGCATGTTGCCATCCCCAAGCAAACGGCTTTGTCGCTATGGGCGAAGTTTATTTCAGACTGTGGCGGTTTAGCGGAGTTCTCTGTTTAGCGGAGTTCTCTGGCGAATTAACTAAAACTCATTTGTGTTAAGGGTTGCGGCAAGGCATAAAGATGACAATTATAAAACCATAATGTGCAGATATGTATCTGCGCACGATTTTCCATACCCTTCAGGAGGTTGTTTGATATGTCGGTGAGTAAGCTTGCGCTTGATGATTACCTGCCCTACCGCTTATCGGTAGCGTCGAACGCCGTCAGCACGCTTATTTCAACCGCCTACGACAGCATCCACGGGCTGAAAATTCCGGAATGGCGGCTGATCTGGGTACTGAACGAAGACGGCCCTTCAACCCAACAGGCGCTGGTCAAGCGCACCGGCATGGATAAGGTCACGATCTCCCGCGCCGCACAGGCTCTGGCTAAACGCCGCCTGATCACCCGCGCGCCCCATGAATATGACGGACGTTCACACCATCTGATCCTGAGCTCTGAGGGCGAGCGGCTGTTTGCCGATGTCGCCCCTTCGGCGGTTGAGTTTGAAAAGGTCGTCCTGTCCAACCTGAGCCCGGAAGAAGTTTCAGTGTTGAAGGATCTCCTGCGCCGTGTCGAAGACGCCGCAATGGCGGTGCAAAACGACAAGTCCAAGTGATTTGGCGCCATAACTTTCGCCATTCAGGCAGCTAGGACTCGTCAGAGCGTGAGCGTTTGTGTTAACCTTATCGCTGTGTTAACGGTTATGGCGACGCAGGCGGGGGAAAGTTCTGAACATGGCTATGAGGTACGACTCATTTACTCCGGCGGAAGATCCTAACGACTTCGCGTATGAGACCGTATCCTATGATCTCAGCCTGCTGTTCCTTGCCATCGTCATTGCGCTTATTTTGGCGTTTCTGTTGTGGGCGGCCTACGCCAAAGGCAAATCAGATACCCGTAAAGCCTTGCGCCATCAGCGTCTGAGGTCGGCCAACAATATCTACGAAGCTATCAAACGCGCCATAGATAAGGTCGTGGTCTCGACGTCCGGTGAAACCTATGACGCGGCCAAGTATCTGCTGTCAGTCATTGATGAACGCCTTGGTAAAACCCTTAGTGTTTGCGGGGAACTCAAAAAGCAAATTGAGCCCATCAAAAAGGCCGTCGAAGGTAAAACCGAAGTCAAAAAAGGCAAGGATGGCGAAGCCGGAACGATCCTGGTTCCGGTCAATCTCAATTTCGGCGGTACAACGCCCGGCACACCGCCGGTAGGCATTGTCTCTCCCGCGCAGGTCTATACCGGCAAAGAGAGCGGACATCTGCATTACACCGAACATTGGGCCGCGATCCGTGTGTCGGTTGATCAGTTAGAAGGCTTCTGGCGCAACAAGCCGGGCGTGATCAAGATGATCACCGAAGCGCAAGAAGAACTGCTCTATTCCGAAGACCTGAAACCGGAAATCGACTTGTTCGGTGTGTCGCTTGATGGTTCAGCGCGCCCGCGACGTCGCCGCAATCCGTTCAAGAACTCGCCGGAAGGTGACGGGCCGCATTCAGGTTCGCATTCAGGGGGGCATCACCCCGCCCCCACCTATGCCGTAGCCCCGCCGCCCGCCGCCGAAGCGGCCCGACGGGCCGCACCTGAGCCGGATCCGACACCGCCCCCACCCAAGAAGCGCCGCCGACCCGGACTCGCGTAGGCTCTGATTTAGAGCTCTGGCTTAAGGCTGTGAATGGCAACGGATTTAGGCTTGCGTGGGGCTAAAAAAGCCTTTATCACCGCCGTCCTTACCGCACTATATCTCCGTGCACACGGGCCCCTGTGGTGGAATTGGTAGACGCGCCGGATTCAAAATCCGGTACCGAGAGGTGTGTCGGTTCGAGTCCGACCGGGGGCACCATCTTTTCGCTCACGCTTATGTTCGCAGCGCGCCAAGATTGGCGCGCGGTTTGCTCACCGCTCCGCGGAGGCTTTGAGCGCTCGCCGGCACCCGGTCGGGTGCTGAGGTTTGATTTCACGCCGACTCCCTGCACCATTTCTGCGAAGGCAGAAATGGTTTTTTTGTTGCCGTTCAGGCGCAAAGCGCCTTGGCGGCACGTAGCCTGCGCTCCCGCTTGGTCGCTATCAGAGTTTGAGGCAACTCCCCTTCCCACTCCATTATCCGCGCCTCACCCAAATGGGCTCAGCCGTAACCTCCGGCTTTCCCCAAGCAATCCGGACATTAACTAAAAACGGTGCGACAAAGCCTTAAATCTATTGCATTATAGTCGCCGCCATAAGGCGCGGCGGACTTAGAGCGAATTTCGATCAAATTAGCTCTAAGTTTTTATTTAGTCGCTCTTTCTAATCCCTCAGATGATCACATTTGAGGGGAAAACGCTCTAAGACTGCGTGCGGATACCTGATGAACGCTTCAACCCTCTATACCGACCCTCAAAAAGCCAGCCAGAAAGCCAGCATGAGGGCAGCCCTTCTGTTCGGACGCTGGTGGACGATTACGGCCCTGATTGCCTCGCTGGCCCTGCTGATGACGGCCCATGCCTTTCAGAAATTCGGCGGACTTGATCCGTGCCATCTGTGTCTTAAGCAGCGTGACATCTATTGGATCGCGGTGGTGGTCTCACTGATCGCCAGCGTCTGGGCGCTGTTTACCGGCGCCAAAGGGCCGCCGCGGGTGTTTGCCTTTGTGTTGTTTGCCATCTTCGCCACCGGCGCGGCTCTGGCCCTGTTTCACGCCGGGGTCGAACTGAAATGGTGGCCGGGCCCCGAAACCTGCACCGGCGGCGGTGATGATATCAGCATCGATTCTATGGCCGCTCTGCTATCGGGCGCGCCGATCACCATCCCGCAATGCGATGTGATCGCCTGGAAAATGTGGGGCCTGAGCATGGCCGGATGGAATGCGATCATTTCCGCTATTCTGGCGGTATTGAGCTTTATCGCTTCCTTAAGACTAAAATACTTCTTCCGCCGCCCTAAAAACCTGACAAAATAGGCTTTTTGTTTAGCCAGCGGGAAACCTGCCATGAGTGACGATATTCTGGTCGAAGAAATCCCCGAAGCGGCCACGCCCACGCCGTCAGGTGTGCCACCCCGTCCGGGTAAGGGCGCTGTGCGCCACAGGCTGGCTGAAATCCTGCGCGTCGATCATGCCGGTGAACTGGCCGCCGTTCACATCTACCGCGCCCAGAGCATGGTCTTTTCCGCCACACCGGAACGGGCCTTAAGCCAAGACCTCAAGCGCATGGAGTTTGAAGAACAGGTGCATCTGGATCGCTTCAACACCCTGATGCGCGAACACGACGTCCGCCCAACGGTTATGACGCCGGTATGGCGGCTGGCGGCGATGGGACTTGGGGTTGGCACCGCGCTGCTGGGCCCAAAGGCGGCCCACGCCTGCACCGAAGCGGTCGAAAGCGTTATTGAGCAGCACTATGCCGAACAGATCGAGGATCTGAAAGACCGCGAGCCCGATCTTGCCGCCGAGCTGACCAAGTTCCGCGACGACGAGATCGGCCATAAGGATCATGCGATCAGTGCCGGCGCCCATCAAGCCCCCGCCTACCCGCTGCTGTCGGCCGTGGTACAGGCGGGCTGCCGGCTGGCCATCAAGATCAGCGAAAAAATATGACCATTGATCCCGATAAGGTGCGTGCGTTTAGCCTGCGCCACCTGCACGGTAAGACACCTGAGCTGTCATTCGGTGACCGCATGGCCGACAAAATCGCCGCCATCGTCGGGTCATGGCGGTTTATCATTATTCAGTCGGTGCTGCTGTTTGGCTGGATCGTGGTCAATGTTTTTGCCTGGATCAAGGCATGGGACCCGTACCCGTTTATCCTGCTCAATCTGGCCCTGTCATTTCAGGCGGCATTTACCGCGCCGATCCTGATGATGTCGCAGAACCGCCAGTCTGATATTGACCGCGGCAAGGCGAAACTGGATTACGACGTCAACCTGAAAGCCGAACTGGATATCGAAGCCCTGCACCAGAAGATTGACCTGATGCGCGAGGACGACATCAACCGCCTGATCAAGCTGGTTGAATCCTTACAGACGCAACGCAACGCCCGCGTGGCGCAAGAGACAACAAAACCCGACTAATCAGATATTCATGAATTCCAGGCTGTGACGCAGTTTTTCGATAATGGTTTCGCGCACATCATCATCAAGATCGCCCAGTTCAAGCTGAACGTCACCATTGGCTGCGGCCTGCACCGTTACCGGCTCTCCCTGAAAGGTAAAGCGGGTCACTTTCGGGCCAAACAGGCGTTCACGGCGGGTCTCCAACCTGACCTTGAGAGCCGATTGTAACGCACTGTCAAACTCATCACGCTTAACCGCCCTGTAACCTTCGGCTGCCCGTTCCCCCGACAACGCAAAGTGCAGAACGCCGAATTTACGGCGATCCAGCTCAAACCGAATGGGCATATTTTATGCCTCCAGCAAAGTGTCCCAATACAGGTAATCTACCCAACTTTCGTGAAGATAGTGAGGCGGAAAACGACGCCCCAGCTCCTGTAGCTGATACATTGTTGGCCGGTGTGGGTTTTTTGTCGGCATCATACGTGCTTGCTGGGGAGTTTTTCCCCCTTTGCGCAAGTTGCACGGGGCGCAGGCCGTCAGGATGTTCTGCCAGGTCGACTTTCCGCCCTGGGATACCGGCACCACGTGGTCAAAGGTAAGGTCATGCCGCGCACCGCAATACTGGCACGAGAACTTATCGCGCAGGAACACATTATAGCGTGTAAAGGCCGGCGGGCGGTTCTGATCGATATAGGATTTAAGGGCAATGACGCTGGGCAGGCGCATCGACATGGAGGGCGAGCGGATTTCGAGGTCATAGGTCGACACGACATCGACGCGGCCTTCGTAAACCGCCTTGACGACTTCCTGCCACGGACGAGTCGATAAGGGATAATAGCTCAACGGCCGGAAATCGGAATTGAGCACAAGGGCGCGCCAGTCCGATGGGGGGCTTTTTAAAATATTCATCGCCGCCTCCTTCGCATCGCGTAAGGGGTCAGGGCGGGTAAGCGACAAGGTTCGGGGAAGACGCGGCCTCCTTATGTGTCGTCAGTGGTTATCCACACCGATATTAAGAACCTGATTCATCGAAAAAGAAACAGTGAATTTTATGCGACAGCAGCTTGCGGCTGTTTGGAGTTTTTAGAACCCTGACCATCCGAAACACAGGACATAAGAAAATCACCAACTACCGTGGCCGTCGCTCTCTCACTAACCTGTGTTTTCCAGTAGCTAAGTGCCGCTTGAGATCTGGTCTGCATCTCCTTCTCGCTGGCCAGCAAGCGCGCAATGAGTTGCGGCACCTCAGACCAATCCCTAATGACAATTCCCGGGTGATTCCTATAAAACCAAGTGTCCGGCAAAGGCTCACATATTATGACGCATCCAGCTTTGCATGCCTCATAAAAGCGATAGGTTTCATAACACGAGCCACGCGGCACCAGCGCGATTTTAGTGTCCGCCATGACGGAAGCATAGTCATGGTGATTATCAACGCTGCTTTGGAAACTGGCGGTCGTGTGTGTATGGCCTTTAAATGCGTCGGGCATTGTTTCGAGCATGTCCATCATACGTCGCCGGGATAAGGTTTTGGAATCATTCTGAAGCCGATGAAGCAAACCGCCTCTATAGGTTTCATCAGACACGCTGCCCATGAATCCATAGTTGATCTGACGTTCAGAGATGGACTTAACTTTAGGGTCAAACGCCTGAAATAAACCCAGCGGCACTTGCAATGTCCGCTCATCGCCCGCATTCAGCCCTTTTAAGCCAGCCCCTTTAAGGGCGACTAAACGCATTTTTACGCACAACACCATCTTATAGAAATATTGTTTAAGGGCGGCCACGGATTGCCGCCCACAGGGCAATCCGTCAAGATAAACCGGCCATTGGCCATAGCTGCGAAAAACATATCCAACATCTTTGAAATAGGCGTAGTGCTGATAATGCTCATCGCCGGTGATGACCAGAACGACATCCCTGCCATAACGCGGCAGAGCTTTGGGAGTGCTGTAGGATATATATACCGTAAGGCCTTGAAGCTTCCCCTCCACCTCAATGTGGCGGAATACGTCCAGATAAAAATCGCGCCCCCACCCGTATTTTCGGGGATTGAATATATCGACCTCCTCATGAGACACATCAAGCACGACATAACGATTACGCGAATTCATTGACAGGCTTTCAAACCGAAGGTTGATTCTAAATTGCACTATATTACCCGCTTTGCCCCCTCGCCCACCGGATATCTGCATCCCGGCCATGCGTTTAGTGCACTTAACGCCTATGACGCCGCCAAATTCCACACCGGCACATTCATCCTGCGCATAGAAGATATCGACCACACCCGCTGTCGTTCCGAATATGAGCAGGCGATCTATGATGACCTGCGCTGGCTGGGGATTGACTGGCCAGAGCCGGTTTTGCGCCAGAGCGAACACATGGCCGATTATCAGGCGGCGCTGGAACGCCTGAAAGGCATGGGGCTGGTTTACCCGTGTTATAAAACGCGCAAGGAACTGATGCTGGAGGCCTTAAGCGCGCCTCAGGACACACCTGTCCTGCCGCCTGCCGATACGCCGTTGGACCGTGAACCGGCATGGCGGCTGGCCGTGACGGAGGCCCGCGACTATCTGGGGTCGCGTTGGGATGAGCTAGGGTTTGAAGAACAGGGCCACGGCCCGAAAGGTGAGCATGGCTGGCAAATTGCCGATCCGTTTATCAATGGCGATGTCGTGCTGGCGCGCAAGGATGTCGGCATCGCCTATCATCTGGCGGTCGTGGTCGATGATGCCCGTCAGGGGATCACCCATATCCACCGCGGCCATGATCTGCTTGAGGCTACTCACACTCAGGTTTTGCTACAGGCCCTGCTGGGATTGCCAACCCCGCAGTATCATCACCATGCCCTGTTACTTGATGATACCGGTCAGCGCCTGGCCAAGCGCAAGGGCTCGAAATCCATTCGCGACCTGCGCTCAGGCGGGATGAGTCCGGCAGACATTAAAGCCCTAATTGTGGGGACGGCCAAAGCATAAAAAAACGCAGGCCCCGGTCTGGAGCCCGCGTTTTCCAAAACTATAGATCGACTCTGCTTACAGCAGCTTCAGATCAACCGCCGCCGTCTTGCCACGCTCGGATTGCAGCTCATAAGCGATCTTTTGGCCATCAGCCAGACCTTGCAGGCCGGCGCGCTGAACGGCCGAAATGTGCACGAACACATCCGAACCGCCGTTTGACGGTTGAATGAAGCCGAAGCCTTTCGTTGAGTTAAACCACTTGACTGTACCTTCAGCCATGATGCTCTCCTTATCTAAAACGAGCTGTTATCGAGGTGGGAAGCGCACTTCCCGTAGACAATCGCATATCTCGGTAGCAGTTAGTTTGAGATCTGGAGACACGCCTTTGAAAAGGAACATATCACCGGAGCCCTTGGTATCGGCAGCCAGACTAACGAATTGTGCGCATATTAAGACAGCGGTTTTTTAGGCGGTCAAATAAAAACACGGTAAAATGCGTGCTGCGCTCATAAAAAACCCGTGAGATTCAATATAACGAAGTTATTTTCGGTCATTTGGCGTTAAAAATTCCCCTGATACCCCTTATACCCTTCCGCTCGATACGGTAGGGATGAGGATCTGCCGGACCATCCGCCCTCTTCTGAGACCTGTTCAATGCGCGCCTCCCACCTTAGACGACTGTTTCTGAAACGGGTTTTATCGCTGCCGCCCGCCGTTCTGCGCTTTCTGGCAGGTGGCGGGGTTGTGCATGTCGAAGGGCGAACGCTGGATGCGCAGATTCAGTTTCTGGCGCGCACCTATCTGGGGCGTCAAAGCCAGACACCACTGTCTGTGAGCGGGATATCGCTGGAAGCGGCCCGCGAAGACTGGTGTGAAACCGCGGCCCATTTGACAGCACCTCTTGATGGGCGCGTGCGCATTGAGCCTGTGGGGCAAACGGGGTTGGGCGACAACGGCCATCTGTCCGCCCCCATTCGTGGATTGCTTATACGCCCGCTGACCATAGCCCCCGATGCACCGTTGATTGTCTTTTTTCATGACGGCGGCGGGGTGTTAGGCGGGGCTGAGTTGTCAAAAAGCTTTGCCACAGTACTGGCAACAGAAACCAAAAGCCCGGTCTATTTACCCGACTACCGGCTGGCGCCCGAACACCGCTTTCCAGCCGCGTTAGAGGATGCTCAGGCGGCCTATGACTGGGCGGTGGCCAATGCGGCATCCTTGGGGGTGATGACGGGTGCGGTCGCGGTGGGTGGACAATCGATTGGCGCGTCCCTGGCGACGCGGCTATGCCTTGACCTCAAGCGTGAGTTCAAGCCCCTGCCGGTCGCTCAACTGTTGATTTCACCCTTGCTTGATCTGGCGGATGATATGATGGCCGCCTCGGCCTATGCGAAAAGCTGGCCGGTGTCGGCGGCAGATATCGCCGCAATGATTGATCACTACGGCGGCGCCGGCATCGATCTTACCGCCCCGCAGATATCACCGTTGAGAGAAACTGTGGTGGTAGGGCAACCCAAGGCCCTGATCGTGGCCGGTGGCCTTGATCCCATCGCCCATCAGGCCGAGGCGTGGACACGCCGTCTGATGGAGACCCGCACCAAGGTCATTTATCGTCGTTACGACACCCTGCCACACGGATTTCCGCTGTTTACCGATGTCGTCGATGAGGCCCGCAGCGCCGCCTTAGATATTGCGCAGAACTGGCTGAAGCTGCTGGCTTAAAGATTAACGCCCTAATCCTTCTCCCTGTTTGACGGGGAGAAGGTGGGCTGTCACTTGAGACAGGCCGGATGAGGGGCAAACCCATATGCAGCGCGTTTGATCCGCTGGCAGGCCCCTCACCCTACCCTCTCCCCGCACGCGGAGAGAGGGAGGCTCTGCATATCTTTTCAGGTTTTTGCGGAGCCTACCGCCTGTAAAATATGGGTGAAACCATCCGCTTTCAACCGCTTGACCAGATCACGCTTGATGAGGTCGATCAGGCCCGGCCCTTCATAGACCAGTGCCGAATAAAGCTGCACCAGCGAGGCCCCGGCCCGGATCTTGGCATAGGCCCGCTCACCCGAATTGATGCCGCCCGCCCCGATCAGCAGCAGCTTGCCACCCGATGCGTTGTACGCCACCCGCAGAGCCTTGGTTGACAGATCAAACAGCGGCTCCCCCGACAGGCCGCCACTTTCCGCCGCGTGCACCGATTTCAGCGTGTCCGGCCGTTCAAGCGTCGTGTTGGAGATAATCAGACCATCCAGTTTATGATCGATGGTGCTTTCGACCGTATCGACGATTTCAGCTTCATCCAGATCCGGCGCGATCTTAAGAAAGACCGGATAGTTATTACCCGTAACGCTTTTCAGATCATGGCGCGCCTCAGAGATACGCGCCAACAACTCATCCAGATGCCCGCGTCCCTGCAAAGCCCGCAAGCCCGGCGTGTTGGGCGAGGATATGTTGACCGTAAAATAGGAACTCAGGCCCCACAGGGTTTTTAGTCCCGTCACATAATCAGCCATGCGATCAGCCGCGTCCTTATTGGCGCCGATATTGGCCCCGATCACGGCATGGTTTGGCCGTCCGGCATAGCGGCTCAGGTGGCCGGAAAACACCTCAAGCCCCTTATTGTTAAAGCCCATGCGGTTGATGACAGCTTCATCTTCCTTGAGGCGAAACAGGCGCGGCCGGGGGTTTCCGGCCTGCGGCAGAGGCGTCACCGTGCCGCATTCCACAAAGCCAAAACCGGCGCGGATCATGGCCAGAGGCACGTCAGCGTTTTTATCGAAACCCGCGGCCAGCCCGACGCAATTGCCGAGCTTAAGCGCCCCGCCCTCATAGGGAATGGTCACGCTCAGTTCCGGCGGATTATAATCCGAAGACGGCCCGATGCCGGTCAGGCTGCCCAGTTTCAGCAGGTGCAGGGTCGCAATATGGGCATCTTCGCCATCCAGGCCATGCAGGGCCCTGACAACGGGTTTAAAAAAATCCATCAGGCCGGTTCCTCATCGGCACCGATCAGGTCTTTAGGTTTATAAAGGCCGTCATAGGTCGGACGCCCGGCCACATCGACTTCGAATACGGTCGCGGTCGCGGTCGGGTAACTGCTGCGGATGCGGTCCGTGACCTCTGGCCCCGCCGCCCCTTCATAGAGATATTCCGCCACCAGATACTGCACGCCCGGATTATGGGCAATGATCAGCAGGCACTGACCGCGATCCTCATGAGCTTCAATAAACTGACGCAGTTTGTTGGAATCGGCATTATAAAGCGCGTCACTGATCTCGGCCTCAATCCCGCCAAATACGGCGGCCACCTGCTGATAGGTCTGCAGCGTGCGGTGGGCCGACGACACCAGTGCAAAATCAGGCTTTAGCCCGTAATCTTTGAGAGCCAGCGCCACCGCCGCCGCTTCACGCAAACCCCGCGGAGCCAGATCGCGATCAAAGTCTTCGCCGCTGTCGGCGTCTTTTTCCGCCTTACCGTGGCGCATGATGATCAGATGTTTCATGACAGGTGGTATGGCCCAAAATCTGCGGCTGTAAAAGCTAAAAAATCAGACTTTTTCGGCCTCACGCGCCGTCGGTACGGGCTTAGCGCCCAACACATCGCGGATATCGCTTAAGATCGATTTGTCAGTGGCTTTCTGGGTCAGGGCCACAAACGGCCGCCGGCCGGCCTCCATCAGGATCAGCCCGCCATTCATCGGAAGGATGTTCGGCACGATCATTTCGATCGTCTTAGCCCAGCGCGTCAGGGCCCGCCACGGCGGGGTATAAAGCGCATAAGACCAGGCCAACGGTTCAAGCTCGGCATCACGGATGGCGGTTTCAAGCTGCATCCGGCTATAGGGCAAGCCATGACCAAATGGTGTTTTTTCGGCATGGGCCCAGAATCCACCGCGCGCCGCCACGGCAATGATCAGACGGCCATTGGGCGATAACAGGCGCGACGCCTCAAGCAACAGTCGCTCAGGGTTTTGGGCTTCCTCAAGGGCGTGGATCAGCAGTATCCGGTCGAACAGGCCGCCAGAGAACGGCAGGGCCTGCTCATCGACCAGCACAGACCTGACCCGCAGATCTTCGGGCCAGATTTCCGCCCCCTGCGCCGCCGGCATGGCCGCCAGCACCCTGCGAGCCTTGGCAAGGGGGGCCAGATACGGTGTCGCATACCCCAAACCCAGCACATCCAGACCGGTCACATCATCCCACGCCTCAATCAGCTTATCGCTGACCATCTGGCGAGCCATCATCCCTTCGGGCGTGGTATAAAACCGGTTTAGCTCTTCGACCGAACGGCGCACGGGTTACGCAAATCCTCATAGGAATATTCTTTTCAGGGGAATATGTTAGCAGGAAATACCGCCAACATACAACCGCCCCCACCATTACACATGGCCATTCTTTGGGCCATTCTTTGGGCCATTCTTTGGGCCATTCTTTGACAATGCCAATGGCCATCCTTACATATTAAGACATGGCCCTTGATATTCGTGTCTTCCCCTGCCTTCAGGACAATTACGCCTTTCTGGTACGTGATGAACGCAGCGGACAGGTCGCGACCATAGATACGCCCGACGCGGAGGTGATTGCGGGTTCCGTAGAGAGTCTGGGCTGGGGACGGCTTGACTACATTTTCAATACCCACTGGCATCCCGATCACACGAACGGCAATCAGGCCCTGAAAGACCGTTTCGGCTGCACCATTATCGGGCCGCAGGAAGTGACCCGCATAGCCCCGCTCGATCAGCTTATAAACCCCGGTGATGAGGTTTATCTGGGGGAAACGCGTTTTGAGATCATGGACTTGAGCGGGCATACGGCCGGACAGATTGGCTATATCAACCGCGACCTCAAAGTCGCCTTTGTCGGTGACTGCCTGTTTGTGCTGGGCTGCGGACGGCTGCGGGAAGGCACACCGGCGGACATGTGGATGAGCCTGACGCGCCTGATGACCCTGCCCGAAGACACCCTGATCTACAGCGCCCATGAATATGCCCTTGATAACCTCAGGTTTGCCCAAAGCGTTGGATCGCATGAAGCCCTCAAGCCACGCGCCGAACAGTTGCACGATTTGAGGGCCCGCGGCCTGCCGACGGTGCCGTCACGGTTGTCAGATGAACGCGCCACCAATCCGTTCCTGAAATTCCCGCTGATGCAAAGCGGGTTTGAGGCCCAGGCCAGAGCCTTTGGCGATCTGCGGCTTCAAAAGGATCAGTTTCGTTAAAGCTTTTTTGAGAATGCGTAGCGAAATTGCCGCAGCCACACCTTAATCACGCCATATTTATGCCGTTAGGTTAGCTTCGCGCCACGGTTTCGATTGCAACCATGACGAAAATAGAGCATAAAGCCTTTTAGTATCCTGCGTATATTATGATAACGATTCTGGCTGTTTCGCTGGCCTGAAAGTCTTAACCCTTTTTCATCGCGCAGATCCCATGTCATCGTTTTTTGACATCGTTATTTCCTTTGTCGCCGCCCTGATTGCGGCGGCCTTCGCCCATTTTGGCGCCTCGGAAATGCCGACATCACGTGCAACTCCGTCATCTGTTCCCGAAGCCTCTGCCCCTCAGGATGCACCCGCCCGGTCGGCACCGTCCGCCGCCCCCGCGCAACCGGCTATGACGCCCGTGTCAGCCCCGCAACCGCCCGAGCCACCGCGATTTGATAACAGCGCTGAGATGGCTGCCATTGAGGCTGAGCATATGGCGGCAGCGGCGGCACATGAGGCGCAGATGCGTGCGCATGAAGCCGAGATGCGGGCCTTTGACGCGATGCTTCAGGCAACCCGTAAGGCGGTATCTGAGGCCGACATCCGCTCACACCTGTCGTTTCAATCTGACGGCAAAACAATCAGCGGACTGACTCAGAGCGAACAGGCGGCGCTGAATGCGGCGGTCGCCAGTCATATTGAGGTGATGGTCAGCGCATCGATCGCGGATGGACCCGAAATCTGCACGGCACCGGAGGTATTCAGAGCCCCCGCCCTTACCGCGCAGGTAAATCCCGGAATATCCTTAAGCCTGTGAGGCTTAACCGTGGCTCCATACACTAATAATTTACAAAAAATCTTATAAACCCCTTTACCATACGCGCCGGTTGAGGATAGCGTTTCGCCTTATGGGAGAAGCCAGCCTGACACTATTGCGGGCATGGCTCAAAAGGTGCCGTTTATGAAATTCAGAAATCGTCCGCCACTTAATCTGACCGTTCCGCACGCTGATGAGCCTACGACACATAAGTCTGGGACGCACACGCTGGCAGAACCTGACGACGTGACTGAGGCGCCCCTTGTCGGGGCCCATAAAGAGGAATCGCGTCCGGACGACGGCCTCGAAGACCTTCTCATCCCGACCCCGCCCCCGCAAGCCAGTCCGCCGGTCGCGGCAAAACCCGATAAAACCTCCGAAAAAACACTGGCCAGCCGGTCGCGGGCACCGGCCTTGCGACCGCTGGATGAAACGCCTGCGCGCTCACAAAATCTGACGGTCAATTCCGGGCCGTACTGGGTGGGGGCTACCTTCGTCAGTTTGTTATGGGCGTTAGGTTTAGCGGCATTTGCGCTGGGGGCCGAGCGTGAACTGGATGCCTTTGTCACCGCACCGCTCAAGGCGATCATCCTTGTATTTATGGGACTTTTCCCCGCCGGCATGGTGTTCGCATCAGCCTTTCTGCTGCGTCAGGCCGCGATTCTGGCCAGAGAGTCCCGCCGGGCCTCGGACCTTGCCGACTCGATGGTCGGCCCTGCGGCCTCAGCCGCCAACAGCGCCAGCAAGCTGGTGGAAAATCTGCGTCATCAGGTCGATCAGACGGTGCGGGCGGTTCAGATGGCGCACCGCGACCTGACTACCCTGTCTAACCAGATGAAGTCAGAAACCGACCGCATCAACGAAGCCTCCATGACCGCCCAAGGGGCGACCCGCACTATTACCACCGCTTTAGGGGGGGAGCGTGATGCGATCTATAAGATGACTCAGGTTCTGGACGCTCAGGCGCAAGGGGTGATCGACACCGTCGATCGTCAGGCGCGTATGGTCGCCGACGCCTCAGACCTCGCCCAGACCCAGCTTCGTGAGGCCGAAGCGACCTTGGCCGCCCGTGCGGCTGACCTTGCCAGTGTCGCCGCCGATGCTCAGGCCACCGCCAGCGCGATATCGGATGACCTGAGCCGTCAGACCCTGCGGCTTGAAACAGCGGGTAACGGCGTAGTCGATCAGATTCGCACGGTCGAGGAAGGCCTGTCGCAGCAGCGCGCCGGGCTGGTATCAGCCGCCCTGTCTCTGCGCGCCGATCAGGAAGACTTCGCCCAGCATATCGAAGGCCAGCGTAACCAACTGGCTGACGCTCTGCTCATCGCCCGTCAGGCCACCGTTGACCTTGGTGAGACCTCATCACGCGGGGCCGATGTGTTGCGCGATCTGGTGGTGTCGGCTCAGGCGCACTTACAACAGACACTGGGGGCGGCTGAAAATGAGCGCACCTCCTATGAGACGCGCATTCACTCAACGCTGGCCAATATTTCGACCATGGCCGCCGATGCCCGCGATGAACTGATTGCGGAAACCCGTCAGGCGCTGGAGGCGCTTAATGTCGCCGCCGAAGATGCCCGCCGTACCGCCGATGTCGCCGCCGGGGCCGCCCAGTCACGCGTTGACCGTCTGAATGAGGCCCTGTTCGAAGCCGGTAAGAAGGCTGATGAGGCCTTTGACAGCCGCTTTGCCGCCGCCCGCCGCCTTATTGAGAACTCCGCCGATCTGATCAATGAGGCCGGTGACCGCACGGCTGAGCGGCTGGATGTCACCTTCCAGCACGCCAAATCGGCTATTACCGATGTCGCCAGCGCCATGAACACGCTCTATGCCCGTGCCGATGAACTGCCCCATGTGGCGCAGGAACGGATTGCGGAAATCCGCCAGAGCGTCGAAGACGGGCTGCTGGCCATGACCGAGTCCGCCCGCCGCGCCGCGCTTGAGACCGAAGCCGTCGATCAGAAATTCCAGGAGCGGGTGCAGCGCAACTATGAAATGTTGCAGGAAACCGTGCGCATGATGGGCATGGTCTCAGGCGCCCAAAGTCTGGCCTCGGCTCCGGCTTCGGCCTATGCGCGCAGCCAGCCTCTGCGCCCGACCGATACCGACGCCAAGAAATCCTATGGCCAGCCGGTGCGCCCGCCAGTGACATCACAGCCAATATCGCAACCAGTCACGTCACAGACAGCCCCTCAGCCCCTACCGCGTCCGGCACCGGAGGCCTTTGATCCGTTCCCAAGCCGCCCCGATCCCCGTCCCGCCCCTCGACCTGCGCCCACACCGCCGCCCGTCCGTGATACTGCGCCCGATATATTGTCGACCCCGTTTGAGGCCCCCACGCCTCCCCTGCCCGTTCAACAGCCGCCGAGACCCGCCCCGCAATCTGCCGCACGGCCGCGTCTGCGCCTGACACCGCTTGAAGAAGATGTCCCGGACAAGCCAGAAGCTGCGCCGCCCCCCGCGCCGACTCCTGCGGCCAAGCAAAGCGATGGCTGGTCGTGGCGTGATCTTCTGGGCGGCATGAATACGCATGAGGCCCGGCCTGCACCCCGATCTGGATTACGTCAGGATCCCGCGCCTGTTGATGATGAGCCAACAGCCCCCGCCGCCCCGCCGCCCTATTCCTATCAGGCAGCGCAGGAAGCTCTGGCCAATGCCACGCCCGAACTACCGGATGCCGAAGAGTTTGATAACCTTGATGACATGCTGATCAACGAAGTGTCGCGCATGGGCATTGACGCCAAGGCCATCATCACCCGTTCACGCCTTGAAGAAGCGGTCGCCGCCATCGCCACAGATGACAATGACACGGCCCGCCGGGTGATTGTGCGCGTGGCGTCTGATCCGGTGCACCGCCTGTCGCGCCGCTTAAGCTCTGACGCCGAACTGCGTGAACAGGTCAATGACTTCGTGACATTCTATGACCGCCAGATCAATGTGGCTTTGCTGACGGCTGAGCCTGAGGCGGCGCTGATGGAGGTACTGGCCAATGATACCGGCCGGGCCTATCTGCTGTTTGATGCGGCGATCAGTGATTTAAGTTAACCTCCTCCCTACGCAGTGGGGAGGTGGCAGCCCGCAGGGCTGACGGAGGGGTATAGCCGAATAAAGATACCCCTCCGCCTCGACAAGCTCGGCACCTCCCCACTGCGTAGGGAGGAGGATGGATAGGCCAGAGTGAAGTTATACCAGCATGATTGAATTTATTATCGAGGCCCAGAGCTGGCCGATCGCGGGCCGGTTTACCATCGCCCGCGGCTCCAAGACCGAAGCGCAGGTGCTCTATGTCGAACTGCATGGCAGCGATCACATCGGACGCGGCGAAAGCGTGCCCTATGCCCGCTACGGCGAAAGCATAGAGGCCTCCCTCACCGAACTGGAGGCCATCCGCCCGCAGGTCGAGACGGGGCTGACGGTTGAGGCCCTGCAATCCCTTTTGCCGGCGGGTGCCGCCCGCAATGCGCTGGATTGCGCCCTGTGGGATTTGCGCGCCAAACAAAGCGATGTGCCCGCGTTCAAAACCGCTGGTTTGCGTAGCCTGTCGCCACTGAAAACGGCCTATACCCTAAGCCTTGATAGCCCCGAAGCGATGGGCGCGCAGGCCGCCGCCAATGCGAGGCGACCGATCCTGAAGCTGAAAATCGGGGGTGCGGATGATCTGGATCGCGTTGAGGCGGTGCGGGCCAATGCCTCTAAAACCCGCCTGATCGTCGATGCCAATGAAGGCCTGACCTTTGACACCCTGCAACGGATCGCGCCCGAACTGCACAAACTGGGGGTGGTGCTGATCGAACAGCCTCTTCCCGTCGCGGACGATGAGGCATTGCGGGGCTATAAATCGCCGGTTCCGCTCTGTGCCGATGAAAGCCTGCATACCTCGGCCGATCTTGACCGGTGCGCGCGACTCTATGACTGCGTGAACATTAAGCTCGATAAGACGGGCGGCCTGACCGAAGCCTTGAAGCTCAATCAGGCCGCCCGCGACAAAGGCCTGATGGTCATGGTCGGCTGTATGGTGGCGACGTCCCTGTCTATGGCCCCCGCCATGATCGTGGCGCAAGGGGCGGATTTTGTCGATCTGGACGGGCCGCTGCTGCTGGCCAAAGACCGCGATCATGGGCTGGGGATCGTCGGCTCGATGCTGGAGCCACCCTTACCTCAGTTGTGGGGCTGACCTTTGGATACGGTACAAGACGACCGCGATCAGAAGTCCCGCCGCCGATAGCCCGGCCATCAGGGCGTAACCACCCGATCCGATCCGGTCATAGACGGCTCCGGATGCCAGTGTCCCAAGTCCCATCATTACGCCGGTCGTAAAGGCGGCATTGAGACTTTGGGCCAGGCTGCCCAGACGACGCGGCGACAGGGTCTGCACCAGTTCAAGCCCGGCCAGATATATGGCGGCAAAGCTGAAGGCATGCAGCGCCTGAATAAACCACAGTACCGACAACGGCGGCGACAGAGCCATAATGCCCCAGCGCGCCACGCTCAATACCCCCGCCAAAATCAGCATCCGCCACGGTCCGACCCTACGCCGCCAATTGAGCGTCAGGCCCATATAGGCCACTTCGGCCACCACCCCCACAGCCCACAGATAGCCGCAGATGGTGCCGCTATAGCCCTCACCTTTCCAGATGATAGTCGAAAAGCCGTAGTAGAAACTGTGGGACGCCTGAAAACAGCCCATCGCCACCACCACCCACACCAAAGTCGGATTGGCCAGCAGGGTTTTCAGCCGGGCGGCTCCGCTTTCGCGCGGGTCGGTGTCGATGGCCTCGGCATCGGGCAGATCATCCTTCGATTTCGGTTGCAGAATAAGCGCCGCCGCCGCCGAAATACCAAGCCCCGCCAGCACCACCCAGACCAGAATGATATCCGGCGCCATCAGGGTCAGCAAAAAGCCCAGCAGGATATTGGTCGCCACAAACACCGCCGAGCCGATCGCGCGCGGAAAAGTGTAGGCAAAGCCCTCCTTCGCGGCCAGTTGAAAGGTCATGGCGTCAATCAGCGGACTGACTGAGGTCGTCAGCGTATAGCCCACCGTCCACAGCACCAGAAAGCCATAGAATCGATAGTCTGCGAACGCCGGTGATGCCGCCATCAACGCGTAAAAGATCGCTCCGGCCAGAGCCAGCCATATCATCGGCGTGCGGTACAGCTTAAAATTATCCGCCCAGACGCCTATCACCGGCCCCGATGCCGCCCTAAGCAGCAACGGTACAGCCAGAATGAGCCCGATCTCAGACCCGCTTAAGCCCTGCGCCTGAAACCACAGCGGCATATAGGGCAATGACGCGCCGGTGCCGATATAGACAAAGGTGTAAAACATCGCCTGACGGGCGCGCGTCGACAGATCGGCGCGCGGCGGATGCGGGTGTTTGCGGGAAAAAGGTATTGTGATCCGTGACATTTCAGTCTTTGATAGGCCTTAAGCTTAGCTATTTCCACCGCAACTGTCGCCAACACCATTTCTTATGACCGATTCCCTCAGCCCCAGACCGGCCAAAGGCCTATATCCCGCCATAGAGCCCTATGATCAGGGCTACATGTCCGCAGGTGGCCGCCATAGGATTTATTATGAGCAGAGCGGTAACCCGGACGGCATTCCGGTCGTCGTGTTGCACGGCGGCCCCGGTGGCGGCACCAGCCCCAATCTGCGTTGCTACTTCAATCCCAAGCTTTACCGCATCATCCTGTTCGATCAGCGCGGCTGCGGGAAATCGACGCCCCACGCCTCAACCGATCCCGATCTGAGCGACAACACGACCTGGCATCTGGTGGCCGATATCGAAGCCCTGCGGCAAAAACTGGGGATTGGACAGTGGGCGGTGTTTGGCGGATCATGGGGATCGACATTGGCGCTTTCTTACGCCATCAGCCATCCAGATAAGGTGTTAAGCCTGATTTTGCGCGGCATATTTATGGTGCGCCCGAAAGAGCTGAAATGGTTCTATCAGGAAGGGGCCAGCTACCTGTTCCCCGACATCTGGGAAGATTTCATTGCCCCGATCCCGGAAGATGAGCGCCACGACCTGATGGCCGCCCACATCCGCCGCCTGAATGGCGAGGATAAGGCGCAGCAGGCGGCTTCGGCGCTGGCGTGGAGCGGCTGGGAGGGAGCAACGCTATCGATCGAAGGGCCGTCCGACACGCCGTCAAAATTCACCGATACTGACTTTGCCATCGCCTTTGCGCGCATTGAATCGTGGTATTTCCAGAACAAGGGCTTTTTCGAGCACGAGAACTGGATACTCGATCATATCGACCGTATCCGCCACGTTCCGGCATGGATCATTCAGGGCCGGTTTGATGTGGTCACCCCGATGGACAGCGCCTGGGCCCTGCATAAGGCGTGGCCAGAGGCGCGGTTTAAGCTGATCGGTAAGGCCGGACATTCGTCGTCCGATCCGGGGATACTGGAGGCGCTGGTAGCCGCCTGTGATCAGGCGGTTGAGGTGCTGGGGTAAGGCCTCAGCATTTTGCTCCTACCCTTTTTTTGCCCCTCACCCTACCCTCTCCCCGTAAACGGGGAGAGGGAAACTTTTCTTATATTTATTCACCGGCCGGAAAATCGTGAGATTTGAGGTGAGTACTAGGCGTTTAGCGCCGCAGGTACTTAAGTACCTGCCAGCGACGACAACGACGTAATCACCGGCACGGGCCGCCCCGCAAAGACCGCGATTTTCCTTTATTCGAAGCGGGCGAAGATAGAATTTTGGCGCGGCAACTCCTGATACCGGTGCACCTTGACACCCTGCACCAGCCCAAAGGCCACCATCACCGTCAGCATGACCGAGCCGCCATAAGACAGCAGCGGCATGGGCACGCCGACGACCGGCGCCAGTCCCATGACCATTGCCCCATTGATCAGCACATAGACGGCAAAAGTCGCGATCGTGCCGGCCACGGCCAGACGGCCAAAGTGACTGTGGGACAGCATGGCAATGCGCAGGGCCATGAAAATCACCAGCCCGTACAGCAGAAACACCGATGCCCCACCGACAAAGCCCAGTTCTTCGGACACTGCTGCCATGATAAAGTCGGTATGCTTTTCCGGCAGGAAGTTAAGCTGCGACTGAGAGCCCAGCCCCAGCCCTTTGCCCAGCAGACCGCCTGAGCCCATGGCGATTTTCGATTGCAGGATGTGATAGCCCGACCCTGACGGATCGGATTCGGGGTCTAAGAAAGTCGTGATGCGCTTGGCCTGATAGTCGTGCAGGACGAAGGTAAAGACAAACGGAATGGCAACGACGCCCGCACCCACCGCGGTCGCAATCGCTTTCCAGTTAAGGCCGGCCGCAATCATAACCGCCACACCGGTGATCAGGATCAGCATGGCCGTGCCCAGATCCGGCTGGTGCGCCACCAGCGTAAACGGCATCATGATCATGAAGATAGGCACCAAAAGCTTCCATGACCAGTTGGCATCCTTGGCCGAATTTTCATGGTACCAGCGGGCCAGAGCCAGCACGATGGCCAGTTTCATGAACTCCGACGGCTGAATGTCGGTAATGCCGATATCAAGCCAGCGCTGGGCCCCCATCTTGACCTTACCAAACAGCTCAACCGCGATCAGCAGCAGCAATGATGCGCCATAAATCCAGTAACTCAGACTCAGCCAGACGCTTAAGTTCACCATCGACAGACCGATCATGATCACAAAAAACAGGCCATACCGAAAAATATGGTCATAGGCCCACGGCTCCCATGACATGCCGCCGACGCTATAAAGCACCAAGCCGCCCATGCCCGCGATCAGCGACATCATCAGGCACAGCATCCAGTCGATCTGGACGAACTTATTCTGGTAGCGGTCGCGTTGTCCGGGGCGTGTCAGTGCGCTTTCAGCCATGAGAGTCCTTTACGGTTGCGGATTCGCTGGAGGCGTCGGGATGTCAATCGTATCGGGCGGCGCATCAGAGGTCAGTTCCTGATCCGGCGCATTGGCAAGGCTTGGGTCGATCGGCATGGGCTGAATGATGCGGGCCTGCATCTCAGGGTCCTTGATCAGGGCCAGCTTCATGATCTCACGCGCTTTCGGGGCCGCAAACATCGACCCGCCCATGCCGTGCTGGACGATGACGGCGATAGCGTATTTCGGGGCATCGGCGGGCGCAAAGGCCACAAACAGGCCGTGGTCACGCAATTTCCACGGGATACCTTCGTTGCGACGATTGGCAACACCTTTGTAGGATCGCACCTGCGCCGTACCGGTTTTACCCGCCATTTCGATATTGCCAAGGTTCAGGCGCGAATTGCGATAGGCGGTGCCGGTCACATCATTGGACACCGCGACCATCCCGGCCCGCACGATATCAAGATGCTCGCGCGAAAACGGCAAGTCTTTGAAATCCTTGAAGGGCACTTTCTCGACCGAGCCGATTTTCTTGACCAGATAAGGCTCGACCGCTTTTTTGCCATTAGCGATGCGGGCGATATAGGTGCACAGTTGCAGGGCTGACGTCGTCACATAGCCCTGACCAATGGCCACCGACAGGGTTTCCCCCAGATGCCATTTGGGGTCATTTTTAAACGCCGTGCGCTTATATTCACGGTCAGGAATAGTGCCTTTTTTCTGACCCGAAATTTCGAAATTTTCAAAAATATGGCCCATGCCCAGTGCACGTGCGGTGCGCGCTATGCCATCAGGCCCGGCGCCCGGACGATTACACATATGGTAAAAATAAACGTCGCACGAGTTCTTGATGGCATCATGAACATTCTGAGGGCCATGACCGCCGCGTTTGTGGCAAGCAAACGTTGTATTTCCGTAGCGATAACTGCCCGAGCAGACGACCCGCTCGGACGGATCAACGCCCGCCTGAAGCAGAGCCAGCGCGGTTGCTACCTTAAAAGTCGAGCCCGGCGCAAAGGTCGAACCGATACACTTATCCAAAAGCGGCAGACGTTCATAGTCGCGCAGCAGGCCGTAGGCCTTTGACGAAATGCCTGACACAAACAGATTGGGATCGAACGACGGTGCCGACATCATACACAGCACTTCGCCGGTGTGAATGTTCATCAACACCGCCCCACCGGAATCTTCGCCAAAGACCTCCAGCGCGCGCTGCTGGATTTCGGCATCCAGCGTCAAGGTCACATCTTCGCCGGGCGTGGCCGGACGCATACCGTCCGAGTCTTCGGCAATGATGTTGCCGGTGGCGTTGACTTCGATCTTACGCGCACCCGCGACCCCGCGCAGGTCTTTGTCAAAGGCCTTTTCAATGCCCTGCTTGCCGATACGGAAACCGGGATGCAGCAGGATGGGATCGAGCTGTTCTTCGTCACCGGCCGCTTCGGTTTCGGCCTTGAGGTCTTTGTCGGAAATCTTACCCACATAGCCGATGACGTGGGAAAACGCGCCGCCATAATGGTAAACACGCACCTCATCCATCGACACATCGACGCCCGGAATGGTCGAGGCATAGAGGTTGACCTTGGCGAAGTCTTCCCAGTTCAGATCGGTGGCGATGGCGGTCGGCGCAAAGCGCCGGCTCTGGTTGATATCACGCAGAATCGCCCGGCGGCGCAGCAGGGTCTGCGGCAGGACATAGGCGATCTGATCCAGGGTTTCGTCGATGTCCTTAACCTGCGAGCGCATCACCAGCACCGAAAAGGATGGCCGGTTACCGGCGATAACCACACCGTTGCGGTCAAGGATTTGCCCGCGCGGCGGCGGGATCAGGCGGTAGTTGAACTGATTGGCCGAAGACAGGCGCCGGTACTTACCGCCTTCGATCAGTTGAAGCTGCGCCAGTCGTCCGGTCAGGGCAAACAGGCCAAACGCCACTACCCCGCCCATCAGGAAGACGCGCCGTGAGAACACGCCCTGACGTTCGTTGACATCGCTGAAAATGATCGAGGTTTCAGCCATCTATGCCATTACTCACTGAAAGCGCACATCGGCGTGAACAAAGGTTTCCAGCAGCCACAACACCAGAAATACCGCTGCAAAGGTCGCCAGAGCCTGCTCGAACACGCTGATCAGGCGCGGCACCATGCCTGAATCAATCGTTGCCAGCAGGGTATTGAGTACGAAAAACCCGATCACCGCCGAACCATAGAGGGCCGTAATGACCATCATGTCCTGCCCCACAATATACCCGCGCAACAAAAAGGTCACGCCGTAGACGATCATCAGCGACAGGGTCCAAAACCCCAGCGGCGCGCCCCAGAAATAATCCAGAAACGCGCCCATCAGCGCCAGCACCAGCGGCGCAATATAGGACGGACGGATTAACGGCCACGAAAACGCCAAAGCCAGCGGCAAGACCGGTTCCGGCAAATAAAGCCCGAATATTTTCATCGGCGTCGCCAGAAGGATGGTTCCGGCCAGCACCCACAGCGCCGGCCAGCCGATCCAGTCCAGCGGGCCGATCATGCGCTGAGCCATGCCTTTGCGCACGCCGCGATCAAGCGTCACCTTAAGCGGCGTCTTGATAAACGGCGTTTTCAAAAAGGCACCTCAGTCGCGGGTGTGGCGGCAGCGCTTTGGGTTTGGGCCTGCGCAGGCTGCGTGGCGGATGTCTGCGCCGGGCGTGTCTGTGCAGGACGCGGTTGAGCTGGCCGAGGGGCGGCTGGGCGGGCGGCGGCAGAGGTTGCTGCCCCCGATACAGGCGCCGCCGCACTTGAGGCCACACCGGCTGAGGAGGCCGCCCCCGCCGCTCCTGCGGTCACAGGTTGCGGGATCGCCGGTTGCGGCAGAAGTTCGGTAATCTGCGGCGTCATCAGCACCTGATCGGCTTCCGGAAACTGCGAGAAATCTTCGTACAGCAGAATTTTGACAAAATCGATCGGGGCCCGATTGGCATAGAGCTTAACCCGCCACACCTTATCGACGCCCTGCACCGCTTCGCCGACCGGCAAACCACGCGGGAAGATGCCGCCGTCGCCGGAGGTCAGAATCTGGTCGCCTTTCTTGACGGCATCCTTACCGCGCACGAAATCAAGGCGCGGGAATTCGCCGCCATCGCCGGACATAACGGCGCGCGCATCAGAGCGGGCGATCATGATCGGGGTGCGGCTGACCACATCGGTGATCAGCAGCACGCGGCTGACCTTTGGGCTTACGCCCACCACGCGGCCGACCAGCCCCTGATCGGTGATAACCGGGTTTCCGAAGCGGATTTTGGCGTTCGATCCGGCATCAATCAGACGGTTGTTGTTGAAAGGCCCGCGTGACACGGACACGGACCTGGCGGTGACCATCTCCACCGGTGGCTCGGTGCGCAGGTTCAGGAGTTTTTCGTAGCGTTCGGAAATGTCTTTTTGCTGAAAATACATGTCGCGATACAGCGACAGATCCTGCACCCGCTTTTTCAGGATGCGATTCTCACGCACGGCAAAGAAATAATCGTCAATCCAGTTGGCCCCGTCACCGACCACATGGGCCGGAGTGGCCAAAACATTGCTGGCCGGGCCCGCAGCCGCATCAAAGCCAGAGCGGTTACCGTACGAGCGCCCCGACACCTCTTCGCGCCGGTCGCCCAGAAAACTGAGCGCGCCAAAGATACAGACCGCCGCCACCAAAGCCATAACGCCCCAGTTGACCGGCAGTTTCAGGTGCTCAAAATGCTTATCCCCTTGCGGCACGCGACTGACCCCGGATCAACAGACTTAAACTTATGCAGGCCTTATAGCGCCGATTAGCGACAGAATTTAGGCTCGGTTTTTAAGATAAAGTGGCGTCCAGAATGCCGCGCATCCAGCGCGGATGCTCCAGCACGCGACCGCAACCAATCGCCACGCATGACAGCGGATCTTCGGCCACAGACACCGGCAGGCCCGTCTGGTCGCGAATTTCCACATCCAGACCGCGCAGCAAAGCACCACCACCAGTCAGCATAATGCCTTTATCGGCGATATCGGCGGCCAGTTCCGGCGGGGTAGCCTCAAGTGCTACCTTAACCGCATCGATAATTTGCGCGACCGGCTCAGCCAAAGCTTCTGCCGCCTGACGCTCAGAGATGCGCACTTCGCGCGGCACGCCCTGCATCAGGTCGCGGCCCTTGACATCAATGGCCAGACCTTCGCCGTCGTGCGGGACGCGGGCGGTGCCGATGTCCTTCTTGATGCGCTCGGCCGTCGTTTCACCGATCAGCAGGTTGTGGTTACGGCGCATGAAGTTGGTGATGGCTTCGTCCATCTTATCGCCGCCGACGCGCACCGAGCGCGAATAAACAATACCCGACAGCGACAGAACGGCCACTTCGGTCGTACCCCCGCCGATGTCGACAACCATCGACCCGGTCGGCTCATGGATCGGCAGACCGGCACCAATCGCGGCGGCCATAGGCTCATCCAGCAGACCCACGCGGCGCGCCGATGCGTTCAGGCAGGAATCATTGATGGCGCGGCGCTCAACGGCAGTCGCCCCCGACGGCACACACACGATGACCTTTGGGTTCACAAAGCCTTTGCGGTTATGAACCTTACGGATGAAATACTTGATCATTTCTTCGGCGACTTCGAAGTCGGCGATCACGCCGTCCTTCATGGGACGAATGGCTTCCATGTGGCCCGGTGTCCGGCCCAGCATCTGCTTGGCCTCGATGCCCACGGCGTGAACCACCTTGCGGCCGCCGACATTACGCAGCGCGACCACGGACGGTTCGTTGAGAACTATGCCCCGGCCCTTCATGTATATGAGCGTATTGGCCGTCCCCAAATCCATCGCAATGTCGTTCGAGAACCCGCCGAAGAAGCCTTTTAACATAGAATACAACCGCTTTTTGAAGTCTGATCAGAATTACTTTTTAATCTGCGCCTAAGCCGCCATCTGAGCGATCAGTTGCGGCCAAAGACACCTCATCCGGACGGGGCAGACAGGCTGCAAACCATGCACATAAACCACATGCCCGATGTCAGGGAGACAGTCACTTGCCCTTAACTGGAATCAATTGCAAGCGACAAGTTTAAAAAGATGATTCAAAATAACAAGGCCTGTTTAAAAGCCTTTGTTTTTCAGGACTCTGGTGAAATTAAAACCGAATAATATTGTCGCAATTCCACCACCTGATTACGGCTTTTTTCAGACTGCGATTTAAGAGGCCGGCCCCTTAAGAAACTGGCCCTCGTCCGGCTTCACGCCATTTCTCGATCAGTGTACGCGCAAAAATCATCAACGCCATCCACGCCAGGCCAATGACCGCAATCAGGGCAGCCCCCTTCCAGTCGCCGCCGGAGGTGAGCCGCGAAAACGACGATCCGAACAGGGCGACCAGTGCTGTCTTGGGGATCGACCCCAGCGCGCAGCCTAAGATAAACCCTGAAAAGCGGGCCTTAGACACGCCGAAAGCCATATTGACGATGATGAACGGTGCCGATGGCACATTGCGCACGATGAATGAGGCGGTGAACGAGTTACGCCCGATATATTCCGACAGGCGCTGCATACGCTTGCCTTCGATCTTCGCCAGCGTGTCGGCCCCGATGAACCGTCCGGCGTAAAAGGTGACCGCAGCAGATACTATGGTCGCCACCCACGAATAGACAAAGCCCATCCACGGCCCGAACGCCACCACGCAGGCGGCGATCAAAACGAACTGGGGGGCTGCGATAAAAGCTGAAATCGTAAAGACCGCGATGACGATAAATATGGCCCACGGCGACTTGGAATAGTGGGCCATCCACGCTTCGAGTTCATGAGTCAGGTCATGGCCGATATCGGTCTTACCGATCATGAACACCACGCCGACGCAAGCAAACAGAGCCAGCGTCACCCACACGGCGCGCATGACCTTTGAGTCCATATTGGTCAGGAACGACCACACATTGTCCCAAAGGGCTTTCAGGCTTTGCACCATGTTTTCACTTATCCGCAACCCGTCGCAATGGTAACTACCGCGCGTAACGGTGACTTTTGGGGCACTTAAACCCGAAAATGACAGCTATCAACTGATTTCGGCTACGCAAAGGCGCAATAGATGATAAAGCCGCCGCAACGTCATCAACTATGACTTCAGGGATACACCTGTCCCGTCTTATTCACATTACCAGGCACGAAATCATCCGCAAATGAACTTTGACGAGTGGACAAACGACACGGGGCGCGTAAAGAGAATTTTGAGTTTTACCAGCGGCAATGCTAATCCGCTGACCCGTAGTTTTGCAACCGACACACCCATACCTTCCGCAGGAACGCTCATGGCCCCCTTTTCCGAATCCGAAACCCTGAAACGCGTCAAGCCGTCACCCACGCTGGCCGTCACCGCCAAGGCCCGCGCACTTGCCCGCGAAGGCAAAAAGGTCATTTCCCTTGGGGCCGGTGAGCCTGATTTTGATACGCCGGAAAATATCTGCGAAGCCGCCATCAAGGCCATCAAGCGCGGTGAAACCCGCTATACTGACGTGGACGGTATCCCTGAGCTGAAAGCCGCCATCGTCGCCAAGTTCAAGCGTGAAAACGGTCTCGATTACGCCACGACACAGGTATCGGTGTCTCCGGGCGGCAAGCCGGTCATCTATAACGCCATGATGGCCTCGGTAAATGTCGGCGATGAAGTGATCATCCCCGCTCCGTACTGGGTGTCCTATCCGGATATGGTGCTGCTGGCCGGCGGCACGCCGGTGTTCGCGGTCGGTGAAATGGCTGACGGCTTCAAGCTGAAGCCGGAAACCTTAGAGGCCGCCATCACGCCCAAGACCAAGTGGCTGATCCTCAACTCCCCGTCCAATCCATCGGGCGCGGCCTATACCGAGGCCGAACTGAAAGCTCTGGGTGAAGTGCTGAAAAAGCATCCGCACGTATGGATTCTGACCGACGACATGTATGAGCACCTGATCTTTGACGGTTTCAAATACACCACCATCGCTCAGGTCGTGCCGGAACTTTATGACCGCACCCTGACCATGAACGGTGTCTCGAAGGCCTATTCGATGACCGGCTGGCGCATCGGCTATTGCGCGGGCCCTGAGCCGCTGATCAAGGCGATGTCGAAGATCATCTCGCAGTCGACCTCCAACCCGTGCTCGATCGCCCAGTGGGCCGCCGTTGAGGCGCTCAACGGGCCGCAGGACTTTATCCCGGAACGCGCCGCTGTCTTCCAAAAGCGCCGCGATCTGGTGGTTGCCGGTCTCAATGCCTGCGCCGGCATCGAATGCCCGACCCCAGAGGGCGCGTTCTACGTCTATCCGTCGATTGCCGGTGTGATCGGCAAGACCGCGCCTTCGGGCAAGGTCATCATGACCGATGAGGATTTTGCCTCGGAACTGCTGCAAACCGAAACAGTTGCCGTCGTTCATGGCGCGGCGTTCGGCCTGTCGCCGTTCTTCCGCATTTCCTATGCGACGTCCGAAGCCGTGCTGACCGAAGCTTGTGAGCGCATTCAGCGCTTCTGCGCCAGCCTGAAGTAAGACAAGATGCCCCCCTCCGCCCCTTCGGGGCACCTCCCCCGTAAACAGGGGAGGAGAAGACATATGATCACCGTTTCTCCTCCCCTGTTTACGGGGGAGGTGGCCGGAAAGTATAAAGGGGGGCGTAAGTCCGCGCCGGAGGGGGCAAGCTTCGCCCTTAACACATGATTAAGTTCTGGATCATTCCGCCCCTGATCCTGATCGCGGCCTTTGCGGTATCCGCGCTGGCGTCTGCCGCCCTCACCCAACTGGCTATACGCGGCGGGCCGGTTGATAAGCCCCGTGCCCGCGGCTCCCACAACACGCCCACCGCAACCTCCGGCGGCATGGCCATCATGGCCGCGACCGCGCTGGGCATTGCCATATTCAGCCTTTTGTTCCACCCTCAGTTCCCGCGCGACGGCGGGCATGGCTTTGCCCTGCTGATCTATGCCGTCCTCTTGGGCCTGTCGGGCGCACTGGATGACATGTTTGCGCTCAATGCCAAGTTCAAGCTGTTGTTCCAGATCGCCCTGGCGTTAGGGTTTGCCAGCACCTACCCCATTGTTCACATCGATTTCGGGTTCGGGGCCGCCATCAGCCTGTGGCCGTGGCTGGGGATGCTGGGCACGGCGTTCTGGCTGGTGCTTGGGCTAAACACCATCAACTTTATGGACGGCTCAAACGGGCTGGCGATCGGGTCGCAATCGATCGCGCTGGGGCTGATGATCATTATGATCATCGTTCTGGGGCCGCTCAGTGAGCGCACCTATTATGCCGCAGGCTTGCTGCTGATCTGCGTGTGCGCCCTTGGGGCCCATCTGGGCTTTTTACCGTTCAATCTGCCGATGGGTAAGGTGTTTCAGGGCGATGCCGGATCGCTGTTCGGCGGTGCGTTGATTACCGGCGGGGTTCTGCTGATGATCCATGCCGGGGTGACTTCGCTGTGGCTGGGGGGATATGTGCTGGCGCCTTTGCTGGTCGATGTGCTGCTGACTCTGGCCCTGCGTGCCAAAAGCGGTGCCCGGCTATTCGAGGCCCATAAGGATCACCTGTACCAACAATGGCTGATCCACAAAGACCCGTCGCACCTGAATATGGCCCTGCGGGTATGGGGCTTAAGCGCCTTCTCAGGCGCGGTCGGCCTGACCATGCGCTACATCCACATAGAGACCGGTGTGAACCTGCGATTTGTGGCGTTGGTGGCCCTGTTCTGGCTGTTTGCAGTCGGCTGGCTGTGGTTGCGCTATAAGATCAGTGCCGGTAGCGCGGCGAAAACCGCCTGAGCAGCCAAAGCCGCGCCTTCATCTCAAACTGGCCGTAACTGATAATTGACACACCAATCAACACGGCAAAAAACGCCATAAAAAATGCGGGCGATGCGATCACCGCCGCCTTGGTGGCAGGGGTCAGCCCGTTCAAGCCAATCATGATCAGAAGCTGCAACGGGAAATGGATCAGATAGGTCGAATAGCTGATGTCCCCCAGCCAGACAAAGGGCTTGAGATGCTTCGTCGCCATCTCACCCCGCCACAGCCCCAGAACGATGAGCGTAAGCGGCACCAGAACCAGCACGAACACATCCTTTGAGAAGACAGCGCTCACCCAGCCCGTCACCGGCCCTGTGATCCCTTCGTGTCCAAACAGGTAGCTGATGACCCAGCCAGACAGGGCCAGCCCAAGACCAGGGCCGCGAATCTGTACCTCCATCCCTTTAGCCGTCAGGGCCTGCACACACGCATAGGCCACGCCGCCCAGAAAGAAGCATGGCAGGGCGCGGCCAACCATACTGTCCGGGGAAATCAGATGTATTATGATCCCGATCAGCGTCATCCCCCCTAAGGCCAGACGACCACCTTTCCACAGGCAGAACATGAAAAAAACGCCGTACATCCACAGTTCGACGGATATCGACCACGTGGGCCCGTTGAAACTTTGAACGGCCCCCGGCACCCATTGATGTATCAGAAACAGGTTCAGGACAAAATTCAGAAGTGTGTTGCCCTGATAAACAAAATCATAGCCAAAGAGCGCTTGAAACAACAGCATCAGCCCCACGGTCACACCCAGCGTCACCAAATGAAGCGGATATAGTCGTGCGATCCGTGCCACCGCGAAACTTTTAATCGATACGGCACCGCTGCGAATGGGCTCAGAATAAAGCCAAAAGAACACGTAACCCGAAATCGAAAAAAACAGGTCTACAAACCACAGTCCGTGCTGATAGATGGGCCGCAAAAGGTCAAAGAACGGCACATCGACATAGAGATCGGGCTGAAACTGATCGGTATAATAAAAGTGGACATAGTGGTATGCCACCACCACCAGCGCCGCCACGCCGCGCAATATATCCAGTTCGTAAAACCGGCCATTATCAGGTGCACGGTTCGGACTCAAGCGGCCTACTTCTTACGCGCGACGCTGTAGTCGGCCAGATTTTCCAGCGCCGTCTTCCACGCCGAGGATTTAAAGGCTGATAAGCTCGCCTTTGCCTGCGTCGCATAATCACGCGCCATAGCGATAGAATCTGTCAGGGCACCGGTCTCTTTCATGATTGCCTGCGCGGTTTGCAGATCACCGTCCGCCTGCTGACGCAGGGACACGGCGCGATGCCAGAAATCGGCGTGAGTGTCTTTTGAGCGCTGCACCGCCAGCAACAGCGGCAGGGTCGCCTTGCCCTCGGCAAAGTCGTCCCCGGCGTTTTTGCCCAGATCCGCCGCCGATCCGGTGTAATCCAGCGCATCGTCCTGAATCTGGAACGCCAGCCCCAGATAAAGCCCATAGAGCCGCAAAGCTTCCCGCTGCTCCGGCGTAGCCTTCGCCGACACCGCCCCGCTTTCGGACGCGGCGGCAAACAGGGCCGCCGTCTTGGCCGAAATGATCTCGATATAGGTGTCGATGCTCAGGTTAATGTCGAACGCCTTGGTCAGTTGCCAGACCTCGCCTTCGGCAATGACGGCCGAGGCTTTCGACAGGATACCGAGCGCCTCAAGCGATCCGGTTTCGACCATCAGTTCAAATGCGCGCGAAAACAGGAAATCGCCGACCAGAACCGAAGATGGCGCGCCCCAGATCAGGTGGGCCGCGACCTTACCCCGGCGCAGGTTGGAAGAATCGACCACATCATCATGCAGCAGGGTAGCCGTGTGAATGAACTCGACCGCCGCCGACAGGTTGTGGTGATGAGTGTTAGCCGTATCGCACAGACGCGCCGCCGCCACGCACAGAAGCGGGCGCAGGCGCTTACCGCCAGCGGCGATCAGGTGATCAGCCAGAGCCGGAATAATGGCGACATCGCTTTGCATACGGGCGCGGATCAGGGCGTTGACATCATCCATATCGGCGGCACTGAGGCGCACCAGATCATTGACATCTGCAACAGGTGACTGCGTGTCGGGCCGGGCGCGGATTTTATCGATGTCTGCCGTGTCCAAAACCATACTCCTGATACACTCGAAATATCGCCATACCCCCCCTTTTCGCGGGTGTCCATGCCTTTGTCAGTAGCGTTTGCGTTATATCTTAATAAAGGCGGCGTGAGCATGTCTTAATCGGAGCTATGTCGTTTTGCCGCAATCTGTAGTATGGCCGCGTGATGGAAGACCTGTCCCCTGATTTGCCGTCTGGCGTTGTCGAAACCACCCTGCTGAACGGGCGGGTCGTTTTGCTGCAACCGGCCAAGGGCTATCGCATCGGCATGGACGGCGCTCTGCTGGCCGCCGCGGCCGCCGGTGTACTGGCGGAGGATCGGGTGCGGCCCACGCGCGTGCTGGAACTGGGCTGCGGGGTCGGCGGGGTCATGCTGTCGCTTTACAGGCGCTGCCCGCAGGTGGTGGCAACCGGTATTGAGCGTGAGTCACAAAGCTTTGAATTATTGCAGGAAAACATCAAGCGCAATGATCCGGCGGCGCGTCATACGGCCATCAATGGCGATGTGGGTAAGGGGTTTAAATCGTTCGGGCTGGAACGGTTTGACATGGTGATCTGCAACCCGCCCTATTTTGATGATCCGAACCTGTTGCGCGCGCCCCATGAGCTTAAGCGCCCCGCCTGGATTGCCGATGATGGCCTTGGGGCGTGGACCGAATTTGCCCAGAGCGCGGTTAAGGACGGCGGGGAGATTTTGTTCGTCCATCGCGCCGACCGGCTTTTTGATTTGTTGAGCGGCCTGTCAGGCCGATGTGGGTCGTTCATCACCCGCCCGATCCAGCCCTATGCGGATCAGCCGGCAAAGCGCGTTATCGTCCGCGCCAAACGCCTAGGCAAGGCTCCGCTGAAGCTGCTGCCTCCACTGATCCTGCACGACGAAGGCGACCGCAAACACACCCCCGAAGTCGAGGCTATCCTGCGCGGTGAGGCGATACTGGGGTGGTGAATTTACCCCCTCTGATCTTCAGACCTAAGGTCTGAAGATCAGCTCCCCCTGCAACAGGGGGAGTTCTTATTCTTAAAACCTCCCCTCAGGGAGGGGTTTGACGTCAACAAACGATCCAGTGAATCGTTTGTTAGTCATGGGGAGGCCTGAGCCATCAGGCCGGAAGGTGGGGTTTTGCCACCCCATCCAAGTACCCCTTGGTCTGATCCAGCCCGTTATCTGTCAACGCCGCGCGGCGGGCCAGAAGGTCAGGGCTGCCGGCGTTGTAATCGGCCATCAGGGTGCGGACAAAATCGCCCGACTGCACATCTTTGAGCACCCCCTGCATGGCCGCTTTTGAGGCGTCACCGATGACCCGCGGACCGGTCAGATAGGCGCCATATTCCGCCGTATTCGATATCTTTTCAAACCCGCCCGACATGCCGCGCTCGAACAACAGATCGACGACCAGTTTCAACTCATAGCAGGTTTCAAACCACGCCACCTCAGCCGGGTATCCGGCATCCACCAGCGTCTGAAACGCCGCCTGGACCAGTTCACGCGTGCCCCCGCACAGCACGACCTGCTCCCCGAACAGGTCGCTTTCACATTCGTCCTTAAAGGTGGTTTCCAGTATCCCCTTGCGCCCGCAACCCAAAGCCGCCGCGTAGGACAGGCCGATGGTTTTGGCGCTACCGCTGGCATCTTGATGCACGCCGAACAGGCAAAACACCCCCTGCCCCTCCACGTAAATGTCACGGATGCGCGGCCCGATGCCCTTGGGCGAGACCAGAATGACATCGACGTCCGCGGGCGGCGTCACCAGCCCGAAATTGACCGATAATCCATGCGCGAAAATCAGCGCCTGCCCGGCGCTCAAATTCGGTGCAATCTCATCGCGAAACAGGGATTGATGGGCTTCGTCAGAGGTCAAAACCACAATAACCTCGGCCCAGGCCACGCCGTCCGCCACCGTCACCACCTCAAAGCCGTCGGCTGCAGCCTTGGCGCGGGTGGCACTGTCGGGTTTAAGCGCCACGCGGATATCGGTCACACCGGAATCGCGGGCATTAAGCGCGTGGGTCCGCCCCTGCGAGCCATAGCCGATGATCAGCACCCGCTTATTCTGGATAAGGCTCAGATCGCAGTCGCGGTCATGGTATACGGGTAAAGGCATGGCAAAACTCGCAAAAGAATCGTTCAATCTGACGTCTGTTTAAGCTAGAAACAGTAACCCCTCCACCACTTCGTGGTCCCCCTCCCCATCTGCGATGGGGCGGAGAGTAGCACCGCACGGAACCGTTATGACCGATCACCCCGAATATCAGTATCTCAACCTGCTGCGTGAGATTTTGGAAACCGGCGCGCCGCGCGAAGACCGTACCGGCACGGGCACGCTGGGGCTGTTCGGGCGCCAAATTCGCTTTGACCTGTCGAAGGGCTTTCCGCTGCTGACCACCAAGAAGGTACATTTCAAATCAGTGGCGGTGGAACTGCTGTGGTTCCTGCGCGGCGACACCAATATCAAATATCTGAAAGATAACGGGGTTTCGATCTGGGACGAGTGGGCCGATGACAATGGCGATCTGGGCCCGGTCTATGGCAAGCAGTGGCGCAGTTGGAGCGTCTCTGGGGCCGCCCCCGATGGCCGCGTGATTGACCAGATGGCAAACCTCGTTGAAAACCTTAAGGTCAATCCCTATTCCCGCCGCCATGTGATTTCAGCTTGGAACCCGGCCGAGGTTGAGGACATGGCCCTGCCGCCATGCCATTGCCTGTTTCAGTTTTTTGTGGCCGATGGCAAGCTGTCGTGCCAGCTTTACCAGCGCTCGGCCGATGTGTTTTTGGGCGTGCCGTTCAATATCGCCTCCTATGCGTTGTTGACCCATATGGTCGCGCAGGCCGTCGGGCTTGAGGTCGGTGACTTTGTCCATGCGTTCGGCGATGTGCACCTGTACCTGAACCATGTGGAACAGGCCAAAACCCAGTTGGAACGCGCCCCCTTTGCCTTCCCGACCTTGAAACTGGCTGAAGGCCGCGACCTGTTTGGCTTTGACTATGCCGATATCGCTTTGGAAAATTACCAGTCCCACGGGGCACTCAAAGCGCCGGTGGCGGTTTAGCCCTTTAGAACCTCCCCTGATGCAGGGGAGGGTGGCTGCGAAGCAGACGGGTGGGGTTAACACGGAATTGCCCCTCCCACCGCTGCGCGGTCCCCCCTCCCCGCAAACGGGGCGGGAGAGTATAAATGAAACCCAAACTATCCCTCGTCGTCGCCATGAGCGAAAACCGCGTCATCGGGCGCGACAATGACCTGCCGTGGCGGCTGAAATCCGACCTCAAGCTGTTCAAGGCCATCACCCAGTTCAAGCCGATCATCATGGGCTCAAACACCTGGGACAGCCTGCCGCGTAAACCCTTGCCAGGTAGGCTGAACCTTGTCCTCAGCCGCGATATCTTGTTTGAGGCCGAAGGCGGCGTGATCTGCACATCGCTATTTGAGGCGCTAGATATCGCCCGCGAACATGCCAAAGACGATGGGGCGGATGAGATCTGCATCATCGGCGGCGCTAATGTTTACGCCCAGACTCTTGAGAAAGCCGACCGGCTCTATGTGACCGAAGTCCATGTCTGGCTGGACGGCGACGCGCACTTCCCCGAAATCGACCCCGCCCAATGGAAAGAGGTGTCCTCTCAGTTCCATCAGGCGGGTGAAGGCGATGATTACGATTTCACCACGCGGGTCTATGAGCGGGTTTAGACCAGTTCGCCCAGCAATGACCGGTCGAAGGATTTCAGGCTGGCCGTCTCGCCGGAGCGGATTTTATCCACCCACTCAGGATCGGACAGGATGGCGCGGCCGACGGCGACCAGATCGAAATCACCGCGATCGAGACGTTCCAGCAGCTTATCCAGCGATGCCGGATTAGAGACTTCGCCGCCAAAACCGGCGATAAACTCACCCGACAGGCCGACCGATCCGACCGTAATCGTGGGCTTGCCGGTAATCTTTTTGGCCCAGCCGGCAAAGTTGAGGTCAGAGCCGTCAAACTCAGGCTCCCAGAACCGGCGCTGTGAGGCGTGGATGACATCGGCACCGGCATCAACCAGCGGTGTCAGCCAGGCTTCCATTTCCTCCGGCGTGGCCGCGACCTTGGCGTCATAGGCGTTGGGCTTAAACTGCGACAAGCGGATAATGATCGGGAAGTCTGGCCCAACCGCCGCGCGGGCGGCCTTGATGACCTCAACCGCAAAGCGCGTGCGTTCACCCACCGTCGCCCCGCCCCATTGGTCATCGCGCTTATTGGAACCGGCAAAGAAGAATTCGTCGATCAGGTAGCCGTGCGCGCCGTGCAGTTCAATGGCGTCAAAGCCGATACCTTTTGCGGAGGCCGCCGCGCGTCCAAAGGCGGCAATGGTGTCGGCGATATCGGCCTCCGTCATCGGCTGGCCCACCGGCGTGCCATCGGGCGCGATACCAGACGGGCTATCCATCGGGGTCGGCTTCCAGGCCGGGTCATTGCCGTAAATGGCACCTGTGTGCCAGATTTGCGGCGCGATCAGCCCGCCCTCAGCATGAACACTGTCGACCACCTTGCGCCAGCCATCGAGCGCTGCGCCGTAGAAATTGGGGATACCTTCTTCGTTCTTGGAGGCCGGGCGTTCAATCACGGTACCTTCGGTAATGATCAGGCCGACATTGCCCTTGGCGCGACGGGTATAATAATCGGCCACATTCTGCCCCGGCGTCCCGCCCGGCGAAAACTGACGCGTCATGGGGGCCATGACGATGCGGTTTTTAAGGTCGAGGCCCTTAAAGTTATAAGGCGAAAACAGGGTAGAATGGGTCATGTGCGCGCTCCGCATCAAAAAGTAACTGATGCAGATTTAGTTACGATTTTGCGCTGCACAAGAAGTGATGGCGAATTTAGCGGGGGATCGACGTTCAAGGCCGCTTATCGGTGTCAACCTTCTCCCGGCAGTCGTTAAAGCCCTAAAGTTCGCAAGAGCCCCCCACCGTCACGCCTTCGGCGCGCCACCTCCCCCGGCGTGCCGGGGAGGGGAACCGCACGAAATCGCGTAGCGATGAGATACGGTGGGGGGGGCTCTTTGCGCCTGCCCCCTACTCCAACTGCGTCATCACCGCCTGAGCGATCATCTTAAAGCGCACGGCGACATCGCCGTCGGGCTCCAGCGCCACCAGCGGCTGGGCCTCATCCGAGCCTTTGCGTAAGGCCGGGTCGAGCGGCACATCGCCTAAGAACGGCACGTTGAGGTTTTTCGCCAGAGCCTTCGCCCCATCGCGCCCAAAGACATAGATGGCTTCACCTGAGACCGGATTTTCCAGCCAGGCCATGTTTTCGACGATCCCTAAAATCTTCACCGACGTTTTTTCAAACAGGGTGATCGCGCGGCGGGCATCAATCAACGCCATTTCCTGCGGCGTAGACACCACCACCGCCCCGTCAATCATCGTCTTTTGGGTGAGGGTCAGTTGCACGTCTCCGGTGCCCGGCGGCATATCGACCACCAGCACATCCAGCGGTTCCGCCTCCGTGCCCCACAAAGTCTGGGTCAGTAGTTGATTAAGCGCCTGCGACGCCATTGGCCCGCGCCAGATCATCGCCTGATCGGCATCGACCAGGAACCCGACCGAATTGACTTTGAGGCCAAAGGCTTGCGGCGGGATCATCATCTTTTCCGGCCCAAACGCGGGCGGTGTGGTCACCCCCAGCATCAGCGGTGCCGACGGCCCGTAAATATCGGCGTCCAGCAACCCGACCCGAAACCCCAACCCTTTGAGTGCCAGTGCCAGACTTAAGGCGATGGTGGATTTGCCAACCCCGCCCTTACCCGATCCCACCACGATCACCCGCTTGACATGGGCCGGACGCGATGAGGCCACGGGCGCTTTGGGGCGGTTCTGATCGACGGCCTGCGGCGACAATTTGGCGGCTTTGGGGGCCTGAACGGGGGCTTCGGTTTCGGCGGTGAGCACGACCTGTGCCTTTTTGATGCCGGGCAATCCGGCCAGCATCCGCTCAGCTTCGGCGCGTACAGGGCCATAGAGGTTAACCTGATCGCGCGGGACCTCCAGCATGAATCCGACCCGATCCGGCGACAGCACCAGCCCGCGCACCAACCCTGCGTCCGACAGGCCTGCCCCGGATACCGGATCCTTGATGGCGTTGAGCGCGCTGAGTACCTGTTCGCGGTCGGGCTGGGTCATGACTGTATCCTTATACGTTTGCGAGAGCGATTAAGCTTTGGCAGCTTGTCATGCAACCCACATTGCGGCTATTCACATCAATATGTCCGCATCACCCCCTCACCTGCTGCTTCTGGCGGGACCTACCGCATCCGGCAAGTCGGCTCTGGCGCTGGATTGGGCGGTCAAGACCGGCGGCATCATTCTCAATGCCGATTCCATGCAGCTTTATGAGGATGTCCCGACGCTTACCGCGCGCCCTTCTGCCGATGACGAAGCCATAGCCCGCCATGTACTGTATGGCCATTTAAAGCCTGATCAGATGTGGTCGACCGGTCAGTGGCTGCGGGCGGCCCAGCCGTTCATTGATGCCGCCCTGCGCGGCGATACCGCTTTGTGTGTCGTGGGCGGAACGGGTCTCTATTTCCTGAGCCTGATCCGCGGGCTGGCCGAAATTCCGGACATCGGTGATCCCGCCCGCACGCAAGCCCGTCAGGCCTATATCGACATGGGCGAAGAGGCGTTTCGCGCCCTTTTGCTATCGGTTGACCCGGAAGCCTGCGCGCGCATTATGCCCAATGACCAGCAGCGCCTGTGCCGCGCCTATGAGGTCTGGCTGGAAACCGGACGGCCTTTGAGCGACTGGCAAAAGACCAATGCCCCTCTTTTGCCCGAAGGCTCATACCACCTTGAGGTGTTGCGGCCCGACCGCGAATGGCTGTACGAACGCTGCGATCGCCGGTTTGATCTGATGCTGGATAATGGCGCTTTGGATGAGGTAGAGGCCCTGATGGCCAGCGGCCTCAAACCCGAATGGCCGATTATGCGGGTTTTGGGGCTTTCCGAAATAAGCGCCTGTATTCAGCGAGATATGACGCTGGAGGATGCCCGCGCCCTGGCCCAGCAAAAGACCCGCAACTATGCCAAACGCCAGATGACCTGGTTCAGAAACCAGATGCCTTCGGTTACAGAATTACCGCATTAACCCTTTATCGGACTTGTGCAAGTTAAAACCCTAAGTATAAATATTCCATAAGTGCGTGGGGCACGGGCATTATGGGAGTAGATCATGGGGGGACATATGGACCGCCGCGCCATGTTGGCGGGTGTGGGGGCGCTGTCGCTGAATGGGATTGTGGCGAAAGCTATGGCCGAGACTCAGCCAGCAAAGCCGGATGAGCCCCTCCCGCCCCGTCCGGCGATGGACGTCTATGTCAGATCGCCCCAGATCGAAGATGTCAGCCTGTCGCCTGACGGCAAACGCATCGCTCTGATCACCCAAAACGGCAAGGATTACGTTCTTGTCACCTATGAGATCGCCGCCAATAAAACCAGCCATCTGCGTTTGGGCGAAGCCAAGGTTCGCAGCGTCTTCTGGGCCAGTAATGATCACGTCATGGTCAGCACCTCCGCTACGGTGGGGCTGAGGGAATTTACCGGCAGCCGTCAGGAACACTGGCTGGCCCACATTATCGACATCCATACCAATGCGATAAAAACCCTGTTCGACCGGATGGACGGCTTTTACAACACCGTCGAAGGCGGCTTGCGGCGCATCAAGCATGAAGGCAAGTATTGCGTCACAGCGTCAAACTATCAGATGCACAGCGGATACCCTTTATGCCTGTTTCGCTTCGATCTGGAAAGCTACCGTGGCCGCCTGATCGATGCCGGTTTTGACGATACGCATAACTGGGTGCTGACGCCTGCGGGCGTACCGGTGGCCCGCTGCCACTTCAGCCGTACCCGTAAGGAATGGACTTTGGAGTTCCGCCAGCCCAAAGGCGGCTGGAAAAAGGTCTTCGTACAAAAAGAAGCCGTTGACTATCCCTCCCTGATCGGGCTTGGGCGCACCGAACAATCGGTTATTATCTATATCGACGCTGGCGACAATGCCGGTGAATATCTGGAAGTCAGCGCCGACGGCACCTTTTCAGAGCCACTGGATAAGGACGGCTACAACCGTAGCCCGATGTTCCACCCAACGACCAAGCTGTTTACCGGTTTCGCCCGCTGGGATGACTGGGTAAAGTACGAATATAATGATCCCCGGATGCAGAAACTAGCCGACCTGTGCAAGGGTGCCATGCCGGAATATAATGTCTCGGTCTATGAGTTTGCCGAAGAAGACCCGCGTAAGGTTCTGATATACGGTGAAAGCGCCTATGATCCCGGCACCTATTATTTCATTGATTTTGGTGCAGGCTCGTCCGTTCCGGTTGGCCAGAACTACCCCGACCTGTACGCCGAATGGATTACCCAGAAAAAACCGATCAAATATAAGGCCGCAGATGGCCTTGAAATCCACGGCTACCTGACCCTGCCACCGAATAAAGTACATAAGGATTTGCCGCTGATTGTCCTGCCGCACGGCGGCCCCCACGCGCGCGATACCTCAAGCTTTGACTGGGAATCCCAGCTTTATGCCTCACGCGGTTATGCCGTGCTGCAACCCAACTTCCGCGGGTCAACCGGCTATGGTAACAATTTCATCGAAGCCGGTTACGGCCAGTGGGGCCGCAAGATGCAGACCGACCTGTCCGACGGCGTGCGCTATCTGGCCAAGGGGGGCACCATTGATCCCAAACGTGTCGCCATAGTCGGCGCGTCCTACGGCGGCTATGCGGCGCTGGCGGGGGCGACCCTTGATCCCGGCGTTTACCGGTGCGCGGTGTCGGTAGCCGGCATCAGCGACATCAAGGCCATGCTGAGTTTCGACACCAACCAGACTGGCTCCGCGACCAGCCCGGTCGTACTGTCGCTCAAGCGCTCGGTCGGGGATAAGAAAACCCTGGATGAGATTTCCCCGGTCAACCATGTCGATAAGGTCACTATCCCTATCCTTCTGATCCACGGCAAAGACGATATTGTTGTCGATATCGGCCAGAGCCGCAAAATGGAACGCGCCCTTAAAAACGCCGGAAAAGACGTCACCATTATCGAACTGAAAGGTGAGGATCACTGGCAGTCGGTTGAAGCCAAGCGCGTTGAGATGTCCACCGCCATCATCGCGTTTCTGGAAAAACATAACCCGGCAACTTAATTTTAGTCCCTCGCCGGGCGGCTGGAGCCGATGTCACGGAGTGACAGGTGGGGTTTAATTCTGCCGGACTTAACCCCACCCGTCTGCTTCACTACGCTCGCATCCACCCTCCCCTGAAATCAGGGGAGGTTCTAAAATCACAGCGCGCGCACCACGATCTTTTCTTCCTTGGTCGTCGTCAGTTCATTGCGCAGACCGAACACAAACGGCGAGGCTTCGATTTCAAATACATCGCCGTCCTGGGTGCGGATACCGTCCCCAAACGAGGCCGTCGAAGTGCCAAAGCAATGGACATGGATATCGCCCGGCTGACGGAACAGGGCATATTTGAAGTGGTGATACTCCAGATTGGCGAAGGTGTGCGACATGTTGTCCTCACCCGACAGGAACGGCTTTTCCCAGACGACTTCGTTGCCACGGGTGATGCGGGCGGTGCCTTCGACGCTTTTCGGCAGATCGCCGGTGCGGATTTCAACGCCGATTGAGGCCGGACGCAACTTTGAGTGGGCCAGCCACAGATAGTTCTGCTTCTCAACAATATGATCGGAAAATTCGTTGGCCAGCGCAAAGCCCAGACGATAGGCATTGCCATCCTCACCGATGATATAGATACCGGCCATTTCAGGCTCTTCGCCGGCGTCTTCGGCAAAGCTAGGCGATTCCAGCGGCACGTTCGGGCCCACCAGCGTCGCGCCATTGCCTTTATAGAACCATTCCGGCTGGGCGCCGACCTGACCGGCCTCAGGCTTACCGCCTTCAACGCCCATCAGGAACATGCGCATGGAATCGGTCAGGTTTTCTTCGCCGGACGCGGCCGCCTGGTGCATCTTGTTACGGCTTTCGGCCGAACCCAAGTGCGTCAGGCCGGTGCCGGTGACGTGCAGGTGGGCCGAATCAGGGTGATCGATCGGTGCCAAAACCCGACCTTCGGACAAAGCTGTGGCAATATTAACCGCCTCGCCCAAGCCCAAAGCCGTGACCTTGGCATCCAGCGAAATCCCTTCGCGGATAGCCGCGGTCGCCAGTTCGTAGGTCGAAGACACGCTATTCACCACTTGCGCCGAGCCGTCATCCTGAGCGGCGGCAACACGGCGTTCGCCTGTGGCGGTTACGAATTGAATAAGGCGCAGGGTCATGACGGGCTCCCGTATATGGTTTTTGGGCGTGCTCCAGACGGAGCATCAGGCCGATTGATATAGTCAGACAAATATGCGCCGTAAAGCGCAAATCATGGGCCTGATTAAAAATAACTTTGTCAAATATCAGCGAAAATGTCATTCATTGATCATGAGGAAACCGACGCTTACCGATAATAAAACACAGCATCCCCTGACCTTCACCCCCGCGACGGGCGGACATGACATGTTCCGTGCCGCGTTTCAGGGACGCCTGCACGGCGCGCTGGCGCACAATCTGGGGGTTCAGATTCTGGGCGGGGTCTATAAGTCCGGCGATATCCTGCCCAATGAGATCGACTCCAGCGAATCGCTCGACATTTCGCGCTCGGCCTACCGTGAGGCGATCCGCATTCTGGCCTCCAAAGGGATGGTCGAAAGCCGCCCCAAGATCGGCACCCGCGTCACCGAGCGTGACCGCTGGAATATTCTCGACCCCGAAGTGCTGGGCTGGATGTTTGAAACCGAGCCGTCTGAGGATTTCATCAAGGGTTTGTTTGAACTGCGCCTGATTACCGAACCCGCTGCCGCAGCTTTGGCGGCAGAGCGGCGCACACCGGAGCAGATTGAGCGGATGCGCAAGGCGCTGAAGGTCATGGAGGTTGAGACCCTGGCCAGTGAGGCCGGACGCATGGCCGATCTGGAATTTCACCACACCCTGATGTTCGCCACCCATAACGAAGCCCTGGCCTCGCTCAGCACCACAATTGGCGCGGCGGTAAGCTGGACCACGCGCTATAAACAGCGCCATCAGTCCTTAAGCCGCGATCCGATCCCGGATCATGCCCGCGTGTTTGAGGCCATTGAGCGCGGTGATGCGTCGGCGGCCCGCTGGTGCATGGAATCGCTGGTGCGTATGGCGCTGGAGGACACGCAAAAAAGCATGCCTCCGCAAGCCTAATTCCAGACAACTCAAAGGCCTCAGCCCCCTTTTTATAATATAATAAAATAAGCTATTGTCGGACTATAACCACAAGGCTAAAAGACTGGCTGAACAGAGTCTGACTTACCTCGCCATAGCCGCGTAAGACCAAAGACCTATTACAGGAGAGACCGATAATGAAATCCCTAGCTGTTGCTGCCGGGCTTAGCCTGGCCGGCCTTTTGATGTCGACCACCGCCATGTCTGCTACCGCTACCAAGGGCGAGTTTGGCGCGCTGAAAGATGGCACCAAGATCGAAGCCGTCGAACTGAAAAACTCAAAGGGCGTATCCGCCAAGGTCATTGCTTATGGTGCCACGCTTCAGGCTCTGATGGTACCGGATCGCACGGGCAAGGTTGATGATATCGTGATCGGCTATGACACGCTTGAGGGCTATGTCGATACGCCGCAGTATCTGGGCGTCACCGTCGGCCGCTATGCCAACCGCATCGCGCTGGGCAAGTTCACGCTCGATGGCAAGGAATACAGCCTAGCCACCAACAATAATGGCAACCACCTGCACGGCGGCCTTAAGGGCTGGGACAAGGTGGTCTGGAAGGTCGAAGAGGTCAAATCCGGCCCCACGGCTTCGGTGACTTTGTCCTATGTGTCGCCCGATGGCGAAGAAGGCTATCCCGGCACGGTTAAGGTGTTTGTGACCTACGCTTTGAGCGATACGAACGACCTGACCATCTCCTATAAGGCGACGACCGATAAGCCGACCGTCCTTAACCTGACCAACCACTCCCTGTTCAATCTGGGCGGCGTTGGCTCCGGCCGCAGCGCGCTGGATGCCACCCTGCAACTGGAATCCGACACTTACCTGCCGACGACCGAAACGGCTATTCCGACCGGTGAGATTGCACCGGTTAAGGGCACGCCGTTCGATTTCACCACCCCGGCCCGCATTGATGACCGCGTGCGTGATGCCCGCCACCCGCAAATCCTGATCGGCCTTGGCATCGACCATAACTATCTGGTGCGCGGCGGCCTGACCAAGACCCCTAAACTGGCCGTTACCCTGACCGACAAAACCTCCGGTCGTGGCCTTAAGATCCTGACGACCGAGCCCGGCGTGCAGATGTATACCGGCAACTTCCTTGACGGCAAAATCCCCGGCAAGGGTGGTCAGGTGACCCGCATGGGCGATGCGGTCGCCTTTGAGACCCAGCATTACCCCGACAGCCCCAACCGTCCGGAATTCCCGACCACGCGTCTGAACCCCGGCCAGACCTACACCCAGACCACAGTTCACCACATTTTTGTAACCCAATAAAAAACCGAAGACCTTAGCCTTATGTCCGATCCTGTTTCCCGTTCCAAAACCCAGCTTCGTTCGCGCGCCTGGTTCGACAATCCCGACAATGCCGACATGACAGCGCTCTACCTTGAGCGCTACATGAACTTCGGCCTGTCGCTCGAAGACCTGCAATCGGACAAGCCGATCATTGGGATCGCGCAAACGGGATCGGACCTCAGCCCCTGTAACCGCCACCATATTGAGCTGGCCAAGCACATCCGTGACGGCATTATCGCCTCAGGCGGCATTCCTCTGGAATTCCCGGTGCACCCGATTCAGGAAACCGGTAAGCGCCCGACGGCGGGTCTCGACCGCAACCTGGCCTATATCGGTCTGGTCGAAGTCATCTATGGCTATCCGCTCGACGGCGTTGTCCTGACCATCGGCTGCGACAAGACCACCCCCGCCTGTCTGATGGCTGCCGCCACTGTCAACATCCCGTCGATTGCTTTGTCGGTCGGCCCTATGCTCAACGGCTGGTACAAGGGTGAGCGCACGGGTTCCGGCACCATCGTCTGGAAGGCGCGCGAACTGCTGGCCGCCGGTGAAATCGACTATCAGGGCTTCATCAAGCTGGTGGCCTCTTCGGCCCCGTCGACCGGCTACTGCAACACGATGGGTACGGCCACGACCATGAACTCTCTGGCCGAAGCGCTGGGAATGCAGCTCCCCTACTCGGCCGCCATTCCGGCCCCGCACCGCGACCGTCAGGAATGTGCCTACCGTACCGGTAAGCGCATCGTCGACATGGTACACGAAGACCTCAAGCCTTCGGACATCCTGACCAAGGAAGCCTTTATCAACGCCGTCCGCGTCAACTCGGCCATCGGCGGTTCGACCAACGCGCCGATCCACCTCAACGCTTTGGCCCGCCATATCGGCGTTGAGCTTAAGGTCGAGGAATGGCAGCAGTACGGCGAAGAGGTGCCGCTGATCGTCAACCTGATGCCTGCCGGTGAATATCTCGGCGAAGACTATCACCATGCCGGCGGCGTCCCCGCCGTTGTGGGCCAGTTGATCAAGCACGGCCTGATCCATGAGAACGCCCTCACCGCCAACGGCAAGACCATCGGTGAAAACTGCCGCAATGCCGTGATCGAGGACGAGCGCGTTATCCGTCCGTTCGAAACCCCGCTCAAGGCCGCCGCTGGTTTCCGCGTCCTGTCGGGTAACCTGTTCACCTCGGCCATCATGAAGGTGTCGGTGATCTCAGAGGAATTCCGTGAGCGCTATCTGAACAATCCGGCGGATCTCAACGCCTTTGAAGGCCGCGCCATCGTGTTCGACGGCCCCGAAGATTACCACCACCGCATCGACGATCCGGCGCTGGGTATCGACGAGCACTGCATCCTGTTCATGCGCGGCGCCGGCCCGATCGGTTACCCCGGTGCCGCCGAAGTCGTCAACATGCGCTGCCCTGACTATCTGCTGAAACGCGGTATCAAGTCGCTGGCCTGTATCGGCGACGGCCGTCAGTCCGGCACATCAGGCTCGCCGTCAATCCTCAACGCTTCGCCGGAAGCCGCGGCAGGTGGCAACCTCGCTATCCTCAAAACTGATGACCGCGTGCGGGTTGACCTGAACACCAACACCGTCAATGTACTGATCTCGGATTCTGAGATCGCTGAGCGCCGCGCCGCCCTAGACGCTGCCGGCGGCTTCAAGTACCCTGAGCACCAGACGCCGTGGCAGGAAATGCAACGCGCCGTCGTGGGTCAGATGGATACCGGTGCGGCCCTTGAAAACGCCGTGGCCTATCAGCGTATTGCCCAGACCAAGGGCCTGCCCAGAGATAACCACTAAAAAGTTACAACGCCTAAAAATAAACATCACTAATAAAAGTCACAATCAACTTAATGACCTGATTTTGAAGGGGTTTCGCCAAAAACATGGCGAAACCCCTTTTTATTTCCAGTTTCAATGACATAACCGCTTAATGCTTATGGTTATTCACCTCTATTTTACATTTATGCGGCTCAATCATGGATTACCGCATAAGTGGTATAAGTATGCGTAAGATGAGGTTGTCATGTCGATAAGGTTCCGGTTTCTGGCTCTGGTCGCTGGTTTTGCACTGATGGCCCTGGCGATTGCAGGGCTGGGGGTCGCCAGCATCATGGATTACCGCCGTATCCTGAGCGACTATACGACCGCCCACGAAATCGTCCATAAGGGTGAGCGCCTGAACGGGCTGGTTTCCAGTGCCGTATCGGAGTCGCGCGGTATCTATAACGCCGCCAATCCGCAGGCCGCACAGGTCTTTGCCGGTCGTCTGGAAGGCAACCTCACCGAAATCGAGGCTGTGCTACGCGAACCGGCAACCCTAAGCCCCGATCTTGTCACTCAGGCACAAGCCTTTGTGGCTTTCCGGCGCGAACTGATCCGGCTGGGCACGCAGGTATCTCCGGCGGCGGCGGACCAGCATGGCAATAACGAAGCCAACCGCCAGACCCGCATGGCCTTTCAGGCCGATCTGGAGCACTGGGTGCAGGGCGCTCGCCTTCAACTCGACCGCCATCGCCAGATTGCACAAACCTATGGCGATGGCCGCGTCTCTCATTTCATTGTTGTGGCCGTCATTGGCCTGATTATCATGATCGCCCTGTCGCTATGGTGGGCCATCGCCTATATTTCCCGCCCCCTGCAAGGTCTGGCGTCTCAGATCGTGCGGGTGTCCGAAGGCAACTACGATACGGTCAATGCCCCGTCCGATGCGCGCGCCGGCGACGAAATCTCAGCGGTTCAACGTGCCCTGGCCCTGCTGGCTGAACGCGCACAATTTGCCGAAGCCGCCGCCAAGGCCGAAAGGGAAGCCGAGCAGAAGAAGGCTTTGGAAATGCGCCAGATATTATTGGATTAGCCGCAATCCATAAATATTCGTTCGCATTCGCACAAGTATTTACGCCCTCATCCAAAGCGTGTTTTCATCAGCGTCAATCATCACGAAGGCCTGATGTATCAATCATTGCTATTTAGCCATTAAGGACTAATATATGGGCAGTGATCACCGCGTAACCTTTGGCGTAAAACGGTAGAATACACCATAACAACAACCTGAATTCATCAGGACAGTCTTTACAGGGAACGCACGCACACAAAACCGCGTGCACATGATTACGGGAGCGAGCAGACCGTGTCGATTAAAGCCAGAATACTTGCCCTTGTGGCCGCGTTTGCGGTCATGGCGCTTGGGATTGCCGGATTGGGCGTACTGACCATACGCGACTATGACCGGATGATGCAAAACTATGGGCTGTCTTATGATAATACCTATTACGGCGAACATCTGAACTATCTGGTCTCAAGCGCTGTGATGGAATCACGGGGGATATATCTGTCGCGCGATACAAACAGTGCCCGCGTCTTTGCCAAGCGGCTTGAAAACGATCTGACTGAGATCGAACAAACTATGGAAGACTGGCGCGCGGTTGGCGGGGCCAACAAGCTGGCCAGCTTTGGGGTTATTGAGAAACAGGCCGCTGAGTTTATAACCTTCCGCCGGGAACTGATCCGGCTGGGCACGACGGTAGACCCGGCCGAGGCCGATAAGCTTGGCAATAATGAGCGCGCCCGCGCCCGCCGTATCGCCTTTCAGGCTGATGTTGAAAAGGCAGTTCTGGCATCGCGTAAGGATCTGGCCAACCATCAGGCCATTGCGCAGGAATACCATGCCAAACGCGCCATCCATTTCCTGACCGTCGCTGTTTTGGGGATCGTGCTGATGGTGGCTATTTCCGTCTGGATCGTGGTTGAGTTTATCTCAAAGCCGCTCAAGACCATTGCCAATGCCATCATTAATGTCTCTGAGGGCAAGTATGAGACCCCTATCCCCGACGCTCACCCTCACCACGATCCGGCCCATGTTCATCATCAGCATGATGAAATTGCCGCGGTCTGGCGGGCGATCGAACACCTGCGTGACCGGGCGGTCGAGGCTGATCGGCTGGCGCGGGAACAGCGCGAGCATGAGCGCCTGAGACAGATGGAAATGCGCCAGATTATACTGGACTAATTACACCGAATTGGGTGGCTAACAAGATTTTGACCTTTTACGCGTAATGTCCGGGCCATGACCGCCGCCCTTTACCGGACAGAAACCCACACCGCCACTGAGCCGGCAGATCGCTGGGCTGTGCTGATCCGCGCGGCAGAAGTCACGCTGACCATTTTCTGCGTGTTCATGTTTACCGAAGCCCTTTGGGCGCCTTTGTTTGCGCCCAATCAGGAAAACGGCGGCGAAACGGCGTGGATGCGCCTGTTGTGGCTGCCGGTATATGGGGCCACGGCACTGTTGTGCGCCCTGCGGATATCCTCGTTTTTGCGCGTAATCCCTGCCCTGTTTGCCACCGGTATATTTGTGGGGCTGGCCTATTTGTCGTCGGTGTGGTCGATCGCGCCCGATGTCTCCAGTCGGCGCGCCATAGCGCTTGCCTTCACCAGCCTGTTCGGGCTCTATCTGGGCGCGCGCTATAAGGGTTCCGACCTGACCCAGATCGTAGGTGTCACTTTTGTCGGGCTGGCCGTAGGCTCCTATCTGGCGGCGATTTTGTACCCGAAGATGGGTATCGCCCACGACATCAATGCCGGGGCCTGGCGCGGGCTGTGGCATGAAAAGAACCAGATGGCGGCCATGATGGTGCTGGGCTTTATCGCGGCGTGCGCCTCCGCCTTTCAGGTACCGGAACGTCGTAAGGCATGGATCGGTGCGGCGGTGATGATATTCGTGCTGGTGGTGCTGTCGCGCTCCAAGACCTCTCTGCTGGCCTGCCTGTTGAGCTTAGGCGCCATGCCGGTGCTGGTGGCCATTCAGCGCGGCGGGTTGATCAGCGTGGTTATCGTCTGGTGCGCCACCACGGCAGCGACTCTTGGCACAGTGCTGTTCATGGCCATGCCCGATGTGATCCTGAAAGCGCTGGGCAAAGACCCGACCCTGACCGGCCGCACCCAGATCTGGGAAGCGCTGGGGCGTCTGTCTGAAGAACGCCCCTGGCTTGGCTATGGCTACAAGGCCTTTTGGGCCGAAGGTTCGGTGCCCGCCCTGATCGTGCGGCGCGAAACGCACTGGCCGGTGCCGTCGGCGCATAATGGCTGGCTGGATCTTTTGGTGCAGTTGGGCTGGGTCGGGGTGATCACCTTTGCGGTGTTTTTAGCGATCTGCTTTCTATGCGCCCTGTTTCGGTTTTCGCGTGTCAATGACGGCTTTTTCTCGGTACTGATATTATGCCTGTTCAGCTTTCTGATCCTGTCGGAAAGCTTCATTCTGGGGCAAAACAGCCTGATCTGGGTGTTATTTGTGGCGGCGGCGGCCCGTCTGACCGCCAACCGTTTGCAGGAAAGCTAGGGGTAGCGGCCCAATTCTCCTCCCTATCGAAGATGGGGAGGTGGCTGTAAGCGTAGCGAGCAGACGGAGGGGTATTTCATACGAAAGATACCCCTCCGCCTCGTAAACTCGGCACCTCCCCACTGCGTAGGGAGGAGAGTCATTTACCGCGAATAATGCACCTGCGCATGGGGCCCCAGCGGAAGGTCAAAATGCACCCATCCGGCAGTCATCAATATCCCCGCCACCATGAAACACAGGGCATAGGGCAGCATCAGGGCCAGCAATGACCCGACCCCATAGGTCGAGTCCCACCGGCGGCAAAAGGCCAGAATAAGCGGAAAGTAGGACATCAGCGGCGTCATGATATTGGTATAGCTATCACCCATCCGGTAAGCCGCCGTGGTCATTTCCGGCGAAATGCCGACCAGCATGAACATGGGCACCACAACGGGGGCCAGAGCCGACCACTTGGCCGAGGCCGAACCGATAAACAGGTCCAGCACCGATGAAAACAGCAGCACACTGACCAGCAGGATCGGCGTCGGCAAATCCCAGCTCTTGAGCACTTCGGCGCCATTGATGGCGGCAATCGGCCCCAGCCCCGACCAGTTGAACATGGCCACAAAATGGGCGGCAAAAAACGCAAACACGATATAGGGGGCCATAGAGCGTATCCCCTCCCCCATCATTCGCACCACGTCATTGTCGGATTTGACAGTGCCGGCCTTGATGCCAAACGATATGCCGGTCGCCAGAAACAGCAGGAAAAAGCCGGGGATAAGCGCCGAATAGAACGGCTGAAGCTGGGCGGGGCCGGTCTTTGTTTCATCAATCAGCGGCGTATAGCCGGGCCAGAGCGCCAGAGCGGCAAACAGGCCAATCACGATCAGGGCGGCGATACCGGCGGCCTTCAGTCCCTTCTTTTCGGCTTCGGTGACTTCGGATTTAGCCAGTTCAGCGGCAATTTCGGTATCCTTGGTGCCACCCCATTTGCCCAGACGCGGCTCAACGATCACGTCGGTAATGAACCAGACGATGGGGGTAAACAGGAACACAATCGCTACGATAAACCACCAGTTACCGATCGGGTTCATGGTCCATTCGGGATCGATAATACGGGCCGCTTCCTGCGTAAAGCCAAACAGCAGCACATCGATCTGACCCGGCGTGATATTACCGGCATAGCCACCCGATACCGCCGCAAAGGCTGCCGCCACCCCGACCAGCGGGTGCCGCCCGACCGAGGCATAGATCAGGGCTGCCAGCGGGATAAACACCACATATCCGGTATCAGAGGCATGGTGCGACAACATACCAATCACCGCCACGCACGGCGTCAGGATAGCTTTTGGGGCGTTGCGTAAGGATGAGCGGATCAGCGCGCTGAACATCCCCGTGCGCTCCGCCACCGCCGCCCCGTACATGACCACCAGAACAACCCCCAGCGGGGCAAATCCGGTCAGGGTCTTTGGCATATCGACCAGCAGGCGGGTAATGTTTTCCTGCGTGAACAGGCTGTCGGCGGTATAGGTCACTACCCCGTTTTCAAGGGTCGAGAACGGCGGGGCCTTATCGCCCGAAAATGGAATGGAGGCCGACCATCCCAGATACGCGCCGATAGTCGACAACACCATCAGGGCCAGGATCAGCCAGACAAAGATCATGACCGGATCGGGCAGTTTGTTCCCCAAACGCTCGATAAACCCCAGAAAGCCCTTCTGACGTTGCGCCATATCACTATTGGTCATGTGTCTCCCCTTACCGCGCCAAAACCTTAACCTTAGCGGGACATGGGCCGCTGTCAAACGCAGATAGTATCTAACGGAATGATTTCGGCGAGTAAATGTTTCAAATTCTAAACAAAACCAACACACTAAGACCCCAGAGCATTCAGATAGCGTTCATGGGACAAGGGTCATTTTAGGACATCGAAATACAGTCTTAAAAAGGAGACACGCTATGAAGAAGATATTCGCCGCCTCAATGATGGCCATTATGATGAGTTCAGCCGCCCTGTCTGGCACGGCTATGGCCCAACCGCGTCCGGACGACCGTCACGAGCAAGGGCCGAACAAGTCAGATGCTCGTGGCCATGACCGGCACGATGAGCGCAACACCCCGCCCAAGGGTTGGCACAAGCACAGTAAGTCGAGCTACAAGAAAGGCGGCTATGTTGCCTATAATGACTGGCAGCGCGGCAAGGCGGTCGATTACCGCCAGCACAAAAAGCTGAAAGCCCCGCCCCGCGGCTATGAATGGCGTCAGATCGACAACCGCTATGTTCTGGCGGCCGCCGCCACCGGCGTTATAGCAACCATTATTATTACGAGATAACTTAAAGAGCGGCGCCCTAACCGGCGCCGTTTTTGTCGCGTCGTTTTTTAGGCCTTAGCCAGTTTGACGATATCAGCCTCGCTGAACCCAAGCGCCTGCAAAGCGGCAATGGCGATCCCTTCGGCATCTAACCCCGCATCTGCGTACATGGCGTCGGGCTTATCGTGATCCTGGAACCGATCCGGCAAGGTCAGGGTGCGGATTTTCAGGCCGCCATCCAGCGCGCCTTCTTCGGCCAGAAAATGCAGCACAAACGCGCCGAAGCCACCCATCGCGCCTTCTTCGACGGTAATCAGACATTCATGATGTTTAGCCAGTTGTCGGATCAGGTCTTTGTCGAGCGGCTTGGCGAAACGGGCATCGGCCACGGTCGTGGATAGGCCTTTGGCGGCCAGAATGTCGGCGGCTTTGAGCGCTTCACTCAGGCGCGCGCCCAGCGACAGTATGGCGACTTTTGAGCCTTCGCGCACAATCCGGCCTTTGCCGATCTCAAGGGCTTCAGCCAGTTCAGGGATCACCGCCCCCGTGCCTTCGCCGCGCGGATATCTGAACGCCGAGGGGCCGTCATCATAGGCGGTGGCGGTGGCAATCATGGCGGCAAGCTCCGCCTCATCAGACGCGGCCATCAAGACCATGCCGGGAAGTGCGCCCAGATAGCCGATATCAAACGTGCCGGCGTGGGTTGCGCCATCAGCGCCGACCAGTCCGGCCCGATCAATGGCAAAGCGCACCGGCAGATCCTGCAAGGCGACATCGTGGGCGACCTGATCATAACCGCGCTGCAAAAAGGTCGAATAGATGGCGCAGAACGGCTTCATGCCATCAGCCGCTAAACCTGCGGCAAAGGTCACGGCATGCTGTTCGGCAATGCCGACATCAAAGGTACGCGCCGGAAAAATCTCGGCAAACCGGTCAAGGCCCGTACCCGAAGGCATGGCGGCGGTGATACCGACGATTTTCGGGTCGATATGGGCGCGCTTGATCAGTTCCGAGGCAAAGACATCGGTGAAGCTTGGGGCATTGGCCTTAGGCTTTGACTGCTCACCCGTGACGACATCGAACTTGGCGACGCCGTGATATTTGTCGGCAGCGCTTTCGGCGTGGACATAGCCCTTGCCCTTTTGCGTCACCACATGGACCAACACCGGCCGATCCGTGATCGAATGAGCCTTTTTGAGCACAGCCAAAAGGTGCTCCATATTGTGGCCGTCGATCGGACCAACGTAGTAAAAGCCCAGTTCCTCGAAAAATGTCCCGCCGGTGACCATGCCGCGGGTAAATTCTTCGGCCTTGCGCGCGGCCTCAAATAATGGGCGCGGCAGGCGCTCAGCGACCGATTTGCCGAACTTACGGAACGACTGATAGGCCCCGCCGGAGACGAGATTGGCCAGGTACGCGCTCATGCCGCCGACCGGCGGGGCAATCGACATATCATTGTCGTTGAGGATGACGGTCAGGCTTTTGGTGGTTTCGGCGGCATTATTCATGGCTTCATAGGCCATGCCCGCCGACATCGAGCCGTCACCGATCACAGCGATGACACGGTTGTCCTTGCCCTGCAGGTCGCGGGCGGCGCAGAACCCCAGAGCCGCCGAAATGGATGTGGCCGCATGGGCTGCGCCAAACGGATCATATTCACTCTCAGACCGTTTGGTGAAGCCCGACAGTCCACCGCCCTGACGTAAAGATCGGATACGGTCGCGCCGTCCGGTCAGAAGCTTATGCGGATAGGTCTGATGGCCCACATCCCAGATCAGAATATCTTTCGGGGTTTCAAAGACATGATGCAGCGCCACCGTCAGTTCGACCACACCCAGCGCCGAGCCCAGATGGCCGCCGGTTTTTGACACCACATCGATGGTTTCAAGGCGCACTTCGTCGGCAAGGGCCCTAAGGTCGTGAAAGCTCAGGGACCTTATGCGCTCAGGCGATGTCAGGGTGTCGAGGACGGGCGTTACAGACGGCATATTCATTACGCGTAAAGATATAGATTTTTGAATCGCTTTGAAATAACTAAATTATCGCCTTTTTACCGGCGTCAGACGGTTACTTCAGGTTTGGCGATTGAGCACGAAATCGACGCTTTCGCGTAAAAACCGCGCATCCGATCCAAACATGTCGAGCCGCGCCTTGGCCTGATCGGCCAGAATTTTAACCCGCGCCTTGGATTCTTCGACGCCCAGCAGGGTGACGAAATTGGTCTTGCCCTTGGCCGCATCCTTGCCGCCAGTCGCTTTGCCCAACAGGTCGGGATCGCCCTCCACGTCCAGCAGGTCATCGGCAATCTGATAGGCCAGCCCAAGATCCTGCGCAAAGTGAGTAAGTGCATGGGATTCGCGGTCACCGGCATCGGCAATGATCAGCGGAATTTCAAAGGCAAACACAATCAGGGCGCCGGTTTTCAGGCGCTGCATGCGCGCCACCCCGCCCAGATCATCCGACACCCCGATCAGATCGATCATCTGACCGCCGGCCATGCCCTGCGCGCCTGATGCCTGCGCCAGACGCGCCACCAGATCACACCGCACCAGCGGGTCTTCGTGGGTATCTTCGGAGGCCATGATTTCAAAAGCCACGCTTTGCAGGGCATCACCGGCCAGAACAGCGGTGGCTTCGTCATAGGCGCGGTGGACGGTCAGTTGCCCGCGGCGAATATCGTCATCATCCATGCACGGCAGATCGTCATGGATCAGGCTGTAGGCATGAATGCACTCCAGCGCACAGGCCGCCCGCAACACTGAGCGCTCATCGACATCGAACAGACGACCGGTTTCCAGCGCAAAGAACGGCCGCAGACGCTTACCCGGCCCCAGGGCCGCATAGCGCATGGCCTCGGTCAGGCGCTGTTCCGGCCCGTCGGCGCGCGGCAGCAATTCATCCAGCGCCATCGTCACCAGATCCGCCGTCTCCTGCATACGCTGACCCAAGGGGGGAAGGTCGGAATTGGCGGCGATCAGGGTCAAGGCTTAAGTCTTTCGGATCTGAAGGTTACGGCACATCACCGCGCCAAAAACTTTGTTTGCGATTAATTAAACTCAGCGGGGGCAACCCCTTCGACCTGTCCGGTCTTGGACAGCGATATTTTTTCGACCTGAAGCCGCGCATCCTCAAGACGCTTTTCACAGTGCGCCTTAAGTTCGGCCCCGTAGGTGTAAAGCTTAAGCGATTCTTCCAGCGGCGCGGCCCCCGATTCCAGCTTCTGAACCACTTTTTCAAGCTGGCTCAGAGCCTCCTCAAAGGACAGGGTGGAAATGTCGGGAGAAGCGTCGGTCATGGTACTGAAAATAATTCTCTTAGAACGATAATTCTATAAAGGCTTTAAGCCCTAAATTTCAGCATATCAACCCCATAGAGGCTGATCAGAGCGCCTCATAGCGGCGGCAACCCCAGTATTTGAAGCCCTGCTCATGGGTCTTGATATATCCCGACCGCTTAAGTTCGCGTGAGATCATATAGTTGAAATAGCCGTGGGCCATGAGCACGACCTCATCGCCGCTCTTGGCGCGTTCCAGCAGGAAATCGGCGGCCTTGCGCGCGCGGGCCTCAGCCTCACGGCGGGTCTCCTGCCCCTTGTGATTATTGAACGCCCACCACCAGAAGCGCGAGATCGCCCCCCAGTGCTTGGGGCTAAAGGTCAGGCTGTCGGGAAAATCCGGCGGCGGCAGGGGCGCCTCGATAAACAGGTCATAGGGCTCAAACGGACGCTCCCCGCAGGCCATGCGGGCGGTCTCAAGCGCTCTCTGACGGGTCGATGACAACAGGTGCCGGGCGCGGGCAATATAGTCCTTAAGCACCTGCGGCGGTTGCTGGCCTTCCAGCAGGCCGCCCACCTCATAGCGCGCCCACCATTCGCCATAGCCTTTGGCGGTCAGCTTCACGCGGCGCGACAAGGCCGGTTCACCGTGACGCACCAGCGTAATGGCGCCGCGCTTCTGGCGTAATGTGGCGTCGGCTACCTTCACCTGCCCCCCGGCGCGGGAATCAGCGGATTGCGGGCTGAATGCCGAAACCACCATGAACGAGCCCCGCTGCTTATTGACTACGATCTAAGGTCGTAACCTGACCGGTGAGTCAAGACAAGGCTCTTTTGAGTGTGCGCTCAGGGTCTTTGCAGGCCGAAGTGGATGACATCGGTGCGGCCAGTGCGAAAACCAGCTTCGCAATAGGCCAGATAAAACAGCCACAGCTTACGGAACGGACCGTCAAAGCCGCGGATGTGGCCGGCCTTCCATGCCGCCTCAAACCGCTGGGCCCACAGTTTGAGCGTCTGGGCATAGTCCAGGGCAAACCCATAGGTTTTAAGCGGCGCCAGCCCTACCCGTGCGGCCTGAGATTTAAGTCTGGCAAGGCTTGGCAGCATGCCGCCGGGGAAGATGTATTTCTGGATAAAATCCGAACGCTGACGGTATTCATCAAACAGGTCATCGCGGATGGTAATGATCTGAAGCCCCGCCTTGCCGCCGGGTTTGAGGCGTGCCTTGACCTGATTGAAATAGGCGTCCCAATAGGCCTCGCCGACCGCCTCAAACATCTCAATAGAGACAATGGCATCAAACTCACCCTCGACATCGCGGTAATCCATCAGACGGATATCCACAAGATTATCAAGCCCGTGGCGCTTCATGCGCGCGGTGGCATAGTCGGCTTGTGCTGGTGAAATGGTCAGACACGTCACCTTGGCACCGATAGTCTGGGCGGCATATTGGGCAAATCCCCCCCAGCCGCAGCCGATTTCGAGCACATGCTGGCCGGGTTTGAGATCGACCAGTTTAGCCAGAGCCGCATATTTGGCCGTTTGGGCCGATTCGAGGTCGGTTTCCGCCTCAAACAGGGCCGATGAATAGGTCATGGTCTTATCCAGCCACTGACCATAAAAATCATTGCCGAGATCGTAGTGGGCAAAGATATTGCGCTTGGAGCCCGATTTGGTGTTTTTATTAAAGGTGTGAAGAATATTGTTAAAGACCCGCACCAGGGGATTGCCAACCAGCAGGATCTTAAGTTTATCGAGATTGTAACTAAGGACGGTCAGAAGGGCAGCCAGATCGGGCGTATCCCACTCCCCTTCGCGGTAACCGTCGCAGAAACCGATGTCGCCCGACGCCATCACCCGGCGGATAAAGCGCGGGTTTTTGACCTCAAGCCGTGCCGTCGGCCCCTCCTCCGTCCCTTTTAGCGGCCACACCGCCCCGTTCGGAAAGACAATGTCCAACTGACCTTTGCGCCAGTTGCGGTTAAGGATGTTCAGGCTTTTGCGAAACGCTGCCGGAAGGTAAGATAAATCCACCGGCTTCAGGCTGGTTTCGGACGCAGAGTGACTGACCGGTGACGTAAGCATACTTAAGCACCCTTCCTCTATGTATGAGGCAAATATAGATTATTTCAGGAGACGAAGACACAAAAAAGCGATGCCGGATGCTACCGCACTGGCGATAGCCCCCCACCCTATGTCGATGTATGACAAAGGCGCCGACCAGTTCCTGACCACCGCCAGTGCGGTCAGATTATAGGTGCCATAGCCGATCAGCCCGACCACAAAACCACCTGCCACCGCCGACATCAGCGGTGACAGATTGTAGGGGTTGAGCTGACCACTCACTGCCGGATAAACGGCAAACCACGTCAGGCCAAAGACATACAAAATATAAAATAGCACCGCAGGCGGCACATTGAACTTTTCAAGCAGCAGGTCGCCCATCATCGGGCGGTAAATCCGGCCCGCCATGTTCGACAGCCACAGGAAATCCAGCACCGCAAAGATGATAAACACCGCGCCGTAGCTGAGGGCGAACCTGACCATGACTTAAATCCGCGCAAACGGTTTGAGCAGCTTACCCAAAAGCGTTTTCGGCGCGATGGGCGCCAGCGCCGAGATCAGGCAGATACATTCCTGCCCGCTCGCAATGGCCGGCGCATGGATATCGCCGGGGGCCTGCGCCACCAGATCGCCAGGCAGATAATTCCCGCCGGTATCGGAAAACCGTCCGGTCAGCACCACCGTCAGTTCCAGCCCCTTATGGTCATGATCGGGCATGTTCATGCCGCCCTTGACCCCCATCAGATAGGTGTGGGCACCGTCATGCTCATCGGCAAGCGAGGCAATCCACACACCGGGGGCGGCCCAATAACGCGGCTTGAAATCCTGCGCTGTCAGACCTGCCGGAAGGGCAATCCCCTCCAGATAAGGCTTGGGCTTTGCGGATTTGGCAACAGGTTGCGGCACAGTCTCTTCAGGACGCTCAATGCGGGCCAGCGCCAGATCCAGTGCATCAGCCGACATCTCAACGCCGTCCGTATCTTCCATAAGCGAGGCCCCGATCACATCGAACAGCCGCAATTGCGCCCGACACTCGGCGCAGGCCTCGACATGGGCGCGCACCGTCAGGGTCTGCCCGCGCGGCATACGCCCGTTGTGGTAATCCAGCAAAAGTTCGGTGGCGGGGTGGTGCATTACGCTACTCATGATCTTAGCACAGGGTCTTTGGCGGCCGAGGCCTCATAAGCGCTTTTGAGGCGCATCATGGCCAGACGCAGCCTTGATTTGACGGTGCCCAGCGGTATCGAAAGTGCCGCAGCGATTTCACCGTGGGACAGGTCTTCAAAAAAGGATAGTCGGATAACGTCTATCTGTTCCGGCGGCAGGGTACGCATCAGTGCGGACATAGACTTAACTGACTGGGCGGTGATCACCGCCTCATCGGCGGCACGGTCAGGCTCAGGCGCCCACAGATCTTCGGGCAGGTCCTTGACGCGCTGAAGCTTGCGCAGGTTATCGATGCGCAGATTGCGGGCAATGGCATAGATCCAGGTCGAGGCTTGCGCTTTGTTGGGGTCGAAATAATGGGCCTTGCGCCAGACATTCAAAAGCGTGTCCTGCGCCAGATCCTCGGCCTCAGAGGCGCTCATGCCCCGCCCCATCATGAAGGCCTTGAGTTTGGGCGCAAATTGCGAAAACAGCCGCGCATAGGCGTGGCGGTCGCGATCGGCGGCGATCTTCAGGATCAGGGCTTCGGTCGAGGCGGTCTTAAGATCGTCATGGGACATGCCACATGATGCGCCGGACAGCGGGCGCACGTCAAACGCTTCTGCCGTTGCGACATCACACTCATCGAGAAGGCCGGACATGCTGTGTTTCATGATCGTTGATACGGCACGCGGTTTTGACTGGATCATGGCGCTTGCCAAAAAGATCGGCTGATCCATGCGGTCTTAGGTGCCGTATAGATAAACAAAATCCATCTGAGAGCCCCAACATGCCCGACAGCCATCATATTGCCACGCCGTTTGACCCCAACGGGCCGCACGGCGATATGAGCTTCAGCCGCCTGCCACTGGGTGAGGATCGCCAGAAGGTCGCCGTTATCGGCACCGGCATAGCGGGTTTGTCAGCAGCCTGGATGCTGAAAGATCGCTACGACGTGACCGTGTTTGAGAAATCTGACCGCCCCGGCGGTCATTCCCACAGCTTCAATGCCGGAAGCGAAGATAGGCCTTTGTGGATCGACATGGGTTTTATCGTCTTTAATAACCCTTGCTACCCTAATCTCCTGGCCTTGTTTGAGCATCTGGGGGTGGCGCATGAGCCCTCCGATATGTCATTTGGCGTCAGCGTCGATCAGGACGGGCCCGGGCACCTCGAATATGCCTCGACCAGCCTGAACGGCCTGTTTGCCCAGCGACGCAACCTGATCCGTCCGCGTTTTTTGAGCCTGTTGTCGGATATTGTGCGCTTTTATAAACACGCCCCTGTTGATACCAGAGCCTTGACCTCCGACAGCTATACATTGGGCGAATACCTGACCGATAAACGTTATGGACGGGCCTTTATTGACGACCATCTGCTGCCGCAGGCGGCGGCGATCTGGTCGACCTCGGCGCGGGAAATCATGGACTATCCGCTCAAAGCTTTTATCGCCTTCTTTGAAAACCACGGCCTGCTGCGCCTGAAAGACCGTGTGCCGTGGCGGACGGTGACCAACGGCTCACAGGCCTATGTCGAAAAACTGACCGCCGGTTTTAAAGATCGTATCGTCACCAATACTGCGGTTAAAACCGTCATCCGCCATGACCGAGAGGTGATTGTAATAGATGAGCACGACCGCGCCCATCGCTTTGATCAGGTGATCTTCGCCACCCATACCCCTGATACGCTGAATATGCTGGGTGATGCCGACGATATGGAAACCGATATCTTAGGCGGCATCCGCTATACGCCCAACACGGTTGTACTGCATACCGATGCGAACCTGATGCCTAAGCGCCGCCACGCCTGGTCGAGCTGGAACTATATCGGTAAGGGCGCGGATCATGACCGGCAACTCTGCGTCAGCTACTGGATGAACCGGTTGCAGAACCTGAAGACCGAGACCGACTATTTCGTGACCCTCAATCCGGTCACACCGGTCGATCCGGCGAAGATTATCGCCACCGCCCAATTTGATCACCCGCTGTTCAATGCCCGCGCCTTGCAGTCCCAGCAGCATATCGGGCTTATTCAGGGCGTGCGCCGGACATGGTTCTGCGGCGCGTGGATGGGGCATGGCTTTCACGAAGACGGCCTGCAATCGGGTCTGGCGGTGGCTGAGACCTTAAGCGGGTTGAAGCGCCCGTGGGCCTTTGATCCAGCCCAAAGCCGTATTGCCTGGCGGCCGAATTGGGCGGAGACTATGGCGGCGGAGTAGATCATGAACGCCCCTTTTTCAGCCTCAGAAGCGCAGACGCAGATAATCGCGCCGTCACTGGCCGCAGGGCTATATACCGGCGATGTTGTGCATGTCCGCTATGCGCCGAAATCGCACCGGCTGAGCTACCGGATTTTTCAGGTTCTGCTGGATCTGGATCATCTGGACGCGGGCCTCAAACCGCTGAAATGGCTGTCGCTCAACCGGTTTGGCGGGCTCAGTTTTCATGAGGCCGATTACGGGCCGGATCAGGCCGATAGCTCGGCCCCCTTAAAAGACCGCGTGGCACGCCACTTGAAATCACATGAGATGTACGCGGATGGTGACCGGCTGTTTCTGCTGACCATGCCGCGGGTGCTGGGTTATGTATTTAACCCTATCAGTCTCTATTTCGTTCAGAAACCGGATGGCCAGATGCGCTGTGTGGTCTATGAGGTCAATAATACTTTCGGCGACCGTCACAGCTATATCCTGCCGGTTGAGACGCCTGCCCGCCACATCCATCAACGTAGCGCCAAACGGCTGCATGTCTCACCCTTTATGGACATGGATATGGGCTATGAGTTCGACTTGACCGCGCCGCGTGAGACCTTTGCGCTCAAGATCATGGTCAAACAGGCAGGTGCCAATATGCTACTGGCGGCCTTTACGGCCCGGCGCGAGGCATTAACCGACAAAACCTTACGCCGTCAGTTCTTCGCCCTGCCCCTGATGACGCTTAAGGTCATGGCCGGTATCCACTGGGAAGCGCTGAAAATCTGGCTAAAAGGGATTAAGTACCGCCCCAAACCGCCGACGGCGAAATCTTCGGCATCCGTCGGGTGATCTTTCTCCTCCCTATCGAGCCCTTAGGCGCAGATGGGGAGGTGCCGAGTTTACGAGGCGGAGGGGTATCCTTCATTGCCGCATTTACCCCTCCGTCAGCCCTGACGGGCTGCCACCTCCCCATGCTTTTTAAACGCGCTACCGCTTCGCTATTTGAGCGCAAGCGTAGGGAGGAGAATTGGTTAAACTCGAAAAATCTTTAAACTCAGCCTACATCATCTTGACGGTGCGGATCGAAAACTGCGACACCAGCTTGGATACCCCCGGCATGGTCGACAGCACATCGCGGTGGACATCCTCATATGACAGGCTGTCGCGCAGGACGATTTTCAGCAGATAATCGGCTTCACCCGACATCAGGTGACACTCTTCGATCGGGGCGCAGGTCAGGGCGACCTTTTCAAACTTTTCGAACGTCTCACGGCGCTGGTCCTGCAAGGTGACATGGACGAACACCGTCCCCTGCTTGCCCTGCACGTTTTCGGCGATGACGGCGCGGTAGCCGGTTATGATGCCGCGCTGCTCCAGTATCTTGACGCGGCGGTGGGCGGCCGACGGGCTCAAGCCCACCTTTTCCCCCAATTCCGCCGCCGTCGCGCGGGCGTCAGCCCGTAAGACCTTGATCAGTTCGCGATCAAAGGAGTCGAGGTCGGAAAATTTGTCAGAATTGGCCATGAAATTGAGATTATATCGCGCAACTTAGCAATTCAAGACGCAAATTCGCAAAAACATCTTACGGTTTTCGTATCATTATCAACAAAATAACACCGTGATCACAACAGGCTATAATCACTGGAAACCACAGGAGGCCGCTCATGAAAATCAGCGTTCCTAAAGAGATCAAGAACCACGAATACCGTGTGGGCTTAGTGCCGGATTCGGTGGCCGAGCTTACCCATAATGGCCATGAGGTCTATGTGGAAACGCAAGCCGGCGCGGCCATAGGCTTTTCGGATGAAGATTATGTGGCCGCCGGTGCGATCATGGTCGCCACCGCCGAAGAGGCCTTCGCCGCCGGTGACCTGATCGTCAAGGTCAAGGAACCGCAACTGCATGAATGTGCGCGTTTAAGGCCCGATCAGACCCTGTTCACCTATCTGCATCTGGCCGCCGATAAGCCTCAAGCCGAAGCCCTGATGGCGTCAGGGGCGACCTGCATCGCCTATGAGACGGTGACCGAACCGCAAGGGGGCTTGCCCCTGCTGCGCCCCATGTCCGAAGTGGCGGGGCGGCTGTCGGTTCAGGTCGGGGCCGTTTATCTGCATAAGGCTTTCGGTGGGCGTGGCGTGCTGTTGGGTGGCGTGCCAGGGGTGGCACCGGGTAAGGTGGTCATTATCGGCGGCGGAGTTTCCGGCCTCAATGCCGCCCAGATGGCGATCGGGCTTCATGCCGATGTCACTGTGCTTGATATCTCAGCCCATAAGCTGATTGAGATTGACCAGACCTATCAGGGCCGGATCAAAACCGCCTATGCCTCTAAGGCGGCCATTGCTGCCGCCGTCAGAGATGCTGACCTCGTCATCGGAGCTGTGCTGATTCCCGGTGCCGCCGCCCCTAAGCTGGTTACCCGCGATATGGTCAAGTCCATGAAAGCCGGTGCGGTCATGGTCGATATCGCCATTGATCAGGGCGGCTGCTTTGAAACCTCACACCCGACCTCCCATCAGGACCCGATCTATATCGACGAAGGCGTCGTCCATTACTGCGTCACCAATATGCCGGGAGCGGTGGCGCGCACATCGGCTCTGGCTTTGAATAACGCCACCCTGCCCTTTGTGCTGAAGATGGTGCGCCAAGGTGTCGCAGGGGCCTTGACCCACGATCCGCATCTGCGCGCAGGCCTTAATATAAAAGGCGGAAAGATCACCCATAAGGCCGTGGCCGAAGCCTTAAATCTTGACTATAGCGGACTTGAAACCCTGACCTGAAGCCCCATATCAGGTTTACGGGTGATGCGACTGTTCTTCCCCCTTGCAGTCTCCGCCCTCGCGTAGAGCGCCCAGCGCGCCCTACCCCAAAGGACGCTCGAACCGCCCCCCGTTCGAGCGTCCTTTTTCTTTGACCAGATATCGGGTGCATTTTACGGCTAATCAACCGGTTGATTTTCATCTATAGTCAGATCTCAGACTAACCATGAGAGCGAAGCCGCCACATGACAGGAAGCGCCACTACGACACGCCAAAAGCCCGTAAGCCGTCCGGCACCCGGTCGCACCCACATCCGCCAGATCAAGGCGGATGAGCTTTATATCGTGCAGTCTCTGGCCCAGAGGATATGGCCCAACAGCTATGACGGGGTAATAGCGCCGCACCAGATCGACGCCATGCTGGCGCAAATCTATGCGCTCGATACGCTTGAGCAGGACATGGACGTTCTGGGGCATGTGTTCTGGATCATCAGCTACGCCCTGCCCGGTGAACCACCGGTCGATACAGGCTTTGCCTCGGCCTATAAGGACGGCGGGGCACTGTGGATCAAAAAGCTCTATATCCTGCCGGAATATCAGGGACTGGGGCTGGGCAAGGCCCTGATGCACAACGCGCTGGAGCATTTCGCGCCCGCAACCCACCTGTCGCTCTATGTCAATAAGGGCAACGCAAAGGCCATCGACTATTACAAATATAACGGCCTTCAGGTGATTACCGAAGTGCCGGTGCGCATGGGCCCGTTCGACTTTACCGACTATATTATGACCAAGGCGTTGTAGCCCCTGCCACCTCCCCCAGTAAACTGGGGGAGTATCAATCCGTAATTATACTCCCCCGGCGTGCCGGGGGAGGTGGCAGCCCATAGGGCTGACGGAGGGGGGCCAACACATACGAATAAGTAACCGATTTATTCGGCTTTTGCTTCTTCCAGATACTCAGCCGCCTTGGCCTTTTCCTGCGGGGTGAGTTCAGCCTCCAGCGCCTTAGCCCGTGCAGCAGCAGTCTGATCGCCATCCTTGGCCAGACGCGTGAATTCGACATAGGCTCGCAATCTGTTTTTCTCTGTCCCCACGCCCGTAGCCAGCATATCGGCGGCCTTAAAGCGCGCCACACTGTGATCCTTAAAACCGGCCTTTTGGTACCAGCCAAAAGCCTCAGCCTCATTGCGAGCCACACCTTCACCGCGCATTAGCTTTTCGGCCAGAATGAACTGGGCACCGGCATGCCCCTGCTCAGCCGCCAGACGATACCAGCGGGCAGCCTCAGCCTTATCGACCGGTACTGAAAAACCATATTCATAGATTTCGGCCATGCGCACCTGCGCCGACAGTTTACCGCGCTGCGCCGCCTTGCGCTCAACCTCGATCGGATCGGGATAGGCTTTCACACCCCAGTTGTCATAGGCGACATAGCCAAAACCCGCCAGAACCAGTGCTATGGGCACCAGATAGGCCCAGATTTTCCATCCCGGTGTCGTGCGTTTATTCATTTCCAAATTGCCACAAGTTTCTGTCACGCAGATGAGCTATGAGATTAACCTCTTTTGCAACTCTTTAAAATGACGTATCAACACCCACATACCCAATAATCGGCCTGATGCCGGTTATTGAAATTTGAGCATTCGAGGGAGCTCCTGATATGCAATTCGCAGCTAAACTGGGCCAATCTAAACTGGGTAAGCGTATCGCGGCCTTTGCCGCACTGGCCGCCGCCGCTGTCACCTTATCCGCCTGCGGATTCAACACCATTCCGACCAAGCAGGAAGCCACCAAGGCTAAGTGGGCCGACGTGCAGTCGCAGTATCAGCGCCGCGCCGACCTGATCCCCAATCTGGTCTCGACGGTTCAGGGTGCCGCCATTCAGGAGCGCACGACGCTTACCGAAGTGGTCGAAGCCCGCGCCAAGGCGACCTCGGTCAATGTTGATGCGTCCACCATCACTGATCCGGCCAAGTTCCAGCAGTTCCAGCAGGCTCAGGACGGCCTGTCGTCCGCGCTGGGCCGCCTGATGGTCGTGGTTGAGCGCTATCCGGACCTGAAATCGAACCAGAACTTCCTGGCCCTGCAATCGCAACTGGAAGGCACGGAAAACCGAATCAACATTGCCCGCAACGATTACAATGAATCGGCGCGCGACTTTAACACCAGCCTTCGCACCTTCCCGACGATCGTGTGGGCCAAGACCGTCTATGGCGGCGAAAAGCCGTTTGAGTACTTCCAGGCTTCTGCAGGCGCCCAAAACGCACCGACGGTCAATTTCGATGGCTTAAAGCCGGCGGAACCGGCACCTGCGGCCGCACCGGCTGCGGCTCAATAAACCGGCCTTAAAAACTTAAACTTAGGCCGCATCCCATGATAGCTACTTTACCCGTCCATAAGGCACGATCATGGGGTGCGGCATTACTGCTGGCCCTGATGGCGCTGGTGTTCACCAGCGCCGCCTTTGCAGAACCTACCTTCCCAAAACTGAGCGGTCGCGTCGTCGATCAGGCAAACCTGCTGACGCCGGAGGTTGAGGCCGAGCTGACGCAAAAACTGGCGACGCTGGAGCAGACCACTTCCGATCAGGTTGTGGTTGTCACAGTGAATGACCTCGAAGGCTATGATATCGCCGAATACGGCTATAAGCTGGGCCGCACCTGGGGCATCGGCCAGTCGGCGGAAAACGCGGTCGGCACCGATATCACCCAGAAAAACAACGGTGTTTTGCTGATTGTCGCGCCCAATGAGCGTAAGGTGCGCATCGAAGTCGGCTATGGCCTTGAGCCCGTCATTACGGACGCTTTGTCGTCACTCATCATTCAAACCCGTATCCTGCCGCAGTTTCGCGAAAACAACTATCCGGGCGGGATTGTCGCCGGCACCGATGCCCTCATTGAGCAGCTATCGCTTGATCGCGGCGTCGCCATCGACCGCGCCAAGCAGGCCGCGCAGCAACAGCCGCAGGAAAAAGAAATTCCGCGCTGGGTCATCATCCTGATCTTTATCCTGATCGTCATGTTCTCGCGCGGCTGGCTGCCGTTCTTCCTGCTCAGTGGTCTGGGCGGCGGCGGGGGTGGCTGGTCAGGCGGCGGCGGAGGCGGCTTCGGCGGCGGTGGTTTTGGCGGGGGCGGCGGCGGCTTCGGCGGCGGCGGCTCATCGGGCAGTTGGTAGGATCAGATCATGGCACTTAAAATCGATCACAGCCGCATCAATGCCGCCATCTCAAAGGCCGAGGAAACGACGTCGGGTGAGATCACCTGCGTCATCAAATCAAAGCCGCTGGATTACCCCGAAACCCCGCTGATGTGGGCGACGGCCGCCGCCCTGATCGGGCCGGTGATCATGGCGCTGATGGGCGTATGGCCGCAGGACTGGCTGGTTCATATCCTCCCTAGCGCCGCCATTGAGTGGCAGGCTGCCCACGGCCAGCAGGAGTTTTATAACCGGCTGGAAACCATCGGGCTTTACGGTCTGGTGCAGGTCATTCTGTTCGCCATAGTTTACGGCTTGGTGAGCATCCCCAAGGTGCGCCTGGCCCTGACACCGGGTAGCATCAAGCGCAAACGCGCCCACAAAAAGGCGATGGAGCAGTTCATGGCCCGCGGTCTGCACCTGACCAAGGCCCGCACCGGCGTGATGATTTTCTGCGCTTTAGAGGAACATTTTGTCGATGTCATCGCCGATGAGGGCATCTATTCAAAAGTCGATCACAAGGTCTGGGATGAAACGGTCGCGGCCCTAATCAGCCATATCAAACGCGATGATCTGACCGGCGGGTTCGAGGCCGCGGTCATCAAAAGCGGCGAAGTTCTAAGCGCGCACTTCCCGCCCGATGCGGTCAATCTCAACGAACTGCCGGATGTGCTGATCGAGATTTGATTTTAGAACTCCCCCTCTTGGAGGGGGGGCTTTTATGCAGGCTGAGCCTGCATAAAAGAGGGGGTAAAATTATGCTGCGCGACATTTCCTTCTCCCCGTTTTTTACGGGGAGAAGGTGGCTTGGCATCCTTGATGACAGGCCGGATGAGGGGCAAAAACCCATACGCAGCGTGCTCGTAGCATCCTTAGGCCCCTCACCCCACCCTCTCCCCGCCTGCGGGGAGAGGGGAAGCAGGCTGATCTTTCATATGTGATTGCTGTAAACGCCCCCTTGCCTTCCCCCCCATGCAGCGTTAAACACGCGCCCTTTTCAAAGTCCACGGTGCGCCATGACCTCCCGTCCCTATTGCGGTATCGATTTCGGCACGTCCAACTCGGCGGTGTGCGCGGGATTTGGCGATCGTCTCGAACTGGTGCCGGTCGAAGGCACATCCGTGACCTTACCGTCGGCGCTGTTTTTCAATTTTGAAACCGAAGAAACCGCCTTTGGCCGGGCGGCCATCGGTGAATATCTGGAGCACTATGAAGGCCGCCTGATGCGCGCGCTGAAATCGGTTCTGGGCAGCCGCCTGATCGGCGAAACGACTCAGATCGGCGCGGGGCGCAAGGATTTTCGCGCCATTATCGGGCTCTATATCAAACACCTGAAAGCCAAAGCCGAAGCCCATACGGGTGCGGCTATCGAAGATGTCGTGCTGGGCCGGCCCGTCCATTTCGTCGACGAAGACCCGGAGGCCGACGCCCGCGCCGAAGCCGAACTGCGCGGCATTGCGGAGGCGCAAGGCTTTAAAAACATCAGCTTTGAGTATGAACCTCTGGCCGCCGCGCGCGATTATGAAAGCCGTCTGACGCGCGATGAGGTCGTGCTGGTTGTCGATATCGGCGGGGGCACCTCCGACTTTTCGGTGATCAAGCTGTCGCCCAATGCTAAGCGCGGCGATGATCGGGCAAACAGCATTCTGGCTAATTCAGGCGTTCACATCGGCGGTACGGATTTCGATACGCGCCTGAGTCTGAATACCGCCATGCGTGAGATGGGGTTCCGGTCACAGATGAAAAGCGGGCTGGATATGCCGGGGCTTTATTATCACCAACTGGCGACCTGGCACCTGATCAACTTTCTCTATACGCAAAAGAACATCGCCGGTATCCGGCAACTGCATTTTCAGGCCGCGCAACCCGAACTCACCCAACGTCTGGTCGATACGGTTGATAAGCAACTGGGCCACCATGTCGCCAACCGCATTGAAGGCGCCAAGATCGCTTTGTCGGATCAGGAGGCAACCACGGTTGACCTCAGCGCCGTTGATGCGGATTGGCTGATGGACATCGACCGCGACACCCTCAAAGCCGCGACCGAGCGTGAAGTCGGTCGGATTGTGGATACGGCGGTGGCCTGCGTGAACGAAAAAGCAGGGCTTGAGATTGATGCCATCCACACCCTGTTTATGACCGGCGGATCGACCGCCATGCCGGGCTTTGAGGACGCCATGCGCGCCGCGTTTCCGGCCGCCACTATTAACTACGGCGACCGCTTTTCTTCGGTGGCGTCTGGTTTGGGTCTGGCCGCGAAAGAGCGGTATACCTGATTTATACTCCCCCAACGCGTTGGGGGAGGTGGATTTTTGCATCAGCAAAAAGACGGAGGGGGGGCCTGGCTACGGCTTGAAAGCCCCCCTCCGACGCTTCGCGCCACCTCCCCCGGCACGCCGGGGGAGTATAATAAAGGCATTATTCGCTAGGAGCGTGGATCAGTTATTATAATTGAAATTATTCAAGGGCATTCTGGTAGCCATCAACCGGAATCCACATCTTGACCGAAGCCTCACTTAAAACCAACAGCTACAAAATCAGGCTGGAAAATCTCAATGATTTCTTTCAGGTGTGGATAAAGACAAAATACGCCCAAAATATCTGGCGAAAATTCTGGATCGGTTCGGTGGTTCTTATTGCCACCATGATGTTTTTTACAGTCCCAATGTTAAGCACGATCACCGCTGATGCCCCCGATATTCCGGGATTTGCACCGGCTGTTACCACGTTCATGATAATATTTGTAAGCTTGGTGTGCTGCCTGTTCACTGCGATCTTCTTATTTGTGCTATCCCCACTCATCAACTACCTGACACAACTGATGATATTTATCATCAGCCCGGTCTCAAGACGTGAAAATCAGGTTGAGATTACAGCATCAAAATTTTCTAAATCCTCTGGCCATAAACATTCTGAAACAGAATGGGCGAACATTTATGACGTTTCAGAAACCTGCAAAACCATACTGATATTCGCGAATAAAAACTGCGCCATCATAATTCCTAAAAGCGCCTTTGATTCCAGTGAAGACGCGGATACTTTTTCCAAGACCTCATCCAAACACTGGTTACTAGCCAAAGATATTACATTCTAAACATCAGGAAATTCGCCATTTCCCCCTTGCATTCCGCGCGCCCGCACTGTATCAGCACGATAACACATTAACACACTGATACAGACATGCCCGCCTCCTCCGATGATGACATTCTGGTTCGTGCCATCCTGAGCCTTCAGACCGAGGCGGAGGTGAAGGCGTTTCTGGACGACCTGTGCACGCCGTCGGAACTGCGCGCCTTTGCCGAGCGGTTCAAGGTCGCGCGCCTGCTGGACGAAGGGCAGTCATCCTACCGCGAAATCTCCGAAAAGACGGGGGCTTCGACCACCACCGTTACCCGCGTGGCGCGTTTCCTGCGCGACATGCCTCATCAAGGTTACCGGCGTGTGCTGGACCGTTTGAAAACGCCACCCTCCCCCTGATATCAGGGGGAGATGTCACGCAGTGACAGAGGGGGGTTAACCACTCTGTCTATATAACCCCACCCGGCGCTACGCGCCACCCTCCCCTGATATCAGGGGAGGTTTTGAGAAGTAGAGCCTAATGTCTGAACCCCGCCTTCGCATTGCTGTCCAAAAGTCCGGTCGTCTGGCTGACCGTTCGCTGGAGCTGATTTCAGGTGCCGGCCTGCGCGTCATGAAGGGCGCCAATGAGTTGCTTTACCGGATCGAGAACCAGCCGATCGACCTGCTGCGCGTGCGTGACGATGATATCCCGACCTTTGTGGCCGATGGTGTCGCAGAACTAGGGATCGTTGGCTACAATGTTCTGGCCGAACACTTCCCCGACGCTGACCTTGAGGCCATGATTGTGCAGCGGCTCGGTTTTGGGTCGTGTACGCTTAAAGTCGCCGTGCCGAACGAAGCCGATTACACCGGCCCGCAGTGGTTGGAAGGCAAGCGTATCGCCACCTCCTATCCCAATGTGCTGGGCGCGTGGCTCAAAACCCACGGCATTACGGCGGAGATTGTCGAAATGCGCGGCGCGGTCGAAGTGGCCCCCCGCATGAAGATCGCCCACGCCATCTGTGACCTTGTGTCCACGGGCGCTACACTGGAGGCCAACGGCATGAAGGCGACCGATCTGGTGCTGAAATCCGAGGCCGTGCTGATCAAGGCCCCCCATGCTCCGGCCCCGGAACTGGCCCACACCTATGACATGCTGCTGCGGCGTTTCGATGGTGTGACGGCCTCGACCGGCGCCAAGTACGTCATGATGAATGCCCCGCGCACCCATCTGGATGAGATCATCAACCTGATCCCCGGTGCTGATGCGCCGACGATCATGCAACTGGCCGGCCGCGAAGACACGGTCGCCGTTCATGCGGTCTGTCAGGAAAATGTGTTCTGGGACACGCTGGATAAGCTTAAAACGGCGGGAGCTTCGGCGATCCTGGTCCTGCCGATCGAGAAAATGATGAAGTAATTTTAAGCAAGATACCCCACCACCAAAGCGCAAGAGCGCTTCGGTCCCCCTCCCCGACAAGTCGGGGAGGTATAAGACATCATCTTGTACCTCCCCAGTTTACTGGGGAGGGGGACCGCACGAGACGCGAAGCGGTGAGATGTGGTGGTTGGGTTTCTGGCTTTCTTTGGGTAAAACGATGAAAACCTTTGTCTGGAAAAATCTGAACGCCGCAGAGCGCAAAGCCGCCCTCGCCCGCCCCGCCAACCGGCGCGATCCGCGCGTGCTGGAGACCGTGCGCACGATCTTCGATGATGTGGAATCGCGCGGGTTCGCCGCCGTGAGCGACTGGGCGATCAAGCTGGATGGCCATGCCCCTAAGCGGATCGACCTGACCGCCGCCACCGTCGATGCCGCCCGTGCCGCGCTTTCCCGTGAAGACCTTGCGGCGATGGAACTGGCGGTCGAAAACGTGCGCGCCTTTCAGGAAGCCGAATTGCCGAGCGACGGCCCCGTCATCGCACCCAAAGCCGGCCTTTCCCTGCAACGGGTGTATCGCCCCATTACCACCGCCGGGCTCTATATTCCGGGCGGATTGGCACCTTTGTTTTCAACCCTGATCATGACGGCGGTACCGGCATTGGTGGCCAAAGTCCCCAACCGCGTCGCCATCACCCCGCCCGCCAAGGATGGCTCCCTGCATCCGATGATGATCGCCACCGCCGCCGCCTCTGGCCTCGACAGTTTGTGGTCGGTCGGCGGTGCGCACGGCATTGCGGCCTTGGCGACCGGTGCACTGGACGGCGTACCTGCCGCCGATAAGCTATTCGGGCCGGGCAATAAATACGTCACCGAAGCCAAGCGTCAGGCGACCGAGCGCGTCTCCGGCATCGCCATCGACATGCCCGCAGGCCCTTCGGAACTGCTGGTGATTGCCGACAAAACCGCTCATGTAAAGCTGGTGGCCGCCGACCTGCTTAGTCAGGCCGAACACGATTCAGACGCGCAAGTTGTGCTGGTCTCGCTCGATGCCGATATCGCCGCCGCCATTGCCGCCGAGGTCGAAGCGCAAGTGTCCCGCCTGCCGCGTGAAACCATCGCCCGCGCTTCGCTGGAACAGGCCCGCCTGTTTATAGTCGATGATCTTGCGGCCGCAGCCGAGGTTTCCAACCTCTATGGCCCCGAACATCTGGCGATTCAGGTCGAAAACGTCGACGCTATTATTCCGAAACTGACCGCCGCAGGCACGATTTTCGCGGGCACATACGCCGCCGAAACCTTTGGTGACTATGCCGCAGGGCCCAGCCATGTCCTGCCGACCGATGGCGCCGCCAAAGCCTATGACGGCATTACGGTACGCTCATACCTTACTAGTTTTGTGGTACAACGCGCCACCAAAGCCGGGGCCGCCGCCATTGCCCCCGCCGCCGCCCGCCTCGCTCGTCTTGAGGGCTTAGAGGCTCATGCGCTGGCCGCAGACTTTAGATTAGAGGTTTAGGCATGTGGGTTTCCCCCCTCCGTCTGACCTTCGGTCATCCACCTCCCCCGGCACGCCGGGGGAGTGTAAAAATATACCTCCCCAGTTTACTGGGGAGGGGGACCACGCGGGCAACCGCGTGGTGGTGGGAGCCCTTAAATGGACGCCTCCAAGTAAAGGAAAACTGATCAATGTTCGCGTCACCGTTTTCATCCCTGACCGCCGCCACGTCCGGCCTCGAAGGCTCCCCCCCGTCGCTGGAGCCGCTGCGGGAACGCATGGCCGAGCTTTACGGCGTTGAGCCCTATCAGCTTCTGGTCACCCGCGGCGCGTCCCACGCCATGGAAATCCTGCTGCGGCGCTTACGGTTGCATGGCCATGAAACCATCCTGGCTGACACGGGCTTGAGCGAGAAATCCTATTATCTCGAAAGCCTGTGCAATGTTTACGGCCTGCAGATCAAGTCGCCGCCGTCAAACGCGCTGGGGGCCAAAAGTGCGGGCCTTTACCTGATCGACAATCCGCGCCTGCCCGACGGCAAGGCCTGGAGCCTTGAAGCCGCCCGCACTCTGGCGGTCGATATTTTCCCGACGCTTTTGGTGGTGGATGAAAGCTATTTCGATGCCGTCGATGCCCAAAGCTTAGTCGAACTGACGCGGACGGAGACCAATGTCATCGTCTTCAAAAGCCTGTCCTATCTCTACGGTATCGGCGGGGCGCGGGTCGGCGCGCTGATCGCCGGGGCCAAGACTTTGGCGGGCCTGACGCGATACTGTGAGCCCTATCCGCTGCCAACACCATCGCTTAAGGCCGCCGAACTGGTGCTGTCGCCGTCGCGGCAGATCAATGTCGAAGCGCGTATTGCTCTGGTGCGGTCTGAGCAATCGCGCCTGCGTCACAAGCTGGCCGAGAGCAAGGCTCTGGCCCATTTTGAGCTGAACGACGGGCCGTTTATTCACCTGAAACCGATGGATCTGATCCGCACCCAAACGGCTTTGAAGCGCTTTGGTATCAGTGCGCGCAATGCCTATGACGGCCTGCTGTTGCCGATGGGCGACGCCGCGTTCAATGACCGGATTTTGACGGCGCTGGGCGTGACCTCCGACGCCAAGCCCGCCCGCAAAGGGGAATATCTGCGCGATACCAAGGAAACGCGCATTTCGGTGATGGTCGATCTCGATAACCCCAAGCCGATCAGCATATCCACCGGCGTCGGCTTCTTTGATCATATGCTCGATCAGGTGGCGTCACACGGCGGGTTCTCGCTGCAGGTGGCGTGCGAAGGCGATCTGCATATCGACGCCCACCACACGGTCGAAGACACCATGCTGGCGGTCGGCACCGCGTTAAAACAGGCGCTGGGCGACCGCATCGGCATGGCCCGCTTTGGCTTTGTCCTGCCGATGGATGAGACCGAAGCCAAGGTCAGTGTTGATCTGGGCGGGCGGCCATTCTGCGTCTTCAAAGGTGAATTCGAGGCCACCCACATCGGTGATTATCAGACCGAAATGACAGCCCATGCGTTTCGGTCATTGTCGGAAACGCTGGGGGCCTCGATCCATGTCGAAGTCTCCGGCGGCAATGATCACCATAAGACCGAGGCCTGTTTCAAGGCGCTGGGCCGGGCCCTTCGTCAGGCGACCCGCATTGAGGGTGACAGCCTGCCATCAACGAAAGGTATGCTCGCATGAGCAAAGTCGTTGTTGTTGAACTAGGCTGTGCGAACACAGCGTCCGTCCTGTTTGCGCTGGAGCGGCTGGGAGCGGAGGCTGTGCTGTCGTCGGACACGGCTGAAATCGCCGCGGCCCCTAAGCTGGTTTTGCCCGGCGTCGGAGCCGCGGGCTTTGCCATGTCTCAGATGCGTGAGCTTGGGTTGGTGGACGTACTGCGCAATTTTGAGCGTCCGCTGTTGGGGGTGTGTCTGGGGCAGCAACTGCTGTTTGAGGGCTCCGACGAAGGCGATGTTGAATGTCTGGGCCTGATTCCGGGTAAGGTCACCAAAATGATCGTGCCTGAAAATTATGTCGTTCCGCATATGGGTTGGAACACACTGGAACCGCTTAAGACAGATCCGCTTAATGACGGTGTTAATGCCGGTGATTATGCCTATTTCGTCCATAGTTTTGTGTGCCCGGTCAATGACTACACCCTGACCCAATCGACCTATGGCGCGGCGTTTGCGGCTATGGTTCGCAAAGGCAATGTCTGGGGTTGTCAGTTCCACCCGGAGCGGTCTTCAGCCACCGGTGCGAAGATTTTGGAGAATTTTTTGAAGATTTGACCAAGAACTCCCCCTGCGGGGCCGCCCGCGCGGTGCAGAGGGAGCCTGATGGTGATGTCTGCATCAACATCAGGAGGGGGTAACACCCCACGACCTGCTTACCCCCTCCGGCCTTTCAGGCCACCTCCCCCTGCAACAGGGGGAGGTCTTAAAACCGAGTTTTAACATGATCCTCTACCCCGCTATCGACCTGATTAACGGTGCCTGTGTCCGTCTGGCCCAGGGCAAGTTCGATCAGGTAACTCTTTATGATCCCGACCCGTTCAAGCGCCTGTCGCTGTTCAACGATGAGGCTGCCCAATGGGTGCATATTGTCGACCTTGATGGCGCCAAGGCCGGCTCGCCGCAGCAGCACGAACTGATAGGACGACTGGCCAAGGCCTCAAAAGCCAGGATCCAGACCGGCGGCGGCGTGCGCTCACGCGAACACGTCAAAACCCTGCTCGATGCCGGCGTGGCAGCGGTGGTGGTCGGATCGGCGGCGGTCAAGAACCCCGAAGAGGTTCGCGGCTGGCTGAAAGACTTCGGCAAGGAGCGCATTACGCTCGCTTTGGATGTCCTACCGACCAAAGATGGTGACTTCGATGCGGCGTTGCATGGCTGGGTCGAAGGGTCGGGTATTTCGTTGTGGGATGTGCTGGATTATTATCCGGTCGGAGTAGCCCAGCGGATTCTGGTTACCGATGTGTCGCGCGACGGCATGTTGATGGGACCGAATATGGACCTAATGCGTGCTTTGCGTCAGAAACGCCCCGATCTTGAGATTCAGGCCTCCGGCGGAGTGAAATCCATCGACGACCTCTATGATCTCAAGGCGCTGGGGGTACACGGCGCGATTGTGGGCAAGGCGATCTATGAGGGTCTGATCGACCTTAAAGCCGCACTCAATGTTGGGTAATTCTTATATCTCCTCTCCTGTAGCGAAGCGTACGGGGGAGGTGTCGAGCAAGCAAAGCGCGTCGAGACGGAGGGGGCAAACCTCACATGGAACGCCCCCTCCGTCGCGGACTTCGCGCGCACGCGAGCGCCGCGCCACCTCCCCCGCGTCGCAGGGGAGGAGAAAGAAATTGGAAACGCTATGTTAGCCAGACGCATCATCCCCTGTCTCGACGTCAAGGACGGCAAGGTCGTCAAGGGCGTGCAGTTTGTCGGCCACGAAGTTCTGGGCGATGCGGTCGATATGGCCCTGCGCTATCGCGACGAAGGCGCCGATGAACTGGTGCTGTATGACATCACCGCCTCTGCCGAAGGCCGAACGGTCGATTACAACTGGGTTCGTGACATTGCCCGCGCGCTTGATATTCCGTTTTGTGTGGCCGGTGGCATCCGCTCGGCCGAGCAAGCCGTGAAATGCCTGAACAGCGGCGCTGATAAGGTGTCGATCAACTCTCCCGCCCTGGAACGGCCCGACCTGATCAACGAACTGGCCGAAATGGCCGGGTCGCAGTGCGTGGTCGTCGGCGTGGACAGCCGTGAACTGGATGGCGACTATTACGTGCATCAGTACAGCGGCGATCCGGACAAGATCCGTGCGGCGGGCCGTCGAACCCTCGACTGGGTAGTCGAAGCCCAAAACCGCGGGGCCGGTGAAATTGTGCTCAACTGCATGAATCAGGATGGCGTCCGTAAAGGTTATGACCTGAAACAACTGCGGCTGGTGCGCGACCTGATCGATATTCCGCTCGTGGCCTCAGGCGGGGCTGGCGCGGTCGAACATTTCAGCGATGTGTTCGACCAGTGCGACGTTTCGGGCGCTTTGGCGGCGTCGGTGTTTCACAAAAAGATCATCCACATCCCTGACCTGAAACGAGACCTGCAAAGTGCCGGAATCGCGGTACGGATTTAAGAAAGATACCCCACCACCCCGCCAGCAAGCTGGCGCGGTACCCCTCCCCAGTAAACTGGGGAGGTATAAAAGTAGCTCCATTTTACCTCCCCATCTTGATGGGGAGGGGGACCGCACGAGATCGCGTAGCGATTGAGATGTGGTGGTGGGGGCTCTTAGTTTAGAAAAGACATACCTATGGCCCACGACCACAAACTGAACACCTCGCTCACCCTCACCGATATCGACGCGCTCGATTTCGATAAAGGCAACGGCCTGATCCCCGCGATCGTGCAGCACGCCGATACGCTGCAAGTCCTGATGCTCGGCTATATGGACAAAGCGGCCCTGACCGAGACGTTGACTGACGGTCAGGTGACGTTTTTCTCGCGCTCCAAAGGCGGGCGCTGGCGCAAGGGTGAAACGTCAGGGGATTTCCTGAACCTTGACCGCATACTGACCGACTGCGACGAAGATGCGCTCTTGGTCTATGCCCGTCCGGTCGGGCCGACCTGTCATTTCAAGACGACCTCGTGCTTTGGGGATGAAACCGCCCCCGGCATCGGCTTTATGGGCCAACTGGCGGGTGTGGTGGCCGATCGCGCCGAGGCCTCACCGGCGGATTCCTACACCGCCCGGCTGATGCAAAAGGGCGTGGCCAAGATCGCGCAAAAGGTCGGTGAAGAAGGCCTGGAAACCGCGCTGGCCGGTCGCTGCGGCGATCTTGAGGAACTGCACGCCGAAGCCGCCGACCTGCTGTATCACCTGTCGGTGCTTTTAATGGCGCGCGATACCTCGCTGGAAAAGGTGCTGGACATCCTTCGCGAACGGCATAGATAGTGAGGTAATTTAACACTTAAGTGAGAGCAGATAATGTATGGCCACAGCCAAAACCTGATATGCCTAACACATCAGGGGCGCATGAATCGTCAGCCGTACTTTTTCTACCTGATCTACGCGAACGCGATTCATAGCCTAGGTCAATGGCTGGCTGAGATGGCAGCCAATTTCCACCCGTACTTAGGGATTTTTGCACTTGCCTTTTGGGCATTGCTTTCGATTTTGCTGCTATGGTCCATATTTAATGCCACGGCCCAACGGCTTCACGACCTTAATTTTCCAGCCTTCCCTGCAGGCGCGGTGCTTCTGCTTTTACCGATTACAATTGCCCAAAATATGCCGGTGATATCCAGCATACCTTACGGCAACCAGATAATGGCAACGATAAACTACTCTCCTATTGTTATCATACTCAGCCTTTTTGTTTTGTGTCTGATACCCGGAACAAAAGGCCCCAACAAATATGGCTCAGACCCGTTGCGCGAAGACGATCAGATCAGAGAGACATTTAGTTAAGCCGGAAAAAGTACACTGAGGCGAAAGCCGAAGGACTTTTTCCGGAAGTCAATTCACCGGACAGCTAAACCACTGATATTCCACTGCCATGGTCGTGCGGCCGCGCCGGGTCAGCACCCACCCCTTGGCCTCAGACGGTGCGTTGGGCATTTGAGAACAACCGGGCAAGGTAATCGGGCGACTGTTATAGCTGGACTTACGGTCGGCCTCATAACGGCTGCCGTCATAGAGCTTGACCTTGGCCATGTCATAGCTGACCGGCCCGCCACTAAACAGATAATCACGGTCTCTGGCCGGGCGGTTGAGCACCACCACATCCAGCGCCTGATGATTATAGGTTTCCATATAGGCGACCACCTCATCGAAGCAGATGTTCGACAGCATGGTCAGGTCTTTCGGGCAGCCCGGCTTGAACTGCGCCACAGGGCGCTCATCGCCATAAGCCTCATAGGTCGCAAAGGGCGATGGTGCGGGCGGTGCGCCGCACTGGGCCAGCACCTCTTCCTGCACATAAAGTTGACCGTCATGACGTACAACGCGGTAAGTCGTGTCCTTTATGGGCGTACAGCCGGGAATAGCCTGAAGGTTTGAATGGGCAAACCAGCGGTCATCGGCCTCAAGTTTTTGTTTGGGGCCCTTGCCTTTGCGTTTCAGTACCCACTGATCTATGTCCTTATCAGTCAGGGCCGCCCCCTCTTCGATCCGGCGCTCAGACGCGATCAGATCCAGTTCCTTAAGCTCTGCGTTCCCCGCAAAAGCCGCCACCGCGGCTGTGGCGCAGTAATCACCGTCCACGCGCTGATCCTTGGGGCAATCGCCGTCCTTGATCGCCAGATAGCGCCGCTCACCTTTCAGGAAGCGCTTTTCCGTTGTGACCCACAACGGCCCGCTCAGGTTCGGGACCTGCCCCACCGCCGGTTCCTGAGCCGGAAGCGAGGCCCCCTGCGCCATATAACCGCCGTAAGTGCGCTTGGGCGCGCCACCGCATACGACAGTCAGCATTTCCTGCGCGACCGAGACGGTCCCGCGCCGGTCCATGCGATAAAACACGTCTTCGTCCGGCAGGCTGAAACAGTCTTTAGGGGCGCGCACGGCTGAGGTCTGAAGGTCGATCTTGGTGACGTTGAATTTTGCGCCCTGCTTGGTCACATCAAACAGGGCGAAGTCGTAACCATAGGTGCCGCGCACCACTTCACCATCCAGCGCCGGGCGAAACAGGCCGACCACGGTGGCCGACGCTTCGCCTGTCTGGCGCAGGCGGGCAAAAACCGGATCGAAACAGGGGGCAGAGACCCACGGCCTGCCCTCAGCGGAACACTCGGCGGCGGGTTGCGCGACCAGACGTGCCGCGCCCAGCACCATTTTGATTTGACCATATTGTGGGGGACTAACCAGACGGGCATTGCCGTAGGGCTGGGCTATGGCCGTACCCGTGGCCGCAATCAGCAGCGTCATAAGACCTGCGGTAAACTGAACCCTACGCTTCACCCTGCACCCCACCAAATTATCAGGCTATTTTTCGTAGCATAGGGGACGGATGACGGCGCTGTCTATACGGAACTATTTTACCTTGACGGCGGTCTTGAGGATTTTGGTGATGCGCTTGGACGACGGACGACCGGCCCAGCCCTGAGTGTGGTCAAGCCGCAGAACGAGCGTGTTACGCTCCATATAGACCCCCGGTGGGCGGCCTTCGATCAGACGGACTTCACGGATGGGTTCCAGCACTTTGCGGCCATTATTCTGGTTGGCGACATCGACGATAGCATCCGCCGTCACCCGTGCGGCATCGGCAAACAGGTAATCCGCGCCCGGTGTCTGAATATCGGCATCAAACGGCATCAGACGTGACACAGCCGCAGAGGCTTTTTTCGAAGCTCTGGCCAGTTGCTGAAACAATAAGCCTGGCGTCATGCGGCCAGCCTTGATGGCGTCAGCCTTTCCGCTGACGGCGACCGGATCGCCGGTCGGGCGGGTACGGCTGAACAGGGTCAACCCGCCCAGACGGGATGAGCGCAGAATGGGTTCGCCGACATCGTTCTTGAAAATCACATCACCGCGCGGCCCAGGCGACGGCGTCAGCGCCCAGACCTCAGCCTCACCATCAAAGCGGATGAACGGCTGATCTTGGGTGTGATCGAGCACAAACCCTTCGCCGTCTTCGGACATGAAGTGGGCAACATCAGGCATGGAATTGCCGCGGCTATCGGACGTCGATGGCCCCAGCATGGCGTCACGCAGGTTGTTCTGCGCACAAGCCGTACCTAAACCCCACCCTGTCAGGGTCATAACCCCGATCAGGAGGCTTAGGGCAACCGGCAATCTGAACTGACGCGTGGAAAATCTCATAGGACAAGTGTGTAAGCAGCGAGTGGGGCGGATTTAAGACGATCATTTCAAAAAAATTGGGCAAAGCCAAGGCGGCTTTGCCCAATTTCAGCAATATTAACAACATACTGCGGCTATATTATAACATATTGCCCTTACAACATATGCTGACCGCCATTGACCGCAATGGTTGCCCCCGTAATGAAGCTGGCCATATCCGACGCCAGGAAGGCGCAGATTTCCGCCACTTCCTCAGGCGTACCCAGACGGCCAACCGGAATACCGGCCACGATCTTTTCCAGCACCGCCGGATTGATGGCCGAGACCATCTCGGTCGAGGTATAGCCCGGCGCCACGCAGTTGACGGTAATGCCCTTGGCCGCTGATTCCATCGCCAAAGCCTTGGTGAAACCGATCATGCCGGACTTGGCAGCCGAATAGTTGGTCTGCCCCGCCTGCCCCTTTTGGCCGTTGATGGAGGAAATATTGATGATGCGGCCATAGCCACGTTCACGCATCCCCTCGATCACCTGACGGGTCATGTTGAAGACCGAGTCCATATTGGTGTGAATGACTTCCTGCCATTGTTCCTGCGTCATCTTGTGAAAAAAGCCGTCGCGGGTGATACCGGCATTATTAACCAATACGTCGATAGGCCCCAGGGCGTCGGTGACTTCCTTGGCGGCGCGGGCGCAGTCCTCAAACTTATCGACGCTGCCTTTAACGACCATGACGCCTAACTCTTCGGCGACCTTACGGGCATTTTCTTCGTTACCGGCATAGCCGGCAGCGACCGTCAGGCCAGCGTCTTTGAGACGTTTTACGATGGCCTTACCAATGCCGCGCGTGCCGCCGGTGACCAATGCTACTCGTGTCATATTATCCTGTTCCTATATTTTTTAATTAAATCAGATTATTAAACGATTGACTCAACGGTCATGGCAACCCCCATCCCGCCACCAATGCACAGGGTGGCAAGGCCCTTAAGCGGCTTACCCTGCTCGGCGGTGCGACGCTTCAGTTCAAACAGCAGGGTGGTCAGGATACGCGCACCGGACGCGCCGATCGGGTGACCGATAGCGATGGCACCACCATTGACATTGACCTTAGACGTATCAAGGCCCAGTTCCTTCACCACGCACAATGCCTGCGCCGCAAAGGCTTCGTTGGATTCGACCAGATCAAGATCGGCCACGCTCCAGCCCGCCTTTTCCAGCGCTTTTTTCGAAGCGGGGATCGGGCCGGTGCCCATGATCGCCGGATCGACACCGGCATTGGCCCACGACACGATCTTTGCCAGCGGTTTCAGGCCGCGTTTGGCCGCCTCATCCGCCGACATCAACACCAGAGCCGCCGCCCCGTCATTGAGACCCGACGCATTGGCCGCCGTCACCGAACCGTCTTTAGTGAAAGCGGGCTTCAGACCCGAAATGCTGTCCAGCACCACGCCGTGACGGATAAATTCGTCCTTATCGACGACCGTGTCGCCCTTGCGGCCCTTAATGGTAACGGGGATGATTTCCTCATCGAATTTGCCGGCTTTCTGGGCGGCTTCGGCCTTGTTCTGGGAAGACACGGCAAACTCGTCCTGCGCGCCGCGCGATATCTCCCACTTGGTGGCGATATTTTCCGCCGTCTGGCCCATGTGATAACCGTTGAAAGAGTCCCACAGACCGTCGGTGATCATAGTGTCTTTCAGGCCGAGATCACCCATTTTCTGGCCGGTGCGGATCTGCGCGGCATGAACCGCCAGCGACATGCTTTCCTGACCACCGGCAATCACCACCGTCGAATCACCCAGCGCAATTTGCTGCGCACCCAGAGCCACGGCCCGCAAACCGGAGCCGCAGATCTGATTGAGACTCCAGGCCGGGGTTTCAATCGGCAAACCGGCCTTGATCGAGGCCTGACGCGCCGGGCCTTGGCCTTGCGCGGCTTGCAAAACCTGCCCCATAATCACTTCATCAACATCGGCAGCGGCGACACCGGCCCGCTCAAGAACGCCCTTTATGGCGATCGCGCCTAGTTCAGCCCCCGAAAGGCTCGAAAGACCGCCTAAAAATGACCCGACCGGCGTGCGGGCAGCAGCAACAATAACGACATCTGACACGGTTTTGGCAGACATGCGGGCAAATCCTTTCACATTGATTCCGCTCATAGATTTCACATCTTTGTGTAACGGAATTTAGACAGTCGGGGCGGAATGCCGTAAGCTTAAAAAGCCTGCGGCGGACGTGGTCGACCCTGCAACATCCCGCAGCATTCGTCACCTGATTTTGCGTGAAAAAACCCTGTTATTACGGAATATTTACAACCTGTGAGCAAATTTTATGTGCAGTTTTGCAACTGCGAACATCATTTTCATCAGTGAATATAGGATTTTGCCGCATTTTATGTCCGGTTGCACGCAACTGCATCCAAAAAGCTTTACGCAATAGCAAAAAAAGGTCTAGTCTGCGCACAATAACCACACCTTATGCGGGCGGAATCGCTTCGTTTGAGGGCATGAACGGGAGAGACGTCCGATGACGGAAGGAAAGACCAAAACCAAACGTGGCGAAGGCGACCGCGTCGTTATTAAAAAATACGCCAACCGCCGCCTCTATAATACGGCGACCAGTTCCTACGTGACCCTCGACAATCTTTCCGACATGGTGCGTCAAAACGTCGATTTCATCGTCTATGACGCCAAGTCCGGTGATGACATCACCCGCGGCGTGCTGGCCCAGATCATTTTTGAAGAAGAAAGCCACGGCCAGAGCCTGCTTCCGATCCAGTTTTTGCGTCAGTTGATCTCATTTTATGGCGACAGCATGCAAAACCTGCTGCCGACCTATCTTGAAATGTCGCTCGACGGCTTTGCTAAGCAGCAGGAGCGTTTTCGTTCGCAGTTCTCTCAGGCTTTCGGCGGGGCGCCGGGTCTGGGGTATTTTGATGAGCAGGTGTCCCAGAACTTAGCCATGTTTGACCGGGCCATGCGCATGTTCTCGCCGTTCTCGTTTGCGGCCACGGCGGCAGGCGCACCGGCTTCGGCGGAGGCCCCTTCGGAGGGTTCGGAGACCAAGCCCACCGCCGACAGCCATGAAATGGACGATCTGAAAAAACAACTGGCCGCCATGAAGGCCCAGATTGATGCCCTGGCTCAAAAACCTTAAGTATCAGGGTTAACCGCCATCCACCGAGATTTTAGGCTCCCGCACAGGCTTTCGCCGCGGGGGCCTTTTTCGTGTCTGATTGTGAGGTTTAATAAAGTCGGTACCATTATCGGCTATGATCGGCCGCAACAGAATGTTGAGATCCCACATGACGTCTACACGCGACACGTCCAATCTGCCGGTTCCCGTAGGGCCGGTCATCGACCATGAGGCCGCCTCTGGCCCCAAAACGCGCCGTCGTCAGTCCGAGAGGCCGCAATCGGGCTTCACCGCTCAGATTTTGGGGGGTGGTGAAAAACGCGGCCTCAAAGGCGGGGCTGAGACTTTGGCACAGGCAAAAACAACCTATCTCAAGTCAGAATATTCCGGCCATAATGACCGCAGACCCCAGGCCGGGATCATCAAAAAGACCGAAATATAAGGCGTTCAGGGTTAATCGCGCTTAACCACGTCCGGCACGCAACTTGCACAGCCACTTCGCATTTCGCGGAGATATATCGTGCAGGCCTTCTACCCGTTTCTCACCAAGACCTTTGACGTGCTGATCGTTGCGACCATTTTCACGATATTCGGGTAAGCGCGTAACGGCTTCTGAATTAGAACTCGAAGTCGCGCCGTGCCGATATGGTCGTGACGATAAAGCCCGCCAGCACATCCAGCAGCGTCATGGCCGTCAGCATAAAAAACACTGACGTGGCAAAGGGCTTAAGCAGCAGAAACTGCACCAGACAGACGATAAACAAGACCATCGAAAGAGCGTGATTGATGATCGCCACCTTGTCCGATGAGGTCGATTTCAGCAGTTCAAAAAACAGCATGATCAAGCCGATCAGGGTGATGATATCCCCCACCCCGACCTTCCAGGTCGACCCCGGTGCCGGCATAGGCACGGTAAACCATACCCCGTGCAGGTAATTATAGGCCGCATCGGCCGTGCCGCCAAACATCGAGAAAAAAGCGATCAGATTGTAAGCAATAACCGGGATAACAAGTAACGGAAACGCGGTCCACATACTGGGCTGGCTGGGCGTAGGCGCACCGGACATACGTTTTCCTCCTGAGGCAATGGCTGACATGGTTAATATCGGTTTTTCACCAGGCTGACCAGACATTGCGCCCCTCGCGTCAATATTTATAGTTCAGTTGTGCTTCCCGGATGACGGTAACGCCGGTTTAGCCACATGACACCCGGAAGATCGGATAAGGCAACCCATAATCTGCCGATATTGGTATATTTAGAATGACCTGTGGTTCTGAGGCGATCCTCAACCCGCTCAAAAAGGGTTTTATACCCCTCACGGTTGACTAATGCTGGGATATAGCGGTGCATATTGTCAAAATAGGGTAAGCGCAGGAAGACATCACGACGGATCGCCTTAATACCGCAACCGGTATCTTCGGCCCCGTCATTCAACATGCGCTTACGGATACCATTGGCCCAGCGTGAGGCCCATTTTTTCGAAGCTGTGTCCTGACGGCGCTTACGCTCACCGGCCACCAGCCCCACATCCGGCCCGGCATTCAGCAGTTTCAGAGCTGTCCGCAGGACATCTGCCGCCGGGTTCTGACCGTCACCGTCCATCATGGCGATGATATTGGTGCGGGCATGGATGATACCGGTGCGCACGCCGCCCGATTTGCCGACATTCTTTTCGTGCTGAATAACCCGCAGATTAGGCACAGTTTTTTGCAGTTCGCACAACTTGGCCACTGTGCCGTCCGACGATTTATCATCGACGAAAATCAGCTCAAAACCATCGGCCCCAAGGCCTTCATCGAACACCGACTTCAGCTCATTCACCACACCACCTACCGCGCCCTCTTCATTCTGGACGGCCACGACGACGGAAACGGCTAAAGGCATTGATAATTCTTTCGGATCGGCAACCACGGCACAAACATCCGCAAACGCGGCGCGGTTTCAGGTCAGTTTGGATAAGACTTTGATTAAAGCTTTGATTCTGGGTCTTAACATTTTAAGCTGTCAGGGTAAATAGTGACAGACTTTTGCGAATCCTAAGCGTTTTTCGCTGGATTTTCTGTGCGTCTACAATAGTTTGCCGCCCATATTTTTGATCTTGCGCGAGTGTTTTCATGTCGTCCAAACTCATTGCTGCCGCAACCCAAGGCCTGCGCGGGCCGCTTCTGGCAGCGCTGGTGGCGTTTCTGGTCGGCTTGCCCTGCGCTCTGATCATCCCGCCGCTGGACCGCGACGAATCGCGCTTTGTGCAGGCGTCCAGCCAGATGCTGGAAAGCCGCGACTTCATCAACATCAACTATCAGGATGGCCCGCGCCACAAAAAGCCGGTCGGTATCCACTGGCTTCAGGCGGCCAGCGTGTCATTGACGTCTGAGGTCGGGGCGCGGGAAATTCTGGCCTATCGCTGGCCGTCGCTGCTGGGGGCCGCACTTGCCGCCTTTTCGCTGGCGTGGGGCGGCGGGGCCCTGTTTGATAACCGGCGCGGCCTCAAAGCCGGGCTGATACTCGGTATTTCGCTCCTGCTGTCGACCGAAGCCTTTATCGCCAAGACCGATGCCGTTTTGTGCGGGTTTGTGACCCTATTTATGGCGGCACTGGCGCAGATCTATGTGGCCTATCGCAACCGTCCGGATGGTGCCGATCCAAAAGTGCGCCTCAAACTTCGGCGTTTGCGCCTCACCTTCTGGCTGGCCTTTGCCGTCTCTATTCTTATCAAGGGCCCGATCGGGCCGATGATTTTTCTCGCCACAGCCTTCACCCTCATCGCCTGGGACAAGCAAGCCGCCAAGGGGGATGCTGCAAAAGGCAATATGGACTGGTTTCGTCATCTGGGCTGGAGTTGGGGGATCGCGCTGACCGCCCTTATGGTCGGGCCGTGGGCCATTGCCATCACCATCGCCACCGACGGCGCCTTTTGGGGCACGGCCATCGGTGACGATCTGGCGCCTAAGCTGGTCAGCGGATCTGAGGGCCATTTCGCCTGGCCCGGCACCCATACGCTCATGCTGCCGCTGATGTTTTTTCCGGGTACATTCCTGCTGGGCGGGGCCTTGCAGGCGGCCATTTCACGCCGGATTGAGCCCGCCATACGCTTTGCCATCTGCTGGTTTTTGCCCGCCTTCATTATCTTTGAAATCTCACCGACCAAGCTGATCCACTACCCCTTGCCGACCTATGGCGGCCTGGCTTTGCTTGCCGCCGTGTCGATCGGTATGGCGCATAAGCGCTGGGCCAAGATCATGAACATGGCGCTGGGCCTGTTTGCCGGTGTGGTCATCTCATGGATCGCCATTTCCGCATTAACCGAATTTGGCACGGGTGCGCATCCGACGGTGGCACTCACGGCGGTGACCCTGACGGTGGCATTTGCCCTTCTGATTGCGGCCCTTGGCGGGTTCTTCCTGTGGCAGAACCATAAGGCCGCGGGCCTGTTGTGTCTGTTCCTGGGCGGGATCGGTGGGCATCTGGGGCTGATTACGCTGGCCTCTCAGTTAAAACCGCTGTGGATGTCGGTTAATCTTGAAAATACCCTGATCGAGACCAAGATGGATCCGCGCCTCGGCCTGATACCCGGCCCTGTGGCGACACTGGGTTATGCCGAACCCAGCTTTGTGTTTGCGATGGGCACCAAGACCGCTCTGCTGGATAACGCTCAGCAAGCGGTTGCCGTGGTCGAACAGGGCCGTCCGATCTTTGTCGAAGCCGAGCATCTGAAAGCATTCGAAGCTGAAATGGCGAAAAATAACCTGAAAGTTCGCGCGATCACGACGGTGCACGGCCACAACTATTCCAATGGCAATGAGGTGGCGATCACCCTGTTCCGCAAGCAGTAATCAAGCGCGTATAAAGGCTTACAGGCTTACTCTTCGGGCTTCATGCGCGGGCGCAGGGCCGAGCGCAGGAGCGACACCATAAGAATCAGCGGGCCCAGAGCCCAGACATAGAGCTTACGCCACGGGGTATCGGCGCGTTTATTGAAGAAGTAAACCAGCCCCTTGCCCTTGTTCCACTCCACAAAGGTCGGGGCAACGTGGGAGGTATGGCCTTCGTGGATGACTTCGGCATGAGGGTGAAACAGGACAATCCCGCCCATTTTGCGCGCCCGCCAGCACAGATCGACATCTTCGACATGCAGGAAAAACTCAGGGTCAAAGCCGTCCAGTTTGTCGAAATCAACCTTTGAAATCGCAAAACAGGCCCCCGATATGGTCGGCACCGCCATCGGCGCATCAGGCAGAGGCTTATCGTGGTGATGCAACTCAAACCCTTCGAGCCCCTGCACGAACCGCTCAAGCCGCAGCAGCGACACCAGCGTCGTCACCGGTGTGACTTCGCCGCGCCGCGCCCCACGCTGTTCAGTGCCGTCAGTATTGAGCACCCGCGCCCCGACGATGCAGGGGCTTGGCTGGCCTTGGGCCGCCGCCACCAGCTTTTCCACCGTGCCGCCTTTAAGCGACGCATCGGGGTTGAGGATCACCAGCCACGGCTGACGCGCTGATTTCGCCCCAAGGTTCACCGCCCGGCCAAAGCCGATATTGCCGTGGCCCTGTAGCAAGGTCACGCGATTATCGGCGCGGGCCAGCGCCTGAAGTTGCCGTTCAACCTCTGGCGTGGAGCCGTTATCGACCAGTATCAGCTCAGCCACCGCTCCATCGCGCAAGACATCGCGGATGCTATCAAACAGGATTTTTCCCGTGTGATAGGCAACCATGATGACGCTGACACCGGACAGCGGCGGCGCAATTACAAGCGATGATGAGGACGCGGCCATATCCACGACTACGCCTATTTCAAATCCGGCGGCGTGGCATCCGACGCCAGTTGCGCCACGGAGGCCTCAACACTCAGGATCGTTTGACCATCCGAGCCGAGATGCCGCAGCGCGACCTCTCCGGTTTCGGCTTCCTTGCGGCCAACGACCGCGATGACCGGCACCTTGGCGAGTGAGTGTTCGCGGATCTTATAGTTGATCTTTTCATTGCGCAGATCGGTTTCAACCCGCATCCCGGCCGCCCGGTATTTGGCCGCAACGCTTTCGGCATAGTCATTGGCATCCGACGTGATCGGGGCGACCACAATCTGCACCGGGGCCAGCCACAGCGGGAATTTACCGGCGAAATTCTCGATCATGATACCGATAAAGCGCTCGAACGAGCCCAAAATCGCGCGGTGAAGCATGACCGGTCTTTGACGCGAACCATCCTCCGCCACATATTCAGCATCAAGCCGTTCGGGCAGGATGTAATCAAGCTGCAATGTACCGCACGTCCATTCGCGACCGATGGCGTCCTTAACGATAAAGTCCAGCTTCGGCGCATAGAACGCCCCGTCGCCTTCGGCAATGACCGGCTCGACGCCTGCTTTACGCGCGGCCTCCAGCAACATCCCCTCGGCCTTATCCCAGAACTCGTCCGATCCGGCGCGCACTTCGGGGCGGGTGGCCAGATTGATATAGGCCGTTTCCATGCCGAGGTCAGCGTGGATCATGCGCGTCAGGCGCACAAACTTTTCTGTTTCCTCGACGATCTGGTCTTCGCGGCAGAAGATATGGGCGTCGTCCTGCGTAAAGGCGCGCACCCGCATCAGGCCATGCAGAGACCCCGACGGCTCATAGCGGTGACAGGCTCCGAACTCGGCCATGCGCATCGGCAACTCTTTGTATGACCGCAAACCGACCTTGAAGATCTGAACGTGACCAGGGCAGTTCATCGGCTTGAGCGACAGGGTTTCGCCCTCAACCGTCTCACAGACGAACATATTGGCGCGGTACTTATCCCAGTGGCCGGAATTTTCCCAGAAGGTCCGATCCAGCACCTGCGGCGTCTTGACCTCGGTATAGCCGGCCACATCCAGACGGCGGCGCATATAGGCCTCCAGCGTGCGGTACAGCATCCAGCCCTTGGGGTGCCAGAAGACCATGCCGCGACCTTCTTCCTGCATGTGGAACAGGTTCATGGCACGACCCAGTTTACGGTGATCGCGCTTTTCGGCCTCTTCGATGCGGGTGATATAGGCCTGTAAGTCCTCTTCGGTCGCCCAGGCTGTGCCATAGATGCGCTGAAGCTGGGCGTTATTCTGATCGCCGCGCCAATAGGCCCCGGCCAGCTTGGTCAGCTTGAACGCCTTACCGACAAAGCGCGAGGACGGCATGTGCGGCCCACGACACAGATCTTTCCATTTATCGCCATGACGATAGACGGTAATGGTTTCGGTGCCGGGCAGATCGCGGATGATCTCGGCTTTATACTGTTCTCCGATTTCTTCGAAATGTTTGATGGCGGACTCTCGGTCCCAGACTTCGCGCACGATCTTCTCGTCGCGGTCGACCAGTTCCTTCATCTTCTTTTCGATTTTCGGCAGGTCGTCGAGGCTGAAGGGTTCTTCGCGGGCGAAGTCATAATAAAAGCCGTCCTCGATCGACGGGCCAATGGTCACCTGCGTACCCGGAAACAGTTCCTGCACCGCCTGCGCCAGCAAATGCGCGGCATCGTGGCGGATAACCTCCAGCAGTTCCGGTGCGTCGCGCGTCAGGATCTCAATCTTGCCGCCGTGATCCAGCGGGCGGTCGAGATCGAGCATCTCGCCATCGATCTTGATGATCGCCGCTTTCTTAGCCAGCGATTTGGAAAGGGACTCGGCGATAGCCCTCCCGGTGGTTCCGGCCTCAAACTCACGCTTGGCGCCATCGGGGAAAATCAGGTCTATCGTCATGTCACAGTCACTTTCAGTATGCTCAGCCCCTACAACAGGCCAGAGCGTGGATTTAAGCCTCACCCCTACGACAGGCAAAGGCAGTTATTTTTCGCGCTTAAGCGGCACAGGATCATATCCCGAACCGCCGCCGGGGCGACACCGGCAAATCCGTTTAAAGCCCATCCATCCGCCCTTGAGCGGGCCGTGGGTGATCAGGGCCTCAGCCGTATAGTCCGAACAGGTCGGCAAAAACCGGCACGCCTGCCCGATCATTGGTGACAGGCCGAGCTTATAGGCCCGGTGGCCAGCCCTGACCGCTTTTACATAGATGTCAGCCATGACAAAAGCCCTAACACACCGGATCGCGCGCAGATGAATCTATTTGCCCCTGTTTGGCAAGATTATAGTGGCAAATTCAGGGCATCATAGGTTGTAATCAGAGATTAACCACTGATTACATATAGCCGTCGGCCTTGAAACGCACGGCGCTGGCCCGGATCAGATCAGCGATATCCTGCGTTAACTCCGGCGTCAGGCCCTTGAAGTTGAACGATGACTTGCCGTTCTGGCGGCGCTTCAGGCTGTCGGGTAAGGTCGCCAGCATCTCCGGGTGCTGATAGATTGGCATGAGATGAAGGGCCACGATGCTCTTACGGATTTCAACCCCGCCAAACCACATGCGAAAACCGTCCTTGGCCGCGCGCGGTGAGCCCAGATAATAGCGCATGGGTTCATCGTGCAGCGATACGCAGTCGCGCTCATAGACCAGAAGCATTTGCTTAATAGCCTCGAACGCTTCGGTCAGATTGGTGTGCGCCATGTTATGTCCTTTTACCCGCCGATTTTAAGCACGACCTTACCGACATGCTGCCCGGCCTCCAGCCAGGCGTGAGCTTCGCCCGCCTTATCAAGGCTAAATTCCTTTTCGACAACGGTTTTTATCTGACCCGCGTCAATCAGGGGCCAGACCTGATCGCGCACGGCATGGCTGAGGCGGGCTTTCTCATCGGCCGAGCGTGGCCTGAGCGTCGATCCGGTTAAGATCAACTGCTTTTGCATGATGCGAAACAGATCCAGCGTGACCTTTGAGCCCGCGCCAACGCCGACCTGAACCAGACGCCCTTTGGGTTTCAGGCAGATCAGATTCCGGTCAGTATAATCACCACCCACGATATCAATAACCACATCCGCCCCGCCGAACGCCTTCACGCCTTCGACGAAATCCCCCGCCGTCGCATCAATGACCAGATCGGCCCCGAAGGCCGCCACCGCCTGCGCCTTATCCGCGCCGCGTACCGTGGTGATGACTTTGGCCCCCATCCCCTTGGCCATCTGGATCGCCATAGAGCCTATACCGGAATTGCCACCGTGGATGAGTACCGTCTCACCCGCTTTTAAGCCTCCGCCTTCGACCATATTGGCATAGACGGTAAGCGACACTTCCGGCAGGGTCGCGGCCTCTGCCATCGTAAGACCTTTGGGAATGGGTAAAAGATGACGGGCATCGACGCTGACGAACTCAGCATACCCCCCGCCATTGGTCAGTGCACAGACCTTATCGCCCAGCTTCCAGCCCAGCAGACGGGCCTCTTCATCACTCAGGTTCAGGCTCTCGATATAGCCCGAAACCTCAAGCCCTAATATAGATGACGCTCCCATAGGCGGCGGATAGACGCCGATGCGTTGTAGAATATCGGGACGGTTCACCCCGGCATGGCTGACCCGTATCAGGACATGCCCCGCGGGCGTATCAGGACGGGGCGCTTCGGCCTTAATAAGATCATACGGACTTTTCCCGTCATTGTTCACCTGAATCACATCCATGCTGATTCGTTTTCCTTGCAATCTTCGCCTGATACGGGTTTGATGATGATCATAATCACATAGGGTTCATATTCAACCGATCCCAGTTTTTCGATCTTAGCCTTGGCCAAAAAATACGGGGAGACAGCCTATGATAGACGATGACGTTCCGGCTGAACCGCGGACGCTGGAGGGGCTGAAAGGCCTTGCGGGCAATCTGTTTCGGGAAGATCTCGATCCGTTCAGTGTCGAAGATCTGACCGCCCGCATCGAAGCCCTTGAGGCTGAAATCGGGCGCACACGTCAGGCCCTGACTGCCAAAAAAAGCCAGCGCTCGGCGGCGGATGCGCTTTTCTCCTTCAAGGGGTAGAGACTCCGAACAGTAACATCTGCGGTCACGGGCATGGCACGGGGGTTGCAAAACACATTTGAGACAAGGCCAGCGGGGCATGATATGGTTCGCATGGCTATTATGGTTAAGCGTAGTACGGGTTCGCCCTACATTTATTTGAAGGCAGTCTTTTGATGTCAGATAGTGTCGCCACACAGATAGTCCAGCGCGTTGAAATCGTGCGTGATTTTGCCCGCTCAGATCTGTTTGACAGGACCTTTAAAGAAGGTATGGCCCTGGTCGAAGAGACCGCCGCCTATCTGGATGGAGACGGCCGCCGTGACAGCCGTCTGCTCAACCGCGAAGACGCTCTTGCCTATGCCGGTGAAAGCATGCGCCTGACCACCCGCCTGATGCAGATTGCCTCCTGGCTTCTGGTGCAGCGCGCTGTGCGCGAAGGTGATATGGAAGCCGTCGATGCCTGTGAGGAACGCTATCGCCTGAGCCCGGTTCAGGGCAATTCCGGTGATGCCACCGAAAAGATGCCCGAAGGCCTGATCACCCTGCTGGATCGCGCCAATCGTCTTTATGAGCGTATCTCGCACATGGATAAGCGTATGTTTATTGACGGCGAAGCTGAAACACCTGCGGTTAATCAGGTTCTGAGCCAGATGCAGCTTCTGCAGAACGCCTTTGGTGCCGCCACCGAAACGCGCCAGTAAGCAGAGCACGTACCGAAATGAACAAGGGGCCTTATGGCCCCTTTTTTGTTGCCCCCTTTTTGTTGCGTGCGGCGACGGTCAGTCAATTTGATGTGGATAGGGTTATCACCACTTTTCACATGCCCTCACACTGTACGGCCCCACCCAATACTCCCCCATAGGTGTCTCGCGCCTGTGACTTCGCCTCTGGCACGAAGCTTGAAACTCACACTACGAAGCGTCCCGAAACGGAACGCGGAATAAGTGAATTTCAACAGCCAATCCTGACCAGAAGGGGAATTATTATGGCTACTGATATCGACCTGCACCTCGGCAAACGTCTGCGCCGCCGCCGCCGCCTGCTCGGCCTGACCCAGCAACAACTGGCGCTGGCCGTCGGCATCCGCTTCCAGCAAATCCAGAAATATGAATGTGGCGCCAACCGCATTTCGGCGGCCCGCCTGTTCCAACTGGCCAAGGCTCTGGAAACCCCGATCAACTATTTCTATGACGGCCTGTCCGACGACCGCACCGAAGTCGCTGCGGTTCAGAATGAAGGCATCGAAGTGTTTTCGCGCAAGGAAACCCTCGACCTCATTCAGGCCTACTATCGCCTGTCGGAGCGTCCGCGCCGTCGCCTGCTGGATCTGGCCAAGTCGCTCAACGGCGAAAGCGATCAGGCGGCTTGATTTTTTTGCGCTCGTTGAGCGCAATAACGCTCAAACGCCGCTAAGGCTTTCCTCACATAAGTTCGGGCGTGCGGTCGCACTTGCCAAATCCTAAAGGATTTGGAGGTTCTGACCACCTTAAAATTTATGTGCAGTGGCAGCGGTGCTTGCTCTAAACACTACCCTTCTGGTCGCAGAGCGTCCGGATGATCACTTTCCGACTGGACGGACATGGCAACTGGCTTTAAGCCTTGCGTCATGACAAAAACCCCGGACTTTGATCATCTGGACGCCTTTGCCCAGACCCTCGCCGCCGCCGCCGCGCAGATTTCGCTGCCGCTGTTTCGCACCCTGTCGCTAGGGGCCGATAACAAGCTGGATAAGGGCTTTGATCCGGTCACCGAAGCCGACAAAGGGGCTGAACGCGCCATCCGAGCACTCATTTCGGAACATTTCCCTGACCACGGCGTGATCGGCGAAGAATATGGCGAGCATCAACCCGACGCCGAGTTCGTCTGGGTTCTTGATCCTATTGACGGCACACGCGCCTTTATTTCCGGCCTGCCGCTGTGGACGACCCTGATCGGTCTGCGCCACCATAATCGTCCGGTCGTGGGACTGATTGCCCAACCGTTCTTAGGTGAAATTTTTATCGGCAGCCCCAATCTCGGCTCCCGTCTGATCACCGCCTCTGGTGAAACAACGCTGAAAGTGCGCGATTGCGGCACACTATCCGCCGCAACGCTCGGCACCACCGACCCCTTCCTGTTCAAAGGCATTGAGGCCGATGCGTTCGGTTCATTACGAAGTGCGGCCCGTCTCGCGCGCTATGGCTGCGACGCCTATGCCTTTGCGATGGTCGCCCAAGGGACAATGGACATCGCTCTTGAAACCGGCCTGATGGCCTGGGATATCGACGCGATTATTCCGGTGATTGAAAACGCCGGCGGCACGGTTACCAACTGGCACGGCAAACCCGTCGGTGGCTACGGCGGTCAGGTGATCGCGTCTGGCAGCACAGCCGTGCGGAATGAAGCCTTAGGACATCTGGGGCGCGCGGCGACCTAATATCCGGTCTGCCAGAACAACGACGGCAAACAAAACGCCTGTAAACACTATCAAGCCGGCGATATTGACCACTACCGCCCCATATCCCAACGTATGCGCGTCAAAAACGGCATATGGGTAAATCTTGGTGATCGCGCCACGGATCATTACGTAGGCCACATAGATGGCCGCCGGTATAAACATCGCCGGGATATCGCGAAATCTGACGCTGCCATGCGGTTGCACACCCGTCCACCACGCCAGATAAATGATAGGCGTCACATAGTGCAGCGCGATGTCGCAGACCTTGAACCACCCTTGAGGGTTCCAGCTATTCGCCAGCATGAAATGGTAGAATATCATAACCAAGGTCATGATTCCGGCCATCATAGCGCGTACCCCGTCGCGCCTGAACCCCTCCAGCCAGCGCCCCTTAAACAGCGCCGACGCATAGATCAGAACCAACACCAAATTCGTCAGTATGGTGAAGAAACTGATAAAGAAAATGAAAGCGTCCAATAGGTTATCGCCATTCACTAATCTTGACGAAATAGTCAAAAAAAGTTGAACGCACAGGGATATGGCCCCAACCCCAAGCCCGCTAACGGTTATGACGCGTTTCATAATGTTCCCCTGCACGTTGTGTTATGACGCAATTATGGTAAGGTGTACCAAACACCGGTCAAACTCCGGCCATAAAAAATGTCTAAAAGACTTTGCAGCAGCCCTTGGGAAACGCCAAAGCGCTGCCTATATGCCCAACTATCATCAGAACGATACAAAATTCTTTTATAACCTTAAGCGTTTAGAGCCTGCAGCCTTAAAACCGCACCCCGAAACCGTAAGGGATAAATGCCGATGAGCTATATTGCGAATAATTCTCAATTGCGATATGATGAGATCGACACCTATTCTGATCCGTTCGCGTTCACAGGGACATCACACCCTGTCGGCGCTTTATTAGACACACCTCATAAGAAGGAGGCCGACATGCTGGGAACCCCTGCCATTAAGCGCTCCACCGCCACCCGCCACTCGATTATTCCCGACCTGACTCTTGACGACCTGCTTAACGACGAAATGACCCGCATGGTCATGGAAGTCGATGAGGTTGACGAAGACAATTTACGCGAAATGTTGTCACTGACGGCGGAGTCTTTACGTCTTCGCCTCAGCTAGGCCTTGTTTGATGCAGTAAGTCGCCTTATCTGGCGGGTATGATTATTCGTACCGCCACCGCCGCTGACCATGACGCCATCTGGTCAATCCTTGAACCTGTCATCCGCGCCGGAGACACCTACGCCCTGCCCCGCGACTGGTCGCGCGAGCAGGCCTTAAGCTACTGGTTTGCCGACGGCCATCATACGTTTGTGGCGGAAGATGACGGGCAGATTTTGGGCACCTATTACCTTAAAGCCAACCAGAAAGGCGGCGGCAGCCATGTCGCCAACTGCGGCTATATGACCGCCGCTCAGGCCACCGGTAAAGGCGTGGCGCGGGCCATGTGCCAGCACTCGCTAGAGGTTGCCAAAGACATGAGCTTTGCCGCCATGCAGTTCAATTTTGTGGTTTCAACCAACAGCCGCGCCGTGGCGCTATGGCACGGGCTGGGTTTTCAGACCCTGACCCGCCTGCCGGACGCCTTCGACCACCCGACCGAGGGCCTGGTCGATGCCCTAGTCATGTTCCGTAAGCTCTAGGTCCGGCGTTTTCACCGCCACATCCTCGGCAATAAAGCCGCCGGTCTGACGCGCCCATAATCTAGCATAAAGACCATTTGACGCGATCAGTTCGGCGTGCGTACCGGTCTCCACGATCTGCCCGCCATCCATGACCACCAGCCGGTCCATACGCGCAATGGTGCTGAGACGGTGGGCGATGGCAATCACCGTCTTGCCGGCCATAAGGTCAATCAGGCTGTCCTGAATGGCGGCTTCGACCTCGGAATCAAGCGCAGAGGTCGCTTCATCCAGCACCAGCATGGGCGCATTTTTAAGCAGCACCCGCGCAATGGCGATACGCTGACGCTGACCACCCGACAGTTTGACGCCGCGCTCCCCCACATGGGCCTCAAGACCCGTCCGCCCTTTGGAGTCGACCAGAGCCGGTATAAAGCTGGCCGCATGGGCACGGGCGGCCGCCTCCATGATGTCGTCATCGCTGGCGCCCTGACGGGCATAGCCGATATTGTCGCGGATCGAGCGGTGCAGCAGGGAGGTATCCTGCGTCACCATACCAATATGGCTGCGCAGGCTTTCCTGCGTGACCGCAGATATGTCCTGCCCGTCGATCAGGATGCGCCCACCGGTCAGGTCATAGAGCCGCAGAAACAGGTTTACCAAGGTCGACTTACCCGCCCCTGACGGCCCGACCAGCCCGATCTTTTCACCCGGTGCTATAGTAAGATTGATACCATTCAGCGCCGGCCGGCCGCTTTCGCCATAGCCGAACTCGACGTCCTCAAAGCGGATTTCACCGCGCGAAACATTCAGTTCGCGGGCATCATTCGCATCCACAACGCTATGGTTACGAGAGATGGTTTCCATGCCGTTCTGCACCGTGCCGATGTTTTCAAACAAGCTGGTCACCTGAAACATCACCCAGCCGGACATGTTCAAAAGCCTCTGGGTCAGGGCGCCGACCAGAGCAATAGCGCCGACGCTGATGCTGCCCGAACTCCACAGCCACACCGCCAGCACACCCGTCGAGACCAGCAGACTGGCATTGAGCACCGCCACCCCGATATCGAGTGTGGTGATCAGGCGCTGCTGGACCTGCCATTTCTTGCCATTGAAATCGAGGGCATCACGCACATAGTCGTCTTCGCGGCGGGTATTGGCAAACAGCTTGACCGTCTGGATATTGGTATAACTGTCAACCACCCGCCCAACCAGCGATGAGCGCGCCTCTGAGCCTTCTTCGGAGGCCTTTGACAGTCTGGGCACAAAGCGCAGGCACATCAGGACATACAGCGCCATCCAGATGACCACCGGCAGAACCAGTCGCGGATCGGCGCTGAAAAACAGCACGATCGCGCTGGTGAAATAGACGATGACGTACAAAAACGTATCGCACAGGGTCACCAGTGTATTGCGTATCGAAGACGCCGTATCGACCACCTTAGAGGCCACCCGCCCGGCATAGTCATTGCTGAAAAAGCTCAAGGATTGACGCACGACATGGCGGTGCGACTGCCAGCGGATCAGGGTCGGCAGATTTGTGGCGATCGCCTGTTGCAGGATCAGCGAATGTAAGCCCAAAAGCGCGGGTGACAAAACCCCCAGCACCAGCAGCATGATGATGAATTCACGGCCATGCTCAGCCCACAGTCTGGCCTGATCGGCATGGGTCAGTATGTCGATGACCCGCGCCATATATTGAAACACCATCACTTCGGTGAGGGTGAAGGCTAAGCCCACCACCAGCAGTACCGCAAAGACCGGCCAGACCTGACGCAGAAAGTGGGTGAAAAAGCCCCGCACCGTCGTGGGCGGCGTCACCGCCGGATAGTCCCGGAACGGTTTGATCAGGCTTTCGAAAAAATTAAAAAGGGGCGTGAGTATCATCATAAACCTGTGGGCGTCTTAAGCTTATATTGCCACGCCCGTGTGTCAGTTTATGACATCAAAAAGGGCGGGAACCGGTCCCGCCCTTCTGAAAATATTCAGAGTGCCTGGCGGGCTTATTTTTTGCCGAACAAACGTGCCCAGAAACCGGGCTTCTTTTGCGTGACAGCCGCCTTGGCCTCAGCGGCAACCTCTTCGACCTTGGCTTCAATTTTATCAAACGTCGGCTTGGCGGCCTTAGCGGCCTCATCAATTTTGGCCTTGGCGTCGTCAATCACATCTTCGATCTTGGCCTTAGCTTCATTGATCGCAGGCGTTGCCGCCTTTACAGCGTCGTCGACCTTATCTTCAACCGCATCAATGACCTTCTCGGCCTGAGCCTTAGCTTTTTCAAGGGCCGGCGTCGCCGCCTTAATGGCGTCGTCGATCTTGTCCTGAGCGGCGTCGATCGCCTTTTCAGCCTCTTTTTTCGCCTTGGCGATGACCGGCTTGGCCTTGGCTACAGCGCTATTGGCGGCCTTGGTTGCCGTTTTCTTGGCGTCCGCCACCGCAGCTTCAACCTTTTTCGTGGCCGTTTTCACGGTTTTCTCAGCGGTTTTTTCAGCAGACTTCACGACCTTGGCCGCCTTGGTTTCGGTTTTGACCGCAGCCTTGGAAACTTTCTGAGCCTCAGCGACCACGGCCTTTTTAGCGTCGGCAACGATCGGCTTCACTTCGGCAGCGGCCTTTTTGACCGTTGTCTTGGCGGCCGTAGTTGCTTTTTTGGCGGTTGCCGCTGTGGTCTTGGCGGCAGTCTTGACGGTTTTCTCAGCCGCAGCCACGGTCTTTTCCGCCATCGCATTAACTTGGGCCTTCACGGCCGGAGCCTTACGCGCGATGGTCTTTTTTACACCGGCATCGGCCGGGATTTCTGTTTCCGTCGTCGTCTTTTTCGTGGTAGCTCTCGCCATCAATCTTATCCCATCGCTCAAACGCAGTCGTCGAATCTCCTTAGCCTATCTGACTCTGCCATCTTAATCAATTGCGTACAAAGAACATAAAGCACCATGACCTACCATCCTCAGCAAATCGTCGCCCGTGGCCCGCGCGCCATTGCCGAAGCGGCAGCCAGCGCCATTGACGACGACGCCTTCCTCGAAGGGGCGACCTATTCCATCCTTGAGGAAGATGAGGACAAAAACATCTGGCGCATCGACGCCTTCCCCACGACTGAGGACGAGTCTGAGCGGCTGCAAGAGGTTTTGGCCGGTTACACCGACCTTAAACTCACGACGGAACAACTGGCCGATGCCGACTGGCTGGCTATGGCTCTGTCGGGTCTGCCGCCGGTACGCGCAGGCCGGTTCTTTGTCTATGGCGCCCATGATCGTGGGAAAAAACCACTCAGCGCCGTCAATCTGCGTATCGAAGCGGGCGCCGCCTTTGGCACCGGTCACCACGGCACCACGGTCGGCTGCCTGTGGGCCTATAACGACCTGCTGAAAAAGCACCGCTTTGGCCGCGTGCTCGATGTCGGCGCAGGCACCGGCGTTCTGGCCATCGCGGCCGCCAAAACCGGCACAAAATTCGCGGTCGGCACCGACATCGACCCGATCAGCGTGCGCATTTCCAATGAGAACACCAAACTCAATCAGGCCAAGGCCCGCTTTGTGTGGGCCAATGGCTTAAACCACAAGGATGTGCGCAAGGACGCGCCCTATGATCTGGTGTTCGCCAATATCTTAGCACGGCCTCTGGTTGGTCTGTCCCATTCAATCCGCGGCGCGCTGAAACCGGGCGGGATCGTCATTCTGTCGGGCCTTCTGCGCACGCAGGAACGTTTCGTAAAGGGCGCCTACCTGTCACATGGCTTTAAGGTCGTGCGCCGCATCCACCGCGACGCCTGGTGCACGCTGGTGATGCAAAAAATATCATAAATTGATGAGTCCCGCCATGCCCGACACCGCTTTTCAGACCTTTGATGTCACCACCCATCCGTCGCAGGGGGTGGCCAATGTCGCAGGCTTGCGCGCGCAAATGACGGGGCTGGGGCTTTACGGCTTTATCATCCCCCATGAAGATGAGCATCAGAACGAATATCTGCCGGACGCCAATGAACGGCTGGCGTGGGTATCGGGCTTTACCGGCTCGGCAGGGGCCGCGATCGTGTTTCAGGACAAGGCGATACTGTTTGCCGATGGCCGCTACACGCTGCAATCGCGCGAGCAGACCGACCCTTCGGTGTTCACCGTCGAAGATTATAATGGCATGGCGTCACTGGCCGAACAGCTTCTGACCGCGCCCAAAGGCTCGGTCATCGGCTATGATCCGGCCCTGCACAGCCCTGACGGTCTGAAAACGCTGAAAGCTGCCGCCGATCAGGCCGGCCTGACGCTCAAGGCCACGTCGCCCAATCCGCTAGATCTGGCGTGGGGTAATAATCGCCCGGCTCAACCGATGGCCCCCGTCGTGCCGCACCAGATTGAATTTGCGGGGGTAACGTCTGCCGATAAGCGCCACGGGCTGGCTGACACGCTGAAATCCAAAGGGGCCAAGGCCGCCCTGATCACGTCCCCATCGTCGCTGGCATGGCTTTTCAATATTCGCGGTGGCGATGTTATTCGCTCGCCCCTGCCGCTGGGTCAGGCGATCCTGTTCGATGATGGCCGCGCGCAGATTTTCCTCGAACCGGCCAAGGTGACGGACGGCCTGACCGAATGGCTGGGAAACGAAGTCTCGCTGCTGACGCCGGCCGATATCGCAGGGGCTCTGGCTGACCTGAACGGCCAAAACGTCATGGTCGATCCGGCCATATCCTCGGCCTACTGGTTTGAAGCCCTGACCTCGGCTGGTGCTATCACCGTGCCCGCCGACGATATCTGCGCTCTGCCCCGCGCCTGCAAGAATGAGGTCGAAATTGCGGGCACGACCACCGCCCATATCCGCGACGGGGCGATCATTTCGACCTTCCTGCATTGGGTGGCAACCGTTGCCCAAACCACCCTGCCGTCTGAAATCGAAGTGGCGCAAAAGCTGGAATCGCTTCGCATCGCCTCCGGCCGCGTCAAGGACCTGTCGTTCGATACGATTTCCGGCTTTGGCCCGCACGGCGCCCTGCCCCATTACCGCGTCAATACGGCCTCAGATATTCGCATCCAGCCCGGCAATCTGCTGCTGGTCGATTCCGGTGCGCAGTCTGAGGATGGCACCACCGACATCACCCGCACTATGGCGATCGGTGAGCCGACCGCAGAACACAAGCGCATGTTTACTCTGGTGCTCAAAGGCCATATTGCCTTAGCCACCGTGCGCTTTCCGGCGGGCACGACCGGCACGCATCTGGACGTGCTGGCGCGACAATATCTGTGGGCCGGCGGGTTTGACTATGATCACGGCACAGGCCACGGCGTCGGGGTCTATCTGGGGGTTCACGAAGGGCCGCAACGGATTTCAAAGGCGCTCAACCGCTATCCGCTGCAAACCGGCATGATCGTCTCGAACGAGCCCGGCTTTTACAAAACCGGTGAGTTCGGCATCCGTATCGAGAACCTGCAATATGTCACCAAAACCACCCCCGTCGAAGGCGGCGAACGCCCCATGCACGGGTTTGAAAATCTAACTTACGCACCCATCGATCGTAACCTGATCGAGGTGTCGCTGCTGACCGAGGCAGAGCGCGCCTATATGGACACCTACCACGCCAAGACCTTTGACCTGCTCAAAGACCTCGTTGCCCCCGACGTCCGCGACTGGCTCGAAACCGTGTGCGCGCCCCTTTAAGAACTCCCCCTGTTGCAGGGGGAGCTGACTTTGATGCTGGCATCAAAGTCAGAGGGGGTAAAAATCACCCCCGCCCGTAAAGCGGCATGTTCGTCGCCATGATGGTCACGAACGGCATATTGGCCTCAGGTGGCAGACCGGCCATATGCACCACCGTATTCGCCACATGGGCCACATCCATGCGCGGCTCAGGGCGTGTGCTGCCATCAGCCTGCAACACGCCCGATGCCATGCGCTCAGACATATCAGTAACCGCATTGCCGATATCGATCTGAGCCGCCGTGATCCCGAACGCCCGGCCATCGAGGATAATCGATTTGGTCAGGCCCGTTACGGCGTGCTTTGACATCACATAGGGCGCGGCATGGGGCCGCGGCCCATAGGCCGAGATTGAGCCATTATTGATAATCCGCCCGCCCTGAGGCGTTTGAGCCTTCATGACCCGAATGGCCTCACGCGCGCATAGCATTGCCCCCGTCACATTGGTGTCGATCACGGCCTTGGCCTGCGCCCAGTCAAGATCTTCCAGCGGCACCGCCGGCGCGCTGACACCCGCATTGTTAAACAGCATATCGATGCGCCCGAAGCGGTTGATCGTTGCCTCAAACAACGCGGCAACCGAGGCTTCATCGGTGACATCGGTGGGGACGCACAGGGTATCCCCCGCACATACGTTCGCGGTGTCTTTGAGCGCAGCCTCCCGCCGCCCAGCCAGTACGAGCGACCATCCGGCCTGCGATAAAGCGACCGCAACCGCGCGGCCTATGCCACTGCCCGCCCCGGTGATGACGGCGATTTTTGAACGTTCCATAACGTTACCCCCTCTAAGTGCAAATCAGTGATTTGCCCTTAGCTCCCCCTGCAACAGGGGGAGTTCTAAAAAACAAAATCTTAAAGAACTCCCCCTCCAAGAGGGGGAGCTTTCAGAGACGCTGGCGTCACTGAAAGAGGGGGTACTTCTTACTACCCGCCAATCATGCTTAGCCACTCATCTTCGGTCATCACGGTCACGCCCAGTTCCTCGGCTTTTTTGAGTTTAGAGCCAGCGCCTGGGCCAGCCACCACAATATGGGTCTTGGCCGAGACTGAACCCGCCACCTTAGCACCCAGCCGTTCGGCCTGAGCCTTCGCCTCATCACGGGTCATTTTTTCCAGCGTGCCGGTAAAGACCACCGTCTTGCCCGATACCGACGATCCGGTCGCCACAACTTGCGCGTCCTTCACCCGAAGCTCCGCGACAAAGCGATCATAGATGCCCATTTCGTGGTCGTTGGAAAAATAGGCCACCAGCGCCTCAGCCACACTGGGGCCGACCTGATCCTGCTCGATGATCGCCGCCCGCGCACCGTCTTCATCGGCCACCGCCGCCGTCATGGCCGCGCGAAAAGCCGGTTCTGATCCATAGGCCCGCGCCAGAAGCTTGGCCGTCGTATCGCCGATATGTTTGATGCCGAGTGCTGCGATAAACCGCTCTAAGCTGATATCGCGCCGCACCTCAATCGCCTGAAACAGGTTTTGGACGCTTAAGCTCCCCATGCCTTCGCGGTCTTTGAGTTTTTTTAGCGACGCCGCATCGCGGGCCTCAAGCTTGAAGATATCCGCCGGTTCGGAAATCAACCCGTCCTCATAGAACTTAAGCAACTGCTTTTCGCCCAGCCCATCGATATCGAGCACGCGGCGGCTGACGACATATTTCAGATATTCGACCCGCTGGTGCGGGCAGGCATGTTCGCCGGAGCAGCGCCGCGCCACCCCCTCTTCGCCCCTGGCATTGACCTCACGCACCACTTCGGTTTTCAGCGGACACGGACAAATGGTCGGAAAGTCATACGGTATCGCCTCGGCGGGCCGCTCACTCAACTCAACCCCAACAATCTGAGGGATGACATCGCCGGCGCGCTGCACCCGCACCAGATCACCGATGCGGATATCCTTGCGCGCGATTTCATCGGCATTGTGAAGCGTTACGTTCGACACCACCACTCCGCCGACCGTCACCGGATTAAGCCGCGCCACCGGTGTTAAGGTGCCGATGCGACCGACCTGAATGTCGATGGCCTGAAGGTGGGTCAGGGCCTGCTGGGCCGGGAATTTATGGGCAATGGCCCAGCGCGGGGAGCGCGACACAAAGCCTAATCGGCGCTGATAATCCAGCCGGTCGACCTTATAGACCACGCCGTCGATATCGTAGCCCAGTTCGGAGCGGTCCTTTTGCAGGCTGTTATAAACCTCAAGCAGGCCTTCGGCATTTGAGGTGCGGATCGAGCGCGGATTGACGCTAAAGCCCCAGTCCCGGAATTTTTGCAAGGCTTCGGATTGAGTGGTGACAAAATCCGAATCGGACACTTCACCCCAGGCGTAAGCGAAAAAATGCAAAGGCCGTGACGCGGTAATCTGCGCATCCAGTTGGCGCAGGGCCCCTGAGGCCGCATTGCGCGGATTGGCGAAGACCTTACCCCCGGTTTCCGCCGCCGTGGCGTTCATGGCCGCAAAGGCTTCCAGCGGGAAATAGACCTCGCCGCGAATTTCAATACGGTCGGGATAGCCGGAGCCTTTGAGTTTATGCGGGATATCCTTGATAGTTTTGACGTTTTCGGTGATATCCTCACCCAAACGTCCATCGCCACGCGTGGCGGCCCGCACCAGTTCTCCATCCACATACAGGATCGAGCATGACACGCCGTCGATCTTGGGCTCAGCGGCAAAATGGATCGTCTCCAGCGGATCAAGCTTCAGGAACCGGCGGATGCGGCCCACAAAATCGGTAATGTCTTCGGCGCTGAACGCATTATCGAGCGACAGCATGGGGATACCGTGCTGAACGGGCGCGAACTTGGCCGATACCGGCGCCCCGACCGTTTCGGTCGGACTATCAGCCGTCACCAGTTGCGGATAGAGCGCCTCAAGCTGGCGCAATTGCTGCTCAAGCTGGTCGTAATCAGCGTCCGATAACTCCGGCGCCTCTTCGTTATAATATAGCGCCCGGTGATGATTGATCTCCGCCGTCAGGCGGTCATGTTCGGATTTGGCGGTATCGAAATCTGTGGTCATCTGGAGTCTAAATTAAAGAACCTCCCCTGTTGCAGGGGAGGAGGGAGGCCGGATTTATCCGGCCGGAAGGTGGGGTAATTACCGTAAGACGGATTTACCCCCTCTTTGATTTGAAGCAATGCCTCAAATCAAAGCTCCCCCTGCAACAGGGGGAGTATTATTCTTTACCCACGAACCAGCGCATGGGCGGCGGCGCGGGCGGCTTCGGTGATCTCAGCCCCCGACAGCATCCGCGCCAGTTCCTCAAGGGTTTCGTCTTTTGATAGCTCGACTACTGATGAGCGCACCCCCTCGCCCGCATCGGCCTTGGAAACCTTAAGATGCTGATCCCCGCGCGCTGCCACCTGTGGGCTGTGGGTCACCACAATCACCTGCGACGATTGGGCCAGTTTTTTCAACCGCAAGCCCACCGCATCGGCCACCGCGCCGCCCACCCCTTGATCGACCTCATCGAAGATCATCACAGGCCCCTTGGCGTCCACACCGCCTTTGGTGGCCAGTGCAGCCTTGAGCGCCAGAGCAAACCGCGCCAGTTCACCACCCGACGCAATCGCGGCCATCCCGCCCCAGTCGGCGCCGGGGTTGGTCTTGACTTCAAAGGCGATCACATCCCCTCCGGTCGGGCCATAGCGTTCGACCTCCAGCGCCGTCATCGCCACCCGGAATCGCGCCTTATCCAGCTTAAGCGGCGTCAGTTCGGCCATGACAGCGTGGCTTAAGGTTTCCGCCGCCTGCATCCGCTGCGCGCGTAGAACCTCGATTGCCCGATGGAAAACGCTCTCCGCGTCCTTAATCTTGGCGGCCAGTTTTTTCAGGTGCGACTCAGCATCCTCAATCTGGTTCAGATGGTGCGCCATCCGCACGCGCTCTTTCGGCAGATCCTCGACCAGCACATTGAGCTTACGCGCCATGCCGCGCAGGGCAAACAGCCGCTCCTCAACCCGGTCCAGCTTTCCCGGCTCAACGTCCAGCGCATCGGCTGCCGCATCCATCAGCGCCAGCGCTTCATCGGCGGATATTAACGTGCGATCCAGCGCTTCGGCCGCCGCCGACAGGCGCTTCAAAACCTCATGATCCTCACCGGCCCCGGCCTGAGCGGCGCGCGTTCGGGCGTGATCGAGCGCGCGAAACGCCTTGGCCAGTTGCTGCGACAGGCGATCGCCGCCCACAGCGGTTCGTGCCTCGGTAATATCTTCCAGCGCCCGCTCTGATGCCCCAAGCAAAGCCCGCTCCGACGCCATCTGCGCCTCTTCGTCGGCCTGCGGGTTCAGGCGCTCCAGTTCCTGCAAGCGCAGGGTCAGGGCTTCGATTTCCGAGGCATCGGCCTGGGCTTTTCTGTGCAGGTCGCGGTATTCGTCCTTAAGGGCTTTCAGCGCTTTAAACGCCGCCTGAACTTCGCTGAGATACGGCGTACAGCCGCCGTAATTATCGAGCATGGCCCCGTGGGTTTTGGGATCAAGCAAGCCCACCGTCTCATGCTGGCCATGTACCTCCAGCAAGCTGTCGCCCAGCGCTTTCAGCACGCTGACGCTGACCGACTGATCATTGACAAAGGCCTTGGAGCGGCCATCGCGGCTGATGACCCGGCGCAGCAGCAAGGGCTCACCGGCTTCCAGCGCCAGACCTTTATCTTCAAGGAATTCATAGAGAGAGGATGTGCCGGCAATCTCAAATTCTGCGGTCACCGCCGCCTGCGGCGCACCGGCGCGGATCAGGCCCACGTCGGCGCGTGCGCCCGTTGCCAGCCCTAATGAGTCCAGAATGATTGATTTTCCGGCCCCGGTTTCCCCGGTCAGCACGCTCAGGCCAGACCGTATATCGAGGTCAAGCCGATCCACCAGAACCACATCCTGTATCGTCAACCGCGTCAGCATGAACACACCAAAAAAGCGGGCCTCGTGAAATGAGGCCCGCTTTCATTGATTCGCTAACGGGCCATCAGCCCGGCTATTTAAAGCGGAGTGATGCGGCTTAGCCAGCTTTTTTTCTTCTTTTGTTCTTTTTCTGGCGCGGCAGTCTCAACCTTTTTGGCATCGGGATCGGGTGCCACCGCCAGGGTCTGGCCGCGTGACTGCATCAGCTTGTAGGCTTCGTTGTACCAAAACTCACCGGGGAAGTTATGGCCCAGCACGGCCGCATTACGGTTGGCTTCGTCGGTCAGGCCCAGAACCAGGTTGGTTTCGACCAGACGATACAGGGCCTCCGGCGTGTGGCTCGTGGTCTGGTACTTATCGATCACAGTGCGGAAACGACCGGCGGCAGCCAGAGGCTGGTTCTGATTCAGGTAATAGCGCCCGATTTCCATTTCTTTACCGGCCAGTTGATCGGCCACCATGTCGAGTTTCAGGCGCGCATCCTTGGCATATTCGGAGTTCGGATAGCGCAGGATCACGTCACGCAACAGGGTTTGCGCCTGTACCGTATAGGCCTGATCCCGGCCGACATCGACGATCTGCTCGAAATAGTTGTTGGCCTTCATATAGTAGGCATAGGGCGTGAGCGGTGAACCCGGATAAAGCTGGATGAAATGATCCGCCGCTGTATTGGATTCTTCGTAATTATTGGCCATGTAGTTGGCGTAGATGGTCATGATGATAGACCGGCGCGACCATTCCGAATAGGGATGCTGACGCTCCACTTCCTCGAAATAGGACACGGCCTCGTTCCAGCTTTTTTCATCCAGGCGCTTCATACCGGTGGCGTAAAGCTGCTCAACCGGACGCTCTTCGTAGACCAGATTAGCGCGGGCAGGTTTTTTACCGGCGCAGGCACTTAAACCACCGATAGCAAGGCTGGCCAGCACAAGGGCGGCAATCGTTTTTTTGGAAACAAGCTTGGTCATCAAAGGCGTCACGCGTGTCGGTCCCTATTTCTTGGCCTTGGTTAGTCGCAGGCCCGGACGTAAACGACCGGAATCCCCCAATGGACACTTACACGAGGCAGTTTAAATAGCCAACAGCCTTATTAAGGCTTAACCCGCTTTCGACAGGGCCGGCGCCAAAGTCACCACACGGTACGCGTCCGGGCGGGACAATAGGGCACGAACAAGGGCATTATTAAGGCCATGACCGGCCTTGATTCCTTCAAAACGGCCAAGAATCGGCATGCCCAGAACATAGAGATCGCCAATGGCATCCAAGGCCTTATGACGCACGAATTCATCAGTGTAGCGCAGGCCCTCAGCGTTCAGCACCTTGTCACCATCGATGACAATGGCGTTGTCCATAGAACCGCCACGAGCCAAACCCGCCGCGCGCAGTGCCTCAACCCCTTCGAGGAAGCCAAAGGTGCGGGCCGACATCAGTTCATCGCGAAAGCTGTCTTCGGTGACGACCAGATCGACGACCTGATGACCAATCACCGCGCTGTCAAATTCGATTTCAAAGCGCATTTCAAAACGATCACACGGTGTCAGCGAAGCACGTTTATCGCCTTCGATCACCTCGACCGGTTTTAAGATTTCAATCACGCTTTGCGGCATGGGCTGACGGCGGAACCCGGCACGATCCAGCAGTTGCACGAACGGCAAGGCCGAACCATCCATGATCGGCACTTCCGGCCCGTCCATCTCGATCAGGACGTTATCGACGCCCAGCGCCGACAAGGCCGCCATCAGGTGCTCGATGGTCGAGACCGACACACCGGCCTTATTGGTGATAACCGTACCCAGACGGGTCTGGGTGACAGACTCTGCCGTCGCAGAAATAACATTGTCACGGTCGGTAACATCAGAGCGCATGAAGACAACGCCGGAACCCGCAGGCGCCGGACGCACCGACAAGCGCACGCGCTCACCGGTGTGCAAACCTACGCCCGCGCAAATCGCCGGGGTGGCCAGGGTGTGTTCATGATGCTCTGGCAACATAGACAGATAATCCAAAAAGTCGTGATGCCGTCGCCCCGCAAATGGAGTTTTGGCCTAGTGTGGGTATAGTTTCCGCCCACGTTAATCACAACTGAACTTGAATTTCTGTTTGTAACGTAAAGGATTACGGCAAAAAGACGTTAAGATCCTGCCCTATCAAAAGGCCTTATACCGTAAGCCGTAACCCCCTGAAACGTAAATGGCGCGCCAAGGTTTGAATCTTAGCGCGCCACAATTACGATATCACATAGTGCCTTTAATGCAACAACACAGATGCCCTAGTTCGCCAGTCTGCGCAGGAAGGACGGGATCTCAAGATCATCCTCAGCTTCCGGGGCCGCCGACATTTCAGGCTTGGTGACACTGACCGTCGCGGAACGATGATCCGTGACCTCCGGTTGCGCCGGATAGCTGGGCTGGACCGATGGCTGTTGCGTCACCGGCGCGTAGTGCGAGGTCGTGTCGCGATTACGCTGCGGAAACAATGACCTCCAGATCGAGCCTTTCTCCTCCTCCGGCGGGCGGGCCGGGGCATGAGTGGGGGCCTGAACCGTAGGACGGGCCGGCTCAGGGCGCGGCGCATTGCCGGCAAAGGTCGGGCGTGGCGGCTGCGGATAGGTCGGGCGCACAATTTCGGGCTGAGCGCGCGGCGCCTCAACGCGAGGGGTTTCGATCCGGGGCGCCGCAGGCGCTACCGGCTGATCAGGCACGCTGGAAAACAAACCGTCTTCTTCACCTTCGACTTCAGGATCGACGATCTTGCCGATTACGCGGCTTTCCGGAACCTCAGTCTTTGCCGCTTCAGCCGGGGCCGTAAAAGCTGGACGCGCCATTGATTGAAGCGGCTCACGTGGGGCCACGGGTTCGATACGCGCGCCGAATTCACGTGCAGCAGGTGCTGGCACGGGCGTAATCGCCGGGGCCGGGGCCGACGCAAACACAGGCGCGCTTACAGAGGCTGGCTGGACATTAGCAGGCTGGGCCTGTTGGGGCTCACGCGACGAGCCCCCCGTGAATAAAGGGCTTTTGGGGGCCGCCTGTACTGTCGGTTGAGGCTGGGCCGGAGTTGCGGTTTGCACAGGCGGCTGAGCGACCGCAGCCTGGCTATCCATGCCGGTGGCCACGACGCTGACACGCAGTTTACCTTCAAGCGATGGATCAAACGCGGCGCCAAAGATGATGTTGGCGTCCGGATCGACCTCGGACGAGATCGCATTGGCGGCTTCGTCAACCTCAAGCAGGGTCATATCCAGACCGCCGGTGACATTGACCAGCACAGCCTTGGCGCCCTTGAGCGAGGTTTCATCAAGCAGCGGATTCTGAATGGCGTTTTGCGCGGCCTGCATGGCACGGTCATCACCAGATGCTTCGCCAGTCCCCATCATGGCCTTGCCCATTTCGGACATGACCGAGCGCACGTCGGCAAAATCGAGATTGATCAGGCCCGGCAGCACCATCAGATCGGTTATGGAACGTACGCCCGAATGCAGCACCTGATCGGCCATGCCAAAGGCTTCGGCAAAGGTGGTGCGCTCATTGGCGATACGGAACAGGTTCTGGTTCGGGATGACGATCAGGGTGTCGACATAGCGTTGCAGCTCAGAGATACCGGCATCGGCCAGACGCATCCGGTGACGGCCCTCAAACATGAACGGCTTGGTGACCACACCGACCGTCAGTATGCCACGTTCCCGCGCGCATTTGGCGATGATGGGGGCCGCGCCGGTGCCCGTACCCCCGCCCATACCGGCGGTGATGAACACCATATGGGCACCATCTAGGTGCTCTGTGATTTCGTGGTGAGATTCCTCCGCTGCGGTCATGCCGACCTCAGGGTGAGCGCCCGCGCCCAAACCCTGGGTGATCGACACACCCAACTGGATCTTACGGTCGGTCTTGGCAAACTGGAGTTGCTGGGCGTCCGTATTGGCCACCACAAACTCCACGCCTTCCAGCCCGGACTCGATCATGTTGTTGACGGCGTTGCCACCGGCGCCACCGACCCCGAAGACGACAATGCGCGGCTTCAACTCGGTTGTGCGCGGCGCAGACAGATGAATAGCCATGATTTGGACCAACCTCCCGTAACCTCTGCCCTCACAGCCACCCGGCCGGGGGAATTGCCGGGACGTGAGCCTGAAAGACAGGCTCGCACACCTCAGCAGTACTCAGAGGACTATCAGACATCAAATACGCTTAACGAATAGTTACCGAGTACTCTGAGTCGGGAGGTTTTGAAGCCCTTTTGGTAATAAATTTTAACAGAGATTACCAAAGTATGACTTTTCCGGTGGATAGAGTTTCCACAGATCGCCACATGCGGCGAAATTAAGTCGCAAAGATCAAAAAGCGCATCTAAATCCTAAAGCCGCAGACACTTTTAGGGAGGCGTTGGATATAAAATTACAGGTTATTTCTCAGCCAGTCTATCATTTTGGTGACCGCACTGCCGCCGCCGGACGCCTGCGGGGCTGCCCCCGGCCCTAAGCGTGCACTCATGATCTTTTTGACCGGCACCACATCGCGCGGCCCGTAAAGTGTGCGCAGGATCACCCCCGCCGCCGCGGAAAAGGACGGGCCTGCCGCCGCATCAGCCAGATGAGGTACGCGTTTCGGTTTTCCTAAACGCACCGGACGATCAAACACCCGCACGGCCAGTTCACGCACACCCGCCAGTTGCGACGCGCCGCCGGTCAGGACAATCCCCGCCCCCGGTTCAAGCTGCACACCTGAGGCTTTCAGCTTTTCGCGCAGCAATTCAAAGGTTTCCTCAACGCGCGGCGCGATAATGCCTTTCAGGATCGAGCGCGGCACCGAGATAGGCCCCGCTCCCGGATCATCACCACGCGGTGGCGCTTCGACCATTTCACGGTCTTCGTTGGAGGACGCAATGGCCGAACCATGCAAAGTTTTCAGACGCTCCGCCCCCGCCAGCGTCGTTGACAGACCGCGGGCAATATCGGCGGTCACATGCGCCCCGCCGACGTTCAGGCAATCGACATGAACCAGTGAGCCATTGGCAAATACGGCTGCCGTGGTGCATGACGCGCCCATGTCGATGCAGATGCTGCCCAGTTCTTTTTCATCGTCCTCAAGGGCGGCTACCGCCGCCGCCAGAGGCGCACAGACAATGGCCTGCACCTCAAGATGAGCCATGCTGACGCATTGCTGAATATTATTAAAGACGTTCTCGTCGATGGTAATCACTAACAGCTCTAACCCCAGCGCGCGGCCGGTCAGGTTACGCGGATCACGCACGCCCGATTGCCCGTCCACCGACCAAGACACCGGTAACAGGTGGATGCAGCGACGATTGGGGAAACGCACCTGGGACAAGCCTGACTGAATGGCGCGGGTCAGATCGGCATCGGAAATCGGTTTGGTGCCGAGCGAGACGTGCGCCGACACGCGGTGCGAGGCCATCTGCGCGCCCGGCACGGAGACACGCACGCCCTGAAGCGAGGCATTGGCCATAGCTTCGGCGCGCTCAACCGCCTGGCCGATCGCCTGAGAGGCCGCGTCCATATCTATGATATTACCGGCGCGAAGCCCGCGCGACTGCACATAGCCAACCCCGGCTATGCGGATGGACTGATCGGCCTGACGCGCGCCTTCGGGCTTTAGGATAAAGCAGCCGATCTTGGACGCGCCTAAGTCAAGCGAGGCGACAAGCCCCGGTGTGACTTCAGCTTTGGGGGTAAATTCTTTACCGGAACGATCTTCGTAACGCGACATATGACGATTTTCAGGTTAAGCGGTTTAAATCAGGCAGCGGGTTGAGCGGTCGTGGTTGTAAAGGGGGCGACGATCAGGGCATTGGGATCACGCAGGTCGATTTCGGCCAGCCCCTGATCCAGCACACGGCGCGACGCAATCAGGGTATCCAGACGCGCCAGCGCATCTTCTTGATTGAGCGCCGGCAGCTTAATCAGGGTGGCGTTTTTCAGCCTCAGATCCCAGCGACGGGTATCGACCCGCACCAGAACCTCCAGCTTTTGCATCAGTTCCGGGCGTGAGCGCACCAGTTCAAGAATGTCTTCGGCATTTTCATTAGCCCCCTCACCGACCACCAGTGGCAGGTCGACAAAGTTATAGGCGCGCGCTTCGGGAATGATCTGGCCCTTATCATCGATGACATAGGACTTATTCTGATATTGCCAGACGGCCAGACGGGGGCGCTCAACCACATCGATGATCAGCACATCCGGGAATTGGCGGCGTACCGTCACCGACTCCACCCAGCCGATTTTTTCGATGTCTTCCTTGACCCTGGCCAGATCCATCAGGGCGATCGGCTGACCGCGCTGAAAATCAAGGGCGGCGCGAATGTCAGCGCGCGAATAGTCCGACACGCCTTTTAAATGAATATTTTGTAGATTGACCCCTGCGGCGGCGATACGACGGTCAGCAAAATCGCGCATCCCGTCGGTCAGCATCTGGGCGCGGTTTCCGGTGGCCAGCACTGCCAGTAACAAAATGCTTAAGCCGCCAAAGGCCAGCCATGCGGTCAGTTCCGATGGCATCGGCACACCGCCAACGGCCCTCATCATGCCGGATTGCCCAACGACCCGCTTGCCGCGAGATGAATTCGACGCAGAGGCCTTCGACGCACCTTTCGGCGCGGACTGAACCTTAGCTTGCCGTCTTCCTCCCCGAACCACTGCGGGCATAGGCGTCCTCCACAATCCACTTGACCAGATCATCAAAGCCCATACCGGCATAGGCCGCCTGCTCAGGGGCGAGCGAGGTCGGGGTCATGCCGGGTTGGGTGTTGACCTCCAAGAGAACCAGAACGTCCTTAATTTTGTCATAACGAAAATCACTTCGTGTAAGACTTTGGCAACCAAGTGCGCTGTGCGCCAACTCTGCTTGCCGTTTGGCGCGCTCAAAAACTGTGGACGGAATGTCGGCCGGCAGGACGTGGCGGGAGCCATTCTCGCCGTACTTGGCCTCATAGTCGTACCAGCCGGTATTGGAGACGATATCGGTGACGGTAAGGGCCCGCGGCCCGCCTGATTCTCCAAGTACCGCAACCGCCAGTTCCTGCCCGGCCACATAGGGCTCAACCATGACCTCTTCGCCAAAGGTCCATGCGTCGGACGCCAAATCCTGCGGTGGCGAATTGGCGCCTTCGCGGATGATATAGACCCCGACACTTGAGCCCTCAGCATTGGGTTTCACCACGTAGGGCGGAGCCATGACGTGATCGCGGGCGACCTCATGACGGTTATAAAGCCCGCCGCCCGGCACGGTGACGCCTGCGGCTTTGAGTACAGCCTTGGCTTTGGCTTTGTCCATAGCCAGCGCTGAAGGCAGAACGCCGGAATGAGTATAGGGGATTTGCAGGGTCTCTAAAATACCCTGAACGCAGCCATCTTCGCCCCACGCCCCGTGCAGGGCATTAAACACCAGATCAGGCTTTAACGCCGTCAGCACCTGTGCCAGATCGCGACCGGCATCGACGCGGGTAACCTTAGCGCCCAATCGTTCAAGGGCATCGGCACAGGATTTACCCGACACCAGCGACACGTCGCGCTCGGACGACAGCCCCCCCAAAAGAACCGCGATATGAAGATGAGACAGGGGCAGACTGGACATGAAACCCGACCATTATTTAGAAAATCAAGGGCCGTGTTGTGAAGGGTTAGCGGCATGAGGTCAAGGCCATCTTGCCCCCTCAAATGGGCATCCTCAGTTCACACTGTGTAAAGCATTAATGTTCAGATACTGTCCGACTGACTTTGATGATCATCATTGTAGCGAGCCCATGTCATTCAGCCTCAGCAATAAACCTCTGCGCGCAGCGCTTTACCTATCGTCAATTTACGCTTTTATGCCCGCAGGCGCTCAGGCCGCCGATGGCCTGAGCCTATCGGGGTCGGTGCGAGTGCGCTATGAAGACCTGTCGGGGCAGTCGCGCGCTGGATTTGGCGAGAACGATCAACTATATAGCCTGCGCACCATATTGACTGGCGAATATAGATCAGGCCCGTGGCGCACAGGAATTGAGCTTCACGACAGCCGCGCCTATGGCAGCCGTCCCTACAGTGCGATTGGCACCAGCGAGGTCAATGTCCTGGAGCCCGTGCAGGCCTATATCGCGCGCGATTTTAACGACGCCTTCGGGCCGGGCTATGATGTATCGGCACAGGCGGGGCGCTTTACACTCAATCTCGGGTCAGGCCGTCTCGTGGCGTCTGATGATTATAGCAACGCTACTAATGGTTATACGGGGGTGAAGCTTGATCTGACCACGCCTTCCCATACCAAAGCGACGTTTATCTATACACTCCCACAGGTGCGTCTGCCCAACTATGAGGCGTATATTCTGGATAATGAGCAGCAATTTGACCGTGAAATGGGAAACTTGTTTCTGGTGGGCGGCATAGTGACAAAGCCTGAGCTATTTGGCACCACTCGCGGCGAGATTAGCTATTTCAGGCTTTCCGAAGACGACGCCCCGGGTATGCCTACACGCAACCGCGAACTTGATACCTTAAGTCTGCGCCTCATACGCTCCCCTGAAGTGGGGCATGTGGATTATGAACTTGAGACCATATATCAGTCTGGAACTACATACGTAGAACCCTACCCCCACTACGACGACGCCTATGACGTCAGCGCGGGCTTTGTCCATGCCGACATAGGCTACAGCTTTAGTGAGGGGTTCTGGGGTTCGATAAAAACCCGATTGTCGGTGGAATATGATTATGCCAGCGGCGATAAACTGGGCGGCAAGTACGGGCGCTTTGATACCCTGTTTGGCATGCGTCGCGCCGATTTCGCCCCCGATGGCATCTATTCCCAGATCGGCCGCGCCAATATCAGCACACCGGGCATCAGGCTAGAAGTTGCTCCCACGCCCAGGTTTGACGCCTTTGTGGTCTATCGCGGCCTATGGCTGGCGGAGCCTACGGATAGCTTTTCAACCACAGGCGTCAGGGATTTCTCTGGGCAATCCGGCAGCTTTGCGGGCACCCAGCTTGAAGGCCGTGCGCGTTTCTGGCTCGTGCCCAATCGCCTTCGCGCCGAGGTCAGTGGCGCAATAATCGATAAGGGTTACTTCCTGAAAACCGCCCTTTATCCGTATAATTCCCCTGATACGCACTATATTTCCGTCGCCCTGACCAGCCCTTTTTAGTTTAAGATTATAGAGTAGAACGCATCTCCTTCGTCACTCCTCGTTTGCGGTGAAGCGTGGACATCTCTGACGCGTATTGTCAAACGGCGACAGTAGAGCCCAGTTAAACATAAAAAAAGCGGGTGAGACTGCCCTCACCCGCTTTGATTTTTAAGCCTTACGCATCGGCCTTTTCGTCATCCGTCACCGGCACGGCAAGATTGGAAGAGTTTTCCACCAGCACGCCGGTATCCTCATCGCGGACAATCTCTTCGCCGTTGAGAACCTTGATGATCTCTTCACCGGTCAGGGTTTCGATCTCAAGCAGGGTCTTGGCCAGACGGTGCAGGCCGTCATTGTGCTCGGTCAGGATGCGCTTGGCGTCATCATAACCGGCCTGAACCAGACGGCGGATTTCACCGTCGATCTTTTGGGCCGTGACTTCGGACACATCGCGCCCAAAGGCACCATGCTCATCCTCGGCATCCTTATAGTTGACCAGACCCAGTTCGTCCGAATAGCCCCAGCGGGTGACCATGGCCTTGGCCAGACGGGTCGCCTGCTGGATGTCGGACGACGCGCCAGACGTGATCTTATCCTTGCCGAAGATCAGTTCCTCAGCGACCCGGCCAGCCATCAGGATAGCCAGACGCGAGGTCATCTGGGTGAAGTTCTGCGAATAACGGTCGCCTTCCGGCAACTGCATGACCATACCCAGCGCACGACCGCGCGGAATGATGGTCGCCTTATGAACCGGATCGGCTTCCGGCACCTTAAGCGCCACAATAGCGTGGCCACCTTCGTGATAGGCCGTCAGCTTCTTTTCGTCCTCGGACATGGCCATCGACTTGCGCTCAGCGCCCATCATGACCTTATCCTTGGCGTCCTCGAAGTCCTTCATGGTCACCAGCTTGCGGTCTTTACGAGCGGCCATGAGGGCGGCTTCGTTGACCAGATTGGACAGATCAGCCCCGGAGAACCCCGGTGTGCCGCGCGCGATCACCTTGACATCGACATCCACGGCCAGAGGCACCGGCTTCATGTGAACGCGCAGAATGGCTTCGCGGCCGGTCAAATCAGGATTAGGCACCACGACCTGACGGTCGAAACGGCCCGGACGCAGCAGCGCCGAATCCAGCACGTCAGGACGGTTGGTGGCGGCGATGATGATAATGCCCTCAGACGCCTCAAAGCCGTCCATTTCCACCAGCAACTGGTTCAGGGTCTGCTCGCGCTCATCGTTACCGCCGCCGTGGCCAGCGCCGCGGTGACGACCGACGGCGTCGATTTCGTCGATAAAGATAATGCACGGCGCATTCTTTTTGGCCTGCTCGAACATGTCCCTGACGCGCGACGCACCGACGCCGACGAACATTTCCACAAAGTCCGAACCGGAGATCGAGAAGAACGGCACACCGGCTTCACCGGCCACGGCGCGAGCCAGAAGGGTCTTACCCGTCCCCGGAGGGCCGACCAGCAGCGCGCCTTTCGGGATCTTACCGCCCAGACGCTGGAATTTCGTGGGGTCTTTCAGGAAATCAACGACTTCGCGCAGTTCCTCCTTGGCCTCATCAACGCCGGCCACATCGGTAAAGGTGACGCGGTTCTTATGCTCGGTCAAAAGGCGGGCCTTCGACTTGCCAAAGCCCATAGCGCCCCGGCCGCCGCCCTGCATCTGACGCATAAAGAATATCCAGATACCGATGATCAAAAGGATCGGCAGCAGACCCGACAGAATTTGCACAAACAGCGAAGTCTGTGCGGTCTGAACCTTCACATTGACGCCCTTGGCGTTCATGGTTGAGGCCAGTTCCTCATTGGGATAGGGCGTCACGATCTTAAAGACCTTTTTGTCCTTATTGGTGGCGGTCACCTCATCACGGTGGAAGGTGGCAGAGGTGATTTCGCCCTTATCGACCGCCGCAATCAGTTGCGAATAGGTCATTTCCGACGGCTGCGCCGGATACCCACCCTTCTGGTTCATATAAGAATAGGCGCCGATCAATACAGCCAGCAAAACCCCAACAATCGCCAATGAACGCAGGTTCATAAACCTCAATCTCCCAACGCCAGCATGGCGCAATCAATTAGTACATCCCTAGCGGGTCATCCCACTCAGGTAAATGCCGTAAAGACCTATATAGTGTGGATTCGCCGCTCTACCAGAGCAGATCGGCTTCATCCTTCATAAGCCCGAGCGCCGCATAAAAGCGCCACAGAACCCACGACCTCAAGGTCACCCCCGCACTGTTGTCGCTTTCCGATAACAACACAAGGTCATTGCCCGCACCGCCACCGGTTTTCGCGACCGGTAGCGCCCCGCGCAAGCCTGACGGAACCTGCAAATAACGCGCCAGATCAGCCTCCACCAAAGCGTTTTTTTGTCCCTGAACAGGGCTGATGGTTACGTCCCCTTGCAGAGATCTGATTTCAAAACGCCCGTCCCATATCCCCGCGTCACCGCAAGCCAACACTAACGGCTCCACCTTGTGCCGAGCTATGTCTCCGGCCTCACGCCCGATCAGGATCGTGCCTGCGCGACATATCAGCCGCGCACCTGACAGCACAAAGGGCCCTGCCTCACCGCATTTAAGGCCGTTAGCGATCGCCACCACACTATCTGAGCGGGGCAAACGCGCGTTACCGCCAGCGCTGACCATCGCCGCTGCAATCAGTCTGTTAGCCCGCGGGTCAGATAGGCCCCGTACATAATCGGCACTGAGCGAAATAATCCCGGCCCACCCCAAAGGCTGAGGCATGGATAGTACAGCGGTAAAATCAGCAGCCCCCACTGGATCAGGCGCCTCATCCGCCCCCGTAAGTTGCGCCCGCGCCAATAACCGTGCCTGTGACCGCAGATATTTAGGGTTTTCATTGGCCGGATCATCAACCCATCCGACCCCAATCGCGGTCAGCCAGTCACGTAACACCTTACGCGGCACGTTGAGCAATGGCCGATAGATAAAGACGCCCCGCCCCTGTGGCCACACGGGTGATGGCGACCACATGCCGGGCGCACTGACATTAGAGCCCATATCGCGCATCAGCGCCGCTTCAAGGATATCATCGCGATTGTGGCCGAGGCTTAAGACCTCAATGCCCTTGCCCCGCGCGGCGTCGGCCAGCAGTCCATGCCGGGCCTGACGCGCGGCGGCCTGAATACCAGATACCGGCTTGTCACCGATCCAGTCGAGTTTGGAAAAACCATGCCCCAGCCGCCGCGCCAAAGAATGCACCTGCGCGCACCAGCCCATGCTCAGCGGATTAAGACCATGATCAACGCAAAACACCTCAATCGGACGCCTACCCCACAGATGCAGCAGACACAGCAAGGCCACACTGTCGCCGCCGCCGGACACTCCCACGGCTAAAGGTTTGGCGCTATCTTTGATCAGATAGCGCTCAAAACCCTCAAAAATATCGTGAAGTTCGGCAAATGGCTGAAGCGCCTTCCGCCACAAGCCAAGCTCATCCAACAGCGGTTACGCCGCACATTGCGCCTTGCCCTTAAGCGCCTTGGCCTGAGACTTCATCGGGGCCGACGCCTGAGCGGCATAGCGCTTATCGAATTCAGTCAGGGCCGCGCAGGTCTCAACCTTACGGTTCAGATCCGCCAGTGCCGTCGCCAGCTTCACCGTTGATTCCGGTGCCCACGACGCCTTGGGCCAGCCCTTGAGAGAGGTAGCATAGGCCGCGACCGATCCCGAAATATCACCGCGCATGGTTCTGATCTGGCCCAGACGGAACCAGGCTTCGGCCACCTGCGCTGATTTTGGCCATTGGGTCGTAAAGGCTTCGAACGCGGTTGTGGCCTCATCAAGCTGATTGCTGCTCATCAGGCTATAGGCCTGATCGAAATCCGCTTCAGCGCTGCCGGTTGTGGGCGGCGGCGGCGGCGGACCGGCGAGTGCGGCCTCAAAGTCTTTGGATTTGGCATCGAGCAGATCAACCCGCTTGGTCAGGGTATCGGTACGCGCCGTCAGCGCCTGAACCTGTGACTGGGCTTGTGTTGCTGCGAAATTGGCTTCTTCCAGTTGGCCGGTCAGGCGCGTCAGTACAGCGGCCTGCTCATCCAGTTTGCGCGACAGAAAGTCAACGGTGGCCTGCAAGGCCACAACCTCGGGGTCGGGTTCAACCAGAATGGGTGGTGCGGCTTTATTTTCGGTTTTCTGAACTGCGCGCTCCAACTTCCGCACATTGCGATCCAGACGGTCAAGGCGCTTTTTGTCCCAGACAATCGCCGCCGGCGCATTCGGATCAGCAGGTGTGGCATCATCCTCGTCGGAAATGGCATAGTTCTGAGCCACGGCCGTGGACATCACCGACATACCGCCGGTCAGAGCGATTGCCATAACCAGACCGCTGACACAATGACGCAAAGTCCATTTTTTAGCTGCCGTTTGTTGCCAACGCACCTGAACACTCCCGCATATAAATAGAAACTGCACTGTAAAGCCCGTAACATAAAGAGTCAGGGGTTACAGTTTTATGAAACTGGAGACTAACCATAAAGACAGGCCGAAATATGACAAGCTCAAATCCCGGCACAGCTTCAGGAAACTCAAATCTTGAGCCCTTGCCAATAAAAAACCCCTGCTGCGAGAACAGGGGTTTTTAGTGGCTTAGGTTTTAAGCCTTATTTCGAGGCCGACAGCTTGTCGTTCATCACCCAGCCGATATTGTCATTGTCATCGGCCACTTGCCACCACATGCCGTTCTTTTCGCCGGTTGGATAGACAGTCAGACCGACCGGCAGAGCGCGAAGCACCTTACCCTTGGCATCCGGTGTGCTGCGCAGGGTCGTGGCCGTCAGCACATCAAAGCTGCGTGTCGGGGCCGCAGCCGCTCCGCCAATGTCGATCCCGCCCAGACTTTGAACCATGTCCGTATAGGCCATAATAAACGCCTGAGTGACCATGCGGCCGATTTCCGTGCTTTCATAGCCGCCGCCAACGGCACCGGCAAAGCCAGCCCCCGCGCCAACGCCCCAGCTCAGTTCGTTCTTAGCTGCACTGCCCGAAAATGAGTTGGACTCAGAGGTGCGCACGTCGGTCAGCGACAAAACCGTTTCCGCTTCCATCTTTTTGGTGCGGAAACCACCGACGACAGCGCCCGCGCGACCACCGACCAGACCGCCGATCAGGCCCGCAGCCCCGCCGCCGCCGGTGTTGGAATCAGCCGCCGCCACTTCGGCCACCAGCACAAAGTCAGCGGCCTTGATCTGCCCCTTGCCCATGTTTGAGCCGCGTTGCAGGCCCATGGAATTTCCCAGTTCACGCTCACGCTGGGCCACGTCCATGCCCGCGCCGCGATCAACCAGGCTGAAACAACCCGATTTCTGCACCACGACCTTAAGCAACTTAGCCGGTGGAGCCAGATTGTTCTGCGTCCAGCCATAGGAATCATCACCATCCACGATGGTGATCGAGCCCAGCTTTTTGGAGCACTTCGGGATTTCAGCCACCATCTTATTCTGATGCTGCTGAACCTTCGACGATTTCGCCATCGTCGATTGCGCAAACACTTGAGAGCCTGAGCCCAATGCGCAGACCGTGGCGGCCGTCATGGCCAAAAGACGAAATTTGAGCATTTTCAGCCCCCTGAAAATCTGAGTGAATGATTGATAACCGAGGTTCGGATTTTACTACGTCGCCGTCGAAATCACCATACGCAATCACGGCTCATGATTACAAAAATCGGGCCCATGCGTAGCACAGGCCCGATCAAAATCAATGTTATTTATACGCTGACGTCAGGGCTTATTGAGCGCCTTCGGTCAGGGTCGTCTTGGCGTTACGGTTCTTGGCCCAGCCTTCTTCCGATGAGGTGGTGTCGAGCGGGTTTTCCTTACCGTATGAGATGGTCGAGATGCGGGCCGGCACGACGCCCTTTTGTGTCAGGTACTGCGACACAGATTCGGCGCGGCGGGCACCCAGAGCGAAGTTGTACTCACGGGTGCCGCGCTCATCCGCATTGCCTTCGATACGGATCTTAACGGCCGGATAGCGCACCAGCCAGGCAGCCTGAGCGTCCAGCAGCGCCTTGGCGTCTTCGCGCAGACCGGATTGATCCAGATCGAAATAAACGCGGTCACCAACATTGACCACGAAGTCCTGCTGCGAACCGGGGATGATGCCGACCGGAGCCACTGGCGCCGGGGTCGGTGCCGCTTCAGGCATCGGGGCCGGGGTCGGAACGGGCTCAGGGGTCGGAGCTACTGGTTCAGGCTTCGGCTTGGACGCACAGGCCACCACCGATGCGGACGCAAACGCAACCAGCGCAATTTTGGAAAGGGTTTTCAGGGTCATGGTCATCAGAAGTCGTTCCTTAAGTCTGCAGGTTTAAGTGCGCATCAGCCTCATGGGTTAAGACCGATACATGAAATTTGTGACGCCTTTGTAAGGCCTGTAAACGTTGATCGTTACGATGATATGGCTTTCAGGCTTTGTCAAACCGAAGTGGTTGCAAATCAAAGGCATCTATACGATTTCGATCATTGATAGCTTATTAAGCCTGAGTTTATCGCCTCAAAGTGTAAAAAAGCGATAGTTCTCCCGTAAAAGAAATGTACTCTCTACTTCAGACGAGGCGACCAGGCCGGATCAGATGCACCGCCAGGATACGGAACTGCGCGCTCCACCCGACCGGTGACATCCACCGTCCACAGCGACGGCATCCCGCCCGGAGGCTCACGGAAGAACATGATGTAACGGCCATTGGGGGCCCAGGTCGGGCCTTCTTCAAGGTAGGATGAGGTCAGAAGCCGCTCACCCGAACCGTCAGCCTTCATCACCCCGATCGAGAACCGTCCGCTGGATTGTTTGGTAAAGGCGATCAGATCGCCTTTGGGCGAATAGACCGGCGTTGAATAGGAACCACCGCCGAAGGTAATCCGGCGGATGCCCGATCCATCGGCATTCATGGCGTAGATTTGGGGGGAGCCACCGCGATCAGAGGTAAAGACAATCGTTGATCCATCTGCCGAGAATGACGGCGAGGTTTCAATTGACGATTCTGTCGTCAACCGGCGCGTAGAGCGCGAGCGCAGGTCCATGACATAGATATCTGTATTGCCCCCCTGAGCCACGCTGTAGGCCAGTTTGGTGCCATCGGGCGAGAAGCGCGGCGCAAACACCATACCCTTCTGGCCCACCGTTTCCTGACGGCCCGTTTCAATATTGAAAATATAGATGCGCGCGGAATCGTCACGCAGCGCCATATAGGTGATTTCCTGACTGTCGGCATTAAAGCGCGGGGTCATGACCTTATAGGAGCCATCGGTCAGATAGGACGGATTGGCGCCGTCCTGATCCATGATGGCCAGCCGCTTGATGCGCTTTGAACGACCGCCGCTTTCGGCCACGAATACGATACGGGTATCGAAATAGCCCTCTTCGCCGGTCAGCTTTTCATAGATGGCGTCGGCAATCTTATGGGCGATGCGACGATAGTTTTCCGGTGTGGCTGTGAAAGACATGCCCAAAAGCTGCTTTTCGGAGAACACATCCCACAGGCGAAAATCAACCTGCAAACGCCCCTGCCCGTCAATAAAGGCCATGCCATTAGACAGTGCCTGCGCATTGATCGTGCGCCAGTTTTCAAAGTTTGGTGTCACATTGACATCAAGCTGCGACTGGATAAACGCGTTCGGATCGATCGGCCGGAAAAAGCCGGAGCGTTCCAGATCAGCCATGACCACCTTGGATATCTGCGTCCCAAGATTGCCCGACGCATTGGTCGCCGCCGAATCAATCTTGATGGCAATCGGCATCGGCTCGATCACCCCCTGATTAACGGTGGCGCGCAGAGGCTCCTGGGCCTGAACCGGCGCGGCCACACACGACAGGGCGGCAACCGTTACGGCCAGAGTCATGAGGCTGCGGATCACGAAGGGGCTTTTGCGTATAGAGCTTTGGGTCATCAAGGGCCTCTTTGATTTTTCTCCTCCCCATTTCATGGGGAGGTGTCGAGTTTACGAGACGGAGGGGTATCCTTCGTCAGCAGTACCCCTCCGTCTGTTCGCTGCGCTCACAGCCACCTCCCCACGCCAGCGTAGGGAGGAGGAAAAGCAATGTACCTTGTTCTTATGTTATCTATATCTCAGTACTCATTACGGAAATAAAAGAACAATGAGGCAAGATTATCGCGACGCACAGAAAGTTTTGGCATCAAAGGTAATAATCAGCGCCCGGTTATAAAGCCCATCAGGCAAATCTCCGTAGGGCTGACCACGGCTGACGGCAGCAATAGCCCGCGACGCCCCGGCCTGCCAGACCGGATCGCTGCGCCGATCCAGCCATTCCGGCCCTTTGACGACGCGCCCACCCGGCGAAAGCGTAAACCCGATATCGATCTCAACCTGATTGCCGCCCGGCACGTCACAGTTCGGCGACCATAAACGTTGCAGACGTGCCGTCAGCGCGTTCATAGCGGGGCCCGTATCGGCTGGCGACGACCCCGCATTGGATGCCCCATCGGTCGCGCGGGTATTGGCCCGTGCAGGGGCGCGGGTCGGCGCTTTTGACGGCGAGCTTGGTGATTTAGCCAGAAAATCCAGATCCAGCGCCTTAGGGGCCGGTTTAGCGGGTGCCTTTTGCGCAGGTTTTTTTGTGTCCTGCGGTTTTTTCAGGCCATCCTTGGACACTTCCGGGGCCTTGGGCGCCGGTTTCGGTTGCGGCGTCGGGGCCTTGGCCACTTCGGGCTTAGGCACCGGCTGCTTAGGCGCAGGCGTAGGCGGGGCCGGTTCCGGCATGACTTCGGGCGCGGGCTCAGGCTCCGGCGGCTTGACCGCCAGTTCATCGACCGGGGCTGCCGCCTGCTCAAAGGTCGGCATGTCGGAAATGATCGTCACCGGTACGGATGAGGTCAGAGTCTTAGGCGTCTGATGCGTCCAGGTCACAAACGCAAGCGCAACGATGCCGACATGCAGCAGTACCGACAGGAGTGTGGCTGTACCGAAACGTCTCATTACGGCTGCGTCACCTCTGGCGAAGACGGTGCAGATGCGGCTTTTTCCCCGACGCTTTCGGTCAGCAGATTGATCTTGGTAAAGCCCGATGTCGACAGCTTGGCCATCACCCGCGCCACGTTCTCATAGGGTGCCGCGCCATCGGCACGCACATAGACGGGCTTTGACGTATCGCCATTGGTCATGGCCAGCAGACGCGCCGCCATCTGATCGTAGCTGGCCGGATCATCCATCACATAGATCGCGCCGTCGCGCTGAATCGACACGGTCAGCGGATCACCTTCATCCTTAAGCGCCGCCGCTTCGGTCTTAGGCAGATCAATCTTGACGCCGGAGGTCAGAAGCGGAGCCGACACCATAAAGATGATCAGCAGCACCAACATCACATCCACCATCGGCGTGACGTTGATTTCAGATAATGCGGGCTTACGCCGCGATCTGCGCCCGCCTCTGCGGCCTCCGCCGGCAGCGCCTGTTCCCAATGCCATGCCGGTCTCCTTACTTCAGGCCGCCGAGCTTGTCGGCCAGACGACGGGTCACCGACACCATCAGTTCATCAGCAAACCCTTCCATGCGCCCGACGAAACGGCCGGTCTTGGCGCTGAACAGGTTATAGCCGATATAGGCCGGAATAGCGGCCGCCAAGCCCATAGCCGTGGCAAACAGGGCCTCGGAAATTGCAGGCGCTACGGTTGCGAGATTGGTATCCCCCTGAGACGCAATCGCCCCAAAGGCATTCATGATCCCCCAAACGGTGCCGAACAGCCCGATAAACGGGCTGGCGGTGGCGATAACCGCCAGAATACTCAGGCCATCTTCGATCTGATCGGCTTCGGCGGAAATGACGTGATTAAGCTCGCGGTCAATCTGGTTGACCAGCAGATCGCTTTGGGACGGGGTGATCACCTTACCCTTATAGTCGCGCCACGCAGCAGTCACCGCCACCAGCAACTTCTGGAACGGTTGCGTCGGATTGGTGCCTAATGATGCCCCGATATCTTCGAGCGGACGACCAGAAGCCAGAGTGCCTTCAAAACCGTCAGCCTCTTTGTTCATTCGGTTCAGCTTCAAAGTCTTATCAATAATGATCGCCCACGACCATAATGAGGCCAGCACCAGTCCGATCATTACCGATTTGACGACCCAATCGGCCTGCATAAACAGTTCAACGAAATTCAAACCTGAACTGAGGGCTTCGGGGGCAGCCGCCGCTTCCATATAAGACTCCTAAAAAGTAACCTGACGCGCGAACGGCCATTCGCGCGTAATCGAATTGTTTCGGCACCTTGCCTCAAGAGTGATGACAATTCTATGGCAAGGTTAATTAAGTTTATAATTTTCAGGGAAAGTGCAGTGATGCCGCAACTATCCGTAACGGATCACGGCTATTGGCATTCGCTATCAGGTGTCAATACGCAGCCTTGATAAAGCGTGTCACTATACCAGCAGATTATTGCCGGGATGCACCGCTTCAGCCGCCGTCTTTTCGGCGGTAAGTGGCTGTGGCTTATTTTCAGGTAAAAACTTTTCGCGCACGATCTCCAGCAGCGACTTGGGCAGACGGCGCGGTCGCGACGCCATATCGATGCACACCAGTTGCAGCTTACCGACGCACAGAACCTTACCCTTACACTCAATGCGCTGGGTCAGGTTAAAGCGCGCGCCTTGCGACCCGTCGATCTCACTGCGCACCCACAGGACATCATCGATCTTAGCCGGGGCATGGTATTTAACGTTGATTTCCGCCACGGCAAAGGCCAGCGGGTCTTCGCGCGCCGCCAGATCAGAATGGGGAATGTTCAACAGGCGCATAAAGTCGGAACGACCGCGCTCAAAATATTTCAGGTAGTTTGCGTAATAGACCACACCGGAAAAATCGGTGTCTTCGTAATAGACACGAATCGGCAAGCTATGGGTACGACCGTCGATAAAGCCCGATAACGCGCCCTCGACCAGAAAATCGATATCTTTCATAGCCCACCTACGCAAAAAGCGCTCAGGTCACACACACAATTATGCCCGACACGCTGGTCACACCGCCCATACCAATAATAAGCTACCTCTGCCGCAACGCAATATGAAAACCTTGCGCGCCCGGTCACGATTCGTAAAGACTTATTTAACCACAGGGAAGAGCTGTCGCCAAAAATTCAACGTAGTCATTAGCAACGCACAGTTGCGTCCTATAAAAGCAAATATTACCCGTCAAACAGATCGCCTGTGGGGGGTATTGCCGCTGGCGGATTAAGGCCCAGATGCAGATAGGCGCGTGCACAGGCCATGCGTCCGCGCGGCGTGCGCTGAATAAAGCCCTGCTGCAACAGATAAGGCTCGATCATATCCTCAACAGCGTCGCGGGCTTCGGCAATGGCAGCCGCAATGGTCTCCAGCCCTACCGGCCCACCGGAATAGTTTTCAATCAATGCCCTCAAATACCGCCGATCGGAATGATCAAGGCCGACTTGATCGACCTCAAGCCGCGCCAGCGCTTTTGAGGCCGCCTTTTTATCGATCGTGGTCGCCCCGTCGGCGGTGGCAAAATCGCGCACCCGCCGCAGCAACCTGCCCGCCACCCGCGGCGTCCCGCGTGAGCGTGAGGCAATTTCCATGGCCCCGTCTTCGCTGACGGGCGTACCCAGTTTACGCGCCGCCCCGATCACCACCCGCGTCAGTTCTTCGGGGGTATAAAACTCAAGCCTGAGCGGAATACCAAACCGGTCGCGCAGGGGCTGCGACAGCAACCCCGCCCGCGTGGTGGCTCCCACCAGCGTAAACGGTGCCAGGTCAATGCGCACCGTCCGCGCCGCGGGGCCATCCCCGATGATGAGGTCGAGAACATAATCTTCCATGGCCGGATAAAGGATTTCCTCAACCGCCGGATTAAGCCGATGAATTTCATCGATAAACAGAACATCGTTGGGCTCAAGATTGGACAGGATCGCCGCCAGATCGCCCGCCTTGGCCAGCATCGGCCCGGAGGTGGCGCGAAACCCAACCCCCAGTTCCTTGGCCACAATCTGCGCCAAGGTTGTCTTGCCCAGACCGGGCGGGCCATAAAACAGCACGTGATCAAGGGATTCACGACGCGCGGCGGCGGCGGCCACGAACACCTTGAGATTGGCCTTGAGCGGGGCCTGCCCCACAAAATCGTCAAAGGTTTGCGGACGCAGAGCGCGGTCAATGCCCAGTTCGCTGATCAGCGATCCGTGTTCATCGTCCTGCCGCTCGCCTGAGATCAGTCTACTCATGTCGTATTGTACTCTCTATCGCCCTAGCGCCTTAAGCGAGGCGCGGATCACCGCCGCCAGTTCCGCCTCCGGCCCCAGATCCTTTACCGCTGCCTCTACCGCCTGTCTCGACTGCTGCTCAGACATCCCAAGCCCCATCAGGGCGGCCACGCTTTCACCATTCACCGACGGCTTAATCGTCGTCACCGCCGCCGGACTGTAGCCGACCGGCTCAAACGCGCCCGCCACGGTCAGAGGCTTGCCTTTAAGTTCAATCACAATGCGCTGGGCCAGCTTTGGCCCGACACCGGACGCCCGCCCGACTTTCGCCTTATCCTCAGACGCCACGGCCTGTGCCAGTTCAGACGGCGTCATGATATCGAGTACCGCCAAAGCGGCCTTAGGCCCCACGCCCTGCACCCCTTGCAGGGACACAAAGGCCTGCCGTTCATCCTTGGTCAAAAATCCGAACAGGCGCGTGCCGTCTTCGCGGGTGACACTTTCGATGTGGACGATAACCTCGGTGCCCAGTTCCGGCATATTGGCAAGCGTCCGCACCCCGCAACGGACGATATAGCCGACACCCCCGACCTCGATCAGCGCCTCTTCGTCGCTCAGTTCCAGCACAAGGCCGCGCAAACGCCCGATCATGCTACGCTCCGCTTGGTTTTAAGTTGCGCTACCGCTGCGCTGCTTGAGCGCAGTATAGCCATCTTACGCTTATGGGCATGGGTGATCGCCACCGCCAGCGCATCGGCCATATCTGCTGTAAGCGAAGCCTCAGCCCCCGCGCGCGGCAACAGGCGCCTGACCATGAACAGAACCTGATCCTTATCGGCGCGCCCGGCCCCGACTACCGATTTTTTGACATCAAGGGCGGCATATTCCGCCACACTCAGGCCCAGCTTTGCGGGGGCCAGCATCGCGGCCGCTCGCGCGTGACCCAGCTTAAGGGTCGAGGCCGGATTCATATTGACAAAGGTTTCTTCGATCGCGGCTTCATCCGGGTGATAGGTTTCAAGCACCTGCGTCAGCCCCTCAAATAAATCCAGCAGGCGATCCGACAGGGCCTGCTTTTCATCGGGTGTTATTACCCCGTGCCCGACCCACGACAGACGCGCGCCGTCAACGTCGATAACGCCCCACCCCAGCCTGCGCAGACCGGGATCAAGTCCGATGATCCGAATCGTGTTCTTCATATGTTCGATATAAAACAGGTCTTCATCCGGTGCGCAACCGAACATTGGTTAATATGGCGGTTAATGCGACACTAGCCCATAGACTTGCTCGATATCCTGCAGGCGGCTTTTGACCTGCGCCAGGGCCGCCGCCGTCTTTTGATACGACAGATCGTCGTCGGTCTGACCGCGGCAGGCACGCGCCCGCTGAGCCAGGGTGCGTTGAAAAAAGTCAAGATCCCTCAACAGGTCGAAATAGGTCTGGCAATCACCTGTGGCCCGACTTGCGTCGATATCACGATCAAGGGCCGCATTCAAAAACTGATCGACGGTCACAGGCATTATAAAGTCACCGGTATTGTAAGGTTGCAGATATGGGGCATTGTCCTAATTCTGTCATAACGAGATTATAGTTAACCGTCAGAGGCCGCAAGCGCACGTGAGGGGTCGCAATAAATGGCCGCATAGTTGCAAGGCAGCCACCGCTAAGGCTTATGAGTCCTCTTTTTGGGACATATTGCCTTCAACACGATTGCCAGACGGCCAAGCTTAGGCTTAACTCCCTGCTGCGGGGAGCAGGCCGGAATGGCCTGCATGAGGGGGCAGAGGTGACACAGGTGGACACGCGCAAGGCCTTTGAGGGTGAAGACTATGGTTCCAGCGGACATCCTATTGATTCCGCTCAGGTCAGGGCTGAGGCCATGAAACCGTCCAAATCCGGAAACCGCTTGCCCCTGACCGGGTTTGTCGTGCTGATGCTGGCCGGCCTTTTAATGTGCGCACTCGCCGTCTTCACGGGCGGAGCCCCTGTATCAAGCCCATACAGCGAAGACTGGATAAGCTGGGCGCGCATTGAGACTATTCCCTCCGGATTGCTGGTGGTGGGCCTTGCCGTTATTCTTATCGGTATCGTGGGATGCCTGTTCCGCCTGACGGTTCCGGTGAAGCGCAGGTCCAAAGTCGCTGCTGCTGTTGCGCCTTCTGGTGGCGATGATTTCGATCTGGCCATACCGGAAACCCAACTCCAGATGAGCGGGGACGGCCTTAAGGTCGCCAGTGTCCATTATCTGAGCACAGATACACCCGACCAGACGAACCGTAACCGCGCCGCCCTGCGCTTTGAGGCCCCACCGGCCACCACTCAGGCCGGGCTGTCGCAATCTCAGGCCCCTCTGGCCACGCCGTCCAGCCATGAACTGATCCCGCACTATGGTGACAATGCCGCCGACGCCTTTGGCCTGCCGAAACCCCATCTGTCCCACCCGCATCTGAACAACCCGCAGCCCAGACCTGCGGAATTTAAACCGGAGGCCGAGACACCCGCTCGTCCGGTCGTGGACACAGACGTATTGTCGCCTGAGCATGGCCTGCACATTTCCGGCCTGAGACCCAAGCCAGCCTCCCCAGCGCCTGAGGCAATGCCTGAGCCCCCCCCCACCGCCCAGGTCATTCCATTACGGCCCGCCCCTGAGCCTGCACCTGAGGTGATGCAAGCCCCGCAAGAGCCAATCGGATCTGATCCGGTGGCCACCGGATCAGTCGCCCTTGCCACTGAATCACCACTTACGGCACAAGAGCGTGCGCCCGATTCTGGTTTCGATTCTGGCCCGGTTGTTTTCACTGAGCCTGACCCCGCCCCATTACCTGATACGCTGTCCGATCCCATTGCTGCGGCTCTGCTGGCGGAGGCCCCTGAAACGGCTGTCCGTGACCTGCCTCCCAGCGATATTAATGCCGTAGTCACGTCCGCCATGCGCTTTATCGACACGCCGGCTCCTGCGGCGCATGACGCCTATGCCCCAGTCGTGCCCGCACCTGTGACGGTTCAGGATCAGGCTCCAGCTCCGGCTGCAGTTGCAGTTCCTGTCCTGACACCGGAAGAAGAGATCGGTCAGACGGTATCGACGGCGTTGTCCGTCTGGCCAGACACCACGCGCCCGATCGCCGCCGAGGAATTATCGGTACGCATCAGCTATCTCTATTACGATAAATCCCCCCAGAGCCGCGAAGTGTTTGACCTGATTGCGGCTGGGGATTTGTCAGTCGCCGCCAGCCGGTTGCAGGGCATGGCCAATGAACTGATGAATGCCGGTGCTTTTGCCCATTCGGCGGAGTTATGGCGGGTATATGGCGCTCTGCATATGGGCCGCGATGACCCCAAGGCCATGATGGCCTATGAGCAGGTCTCTGAACTTGATCCATCGGACGCTAATATTCACCTTTATCTGGCCCGCCGCTATCAGATGGATGGCCGCACAGATGTGTTAGCACCGGTTATCGGTCGGGCTCTGGCCGTGGTCAGCGATCCGCAGACCCGTTCAGGCCTTCTGACCCAGTATGCCGATCTGAAGTTCAAGGTCGGTGATCTGACGACAGCGGCCACTGCGTTTGAGGAACTGAGCCTGATCAATGAGAGCCTGGCTTATCTTGACCCGTCCAATCTTCAGGTGCGTTCCGGTCGTGGGATTGCGCTGGCGCGTCTGGCCCAAATCCGTGAAATGCAGGGGGAACACCTCAGGGCAGCGCCACTATACCGTAAGGCCCATGAGGTGTTTGCTGAACTGTCCGCCCAGATGCCAGGCCATGCCGGCCTGAAAGCTATGGCTGACAACGCCCTGCGCGATGTTCAGCGGCTGGGGGCATAGCCCCCATTATTCATGGTCAGGGTGCTGATAGCTTATCAGGTCATTTAAAAACGGCGCAGAGTCGATGTCTTCGAGGGTGGCGCGCGTCGGCAGGCTGTGCAGGTTATCAACATAGGACAGTTTGGCTTCAACGCCGAACTGGATTTCGGGTATAATGGTCGCAGGGTCATCAAAGGCGGCGATGGATACCGCGACCCCGTCCGGCGCTTCGTAGGTCAGCGGTGTGCCGCACCCACTGCAAAACCCGCGTTGCACAAGGTTTGAGCTTTGAAAGCGAGCGGGTTCGGCTCTGGTCCAGATCAGGGTCGCCTCACGCACACTGACCAGAGGGGCAAAGAAATTGCCGTAAGCTTTCTGGCACATGCGGCAATGGCAGATCGAGGCGTGGCCGAGTTCGCCTTCGACTATGAATCGCACCGCGCCGCATTGGCATCCACCGGTTTTGACTGCTGGCATTTTCACCCCACCCGGCGCTTCGCGCCACCCTCCCCTGGCTTTTTAGTGCGCTACCGCTTCGCTGCTTGAGCGCGCCGGGGAGGTTCTTTTATGCACCACCGCGCGCATAGGCGAGGGATTTTGTCATGTAAACAGGAGGCAAGCGCCGCAGGTACACATAGTACCTGCAAGCCGCAGCCGACGAACTTACAGGGCAAAAGACCCGCCTAGGCCAGAGACATTTTTTTGAGGACTTTATAAGCCTTTATGACGCGTTGCAGCTTGTCCTCGGCGGAGCGGTCACCGCCGTTGTTGTCGGGGTGACAGCGTTTCAGCATCTCAGTGTAGCGCACTCGGATCTGTTCGGCGGTGGCGCCGACATCGAGGTCGAGATCGGCAAAGGCCTGACGCTCGATCTTGCCATACTGGCGCTGAGAGGGTTCGGCCTTACTGCGATCAGGGCTGGCACCGGCGCCAAAGACGCTGTGGGGATCGTACATGCCATTGCCGATCTTCGCGCCCTTGGTGGCGAAGTTGGCGGCTTCGCGGCTGACGCGGGAGGCACGGAACTGCCAGGTCGGGCGGCCGCCGGTAATGGTGGCTTCGCGGTGCTGCTTGGCTTCGCCCTCAGACATGCCGGAAAAGAAGTTCCAGTTTTTGTTGTACTCGCCCGCGTGCGCCTGACAGAAGTTATAGTATTCGTTCATCATTTCGCGCGACTTAGGCGCCTTGGCCGTCGACGCGCGATGACACTCCGGCCATTCGCAGCGAATCTGACCCGGCTTTAGCGACAAGACGTCATCTTCGGGACGCTTGCCCTGCACTTCGCCTTCTTTGGGCGGGCGGATGCGCATGTCGAGACCGAATTTGGGGGTATATTTGTAACCGTCGCTCATAGTATGAACTGTGATCCTGAAACCTAAAAAAAACTGGCCGAACACTTTAACAGAAAGGTCTGGCAAAATCATGGGAATAGTCACTGAGCGGCTGAAATCCAAGCTGGAAACCGCCTTCAAACCGCAACGACTGGAGATTCATGATGACAGCGACAAACATAGTGGACACTCGGGCGCCCGTGAAGGGGGCGAAAGTCATTTTTCTGTGTTGATCGTCTCAGACGCCTTTGAAGGCCTCAACCGCGTGGCGCGCCAGCGCAAGGTCAATGAGGCGCTGCGTGAGGAATTGGCCGGGCCGGTCCACGCCTTGTCGATACAGGCAAAAACCCCTGCCGAGGTCTAAAGCCCTCAAGCAGCGTAGCGGTAGGGCACTTACGGCAAAAAAGGCACCGGGGGGAGCCGGTGCCTTTCGCGTTTCAAAGGTTAAGCCAAACCTAGTTCAGCTTTATGGCCTTGGAGAACAGGCGGTCATCGGAGGCAACAAAGATATCGCGACCACCCAGATTTACCGAAGCGACCTTGCCGTCGGCGATCTTGACCGAGCCATTGACGGTCTTGGTGTCGGAACCTTCGACATAGCTGTAGGTAAATTCAGAAGAAATCGTGCTGGCTTCAGCCACACATTCCTTGAGGCGGATAGTCTTGCGCGACACATCGGTGGCGCTCATGCCGAGCTTTTCAGACACGGCCAGGGTCGTCAGACGACCGGTTTCCAGGAACTGAGCCTGATCACATTCAGCTAAGGCCGAGCCGCCGATAAGGGCCGAGGAGATCGCAACGGCAAAGGCGAGGGAGAAATTTTTCATGACACACACATCCATAAGTTAGCGCTAACAACAATGTCAGCGCTGTCATTGTTAAAAAACAGGATGAGTCAGGTCAATGCAAAATGCTGCATTGCAACACAATGTGAACGGGATTTATTCGCAGATGCAAAGGCGACCGCCCATGAAATTCTGAATTACGCCTTCAAACCTGCGTTGATTTCAGCCGCTCAGTGGCCATACGGTAAATACCATCCGCCACCTCGCCCGGGTCGTTCAGAACATCGCCTGCAGCTATTCGCACGATCATGAGATCTTGAGCCGCCATCCATTTATCCCGGATATCATCTCTGCGCGCGCGACCGTAAAGACTGTGCGCCATACCATCTATTTCGATGACCAGTTTGGCTTTGGCACAATAAAAATCTGCCACATAAATACCCAACGGGTGTTGACGCCGAAACTGCGACTGGCCCTTTTGACGTACACGAAGCCGCCCCCAGATCAGCATTTCGGGCAGGGACATATCTTTTCTAAGGGCGCGGGCTTTGTCTCTCGGCGGCTTTAACAAGATATCCTCAACATAAGAACCTCCCCTTAATATAAGGGGAGGATGTCACGTAGTGACAGGTGGGGTTTACGGAACCTTCAGTCACCCCCTCCGCCCCTCCGGCCCACCTCCCCCTCAGCAAGCTGAAGGGGAGTTCTAAGACTAAGCCGCCTTCCTATCTACCTTACCGAAACGGCCATAGAAGGTTTCCCCCTTGGCCGCCATGTCGCGCAGAAGCTGCGGCGGGGCAAAGCGGTCACCATAAAGGCCGGTCATGCGATCCAGCTCCGCCACAAACGTCGCAGTACCAATCGAGTCGATCAGGGAGATGATCCCGCCCGACCACGGCGCAAAGCCCCAACCGAGGATCGAGCCGACATCGGCTTCACGCGGGTCGGTGATGACGCCCTCCTCGAAACAGCGCGCCGCCGTCACTGCCTGAATATAGAGCAGACGCTTTTTCAGTTCTTCGGCCTGCGCCGGATCGGCCTCAGACATGGTCACGGGGAACATATCCTTGGTGCCCGCCCACAGCGCTTTGTTGCCGCCCGCTTCGGGATAGTCATAGAAACCCTTGCCGTTCTTGCGACCCAGACGACCGTCGGCCACCATCTTGGCGACCTCGGCCTCACCGGGGATAGGGATATAGTTCGCCCCTTCGGCCTTGGCCGTTTCCGACGTGATCTTGACCAGCAGATCAAGCGCGACATCATCCATCATCTCAAGCGGCCCGCGCGGCATACCCGTTGCGCGTCCGACATTGTCGATAATGGCGGGGGCAATCCCTTCGGCCCACATATGCAGACCCTCGGCGGTAAACGGGATGAAGCAGCGGTTGGCAAAGAAGAAGCGTTCGTCATTGACCACGATCGGGGTCTTTTTGATCTTCAGCACATAGTCAATCGCTTTGGCCAGAGTCGCATCCGAGGTCTTTTCGCCCATGATGATCTCAACCAGCATCATCTTATCGACCGGCGAGAAGAAGTGGATGCCGATATAGTTTTCCGGCCGCACCGACGCCTTGGCCAGCAAGGAAATCGGGATGGTCGAGGTATTGGAGCCGAATACCGCTGTGTCCGCCAGTTCAGCTTCGGCCAGCTTTGTAACCCCAGCCTTGAGTTCGGTGTTTTCAAACACCGCCTCGACCACCAGATCGGAGCCCTTGATCAGGCCGTAATCCGGCGTGGCGGCAATCAGATCGAGCACGCCTTGCGCCTTATCCTGAGTCATCTTGCCACGAGACACGGCCTTTTTCAGCAGGTCTTCGCAATGGGATTTGCCCTTATCGGCGGCGGCCTGATCCCGGTCGATAAGCACGACCTTGATGCCCGACATAGCCGTGACATAGGCGATCCCCGCCCCCATCATGCCGGCGCCCAGCACAGCCACTTGAGAAAACTCGGTCTTGGGCACCCCCACCGGACGGCCTGAGCCCTTACCCACCGCCTGCATCGAGAAAAACAGGGTGCGGATCATGGCTTTAGCTTGAGGTGTCATCAAGGTCTTGGCGAAATAACGCGTCTCGACCTTAAGCGCCGAATCGATCGGCAGTTGCAGCCCTTCATAGACGGCGTGCATCAGGTTGATAACCGCCGGATAGTTGCCATAGGACTGTTTGCGCAGCAGGGCGTTACCCATCATAAAGACCTGCGCGCCCGCCGGATGGTACGGCCCGCCGCCGGGGATTTTGAACTCTTTCTTGTCCCACAGAGCGACCGGATCGCCTTTTGTTTTGATCCAGGCCTTCGCCGCCTCAACCACCTGATCGTCGGCGACCACTTCGTGGACAATACCGGCGGCCAAAGCCTCTTTCGGCTTAAAGTTCTTACCTTCCGACATGGCGATCAGGGCGGCTTGCGCGCCGATCAAGCGCGGCAAACGCTGCGAGCCGCCGCCGCCGGGGAACAGGCCGATCTTGACTTCGGGCAGGCCCATCTGAACCTTCGGGCCATCCGACAATACGCGGTAATGGCAGGCCAGCACCAGTTCCGTGCCGCCGCCCAGTGCCAGCCCGTTGATCGCGGCTGCCACCGGTTTGCCGCAGGTCTCCAGCGCCCGATAGACACGGTTCATCTCAAATGCGGCGGCAAAGGCGCCTTTTAGCTCGGCTTCGGGGTCAGATTTATCAATCCCCTCAGCCTCCCACGCGCCGCCCAGCATTTCCTCAAGGTCGGCCCCCGCGCAAAAGCCGTTGGACTTGGCCGAGGTGATCACCACCCCCTTGACCGCCCCATCGGTTTTGGCGCGCTCGGCAATCGCCATCAGGTCATCGAGCGCGGCCTTGGTGAAGGTGTTCATGGTCTTGCCGACCGTATCAAAGGCGCAGACCAGAATGCCGTCGGAATCGAGTTCAACTTTAAAATTTTGCATAGTTTCCATCCTCTTTAAGGACTACCCCTCCGTCCCTTCGGGCCACCTCCCCACTGCGTAGGGAGGAGATTTCGCGCCCCCTCCTCCCTATCAAGCCTTTCGGCGCAGATGGGGAGGTGGCAGCGAGCCATCAGGCGAAGCTGACGGAGGGGTACTCTTTCCTGCCGTTTGTTAAATACGCTCAATAACCGTGGCCGTGGCCATGCCGCCACCGACGCACAGGGTCACCAGCGCGGTTGATTTACCGGTACGCTCCAGTTCATCCAGCACGGTGCCGAGGATCATCGCTCCCGTAGCCCCCAGCGGGTGGCCCATCGCAATCGCCCCGCCGCAGACATTGATCTTATCGTGCGGAATATCGAGCGCCTGCATGTAGCGCAAAACCACCGACGCAAAGGCTTCGTTCAACTCATAAAGGTCGATATCGGCCACGCTCATGCTTAAGCGTTTCAGCAGCTTTTCCGTCACGTACGACGGCCCCGTTAGCATGATCGACGGCTCGGACCCGATCGAGGCCATGCCCTTGATGCGGGCGCGCGGCCTCAACCCCGCCGCCTCACCGGCGCGTTTATTGCCGATCAGAACCGCGGCCGAACCATCAACGATGGCCGAGGAATTGCCCGGCGTATGGATGTGATTGATGCGCTCAAGTTCAGGATAACGCTGATTGATGACCGCATCGAACCCGCCCATTTCACCCATCATGGCAAAGGACGGATTAAGCCCCGCCAGAGCCTGCATATCGGTATTGGGGCGGATGGTTTCGTCGCGGTCAAGGATGGTGACGCCCAACTGATCTTTCACCGGATGCACCGATTTTTTGAACCGGCCCTCGGCCCAGCTTTTGGCCGAGCGTTTGTGCGATTCGACGGCGTAGGCATCAACGTCATCGCGTGAAAAGCCCCACTTGGTCGCAATCGTATCGGCCGACACCCCTTGCGGGACGAAATAGGTCGGGAACGCCGCCGCCACATCGATCGCCCAGGCCCCACCGTCCGAGCCCATCGGAATACGGCTCATCGATTCAACGCCGCCGCCAATGGCCATATCGGCTTCGCCCGATATCACCTTGGCCGCCGCCATATTGATAGCCTCAAGGCCCGACGCGCAAAACCGGTTGATCTGCACCCCGCCGCAGGTTTGCGCATAGCCGGCCGCCAGAACTGCCGCGCGGGCAATGTCGCCGCCCTGCTCGCCCACCGGCGTCACGCAGCCCCAGACCACATCTTCGACCAGCGCCGTATCGAGGCCATTACGCTCCGCCAGCCCCGTCAGCACCTGCGCCGACAGGTTAAGGGCGGTGATTTCATGAAGTGAGCCGTCTTTCTTACCCTTACCACGCGGGGTGCGCAGCGTGTCATAGATATAGGCGGCATTAGCACTGTCGGCCATGTAGCGTCCTCCGAAGCTTTTAATTGGTGAAAGGTGTGCGCCAACTTTACGCGAACGTCAAGATACGATGTTGGTAAACTTCACGCTACCAGCCTGAAATTCACCCCGATAATTATCATACAATTATTTTACCGATCATCGTTTCCAGACTGGATTTTTGAAGCGTATGCGTTAAATAAAGTCCGACAAAATCAATAAACAGGGGCATGACCATGACTGATGACATTATCCGCATTTCACCGCCAGGGTCGTTTCTCGGCGAAGGGCCGTTATGGTCGGCGCGCGATAATGCCGTCTATTGGGTCGATATCTTAGGCCATAAGCTGCATCGCTATCGCCTTGATGACAAATCCCTGAAACACTGGGTATTCCCCGAGCCGATCGGCTGGGTCATTGAGCGCGAAAAGGGCGGGTTTATCGCGGGCCTTAAGTCCGGTTTCACCCAACTGACGCTGGAGCCCTTCACTCTGAAACATATCGGCGATCCGGAACCCCAGCACCCCGACAACCGCCTCAATGACGCCAAGGCCGATAAGTGGGGTCGCATCTGGGCGGGCAGCCTGCACATGCCGCAGACCGAAAAAAGCGGCGGGCTGCACCGCCTTGAGGCCGATCTGACCTTTAAACATATCGACGGCCCCTATCAGGTCGCCAATGGCCCGGCGTTCAGTCCGGATCACACAAAAATCTACCACACCGATTCCGGCGCGGGTGAGGTTTACGTATTTGATCTGGATGCCGACGGTAACGAATCCAATAAACGCCTGTTTGTGGCCTTTAACGAAGATACCGATGGTTCGCCCGATGGTATGACGACGGACGCGCAAGGCGGCATCTGGATCGCCCACTGGGGCGGGTCACGTATCAGCCGCTTTAAGCCTGATGGCACGCTTGATTTCGCCATTCCTATGCCCGCAAAGCAAATCACCTCCATGACCTTTGCAGGTAAGAGCCTTGACCGCCTGTTTGTGACCTCGGCCGCCGTCGATCAGCCGGATGATAAAGAGGCCGGGACTTTATTTGAGGTGCCAACTCCGCTATTACGCGGCCACACCGGATTACCGACGCTGCAATTTGGCGGATAAATTCAAAGGTACATATTCATGAGCACACCTACGCTGATCGGTGCCGATTGGGGCACGACCAACTTCCGCATGTTCCTTTATGATGAGACAGGCGCGGTCATCGCCAAGCACGCCGCCAATATCGGCCTGAAAAACCTTGGTGTCTTAAGCTTTGAGCAGGCCCTGTTGAGCGTGCTTAAGGACGATTTCGCGGGATTAGATCACCTGCCGTTCATCCTGTCGGGCATGGTCGGCTCGCGTCAGGGCTGGGTCGAAGCGCCCTATGCCGCCTGCCCGTCGACGGTGAAGGACATTGCCGGACATCTGGTGCGCGCCCCGCACCCGCGTCTGGATGTGGCCATTGTGCCGGGGCTTTATGCCAAGTCGCCCGATACCGGCCTGCTCAATGTTATGCGCGGCGAAGAAACGCAGATCTATGGCTTGGGCGATGAGGCCGAAGGGCTGGTCATCCTGCCCGGCACCCATTCCAAGTGGGCGCAGGTCGAAGGCGGCGAGGTCAAAACATTCTCCACCCACATGACCGGCGAAATGTTCCAGGTGCTTAAGGCCAATTCGATCCTCGGCCTTTTGATGGACAATGACACCGACGACGAAGCCGCCTTCCTGAAAGGGGTTGAACGCGCCCTGAACGATAAGGCCTTCCTGTCGCTGATTTTCTCGGTACGGACTGAGGCTTTGTTCAACAATATCAAGCCGGAGAGCCTGTCGTCCTATATGTCGGGTATTCTGATCGGTTCGGAAATCGCCGCCGAGAAGGAAAAACACGGCAACAAGCCGGTCGGCATCGTCGGTGACGGCGCCCTGATCGAGCTTTACAAGGCTGCGCTTAAGTTTGCCGGTTTCGACCGCGTGACCCAACATGACGGCGATACCGCCTCCAGCCGCGGCCTGTGGGCCATCAATTCGTTACGATAGGAATCTCTTATGTCGCTTATGGAACAATGGCGCGATGCGCTGAATACCCTGCCGCTGGTGGCGATCCTGCGCGGCGTCAAGCCCGAAGAGGCTGAGGCGGTCGGCGATGCGCTAATCGAGGCCGGTTTCAAGATCGTCGAAGTCCCGCTCAATTCGCCCGATCCGTTCAAATCGATCCAGATGCTGGCCAGCCGTTTGGGCGAACGCGCTATCGTTGGCGCCGGCACCGTGCTGAAAGTTGGCGATGTCGAAACCTTAGCCGCCGTCGGCGGGCAGATCTGCATCTCCCCCAACACCAATGTAGACGTGATCAAAAAGGCCAAGGAACTGGGCCTGATCTCATTCCCCGCCTTCTTCACCCCGACCGAAGCCTTTGCGGCCATTGAGGCCGGTGCCGACGCCATCAAGCTGTTTCCGGCAGAGCTTGCGGGCCCCAAGGGGCTTAAGGCCATGAACGCCGTTATCCCCCGCACGACGCCGGTCTTTCCGGTCGGCGGGATCGAACCCACCAATATGGGCGAATACCTCAGCGTCGGCGCGCGCGGTTTTGGTATCGGTTCCAGCGTCTATAAGCCTGGCGACACCGCCGAAATCGTGTATGAAAAGGCCAAGGCATTCGTAACCGCCTGGCAGGGACTAAAGGGCTAAGCCTGTAAAGGGCTTCAGGGGCTAAAATACATGACCGCTACATTGACACCGGCCAAGCCGGTGAATTCTCCCGCGCAGGTGCTGGTCGCCAGCCTGATCGGCACGACCATCGAATTTTTCGACTTCTATGTCTATGCCACGGCGGCGGTTCTGGTGTTTCCGACCCTGTTCTTTCCCAACAGCGACCCGACTTCGGCCCTTTTGCAGTCGTTTGCGACCTTCTCCATCGCCTTTTTCGCCAGGCCGGTCGGGGCTATCGTCTTTGGCCATTTCGGTGACCGGATAGGCCGTAAGGTCACACTGGTCGCGGCCCTGCTGACCATGGGGATTTCAACCGTTATCATCGGTCTTCTGCCCTCCTATGCCCAGATCGGGGTGTGGGCACCTCTATTGCTGGCGCTGTGCCGGTTCGGTCAGGGTTTTGGCCTGGGTGGTGAATGGGGCGGCGCGGTACTGCTTGCCACCGAAAACGCCCCCGAAGGCAAGCGCTCCTGGTACGGTATGTTCCCGCAGCTTGGGGCGCCGCTGGGGCTTTTGCTGTCGTCCGGCGCCTTCTGGATATTGCTGCATTTCATCTCACAGGAAGATCTGCTGAGCTGGGGCTGGCGCATACCGTTTATCGCGTCTATTGCCCTGATCGCCATAGGCCTGTGGGTACGTTTGTCGATCACCGAAACCCCGGAGTTCCAACAGGCCATCGATAAGCACGAACGCGTCGAAGTGCCGCTGGTCGAGATTTTCAGCAAATATAAGCGCAGCCTGTTCTTAGGCACCTTTGTGGCGCTGGTGACCTTTGTACTGTTCTATATCGGCAGCGCCTATCTTCTGTCGTATAACGTCAAAATCCGTCAGATTCCGTTTGTCGATGCCCTCGGTATTCAGATTCTGGGCTCGATCGCTTTTGGTATTTTTATTCCGATCTCGGCCAAGATGGCCGAGCAATATGGCCGACGCGAAGTGCTGATCGGCACCACCGTCACCATCGGCGTGTTTTCTTTCTTCCTGCCGACCTTGATGGGCGGCACCGGCGTTGAAATCGCTGGCTTTTCCATACTGGCTATGGCGCTGATGGGCATGACCTACGCCCTGATCGGCACGGCTTTGGCCGCCCCCTTCCCCACACGGGTAAGGTACACCGGTGCGTCACTGACGTTCAATTTCGCCGGTATCGTCGGCGCGTCTCTGGCCCCCTATGCCGCCACATGGTTGCAGGCCAATTACGGCCTGCACTTCGTCGGCTATTATATGCTGGTCGCCGCGATCATTACGCTGGTCTGTATCCTGCTGTCAGGTAAGGACGAGGTTTAAACCTTATCCACTATCACTGACGGTTAAGCGCCCAGAATAGCCCGCCGCAAACAGTTCAGGAATCGTGTCAAGGCATGAAGACCTATCTGTGCGGCATGATCACGCAGGCAGCGCAAGACCGGCATTATCCTTCCCCTGAGAGGCGCGTCTCGGTGCGCGCGGTGACATTGCATAAGTTGCCTGATTATCGCCCCCAGTCCTGCCTTTATCGCGCAGGTAATCAAAGGGTCGCCCGTAACCCAGTCAGGGATGATAAAATCAATGACATCAACCACATCAGGCAGCTCAGACACTGGCTGATGTAATAGACGCACATCACCGTCAAGAATATCTACCCATAAGTCCCCTTCCCCACCCTCTCCATTGCCGGTATGGACTTTCAGGTATAGACTTTTGCTGATTGTATCTGCGTCGCCTCTTTCGACAGTGGCTGTGACGGTATAGGCGACCGTCTGCTCATCAAACTGACCGTAATGGGCATCGATGCGAAAGGCGCAATGCGTCCCCTCCCCCAGACTGTGTTTTACCTCTAACATAATTCCCTCCCCAGAGTTGATATAGGCCATGACATCTATAACACACCCAACTCCACCCAGGCGCGCAAAAAATGCCGTATTCGATATTTGGCTAAAGTCGAACGGCTACAGCACTAACCCGAAAGCAATGCTCTCTGCGTGTCGTAAACATTTGGATATCCCGCATGAAAGCGAAGCAACACAGATATGGTATTTTTGCGCCCTGACCACTTTGGTAGTGTCGCAAAGCCTGAAAGGCGACATTGCAAAATATATTAGTGCGCTTAACCTTGAAGAGCTTGAAAAACTTCGCAATAATCTTCGTGAAATAAGTAGTATCTTTCAGGCTCCGGCCACCATCACACTACGTAATCCTAATAATTCCGATGACTTTGAAACCTATCTGGTTACGCCAAAAACTCATGAGGATCTTTTACCGATTATTAATAGGCAAATAATGCATAAAAGACACCCGCCAAGAAATTTCAATCTTCAGCCATGATCATCAAACACCGCCCGCGCCTTAAGTATATGGCTGTGGTTGTCGACTGCCCAGGCCATCAGCGGGCTTAGGGTCACAATCAGGCTGTCGCCCAGATCGGTCAATCGATATTCGACGCTGGGCGGATTGGTCGGAAAGACATGGCGGCTGATCAGACCGTCACGCTGCTGATCACGCAGGGTCTGGGTCAGCATCCGCTGGGAAATATCAGGAATGGCCCGCTTAAGCTCTCCGAAGCGGTGCGGACGGGCCTTGAGGTTCAGAAGGATCAGGCTCGACCACTTGCCGCCTATGTGATCAAGCACATCACGCACCGGACAATCGGACGGGTTCATGCCAACCGTGACGCCGCCGAGCACAGCCTCAACGATGGTATCGACACCTTTACCCATAAGCCCCTCACCTTGGGGTAGTTCCTTCAACATGCCTATCTCCCGAAAACCTGCCGTCTTTACAGGCCCCGATAAGTTCCTATTTTGCATCTAGTCTCGGAAAGAGACCATGTCTCTTATATAGGATACCTACCCATGTCACAAGATACCCTGCTCATCACCGGCGCCAGCGGCCAACTGGGCCAGTTGGTTCTGAAACATATCGCGGATAAGACCAGCGCTAAAGTCATTGCCGCGTCCCGCGATCCGTCGAAACTCAGCACGGCATTTGAAACCCGTGCCGCCGATTTCGATAAGCCGGAAACGCTCGCCGAAGCCTTCAAAGGCGTCGACCGCCTGCTGATCATCTCGACCGACGCCCTCGCCGTCCCCGGTCAGCGCCTGAAGCAACACCAGGCTGCCATTGCCGCTGCCAAGGCCGCGGGTGTGAAGCACATCGTCTATACCTCCCTGCCCAATCCCGAGCCCGGCAACCTGATCAGCTTTGCGCCCGACCACTACGGCACCGAACAGGCGGTGATCAACAGCGGGCTTGACTACACCATCCTGCGCAATAACTGGTATGCCGAAAACAGCCTGATGGCCCTGCCCCATGCCGTTGCGACCGGCCAGTGGTTCACGTCCACTAAAGGAGGTAAAATTGGCTACGTGACCCGCGAAGATGCCGCTATCGCCGCTGCCACCGTCCTCGCCAATCCGCCCGCCACCAAGGCCATCTATACGATCACAGGCCCGCAAGCCTTAAGTCACACCGAGGTCGCCGCCCTCGTGACCGAAGTGACGGGTAAACCCTTAAGCGTGGTCGATGTCGCCGATGCCGATTTCAGAGGCGGTCTGATCGCGGCAGGCCTGCCCGATTTTGTGGCCGATATGCTGACCTCGGCTGAGGCCGCCATTCGCGCCGGTCAATTGTCGGGCGTCACCACCGATCTGTACAGCCTGACCGGTAAGGCCCCGACCACCTTCCGCGAATTTATCACCGCCGCCAAGGGGGCCTTGCTGGCCTAAACTACTCAGGCTATGGGGAGACTATGCACATTCTCCCCATAACCCCTGATCAGGTTCAGGCCCTGTCTGATCTGGCGATACGCAGCTTTTGCGACACCTTTGCCCATCTCTATCCACCTGCGGATTTAGAGGCGTTCCTGCGCGGATCCTATGCGCCGGAGGTTCTGGCCCCGCAGGTGGCTGATCCGGCCCAGTTCTGGCGCATGGCGTGGGCGGATGACAAAGCCGTTGGCTACCTGCACGCCGGCCCCGTCGGCCTGCCCCACGCCGATGCGGATAAGACCGCTCAGGGCGAAATCAAGCGGCTCTATATCGATACCTCTCAGCAAGGTCAGGGCTTAGGCAAACAGCTTCTGACCATCGGTCTGGATTACCTTTCGGAACGCTATGGCAACGCCCCGCAATGGATTGGCGTGTGGAGTGAAAACCACCGAGCCCTGAACCTTTACCAGTCTTACGGTTTTGAGAAGGTCGGCGAATACGGCTTTCCGGTAGGCTCAACCATCGACCACGAATTTATCCTGCGCAAAGGCAGGGACACAGCCCCCGCCCCCTGAAAAACGGGCGAAGACGGATAGGTCAGCACCTTATTTCTCCCCCCTGTTGCGAAGCAATGGGGAGGAGAAGATTGCGCGGCCTATCACCGCACTCCAACTAATGAGTCAAGAGGACACGCTCCGCAGCCACTTGGTGATCGCCCAGGCATAGCCGTCATTGCGGATGCACTTTATGATCTCCAGCGGCTCCAGCCAGATCAGTTCGTGATCATCCTCTATCTTGGCCTCAAGCCGCTCACCGATCAGCGATACTTCAAAGATATGGGCATGGTTGAGATACTGCTGGCGCGGATCGTTGCGGTTGACGACATACTGGCGCACATCCGTGACCAGCCGCCCCGGCGTGACCTTAAGTCCGGTTTCCTCAAGGAACTCCCGCACCAGCGCCTGATGGTGTGTTTCATCGCCATCGACGGCTCCGCCCGGTATATCGTAAATCAGATCACCAAGTCCGATGGCCACGCAGGCTAACTGCCCGTCACGGATCAAGATGCCGTGCGCGGTCGTGCGCCTGACCAGCTCAAGAGCGGGGTTACGTTCGCCGAACGTCAAGGTCCCCGCCATCGAACCTAATCCCTGAGATAGATATAGATGTCCGGCACCTTACCGGCGACGATGTCATCATAGGTAGCACCTGGATAGCCGACCTTCATAGTCTTGGACTCGCGCCAGGCATCAACCACCACATCGCGCAGATCCGAAGCCCCAGCCCCCAGCAATTTGGCCATAAACTCGCGGCCCTTACCGGTCTGCGCGGCAGGATCGTCAAGCTTGAACACACCTTCTTTTTCAAGCTCATAGACCGGTACCAACTGGGTAAAATTGCGCTTTATCTTCTCGGCCATGCACACCTCGATCTTGGCCGAGCAGGTTACGGGAGCCGCCATATGGCTGCGCACATCGACAACCTTGATGTGGGCGCTGACGAAATCGGACTCGAGCGGGCCGTGTACCTTCTCAGAGGTAAAGCCCTGCGGATTGGCCGTGTCCTTGTCCCAGCCATTGTAATGGATGCTCAGGTGCATCGGATTGGTGGAATCGCCCATATAATGGGACAGAACACCGATATCGCGCAGCATTAACTGCTCACGACGGATGCGGTCGGCCTTGTACCAGGCACGCTTAGCGGCATCCTTTTCGCGTACCTCAAGATAATGCAGCACGCGCCAATAGGCCATGTCCTTGACCACCTGCTGATACGCATCAATCTGCGCATAGGGCAGATAACCGGCGTGCCAAGGCTTCTTGCCATTGGCGACCACGGCGATGTCATAATCAGCGCGGGTGCGTGGCAGATTATCCATGGTCGTGCCGGCAAAGGTCGTGCCGTCGTCATAAAGATCGATAAAATGTGCCGAGTTACGGTCGGAATCATGGACGAAACCGGCATCACGCCAGCGGTCAGGCTCGCGCGAATATTCACCGACATCGGCAATCGACTGCGGCGTCTTCAGAAAGGACGGCAGATGCGCTGGCAAGGCCCGCATGGCCTCCTCCCCGATCAGGCGGTGCCCGTGCGATCCCCAGGCCAGCGCCTGCGATGCACCACATGCCGCAACCACAACCGCCACAACCGCAACAGACTTAAACCATTTCGACATCGGGCATCCCCCTTGATTTACACACAAAAACTTTAACTTTGGCCGCGGCTCAGCCCCCGTCCCTTAGCCCTCAGGGGCCAAGGTCACTTCAAGGCCGTTAAGCTCATCGCTCATCAAAATCTGGCACGACAGGCGCGAGTTGCGCTTGACCATAAACGCTTCGTCGAGTTTTTCATCCTCTTCGTCGCGCTTTTCGACCAGCTTATCCAACCACTCCGGTGCAACATAAACATGACAGGTGGCGCACTCAAGCGCGCCGCCGCACTCGGCCTTGATCGGCAAACCGTTGTCGCGGATGATTTCCATGATCCGCCAGCCATCAATGGCCGGCAGGTTATGGATCACGCCGTCACGGTCAGTGCACAGAATATGAAGGTCTTCGCTCATGATATTTTCAGGGTTCGCAATATTTTAGGTTTCGTGGGAATTTAGCCCCGCTTTAAGACAGTCCCGCCCCAAAATCCAACTAAAACTAACCTTTCAGCGACTTAAGCTGCAATTCATGCAGATAGGCCGACACATCCATCAGCGCCTCATCCAGCCCGGTTTTCAGGCGCTCCAGACGGGTCGGCGCCCCCTCGACATCGCCATGCTCGGCCGCGTGGGCCAGTTCGGACAGCTTCATGGCGCCGATGCCTGATGCCGCACCCTTAATGGTGTGGGCGGCATCGCGCCAGCCTTCGTGGCTGACCTCCAGCAGCGGCGTCCAAAGCTGGGCCTGCTGTTGAAACAGATTAAGCACCTCTTCAATCACCACCGCATCATTGAGGGTAAACGCCTCCAGTCGTGAAAACTCAACGGCACCTGAAAGATCGCGGCGAGCCATATCGGTCTTTTCCCCATGATTGCGCAATAAAAAGGGTCATAGACTGATTTTGTGCTTGAATCCCAGAGGAAAATGCGTATTTTCCGCCGCTCTGCTGCCGGTGGATACCAAACGCCGGTCTGAAAATAGTGTGGGTGTGTAGCTCAGTTGGTAGAGCAGCTGACTCTTAATCAGCGGGTCCACGGTTCGAGTCCGTGCCCACCCACCACTTCTTCCTTTTAATTCAACGAATCGACGTCTGGCCAGGTTTCGTCGAAGAGGCCGGAAACGATTTCCATGGCGCCGCCTTGATAGGCGTGAGTACCAACGAAGTCGGTAAGCGGTGGAAGCGTAGCTGCCTGCACGGCGGCGGCCGAAGCAACAGTCGGCGGGTTTGCCGGAACCATAGTCTGGGCCACGGTCAATCCAGCCATAGCTCAGAAAGCCAGCGCTACAATCAATACATTTCTTGGCATGAAGCCCCCTGCCAACGGATAGTAAACCGTTATCCAAATCGCACAATTGAAAAATTTTCCGCGCAGAATTGATTAACTGCCTGGCCCTCGGCTCAGTCGCAGGGGCGCCCTGAGCGCAAATAGAATTGTGAGAAGGGCCGTTAGTTGTAATTCGCCTCAAAGCGGACAAAAGAGGTGTCTGGGCATCCAGGTTGATACCGCTCTGGAAATGTACCGGGCAACTTAACCTGTAAATTACGCTTACCGTCCAAGGCCTATATAAAATCTATATGCCGCCGACGTGCAATCATACACCGCCTATATGCCGATCGGCCTAAAGCCCTCCCACCTTAAATGTGAACGGAGGGCTTTTTATATGGCCATCGTCTATTGTCTGGCCGGGGCAGGCTTTTTCGGCCTGTGCCTGGCTTTTGTCGGTTTCGCCGACGCTTTGCGTGAGGGCGGATCATGATCGCGCTCTATATCGCTGCGGGCATAGTGACCGTCGCTTTGGCGGGCTATCTGATCGTCGCTTTGATCAAGCCTGAACTCTTCCCATAAACAGAATTATTTTAACGCGCATTTATATCCAAAAACCGCCTTGAAACTTTCTTGGCACTTTTTGGAATGCGCTTATCCGGAGAAACCGACATGATGCTCGGTGTCACACCAAGCGGCTGGTTGCAGCTTGGCTTTTATATGTGTGTGCTGACGGCGCTGGCCGTGCCGCTAGGCGGGTATATCGCCCGCGTCCTGTCAGGCGAGCGGACGACTATGTCCTTTCTGCTCGGTCCTGTTGAACGCGCGTTCTTAAACCTCAGCCAGTCACGTCCGAGTGAGGACATGACCTGGAAACAATATGCGGGCGCGGTCATTGCTTTCTCGCTCGGCGGCTTTTTGCTGCTGTTTGGGCTGCTGCTGGCCCAAGGCGTCCTGCCGCTCAATCCGCAGGGCCTGCCCGGCCTGACGCCTGATCTGGCGTTTAACACCGCGGTCAGTTTTGTCACCAATACCAACTGGCAGTCCTATGGCGGCGAAATGACCCTGAGCTATTTCAGCCAGATGGTCGGCCTGACGATGCAGAACTTTGTGTCGGCGGCGGTGGGTATTGCCGTGCTGGCGGTTCTGATGCGCAGCTTATCGCGGCAATCCACCGATAAGCTTGGTAATTTCTGGACCGATCTGGTGCGGATCAATCTCTACATCCTGTTGCCGCTGGCGCTGATCGTCGCGGTCATTCTGGGCTCGCAGGGGGTTATCCAAACCTTTAGCGCCTATATCACGGCTCAAACGATTGAAGGTGGCCAGCAAACCCTGGCGCTGGGGCCGGTGGCCTCACAGGAAGCCATCAAGATGCTGGGCACCAACGGCGGCGGTTTCTTCAACACCAACTCTGCCCACCCGTTCGAGAACCCAACACCGTTCAGCAATTTTGTCGAACTGATCTCGATCCTGATCCTTCCGGCAGCGCTGTGTTTCACCTTCGGCAAGATGGTCGGCGACAAGCGTCAGGGTGTTGCGATCTTTGCGGCCATGACGCTGGTGTTCGTACCGATGACGGTCGCCTGTATCGCGCTTGAGCAATCGGGCAATCCTCATCTGATTGCGGCGGGCGCGGATAGCGCCATAAACATGGAAGGCAAGGAAACCCGCTTTGGCATCGCCAATTCGGCCCTGTGGGCGACAGCCACCACCGCCGCGTCCAACGGTTCGGTTAACGCCATGCACGACAGCTTTACGCCGCTGGGTGGCATGATCCCGATGATCCTGATGAAGTTCGGCGAAGTCATCTATGGCGGTGCGGGTTCAGGGCTTTATGGCATGCTGGTGTTTGTCATCCTGACTGTGTTTATCGCCGGGCTTATGGTCGGACGCACGCCTGAATATCTCGGCAAAAAGATCGGCGGCTATGAGATCAAGATGGCCTCAATCGCCGTGCTGTTTCCGTGTGCTCTGGTGCTGATCTGCACCGCTGTGGCGGTACTGTCACCACTAGGTCAGGCCGGCATTTATAACCCTGGAGCGCAGGGTTTTTCTGAGGTGCTTTATGCCTTCACGTCTGCCGCGAATAATAACGGTTCGGCCTTTGCAGGCTTGGGTGCCAACAACCCGTTCTATAACTCACTGCTTGGGTTGTGCATGTTGTTTGGCCGGTTCTTTGTCCTGCTGCCGGTTCTGGCCATTGCCGGATCGCTGGCGGCTAAGCAGACCGTCCCCGCCTCCGCCGGAACCTTGCCCACCCATACCCCTCTGTTCGTAGCCATCCTGATCGGGGTCATCGTCCTCGTCGGTGTGCTGACCTATGCCCCGGCACTCGCCCTTGGGCCGGTCATCGAACATCTCATAATGATCAAAGGCTAAATTCACTCTCCTCCCCTGTAACTACGGGGGAGGTGGCAGCGAGCTTCGCGAAGCTGACGGAGGGGGCAACCCGACCACAAAATGCCCCCTCCGTCGCAAACAAGTTGCGACACCTCCCCCGCCATGCAGGGGAGGAGGAAAGAGAAAACACAATGACTACACAATCTCAAACCTATAAACCCGACATGATGGGGGCCGTCCTGGCGGCTTTTAAGCGGCTTGATCCGCGCTATCAGATCCGCAACCCGGTCATGTTCCTGGTCTGGGTCGGGTCGGTCATCACCACCGCGATCCTGGGCGTCATGTTCGCCAATCCGGGCACCCTCATCAGTGGCGGCCAGCCGGTCTGGTTCGTCGGCCTGATCTGTTTCTGGCTGTGGTTCACCGTATTGTTTGCCAACTTTGCCGAAGCCATTGCTGAGGGTCGGGGCAAGGCCCAGGCCGACAGTCTCAAAAAAGCCCGCCGCGATGTCTCTGCCAAAAAGCTCGATAAGGCCAAGAGACAGACCGTCGTGGCCGCCAACACCCTTCGCAAAGGCGATCTGATCATCATCGAAGCGGGCGATGCCGTCCCCGCCGACGGTCAGGTCATTGAGGGCATTGCCTCGGTCGATGAAAGCGCCATTACCGGCGAATCCGCCCCCGTTATCCGCGAATCCGGCGGCGATCGTGATGCGGTGACCGGTGGCACGCGGGTGCTGTCAGACTGGATCATCGTGCGCGTCACAGCCGATCCGGGCGAGAGCTTCCTCGATAAAATGATCGGGTTGGTCGAATCGGCCAAGCGTCAGAAAACGCCCAATGAGATCGCCCTGTCGATCCTGCTGGCGGCGCTCACTCTGGTGTTTTTACTGGCCTGTGCAACACTGTTGCCGTTCTCGCTATTCAGCGTCGAAAAGGCCGGTTCAGGTACGGTGATTTCGATCGTTGTCCTGATCGCGCTGCTGGTGTGCCTGATACCCACCACTATCGGCGGTCTGTTGTCAGCCATCGGCATTTCGGGGATGCAGCGCCTGATCAAGGCCAATGTCATAGCAAGCTCCGGCCGTGCGGTCGAAGCGGCGGGCGACATCAACGTCCTGCTGCTCGATAAGACCGGCACCATTACGTTTGGCAACCGTCAGGCGGTCGAGTTCCTCCCCGCCCCCAATGTCACGGCCCGTCAACTGGCCGAGGCCGCAGAGCTTTCGTCACTGGCCGATGAAACCCCCGAAGGCCGCTCAGTGGTCACACTTGCCCGTGCGCAATTTGATATTGCCGTCCGCGCCGCCGCCGATATTGAGGCCACCTTCATTCCGTTTTCGGCGGAACACCGCGCGTCGGGCGTTATCATCAATGAGCGCCACATCATGAAGGGTGCGGGTGACGCCATCGCCAAACTGGTCGCCCTCAAAGGCGGACAGGTGCCGTCCGGTGTGAATGCGGCCGTCGAAGACATTGCCCGCAAGGGCGGCACGCCGCTGCTGGTCGCCGAAGGGCCCAAGGTTCTGGGCGTGATCTACCTCAAGGATATCGTCAAACCGGATATCAAGACCCGTCTGGCGGAACTGCGAAAAATGGGCATCAAGTCGGTGATGATCACCGGCGACAACCCCCTCACCGCCGCTGCCATTGCCAGTGAAGCCGGAGTTGACGATTTCATTGCCGAGGCCACACCGGAAACGAAACTGAAATATATTCGCAAGATGCAAGAGGGTGGCGAGATGGTGGCGATGGTCGGTGACGGCACCAATGACGCCCCCGCTTTGGCGCAATCGGACGTGGCAGTGGCCATGAATTCCGGCACCCAGGCCGCCAAGGAAGCTGGCAATATGGTCGATCTGGACAGCGATCCGACCAAGCTGATCGAGATTGTCGAGATCGGCAAGCAGCTTTTGATGACGCGCGGAGCGCTGACGACCTTCAGCATCTCGAACGATCTGGCCAAGTATTTCGCCATTATCCCGGCGGCCTTTGCCACCACCTATCCGGCATTAGGCGTGCTCAATGTCATGGGCCTGTCGTCACCGTTAAGTGCAATTTTGGCGGCTGTAATTTTCAACGCCCTGATCATCGTCGCCCTCATCCCGCTGGCCCTCAAAGGCGTCAAATACCGGGCTGAATCCGCATCGAACATGCTGACGCGCCATGCCCTGATTTACGGCTTGGGCGGGATCATCGCCCCGTTCATCGGTATCAAGATCATTGATCTTGGCCTGACCGCTGTCGGTTTAGTTTAAGGAAAGAAAGTGCCCCCACCACCCCCGCGATAAATCGCGGCGGTTCCCCTCCCCAACATGTTGGGGAGGGGTAGTGAAAATAGCCGATCATACCTCCCCAGTTTACTGGGGAGGGGGACCGCACAACTGAGCACAGCGAAGGCGATGCGGTGGTGGGGGCCTATAAAAACAAGGAATTTATCATGTCATTCACTTCACACATTCGCCCGACTTTAGTGACACTTGGCGTGTTTACCGTTCTGTTCGGCGGGGTATATCCCCTTACCGTCACCGGCATCACAAGCCTTGCCTTTGCTGACAAAGCGCAAGGCTCTCTGATCAAGGATGGTGACACCGTGGTGGGTTCACGCCTGATCGGGCAAAACTTCACCAAGCCTGAATATCTGTGGGGCCGGCTGTCGGCCACGGCCGAGGCGCCCTATAATGCCGCGGCCTCGTCCGGCTCTAACTACGGCGTCAACAACCCGGCCCTCCATGAAGCCGCCGCCGCCCGCAAGACAGCGCTTGGCATAGATGGGCCGGTGCCGGTCGATATCATCACCGCGTCCGGTTCCGGCCTTGATCCGCACATCAGCCCCGCATCGGCCGAGATTCAGGTCGCCCGTATCGCCGCCGCCCGCGCCGTCCCCGCCGCCACTGTGCGCGCCGCCATTGACGCCGCAACCGAAGGTCCCACGCTTGGAATTTTCGGCGAAGCCCGCGTCAATGTGTTAGAGGTCAATCTCCGACTGGATGGCAAGCTTTAAGTGAACGCTGATACCCGACCCGACCCCGACAAACTCCTCGCCCTCATCCGCACGGATGGGGGCGAATCCGCGTCCGGTAAGCGTCGGGGGCGGTTGAAAATCTTCTTTGGCGCGTCAGCAGGTGTCGGCAAGACCTTCGCCATGCTGACCGAGGCCCGCCGCCTCCATAGTGAGGGCCGCAATGTCGTCATCGGCGTGGCTGAGCATCATGGCCGGGCGGAGACTTTGGCCCTGATCGACGGGTTACCGACCCTTCCGCTGCGGGAGATCGATCATCGCGGCGTCAGGGTGCGCGAGTTCGATCTTGATGCGGCGCTGGCCCAACACCCCGACCTCATTCTGGTCGATGAATATGCCCATACCAATGCCGTTTCAGATAAAGGTGGAGGCTCCCGCCACCCCAAGCGCTGGCAGGACATCGAAGAACTGCTCGACCACGGCATTGATGTCTATACGACCCTCAATGTTCAGCATCTGGAAAGCCTCAATGATATGGTCGCCCGCCTGACCGGCGTGTGGGTTAAGGAAACCGTGCCCGATGCGGCGTTCGATGCCGCCGATGAGATTGCCCTGATCGACCTGTCGCCCGATGATCTGCTCAAACGGCTCCATGACGGCAAGGTCTATGTGGCCGAAGGCGCCAACCGCCGGGCCGCCGAGAATTTCTTCAAAAAGAGCAATCTCGGTCGCCTGCGCGAACTGGCCCTGCGCCGCACGACCGAGCGGGTCGACGCCCAGAACGATGCGTTGAACGCGGCACAAGGCCACGATGAAGCCGCCACCGGTGATAAGATCCTCGTGCTGGTCGGGCCGGACGCCCTGTCGTCGCGCCTGATCCGCCACACCAAGCGTATGGCCGACCGCACTCGCGCGCCGTGGTCAGCGCTTTACCTGCACACCGACCGGCATGAAACCCTGTCGCCTAAGGCCCGTTTGCGGGTCGAGCATAATCTCAGGCTGGCTGAAAAACTGGGCGGACGGGTTGTGCGCCTGAATGCTGCCCGTGCCGCCACCGCCATCCTCAATCATGCCCGTCAAAACGGTTTTACCCGGCTGGTGCTGGGTCATAGCGACCAGCCGTGGTGGCGCAGACTTGCGGGGGCTGCGTCCCTGTCGCAAAAGCTGATTGAGCGTGGCGCCGGTCTTGAAATCACTACGCTTAATGCCGATTCCGAGACGTCAGCAAACCCGCGCGACGACACCACCGGCTGGGAGATCTGGGCGGCCCGCCCCCGCCACCACCTCATGGCCGCAGTTATCGTTGCGGCCTGCACGCTTTTGGGTTTGCCGTTTCGCAGCCTGACCGACCCTGACACTCTCATCATGCTGTACCTGATCGGTGTGGTCATCACCGCTGCGCGTTTCAGCATCGGCCCGGCGGTCTTGGCCTCGGTTCTGTCGGTCGCGGCCTTCAACTGGTTTTTCATCAAGCCCTACTACACCTTCACCTTTGATGACGTCAGCTATGCGGTAACATTTGTGGTCATGCTGATGACGTCGCTGATTGTCGGGTCGCTGACAGCACAGTTATCGCGCCACGCCAGGCTGGCGCGCAAGGGCGAATCTGAGACCCGCCTACTATACGACCTGTCGCGGCAGTTGTCCGCCGTGCGCGGTGTAGATAATATGGCCGAAGTGGTCGTGCGCCATCTGGAACCGGCCTTTGATGCCGATATCCGCCTGTGGACCGGAGAGCGCCAGATCGCCGGTGCGCCGCTTGACGAGGCCAAAGAAACCGGAGCCAAAGACGTTGGAGTCCGCCAGTGGGTGATGCAAAATCATCATATCGCCGGCCGTAACACCGACACCATGCCGTCCGCCAGCGCGCTTTATCTGCCGGTCATGGCGGAAAACAGCCCTCTGGGCGTTCTGTCGATCACCCCTCGCACCCCTGACCGCCAGTTTACAGGCGCAGATCTTCTGGTGTTCGAGACGGTCGCCAGCCTGATCGCCGGGGCCTTTCAGCGCGCCCGTCAGGCGCAGGACGCCGAAACGTCGCGCGTGGAGTCTGAGAACGAAAGACTGCGCAATGTCCTGCTGGCATCCTTGTCGCATGATCTGAAAACGCCGCTGACCATTATGAACGGATCGGTGTCATCCCTGCTCAAAATGCGTAAAAGGTTGCCGCGCGAAGCCGTGGATGAACTGACCTCCCTGTGGGGCCATCTGGCCCGGCTTCAGAAATTCGTGACCAATCTGTTGCGTATGGCCGCCATTACATCGGGCCAGATGCGGCTAAACCTTGAGCCCTACCTCATCCAGGAAATCACCGGGGCCGCAATCGCCCGCGTCGAACCACAAAAGGGGGCGCGCCAGATCCGCACCACGGTCAGCGGTCAGTTGCCGATGGTGCAAATCGACGGCGCTTTGATCGAACAGGTGCTGATCAACCTGATCGAAAACGCCATTGCTCATACAAATGAAGACGGCGTGATCACCATAACTTTAGAGACCGATGCCGACCGGGTGCGCGTGCGCATCAGCGATGACGGCGAAGGGCTGAAACCCGGCGATGAGACGCGTATCTTTGACAAATTTCACTCCGGCAAACCTGCGACGGATCGCGACGGGTCGGGCACAGGCTTAGGTCTTGCCATCTGCAAAGGTATCGTTGAGGCCCACGGCGGCATGATCTACGCCAAAAATAACCCGCCAAAAGACAATGCCCCCACCGGCGCCAGCTTTATCTTTACCCTGCCCATAGCTAAATAAATTCTATGACCACTATTCTGATCATCGAAGATGAAGCCGATATCCGCCGCTATCTGCGGGCCACTCTGACGGCGCGTGACTATGAGGTGCTTGAAGCGCCGACCGCCAAGGAAGGCCTGCAAAAACTGACCGTGAACCGGCCCGATGTGGTCATTCTCGACCTCGGCCTGCCCGATCAGGACGGTCAGGCGTTTATCCGTCAGGTACGCGACTGGTCAAAGACCCCGATCATCGTCCTGTCGGCACGTGACAGAGAGTCCGATAAGGTTGAGGCGCTGGAAAACGGTGCTGACGATTATCTGACCAAGCCGTTTGCCGCCGGAGAACTGCTGGCGCGGGTGACGGTCGCCCTGCGTCATGCGGCCCAAAGCCCTGCGGGTGCTACTGAAATCATCGAATATGCGGGCCTTAAGGTCGATCTGGCCGCCCGCAGAGTGTGGCTAAACGGCGACGATGTGCATCTGACCCCGATTGAATACAAGCTGTTGTCAGAATTTATCCGCCACCGCGGTAAGGTCTTGACCCACACGCAACTTTTGAAAGCCGTCTGGGGCCGTCATTCGAGCGACCAGAACCATTACTTGCGCATCCACACTCAGCACTTACGTGAAAAGCTCAAAGACGATCCGCTGTCCCCGACCTTTATCTTTACCGAACCCGGTATCGGTTACAGATTCAGCGACTATCTGCCCTAATGCACCCAATCCGGTCATTCTTGGCGTAATGTGCGTTTCAACCCGAAACCGGACATCATCGATGCCAAGAGCCTAACTCCGTACTGCTCGATTAAATTGTGGGCAACGGCGGTGTTAAGCCGCAACGACTAATCACGGGCTCTACTTTGCACGCACATCGGCAACAGCCTTTTCAATAGCATCGATGACCGCCTTAGGCTGATTAATCTGAATATAGTGACGGCTGTCGGGAACCACGACATGGCTGCCACGGGTTGACAGGGCGGCGAGCCTTGCATGCGCGGTTAACCAGTTGTCTTCACCTCGCTTATGCTGGTCCGGAGTCTGGCCCGGCATTGCTGGCATACTGCCGTGCGTCAGGATAATCAGCGGCTTATCGCCAAATTGCGGGTTGAGGGCGTCAATTTGGGCTGTATTCACGGATATCCAGCTTGGTGCCGACGGCGTAATACTTTGAATTTCCGAAATTTTCGTGCTGATGGTTACGGGGTTCGCCTGCTGCAGTTTGTCTGTGCGCCGCAGAACGTCGTCAAGCGAACGGTTTTCACGAACACATGCCTTGGCGGCATCCGTCTTAGGTTCCTGCAACTCGCCAGACTTCGCCAGAGCAAGGCAGGCCTCTAACGGAGCCCACGGCGGCGGGAGCTGATCCGTCGTATCCGGCGGCGCCATCCACCTGCCCATGTCGGCATAAGACGGATCGACCAGGACTTCAGCCGCGACGTCGTCGGGATATTTTCCCTGCAAACCGACACCGTAAAGCCCCGCACTCGAATGGCCGACATAGACGATCGGTCCGTCCGTACCCATAGCCTTAAGCAACAGGTGGATGTCTCTGACATTCGCGTTCACATCCGACGCGCCCGGCGGAGGATCGGAAAAGCCATAGCCGGCGCGATCATAACTGCAAGCCGTCATTGTCTTCGCGACCTCGCCCTGGACATAGCGCCACGACGCAGTCGTGTCGCCGAGGCCGGAATCGAAAAGGACAGTCGGCGCGCCCTGACCTAGGCAGAACAAATTAATGCGGCGATTGCCGTCAATGGCGATCAAGCGCTGCGGATGAGCATAATTTTCGGATGGGATCGCGGGTTGCGCGGCGAGAGCGCCTGCGGCCACGAAGCTCAATGTCAGCGCGACAAAAACCGACGTTTTCACTTTGCGCATTTCCCCCTGCTCAAACGTGAATCACCCCTATTTGTGGTGCTTTATTGTGGTTTCCGAAAACAGGCAAATCAACGAGGAAAGTCTCTAAAGTAGTGTAAATACACAAACACCTGATTAAGCGTAGTCTCTGAGACCGTTGGCAAAAAATTTAGAAATTAAACAGAACTACATCTTTTAGACTGACTTGTCCCGAAGGGTTGTTATTAGCCTACGAGCTGTTCTTTTCCATTTTGGGTCCCAACCGCACAGGTTCTCTTCCAACTCTCGTGCCGCTTCGCTAATATCTCTAAAACCATATAGCTGACCGCTGCCTGCCAGTTTATGAGCATGTTGTTTCAAGTTATCTATGTCCTCCACAGAATCAAAGTCGGCCTCCAGACGTTCGACTAACGCGGCAATTTGGCGGTGAAGAGCGGATAGTTTCTCCACATACCGACGCTTCAATATCTCCATCTCTGGCGATTTTACCGCTGGAGTGGCATTTGTATGAAACGCATCACGGCACATTCCGCCGCTCCCAGATAGCATTTATTTGATCAGGTATGAGCAGAGGGTCGAAAGGCTTGGCGATTACACCGTCTGCACCTTGTTTCAGATAGCCTTCGGTGTCGACGAGCTGAATTCGGGCCGTCATGAAGACGATAGGAACAGAGGCTAAGACCGATTGCTTACGTAGCCCAGTCAAGGTCGACGGACCATCCATTTCCGGCATCATCACATCCATGAGAATGAGGTCGGGTTCAAGTGCCGCGGCCTCATCTATCGCCCGCCTACCGCTTTCCAGACAGGAAACACGATACCCGCCGACGTCTTCGAGCGCTAATTGGGTGACGGCCAAAATGTCAGGATCGTCATCGATGCACAAAATATGTTTCAATGGCTTCATCGGCCATCCTCGTCTGATAACGCCGTGGGAAACTCAACCCAGAAAGAAGCGCCCTGCCCTTCAATTGAGCTGAATCCGATTTCGCCGCCCATATGTTCAACCAGTTGCCGCGTGATGTTCAATCCCAATCCGGTGCCTCCCTTGGCGCGGGTCGCCGACGAGTCAACCTGTGAGAACTTGTTGAAGATATGGCTTCGGAACGCCTCTGGTATGCCGACCCCATGATCGGTGACAACAATACGTGTCCGGTCCGCGCTAATCGCACATGCGACTTGTACTACCTGACCGGCCGCAGAAAACTTGGCGGCATTGGACAAAAGATTAGCCATAATCTGCTGGAAACGGGCAGCATCAACGCAAATCATAGCGGCGGCATTGATATCACCAACTTCGAACCTGACACTGAATCGATCTGCAAATGGCTGGTTTGTCGCGGCAGCCAGGGCGACTTGTTCTTGCAGGCTCTGGGGTTGAATATCAAAGCGCATCTGGCCCGAAGCCAGCTTGTCAATGTCGAGTATATCATTGATGAGCAGCAAAAGCCGGTCACTGTTTTGTAACGCCAGTTGCACCAAACGGTTGGCTTTTTCAGGCAGGGTGGCAGCCATCTTACCCGATAACAGGCCGAGTGATCCTTTGATCGAAGTCAGGGGTGTTCGCAATTCGTGACTGACGACCGACACAAACTCACTCTTGATACGCTCCATTTCGCGTCTCTGAGTGATATCTTGAATCTGTGACACGAAATAATCCGGCTCTCCATCAGGATGGCGAACCAGTGAGACGCTAAGCAGCCCCCAGATCACATGGCCGGCCTTGTGAAAATAACGCTTTTCCATGCTGTAGGTTTCTATCTCGCCAGCCAGCAACCGGCGCACATTACCCAGATCCGCCTCCAGATCATCCGGATGTGTAAGCGTTTGGAAATCCCCCGCTAAAAATTCGTGCTCGCAATAGCCCAGCAGATTACACAAGGCTTCGTTGACTTTCAGCCATCGCCCGTCCTGGCCAACCAGCGCCATACCGATAGAGGCATGCTCCATAGCTGAGCGGAAAGTCGCTTCACTTTTCAGCAAGGCTTCCTGTTGGGCCTTCCGCTCAGTAATATCCTCCATGACTCCCAGATAGCCGGAAACCTGCCCTTCGGCATCACGGAGCGAAGTGACCATCAGGCTTGCCTTAAAACGGGCTCCGCTTTTTCGGATCAGTGTCCATTCATCCACGTAAAGACCGCTCAAATCGGCCTTACGTATAAACACGTCAAAACTGGGAGGTATAATTTCGCCAAGATCTTTACCCAGTTGATGGGCACGAGTGGCAATTTCAGCCGCATCATGCCAGTGCAGGGGCGTCGTAAGGCCTATTACCTCATTTGCGGCGTAGCCAAGCGACAATTCAGCCCCCTGATTGAAGACAATAACTGTACCATCAAGCTCCGTCGCCACGACCATGTGACGGGTACTGGACAACACAGCCTGCATCAGGCGGTTTGATTCAAAAACGGCTTTTTCAGCCAGTTTCCGGTCGGTAATATCATCTAGTGACCCTGCCATGCGAACCGCTTGGCCATCCTTATCCCACCGGGCTTGCCCCTTGGCATGCATCCAGCGATAGTCTCCCTCGGCATTGCGCAAGCGGTATTCTACATCATAGGGACTTTGCGCTGCCAGATGGCTGTCCAGTCGCGCCGAAACCCAGCCACGATCATCGGGGTGCAACCGTTCAAAAAAATCGTCCGTGCCGTGTTTGGACAAAGCCCCGCTCAGGCCCAACATATGGTTTAGCGTTTCTGACCAATATACGGTATGGTTTTTGATGTCCCAATCCCACAGACCGACGCTCATACCCTGCACAACCAGATCATAGCGGGCTTCGCTGGCGACCAGAGCATCAACACGACGTAATATGGCGATGGAGACAAAGGCCGCAGACATGGCCGTAAAGATCAAGCCCACGATCAAAACGAACAGGGGATTGAATTGTCCTCCCTGGCGCTCAAAGGCCGGCGTGCTCTCCCACACAATGTACCATTTCGCCTGGCCGACCGATATTGTCTTCCTACGGGAAAACGTGGCCACTTTCGGCGCATTCGCCACGTCGCCACTCTCGTAGATCAGGGCCGAAGATGTCGCGGTTTCCCCATCATATATCTTCAGATTCAAAGTGTCTCCCTGACTGGCTGTCAGGGCTTTTAGGAAATTACGGGCAATGAACGGCGCATAGGTCCATCCGATCAACGCGGCCCGACGCTCTTCAACTGTCGATACCCGGGCATTTGGCCTGTATGTCGGGTACAGAATGAGAAAAGCCGGTGTCTTTTGCGTATCCTGCACAAGAGTAATCTTATGGGTCAGAGTGATCATGCCGGTATCGCGAGCAGCCTCTACTGCGACCCTGCGGGTGGTCTCAAACCCCAGATCAAGCCCTTGAGCCTGACGATTAACCTCTATGGGGGCGATAAAGGTGATGATATAGGCGCTGTCAGCAGCGGGGCGCGGATGGATGGTAAAATCGGCCCGCCCCACATGTCGCTGCTGGCGCTCATAGGCCGGCACATCCGCCGCCTTGACCGGCTTTATCCACCCAATACCGTTCATACCCGGATAGGCGTTTTCAATTTGCAATGACCCGACATAATTTTTCCAGTCGGCGTCCGAAACATCATCGGAACCCTTCATATAGCCTGACGCAGACACCAGAGCATTGGCATAAGCATCAACGCGGTTTTGAAGCGCCTTCTCACTTTCACGGGTTAAGGCTTCAAATTGTGCGTCCCTTTGGATATAGGCCGCTTCAGACACGACCTTCCAGGCGTAAAACGTCAACCCCAGCGGCAGAAGGATCATCAGAACGGCAAAGGCCGGTAATCTGCCCATAGCCTCCCCGCGCCAGACGATCAGCGAGCTATGGCCCGGAAGCATCAGCACCAGAGGTAAGAACACAACGACGCCAATGAGATCCCCTCCCCACCAGGCCAAGGCATTTGACGTCAGACTCTCAACCGGAACCAGTCCAGCCGAATATAGAGTGCCAACACCGATCGTTGCCGCAACAATGCACGCCAAAGGACCGCACAGACCAAACAGCCTTAACAGGTCAGCGGGACGGTTCAGATGCAAGGGCGTACCGATGAAGCGCCCGACCAGATACTGCCCAAAAGTCGCTTGCAGGGTAGACCCTGTCGCTATGCCCAGCGCTACCAGCAGTTTTAAATGATCAATTCCCTCTGATGTGAGCGCCTGACCATTGTAGGCATTCAGGGCAAATGAACCCAATAGCACGCCGGGCCAAATACGACGTCCGTACAGCATGAGGAACCCAAGCGCGATCCCGGACGGCGGCCAGATCAAGGTCGCATAGCCGGGCGGAACCGCTAAAAATAGCCCCAGCCATCCTGTGCAAAAATACAACACCGCCAGGATGGCACACAGTGACAGATATCCCGGTTGCCAGGTTTGCAGACTTAGTTTGGTTTTCAAAAAAAATTTGGGCTCAGCCATACAAGGTAATTCAGATGTAGGTGGAGTGAGGATCTGGTGGTGCGTGCCCAAACCGGGGGTGTGCCTCTAACTCGGGCGCATGCCTTTGATCATGCTCATTAATTAGCAGTTGCGATAACTCTAGAATAGCTTCTTTCGGAAAGGGTTTTTGAATCTGCGCGTCGGCGCCCAATTTGCGCGCCGCCGACAGGGCTTCCTCCTGAGAGACATAATTTCCAGCGCCCGCCGACATAGCGACGATCAGCACGTGCGGCCAAACCTTACGTATATGCCGCATCCCTTTAAGCCCTCCCATGCCCGGCATGAAGACATCGCACAACACCATATCGACGTGAGCGATATCGGCATTCTTGAACGCATCTTCCATGTCCGCCGCCAGAGACACACGATACCCCGCCGCTTCATAAATACCGCGCGCAAGGCTTCGAACCGTTAAACTATCATCTATGATCAACACGTGATGCCGGCGCCGTGGCCCTTCCTTAGCGTCCATTCGCGCCGATAAAACCTGTTTTATCTGGGCCTCAGCAAAAGGTTTTCTTAAGACAAAATCGGCCTTAGCCCGGCGGGCGTTGGCAAGCGTTGTCTCCAAAGCCTCATGGCTGCCCCCGGCCGTCATGACGGCGATCGTAGCATAGGGTGCCAAGCGCCGAAACGTCGGCAAAAGCGGCAAGCTGTTTTCAAACCCTACAAACACATCAACAAACAGCACATCAACCTGAACCGTCTTTAGCGTGTTGACGGCCTCATTCGAGGTTTCACAATGAATTGTGGTCCAGCCCTGCGCCGCGATCATGCGCTTAACGATATTCGCTTGGGTAACACTGTCTTCAAGAATGAGGGCGACACATTCACTCATAATACCAACCTACCAATAAACCTGCGTCGTTTCGTTCGGCGTTGATGGCCGACGGCGGGCTAAAAAACGGGTAATCGCTAAATTCAAATGATGGAGTTCGAAAGGCTTAGTGATGTAATAGTTTGCGCCAGCGTCTAAGCTGGCGGCGACATCGCTATTCATCCCTTTGGCGGAGACAATAATCACAGGAATAGCTTTCAGCGCATTAAATTCATTACGACGCTTTAGAAAAGTCAGTCCGTCCATATCTGGCATTTCCATATCCAACAGGATCATGTCCGGCAGAAACTGTAAAAGCGACGCCAACCCCATCATGCCGCTATCGGCTGTTTCAACCTTAAACCCTAATCCCCCCAGACCCGTTTTTAGCAGGATTTGCACATCCTCGTCGTCATCGATAACAAGAATACGCGGGCGCTCAGCCATAGATTGATTAACTCTCATCACACCTACACCACATTCACTGGATCGGAGTCGGAACCTCACATACCGGTATGGTGCGGGCAGTTCCTCTAGTCAGCCAAGACTAGCGCCCTTAGCTTAATCGAGCCCCAATCAATTGCGACGGCCACGTCACAATCGGCTTGAAATCACAACCTGACCTGAAAGACAGGCTCTTTTTGATTGCCATGATGAATATGGTGACTAATGCCCACCAAATGTGGTGTCGCATCTGTAGTCAAAAAGGCCCTTCACACGTTGAGGAAAGCACTCTAGTAACGTGCATATCCCGCAACACGAAACTCCGAACAGTCTGATGAATTGAGGCTGAGTTTGTCGGCTCAAATGCATGCAACCGTCCTGATTGTTGACGATACTCCCGACATTCGCGAGTTGCTGTCGCTGATATTGGAGCAGCACGACTTTTTTCCGCTGACGGCCGCGGGGGGCGTCGAGATGGACGCGGCCCTGAAACAGCACAGGGTAGATCTGATTATTCTCGACACGATGATGCCTGACGAAGATGGCCTGTCGATATGCCGCCGCCTACAGGGTGATGAGCACCCGCCGGTGATCATGTTAAGCGCCCGAGGTGAGGACATTGATCGCATCAAAGGCCTCGATCTCGGCGCCGAAGATTATATGGCCAAACCTTTCAACCCGGATGAACTGATAGCTCGAATAAACGTTGTTCTTAGGCGCCGGTTAAGATCGGTGCGTCAGGCGTGGGTCAAGAAATTATTTTTCGGCTGGAGTCTTGAGAGTGCGACACGTCAGCTTATCACGCCTCATGGGGTTGGACTGACCTTATCAGCGGCGGAATTTGCGGCCATGAAGGTATTGCTCGATTATCCGGACCGTCCTCTGCGGCGTGAATTTATGCTCGAAAAAATGGCGGCCGTAATAGAAATTCCTACGCCACGTGCTCTTGATACAATCATTTCTCGGTTACGCCGCCGACTTACTAAGGTGCAAGCTGGCACACGAAAACCCGACGACCTGATCCGCACTGTTTACGGCGTTGGTTATATGTTGCGGCCCAATTCTGAAGTGCTCAAGTAACCAAGACTTTGGCAGTCATATATATATTGTCGTGTCAACCGCCCCATAAGCAGACGCCCTCCAACCGATCCTCTAACGTTCGCATGGCACGGCTCAGTGCCTCCTCAGTTCTTCCGTTGTCGGTCTGAACACACCATAATACGCAACATCTTTGACTACGCGTTAAAATTCCACTTCGATGATGAGCGTGTCATAATATCCTCCCGCGGGCACTGCCTGACGCGGTGGTATCATACCAAATATGCGGTAGGTAACCGGCCCAAGTTCGCGGCTGGGAGGGCGCGACAGGGGCTGGGTGCCGCCCAAACCATTGCCAGCCACCACCTGATGCGCCGGATCGGCATAGAGATTGTAGCGCAAGCGATGATTGCCATTTGTCATATAACGATCAAGCGGTTGCCCGGAAAAACCGGCAGAGACTTTAATGACCATGCCCATAGGCGGCACAGGCTGACAATTGACGACGACCTTGCCAATGGCGGTGCGCGCCGTGGCGTCAACAAAATTATATTGACCAAAGTCAATATCAGCTGAGTTAAGGTTACAGCTTGTGGCCTGACTTTGGGCCTGCGCCGTGTTCGCCAGCATTATGCCGGCCGCTAAGGCCATCAGCCCTGGAGAGATCACGGTGTGCATATATATGGCCCTAAACGCGGCAACGAAGCCGCCTGAACATTTGCCGTAAAGCTTAAGTCACAATGACCGCCGTACCAGTCAAGCTGCAGCCGGTTCTCGCCCTCACGGATACCCCTAAGGTAAATTTCACCGCCATACCCCAGAAGATAGCTTTCATCACTTCCTTCCAGACTGACCCGTGCCCCCGCCGGGGGCTCACGTCCATCCGGTAAGTTTACCATGACGATGGCCGTCCGTTCGCGCCGGACCGCGAAACGGGCAATCAGGCCAGCGCCAGCCCTCGGTGCCACCAGAACAGACGTATCCCCCGTGCTGGCATCCACCGGTAAATCAAGTGGGTCTATAGAAATGGCATTGCCCGCATAGGAGACTAGTCCCGGCACAAACAAGCGACCCCTGACATTTGTGCGGCCGATCACATGATTTTCCAGCGCCACACTGACGCCGGGGGAATCCTCCACATCGACCAGAGCAAAACCGTCGTCAATACGTCCCGCGACAGACAACTGTCCGCCCATAATGACAAAGGACTGAGCTATTTCCAGATTGCCACCCCGCTGATTTTCCACCTCACCGGCCCTCAGCATCAGATCAACATGCTTCCCCCGCCACTCGACCTGCACTGAATCCTCACGCTGTGGATCATTTCCCCCCTCGACATACCAGTGTAGTTTCTGATCAAGAGCGTAGCCGTTGACATGTACCCTGTCTGCGCTCTGCCCCTCCCGCCAGCTATGGTCCACATAGCCACTCCCTTGACGGCCGAACGGGAAAGCCAGCAGGATCATCGCCCCCCAATCACGCTTTTCACCGGCCCTGTCTTTACGCAGATCGGAATATATCATCGTGTTCAGATGCAATTGGTTACGGAAAACACTGACGCTGTGATTGGCGGAAATGACACCCGCGCCCCTTTGAGCCAACGGCTTCTGATAGGCATAGGCCAGTGTGGTTGTCCCGGCGCGCCCCATGTTGAGGCCCGCACTAATTACCGTGCGTTCTGTTACAGGTGTGTAGCCAAAGCGCCCGCTCAGATCGCGGTAATCCGAATCCGAGCGCTGATAATGGGCGGCAAGGCTGAAATTACCTGAGGTGCGTTCCCCGCCAATATACCATGACCAACCAGTCCCTTCAGGTCCACGGCTGAAGGTCACGGCATTGTTGATGAGAAAGGCATTCCCGACCGACACGGCAAACCCGCCGCCTGCCGTGATATAGGCATGCGCCAGGGCACTATAACCGGTAAGCGTCATGCGGTCGTTTAGGCCATAGGCCAGGCTGCCCGAAAAAAAACCGGCTCCGTAATTAAAGCTGTCGACCGAATAGTTTTGCCTTTGCGCCCCGGTTTCTAGCGAAAACGTCGTCAGCCCGGGTGCAAGGAGTTCGGTCGAGCTATAAAGCGGCAGATTCATTTCGGTGCGACGGCCAGCCTGATCAGTGACGACCACCCGCACGGTATTAGCACCGGTGACCACAGGCAGATCGGTGAGTTGCAGCACCCCTGCGTTAGCACCTTGTGAGTAACGCTGAATACCGTTGATGAAGATATCGACCGTAGATGGCACCGACAGATTCTGATCCATCTGCGGGGTGGGCATAGTCACGATATCCGGCCGGATCGAATAATCGCGCCGCCACTGGATGCCCCCAAACCGTACCGGCTGAACCCATGACGGGCCTGCGGCATAGCTGTCACCAAGTCGCAATCGCCAGGCTTTGTCCGGATTGTCAAAATCTACCCGTGTCTCAAACCGGACGGAACGCGGTTTTTCATCCTCCACAAATGTAGTGTAACCGGTTGTCGTCGCGGTAAAGTGCGGTGTAAACCCGCGGGCCTCATACTGACCTGTCAGAGAGCGGGAATAGACAGCATCGCGGCGGCCATTTCCCCATTCACCATATAGTGAATAACTCAGCACTACGCCTGTATCTGCGCGGCTATCGACCTTTGGTGTTCGTGGTGCCACTCTGATGCGATTGGGTTTCAAAACAGCAAACGGTGCGGTAATATCTATTGTCTGAGCCGCTTGATTGACGATCCAACTCAGCCCGGAAACCTGATCGAGGTACACCCGCGCTTCAGTGCCTGCCGTTCTCACAGATGCACTGTCGAGCCTGAACCCCAGCCCATCGAACTGCGCCGCCGGCAGATAAAGCCGGTCAGCATCCTGGTGAAAATTTGCCACATAGCCTGTAGGCGCACCATTAATGCTGACCTCAAGCAATAATAGCCCCGCCCTTTCATCGGACATAAAGTGCGTTTCATCATTTAGGTTTTCAGCGGCTGAAACCGGCAAAAGTGATGAGACCACCATCGCACCGGCCACAATACCACCAAACATGAGACGCGACCGCCAGTTCCGGGGTTTATGGTTCTGAATATTATGACTTTGGGATGACCGGGACATCGGCCTCAACACTGCCAAAATCACCTTCACCGGCCAGTTTGAGGAATTTAATTGGCACCGCACCAACCTGAATATACCATCGACGCTCGGCCCCGCTAAGAACATAGCCCTCAATCGCACCCTGCCCGATATCGCCATCATCACCCGTCAGCCTGACATTGGTAAGACGTTCACGCGTTGTGCCGGTGTTTGTGGCTGTGAGTGTAATCGTGTCCGCGGTGCGGGTTGCGGTCCATACGATTTTGGGGCGCGCCGCCGATGAGGCTGTAATAAACACAGGCACCAGAACGCGCACGACCTGACGCACCCCCATATCCTGAGTTGGGTTATTGTCCGGTATTTCATCCAGAACCAACCGGTAAGATACCTCCCCTTTGGACGCACTGACAGTTGACGGCACCACGACCCTGATCACCTGACTTTCTCCGGGTTTCAGGGTTGCGAGGCCAGGACTGGCCAGCAAGGCCGCCGATGGCTTAAGGCTATCCGTGCCTTCGGCTTGCGACCAGTCAAACGTACGCACCTGAATATTCGCTGGTGAGTCGGATGTATTGCGGATCGTTAGGGTTGAGGTTCGTTCCTGGCCCATTAACTGAATGCGTGTCGGCCCGATTTCCAGAGAGCCCGCCACAGCCATGTCTTCCACAAAAAATAGTCCACTGACCAGAGCCAGCGCAGATATAAGCGATTTCGTTTTCACAGCATTCTCCCGCCGGATCGGCTTAGTAACTGACCGTTACGATAATAGTATCGACATAGCCTCCGGCCGGAACGGACTGCCCTGCCGGAACCTGCCCATAAAGGGTATAGGTAACCAGTTGCCCTGTGTTTTCGGAAGGTGACAATTGAAACGCCGCGCCGCCGGTATTGATAGGCTCGGCCAAAGCCCCATCACGATAAATCTGGTAATTCAGATTGGCTGGCCCCTGCATATAGCGTTGCTGAGGATTGCCGGATGAGCCGCCATCCAGCGACAAAGTCGCTGTCGCTCCGGGCGTACACTTCAGGCTAAGCGGCGTTGACGCGGTCGCTGCCGCCGACAATGTGTAGGTACCAAAATCCAGATCCTGGGTTGTAATGGAACATACTGTCTGAACCTGCACCCTGACATTGAACTGACCTGTTTTTGTCTGAGCGGAAACGGACGCCGGTAACAGGCTGGCAAACACCGCTGCAATTAGCAATCGTCGCATGTAAGGCTCCCTCTACGAGGCCCCGTCAGCATCCAGGGCACAATGTATACATGTACCCCACACGTAAATAACCACTCAAGCGCGATATTTGAAGATCAAAATACCGTTACACAGGTAAAATGGTTAATTTCCCTACTCGCCAACAAGAGTATTAACAGCTGTTAGGCAAGTAACTGTTCAATTAAACCGGTTATTTTTTTGAAATTAACCCGAAAATGGTTAATTTCAAAAAAAATCGCAGATACACCGCATAATCTTTATTCACAAACAGTTGAGTTAAAGAGGAAACAGTATGGCCGCAAAACTGCGGCAATCCATCTAGGTGACGGATGATCGGTTGAGATCCCAGCCCCGATAAAGCCATGTTTAGGGGCGATAAGGCGCAAAATTCAGGTATGCGTTCATGTTTAACCGTCGTCAGATTCTTTGCGCAACTGCGGGCGTTCTCATTGCACAGCCAGGCATCTCCCCGGCAGAGGCCCGCGCGTCAATGGACAAGATTGCCTCTCAGGCAAAAGCCGCATTGATGCAGCATCAGGCACACATCAAGCACTTTGATCGTATAGCCGTTGCAGATTTCAGCCTGAACTCCTCTCGCCCCCGCTTTCACCTCATTGATATAGAGACTGGACAGACACAAAGCTTTCTGGTCGCGCATGGTAAAGGTTCAGACCCCTCACATACGGGCTATCTCCGGGCATTTTCTAATGTGCCGGGTTCCGAAGCCACATCCGAAGGTGCCTATCTGACAGCCGATACCTATATTGGCAGGCACGGCGTCTCACGACGCCTCGTTGGGCTGGACAATGAAAATTCCAATGCCTATTCACGGGCAATAGTCATGCATAGCGCATGGTATGTCAGCGACGACATGGCGCGCGCCGGAAAACTTGGGCGCAGTCAGGGCTGTTTTGCCTTTTCAGTTAATGATTACGCATCAATACTGGAGAGCCTTGGGGCCGGACGGCTACTGCTTTCGACGCGGATACAGGGTTAATTTTTACCACGTTCTAATTCACATAATCTTGTTTGTACAACCTGACCGGTTGTCCCCTAGATTTTAGCCGTCAGGCTATCATTGCTCCATAGGATGGCTAGAACACAAACACCTGCAGTTACGCCAAATTCGGTGTATCTGTGTCGGATTCCTGAGGGGGATTATGCGGATCATTTTCTATCTTATTGCCTTTTTCGCACTTTCAGGCTCCGCAATCGCACAAGGCGCAAAAGTATCATCTCCGGTCGAACTGGCACGGCAGGCGGATAAATTGAAACCCGGCCAGTGGGTCTGGGCGCCGGAAATAGCTCCCAAAGGCCCATTGCTGGTCTATGTCGACCTATCAAAGCAACTCGCCACTATATATCGCAACGGGGTCCGTATCGGTGTAAGCACGGTATCAACCGGGAAACCTGGCCATGAAACACCGACCGGCGTGTTCACCATTCTGCAAAAAGATGCCGATCACAGGTCCAACATCTACAATAATGCCCCTATGCCGTTTCAACAAAGGTTGACCTGGGGTGGGGTGGCTCTGCACGCTGGCGGTCTGCCCGGTTATCCGGAAAGTCATGGCTGTGTCCACTTACCTTACAATTTTGCACGGGAACTCTTTCGTACAACTGAGCTGGGGGCCACCGTGGTTGTGGCCGGAAATGCAGCCCATCCTGTCTCAACAGGTCTTGGCGAAGTTCTGGCGCCCGCCGTAGCTGAGACCGACGCCCTGGCACCCGCAGGAACCTATTGGGCTCCGGAACGTGCCCCGTGGGGACCCGTTACAATTATCCTGTCGCGCACGGATCAACAGGCGGTTGTTCTGCGTAATGGTGTCGAAATCGGCAGGTCTGCAATCCAGATCCCCAACCAGAACGAATCCACCCACGTCCTGACCCTCACCAAAACCGCGGATGGACAAACCGAATGGATCTATGCCGGTATTGCCGGGCATACTGCGGAGGCTGGCGCCTCTTTGGATGAGGCTGTGCGTAACCACGTAAATATCCCGAAGGACTTTTATTCAAAAGTTTCCGCGATTCTTCAGCCCGGAACCACGCTTCTGGTTACCCAATCGCCTTTGAATTCCGGCTCAACCGGTGAAAAGCTTACGATCCTCAGTGGCGAAAAAGCGCCGTCATAAAGCGCCGGTTATAGGTAGGTATCAATTTATGGAACTACGGTTTTTTCGCACTTCCAGTCTTTTAGGCATAGTCCTTACGTTGGGATCAACGGGTTATGCCACGGCACAGTCCAGCCCCTCGCCAACCTCCACTGAGGCCTCCAAAAGTCATGAAACCGCGTCACAAAGTGTCAGCGCCCCTGCGTCGCCTACTAACGATCCCGATTGGCTTGAGAAAAATAAAGGTTTTAAAGGGGCGGCCGTCGCACCTCTGGAAGACCTGAATCTGCGTCGCTTGGAGATACCTGAAATTCTAATCATAGCGACTCAAAAACCCTATAACCTGACCGGGCTTCGCACCTGCAAAACCATTGCCGCAGAAATTAGTCGCCTTGATGAGGTTCTGGGGCCGGATATTGATGCCAACAAGTCTATCGATGACCAAAGCCTCACTGAAAAAGGGGAATCCATGGCCAACCGTGCGGCCATAGGTGCCGTGAGGAGCACAACTACCGGAATTCTGCCTTTCCGGGGGCTGGTGCGCAAAATGACCGGCGCTGAAAAACATCAGCAACAGGTTGACTCAGCCATCGAGGCCGGGCAGTCCCGACGGGCCTACCTCAAAGGGGTCGGAATTACCAAAAACTGTGCGCCACCGGCGGCCCCGGCCGGATTTGTTCCCAAAAAGGCCGCAACATCCAAAGCCAATATCAAACGCTGATCATCCCAAAATATTATAACCACTGTCTACATATATGGTCTGGCCGGTAATGAACCGAGCCTTATCCGATAGAAGAAACGCCGCCGCCTCCCCCACCTGTTCTATGGTAACAAGCTGATGCAGTGGTGCGGCGTCTGCCGCTTTTTCCATAAGAACGTCAAAATGACTGAGGCCCGATGCGGCGCGGGTCTTGACCGGCCCGGTTGACAAGGCATTGACGCGAATGGCTTTGGGCCCAAGCTCCGCCGCCAGATAGCGCATGCTCGATTCCAGCGCCGCCTTGACCGGCCCCATCAGATTATAGCCCGGCACGACCTTTTCCGATCCATAAAAACTCATGGTAAGCACCGAACCGCCGCCCGTCATCAAGGGTTCAGCCTGTCTGGCCAGACGGATCAGGGAGTGACAGGAAACATCCATAGCTATGGTAAAGCCTTCAACCGAGGTATCGGTGACACGGCCATGCAGATCGTCTTTTGGGGCATAGGCAATGGAATGCAGCAGGAAATCCAGTTGCCCCCAGCTCTGTCTTATAACCTCGAAAACCTCTGCCATTTGCACGGGATCACGAACATCGAGCGGCAGGACTATCTCAGCCCCCACGGCTTTGGCCAGAGGCTCGACATGAGGCCGCGCCTTATCATTCTGCCAGGTAATGGCCAGTTCCGCGCCTTGCGCCTTAAGCGCCTGTACGCAACCCCAGGCCAGAGACTGGTCATTGGCAAGACCGACTATCAATCCTTTCATAATCCCTCCTGATCGGCCTGAGCCAAAACGGCTCTGGACTGAATGGCCATCTCCCGTTCCTCATTGGCCGTAATAACCAGAACCTCAAAATTTCCCAGAAACCGCAAATGGTTCATTACGGCCCGGCGCACAGGTTCGGCGTGTTCGCCTATACCGCCCGTGAACACAAATCCGTCCAACCCGCCCATAGAGGTCGCCAGCGCAGCCGCAAACTGCGCCACTTTCAGGGCAAAATAATCAAGGGCGAAGGCGGCGTCCGGGGCAGTGCTGGTCATAAGGGCCTCGACATCGTTACTCAGCCCCGATAGGCCCAGCAAGCCCGACTGTTCATAGAGCATGGTCTCTGCCCCTTCGATCCCCATCCCCAGATCACGCATCATGTAAATGACCGCGCCCGCATCTATCGCGCCAGCCCGTGTCCCCATCGGAAGGCCATCCAGAGCCGTCATACCCATGGTGGTGTCGACACTTTTCCCGCCGCTCAGGGCACACAGGCTGGCCCCGTTCCCAAGATGCGCCGCAATCACCCTGCCACCATGCAAACGCGGGTGATGCTGTGCCAGTTCCCGCGCAATCCAGGCATAGGACAGACCATGAAATCCGTAGCGCCGCACCCCCTGATCGTGCAAGTCGCGCGGTATCGCAAACCGACTAAAGCGCTCATCGTGATGTGCATGAAATGCCGTATCGAAGCAGGCTACATCCGGCACATTCCCGACCAACTGCTCCGACGCCGCAATTGCCGCCAGATTATGCGGCTGGTGCAGCGGTGCCAGCGGGATCAGCGCCTCAAGATCACGCATAACCTGCGGCGATACCAAAACTGGCTCCGTATAGGCGGTGCCACCGTGGACGATGCGGTGGGCCACGCCCCGAACCCGCCAGTTATCATCATGAAGATCGATAAATTCCAGCACCGCCTTCAGGGCCGCTTCATGATCCGCACCAATAGTGAGATCGCGGTTTAATGCGTCAGTGCCAGCCCGTGCCGACAGATGGGCCTCTGCCCCTATGCGCACCACCTTGCCCTCAGCCAGCACGGTCAGTCGCTGATATCCGAAGACCTGAAACTTCAGGCTCGACGATCCGGCATTGAGCACCAGCAGGGCCTCAATCATTTAAGCCGTCCGGCCTTGCGTGCGTGCGACAGCAGTACAGCCAGCGCACATGACAACAGCCGCGCCCTCAGACCATCAGCGCGACTAGTCAGGATAACCGGCACCCGTGCCCCCAGCACAATACCGGCGGCATCCGCCCCGCCCAGAAAGATCAGTTGCTTGGCCAGCATATTGCCGGACTCGATATCCGGCACCAGCAGAATATCCGCCGCTCCGGCCACCTGTGAGACAATACCCTTTTCTTTAGCCGCCGCCAGATTTATGGCGTTATCAAAGGCCAGAGGCCCGTCAATAATAGCCCCCGTGATCTGCCCCCGATCAGCCATCTTGCACAGCGCTGCCGCGTCAAGCGTCGCCTGCATCTTAGGGTTTACCGTTTCCACGGCCGCCAGAATGGCCACCTTTGGGCGGGCGTCACCATCGAACAGCACCTGCCACAGATTAATGGCATTCTGGATAATGTCGGCCTTGGCAGTCAGATCCGGGTCGATGTTAATCGCCGCGTCAGTTATAATGAAGGGCTTGGGGTAACTGCCGATTTCCATCATAAAGGCATGGCTGATACGCCGTTCGGTGCGCAATCCGGCATCAGAACGGATGATGGCCCCCAGAAGTTCATCTGTATGTAACGCACCTTTCATAATCGCATCGACCTTGCCCGACGCCGCTAAACCTGCGGCTTTCCCTCCGGCCTCATGGCTGTGTTCCACATCGATCAGTTCCCAGCCGGATATATCGGCCCCCACCTCTGCCGCAGCAGCCGTAATACGCTTCCTCGGCCCGATAAGTACCGGTACAATCAAACCTTCCTTTACAGCATCCGCCGCGGCCTCTATCACATTGGATTTGACCGGATGCACGATCGCTGTTTTTACCGGCGCCAGATTACGGCACTTTTCGAGGATCGCATCATAGTTTGAGATCAAGCCGCTCATTTGGGCTTACCTGCGCGAACCATCAGAACATCACATTTGGCCCGCTCCAGCAGGGCCGCCGATATACTGCCGATAGCCGCATGAAACAGCGCGCTGCGTCCGTTTGAGGCCAGAACGAGAAGATCGGCGTCACTGACGATCACCTGCAAGGATACGATAGAGCCGGATTCACCATGAGCCACGACGGTGCGAAGCCGCGATCTCAACGCTTGTGTTATAAGCTCACTGGACATGAACTTTTCCATGTCATCTTCGGCCATCTTGCGAAACTCAGCGAGAGCTTCGTCCGACGATATCCAGCTTTCAAACGGTATGGAAAAGGCATGAACCAGCGTAAACGAAGCGTGCGGGAACATCTCCGCTGCCATAAGCAGCGCCTGTAAGGACGGCGGTGAATAATCCGTCGCCACCACTATGTTCTGATAAAGACGCTCATCGCGCTTGACCACCAGTACTGGTACCGGAGCCCTGCGAACCAGATAGTCCACCATGGTGCCCAGGATTTCATCGCCCAGACTGTTGTGACGCGCCACACCGGTGACAATCAGCCGGCTGCTGCGCGCCTCGGCCAGATGCGCCAGCTCATGCGGCGCACGGCCGCGTGCGGTTATGACCTCACAATGCTTAAGGCTCTCAGGAAGGGATCGTCGAAAGTCGGTAACCTCACCGGCCTCAGCTTCAACTGCGGTATGTTTATCAAAAACATGCGCAATCACCAGTGCCGCACCCATTGCCTGCGCCAACATCATCGCCTGTTTTTGTGGCAGATCCGATCGGGGCGTGAAGTCGCTGGCCAAAAGAATTTCATTGGATGTGGTCATATTTTGCCTATTGCTTTGCCTCAAAACCGGCTCAGAGCATGCTGCCGCCGGATACCGGTACCCACACGGTTTCAGATTACACACAATTAGACCCTGCTCACGCTAAATATCCGGCTCTCACAGGAATATTACTGGTATGTCATTGCGGGAATGTTACAACTAAACGGATTATTTTACCTGATTGCAAGCGAATATTTTATCAACATTAATTCGGTTTAAATGCCGGATATGGGGGGCATATGACCGACGCAACACCAAACCGCTCATGGCATAACCTCAGCGCCGATGACTGCATCCACGCTCTGGATAGCCGCAGCACGGGACTATCGCCGGAAGACGCGGCTGAACGCCTTATCCGTTACGGGCCCAACAAATTGCCCGAAGCCAAACCGACGCCCTTATGGCTACGGTTTCTGGCGCATTTCCACAATGTCCTGATCTATGTGCTGCTGGTGGCGGCTGCGATCACGGCCCTGCTCGATCACTGGCTGGATACGGTCGTCATTCTGGCGGTTGTTCTGGCCAATGCCATTATCGGCTTCATTCAGGAGGGCCGTGCCGCCCAGGCCATGAGCGCGATCCGCACCATGCTGGCCCCAAAGGCCGCCATTATACGCGATGGACACAGGATCACCGTTGATGGCGAGGCTCTGGTGCCCGGTGATATTGTTCTGCTTGAAGCTGGCGACAAGGTGCCGGCCGATCTGCGTCTGATCGTCAGCCACAGCCTGTCGGCACAGGAAGCCGTGCTCACCGGAGAATCGGTGCCGGTTGAGAAAACCATACAACCTGTAGCCGCAGATGCCCCTCTGGGAGACCGCCGCGGCATGCTGTTCTCCGGCACTATCATAACCGCCGGGCAGGGTCAGGGGCTTGTGGTCGAAACAGGCAGCCACACCGAAATCGGCCGTATCAGCGGCATGTTATCCAATGTCACCCACCTGACGACGCCTCTGGTTGAACAGATGGCGCAATTTTCCAAATGGCTGACCCTGCTGGTGCTGGCCTGTGCCGTCCTGCTTATGGCCTACGGTTACTTTGTGATGAACTATGAGTTCGAACATCTGTTCATGATCGTGGTCAGTCTGGCGGTCAGCGCCATTCCCGAAGGACTGCCCGCCGTCATGACTATCACCCTGGCCGTCGGCGTACAGGCTATGGCGCGGCGAAACGCCATAGTCCGTCAACTGCCGGCTATTGAGACCATCGGTTCGGTTTCCGTAATCTGTACGGACAAGACCGGCACCCTGACCCGCAATGAAATGGTCGTAACCTCAGTCCTGACATCGCAGGGCCTATCTGCCGTCAGCGGCGAAGGCTATGCCCCATATGGCCAGATTGATGCCAAGGATATTGATGCCACAGGTGACGCCCACAAAACTATCAGTCAACTGGCTCTGGCTGCGGCCCTGTGCAGCGATGCTGACCTCAATGAAACCGGCGGCCAATGGACTGTTGAGGGCGATCCCATGGAAGGGGCCCTGCTGGCCCTATCGGGCAAGGCCGGGATTAATATAACCGAGTCCCGGCAGATATGGCGCCGCACCGATGCTATACCCTTCGATTCCCGCCACCGGTTTATGGCGACCCTTAATCACGACCACGATGGCCATGCCGCAATTTTCGTCAAGGGCGCCCCGGAGCAACTGCTGGATATGTGCGCGCTTGAGGCTGGCAATGACCGCACACAGTCCTTGCAACGGGACTACTGGGAACGCATGAGCGCTGAAATGGCGGCGAACGGCCAACGGGTTCTGGCCTTTGCCATGCGGATTGTACCCCTTGATTATACGGTGCTGACCCATAGTGATCTGAAAGACGAACTGGTACTTATCGGCCTGACCGGCATGATCGATCCGCCCCGTCCGGAAGCCATCGCCGCCGTGGCGGAATGTTATGAGGCCGGCATCCGGGTCAAGATGATTACCGGCGATCACGCTCTGACGGCTGCCGCCATCGGACGGGACATCGGTCTGAAAAACACAACCCGCGTACTGACAGGCAACGATCTTGACCGACTGGATGAAGCTGCGTTTGCGGCCGCCGCTGAAGATTGCGATATTTTCGCCCGCACTAGTCCCGAACATAAACTCAAACTGGTCATGGCACTGCAATCGCGCGGCCTGATGGTGGCTATGACCGGTGACGGTGTGAATGATGCGCCCGCCCTGAAGCGCGCAGACGCCGGTATCGCTATGGGTCAAAAGGGCAGCGAGGCGGCCAAGGAAGCCGCCAAGCTGGTACTGGCCGATGACAACTTTGCCACCATTGCCGCCGCCGTGCGCGAAGGCCGTACAGTCTATGACAATATCCGCAAGGTTATCATGTGGACTCTGCCCACCAATGCCGGCGAAGCTGTATGCGTGGTGCTTGCGCTTATGCTGGGTATGGCCCTGCCAATTTCAGCGATACAGATCCTGTGGATTAACCTGATTACCGGCATAACGCTCGGGCTGGCACTGGCATTTGAGCCGACTGAGGATCAGACCATGAAACGCCCGCCCCGCCCGCGCGGCGAAGCGATTATGGACGGGCGTCTTGTATGGCAAACCCTTGTCATTGCGATCCTGTTTGGTGCCGGTATATTTGGCATGACCGCCTATGCCCATAACCGCGGTTACAATCTCGCTATGGCTCAGACCCTGGCCATGAACGCACTGGTGGTCATGGAAATTTTCAACCTGTTCTTTATCCGCAACCTTCACTCGACATCTTTGACCTGGAAAGCCATCAAGGGCACCAAAGTGATCTGGACCGTTATCGTAATTGTCACCATCGCACAGTTTGCAATTACCTATGTACCGTTTCTGCAACCCATTTTCGGCACAGAACCGATCTCGTTTATAGATGGTGTTATAGTCGTTGGCGTAGGGGCAGGCGTTTTCATCCTGACCGAACTGGAAAAACAGATCCGCCTCTCACTGCAAAAATCCACCGCCGTTTAGTTATTTCTAATAATGCTTATTCTTCTGCATCAACAGAAGGTACAGTCAAGGTTCCGGGCGATGAATTTGCCGGGCTATTGTTAGGTGCGGCGCTCCCAGCCGTGGCCGGCCCCCCAATGCGACAACCGTCATCGAAGCTGCGTACGACCTGTGACGTCACCTTGTAGAGGTCGAGATAGGCCTTCTGATCCCCGCGCTCGAAAAAGGATTTGTGATTGGGCTCGTTCCACACCTCGAAATATCAGGTGCGCAGCTCCGCCTTGCCGTAGCGCTCAGTCAGATGCTGCATGAAGGCGGCGATCAGGTCTCGCCAGCCACCAGACACCCGCAGCGGCCGTGGACGTAAATACGTCCCGGCGTGTTGCGGTCACCATTTCCCACTCCTGCTTTTCTTGTACGACACTTATTGCCCGGTCGTTAAGGCTATGATCGCCACTTCAAAGTCTGGCTGGCTTAAAATCGTTTCCAGCTACAGCTCTGACGACTTCGCGCCCAATGCGGAAGTAGGGGGCATTCCCGTTACAGTTAGAGTTTGAGTTCCCAAAATGGAAGTTATGGCGCGGCACCTGCGCCTTTCGAAACTGTGCGGCGTGCTTAAAAGACGGTGCCGTTCTGTACAGAGGAAAATCATACCCCTCGAGAGAATTTAAGAATTTAATAGCGCTATAGGTGTATGCACACCATTGTTATACCTAGTTGAACTAGGTGTGCTAAGCTACCTTTGGGGGGAATATGATCAGATATCCTAGAATCAGCGAGTTTGTTTTAGCCCCCGCAATGACTGCCGTGATATCAGCCTTTGTTGCCGCACAGGCACAGGCCGATGAAAAGCTCCATTATGCCCCGGCCGAAGCCTGGGTCCAGCCGGAAGAGGTTGCCAAACCTGATGCGGCCTATGCCGATGCCCCGGCGCAAATTCTGCTGCAAAGCATACAACTGAAGTTTGATGCTGATGGCAGCGCGACCTATTACACTGAGTTTGCTGTCCGTATCCAAACCACCGTCGGATTGCAGTTCGCACAGTCTCATATCTCCTGGAACCCGGCAACCGAAGTCGCCACGATCAACAAGGTTCATATCCTGCGCGGGCCTCAGGTTATAGATGTCCTTGCCAAGGGGCAAACCTTCACGACCCTGCGCCGTGAACAGAACCTCGACAAGGCCATGCTTGACGGCTATCTGACCGGCGTCCTTCAGCCGGAGGGCCTGCAAGTCGGTGACATTGTTGTGGTCGGCACCTCGATTAAACGACGCGATCCGGTATTTGCCGGGCGCGCCGCCTCTATCCTGACCAATTTGTCCATGGTGCCATCTGCACGCCAGAGCGTTCGTGCGACCTGGGACGCATCCGCCCCGGTTCAATGGCGCCAAAGTGACGACCTCAAAGGCAAAATTGTAAAGAACGGCGCCAGCGAAACCTATTTCCTCGAACGCAGCAAGATCATTAAGGCCGAAACTCAGGACAGTGCGCCGGTCCGTTTCAACCTTAAGGGCTATGTCGAGTTTTCGCAGTTTAAGACGTGGAACGAGATTTCATCGCTGCTGGCCCCGCTGTACACACAAGCCGCAACCTTGCCCGCAGACAGCGCCGTCCACAAGGAAATCGCCAAAATCCGCGCGGCCAGCAATGACCCTAAGGTGCAGGCCGCCATGGCCCTGAATCTGGTGCAAAATCAGGTCCGGTATGTCTTTCTGGGCATGAACCTGGGTGGCTATGTGCCGGCAGATGCCGATGCGACCTGGCAACGCCGCTTTGGTGATTGCAAAGGCAAGACCGCGCTGCTTCTGGCCATTCTTCGTGAACTCGGCATCAAGGCCGAAGCGGCGGCGGTTAATTCCGGTGGCGGCGACGGGCTGGATGAACGCCTGCCCAGTATTGAAATGTTCGATCACGTCATCGTCCGCACTGAAATCGATGGAAAAGTATACTGGATGGACGGGACCCGTCTGGGTGATCGTGACCTGAACAGCCTGAAACCACCTTATGTCCGGTGGGCCTTGCCAATGACCACCGCAGGGACCGGACTGGAAGCCGTACCCATGCTGCCGCCTGAGCAGCCCACTGAGGATTTGTTTATCCGCTTTGATACGTCCTCTGGTCTTGATGTGCCGGCCCGCGCCCGCATTGAAAAAATCCTTCGTGGTGACTTAGCGGTTCAGTTTGACGCCGCCTTTAAGGCGGTGCCGACCGGCGAACGCGATAACGCCCTGAAAGCCTACTGGTCTGAGCAATATGACTGGATAGAGCCGCGCAAGGTTTCCGCCACCTTCGACCCAACCACGGGAGAGGCCAAGGTCACCATGGACGGCACAGCCGCCATGACATGGGACGAAAGCAAGGATGGCCAGTCATGGCGCTATGAAACCGACATCATGAGCGTCGGCTGGGCCTACGGCGTTGAACGCGAAAAAGGCCCGCATAAGCTGGCGCCCTATTTTATTAACTTCCCCTACTATTACCGCACCCGTCAGGAAATCATCCTGCCCAAAGGCGGCAAAGGGTTCACGGTCGAAGGCGCCCCGGTCGACAAGACACTGGGTGGCTCGGAATTTAAGCGTCTGGTCTCACTCAAGGACGGGGTTCTGACACTTGAGGCGTCAAAGCGCGCCCTTGTGCCGGAAATTTCATATAAGGACGCGCAAAGTGCAGCCCCGTTGCTGATGGAGCTGTGGAACAAGGATGTCTGGCTGATCGCGCCCAAAAGCTACCGCAAATCCACATCCGCGAAGCCAACCGTTGCTGTGTCAGGCGGCAAGGATGCAGACGCCATTGATGACCTGATTGAACAGGCCAATATCCATATCCAGCAGGACAAGACCGACGAAGCCCTGCGCCTGCTGAACAAGGCGCTGCGTCTGGACCCGAACCATGTTGCCGCCTTACAGGGACGGGCCTCCATATTCATGATGCGCGGCAACCTTACCGCTGCCATGACCGATCTGGAAATGGCCCTTAAAACGGACCCGAAACAGTGGAACATCTATAATGGCATCGGCCTGATCCAGCAGGAACTCAATAACCGCGATAAGGCCGTAGAGGCCTTTACTCAGGCGCTGACCATCTATCCTAATGATCTATATGCGCTCGAAAACCGGGCGCGGGCCTATCTTGCCCAACGCGATCTGGATAAGGCGCGGCAGGATGCCGACACCCTGGCCGATCTGGGCGGGGAGCCGTCTGATGTGGTTGATCTGCGCGTCTCCATCGCTCTGGCGGCACAGAACCGTGATGAGGCCAAGACCGTCATTCAGGACGCGATCGCCGCCAATCCGGATGATACCGACCTGCAAACCAAGCTGGCGAATTTTCTAGCCGACTGCCAATATCTTGACGCCAAGGCCTGTGATGCGTCAAAAATCGAAGCCGTGGCCGCTTACGATGCCGCAATCGCCCTCAAACCGACGCCGGACAGCTATTCAGGCCGCGCCATGGCCCGGCCGAAAACCGATCTGACCAAGGCCCTTGAAGATGCCGATGCGGCAATCGCTCTTGAGCCTGGCGAAAGCTGGCCGTTACTTACCAAGGCCGAGCTTTATATGGACAATAAGGCTTACGATAAGGCCTTGCCACTTCTGGAGCAGGCCCTGACCCTGTCACCGAAGGACATTAATTCGCGTGACATGCTGGCAGATCTTTATCTCACCACAGGCCGCAAGGAACAGGGGCTGGCCGAACTGGAGCGCCTCAAGCGTGATAATCCGAAGCTGGGATGGGCCTTCAATCTGAGCTGCTGGAGCCGGGCCACCCATAATATCGAACTGGAAACCGCCCTGAAAGACTGTAACACCGGACTGGAGTTGCTGCCGAACTCAGTGGGCATCCTTGACAGCCGCGGGTTTACAAAACTGCGGCTGGGTCAGCTTGATGACGCCATCGCAGATTACGACGAAGCCCTGAAGCTTGAACCGGAACTTGCGGAATCGCTCTATGGTCGGGGGCTGGCCAAACTGCAAAAAGGCGATAAGGCCGGAGCCGATACCGACCTCATAGCCGCCCGTAAAATAAGCCACCTGATTGATCAGGACTTTGCTGAATATGGCTTAAAGCCGTAATCCGTCATCTCCGGCTATGGCCTGCCTTCGGATACCTCCCTATATGTGAGGGGTGCACAATGTTGTATCCCTCACATATAGGGAGGCCATGAGCGATAATTCTCTGTCCGCCATTCAGTCGACCTCCCCTTTAGCCCCGAAGTCATTTTGGTGTATTGCCAATACACTTAACGCCTCAGGTTTCATCAATACGCCCTACCATGCGCTTGTGCCTGCATTTGGGGACTGGGGCTATGTGATCGCCTCACGCACACCTTATGTACAGCCTGAACAATATCCTGACGGTTTGCGCCCTTTCCGGACGCTCAAGCCCGCTGTGATCAACGAGTCCTGAACCTAACCTCTGACACCTCTAAATGTTGGGCGCGACGTTAACGCGGTCCATCAGTGAGAGGCCCGCTTTGGCTTAATCGCATCTTCCCTTGAAGCAAGATAGGCCCGTTTGAGGTGCCCCTAGAATTGTAGACGCTTTGCTTGTTACAAAACGGAAGCAAGGAGAGCTACAGATGAAGACGGGGAATAGGTTTTCGGACGCGTTCAAACAGGACGCGGTGGCGCAG
>NZ_JAQQKV010000003.1 GCF_028550435.1 Asticcacaulis machinosus | reverse complement strand
GATGTTCTATAACCCCAAACGCAAGCACACAAACAATGGCATGTTGTCGCCCATTGACTTCGAAGACAGACAACGCATTTTGAAGACGCAAGGTGTCTACAATTCTAGGGGCACCTCACATAGCGCGTTTGTGGCGGCAACCACTTTTGTGGGTGCAGCGCATACCACATGCGGAAACCCTTTGTGAAAAATGCCCTTACCCGCGTAACTGGCACGTAATGTCAATCAACACGACTGACGCCTCAACAGCTTCATCGCCGCAGCCAGTTTCGGCCCCAGTTGTAACTGCGCGGCAGTTGATAAATGAATGCCATCCGCATTTTTGGGCAAACCGGCAGCGGATACGAAGCCCACATTGGCAATTGATGACGCCACCTCAATCTGTGCGGCCTGAACCTGCGCCCACCCATCCGTAGGCTTGGGCCAGCGCAGGGGATCCGGCCGATCAGATAACCCGACGATCACCCAGGGCAAGCAGGCATTACCGATATCCTGACGCATACGGGCAATAAGGGTTGTCATCCTCTCGCCCCAAACCTGCGCGGTCGCCATCTGCCCGGCATCAGTTTCGCCCTGATACCACAAAACACCGGCGATCCGGCCCTTAGCCGAAGCTTCACGGGCTCTTGCCAGACACGATCCGTAAAGGCGTGTCCGTGACGTATCGGGCGTCCACTGCGACAGGGACGAGCCGCCTTTGGCACAGGGCACCAGAGCAATCGGGCGTGAGCCTCCCGCCATTGCCTGACCAAAGGAGAGACCGGGGCCGACACCGGCCTTACCGGCATCTGAGGATACCGCATCAACTTCGTTTGTGGGATCATCCAGCGGTTCCTGAGCGGGTCGCCAGACTCCGTCATTACCGTAAAGCCACACAATATCCGAAGCCCGCAACGACTCAGGCAGCTCAGCCAGATCGCCGCGCCCTGACATATTGGATTGCCCCATCAGTAGATAGATATCCATGTCCGCAGGCGGGAGCGTTTTCGCCTCGGTAAGCGCGATGGTCGACAGAGACAACCCTATAGCGATCTGACAGACCATATATTGGAATTTTAACATTGGGGCGCCCCGATGGTTTAGCCACAGTCTACTTCACCGGGCCGAGAATGTCCGCCTCGACAATACTCAGGATATTGCCGGTTTTGACTTTTTCTGCCCCGGTAGAGGCCCCCTGACGGTCGGTGGTCACTTCGATGATGTTCCCGAAACCGTCACGGTCTTCGGTCGGAGATATCAGCTCGATCTTGAGTTTTTGCCCCGTTTTCACCGGCCAGTTCAGATCGGCATAGCCGAGGTTCTTTTCCGGCGTACCGCGATAGACCGTCTGACCATCAAGGGTGATATGCAGCGGATAGCTGCGCACCCGCCAACCGGTCATGCGCAGTGAGACCATATCAACGGCCTGCGGCGTACCCAAATCGTATTCGATCCACGCACCTGTTGCGGTGCCATCGGAATTCCAGACCGAAGCTTCGTTATCGTCACGCGATTTGGCCGCATCAGCCGCGTTGGAGCCTGCGGTGATCGACGCCACCGTCACCCCGCGCCGGGCGTCGGTATAAGAAGGCGTCGCAGGTGTCGGTCCGCGCGTAAGGTTGACCGGCTGATAGTCTTCGGCAAACACTTTCGACAGACCATCTTTGACGGCGATAGCCTTGGTACGGGTTGAAACCGTCGCCCCTTTCAGGCCATCGGCTGAGGCGGTCAGGGTCACCTTCCCTGCCTTGGTGGTGGATCGGATCAGAACGCGGTTGATGCCGCCTTCGACCGGCAGAACCTGAGACAGGACATAGTTGGTCGATTTTTTCTTGTCACCCGCACCGTTCGGCCCGACCTCTTCCTGCGCGAGGCCGCCTTTCCAGATCGCAGCCCCGTCCAGCTTGAAATTGATGGCATTGAACGCGGTCGGCACACGGTTGCCGTCTTTATCGACCACTTCGACATCGACCAGCATGGCGTCCATGCCATCGGCGACAAAGCCGCGCGGCCCATAAACCGGCGTCAGTTTCACCGCGACCGGCGCGCCTGTGGTTTTGCGCACATCCTCAGACGTTTTACCGTCGCCATAGGCCGCCACCGCCTTTAGTTCCCCCGGCGCATAGGCCACATTTTTGAAGGTGAACAGGAAACCATCGGATTTCTCGCCCTGCCCCACGGATTTGCCGTTTATGAACAATTCGACACGGTCGCCGTTAGAGGCCACAAAGATGTCTTTGGTCACACCCGCTGTGTAATTCCAATGACCAATGATATGGGTGTGATAGCCTTCGGAATTGACCCAACCATCCCACATCACCTTATGCACCCACAGGCTGTCCTTGGGCAGGCGCATGGCGTCCACTTCGCCGGAGCGACGGTAGTTGTTGTCGCCACGGAAATGCGAATTTGAGTCGGTAAAGCCGATGTTCACGCCGCCTGCACTGACGCGGTCGCCGGTGCCCGGACGGTAGCGGTAAAAGTCCCACCAGCGCTTGACGTTTTCTACCGCGATCGATTCCACATTACGGTTATAGGCGGGGCTGTCCTTATGGAATGGCGGGGTAAAGTCGTCCTGATAGGCGCGGGCCGCTTCGTCACGGGAATATTCGGTCGCCCACAGGGGCTTCGATTTCGACTTGTTGATATAGAGCATCTCACCGCCATATTCGGCGATCTGTGAGCCCATCATTTCACGCGACCCAATGGCACGCCCGCCATGAGGATCATAAAGATCGCGCACGGCCTTCATCTGCGCCATGTGGGCTTCGGTGATGCCCTTATTGCCGCTTTCGTACATAATGATGGACGGATTATTGCGGTTATAGATGATCGCATCGCGCATCAGATCAACCCGCAGATCAAAGCGCCGGTCCTGGGGATCGCCCTCTGAGTCGCCGGCCGGCATGGCCTGCATCAGACCCAGACGATCCGACGATTCCACATCCTGCTTTGCCGGCGTGACGTGCATCCAGCGCACCAGATTGCCATTGCCTTCCAGCATCAGATTATTGCCAAAGTCCGATATCCACGGGGGTACGGAAATGCCCACGCCCGGCCATTCGTTGGTGGAGCGCTGGGCATAGCCCTTCATCATAAGGACGCGACCGTTCAAGGTTACTCTACCATTGTCAAATGAAGTCGAGCGAAACCCGGTGCGGGTATCGACGGCATCAATGACTTTGCCGTTTTCGCTCAAGGTTGTGGTCACCGTATAGAGATAGCCGTAGCCCCATGACCAGAAATTGAGATCACCCACCCGTTGTTCGGCGCTGAGGGTCGCGGTCTGGCCGGGAGCGACGGTGACTGGCTGCCCGGCGTACTTCGCCACCACCTTGCCGTCCAGGTCACGGATTTCCACGCCGTAGGTCAGGGTACGCGGCGCAGATGTCGTATTGCGAACCTCGGATTCAGCATGGACGGTCGCGGCCTTTCCCGCGATGTCATAGTCCTTGCCGTAGATATAGACGCCGGTCGTTTCCAGCGATGACCATAACGGCAAGGTCTGGTAGACGCCGCCGGTCAGGTGAAGTCCTACCGACTTATTGATACCGCCATAGTTGGCATAAAAATTCTTGTCCGCCCACTGATAGCGGGTTTTGGTGGTGCGTTCGCGGGCCGCCCAGTCGTTATCAACGCGCACGGCGATGACATTGTTGCCTGCTTTCAGGGCCTTAGCGATATCGAACCCGAACGCCATGACGCCGTTTTCGTTATAACCGATCTTTTCGCCATTAACCCAGACGTCAGCGATATGACGCACGCCTTCAAATTCCACAAAAACATGCTCAGGTTTTGCACCGGCCGGCAGCTTGAAATGCTTGCGATACCAGGTAATGCCGGTCTTTTGCAGGTGAATGTCCGACGCAAAGGCCTCTTCCTCATTAAAGGCATTGGGCAGAACCGCATCCTGCCAGCCCTTATCGTCAAAGCCCATCTCGGAGGCTTTCGCATCATCGCCGGTCGTCATTTTCCAGCCGTGATCGAAGCTGTAGCTTTCGCGCGGAGAAGATACGAAGGCCGAGGCGCGGTGCGCTTGCGCCGGTAAGGTTACGGCCAGTCCGGCATTCAAAATCAGAACGGCCACAAAGGTACGCGCGCGGATATAGGGCATGGGTCAGCGTTTCCTGTTGATCTTAATTGACCAATACCATTACATTGGTCAGACCAATAACGCAATTACAATCATATTCCGTCGCCATCACGCACGAATTTTATTTAGGCGCTTCTATAAATAGTGCGCCAACAACCCCTCAAAACCGTTGCGCTCTTACATGGTCGACAAAGGCTCTCAGCGCCGCGGGCATTTGTCGACGACTGGGATAATAGAGGAAGAAACCCGGATAGTAAGGGCACCAGTCTGACAGAACCTCCACCAGTTGCCCTGATTGAATATAGGCGGCCACCTGCTCCTCAAACACGTAGGCCAGCCCAAGGCCGTCAAGCGCGGGCCTGACCATCAGATCGAGGTCATTGACGGTAACAGGGCCTGCGACCTCAACCTCCGGCGCTTCCGGCCCGCGTTCAAATTCCCAGCGATACAGAGCCCCGCTATCGAAACGGTAGCGTATACATGGAAAATGCCGCAGATCATGAGGTGTTTTGGGCACGCCATGCCTGGTAAGAAACTCAGGCGACGCCACAACGGAAAAGCGCTTACGCGGCCCCAGCGGGATGGCGATCATGTCCGCCGCCAATGCTTCGCCGAAACGCACGCCGGCGTCAAAGCCCTTACCCACAATATCGCTCAACGCATTATCGGAAACCACCTCCACGGACACATCCGGATAGCTTCGGGTAAAGCCCGAAAGCAAAGGTAACAACACAAGATGACACGCCAGCCGGGCCGCGTTAATGCGGATTGAACCCGCTGGCCGATCCCGAAAACGGTTGAGATCCTCGATCGCATCGTCGATATCACGAAACGCCGGCGTCACACGATCGTACAGCCTTTGTCCGGCCTCCGTCAGGGCCACACTGCGCGTGGTCCGGTTAAGCAGACGCACGCCCAACCGCTCTTCTAACGTGCGCATGGCATGGCTCAGCGCCGATGCCGTTACACCCAGTTCTTCCGATGCTTTACGAAAACTTTTCTGGCGCGCAATAGCGATAAAGGTCGATAGATCGTTGGGATCAAGACGGCTCATTGCTGAATTTATTTCAGTACTATATGGAAAAATCAAGGGATTAATTCAGGAGATAACTGGGCGTACCTTTCAATCATGGCCGCAGGGAAGCGGCTCGATCGAAAGGAAACCCAATGAAAACAATTCGTAAAGTCTGGTTCATCACCGGCGCCACTCGCGGCTTTGGTGTGCGCATTGCCCAGAGCGCGCTTGACGCAGGCGATCAGGTGGTTGCCACCGGCCGCAAGGTTGAGGCCATCGAAACCGCACTTGGGCATCACCCTAATCTTTTGGCCCTGCCGCTCGATGTCACCTCCGAAGCTCAGGCGCAAGTCGCCGTGGCGGCGGCCGTCAAGCACTTCGGTCGCATTGATGTCCTCGTCAACAATGCCGGCTACGGTTTGCTGTCGGCGGTTGAAGAAGCGACAGCGGCGGAGGTCGAACGCCTCTATGCCACCAACGTCTTCGGACTGCTCAACGTCACCCGTGCCGTGCTGCCACAGATGCGCCGGCAGCGTTCCGGCCATATCATCAACCTGTCCTCACTGGGCGGTTACATGGCCTATTACGGCTGGGGCGTCTATGGCTCGACCAAGTTCGCCGTCGAAGGCCTGACCGAAGCGATGTCGATGGAGTTAGCGCCTCTGGGCATCCATGCCACGGTCGTTGAACCCGGCTTCTTCCGCACCGACTTCCTTGATGATACATCGCTGAAGGTCGCCCGTGAGATCGCCGATTACGCCGACACGGTGGGCCAGATGCGCCATCTGGCCGCCGACCTCAACCACGCCCAGCCGGGGAATCCGGATAAGCTGGCCGCCGCCATCCTCGAACTGGCCTCGACCGACACCCCGCCCCTGCGACTGCCGCTCGGTAGCGATGCCCTGCAACGCATCGCTGACAAACATGCTCAGGTCGAACGCGAAACCCGCCAATGGCGCGGGCTGTCACAATCGACCGACTTCGCCCCCGAAGCCCACGCCGCCGCCGAATAAGGAACTTTCCCATGCTCACCCTCGAACAGTCCCAGCGCGCCCTTGCCGCCGCCGAAGCCCACGCCGTTGCCATCGGCGTCCCCGTAAACATCGCCATAGTTGATGCCGGCGTGCACCTTACCGCCTTTGCCCGCATGGACGGCGCGGTTCTCGGTGCCATCGACGTCGCTCTGGGCAAGGCCCGAACCGCCGCCCTCTTCCGGATCCCCAGCGAAAGCGTCTGGGACTACTGCAAACCCGCCGCCCCCGCCCCGACACTTGAACTGTCAAACGGTGGCCTGATGGCCTTCCCCGGCGGTCTGCCGCTCACCGCGGCCGATGGCACGTTTCTGGGTGCCGTTGGCGTATCGGGCGGCGCGCCCTCTCAGGACCGTGAGATCGCTAAAGCCGCCACCCAAACCCTTTAGTCGCGTTCCCGCTCCAACACATTGATCTTCATCTGAAAGGAACTTTGTTATGTCTACTCACTCGAAAACCATTCTCATCACTGGTGCCGCGGGCGGCTTCGGCAAGGGCGCAGCCATTGGCATGGCCCGCAATGGCCACACCATCATCGCCACCGTCCATGTAGCGTCTCAGGTCACGGCCTTGCGTGAAGAGGTTGAGCGCCTCGGCCTCAGCGACAAGATTACGGTCCACCGCCTCGACCTGACCGATCCTTACGATATCAAACAGGCGGTCGGGCTCGACTTTGACATCCTGTGGAACAATGCCGGCATGGGCGAAGCCGGGCCGGTGTGGGAAATCCCGCTTGATCTGGTGCGCAAGAACTACGAGGTCAATGTCTTCCTGCCGCTGGAACTGACCCAACAAGTGGTACGTAAGTGGATCACTGAAGGCCGTAATGCCGGTAAGAAGGTGGTCTTTACCTCATCAATGGGCGGGCTATTTACCCCGGCCAACTGGGGCACCTATGTCTCGACCAAACATGCGCTGGAATCGATCGCCGAAGCCCTGCAACAGGAACTGGCAGGTTATGACATCAAAATTCAGACCATCAATCCGGGCGCCTACTACACCGGCTATAACGAGACCATGGCCGACAATCCCTTCCGCTGGCTGGACGACAAGGTACACTTCACTAAGCGTGCCGATTTGCGTAAGGGCTTTGACGACTTTTTCGCTACACCTGAAGGCAAGATGGACGCACAGGAAATGATCGACACCATGATTGACGTGGTTCCGGCTGACACCGGAAAGTTCCGCAATGTCATGCCCAAAGCCATCGAGGACATGCTGAAAACACATCAATTAGCGGCCTGGGATAACCAGATTTAAGTCACCTGACAGGACGGTACCTAAAGTACCGTCCCTTTCCCCCTAAAGGCCACTTCGATTACTCTATCGACCGCTTGCCAGCCCCTGAGTAACGGCCGCATTGCGATCAACCGACATGTGTTCGTTTACAACACGAAGTTCGGCTACCTGCAAAACGGTGCGGTGCTGCCAGTAGGGATCGGTTTTGGCAGCATCCTCCTGCCCCTGATGGACGAAATAATAGATCAGAGCGCGTTCGGTCCCGTCCGCTTCGCGGCTGACGACGACATCAGCATGCTGTCCTTTTTCCCTGTCAGTCGGATATATACCCGGCATTTCCAGAATACGATCCGGCTGCCATTCCCAGTTCACCCCATCCTCGGAGCGCTGGATGCTCAGGCCTTTCCATGAATCGATAAGCATCCAGTAGATACCGTCCAGCCGGATCACCTTTGGCCCTTCGCCGCGCCCGGCAAACGCGGGCTTATCGTCGCGCACCCAGCTCTTTAGATCGTCAGATTTCGCTGAATAAATCCGACCTTCCTTCATGTCTTTGTACCACATGCGATACGTACCCGGTGACATCTCTAGGGTTGAGACATCGATAACGGTGCTTGATCCCAGATCCGGCTCCCCCTGGCACGCCCATGATTTCAGATCGCGACTGGTCAGATGAACGATCCTGGGTTTTGCGGCAGGGTCTCCCCACGCCTTGAAGACCCCGTTCACCACGGTCAGATACATATGGTATTCGCCCCTGGTGAATATGATATCCGGTGCCCACAGGGTTGGGCCGGTGCAATGTTCGGGGATGTTGGCAATGCCATCATAGCTCCAGTGCAGCCCGTCTTTTGAAGTCGCCACGCCGATATGCGTGCCGTGCACCCACGACACATCTTCAATCGATGGATATTTCACATCAGCGCGACGATTGGTATAAAACATCCGCCACAGCTTCGCGCCCTCATCAAACACGATGGCCGGATCCGCCGCACCGTCATGAACCGGATCGCGGTACATCGGTTTTGCCGCCGGCCCCGTTTGCGCCAGCACCGGTGTCACGGCCACAATCAGCGTCAGTAAAACCGCCGATATCAGGCGTAAGATTACCTTTCCGGTCATTCAGGGCTTCCTTTGAGTCTTGTCATGCAGGGCAGCCTGCGGGGCCATGCCGGTATCGCTGCGGCAATAGTGGTGTATGAAGGCGCCGTGCGCGGGCATCCGGTCACCACAGGCCGCAATCACCTGACGCATATCGGATAAGGCACGGCCAAGGTCGGCATGAGGAATACTCAACGATAAGGGATCGGCCTGACGGGGGCGCAAGCCCTGCCCCCACATGACTGCCAGCCAGTTGCCGGTGCGAAACTGCTCACCGCGCTCAGGCGGAATACGGCCCCGGCTCTCAAACAAGGCTAATCTGGCCGACAGGGTCTCCGGTATTTTCATACTCTGACAGTAGCGCCAGAAGTCACTGTCCTGGCGTGTGCCAGCATGATAGTGCAGGATCAGGAAATCGCGCACCTCTTCGTATTCGCGTGTCATGTCGGCATTATAGGCGTCGATGTCAGCAGCCTCAAACGCCCGATCCGGAAACAGGTACTGCAGGCGGGCAATGCCGTTCTGGATCAACATGATTGATGTCGATTCCAAGGGCTCAAGAAACCCTGACGCCAACCCGATAGCCACACAATTGTTGTGCCAGAACTTTTTGCGGCGGCCGGTGGTAAACGCAATGCGCCTCGGTTCAGACAGCGCCGGCTCACTCAGGCTGGACATCAGATGCGATACGGCCTCGGACTCATCCATGAACGCACTTGAAAAGACAATGCCGTTGCCGTTACGATGCTGAAGCGGAATACGCCATTGCCACCCGGCACTGTGCGCTATGGAGCGGGTAAAAGGTGGTGGCGGCGCCGTTGTCGCCGTGGGCACCGCATAGGCGCGGTCGCAGGGCAGCCAGTGGCTCCAGTCCTCAAAACCAACGCCCAGCGCTTCGCCCAGCAATAGTGACCGAAAGCCCGTGCAATCGATAAACAGATCGCCATCAATCTGACGATCGCCGTTCAGCTTAAGGCCGGTGATGAAACCGCGATCGTCGGTCAACACCGTCTCAATTTTGCCTTCGACCCGCCTCACCCCACCCGCTTCCGACATCTGGCGCAGAAAACGGGCATAGAGGGTGGCATCGAAATGGTAGGCATAGGTGATTTCGGCCAGCGGTGAATTGGCTCCAGACGGCGGCATGAATTTGCCTGCTCGTGCGGCCACCGCCTGAAGATTATAGCCCTCAAGACTATCCGAAGGGGTCTCCAGCGCATGACGCAACCACGCCGAATGAAACGGCAAGGCGCCAAAATCGCGTCCAAAGGCCCCAAACGGATGGAAATAGCGGTTGTCTTCTCGCCCCCAGCCTTCAAACTCGATGCCCAGCTTACAGGTGCCGCCGGTGAATTTCAGGAAGGCGGCCTCATCGATGCCGAGCACCTGATTATAAACCTGAATATAAGGCGTTGTCGCCTCACCGACCCCCACCGTTGCGATCTCGTCGCTTTCGACCAGAACGATCTCTTCGACATCGCCTTTAAGCGTTTTGGCAAACCACGCCGCCGTCATCCATCCGGCGGTGCCGCCCCCGGCAATGACCACTTTCCTGATCGGCTGAGACATAATGAAATCCCACTGAGGTTAACGCGTGACGATACCAAAGTCTTTGAAAGCGACTTTCTGGCTGCCCGCGACGGGATGAGGCAGCACCAGCCGGACAAAGCGCCCTTTAGCCGGAGCCTTGAACCGGACAGTCTGAAGGGCGCGGTTATTGGCGATGTTGGAAAACTCGCCCTCAGCCACCGGCGCACCCCAGTCCTTGCCGTCCGCGCTGATCCATATCTGGTAACCCGCAGGCGGCCCTTCGCTGAGCAAGGGATTGGTCTCCCCCGGTGACAGAGTAATGCCCAAAAGATCGTAAGGATGGCTCAGGTCGATAATCACTTCATAGGGGACGCCTGACGGGCCGGAGAACTTTGCGCCTGAGAAAGGGATAGCTTCAGGCTTTACAAGCCTCCATGAGGCCGATGACACATCGAAACTGGCCGATGACACCTCACTGACCGTGCCTTCCGGCAAGCGGGCGACGGCCTTGATCACGCCGCCGTCCACCAGCGATACCGCATGCGTGTAGAGCGGACTGGACGCGGCAGGTATTGAACCGTCGGTCGTGAAATAGATCGCCGCCTTTGGGTTGGCGGCTAAAAGTGTGACCATGCCCGACCGGTCGCGACGTATCTCCGGGGCTTCGATGACCGCAGGCTTGAGGAACAGGCCAAACTGCCCGATAACCGGCGACGCATCGGCCTTAACGAAACGCACCCGCACACGGTCGGTCGTGACCGGCGTCGGCAGCAGGACAAGGCGTTTATAGGCAATGCACTGATGTTGCGCCACCTGCTGCCAGCCGTCTGCCTTAAATATATCGATGGCAAATGTGTCTACCCGAACGCCCAGATTTATATCTTCGGCCAGCCGGATAACATCAAAGGTCTGAGCTGTCGGCAATTTGACCTCAACCCAGGCGCTGATGCGATCCTTAACCTTGGCTGCCCAATATGCCGTGTCGGACAGGAGGTTGGCGGCCTTATATTGTGACGACAAGTGGCTTGAGGCCGTCACCGTGGCGCCTTTTACGAGATTAACCGCATAAAGCTGATCGCGCAGGGCCTTCCAGGCTTTTAGTTCACGCACATCTTCGTCCGGCACCCGCCCGCGCCGGTCAGGGGCCATGTTGAGCAACAGGTTTGAACCCCGCCCTACCGACTCAAAATAAAGCCGCAGCAGATTGGCGGCACTGCGTGGAGCTTCGTCGGCGTGCCAGAACCAGCCGCGCCGGATAGACACATCCGTTTCCGCCGGATTCCAGATGTCGCCATTACGCGTGCCGCTATTGCCCTTGGCCTTGGTAAAGGGCGTCGCGTCAACCGTAGGCCAGCATGGATCGCCCGCGTGTCCCTCTTCGTTACCGACCCAGCGAATATCCATATGGGCATCGGCAAACATCACCGCCTGCGGCTGGTTGCGGCGAACGATTTCGCGCACGCGATCCCACTGATAATAGGTCGCACCATCAATGCGCCGGCGTTCGCGCGCGCCGCCATAATAGCCATCGCCCCCGTTAGCGCCGTCAAACCACACCTCAAACAAGGGACCGTATTGTGTGGTCAGTTCTTCGAGTTGGTTGTGATAATAGCGGACATAGGCGTCACGGCCATATTCGGCGTGGTTACGATCCCACGGCGACAGATAGGTGCCGAACCTCAGCCCCTTACGCGCACAGGCCTCAGCCAGTTCGCGTACGATGTCGCCTTTACCGGCTTTGTAGGGACTATTTTTGATTGAATGTTCCGTATAGGCGCTGGGCCACAGGCAAAAGCCGTCATGGTGCTTGGCCGTCAGGATCAGAGCCTTCAGGCCACCCGCTTGCGCAGCCTCAACAATCTGATTGGCACTAAAGTCAGATGGATTGAACAGGGAGGCAGATTCGTCGCCATATCCCCATTCCCGATCGGTGAAGGTATTGATGGTGAAGTGCACAAAACCATAGGTTTCGAGCCGATGCCACGCCGCCTGACGCGCAGACGGCACAGCACCATAGGGCTGAACACCGGCAGCAGCAAAAGCGCCCTCAGCCAGGCCCCCTAAACCCGCGGCTCCGCCCAACACAACCTGCCTGCGCGATAGATGGAACATTGGCCTGTGTCCTGATTTTTAGCGCTTGATCTCTTCGATGGTGCCGTCAGGGCGATGGATCAGAGGGGCAAAGCTGATCGAGCGGCGGTGGCTGCCCCCGCCCGGCAACAGGTTATCATGATAGAAGAACCACCATTTACCGGCCCGCTTGATGATCGCCTGATGGTTGGTGCTGATAGACAGATAATCGAAGATCACACCGCGATATTCAAAGGGCCCTGTGGGTGATTTGGAGGTGCCATAGACAATCTGCCCCGGCCATCCGGTCGAAAAGCTGAAATAATATAGCCCGTTATGCTTATGTAAAAACGGCGCTTCGCCGTATTTTTTCTTAGGGTCACTGGCTGGGAAACCGGTGATTTCGACGTTCATGATCGGCCCGGAGGTCGTGACCATATCCTTATTGAGCTTAATGACCTTGGGCACGCGCGTCCCAAAAAACAAATAGGCCTGACCGTCATCATCAATCATTACCGCCGGATCGATCGGTTCATCACCGGCATTGGCGTCACGCGCCTTATCGATCAGGGCATCGGTGCGGGCATCCTTAAACGGCCCCTGCGGTTTGCTGGCCACCGCCACGCCGATCTTGTCACCGCCGACCGGGGCGTAAAAGTAATATTTGCCGTTGCGGTAAGCGGCTTCCGGTGCCCAGGCCTTGGCGTCAGGCTTGGCCCATTTAAAGACACTGACGCCAAGGAAAGCGCCGTCGTCCGACCAGGTTTTCATGTCCTTAGACGAATAGAGCCGCCATGTGGTCGAATCCCAATATTTACCCGAATTGGACGCATCATCGGTCGCATAGACATAGACCTTGCCCTTAAAATCATGGGGCGACGGGTCGGCATTAAAGCGCGGCGAGATTGGGGTTTGCGCCACCGCCGCACTGGCTGCGATCATCAAAGTTGCCGTGATAAATCCTGCCCATTTCCGTTTCATGTCCTGCTCCTTATTATTCGACGATGCCATAATATTTGTCCGCCCCATCGAGCCGGATTTCAGCATGGTCCAAAACCACACCGGGGTCGAGGGGCCAGATCTTAAGCTCATGGGCTCCGGCGTTAAGCATCCGCAGAGGCTGGGTTTGCACGGCCTTATTTGTCAGCACATTGGCTCGCCACTGATCGCTGCGGCCCACCGTTGAGAAATCAAACACTTCTATGGGGCCGCTATCCAGTTGCACCGCGACCTTCACGCCCGTGCCCGGATTGAGCGCGTGAACCGGCAAGGCGACCAGATTAAGGCTGCCGCCCACAGAACTATAGGTCGAAAACCGGTAACGCAGGGGCTCGCCGTCCGGGGCCTGCAAGGTTGGCAGATCAAGACGAGAACGCAACGCAGCACCTGTATGCCCCAGATCCTCCAGCCGCTCCCAGCGCGCATCGCTTTGGCTGGCCAGCGGTATGACCACGCGGCGATCATTTTCAACAAAATCAGCCGGTGCCGGTGCAGGCAGCAATTTTGTGTGGATGCGGATCGTTTTGCCGCCGCACTGAATATCGATCGGTCCCAGTTCGGTTGTGCCGTCATAGGTGACGGTCAGGCGCTGCTCCCAGCCATTGGCTGCGTTGAGAGTGCCCCTTTCGGATGAAAGCTTAAGCGCGCCTTTGGGGGCTTTCAACGACCAGTTCTGATCGGTTGTCTGGCGCGAAAAAAGCTCGATCACCCGGCTGCGCGGCTGGCCCGTCACAAAGGTCAGGGCGTTTTCATCATTCCACCAGCCGCCCGCAACGGCCGTCGCGCAGTCCGGTTGCGATGACGGTGACCACTGCGGATAGACCGGCTCCATAAACACTGGCAATCGCCGCGGCACCATATCCATCATGCGGTTCCACTTGCCGTTTTCCAGACCATTATAGGTGGCGGTATCGGCCACGATGGCCTGATGGGCGGCGCGGGCACGGTCAGAGTATACATTGGCACTGGCGCGCCCCTGACGGGCATAGAGACCGGCCAGATCGATATTGAGCACCCGTGCGTTCAGATTGGCCGCCCCTCTGACCGGATAGAGCACCAGTTCAAAATAGGCCGACTGACGATCCACCGGCAACCGCGCCCCCAACGCCTCAGCGCGCGCCACCAGATCAGCATAGGCGGCCAGACGGCCTTGCGCCTTTTCCCCATCGGGTTTGACGAAATCGCTCTGGGTGACCGGCGTGACCGGCTCGGTTTCGGAAAAGCCCATATATTCAGGCTTTCGCTCAAACGCCAGATCATAAAAGCCCATCATGATATCGGCAACTTCAGCCCCGTTTCCGGCCCCGAAGGTTTCATCACCCCACCACGTCAGATGCGCCCTTGGGCCTGATTTCAGAAGGTCCGCATCAAACGCCAGATCAAGGAAATACTGCGTCAGATATTCCAGCGGTTTAACATCACCGACATTGAGTATCCAGATACGACGCGCTTCAAGCGCGTAAGCTTTCTGCATTTCAGAGCGCAGCAACTCAGGATGGTTAGTGCCCAGCCACTGATAATCATGAGGCCGCCCCCAATAGGAGACATGGTAATATACCCCTGATCCGCCCTTACGCTTACGCTCCTCAGCGTTACTCAGGCGGCGGATATAACCGTAATTATCGTCGGCCCACATCAGGGTGACATCATCCGGCAATTTCAGCCCGGCGTCATAGGCTTCCTGAAGCTCGTGATAGAGCACATAGGTCTGCGGCACGGTTTCCGGTGCGCGCCCCAGAGCGGACTTGAACAGGTTGCGTTGAAGGCCGATCACCGACTGCAACACGTCCTTGCGCGCCTCAAGCGTATCGGCGCCCTGCATCGGCCCATCGTGAATCCCGCGCAGGCCTACGGTATAGATGTTCTCGTAAGGCGCACTTTCCTTAAGGCGGGTGCGCCAGTAGTTGAGGATTTTGTCGCGATTGACGGTAAAATTGAACGGCCCGTTGCGGGCCTCATCCCATTCGCGCAGATTGTTGCGCATCATCGGCTCGGCATGGGAGGTGCCGATAATGATGGCATAGTCATCGGCCACCTTTGGATTGCCCTTTAGGCCGTAAAACTGCACCGTATTGATGTGCATGGCCGGCCACAGAGTATTGGCCTTCAGCCGCCACATCAGTTCATAGACCCGCGCATAGGTCTTTGGCCCGATATTGCCGACATCGGGCTCAAAGGTCTTGCCCGCCCACGGCTCAAGGCCCCAATCTTCGTCGTTGAGGAATATACCGCGATACTGCACCGAAGGAGTCTGGGACAGGCGTGCGGCGTCATCAATCACCAGCCGCTCAGTCCGGCGCGGCTTGACATCGGCCCACCACTCCCACGGCGACACCCCCAGTTCGCGCGACAGGTCGGTTACGCCGTACACCGCACCCCGGCGGTCTGAGCCATAGATCAGCACATAGGTTTTACCGTCCTTTTGCAGCACGGCGCGGCCATAGCGCTCCCACTGACCTTTGAGGGCCAACGGATCAACGCCTGTGGATTTGGCCAGATTGGCCATCAGCGCCGAATCATAGGTGCCGATGACCACGCACACTTGCGGGCAGTCGCGCAGACGGGTTGAGACCTTTGCGGTGTGTCCGGTCAGGGCCTCAACATCGCGCGATAGCATCTGCGCGGCCAACTCCAGCGTGCGGCCCTTATCGTGGACGACGCCGATCTTGTTTGTGCCGTCAAACAGGGTGACCTCGGCACTGAGCGCCGACGATGCGGACATAAGCACGGCCCCGGATAATAGTCCCGATAACAGCCATGAGCGAACCATCGGCAACCTCCTACTTCTCACTGGATGACAGGCGGAAACTATAACTGACCGGCGCCAGCGGTACGCGGTATTTCACCAGTGGCCGTCCGATCGTATTCCAGCCCGTATCGCCACCGACGCCTGACTGGGCTATGTCGATCAGCAGCGAGCCTTCGCCGTGAGGCGCGATATCGGAGGACTTCCAGGTGCCCTGCGGCCGGACGTAAAGATCCTCATAGGGGAAGGCCAGCGCATTGACCGACAGAGGCTGCGCCCCGGTTACCTTGAGGCTGCGCCCCTTATCGTCCGACAGCGACAACCAGCGCACATCGGTTTTATTGCCGCTTTCCTGCGGACGGGCATAGTCGTGATACTGGGCCCGAACCGAACCGCGATATAGCCCAAGCGCCGCGCCGGTATGGCGGTCGCCGTAACTTTCGTGCGGCCCCTTGCCATACCAGCTCAGGTCATCCATCGCCGGATCGAAATTGAAACGCAGGCCGACTCGCAACGGATCAGGCAAATCGTCTTTTTCGGGGGTAAACGCCGCCGTCACATCGACCTGACCGTCGCCCGCCATCCGGTAGGTAATATCAAAGCGACCCCCGCCTTGGCCCAGCGCATAGTTGACCCGGACGAAATCAGCGCCGGTTTCAATGGCGCGCACCCGGCGGTGCTCGGTATAGTCCTTCCAGATGCGGTGGCTTTTCTCAAGGCCGATGCCGACATCATTATCAGTCAGCCCGCGCCAGAAGTTGGGCGCACCCCCATTCAGCAGTTGTTTGCCCGCCTCATCAAAGCGGATCAGGCCCGTTCGGGTATCGACCGTTAACTGATTGCGCGCCGCACTTAAGGAGATAGCATCGGCAGACTTTGCGATTTTTACAGTCCCTGAAACAGGAGCCGCCAGAGGCGCGGCCACCCGCAAGGTGAACTGATTAAAGGCCAGTTCGGTGCCCGCCGGCACGCCTTTGATCGCACCGTCACGGGCGATGGCCCGCACCGTCAGTATGGCCTCGCCGTCATCACCGATTGCGGGCAGGCTAAAGGGGATCGTCTGGCGCTCACCGGCCTTAACCGGCACAGTTGTGAGCACACCACGGGCACTTTCACGGCCATCGATGCGGACATCCCAGCGCAGGTCAAAGCCCGACAGGTCGATGAAATCATAGCGGTTTTCGACGACAATATTGCCGCCTGTGTCGCGTTCAAACGCCACCGGCGCCTGCACCTGACGCAGTTCGTAATATTCCGGATCAGGGGTGCGATCGGCCTTGATAACGCCATCACCGATGACACTGTTGTCGCCGCGTTTGGGGTTAAGATCAAAGCCTGACGCCCAATAGGTGCGGCCTTTGTCATCCTTGGCATAGACATACTGATCGACCCAATCCCAGATGAACCCGCCCTGCAGCTTTTTGTGGGCGCGGATGGTTTGCCAATAGTCTTCAAAATTGCCGAGCGAATTGCCCATAGCATGGGCATATTCGGTCTGGATCATCGGCTGGGTGAACTGCGGATCTTCGGCATAGTCACGCATCCGGTCGATATCGTCATACATGGGCGCATAGATATCGACATAAGCATTGGGCCTATGTTCCTCGGTCAGGGCGCTGTAGCCCAGGAAGGACAACAGGCGGGTCTTGTCATTTTGCCGAACCCATTTGGCGGCGTTTTCAAAATTCGGGCCGACGCCGGTTTCATTGCCCAGCGACCAGAAGATGATGGACGGCGAATTCTTGTCGCGCTCAACCATGCGCGACACCCGATCAAGGTGCGCGACTTTCCAGTGTGGTTTAAAGCCCAACTGGACGCTGGTATCGCCCTTGTCACGGCCCAGAGTCATATATTCGTGGCTCTCGACATTGGCCTCGTCCATGACATAGAGGCCGTATTCGTCGGCCAGATCATAGAGCCGCGGATCGTTCGGATAGTGCGAGGTGCGCAGCGCATTGACATTGGCCTGCTTCATCAGTTCGATATCTGTGCGCATCAACGCTTCTGAGATGACGCGGTAAGTTTTCGGGTCGTGCTCATGGCGGTTGACGCCCTTGATCATCACCCGCTTGCCATTGACCTGCACTTCGCCATTGCGGATTTCGACCGTGCGGAAACCGATCTTGCGTGAGGTGGCTGAAATCAGATTGCCCTTGGCATCTGTGTATTCGATCACCAGACGATAGAGGTTCGGCGTTTCCGCCGACCAGGCTTTGACGCCCTTGATCGTGCCGGTCAGTTTAGCCGGTTTAGTGGTCGAGGCCTTGGCTGTGGTTTTCAGCACCTGAGTGTCGCCGTCATAGACCGTGGCGGTGATCGTCCCCGATCCCTTGACACCGGCCAGTTCGGCCTCCAGGGCAAAGGTGCCGTCGGTGTAGGTTTTATCGAGGGAGGCCGTGACGGTATAATCGCGCAAACGGACTTTAGGCTCAGCATAGAGATAAACGCTGCGCTCGATCCCTGACAGGCGCCAGAAATCCTGATCCTCAAGATAGGAGCCATCGGCATAGCGGTAGATTTCAATCGCGATACTGTTGGTACCGGCTTTCAGGAACTTGGTGACATTAAATTCCGACGGCAGTTTGGAGTCTTCGGAATAGCCGACCTTTTCACCGTTGACCCAGATGTAATAGGCCGCGCCCGCCGCCCCGATATGTAGGAACACATCACGACCGGCCCAGTCGGCGCTGACCTCAAAGCTGCGCTTATACGATCCGACCTCATTGGCGTCATGCGGGATGAAGGGCTCGTTCATCGGGAACGGATATTGGATATTATAGAATTCAGGGGTCCCGAACTTGCCCTGCCCTTGGGCCTGAATCATGCCGGGCACCTGGATCTTATCCCAACCCGTCGTGGCTTCTTTATAGAAATCTTTAGGCCGCGTCTCTACGCCCTTCGAGAACTTGAAATCCCACGTCCCGTCCAGCGAGAGGTAATTGCGCGACGCCGACATATCTCCCGCCAGCGCCAGATCCCGGCGCTCAAAATTAAAGAACGTCGCCTTCATCGGCTCGCGGTTCACCGCCACTACCTCCGGCTGCTCCCATTCGGCGCGCGGCGCCACCTGAGCCAGAGCCGGTGTCGCCAGCACCAGAGCCAGAGCCGTGAGCGCCGTTACAATAGGGCTACGCATAATCAATCCTCCGCGTCGGCGGGCTCTGCGGCCCGCCCGACGATCGTTATTAATTCACAGCACAGGCCGATGACGGCGCCGCGATCAGTTCAACCTCGGCAACCTTGACCGCCTTGCCTGCCGTCAGGGCAAAACGATAGCGGGCATAGGCCCTGGCTTTCAGGTCATAGGTTTTGGTCATATAGGCTTGATCGAACACCTCACCCTTGCGGGTATCAAGCGCGACCCAGCGCTTGCCATCCCAGCCCTCGACACGCCAGGCTGACGGCGGCGTTGATGGGTCGCTCGTGCTGACCGTATAGGCCTTAAGGCATACTGGCGCCGTTCGCTCAAAGGTGGCGCTATCACCGGATTTGGCTGTCCAGACCGTTGAGGATTTACCATCAACCAGTTCGGCTACGCTTGAGATTGTGGTCACGACCGCGCCGTCATAGAGCCACTGCCCCGGCGTTGCACTCATGCTAAAGGCCAGCTTACCCCCCGCCTGCACCTGTGCCTGAGTGACAAATGGTGCCTCCAGCGGCGTTCCATTCAGGGTCACGCCCGCAATATAGGGCAGGCCATCCCCGGCATTATCCGCAACGATTTCCAGAGACTTATCCTCGCCAAGCTGAATGACGCTGCGCACGTGACGCGGACCGTGCAGATAATACCGATCACTGGCCAGCTTGGGGAACAGGCCCAGACGGTTAAAGACATAGTTGGAACTCATCGCACCGGCATCTTCATCGCCGGGATAAGCCGTATCCGTGAAATATTTGAACGTGTCGCGCGCCCAATAGGATGACAGGTCGGCGCGACCGATATTATGGAACAGCCACGGCGTGGAGAACGATGGCTCATTGGTAATATCGATCAGGTGCGAGCTAAGCGCGTGCTGCAAACGCTCATTAAAGCGCACCCGCCCGCCCATAGCCTCGACCATGCCGTCGATATCGTGCAGAATACCGTAAGAATAAACCCAGGCCGTGCCTTCGTAATAGCCGACATTATTGTGAACCTTACCGTCCCAGCCGAGTTTGGCATCGATATCCTGAAACGTGCCATCCGGATAACGCGGCATGAGAAAACCACTGAAGCCATCACTGGTGGTCGCCGGGTTCCAGATCTTTTTCCAATTGGCCGAGCGCGTCATCAGGCGTTCGGCTTCATCAGTCTTACCGACTTTTTTGGCCACCTGAGCAGCGAAATAATCGTTAAGCGCAAACCCAAGCGTCGATGAGCCCGACTTGGCGCGCTGATTATTGGGTTCGGGACTTAAGTCACCAACACCGAAATAGCCGCTTTCCAGATAGCGCGGACGGCGGCGCTCAAACGCATTGAAATGGGTCAGACGATAGGCATCATTCCAGTCAATGCCCTTGGCATCCCGGATCAGGGCCTCACCAATCACATTGTCCGCTTCATCCCCACCCTGGCCCACATGATAGTTCTGGCCACCGATAATGGCCGTGTCCGCTGCCCCCAGCTTGTCATAGGTATGGATCAGCGAATTGATGTTTGACGCATAATCCTTAGGCGACAGGATCGACATCAGCGGGAACAGGGTCCGATAGGTGTCCCACAGGGTATAGTGATCATCCCAGTTGGGTCGCCCCATTTCCTTGGTCGGCTGATCCAGCGAACGATCACGCGGCTGAATCGAGCTATGGTACAGGGCGGTATAAAAGCGGCGGGTTTGGGCTTCATTAAGACCGGACACCTCAATTCTGGACAGGCGTGTGTTCCAAGCCGTTTGCGCATCTTTGCGCACCTGCTCGAAATCCCAGCCCGGAATTTCCTTATCTAGCAGCGCTTCGGCCGTTTCAGCGCTGGTAAACGACACGGCCAGCTTGACCAGAACCAGTTTTTGGGGATCGCCCTTGAAGGTCAGCCATGCCCCCAGACGCTCATCAGGGCCGGTCGCGGCCTGAGTGGCGCCTGCCTTAGTCGCTCCCTTATCGAAAATGCCCCACTTTGTGGGCATCTGACTGACGCGGGCGACAAACCAGATATCAATCAGCGCCGGGTTCCAATAGCCCTTAGCCTTAACGTGACCGACGACTTTACCCTCTTTCGGGTAGAGCTTTACGTCCGCCAGTTCAGAGGCAACCACGCCACCCACTTTACGCGTCACGTCAAAAACGAGTTGCGCCTCGTTACTTTTGGGATAGGTCAGGCGATAAATGGCCGAATAGTGGGCCGGTGTGATCTCCACCCGTGTCGCATAGCGGGCCAGATCGACACTGTAGTAATCGGCGGCCATCGTCACATTGGCCTTGTCCGACAGGTGCGCCGGCTCATCAAATTCGGGCACGCCCACCTGCGGCGACAATAGAAAGGTGCCATAGGTCGTGACCCCGCCGGAGCCTTGGGTATGCAACTGCCCGAAACCGCTGATCTTTTCGACGGGATTATAGCCGGAATTATTGGGATTAAGTGTTTCAGGCGACGGATGGATCGACCCGTTGGGGCGCGCGACACCCGGAATAGTATCGCCTTCGTTGTCATTGCCCAGCCCAATCCGCAGATCCGGCAGGGTGTAAAGCGCCGGTGCCTGCGCGGCCACAGCCACGCTGATAAGAGACAGACTAACTACCCCAGACGCCAGCCATATGGCGCGGTAAAATTGGGTCATGAATGTCCCTTCCTGCTTATGTTTTTTGGCAAAATAAAATATGGCAACGCATGAGCGCCCGCCATTAAAATTTACATCGTCCCCCCCTACTTCCAAAAAGAAAAATGGCGGGCCAGAAAGGAGAAACTGGCCCGCCCAGGGGGAGGAAGCTTTTAGAAAACAGCGCGCGCGGTCAGGGTGACTGTACGGCCGTCATAATCGATCCAGCGCACGAAACGCTCATCGTTCTCATACTCGTAACGCTTCTCGTCGGTGATGTTGTAAGCATCCAGAGAGATGGTCACCGCATCGGTCAGGTTATAAGACGCCGACAGATCAAGCTGACCGCGTTCCTTTACCGAACGAGCACCGCCGGTGTAGGTGCCGTTGGCATTGAGCGGGTAATCGGTGCGGTAGTTGTAAACCGCCCGGATACCGTACTTGGAGGTTTCATAGAACAGGATCGCATTGGCGGCGTGTTTTGAAATCCCTGGGAACGGAGCGATGGCCGGGCTCTTGGATTCCGTATAGGCATAGTTGAAGTTACCGCCGAAGTTACGCCAGAAGCCCGGCAGGAAGTCAAAGTTCTGCTGAATAGCGAACTCGACACCTTCCACAGTCGTGTCCTTGTCAAGGTTATAGGCCCCCGACGCATTGACGTGAACGATACGTGTCGGTGTGCTCAGAGCTGTGGCGGTGCAGTACTGACCGTCCCATGACAATGCGCCAAAGCCCCAGGTCGAACCATCCGACGGACACAGAATGGCCGGATCAGACGTCGCCACGACACGGCCGGTGATGATCTTCTTGAAATAGGCCAGAGAGACCATACCACCCGGGCGATTATACCACTCCAGCGACAGATCGTAAGAGTCGGCCAGATACGGCTGGAGCTTGTTATTACCGATCCGCACACTGGTGTCATAGACGCTGATCGAGGGGGTCGACAGGCCGGCATTCAGGGTCTGCGACGGCGTTATACGGGTGACCGGCGAGAACTGACGCGCCTGCGGACGCACATAGGTCTTATAGTAGGCGCCGCGTAACAGCAGGTCATCGGTAATATCCGCCGCAAAGATGGCGGACGGCAGCCAGTAGTCATAGCTGTTCTCAATGCTCTGCCATTCAAAGTTTGACAGCGAACCGACCGAGTTGGTGAACGGCGTGATGACATCGTAGGAATCGATTGTGTTGTCGGTCGATTCATAACGTGTACCAAAATTACCGCGGACACGATGGCCCAGAACATCCGTATCGAATTTGAACTGGATATAGGCCTGAGATACATCGTTCTGGGTATTATAGTTATAGTCGGCAAAGGCACCGTCGGCATACTGGATATTAAAGCCCGCCGTCGTCAGCCCACCACCGGACGGGGTGTAAGGCGTTACCGGTGTGACCGCCTTAATGAAGCGCTCCGCATCAAACGTGATCCAGTTGGTAGTGATATCGGCATTGCCATTCATGAAATCACCGACGAAGGACGGGGTATAGACCATGTCCGCGGTGATGTTCTGCATCTGAAGACCGTAACCCATATTGCGGAAGCCGCGGGATTGGAACTTGTTCTGCAGCAGTTGAACGCCGCCCTTGATGCTCTTGATCGGGCCGAAGTCCACGAAACGCTCGACATTGACCTGCGCCGAATTGACCGTTTCTTCCGCAAGGGATTCTGAACCACTCAGGCTGAAGTAGTAGACACCACCCGGTTGCAGATATCCGGCAGGATCAGAGGCATTGGCATTAATGCTGTTGGGCGCACCCTGCCAGACCCAGCCAGACGTAAACAGTCTGTTCTGTGGCGACGGCGTGACCGAATAGCTGAAGTCATCCAGATCGCCAAAGCCAGTCGTGATTGTCCCGCTGATGCCATTGCTTCCGCCACCACTGACCGAGTTGGTCTGAAGATTCAGCTCAGTTTCAATCGATGAGTTTTCACCTTTAGACAGGGCAAGCACCCCGTCAATTTTCCATTCTTCGCTCGACCACTCGGCATTAGCGACGATACCGCCGGCTTTCTGATGCTGACCATACTGACGCGTCGAGATCTTGGCCGGGAAGTTGTTATGGGTGACCGTCTCGTAAAGCCAGCGGCCATCCGAAGTCTGCACCGGCGTGCCTGACGGCGTCATGGTGCCCGCCCCCGCCCAGACCGCGTTGATCAGGAAGTGCTGGGTCGTCTTTGGCAGGTCACGATCGGTGTAGTACCCGACAATACCGACCTTGGTGCTGGTGTTTGGCTTCCACTCCATGCCGCCCGAGGCCGTCCACAGGTCGCCTTCGTTGGTACGGGTATACTGACGAATGGCATCCAGCGCATAAACGCCGGTATTGCCTTTTGAACCGGTCGTGCTGGTGTTAAAAGCCGAAGTCCCCAGAACCGTCGCCAGAGGCTGACAGAAGGAACCAGACGTCGGGCAGGCCGAGGCCGAATAGTAGTCCCCATAGGTCGCCGCAAACTGGGCATTGGTCAGGCCCGTCAAGGCCGGGGTCAGACGGCTGTAACCGTTAAAGCGCAGGGTATCGCGGCGGAAATTTTCTTTCCGGTAGGCCACCGTACCAAACACGGCCAGATTTTCACTCAGATGCTTATTGTAACCCAAGGTGAACGCAGGCGCCACAGTGCCACCCAGCTCATTATATTCATAAGCTCCCTTGATCATGCCACCGTCCTTACGGGACAGAGCCGGCGCAATCTGCATGTCAACGTTACCACTCAGGCCGCCGGACGGCGCATTGGCCATCGGAGACTTCTGGATGACAAACGCCGAAAAGATGTCGGAGTTGAAGGCACCCAAGGGCGAGCCCTGATCATTCGCCAGAGACGGCGGTGCGGCGAACGCCACACCATTAATGGTCGTCTGGGCATAGGAGCCAGGCATACCGCGGACGTTGATCGTGGCGTTACGGCCTTCGGCTTCACGGTTGATCTGGACGCCTGGCACACGCTGCAAGGCCTCACCGACGTTAAGGTCTGGGAAACGGCCCAGACCATCCGACGAAATCCCGTCGGTAACTTCGATATTAGCGCGCTTGGCGCGCACAGCGTCGATATAGCTTTTCTTGATGCCGGTGACGACGACCGTATTAATGTCTTCGTCCGCCGGCGCAGCTTCCTGCGCACTGGCCATCACAGGCAATCCGCCCATAATCGTAGCACTTAAAAGCGCCGCTCTCCAAGCAAGGCTGGCATGAGAGTTCACTGGATACACCGCAATTTCCTTTCCTGATTGCACCGGTCTCAGGCCGGTTTTTTCTTTATTAGCCGTCATACCAAAATTGGCACAATAGGTCTGACCAATCAGTTATCAATGGAAAATCGATTAGTCAATTTGTACGACCATATACTCATGTCTAATTTTGACAATGATACAAAAAAGTCACAGACCAATCACAATTGATTGTTTTTGCTTGCTTTTAAATATGAATTTTAAAATACTTATCTTTAAAACATATTTTAGCGCTAACATTTCACACCTTGTGATCACGGCGGATGGTAAGGCCAATACCGCTTGACTTAATGTAAGCCTCAATACACACAGTGTTTAATTGGTAATGCCAATTGGAAAATGGCCTGACTTCCGCAGACAACGGGCTATGCTTTGAAGGAGTCGCGTAAAATGACCTATACGGGAATCGATTTTGAAGAGATGACGCAAACCACCCTGCGCAAGCCCCCGATAGCGTCAGAAGGCCTGTCCGGCACAAATCTTGTGCGCGCCGGCGAACACAATCAGCGCGTCATCCTTCAGGCCATCCGGTCAAACGCCTCTATAACCCGCACCGAACTGACCGCCATCACCGGCCTGACACCGCCCGCCGTGGCCAAGATCACGAATCGATTGCTGGAGGAGCGGCTTATCCAAACCAGCGGAAAGGTGCTGGGCAGCCGGGGCCAGCCCGCCAGCAAGTTTGTCATAAGCCCGCAAGGGGCTTACGCCCTGGGGCTGAATATTGACAGAGATCATACCACTCTGGTGGCGATGGACTTCGGGGGGCAGGTGGTCGATAGTTGCTGCATGGAAGGCCACTTTGCCTTACCGCATGACGTTCTGAGCTTCGTACAGGCACAAATCGACCGGCTGAAACGTGAAAAGCGCTTCAATATGAACCGGCTGGCAGGCATTGGGATTGGCATCCCCGATAAGCTGGGCGACATCCCCCTGCCAAATAAGCCCGCGGGCTATGAAATATGGTCTCAGATCGATGTGTGCGAGTTCTTTTCCGAAGCCCTCGCCCTGCCCGCCTATATCGAAAACGACGCGACGGCGGCCGCCATTGGCGAACTTCATTTTGGTGGGGGCGGCTCTCACCAGAATTTTATGTTCACCCTGATAAGCGCCGGACTTGGGTGCGGCATCATCATCGGTGGCCAGCCCTACAGGGGGGCCGACGGGCGCAGCGGTGAAATTGCCTTTATTGCCCGCGACCTTTTCCAATCCTCCCACCCCGGCATTGTGCAGGATAATCTGTCTCTCTATTCCTTGTATGCGTTTCTGGCTGAGCGCGGCATCAGCGCCTCGACCCCATCAGATATAAAGCCGGACCATCCCGAACATGCTGACGCCATTGAAATATGGTCGAAGCTGGCGGCAGATGAACTCCTGGGGACCGTCGCCGTTTTGAACTGCGCCCTGAATCCTGACTCCCACATTATTGGCGGCCGCCTGCCTGCCGCCGTTATTGAGCGTATCTGCAACCGCCTGAATGAGCAGTTGGCCTTGCGGCTTCCGCAAGCCCCCTCTGTCGCTCAGGTTCGACCGGCCAAAGCCGTAGAGGACGCCGCGCCTATGGGGGCTGCCATGCTGGTGTTTCAGAACCGTTACCTGCCGACCCCGGAAGTGCTGATGAAGACGGAATACGCCTGAGTAATATTTTACCTCGCCTGAACATAGGCGGCGACGCCGTGGGGCGGTAAAGTCACCGCATCTTGCGCTGGCGTGTTATCGAACACCGATTTCCAACGCTCCTTATCGCCCAGAGGCAATGATTTGGGGGCGCCGGTCAGGTTAATCAGCACCCGCGCCTGTGTGCCATCCTTTTCACGGCTAAAGATCAGGTGGTCGTCACCGGCTTTTGAGATCAGGGTAAACTGCCCGTCGGCCAGAACCGGATGGTTTTGCCGGGCTTTATAGAGCGCGCGGTAATATTCCAGAAGGCTGCCTTTGGCGCCGGTTTGCGCCGCGACCGTATGGGTTTGCGCATTGACGGCATAAGGGCGATAGGGTTTGGCCGCGGTGGTAAAGCCATGTCCGGCAGAGCCATCCCATGACATCGGCGCCCGCAGGCCCGGATCGTTATATTTGCCGTTATTACCCATGCCGATTTCTTCGCCATAGTAAGAAAACGGCGTATCGGACGCCAGAATGGAAATCGCCGCCGCCACTCGGTAAGCGCCGTCATTACCGGCAAATTCATGGATCAAACGGTCGCCGACATAGGCGTCATGGCTTTGCAGCACCAGCGGCATCAGCGGGCGCTTTTCGCTTGAGAGCACCGCAACCAGTTTTTCTGACAGGTGGCCGGTTTTGGCGCTGTCCTTGATCTCTTTTTGAGTGCCGAACGCAAACGAATTGGTGCAGGCGTCACCGGCATAAAGGGCGGGCTGTTCCGACGCCTCACAGATCAGATAACGGTTGCCATAGGACTTCACCACCGCGTTTAGCTGTTTCAAAATCTCAAGGTTTTCGGGCTGATCCATATAGGCGGTAGGGCCGTTTTCCACCAGCATGGTCACCGCATCGATACGAAAACCATCGACGCCCTTATTGAGCCAAAACCGGAAATTGTCGGCATGATAGGCCAAAGCCTTGGGATTTTTGAGGTTGAAATCCGGCATCTGGTCATCGAACAGGCCGTAGACATAGCCGCCGCCGACCTTGTTCTGACGCCACGGCCCCCAGGAAAAGCCCTGCCACTTCGGATCGGTATCGGCAAAGATATACCAGTCGCGATAGGGGCTCGATTTTGAGCGCGCCGCATCCAGAAAGATCGGGTTATCACTGGCTGAATGATTGACCACATAATCGATGATGACACCAATGCCGCGCTTATGGGCCTCGCCTACAAAGCGCTCGAAATCGGCCATAGTGCCAAAATCGGGATTGATAGCCCGATAATCTGAAACCGCATAGTTGTGGTCCTTATCAGCCGAGGGATGGATCGGCATCAGCCAGATACCGGTAACGCCCATATCTTTCAGATAATCCAGCCGCGCCGTCAGGCCATTGAAATCACCGATACCGTCGCCGTTGCTGTCCTGATAGGAACGCACAAAGATTTCCATAAAGGTCGCGCGCGTGTTCCAGCCCGCATCTAAGCCGGTGTCTTTGGGCTGGGCCGCAACCGTTGAGACATCGATGGTGGTCACGGGGGCGAGCGCAGCTTCGGCGCTTACAGCCGCAGACAGGCACAGCGCGCCGATACAGGCGGCGAAGGTTTTGAAAGTCATTAGGTGTCTCCCTGTGTTTTGGGGAGCAAACCACACGGCGCATCGCCTGCCTACCATGCGCGCTAATGAATACGTATCCAGCCTTCAATCAAATTTTCGCCCGGCAATTCTGAGCCACATAAGCCCCATGATCGGGCAAACCGGCCACGGCGGCACTGAGGAGTTGGCGGATATTAGCCATATACTCCCCCAGTTTTTCGTCGCTAACCGTCAGGGTCAGAGGCGACGGTGATTTCGGGATAATCCCCTGCCCGATCAGCACCTGCGCCCAGTTGGTGTCGCGGAACAGGTCGGCCTCTTCGATGATCAGGCGACCGTGCTCACGGAAGTAATCGATCTTGTGCGCCAGACTGTCGGGAATCGTCATGGTGCGGCAATGGTTCCAGAATTCGCTGTCGTCGCGCTGCGTCGCCTTATAGTGCAGCACCAGAAAATCACGGATCAGCTCATACTCGTGGGCGGTCAGTCGGTTATATTCAGCGATTTCCAGCGGGCTAAACCCCTTATCCGGAAAGAATTTCAGGAACCGCGTCATGCCCGATTGCACCAGATGAATACTGGTCGATTCCAGCGGCTCCATGAAACCGGACGACAGGCCAAAGGCGACGCAGTTTTTGACCCAACTGGCTTTGCGCCGACCTGTGGTAAAGCTTAAGGTTCTGGGGTCGGCCAAAGCCTTGCCGTCCAGATTAGTCATCAGGATATCGCGCGCCTCATCCTCGGCCATAAAGGCGCTACAGAAGACATGACCATTGCCGATGCGGTGCTGAAGCGGAATGCGCCATTGCCAGCCCGCGCTGTGGGCCGTGGCGCGCGTATAGGGCAGAAGCGTCTGCGTTGACGCGCACGGCACCGCAATCGCACGGTCGCACGGCAATACATGCGTCCAGTCCTCATAGCCGGCCTTGAGCGCGCCTTCGATCAACAGCCCCCGAAAACCGGAACAGTCGATAAACAGATCGCCCTCGACGATGGCCCCATCACTCAGGGTCAGGCTATCTATAAAGCCATCCTCGGCCCGCAGATTAACGCCTGAGACCATGCCTTCGCGCCGCGTGACACCTTGCGCCTCACACACCCGCCGCAGGAACTTGGCCAGCAACCCCGCATCGAAATGCCAGGCATGGGTCAGGCCCGCCATCGGTGCGTTCGGCAGTTGTTTCAGCGGCGCAAACCGGCCCGCTTGGGCTGCCAGATCATTGAGGCTGTAGTCCCACAAGGATCCGCCCCGCCCGGCCAGATGCTCTTTCAGCCAGTATTCGTAAAACGGCACGATGCCCAGATCGCGGCCCGGACTGCCGAAAGCGTGGGTGTAGCGATGGCCTTTACGATGCCAATCGACAAACTCGATCCCCAGCTTATAGGTGCCCTGAACCGCCGCCAGCATCTCATGCTCAGGGATGCCCAGAAAGATAAACAGATTGGCCAGCGGCGGGATGGTCGCTTCGCCCACACCGACCGTGCCGATGTCCTCGGACTCAACCAGCACAATCTCGATCGATCGGTTGACCACACGCGCCAGCATAGCCGCCGACAGCCAGCCCGCTGTACCGCCGCCGACAATTACTACCCGTTTAATCGCCTGATCGTTCATGGGCGGAATCTTCCTTCTCCCTGCGTGCGGGGAGAAGGTGGGCTGACATCAAAGATGGCAGACCGGATGAGGGGCAAACCCCGCACCCGGCGCATTTGATGCTATTCCAAGCCCCTCACCCCACCCTCTCCCCGCACGCAGGGAGAGGGAGTAACAAGTTATCAGAACTTGTAGCTCAGGCCCACCAGATAGGTGGAACCGTACTTCTCTTCCTTGACCACGTTGTTGCCCTTATAGAGATAGAAGGGCTCATTGGTCAGGTTCGAGCCGGACACCGAAATAGCCAGATCCTTGAGCGGGCCATCCTGGAAGGTATAGCTCATCTGGGCATCGACCACGGTTTCCTCACGCACCGTGCGGTTTTGAAGGGCGTTGGTGAAGTCAGGCACTTCGCCGGTAAAGTCGCCGCGGTAACGACTTGAGACCCGCGCCGAGAAGCCGTGCTTTTCGTAATAGACCGTGCTGTTGATGATCTTTTCCGACAGGCCCGGCACCGGAATGACGGCGCTGCCCGACGGGTTGATCTCCGAGTCATTAAAGCTGGCGGTCAGGATGGCACCGAAACCATCCAGTATCGGGTGAATCATCTCACCCGGCACGGACACGGTGAACTCCGCCCCCTTGATCCAGCCGCCTTCACCATTGGCCTGAGCCGAGGTAATGCCGGTACGGTTAGCGTCCGCCAGCGAACAAACCCAGATATTGGTCACCGGATCAAGACGCTGAACCGTGTTATTGGTGCCGGAAACATAGCATTTGCTGGGCAGAGGTGCGCCGGTATAGTCCTTAAGCACCGTGCGGTTATAGATGAACGACGTCAGGTCCTTATAGAACAGGGCCGCCGACACATAGCCCTTACGGCCAAAGTACTTCTCGATCGAAACGTCAAAGGCATTGGCCTTCCACGGACGGATCTGGGCGTTGCCGCCATTGCCCGACCATGCGTAGGCATTGCCGCTGAACAGTACCGGCGCCTCGGTATTCATCTTGGCGTCGTAGGTGGTGCCCGCCGACATATCATCCATGCGCGGCCGCGCCATTGTGGTGCCGGCCCCGACCCGCACCGTCAGGTCTTCGGCGACCTGAAAGTTCAGGTTCAGGCTCGGCAGGGTTTCCATATAGTCGTCGCCATCGGTAACCGTGCGCGCACCGGCATCGCTGAGGAACAGGGATGTGGCTTCCTGCTCTGCCTTTTGTACCTGAATGCCGACATTACCGCTGACCGGAATGCCGAACAGGCTGGTGTCGATATCGCCCTTAAGGAAGACGACATCGATGGTTTCCGACACCGACCAGTCCCGCTTCAGTTCACTGGAATCGGTCGACTGCACCAGAGTAAACAGGCCATCGCGGTACATGCCCAGCGAGTCATAGGAAATCATGCCCGACGTGTTGCCAAGGAAGGACGCATCGGTCGTGCCCAGACGGTATTTCTCCGGCACCACCAGTTGGGCGACTGAGCCTAAGCTCATATAGGCGGCGTAGTCGTCCTTGGACTTGGTATGGTCATTACGGCTGACGCCAAAGGTGACCTTATTGATCGGCCCGGCGCCAACGGTGCGTTCCACCGCCAGTTTGATGATGTCCATCTCATCTTCGACGTGCGGCGCGCGGAAGAAGCCCGCCCGGTTGGTGACCCCGCCCCAGCCGCCCGGATCGGTCAGGTAGATGGTGTTGAAGTCAGAGTAATCGAGGACGCCCGACAGCACATAGGCATTGTTCTCACCGGTATTGCGGAAATTGATGGTGTCAGTAGCCCCGCTGCCTGAAGGCCCGGTACCAGCAGTCGATTCAATGATGATGTCATCGCGTTCGACCTTCTGGGTCGAAATATCGGCGATCAGGCTCCACTGGTCGTTCAGATTGTAGATGGTGTTGAGGCCAAAGGCCTGAACGGTCGACTGGCGCTGGTTGGTGTAGTTTTCAACCACCGTCTTGACGCCGGTAAAGGTGCCTGACGTCACATAGCCATCCGCCGTCGTATAGCCCGGCTGCAGGGCGGCTGATGACCAATAGAGCGGATATTCAAGACGGGCGATGCGTTGAAGTTCTTCAAACTCAGAATAATAAGCATCAAACGTCATGCGCAGGCGGTCATTGGGCCGCCATTCGACCACGGCCATATAGCCATCGCGCTCAAGATTCGACGACTGAACCGCACTTTTCTGACCGCCGGGGATGAACTCACCGGTGGGCAGGGCCGGCAGATCGCCGTCACCCCACGGCTCAAGACGCGTAACCTGATAGGGGGAAGTGGTGCGGGCATAGCCCAGCGCCACACCCAGGGTCTTATTGAAGAACTGATCGATATAGTTGATCGAATAGCGCTCGCCTTCATTGCTCAGGCCCGCGACCGCAGCGTCTTCGGAATTGAACTCCTTGCGCACATTAAGGGCGATAGCTTTTTTACCATAGGCCAGAGGCCGCACGGTTTGCAGATCGGCCGTACCGGCAATGCCCTGCGTGGTCATAGCGGCGTTCGGGGTCTTATAGATCAGCACCTGACTGATCAGTTCGGACGGGAACTGGTCGAACTCGACGGAGCGGTTGTCATTGGTTGAGACCTGCTCACGCCCGTTCAGGGTAGTGACCGTATAGTCAGGGCCAAGGCCACGGATCGACAGGGTCTGGGCGCGGCCATTGGTGCGCTGGGCCGCAATACCGGGCAGGCGCGCGATCGATTCGGCGATCGATTGATCCGGCAGCTTGCCGATGTCTTCGGCAGAGACCACTTCGACGATATTGGAATTGCCCTTCTTGGTGGCAATGGCGTTCTGAATACCCCGACGGATACCGGTGACGACGACTTCGGTGACATCGGAGTCTGCCGCTACGGGTGCCGTTTCCTGTGCAAAGGCGGGTGCGGAAAACCCGCAGGCCACGGTCAGGGCAATGGCACTTACTGCCAGTTTCGCGGCGGGCAGTTTAGCGGCGGGCAGTTTTTTAGATTTACGAAGATGAGGGGATTCAGAGCCTGAGATGTAGAACATGTGAGCCTTCCTGGTTGTTATTATAAAAGCTTTTTCGCAACACAGATGACGACGCACCGCCTCCCGCCCTTGGGCGAAACACTCGGCGGTACCGTAGAAAAATCTGCGTCCCTGTATTTTTATTCTCAGCTTTTTTGAGGCTCTTGCGGCCTCATGCGCATTTATCTACATGCTCGTCGAAAATTTGCAAGCATTTGCAAAATTACAGACAATTTAGGAAACGCTTTGCCATACCCTGTGGCTAACAGGATACAATTATGGCCCATTTTGATGCTTAAATCGTATATTTTGCCCAATTTGTTGCAACGCAGCGCAAATACACGCTTTAAAATTTCTGGAAATTTATTTGCACAATAATGCAAATTTATGCAAATCCATGCAAAATTTCACGCCAGAAATGATGGTTGCGCTAACATTTTCTCAGGGGATAACAGCTTTAACCGCCGCACGACTCACGCACCACCAGTTCGGTGGACAACCGCTCCGAAGGGATATCGGTATTGGACAGGGCGCCGATCAGTTTGGACACCATCAGTCTTCCCGCACGGCCCAGATCCTGAGAGATCGTCGTCAGTGCCGGATGGGTAAAGCTGGAAAGCTGGATATTGTCATAGCCGACGACCGAGACATCCTGCGGCACATTAAGCCCCGCTCGCGTCAGCCCCTTTATGGCGCCAACCGCAATGACATCGGAGGCGGCAAACACGCCATCGATCTTAATACCCTTGGCCAGCAAACCGGCAATGGCGGCCTCACCGGCGGCTATATCGAAGTGCGCCGGCACGACCAGACGCGGATCGAATTCAAGACCATAGTCACTCAGGCCATTAATATAACCCTCATAGCGCTGCTTGATTTCCGGCGCTTCGGTATCGCCCAGAAAGACGATTTTTCGCCGCCCCAGACGCGCCAGATGTGATGTCGCCCGCGCCCCGCCCTGCATATTGTTGGACCCGATCGAACAATAGTCCTGCCCGTTCAGTTCCGCCCCCCAGACGATGAACTTATGCGGGCCTCTGGCCAACTGGTTAAAGCGTTCATGAAAATAGCTCTGGCCCAGAAAAATGACGCCATCGGCGCGGATGTTCTGCATCAGCTTAGACAGGTCATGCTGGTTGCGCGGCGTCAGGTGCGACAGCAACAGATCACAGCCCATATCACGCGCGGCCTCCCCCACCCCTGAGATCAGCTCCAGATAAAACGGATCGTTAAACCGGCCCTCACGGCCCTGAGGCGGCGGAATAACAATGGCAATGGTCGCCTGAATACCGCTTAAGGAAATGGGCAGGTCATGGCCGGAAAAGTAGTGATTTTCGCGCGCGATATCCCAGATGCGCCGCTTGGTCACACGGTTGATCGCCGGTGAATCATTGAGCGCCCGCGATACGGTCGCCACGGACACACCGGCGATTTTGGCCAGATCTTCGAGACGGGTCTTGGTTTTATTCACGAATTTTACGCTCAATACTCAGAGGTGGGGCCGGTTCTTGCCGCTATAGAGTGCCATAGCGTCAGTGGCGTCAAGAACCTTCCGAACCCACCTATAATTACCTATCTGGATTTTGCTGCCACAAAGCGGATGGCCTGCCCACCACCGGGTGCCAGTTTAAGCGTCAGGCGATCGGCGGCTGTCACCGCCTTTTGCTCGATGACATAATGATGGCGGGTCTCGGTGCGGAAATCGGTATCGTCCGCATCACGATAGATCTGGGCGGTATAGGTTCTGCCCGGCTCAAGAAAGCTGAGCGCGACCTCCAGCGTGCGGCCGTCCTCATCAGTGGCCGCTCCCAGATACCAGTCGGCCGAGGCCTTATCCTTACGGACGATGGTAACATAATCACCGACCTCACCATTGAGCACCTTGGTGTCCGCCCAGTCAGTCGGTACGTCCTTGATGAACTGGAACGGCTTCATGTGCTTGCGATAGTTCTCGATCGTGTCCGCCGCCATCTGAATGGGCGAATAGATCACGACATAGAGGGCCAGTTGCCGCGCTACGGTCGATTGCAGGGGCTGGCCCGCACCCTCAAGGCTTAAGACCCCCGGCGTATAGTCCATCGGCCCGGACAACAGACGCGTAAAGACCAGATTGATCTCATGCTCCGGCGGGTTGGGCGGATTACCCCAGGCATTATATTCCATGCCGCGTGCCCCTTCGCGGGCCACCCAGTTGGGGTAGGTACGCCGCAGGCCCGTATCCTTAATCGGCTCATGCGGATTGATGGCGATATGGCGTTTGGCGGCCTCAACGACGACTTTCAGATGGTGGCGCGACATGACCTGACCATCATGCCAGGTGTAGAAAATATTGCCCTCGGCATCGCGGGCCTTGACCCCGCCCGCATCCGCCACATAGCCGGTCTTGATACTGTCGATGCCCAGACGCTGATAGAGATCAAGCGCGGCCTCAAGCTGCGGCTCATAGACGGCGATATTGCCCGCCGTTTCATGGTGACCAACGATGCGGACGCCCTTCTTTTTGGCATAGGCGGCCAAGGCTTCTATATCGAAATCAGGATAAGCTTCGGTGAAACTGAAATCATCGCCATTGGCGAACCAGTCGCCGTCCCAGCCCTTATTCCAGCCTTCGACCAAAACTCCGCGCAGGCCATGCTTTGCGGCAAAATCAATATAGTCTTTGGTTTTTTGAGTGGTGGCGCCATGCTTTGGGCCTGAGCCCCATGTATTGTTATTGAGGTGCATATCCCACCAGATGCCGACATATTTGTACGGCTTGACCCAACTGACGTCGCCCAGCGCATTGGGTTCATTGAGGTTCAGCACCAGATCATTTTCGACCAGCCCCCCGGCGGTATCGGCCATCTGCACGGTGCGCCACGGCGTGTTAAACGGGGCCGTACGGGTAACCTTTGGGCCATCGCCATGCGGCGACAGATTGGCCTTTAAGGTTTGCCCGCTCACCCGGCGCAGCCACATGGCGGAGTAATCCACCAGCGCGGCCTCATGAAACGCCATATGCAGGCCGGAGGCGGTTTTGAGGGTTATAGGCGTATGGGCCTGACTGACCTCATTCAGCGGGGTCTTGTTATAGAGGTATTCATAGCGGTTCCATTCCCCCGCCGGTATCCACCAGGCGGTGGCCGGCTCCGTGACCGAAAATTCGGTCAGTTCCTCAACGATCTTCACCGTCTTTAACTGCGGCTGATCGGGGAACTCATAGCGAAAGCCAAAGCCGTTATCATAAAGCCGGAACACTACCATCAACTGCCGCTTCAGGCCGGTCTTTTCAGTAAAGCCAAGGCGCAACTCGTTATAGTCATTACGCACGAACTGCCGCTCCCCCCACGGCAGTTCCCATGTGTCATCGTGACGGGATTGCGACTGTGAGGTCAGGGCCATATTGCGTTCCAACTTGGGCTGGTCGGCCAGAATGAAGCCGAGCTTCGACGGCGCGATGACCTCCTTGCCGCCCCGATCTATCGCATAGGTGATGTGGCCTTCATTGCCGGTCATGACCCGAACGGCAAGCTGCCCGCCCGGCGATGCGGCGGTGGCGACCTGATCCGCATAGGCGGAAATGGCTATCACCAGACCTATGATCAGGGTGATCACGAATAAAGATGCCGCTTTTGGAAAGCCGGACAGATGTGATGAGAACATGACGTTTCCTGTGTCAGCGCTTGGTGCGCCCTATTTTGACGCGACCATAACCAGCTTTTGCGCAAACGCCGCCTGAATACGTATTCATGGCCATGCTGCGATCTGTGAATACGTATTCGCGTTGCGCAAGCCGTGCCTCAGTGAAATAGGCTTATCCCCAAGATGTCGTCGCAGGCTCTGCGCGTAAGTTGTTGTCCCTGACGCCTTATGTGCTGTGCGCGCCGGCAGTCTCAGTATCAGGTTGATAATCTGGCGGGCGCCGTTAACGTCGGCCAGCCCTTAACCTGCCCTCCGCGAGTGGCGACATTCGCGGGCTCTGTAGTTTGCCGTTCAACCTGTTGGACGGTGGGCGCTTTTTTTCTCAGCAAAAAACTCCCTCTCCCCCTCGTCCACGCTCGGGCGGGGGGTAATTTTTTTGTCCTGTAAGCCGCAACATCTCACATCTTAAAGCTTTGTAATCGGCCTGCATACGTATTCACATTGCCGGTGGGTTTTCAAATCCATATGACAGTTGAGACGCGTTTTTACAGGGACAACGCGGCGGGTGATTTTCAGCACCCACCATAACAAAACAGTTCAAACACATGTCGCGCAAACCCCGAAACCGGGCATGCGAACGGCAGGGAGCTTACCATGACGTCCAGACTATCCAAAACCGTTGTCCTTCTGATGTGCAGCGCCGCCACAGGCGCACTGAGCCTGACCGCTAACGCTCAGGAGGTTGCGTCCAACGCCGCCCATACCCCCAACCAGATCGTGCAAACAGAAGCCACTGATGGGCCCGGCGAGGTTTCGCCCTGGGCCTATTCGGCCAAGCAGGGGATCGGCGCATCCTATGAAGCCTATAAGGACTTCCACTATTCAGACGATGCCACCACCGGCAAGGTGTCAAAGGTATGGTTCTCACTGGCCGACGGCGTTGTCACCGAAACCATGTCGGGCCTGATCCATGAGGCCCAGATCCGTGAACTGCAAATCGCCATCGCCGGCAAAGGTTATGTCGCGCTGGAGACCACCGACACGACCTCAAAGATTGAATATATCCACACCGACCCTGACGGTCGCCCACTGTCGCCCGCCTACCGCCTGACCAATACCGATAAAGAGGGCCGGTTCGTGATCGTGAAGGACATCTTCACCGATCCGGATCACCAGACCCTGATGATGCGCGTGACGGTTAAGGCTCTGAAAGGGCCGGTTACGCCCTATATCGTGCTCGATCCTTCGGTCGCCAATACTTCCGGCGACGATCAGGGCCGCGCCAGCCCCACCGCCTTACAGGCGTTTGAAGGGGATGCCGCCCTGTCCTTGAAAGCCAGTGTCCCGTTCAAAAAGGCCAGTGTCGGCTTTACCGGAAAGGACGGGCTGGCCAGCCTGCTAACGACCCAAAAACTCGGCAAACTGTCGTCGGACACCGGCGGCGTTAAAGGCAATATCCGCCTGATCGGTGAACTGGCCCCGGTGACCACCACCACGACCTTTGATGTGGCTTTGGGTTTTGGCTCAACGACCGCCGCCGCCGATGCACAAGCCGCGGCGACCTTAAAGACCGGCTACGCCAAGGTTCTGGCCAATTACAATGGTGAAGGGGCGGCGATTGGCTGGGAAGACTATCTGGCGTCTCTGGGCGAACTGAAATCCCTCGTTCCGGTGACCGAAGACAACGGCAAACTGCTCTATGCCTCGGCTCTGGCGCTAAAGGTTCAGGAAGACCGCACCTATTCCGGAGCGCTCATTGCCTCCTTGTCCAACCCGTGGGGCGACACCGCCACACCTAAGGTCAGCGCCACTGGCTATAAGGCGGTCTGGCCACGCGACTTCTATCAGGTCGCGATGGCGATGGCAGCACTTGGCGATAAGGAAACGCCGGTCGCCGCCTTTCGTTATTTACCCAAGGTTCAGGTTGGCGCGCACACACCCGGCAATAAGGGTGACGGCGGCTGGTATCTGCAAAAGGCCCATGTCGACGGCACACCGGAATGGGTGGGCGTTCAGCTTGACCAGACCGCCATGCCGATCATGCTGGGCTGGAAGCTGGAAAGCCTTGGCCTGATCTCAAAGCATGAACTGGTTGGCTCATATAAAACGTCACTGAAAAAAGCCGCCGATTTCTTAAGCTTTGGCGGCACCCCGAACCTCGGCTGGAACAACCAGAAAATCACGCCGCCCTATAGCCAGCAGGAGCGCTGGGAAGAACAGGAAGGCCACTCGCCATCCACCACCGCCGCCGTGATCGCGGGCCTGCTGGTGGCGTCCGATATCGCCACACAGGCCGGAGATGCCACCTCTGCCGCGACCTATAAATCCAAGGCGCTCGACTATTCCGCCAAGCTGGATCAACGCCTCTATACCACTAAGGGCGAAGTGGCAGGTGCGCCGCAGTCTTACTATCTGCGCATCAGCCGCTCCGAAGACGCCAACACTCCCGGCGTGCAGGATGAACGTAACGGCCGCGTGGGGCTGCACGGCGATAAGGTTATCGATGCCGGGTTCTTAGAATTGGTGCGCTACGGCGTGCGCCCGGCCCGCGATGCCAAGATCGCCCAGTCTTTGACCGTCATCGATAATGAAACCATCGCGGAGAACCTGCGGGTCAAATATACTTTTAAGGGTAAATATCCGGGCTTCCGCCGCTATGGCAATGACGGTTACGGCGAAGATCAGGTCACCGGCGGCAATTACGCGGTCTTTGGCCAAAGCTCACCCAATCAGCGCGGACGGGTGTGGCCGATCTTTACCGGTGAGCGCGGTCATTACGAACTGGCGCTGGCCACAGCCAAAGGGGCAACGGATGCTGATATTGCCCGCATCCGCGACACCTACGTGGCCGCAATGGAATACTTCGCCAATGACGGCCTGATGCTGCCCGAACAGGTCTGGGACGGGGTCGGCGCGCCCTCACCTCACGGCTATGCGGTGGGCGACGGCACCGACAGTGCCACACCTCTGGCCTGGACCCACGCCGAATATGTCAAGTTGCTGCGCTCAGTCCGCGATCGCAAGGTCTGGGATCATTACCCGGTCGTGGCCGATCAGTTGACAAAATAGCTGTTTTAGAACTCCCCCCTGATTTCAGGGGGGATACCGCCTATTAGGCGGAGGGGGGTTAAAACCGCCGATGTTAACCCCACCCGTCGTCCGATGCTAAAGCACCAGCCGCCACCCTCCCCTGAAATCAGGGGAGGTTCTATAATTACCCACCACACGATTCGCGAATAATCAACTGCGTCGGGATACGTTTCAGTTCAACCGGCTGGCCGCTGATCAGCACATCCAGCGCATCGACCAGCACATGGGCGGCCTCAGTTGTATCCTGACGCACGGTCGACAGCATCGGGCTGGTGCAGGTGCACACCCACAGGTCGTCAAACCCCATCACTGACACGTCCTTTGGCACCGACAGTCCGGCCCGCAGCAATTGCTGGATCGCCCCAACCGCCAGCAAATCGGCGACGGCGAATACGGCATCGAACGCAACGCCCTCACGTATCAGGCGTTCAATCGCCGCCACGCCGTCCTCACGCGAAATAAAGCAGTCGATCATAAGCTCCGGGTCAGGCGTTATCCCGGCCTCGGTCAGGGCACGGACATAGCCCTCAAAGCGTTCCTTGTACTCAAGATGGCTGGCCGACGGCTCACCCAGAAAGGCAATCCGCCGCCGACCCAGCCCGATCAGATGCTTAACCGCGCTATAGGCCCCGCCTTCATTATCCGAGCCGATAACCAGATTGGGATGCTCAGGGATTACCGGCCCCCACAACACCCACGGCTCGCCCATCTCACCCAGCACGGCGACCTTTTTCGTATAGGTGTCGTAGTCGTTGTAGCCGAGGAAAATGATGCCATCGGCCCGACGCGCATGGCCGTAATCCGAGCCCCAGTTATCGCTTTGTTTTTGCAGCGACACCAGAACATCATAGCCTTTTGATCCGGCATATTTCAGGATCGACCCGATCAGCGGCATAAAGAACGGATTGATAGGGCTGTCGGACTTATCCATATCCTCAGAGATCAGCACGGCGATGGTGTTGATCTTTTTGGAGCGCAGCTTACGCGCATTGACATCGACCGTGTAGTTCAGTTGTGCCGCGGCATCGACCACGCGCTGACGCACAGCCTCACTGACCACCCCGCCCTGACTGAGCGCGCGCGACACCGTCGCCTGAGATACCCCCGCAAGGGCCGCAATATCAAACGAAGTCGGCCGTTTCACGATATATTTGTCCCTTAAGTCTTTTGTATTTTAGGGCCAGAATAGAGTAAATCGCGGCGGAAACAAGTTGACCTTACCCACTATAGTTTAAGCGTGCGTGTCAGGACGCGTGACGGGCTACCTTCCTTCAGAATATACATGGTGCCGCCGTGCTTAAGGCCAGAAAATTACGGCGTAAATTTTGGACATTAGACATAGTTAAAGTCCTTGATGAGGCTGAGATAAGATTTCGGATTAAGGCTTGGTTGAGTTATTACGCGTCACCACAGCCGCACGCCGGTCATGGTTTCCGACAGTTCCCACAGCCGCTTGCAGTCAGCCTGATTGAGGGCGGGTGCCGGTATTTTAGCAAGCGTCGGATAGCCGCGCGTTTCGCTCATCCGTTCCGGCCCGATATAGCTGCCGGGCTTGGCCAAAGGTGCCGTGGCGGCATAAAGGGTCGGCCATGCACCGTGGGCCACCGGCTGGAACATAAAGCCCAACACGCTGCGCAAAATACCGACCGCGCTCCAGCGACCGGCGGAATTGTACAAAAGCTCTGTGCGCGACAGGCCCGGATGGGAGGCCATACTGGCTACCCCCCAGCCTCCGGCCTCGCTGCGGCGCTGAAACTCAAGGGCAAACATCAGGCAGGCCAGTTTTGACTGGGCATAGACCGGCATCGGCTGATAGTTTTTTTCGGCATTAAAATTATCGAAATTAATGATGCCCTGCCGGGCGGCAACGCTGGACAAGGTCACCACCCGTGGCTGCTTGGATTGGCGCAGAAGCGGCATCAGATGAGCGGTGAGCGCAAAATGACCCAGATAGTTGGTGCCCAGTTGCAACTCAAAGCCGTCTTCGGTCACCTGCCGTTTGGGCGGTCGCATGACGCCTGCATTATTGATCAGAATATCCAGGCTCAGTCTTTGGTTGCGCAGACGCCTACCAAAATCCGCAACAGAGGCCAGACTGGCCAGATCGAGTGCTTCAAAACACACATTGGCAGCAGGGGTGGCTTTTAGAATGGCCGCTACCGCCTCGGCTCCTTTTTTGGGATTGCGCCCCGCGATGATGACTTCGGCCCCGGCGTGCGCCAACGCCAGCGCCGTCTCAAACCCCAGACCGCCCGTGCCGGTAACCACGGCTGAGCGGCCGCTTTGGGAGGGCATATTGGAAGATGTCCATTTCACCATGATAATACCTCAGAAACTGTAAGCTAAAGTGATGCCCGCCGTCGGCTGCCAGCGGCTGCCGGGGATGGGGATCGGACTGTCGGCAATGTTACCGACCAGATAGTTCACGCGCACACCGAGGGCGTCCACGCCATCCAGTGATCCGTCAGATGGGCGACTTTGTGCGGCGGCGGCGGTGCCGAGGGCGGCGCCCGCCATCACAATTCCACAGGCCAAGACATAGGTTTGATAGGTGAGCATGTTCATTCCTTTGCAATTGAAACCATGCGCTTCAGGCATATCTGTCCGCATTCCGACACATGGATGTCCGAAGGGGCTGGTATCTAAGGCTATGTTTTGGCTTTAGGTTTTACGGATAAGTTCAGCGATACGCTGGTTGGCGATCAGGCACGCAATGCCGGACAGGACGCACGCCACGGGCACAATCAACAGCCCAAGCCCCAGCCCGTTGGGTATTTGCGCAGAGGTTGCCGCATCGCTGATCATACCGACCATCAACGGGGCCAGCGCCGGGCCCAAGAGGCCTGAGGCAATCATCACCAGACTGGAGGCCATAGCCTGCTTACCCGGCCCCGCCACCAGATGGGCGGCACCAAACGCCCACGGCAGCAGAAACGCAAAGGCCAGCATGGTCGGCACGAACAGCAGGATGGCGACCCAGCCGATGGGCGCAAACAGGGCCGCGGTGACCGTCACGCTGGAGATCAGAAACAGAATGGCCGGCGGGCCCAGCACACGCCCTGTGCCGGAGCGCACCGCCCGGTCAAAGCCGCGTCCGCCAACCAGCGTGCCAATAATGCCCATCAGCCCCTGAAGCAGGCCAAACGACAGGCCGACCTCGCTGGCCGTAAAGCCGTGGGTACGGATCAGAAACGGGGCCGAAAAGGCATAAAAAGGTGCTGAGGCAAAGCCGAGGGCTACCCCCGCAATCACCAGCCAGCGAAAGGCGGGCACAGACAGCAGCCGCAGGCTTGAGGCCAGGAAAGGCTCGGTCACCTTTGATGTCACCATGACACGCGGCGTTGACGGTATGACCAGGTAGGCCAGCACGGCCACAGCCGCACCCAGAGCACCGGCGCCGATCAGGGCTGTGCGCCAGCCCAGGCTATCACCGATGGCACCACCGGCGGCAAACCCAACCATTGTCCCCAGCGGGATTCCCATGGAGAACAGGCCGATCGCCAGCCCTCGCCGTTCAAGCCGGATGGTGCGGGCGATTATAGCGTGGCCTGAAGGAATAGCCCCCGCTTCGCCAAACGCCACCCCAAAGCGGGTCAGGGCCAGAAACACAAAGCTGGCGGCCATACCGCCCAGAGCGGTCATAACGCTCCATACCACAAGACAGATGAGAAGGACCATCCGTGGTGAACCGCGATCCGCCTGACGAGCCAATGGCAGAGACAGCAGGGTATAACAGACCGCAAAGGCAACACCGGTCATCAGGCCGATCTGGGTATCGCTCAGCGACAGGTCTGTTTTAATGGCTTCCGCCAGAATATAGGGCAGTATCCGGTCGATCTGGCTGACCGCGTTTATCAACAAAAGCGTGGCAAGGACGGCCCCGAAACGCCAGCCCTGCACATAATTAGCGCTAAGGTTTGGGTCAGGACTTACCGCCGGGGGTTGACAAGTCAGGGCGTTCGGCTCAACTCTTTGGGTCTCAGCAGTTTCTGACATGACACGCTTTCATTTGGTTCGATTGGGCAAAATCAAGCTAAAGGGAAATGTCGATGTTCAAAATGCCTGAAACCTCAATAAACTTGCCTATTCCTGCAAACGCGGACTCTAAGGTGGTTCAGTTGCACCCCAGCCCCATATCGCCCCCAAACGCCGAGGCCTCGCCCATGCTTGCGGGGCTGCTGAGGGATGTGACCGCCTATATCGAGGCCGAAGGCGGCGGTCAGGGCGCCTTTAAAACCGCCGTCAGCAACGTCAATATCCTGCGCTGTTTTCAGGCCATGATGCCGATGCGTAAGATCTATAAGCCCTCCATGTGCGTGACCTTGCAGGGTTCCAAGGAAATCCTGTTAGGCGACGAACAACTCGATTACCGCGCTATGGAGTTTCTGGTAGTCAGCATCGAGGTGCCGGGTTCCGGCCGTATTGTCGAGGCCAGCCCTGACCTGCCCTATGTCGGCATCGTTATTGATTTCGATAGCGCCCTGATGCGCGAAGTCGTAGCACAGGTTGACGATATTCCGGCCACCTCAGAGTCAGGCCGGTGCGTATTTGTGGGCAAGGTCGATGACCGGTTGGCCGAATGTCTGCTGCGGCTGGTGCGATTGTCGGACACGCCCAAGGCGGTGCCGGTGCTCTACCCGTCGATCATGAAGGAAATCTATTACTGGCTGCTGACCGGGCCGCATGGCGCTGAGCTGCGCAAGCTGGCCCTGCCGGAAAGCAATATGGAGCGGGTGACCAACGCCATTTACCTGATCCGCGATAATCTCGCCAAAACCATACGTGTGGAGGAACTGGCCTCAGAGGCGCGCATGAGCCCGTCGTCATTCCATCAGCATTTTAAGCGCATGACCTCGATGTCGCCATTGCAGTACCAAAAGCAACTTAGGCTGCTGGAGGCTCGGCGGCTGCTTATGGCGGATGCCGCCAATGTCTCGGACGCCGCCTATCAGGTCGGCTATGAGAGCGCCTCCCAGTTCAGCCGGGAATATTCCCGCATGTTCGGCATGGCCCCAAAGCGCAGCCTGATGGTCTTGCGGCCCCTGCCCGCCTGACAGGCGCTGTCAGGCAGGCAGAGATTTACATCTTATTGCGACAGATCACCGGTTTTGGCGGGCTTTTTGCCGGGCACCCAAAGTTCCGGCGTGGCCGGTTTCAGGTCTTTGCGGGTTTTGCGACCCTTAGCATCCTTGGTCAGCGAAAAGGCATCATAAAGCTCACCATTGGCAGTGAAGGCTTTATAGTTCAGGGCCTTGCCCTCAACGGTCAGCACCTGAAACAACTGAGTGTGAGAGGCCTTACGGTCCACCCAGTCAAGATCGGCCACGGCATACATCTTAGGGCCTGCGACTGACACCACATAGACCGTGGCGTCGTCTTTCGGACTTTGCTTTGACCGCGCCGTGGGTGCTGCCCCGCGGGCATAGCCGTGGTCATGGCCTTGCAGCAGCAGATCGACCTTATATTTGTCGATCAGTGGCTTAAGCGCCTCACGCACGCGCGGATTATCGCGGTCAGGCTCGGACGAATAAAGCGGAAAATGCAGGCTGATGATCGTCCAGTCATTGGGGTTGTTGGCCAAAATCTTATCAAGCCACTGAACCTGCGCGGTGCGCTCGGCTTCATCGCCGTGCAGCAGCGGCGCATCGATCGAAATGACCCGTACACCCTGATAATCAACATAGAATGCCGTTTCTTTCAGCTTATCACGGCCCTCCGGCCCATTTTCCGGTAAGGTATATTGCGCCCGCCACTGGGGTGACAGACGCGCGCCGGTATCATCAATCGGGCGGCCATATTCGTGATTGCCCGGCGTCATGATCGACGGGGTCTGAGCGTGGATAAAGCCACCGGCTGAGAACCATTCGCCCCATTCGCGGTCGCTGGCATGACGGTTGATCAGGTCACCGGCGTGCAGCATGAACGACGCCTTGCTATCTTCGCGCAAAGCTTCGCGCAACACCCGCGACCAGTGTTCTTTGATATTGTTCTGGGCATCGCCCAGATAGATGAAGGTGAATTTGTCGCCCGGCTTACCCGCCGTCGAAAACTGGAACCATTCTGACCAGTTGGCACCATCCCCGACGCGGTAGACATAGCGGGTGGCGGGTTTCAGTCCTGTCAGCACCACCGAATTATAGGTCGCCTGAAAGCCCGTTTGTTCCTGCACATCCAACGTCAGGGCCTCGGTCTTTGCGGCTACTTCGGTTGTGCGGGACACAAAGTTCGGACCGGGTTCGGAGATGGCAAACTGCACCTTGCCCGCTGCGGAACCCGCAGCCGAGCGCCAGGTAACGGCCATTTCGTGTTGCGGATCATTGGTCAGATTAAGGATGATACGTTCAGGCTCAACCGTGGCCGGAGCCAGTGGCGGCACAGGCGCGGTTTGCGCGGTCGCCAGTACGCTGATGGCCAGACCCGCCGCCGTCAAAAGCGCACGCGCCGCCAGATATTTTGCAGATGAGGTCATGAAGCTGCCTTTAAAAGCAAAAGGCGGAGCCTCCGGTACGCACCGAAGACTCCGCAAGTTTGGGGACAGGGTTATTAGTAAACGTAGTTGAAGGTCAGGTTGATCGTGCGGCCATTCTTGATGAACGCGCGGCTTGACGCTTCGGTCGGGCCATAGGAAATCCAGTAGGTATGCTCATCGAACATGTTCTGGACATCGAGGCTGACGGTCGCCTTTTTGGTCAGGGCCTTGCGCACCTTCATGTCGACAAAGGTATAGTCCTGCTCATAGGGGTTGTTGCCGAAGTCCTGAATGCCTTCCAGCATTTCCGACTGATGGTTGACGGCGATATAGCCTTCCCAGCCGTATTTTTCGTAGAACAGTTCAAGGTTTAACACCCGCTCAGGCGTCTCCATCAGCGGCAGTTTATAGCCGTCCGGATGCCAGCTCATGCCCGTGACCGCTTCCGAAGTCTGGAAGGTGCCGTTGAAACCGACCCCAAAGCCATCGAGCGGCGACGGCAGCCAGTGGAATATCTGACGGGCGCTGACTTCCATGCCCTGAACGGTCGCCTTCTTGCCATTGTTCGGCATCAGGACGGCCACACCATTGGGATCTTCGTTCTCGCTGGAGGTGCCATCGCGGACGTTGGAAGATGACGAGCGGAACAGGAAGTTCTTGATGTCCTTATAATAGACGGCCACCGAATAGGCGCCGGTCTTGCCGTTATACCATTCCAGCGACAGATCGTAATTGACCGCTTCCATAGGCTTTAGATCAGGATTGCCCTTTTCCACCGCCACCAGTTCCCATTCGGCCACAGGATTGGCCGTACCGTTGCCGTCAGGATCGGTGTTGTAGCTATATTCCTCGGCCGAACTCATGCGGGCAATGTCCGGACGGGCAAAGCTGGTCCAGATCGCCCCGCGCAGGAACAGGTTCGGGCTGAACTTATAGGTCGCATGAACCGACGGCAGGACATTAGTGAAGTCGGTCTTGGTCTGGGAATACTGATCCCCCAGCTTCGGATCCATCATCCAGGCATTGATCAGATTTTCTGTCTTCTCAACACGGGCACCGGCGATGACCTGAAGCTTGCCGAACTCGGCTTCGCCCATGGCATAGAGCGCGGTGACCTTTTCCTCAAAGCCAAAGCTGTCTTCGTCGGAGATGGTGGCCTCATCCGGCGTCAGGGCCTCCCCGTCAAAGAAGGTCGAGGTGCCGGCCGTGGCGCGGGCCAGTTCGGCCAGCATTTTGTCGTTATCCAGCACAATCCCCAGACGATAATCGCCGCTGTATTCGCCGTCGAACAGGCTGTTTACCGGATCGCCATAAAACTGGGAGAAGTCCGCCAGCGTGCCGTCCATATCAAGATTGAGGAACGAGCCTTCAAACTTGTTGCGGTCGGATTCGTAATATTTGGCCCCGGCGCGGAAGGTGCGCAGCCAGTCGTGATTGAAGTCATAGGCGATGTTGATCTGGGCCTGCTTCAGCTTTTCCTTGACCGAGGATACACCGGCCTCAAGACCCGAAAAATTGTAGTTGGCCGGATCATGAACGGCGGCCATACCCGCAGAGTTCAACACCCATTTCGGGTAGCGGCTGTCGGCCGAGCTATCGACGCCCACGCCTTTGTTGCCTTGCCAGCCATAAAAGTCGGTGCGGAATTCCAGTTCGTATTCACCATCAGCGACATCTTCGGATTCCGATACCGACAGGTCATAATCGACCGTCAACTGGCCAAAGCGGCTCTTACCGCCAAAGTTCAGCGATGACAGAAGGCCGGTCGAATAGCTGCCTTCCCAGAAACGGCGCAGACGAAAACCCTGCGGATCCCAGGTGCCCGAACCACCATTTAAGGTATAGAATGAACGGGTAGATTTGTCCGCATCGGTGATTACACCATCGCCGTCGCGGTCAACGATCTGCGCGGTCGTGTAGCTATATATATTCCCTTTGGCCCCCGTGCCGATGATCGCGTTGCCGGGCTGAGCCAGAGTGGTGTCGCTGAGATTGCGCTGGGTCAGGCGTGCCGAAAGCTGAGCCGTATCGTTACGGAAGTTCAGACGGGTCGAAAATTCTTTTTCGTTATATTCGTTATAGGTGCCGCGCAGGTGGAACTCATGGTCATCACCGCGCCAGTCGAGCGAACCATTGACACCCTTACGCTCAACTTCGGTTTCACCGGTCGCGATCTGCATACCGCGGTACACAAAGTTGCTGAGGTCGGAGCCCAGAGTTTCGGAGTTTGAATACCAGTAATAGGGCTGGCTGTCGCCGTCGCCGCCGTTTTCCTCAAACTGCGTGTTGCGCTTGGAATAGGACGCGGTCAGGAACAGGCCCAGACGGTCAGAGAATTTACGGCCGAAAGAGACCGATGCCTTGGATGACGTCGGGTTATCGAACTTATCCATCACCCCGCCCTGCACCGACAGGCCGATATGGGTGTCTTTCTTGAAGCTGAACGCCGTTGGGGTATCGATTTCGACCGTACCGCCCAAGGCGTCGCCATCCATGTTCGGCATGATGGTCTTATGAACCGTGATGCCGGAAATACCTTCCGGCGGCAGGAAGCTTAAGCGCACACCGCGATAGAACTGATCATCACGCGAACCGGCGCCCGACATCTTCACGCCGTTCATGGTGTAGTTGTTCAGTTCCGTCGACAGACCGCGCACGGTGATGCGGTCACCTTCGCCGGTGCGGCTGTCGCGCACGGCATTAACGCCAGGGACTTTAGCGAGCGCCTCGGCGACATTGGCGACCGGCAGATTGCCCATGTCGTCAGCGCTGACGCGGTCGGAGATGTTTTTGTTCTTACGCTTGTTGTCGAGTGATTCCCGCATAGCGACGGCATAACCGCGCACAATCACGGTTTCGATCTCGGCGTCTGCGACCGGTGCAGCAGTGGTAGCCGCCGTCGCCGCCGGTGCCAACCGCACTACGACCGAGCCGCCGGAAATATCGGCGCTCAGGCCCGTGCCTTTAAGAAGTTGCGTAAGGGCTTCACGGGCCGTAAACGATCCCGATACGCCGTTCGAGCGCTTGCCGCGCATCAGATCCGGATCGGCCATGACCTGAAGGCCGGTCGCCTTTGAATAGTCTTTCAAAGCTGCCGACAGGTCTTTGGGTGCAATTTTGAAGGATTGGGTGGCGGTCGCTTGGGTTTGGGCCTGAACCATCAGCGGCGCAGCCATCCCCCCAGCCATAAGCGCCAGCACGGACAGCCCCTGCACAAGTCTGAATTTCGTCGTCACGTTTAAATCTCCGGTAAACGCGGCCCCCATCGGCCTCGCATTAGGGGAGATGCGACCGGGCCCCGGCTCCCGACAAAAAATATTATGAATGTTTTATGAATAAAATCAGACACATTTTGCACACATCAAACTATTTCGTCAGTACCGTGACGGTTTCATCCGCCTGCACATTAATGCCGTAAACCTGCTTCAGCCCGCTTAAAACCAGTGCCGGATCAGAGACTTTGAAACGGCCGGACACCGTTTTGGCCGCCAGATCCGGATCAGCTATTTTGACCGGGACTTTAGCAAAGCGGTTGACCTCGGCGATCAGTCGCCCCAGTTCAATATCCTCGGCCTCATACCAGCCATCGCGCCAGTCGGGCGTCTGCGCGGCATCAAAGCGCGTCACTTCGCTGCGCCCCGAATGGCTGATCAGCTTCAACCCCGGTGTCAGATCCGTATGAGCCTTACCGACCGCCACCTGAACCTTGCCGCGGTAAACGGAAATTTCCGTAATGTCGCCGGTGACAGTATCAATATTAAACGCCGTGCCGACCACCTTCACATCGGTGTCATTGGCCGCGACGTGGAACGGGCGGCCCTCGTCATGGGCGACATCGAACCACGCCTCACCCCGTGTCAGTTCGACCTGCCGGCGTCCGTTCAGAAACTGAACCGTCAAAGCTGAATTGCCGCTCAAGGCTATGCGCGTGCCATCGGGTAAGGCCACATCCTGAATATCGCCGGGGCCGGTCATCAGGCTGGCGCTATAGGTCGGCTGCGGCTTAAACGCCGGGAGCCCGACGGATTTGGTATTCAGGCTTACAAACCCCAGCACCAGACAGGCCGCGATCGCCCCGCCCAATATAATCGCCAAATGGCTGCGCCCCTGCCGCTGGCGCTTAACCGTAGCCGTTGCCTCAGCCACCGATGGCGCCTTCCAGGTCGCAGACAGGTCAGCATAGGCCTGCGCATGGTCGGGATTCGCCGTGATCCACAGTTCAAACTGCCGCTCAGTATGGGCCGGTACGCTCTCGGCCATCATAGCGACAACCCAGGCGGCCGCCTCGTCCTCAACCGATAAAATTTTCGGGTCGTTCACAACCTTAATCATGACGCCCACCCTTCTTCTATATCGTTATCTGGCCTGTCGTTATCTGGATTTATAGTTTTGTCGGGCGCCTCAACTTCCCGCCATTTCCGGCGCGCGGCATGCAGATCGACCAGCGCCCGTGTAATATGTTTTTCGATAGCCTTAGGGTTCAAATTCAACGCCCGGCCAATGTCTTCGCAGCTTTGGCCCTCAAGTCGCCGGCGCATAAACACATCACGCCTAAGCGGTGGCATCTTATTTAACGCCGCCAGCATGGCCCGCGTTTCAGCGCGATCCTCGGTGATCCGATCCGGCAAGGGACGCGCACAGGCCATACCGTCAATTTCACTGATGTCCGAAATGGGTTTAAGCCGCCGGTAATGGCCCTTGATCAGGTTGTCCGCGATGCGAAACGCCAGCGCATGAAGGCTGATGACAATGTGATTTTGCTGATATTCAATGGCATTCAGCACCGCCTGCTGGGCAATATCGTCCGCCAGATCAGGCTGGCGGGTGCGGCTTAGGGCGTAGCGACGCACAATCAGGCGTATAGCCGCCCAGTCATCGTCATGCCGCTGAGGCTCCACGCCGCGTCTCCAGCCAATACTCACACCGCCTCGCTTTAGCCGCCTTTTGTGACAGACTCATGAGATGATGCGTCACCGCGCCAAAACCCGACAATCGAGTGTGATTCGCATTCTAAAATAGGCATTACGGTCAACACGGTACTATCAAAGCCCTACCGGGATGCGCTTATGCCGGTTAAGCACGACTTAAGCCCGAAAAAACATTAATGATATCAGAGAGTTGATGGAGGAAGTGGCGGAGAGGGTGGGATTCGAACCCACGGTAGGCTTCCACCTACGCCGCATTTCGAGTGCGGTACATTCGACCACTCTGCCACCTCTCCGCAGAGGTTCTGAATGTGAGACTATAAAGCCCGTGGCCGTCAGAGCGCGTGTCTCTAATGGCTCATGAAAGTTTGTGCAAGCTTTTTTGTGCGGTATTTTCAGCTTCAAATGACGAAGGCATCGAATTGAAAATTTACATCCTCTGATTTTATAGGAATAAGCGTGTCTTTAAGGTGTCAGGTTCGCTTAGAACACACCTGAAATGGCTGAATGTGGGGCGATATTCAATTTGACGGCTAGTCAAAGCCCCGACATGAAGTTATTTAAGACGCTTGTAATGATTAAAGCTTTCAGCCGAATGCGTCGGCTGTTTGTTGGAAAAAGCCAAGAGAGGGCTCTAATTATGAAGTTAAAACTGCTGGCGGGTGCTGCACTCGCCTCTTTAGCGTTGGCGTCTGGCGCCGTCGCTGAAGAAATCAAGGGATGGTACGGCGCTGTCGACCTCGGTTATAACTGGAAGGACGAATGGGGTGCCCGCTCGCAAGGCACCGCTCCTGACGGTGGCCCTTACGTTTTCGACGTTTCGACTGACGATGACTGGGCTGGCTTTGCCCGCCTTGGCTATCGCTACAGCCCAAACTGGCGCGTTGAACTCGAAGGCGGCTATCGCCCTGGCGATGTCACCGCAGCTCGTGGTTTTCCGCGCACTCTGACGGCTCAATCGCTTTGCGCCTCGACTCAAACGGCCACCACCTGTGGTTCGCCTGACGGTTCGATCGATCAGACTTCGGTTATGGCCAACCTGATCTATGACTTCCTGCCAGAATCCAGCTTCCATCCGTTCGTGGGTATCGGTGCCGGTCTGACCAAGGTTGATGTCGATGTTGTCGGCAAGTTCTCGAACGCCAACCAAACCCTCACCATCTCCGGTGATGACACGGTCGCCTCTTACCAGTTCCTGACCGGTTTCGTCTGGGCTCTGTCTGAAAAGCTCGACCTCGACCTGACCTACCGTTACCACAAGCTGGACAAGGTCAACATTTCTTCGACCTCGACCTCGCCGCTGGCTACCTATAAGCCGGGCGACTTCTCTGGCCGTTTCGACAACCAAACGGTTTCGGTTGGCCTGCGTTGGGCGTTCGGTTCGCCGACCCCACCTCCCCCGCCACCTCCGCCGCCCCCACCGCCCCCACCGCCTCCGCCACCGCCTCCAGTGGTTGCGCCGGTTGCACCGCCAGCCCCGGTTTATGAAGCTCGCGAATTCATCGTGTACTTCGAATTCGATCAGGCAGCGCTCACGGCAGACGCTCAAGCTGTGGTTCAGGCTGCTGCTGATTATGCCAAGGCCGGTAACGCGACCCGTATCGTGGTTGTTGGTCACGCTGACACCTCCGGTTCGGCCGCTTACAACATCCGCCTGTCGGAACGCCGCGCTAAGACCGTTGCTGATGCCCTCGCTGGCCTCGGCGTTGACGGCTCCAAGCTGGCTGTTGACTGGAAGGGTGAATCGGCTCCGGCAGTCGCTACTGGCGACGGCGTAAAGGAACCGCTGAACCGTCGTTCGACCATCGACGTTGCTTTTTAATTAGCAACCTCTAAGGTCTTAGACATAAGAGCCCGGCCTGAGAAATCAGGTCGGGCTTCTTGTTTCTTTACACGCGCCTCCCCGACAAATCACCCAAAACGAGTCGTGACTGTAGCTCTACATAGAAGCCGGCAAATCTTGATAATGTTTTCAGTCGTTATCCAGTGTAATCACTGCACTTGAAAATCCCATAGCCAACGCCGCGACTAATAACAGCAAGCGCATTTATACAACAGTCTCATGAATGACCGGAATCGTGCACCAAACACTAAGGACTGGGTTGGGTGCCATCTAACCTTACCGGATCGAATAAATCCTAAAACGTCTGAAAATATGGGCTTTTTCAACGTGGCGGGGTATGTTGGAGGGGGAGATGGTGCCTGGAGCCGGAATCGAACCAGCGACACGCGGATTTTCAATCCGCTGCTCTACCAACTGAGCTATCCAGGCACTCAACACATCACCGGCGCTTGGTTCCATCCGGTGGGAGGCAGGTCTATAGGCGAGGATTGAAGTCATGGCAAGCCGCTGCTGCGCCCATTTTACAAAAAATCCGCTTAAAGCCCGTCATCCTCTTCAAAAGATGAGGATAAGTCACCAGATGGTACCTCTCCCAGCTCACTGTCATCGACGCTCAGGCCGCCTGAACCGTCAATGACATAGTCCCCTTGCAGCCAGTGAACCAGATCAACATCGGCGCAGCGTTTAGAGCAAAACGGCGTATAGTCGCGCGCGGCATTGGGCAGGGTCTCATCCGGAGTTTCATAAGCCTGTTTGCAGCGGGCGCAGGTGCGGGTCGCCATGATGAAACTCCTTTATACAATCATACCGGCCATCGGGGCCGTTTCGTCGCGCTCAAAACCGATCCGCGCAGTGAGCGGGTCGAACGAGCCTTTAATATAGTCGCGGGCGGCATCGATCACCACGGCCGGCGCTTTAACCGTCAGCAGTCGCCCGCCGTCATGGCGTCCAGCCTCCGCCACCTTCCGCAACAGCAGACGCGCCGCCCGGTCGGGGCGCATCCGCCCTGCCTCATCATAGGCCCTGTCACGCAGAGGCGTTGCTCCCCACGGACGTATGAACTCCAAGGTGCCGAACTTTGTTACCGGCGCTATGATCAGGCGGGCGGCTTCGTCGCCAAAGGCCGTGAGCGTCAGGCCGCGGATAATTTCCGGGTCATGCCGCCGCCCGATCAGGTCAACCACGATAAGTCCTGCGAGATTCGACAGGCGCAACCGCCGCGCCACCTCAAAGATCGCCCGCTCATTGCACTGCCGCGCCCATTGTTTGGGCGATACGGCCATCGTGTCCGCTGCCCCCGCATCCACATCACAGGCGATCAGAGCGCGGGTTGGCTCAATACTCAGATAGCCGCCCTCAGGTATGGGGCCTGACGGTGACAGAGCCTCAGCTTCAGCCACATCAAGATAGTCAGCCGCCTCATCCCCCTCGATCACACGGGCATCCGACGCGGATCGCAACAGGGCCGTTTTAAGCGACAAAGGCTGCGTTATCCGGCGCGGTTCGCCATCAAATAGCCTGATGAAGTTGGCGCGGGCGCGTTTATCACGGCGAGCCTCCGCGATGATCTCAACCTCAACCGCAGCGCCCAGAGCCGGTGCCTTGATGTTTTGCGGCAGGTCAAGCACAGCCTCCGAACCGTCCGTCAGGGTCAGGAAATTCACACCCCCTGCCCGGCCCGACAACCGCGCCACCGAGCGCACACCAACCCGCGCACAGGACGGATCAATCTCAAGACCTTCGTCATAATAGTGGGGCTGGCCATTGAGATAAAGCGCGCCGCGCGCAATCCCGAACCGGCTATGGTAATAAAGAACCGCGCTCATGCGACTTTGTACCCCGCGCCCTCCAGCAGACAGCGGGTTTCATAAAGCGGCAAGCCGACCACGGAGGTATAGCTGCCGACCAGTTGGGTCACATAACCACCGGCAATGCCCTGAATACCGTAGCCACCGGCCTTGCCCAGGCCTTCACCCGACGCGACATAGGTTTTAAGTTCGACGGCACTTAAGCGCTTAAACCCTAGCCGCGTCTCGACCACCCGCGCCGACACCCGCCCGTCAGGGGCGATCACCGCAATACCGGTCAGGACACGGTGATTACGGCCCGACAGCAGCTTAAGACAATCCGCCACTTCCTGATCCATCTCGGCCTTGGGCAGGATACGGCGGCCCACGCACACCACCGTATCGGCGGCCAGCACAAAAGCGGGCACCTCAAGGGTCTCAAACACAGCGTTCGCCTTGGCGCGGCTTAAGCGCCCAGCCAGTTCGTGTGGGGTTTCAAGTTTTAACGGAGTTTCATCCAGATCGGCCGCAACCACCTGATCAGGCACAATGCCGATCTGTTGCAAAAGCGCCAGCCTGCGAGGGCTGGCGCTGGCCAGGATGAGATTTGCAGTCACGCCCATCACCGGAGCGCGAGCTTACTTAAAGCGATAGGTAATACGACCCTTGGTCAGGTCATAAGGCGTCATTTCGACCATGATCTTGTCGCCGGCCAGAACGCGGATGCGGTTTTTGCGCATCTTACCCGCCGTATGGGCGATGATTTCGTGATCGTTCTCCAGCTTCACGCGAAAGGTGGCGTTCGGCAGCAGTTCAATGACGGTACCCGGAAACTCTAAAAGCTCTTCTTTTGCCATTCGGCCTTCTCAAAAAATTGGGGAACAGTGCGAATCTCACACGCTTGAGCGCGGGCGCTCCGTTCAGGAGCGCCTCCTTTATACCTATTAGGGTTTGGAGAAAAGTAAAAAGACGCACTCATCACGAAAGCCCCGGTGCAGGGGAGCACACCGGGGCTTTAGGGCTACAGTTCTGAATTTAGTTTGCGCGCAATTGGTTCCGAAAACCGCTTCACACTTTTCGGATTGCGCTTTGCTTATCAGAACTTGCGGACAAGGTTCAAAGAGACCGTATCGGAATCGCCGTGCTTTTCACGGTACTCAGAGCGGGTGTAGTCGCCGCGGACGGCATAGGTGTCATTGACCTTATACTGGGCACCGACGCCGTAATCGAAGGCATTGCCGTTCTCGACCATGTTGACGCCTTCGGGGCGTTTCAGGCGGGTGTTGGACACACCGGCGCGACCGATCAGTTCAATGTTTTCCGTTACCGGCAGGTAGCCTACGGCATAGGCCCCCAGACGGTGGGTCTGCTTATATTTGCCGGTAGCGTTAGAGTCGGAATTGGTGCCAACAGTGGCCTCACCTTCAAGGCCGAAATGCGGGGTAATCTTATAACCTGCACGGGCATTGATGGAATTAAGGCTGGAATCGGACTTGGAGGTCTTTGAGTTCTGGACGCCGATCGACCCATAGGTTTCAGCGCTGGCAACACCGGCGGTGGCCACCAGAGCCAGGGCGGCGGCAGAGACGATGATCTTTTTCATGGGTATGCTCCTATTGTTACTTTCATGGGCGGGAATTAATCCCTGCGGAACGCACAAACAGGTTCGCGTCCCGACATGAAGGAATATAGGCGCTGAGATCAGGGCATGTGTGACCGTGAGAAGGTCATTTAGGGGCATTCAATGACAAATGTGGCAGTTTTGCCCTAATCGGGCCACCATGATGAACGATCGTTCATCTACATTAAATTTTAGTCATTTCAACGGGATGCGGCAAATAAAAATGCGATGCGGAAAGCGTCACCAAAACCGCCAGCCACAGAAAATGCGACTTTTATACCACTAGTCTAATTCCGCAAATGCAGCGCATGAACCAGCGTAAACAAACGCCGCGCCGTTTCATGGTCGATGGCGATCTTGCCCGCCAACCGCTCGGTCAGCAGTTCCGCCCCTTCGTTATGAACCCCGCGGCGGCCCATGTCGATCGACTCGATCTGGGTCGGCGTCGCATTTTTCAGGGCATCATGATAGCTTTCGCAGATCATGGCATAGTCGCGTGAGATTTGCTTGAACGGCGCCAGCGACAGCATGAACTTACGCGCATAGTCAGGGCCGGTCACATCGAACACCAGCCGGCTGTCTTCATAGGCCAGACGCAGATCATAAGGCCCCTCACCGCCACCGTCGGGGGTAAAGCTGTTCCTTTCGATCAGATCGAAAATGGCGACCTTACGCTCATGCTCCACCTCGGGCGAAGCGGCGGACAGGCTTTGGTCATCGATCTCGATACGGGCCAGGCGCATGGGCTTTAGTCCTCTATATTATGGTCGGGCTTGGACTGGGCGCGATGGGGTGCAGCCAAATCCATCAGCAGTATATCAAGACATTCGACCTCAAGGCAGAGCTGATTGCCCTGCGGCCCCGCAAAGGTCAGCAGCAACTCATAGGCCCCGTCCTCACGCGGGGCGGCTTCCATAGTCAGCACGCTCAGGGCCTGCACCCGTCGCTTAAGGTCAATTCCACGCGACCTCACCTTAAGCACGCTGTGGATTTGCAGCACGCACGGCGCCCGTAGCGGCACGGATGAGGCCTGTTCATGACAAAAGCGGTTCATGCGCAACATGAAATGGCGCGCCTTTGGATCATAGTGCAGACCGACCCCGCGCAAGGCAGCATCCTGAATGAGGGCCGCAATCGGGACAACATCTTCGGCCGACTGCGCCATCAGACGCAGTGGTTTAGGGGATGTCTGCTTTTTGAACCACCCAAACATACTGCCGCGCCTATTCCAGTTCTTCGGGCAAGGGCTCATCACCCTTCAGACGCTTGATCTTCGCGCCGCAGGCCGACAGCTTGCCCTCAAGATTCTCAAAGCCGCGGTCGAGGTGATAAACACGGTTGACGACGGTTTCGCCCTTGGCCGCAAGCCCTGCGATCACCAGACAGGCCGAGGCCCGCAGATCGGTCGCCATGACCTGAGCGCCCCGCAACTCCTCAACGCCGCGCACCCGCGCCTCCGGCCCGTGAACTGTGATGTCGGTCCCCAGACGGCCCAGTTCCGGCACGTGCATAAAGCGGTTCTCAAAAATCGTCTCGCGGATGATGCTTTCGCCGTCCGCCATAGTCATCAGGGCCATGAACTGAGCCTGAAGGTCGGTAGCAAAGCCCGGATAAACGCCGGTCGTCACATCAACCGGCTTCAGGCGGCCTGCGCCGCGCTTAATGGTCACCGTATCAGCGGTCGTGGAAATTTCACAACCGGCCTCAACCATCTTATCCAGCAATATCTGTATCAGTTCCGGCCGCACCTTGGTCAGGCGCACTTCGCCCCCCGCCATAGCGCCGGCCACCGCATAGGTGCCGGCTTCGATCCGGTCGCAGATGACGCTCCAGTCAGCCCCGTGCAGGGAGGTAACGCCTTCGACCACAATGGTTGGCGTACCCGCCCCTGAGACCTTTGCGCCCATCGCGTTCAGGCATAGGGCCAGGTCTTCGATTTCCGGCTCACAGGCGGCGTTTTTGAATACGGTCGTGCCCTGCGCCAAGGTCGCCGCCATCAGGGCATGTTCGGTGGCACCCACGCTGACGAACGGGAACTCGATCTCCGCCCCTTTGAGACCGCGCGGGGCCTGAGCAAACACATAGCCTTCGTGCATGTCGATATGGGCGCCCAGCGCCTCAAGCGCCTTAAGGTGCAGGTCAACCGGACGCGCGCCGATGGTGCAGCCACCCGGCAAAGACACCTTGGCATGGCCGGTACGCGCCAGCAGCGGGCCCAGCACATTGAACGACGCCCGCATCTGACGCACCAGATCATAGGGCGCAAAGGCCGAGGTGATTTCCGGCGTATGCAGAATCGTTTCCTGACCATCCGGGCCAACCGTTTCGGTGATCTGCGTCCCCAGACGGGTCAGCAGCCGCCCCAGCAGGCGCGTATCGGCCAGACGCGGCATATTGGTCAGGCGCAGCGGCTCAGAGGTCAGCAATGACGCCGCCATCAGCTTGATGGCCGAGTTTTTCGCCCCGCTAATGGGGATATCGCCAAACAGTTGGGTGCCGCCTTCGATGGCTATACGATCCATAAATACGCCTTGTAAAACTTTATGCAGAGGGCCAGAGCTATGACTCACAGCGTGGATTAGCGGTTCTACATCGAATATAGACTATGGCAACACCGTTTTATGCGTCGTCACTATCCGTGGCTGCGGTAGGGCTTGTGGCGGCCTTACGACGCTTAAGATTATGGCGCAGGGCATCAGCCAGACGCCGGGCCTTATCGGCCTGAGCTTTGGTGCGCACCTCTTCGGGTGTGGGGGAAGCGGGTTTTTCGGACATGATGGCGGCTCGGACGCGCAGATTGTGTAATGTCGCGGATTTAAGCCCATATATCGGCACTGGCGAGCCTAAAATATGCCGACCAGCCCGATTAATTCACAGCTTATCTCATTTTTTGCTTTGCGTTGCTGTTTAAGTTTCGCTATAGCCGCACCCCTCAGCCGGTGTTCGCACCGTCTATATGCCGCCGTAGCTCAGTGGTAGAGCGCATCCTTGGTAAGGCTGAGGTCGGAAGTTCAATCCTTCTCGGCGGCACCACGAAGGCCCGACCCCTAAAGGGTTCGGGCCTTCTCCATATCAAACCAAATTTTCGAGTATTGGCGTTTCGAAGCGCAACATTGCGCGAATTGCCCGCTAATAGCGTGCAAAACCCGTGCAGCCATGTTCACACCCCGTTGTTAAGCCGAAACGCCGGTCGATGCTGACATGAGACTGATCGCCGAAGACGGGCAGCGCAATTATCGACAGCGGTGCGGCATTGCGCGGCTTCGGTGCCTACACCAGAGAGGGATCATGGGCGGCGTGCAGCCTGAGCGAATTTGCATGAAATTGATCACAAATGCGCCAAGTAAGTTGACAGCCGGTAACCGGTGTCATTAACTGACCTGATAATTCAAAGACACATCAGGGAGCGTCAAATGAAAGATCGCCATGCCATCCGGATGAAGGCCGGAAACAGGGCCGTGACCTGTATCGTCGTTTCGATTCTGACGCTCTCTGCCGCCATAGCTCAGGCTGAGCCGGCAAAGACAGATAGTCTTATGCTGTCCGGCACAGGCCCTGATGATGCGGTTTCGTGGGATTTCACAGTTAGTGGAGGTATGCGCGCCGGTCAGGCTTCCAAGATCGCTGTGCCGTCGAACTGGCAAACGGAAGGCTTCGGCCATTACCAGTATGGCTATGACAAGGGTCCGCGCGCCTCTGACAAGGGTGTCTACACACGCAGCTTTACCGTGCCTGCCGACTGGAAAGACAAGAACGTCCGTATCGTGTTCGACGGGGTTATGACTGATACGCGGGTCTTGGTGAACGGAACCGTCGTCGGCGCGGTGCATCAGGGCGGCTTCAACCGCTTCAGCTACGATATCACGACGTTCATAAAGGTCGGCGAAGCCAATACACTTGAGGTCGAGGTGAGCGAGGCCTCAAGCAATATCGCGACCGACATTGCCGAGCGCCACGGCGACTACTGGGCCTTTGGCGGCATCTATCGTCCGGTATGGCTGGAGGCGACGCCACCTGAGGCTATTGCGCATGTGGCGCTGGACGGACAGACCGACGGCGATATCATCGCCGATGTCGCCCTGCGCGCGCCGAAGACGGTGACCAGGGTCGTCGGTCAGGTCATGTCGCTGAACGGCAAGACTGTGGGCGCGCCGTTCGAGGCTGCTATCCCCGCGGGGGGCACGGGCAAGATCCGCCTGAGTGGCCATGTCGATAAGCCAGCCCTTTGGACGGCGGAAACACCCAATCTCTATTATCTCGATGTGACGCTTTATGCCGGTGACGCGGCGGTACATACGGTGCGCGAACGGTTTGGGTTCCGTACCTTTGAAATCCGCGAAGGCGATGGGCTCTATGTCAACGGTCAGCGCGTCATGATGAAAGGGGTGGTCCGCCACACCTTCCGTCCGAAGACGGGGCGGGCGATAACCCGCGAACAGGCCTATGACGACGCGCGCCTGATCAAATCGATGAACATGAACGCCATGCGCGTGGCGCATTATCCACCGGACAAGGCTATCCTTGAGGCCGCCGACGAGATGGGGCTCTATGTCATCAACGAACTGTCCGGCTGGCAGAAGTCGCATGACACCGACAACGGTCGCAAGCTGGTCAGGTCTCTGGTCGAACGCGACGTCAATCACCCATCGATCATCATCTGGGCCAATGGCAACGAAGGCGGCTGGAACAGCGAGCTGGACGCCGATTTCGCACTTTATGATCCGCAAGGGAGGCCGGTCATCCATCCGTGGGCGCAGTTCGGCGGCATCGATACAAAACACTATCCGCGCTACCCCGACCTGATGACACGCCTGTCGGGTAAGATGCTGGTCCTACCGACTGAGTTCCTGCATGGCCTGTATGACGGTGGCCACGGCTCCGGCCTTGATGACTACTGGAAGGCTATGACCGCATCGACAAACGGCACCGGTGGCTTCCTGTGGGTGCTGGCCGACGAAGGTCTGGTGCGCACCGATCAGAACGGGCGTATCGACTCTTACGCCGCCTATGGACCGGATGGCATGGTCGGGCCGCACCATGAAAAGGAACCGAGCGTTGATACCATCCGCGATATCTGGTCGCCGGTGCAGATCGACGCGCCGATCCTCGATACCGGGTTCACCGGCGCGCTGAAGGTGCGCAATGGCTACGATTTCACGAACCTGTCGGATGTGACGTTCAAGTGGGAATGGGTGCGTTTTGCGCGGCCTGATGCCAAGACGACCGCCGCCAGGGTGCTATCGAGCGGCACCCTAACCGGCCCGGCCATCGCCCCGCACGGCGCGGGTGATTTGACCGTCCCGCTGGCCAAGGACTGGCAAGCCGCCGACGCTCTGCGCCTGACGGCGGTCAAAGGCGATGCGGCGCTGCTAACCTGGGTCTGGCCGACGCCACCCAAAGCCACCAACATGAACGGTAGCCGCGTCGGTACGCCGAAGGTCGAACGCGCGGACGGCGCGATTCGCCTCGTGGCAGGTCAAGTGACGGCGTCGTTCGATCCGGCAAGCGGCCTTCTGACCAGCGTTAGCCATAACGGCAAGACACAATCTCTGTCGAACGGGCCGCGTCTGGTGCTGGCACGCCCGAAGGACAAGACCGAACCGGTCTGGGCCGTGCCCTCCGATGCGGGCGGCGGCGTCTATAGCTTTGAGGCTCCGGCTATGGCCAACAGCGCGACGATTGACCTCGGCACGGTTGAAACCGACGGCTGGGCCAGCTTCAGACTGGAAGTATCACCGGACGGCAAGATGTGGAAGCAGGTCTATGAAGGCGGGCGGGTCTTCCCGCGTGACGGCCTGACCTACAGCTTCGCACCGCAGCCGGTGAAGGCCATCCGTATTTCCAATCTGGCCGGTGTGCGTCAGACGCCGAAGGTGGTGTCGGTCAAGCTGGGCTTTGAGCCCGCGCGCTATGCGCTGCCGGACAAAGGCGCGGTGACGATCACGACCGGCGCGGGCAAGGACACACAAACCGGCAAGGCCGTGGCCTGGCTGGACGCCCCGAACGCAGGCGGGCTCGACAGTGTGCGCTGGATCTTGCGCGAGGACGGCACCCTGAGCCTCGATTATGGCTACAGCCTCAGCGGCCCGATGCTCTATCACGGGATCGGCTTCGATACGCCGCTGGGTGATGTCACTACGGTGCGCGGTCTGCTGCGCGGGCCGACGCCGGTATGGCAGAACCGTCTGCGCGGCCCGGTGCTGGGCGTGTGGGACATTGCGTCAAAGACCACCAAGGGCGCGTTGCGGCCCGACACGGCGGGCTATTTCGCTGATCCGCGCTGGGTCAAACTGAGCGGCGGGAAGGGCAATCTGACGATCGCCAGCGAAGGGTCCGCTTTCGTGCAGATCGGCAAGCGACCGGAGGACTTTCCCACCACTACCGTGGAATTCCCCAATACCGATATCGGCTTCATGAACGCTATCCCGGCCATGGGGGCCAAGTTCCAGAACGCCGATCTGACCGGCCCGCAAGGCCAGCCCGCTAACGCAAACGGCACCTATACCGGTCGCCTCGTTTTTGGGTTTTAGCCTGCCATTAGCCTGCCAAAAGTTAGATGTCGTCCCCGAAAGGATTGAACAGCCATGTCAGACACGACGTTTTCGCTAAGCCGGCGGGATTTGCTTGCGAGCGCATCGGCGCTCGGCCTTATCTTGCCCGCAACATCTGCCCTAGCGGCAAGTGTCGGGGGAAAGTTGGCCGCCGTATCTGTTGTGCCGGAGACATCTTCAAGTTTCCCCTTGGTAGCGAACGGAAAAGCCGCGCCTATCATCCTTCCTGCCAATGCGCCGGAAGTGGTGAAAATCTCGGCCCGTGAATTAGCCGAGGACATTGCCGCTGTCACGGGCAAAACCCCGGAAATTCTCTCCGCAAGCCGCGGTAGTGAGCCGCAGATCGAGTTGCAGATTGCACCGCACCTCGCGGGACGTTGGGAGGCATATCAGCTTTCAGCAAAACCCGACGTTCTTACCATTTCCGGATCGGATCCACGCGGCCTTTGCTATGGTATGTTTGAGATTTCCAATCGCATCGGTGTTTCCCCGTGGCGCTGGTGGGCAGATGTGCCTGCACCTCAGAGCAAGAGCTTGTATCTAAGCCTTGGCGAGGCTCCCATTGATCAACCGGCTGTTAAATATCGCGGCATCTTCATCAACGATGAAGACTGGGGCCTAGAGCCCTGGTCATCCAAGACTTTCGAGCCGGAGGCGACCAAGCTCGGTCCGAAAACCTACGCTCGCATCTTCACCCTCATGATCCGTCTTCGCGCCAATTACCTTTGGCCCGGCATGCACCCGACGACCAGGGCGTTCCACACTCAGCCTGGAAATGCGGCTGCCGCTGATGCTCATGCCATCATTGTCGGCTCCAGCCATGCCGAACCGATGCTTCTCAACAACGGCAAGGAATGGCCGGACGAGAAGGATAAATTCAACTACCTTGCCAACCGGGACGCCGTTTACGCCTATTGGGAAAAGCGCATCTCCGAGCGAACATCGGGCGAGAGCCTCATCACTATTGGGATGCGCGGTATCAACGATACTCCTATTATCGGCCCTAAAAATCAACAGGAACGCATCGCCACCCTTGAGAAAGTCTTTGCCGATCAACGCGAATTACTCGCCAAATATCTTGGCATGGGGGATGCCACCCTCGTGGCGCAAATGTTCTGTCCTTATAAGGAAGTACTGAGCGATTATAATGCCGGGCTGCGTGTTCCCGATGACGTTACGATCGTCTGGCCCGACGATAATTTCGGATATATCCGCCGCTATGGCAATGACGCTGAGCGTGCCCGCTCCGGTGGCCTGGGGGTATATTATCACGCCTCATATAGCGGCAGACCACTTTCGTGGCTCTGGATCGACGTTATGCCCCCGGCTCTCATCTGGTCCGAGATGATGCGCGCCTATGAACATGGCTCCCGCACCCTTTGGGTTGTGAACGTTGGCGATCTTAAAAACACCGAGCGTTCTACTGAGTTCTTCCTCGACCTTGCCTGGCACGCTGACCGAACCGACCTCAACGCTCCCGTCCGTGCAATGCGCAAAACCGCCGCGCGCGACTTTGGCGTAAAACATGGCGAGGCTATTGCATCGCTTTTAAATCGTTTGCAGATATTCTCTGCCAATCGGCGTGCCGAACACCTGCAGTGGCACCTCAGTCTGACGCCCTATATCCCAACCGAACTGAACGAGACCGAAATCGAAGAGCGACTTCGTGTCGCCGCAGAACTTCTCCGGGATAGCACGGCGATTGCCGCGTCCTTGTCCCCGAAATTTCAGGACGCATATTTTCAGCTTGTGCACTACCCCGTCGCCATTACGGAAGCGGCGAATCATCGCTACTTTCACTCCGAGCTTGCGCGTGCCGACGTCGCCCGCAACCGAAATCCGGCAGCAAATCTGGCCGCTGAATCCGAAGCTCAACGCCGCATCATAGCCGCTACAACCCGCTATAACGAGAAGATCTCCGGCGGCAAATGGCAGTATATTGTGACAGAGAACGGCTATTATCCAAAGGACTGGCCAGCCTTTCAACGCGACACCACTACGCCGCGCCCAAAGCCTACGCTTGAAAACGTTGCTCCCGCCGCACCGCCCACGCCGTCCCCACTCTCTTTCCCGAAGGGCTGGCGTCGTTCGGATTTCGTTGAGCGTGACAAGGCCGTTTCAATCAATGCGGGACACTTCACAACAAAACATGATTTGCCATCCGGCGCTGGGTGGCGCTCCATTAAGGGCCTTGGGCGCACCGGTTCCGCTGTGACCGTACTGCCGTCCAATACCAAATTTACGTCCAAGACCGCACCAAGCCTGGACTACCGATTCCACGTGTCAACCGGAGGCATGGCCAATGTTCGGGTGCGCCTTTTGCCAACTTTTCCAATCGCCCAGGATCAGGGCCTGCGTCTCGCGATTGCCGTCGATGATGGGATACTGCATTCCCTTAATGTGACCGATGGCTTCGAGACAACGGCTGGTAATGGTATGTTGAGCTCATGGGGAAAACGTGTCCTCTCCAATGCGACAGAAGTCACCATCACCTTGCCCACGCCGCTAACCTCTGGCTGGCACATTCTGCGCCTAGTCGCTGTTGATACCGGCGTTGTCGTCGATAAAATCATCATCGATTTTGGCAGCTTGCCCCGATCCTATGACGGCCCACCAGAAACGCGCATTCAATAATTTTTCGATTAGTGCTAAAAATTTGGGTCGCCTCGAAAGTAGAAATTGATCTCCTAACCGCGGCTCTGCGCCCAATCCGGGAAAGGTACTGAGCGCATGAGCTCATTAAAATTCAAAATTCGTTTTGTGCCTGATATCAAAATGAAGCGAACTTTGAATTCACGATACTAGTGCAAAATCTGACTCAGAAACTGGCGGGTCCGTTCGTGTTGAGGCGCACTGAAAAACGCATCAGGCGTATTCATCTCAATAATCTGACCGGCATCCATAAAGACAACTCGGTCGGCAACCTGACGGGCAAAACCCATTTCGTGGGTGACGCACAGCATGGTCATGCCGGATCCCGCCAGATCGACCATGATATCCAGCACTTCCTTGACCATTTCGGCGTCCAGGGCTGAGGTCGGCTCATCGAACAGCATGACATCCGGCTGCATGCACAACGCCCGCGCAATGGCGACGCGCTGCTGCTGCCCGCCCGAAAGCTGACCCGGATATTTCAGCGCCTGCTCGCCGATGCGCACCCGCTCCAGCAGAGACATGGCCAGATCTTCAGCCTCGGCCTTCTTCATTTTCTTAACGTGGATCGGCGCCAGAGTGCAGTTTTCCAGAATGGTTAGGTGAGGAAACAGGTTGAAGCTCTGAAACACCATTCCGACGCTTTTGCGCACACCTTCCACGGTTTTGATGTCTGAGGTCAGGGCTGTGCCGCCGACTGAGATCGTGCCCTGATGGTGGCTTTCCAGTGCGTTGATACAGCGGATCAGGGTCGACTTGCCTGAGCCCGACGGGCCGCAGATAACAATGCGCTCCCCCTTCTCAACGCTTAAGGTCACATCGCGCAGGGCATGGTATTCACCGTACCATTTGTTGACGCTGTTGAGTTCGATAAAGGCCATCAGCGGTTCACTCCGAACAGGTTCTGCCGCTCGATCCAGTGGGTATAGCGCGTGATCGAAAAGCAGATAATGAAATAGATCAAGGCAATGAAGCCATAGGTTTCGGCAAAAGGGGCTGGCCATGCCGGGTCAGCCAGTGCGGCGCGTCCGGCACTCAGCAGATCATAAAGGCCTACTATCAGCACCAGCGAGGTGTTCTTGACCATGACCACGACCGTGTTGGTCAGCGGCGGTATGACCTTCGATATGGCTTGCGGCAGTATGATCAGGCGCGTCTTTGACCACCACGACAGCGATAAGGCGTCCGCCGCTTCGCCCTGCCCGTTATGCAGACCTTGTAGCCCCCCGCGCAGTACCTCGGCCAGATAGGCCGCCGAAAAGACGGTCATGGCGACCAGCGCTCGCAATAGCTTATCAATCTTAAGCCCGTCCGGCAGCATCAGCGGCAACAGGATCGAGACGATGAACAACAAACTAAGCAAGGGCAGACCGCGAATACCTTCAATAACCGCCACGCAGATATATTTGACGGCCTTAAGGTCCGACTGCCGCCCCAGTGCCAGCGCAATCGCCAGCGGAAAGCCTAACCCCAATGACAAAACGGTCAGGATCAGCGTTACCGGCAGCCCGCCCCAGGAGTCGGTCGGCACAGCCTCAAGGCCAAACACACCGCCCGCCATCAGAGCTAAAGCGATCACCGTGCCGATCACCCACGCCCACAGGGTCGAGGTCTTCCAGTTCTTTGGGGGCAGGGAATAAAGTGTCAGGCCGACAAAAATCACAATTAGCGCAATCGGCCGCCAATATTGCCCCGGCGGATAAATGCCAAACAGAATAAACGGATATTTGGCCCGCAGGAACGCCCAGCACGCCCCAACTCCGGTGCACTGTGCCCCCTCACCCGTCCAGATGCCATTGAGCATGCCCCACGACACCAGCTTCGGCGCCAGGGCTATGACTGCAAACAGGATAGCCAGCGTCGAGACCGTGCTTAAGACATCGCCAAACAGTACCCGAAATAAGTTGTACCGAGCGGCCAAGGGCGCGGTTCGGGCAGCGATGGGCTGGGTTTGAACAAAGCCTGTCATCGGACTTTTAACGCCACGCGAGAGTTATAGATATTCATGGCCACGGAGGTCACGATGCTGATGGTAAAGAACACCAGCATGAGGATAAAAATCCCCTCCAGCGCCTGCCCCGTCTGATTGATGGTGGTGGCCGTCACAAATGAAATGTCGGGATATCCAACCACTAGCGCAAGCGTCGAGTTTTTGAGAATGTTGATATACTGACTGGTCATCGGCGGAATGATGATGCGCAGGGCCTGCGGGATCAGCACCAGATTAAGCGCTTGCTTGGGCGCCAGCCCCAGCGCAAGGGCCGCCTCAGTCTGGCCTTTGGAGACCGCCTCAAGTCCTCCGCGAATAATCTCACCGATAAAGGCCGCCGCATAGAGACTAAGCCCCAGATACATGGCGACAAATTCAGGCGACAGATTAAGCCCGCCCTCAAAATTGAACTTGGCCCGCACCGGCATATCAAGGCCGTTTAGCGATATCGCCGGCAGGTAAAGCCCGCGTTCGGTCAGATAGACCCCTGGCAGCGGATTAAGCGGCGCGTCGATCGACGGCAGGCCAACTGTGACCAGCGCGTACCAGAACAGAAGTTGCACCACCAGCGGTGTATTGCGGAAAAACTCGACATAGGTCGTGCCCGCTCCTTGCGCCAGCGGGTTGTCCTCACGCCGCAGAATGGCCAGCATCAGCCCCAGAACCGTCGCCGTCAGCGCCACGATCACCGTGATAAACAGGGTGTTACCGAGCCCGACCGTATAGGCCCACCAGAAATGATCTGTCGGGCTGTAGCTCAGAATACTTTCGGAAATCGGAAAGCGCGCCGCCCGTCCCAGAAAATCAAACCCGACGGTCAGCCCGCGCTTGGCCAGATTGGCAGCCGTATTGCCGGTCAGCCACAGGATCAGGCCTATGAAAGCGCTGGCCGCCAATAGCTGAAGGGCAATGGCCCTGAATTTTTGATCCCGCCACCACACCATCTCAGCTAAACGGCAGGGGCACCATCAGCCCTCCGTCCCTTTGCAGGCGGTTCAGGCCGCGATCGATCTTAAGCTTTGAGTCCTTACCGACATTGCGGTCGTAAACTTCACCGTAATTGCCAACTTGCTTGATAATCTGATAGGCCCAGTCTTCGCGCAGGCCCAGCGCCTTGCCGTAACCGGGCTCAACGCCAAGCAGACGCCGAATGGCCGGATCTTCGGATTTAAGCATCTCATCGACATTGTCACGGGTGATGCCCAGATATTCGGCGGTGATCTGGGCCTGAAACACCCATTTGACAATATCAAACCACTGGTCGTCGCCGTGACGCACGGCAGGCGTCAGCGGGTTGGCTTCGTCATTGGCTGCAAAGATCACATAGTCATCGGGATTTTTCGACTGGGTCGCCCGCACCGAATAGAGCGACGACGCATCGGTGATCAAAGCGTCGCACCGGCCAGAGAAAAACGCCTGACGCGTTGCCGAAACATTATCGAAAATGACGGGTTTGAGGTCGAGTTTCTGCCGCCAAGACACATCGGCAAAGATCACTTCGGTGATGGAGCCGGTCTGAACGCACACCGACGCACCCTTGATGTCAGCCGGTTTGGTCGCACCTGTGGCCGCCCGCACCATAAAGCCGGTATAGTCATAATAGTTGGGAAAGGTGAAATTGACGCCATTGGCATCACGCGCCATCGTCCACGTCGTCGTGCGTGGCAACAGGTCGATCTCGCCCGTCTGCAAGGCTGTAAGGCGCTGCTGGCCGGTCAGGGGCACAAAGCGCGCCTTATCCTGATCGCCCAGAACGGCCGCCGCCACTGCCCGGCACATGTCGATATCGAGCCCGCGCCAGTAACCTTTGTCATCAGGCAGAGAGAAACCGGCATTGGCCTGAGACGCGCCGCAGGACACATAGCCATGCTTTTGCACCGTCGCCAAGGTCGATCCGGCCTTACCCGCCGGCGCGGCATCATTTACCGGCTTCGGCGCCGGCGAACAGGCCGCCAATGCGCCCACCACCCCGATAATGGCTAATCCCCTGCGCCTCATCGGATCACGCCGCCGCGCTATCTGAGGCATCCACAGCCGCATTGAGATGTGCGAACAGCACCTCCAAATCAGCCCACAGATCGGCAGGATCTTCGAGCCCAACTGAAATGCGCAGGATCAGGCCCTCCTCTTTCCACGGCACGGCCACGCGATCGGGCCGGATGTCCATCGGCACAATCAGGCTGCGCGTGCCGCCCCATGACGCCCCGATCGAAAAAGTTTTAAGCGTATCGAGGGCGGCATCGACAGCGGCATTGGCTGCGGGTTTCAGCACGACCGAAAACACGCCGGAGGCACCAACGAAATCGCGCTTGAAATATTCGTGTCCAGGGCAGGACGTTAGCGACGGATGCAGAACACGTTCCACCGACGACAAACCAACCAAACGCTCGGCAAATTCGGTAGACACCTTGCCCATATGGGTAAGTCGCACGCCCATAGTCTGCATCCCACGCAGGGCCAGCGCACAGTCATCGGGCGAAACCCCAATCCCGATCATGCGGGTCGTGGCCTTAAGCGCGCGGTGAAGTTCGACGTCGCGCACGCTGATCGACCCCAGCAATATATCGGAATGGCCACCGACATATTTAGTCAGGGCTTCCATGACAAAATCAGCCCCATGCATCAGCGGCTTGAACAGCAGCGGCGTCGCCCAGGTATTATCGGCTCCGACCAGCGCACCTTTGGCATGGGCGGCAGCAATGATGGCCGGAATATCCTGAAACTCCATCGTGGTGGATCCGGGGCTTTCCATCCACACTAATTTGGTATTGCCCTGCATCAGGTCGGCCACTCCGGCCCCGATCATCGGGTCATAGACTGTATAGTAAATACCGCGCGGCTTCAGGTAGTTCTCGCAGAACCCGCGTACCGGCGGATAGGCCGTGTCGGGGATCAGCACATGATCACCGGGCAGCAGCACCGTCAGGAAGACGATGGTAATGCCCGCCTGACCTGATGGAACTATGACGGTACGGGTGCCGCCTTCTAGGGCCGTCAATTGCTCTTCCAGAGCCTTGGTGGTCGGCGTGCCGTGCAGGCCGTAGGTATAGCCGTCCGGTCCGCGATATTTGCGGTTGGCATAGGCCTGGGCATCGTCAAACACGATGGTCGAGGCCCGGTACGTCGGCACGCTCAGAGATTTGAACCCTTCCATATTGGGTTCCGGCGGATGCACAACGCGCGACAAATCTTTCATTTCAAGGCCTCAGACTATTCGGCTCAAGCATGAGCCGTTATTTCAAAAAAACAATCATATTGCGGTAACGGCGGCGGGCGTGCTCAAGGGGAAGAACCGCCGCCGTTACCGTCCGCCCGGAGAACCACCCCTGGTAAACTCCGTGCAGTCAGGATTACTTTGGACACTGCGCCATGATCGGGTTGCCCTCAAACGCGGCCTTTACGAACGGCAGGCTGTCGGGCAGTGAACCATTGACCGCACCGGAATGGCTGAGTTCGGGATAGAGCTTCGTCACCACGATAGAACCCTCAGAGCAGGCATCTTTCGCCAAAGCCAGTTGTGCGGACGAAGGAACCTCGGCATCCTTGCCGCCGATACCTAAGAAAAGCGGGCTTTTGAATTTTAGAAGCGGATATTCCAGCTTTGTCAGAACCGGTGACATAGCGGCATTATAGGCCTGCGCTCTGAACGTAGTATCGCGCGTCAGCATGGCTCCGCGAATATCGGCTTCAAGGCGCGTATTACAGACGGATTTGGCCTGCTCAAACAGTGGCAGCGCTTCGGGCGATATAATGTCAGCCCCCTTGAGATCAGGCTGAGTTTGCTGGGCCATTAACAGGCCGTAGAACATGTAATAGATGGTCGGATCAGCCGCCTTTGCCGCCTTAGGGTCGACTTTCCCACCGACCGGCCCAACCTGCAATGACTGGCCGAATTTATAGGGCGTGCCGGTCGCGACCGTGCCGCGGATGTCCAGTTCGGGCGCGTAAGTCGGCGCATAGGCTGCCGCCGCCACCGCCGCCTGACCGCCCTGAGACTGCCCCACAATCACGGTTTTCGGCGACAGAACCGGAAAGCCGCGCTGGGCGGCACGAATGGAGTCCAGCACACTATAGGCCTGCGGACGAGCATTGACGTAAGGATGCGGACCAGGTGTCCCCAGCCCCTGATAATCCGTGGCGACAATGGCATAACCTTCTTTGAGCCACGTATTGAGATAGGCATTGTCACGCGCTGACCGCCCGGCTAGCGACGGTGCGCAGACATCAGCCATGCCGACCGTGCCATGCGCCCAGGCAATGACCGGCCAGCCACCGTCGGGGGCCTTGCCTTTAGGCAGGAAAACCGCACCGGACACCGCCACGATATCTTCGCCGTCCACGCCATCCTTTGAAGTATAGAGAATACGATAAGCCGATCCGGCCTGGCTCAGGCTCAGGCTTGATTCCAGAGCCTCCATCGCTACCATCCGGCCTTCGTGACCGGGCACCGGACGCGACCAGCTATAAAACGCCGGTACGCGGCCATCACCCTGAGCTATATCAGTATGGGCGTGCAACACCGCATCATGGGCGACAGCACCTTGCGCAAAAAGCGAAGCTATTACAGCCAGTTTAGAGAATTTTCCCGCAATGCGCTTCATGGTCAGCCCCTATCCCGTTTGTGACGATAAGATGACCATGTCGGCTTTCGGGTAGAAACACAAATGCCGGATTAGCAGAACTCTATGCCTAAACCTTATACTATTTGGGCATGAGCGTGCGGTTGTAGGAGCGTGCCCTGAGCAAGGCCCCGACGAAGCGGTTGACGACCTGCGCCTTCTGAGTGTCGGGCCGGAACAAAAGGTAGGAGCGGAAATAGATTTCTGGCTCAAACGGCTTCAGGATCAGCCCACGCTCAGGAAAGCCTTCGGCGGCCACCAGATTTACAATCCCGACCCCGACACCCGCCAGCACCAAGGCGCACACCGTCAGGGCATAGGGGGTTTCGACCACGACCTGCGGCTTGACGCCCGCCTCATCGAATATGGTCGTCAGTTGCGCCCGCAGACGGTCTTCGGGTGACAAAGCGATAAACGGTAATCCGTCCAAATCTTCGGGCCGGATAATATCCTTATCCGCCAGAACATGCCCTGGCGGCAAAGCACAGACGGCGCGGAAATTCCCGAACAGACGGTGCTCAACCCCTGACAAATCAACCTCTTCGGCCGCCAGTCCAATATCAAACTGCTGATACATCACATAGTCGCGAACCGTCGCCGACGACAGCACCTGTAAGGTTATGGCGACATCCGGATGAACCTGGCGAAAGGCATGGATGGCCCGTGGCACCAGCGTAGACCCTAAGGCGGCTTGCGAGGCAATACGGATGGTCCCTAAGCCAAAATCGCGGATACGTGCCGCCGATGAGCGGATACGATCAAGGCCAATGAAGCTGTCATTCACGTCGCGGAAAAATAAAATACCTTCGGGTGTAGGGACAAGACGACCCTTGACGCGGTCAAACAGGAAAAAGCCGAGATTATCCTCCAGTTCCGCCACGGCACGACTGACGGCCGGCTGAGTGATTTGCAGAAGCTCCGCCGCCCGCGACGCCGAACCGCCCATCATGACGGCGCGGAATATCTCCAACTGACGTATATTCATCGGGGTTTTCACCAGCTACAACAGTAACCCATAACATTTAGGTATAGACCTTTGCGTTTCTGTCAATTGTGTTTCTACGTTTCCTCCCGCAGTCTCTTTTTATGACGTTTTGATAAAACCAAGACGACACCTGAGTGACACAAACAATTAGTCAACATCAACAGAGTGAAACACCACGAAGCGTACCAATTTTGGCTATTTCATAGCAGGGGATATACTATGAAACGCAGACCTGTAGAGTATAAACGCTTACTTCTTGCCTCTTCGATTATCGGCGTCCTGACGGGCAGCCTGACTATATCGGCAAACGCACAAGAGACCACATCCGAAACTTCCGAAGTGACCGAAGTCGTTGTGACCGGCTCGCGCTTTGGACGGGTTGTCGCCCAGTCGGCCACGCCGATCGACCTGATCCGTCAGGAAGACCTTGAGCGCGTAGGCTCACCTGAGCTTAAGGGCAAGCTGCGCACCCTGGTGCCGAGCTTTTCGATCACCAATAACTATGCGGCGGGCGTCAATGATTTCATGGCCAATCCGTCCTTGCGGGGCCTGTCGACCGGCCACGTCCTTTTGCTGCTGAACGGTAAGCGCCGAGTAACGTCGGCCACCGGCGGCGGCGATGTCGCCTACGATATCAATGCAATCCCGTCGATTGCCCTGTCGCGGGTCGAAGTTCTGCGTGATGGCGCCGGCGCTCAATATGGCTCCGATGCCATTGCGGGCGTCATCAATCTGGGGCTGGACGACACGACCGGCTTTAAGGGTGAAGCCCGCTACGGCGAAACCTCAAAAGGCGACGGGGAAGCCATTGATATCGGCTTAAGTTACGGCCTGCCGATCCTGACTGACGGCGTGCTTCGCGTCTCCTTCATGCACTCGGATCACACCAAAACCGACCGTGCCACACCCGATACCCGCCAGCAGTATTTCGGCTCAAATGGCACCCGTACACCGTCTGCCAATTACGGTTCCGGCACGGGTCTTACCCCATCGAACGGCACGCTGGATCCGCGCGAAGCGACCATAGATCGCAACATGTGGGTGTCGAACGACCCGGAGTATATCAACAACGCCCTGTTTTTCAGTGCTAAACTGCCGGTGAGCGAAGGCATCGAAGCCTATAGCTTCGGCGGCATCAACAAACTCACAGGCAATAGCTACAATTTCTTCCGTCGGGCCGGTCAGGACGAAACCGTGCGCTCTATTTATCCGGACGGCTTCCTGCCGCTTCAGATCATCGAGATGGAAAACCACGCCGCCGCCGCCGGGATCAAGGGCGATGACCTGTTTGGCTTTAGCTGGGATCTGTCGGTCAATTACGGCAAAAACCAACAGGACTTTGGCTACGAAAATGCCGCCAACGTCTCGCAGGGTGCAGCCTCGAAAACCACCTTCTATCGCGGTCAGTACGCCATCGACCAAACCTCGTTCAACTTTGATGTCACCCGCGAAATTGAAATGGGCGCCAGTCCGCTGAAATTCGCAATGGGCCTCGAATACCGTGAAGAGAACTACAATACCTCACCCGGTGAACCTGACTCATATGCCTTTGGGGGTGTCCCCATTCTCGATGGCCCCAATGCCGGACGCCCGGCACCGGCCGGCGCTCAGCCCGGCGGCGGCATCCGTCCGGATGATGCCCTGGATGGCAGCCGCGATTCCAAAGCGCTCTATGTCGAACTGGACAAGACCTTCTTCGATCGCTGGCAGGTGATTGCGGCCGGCCGCCACGAGGATTTCTCCGACTTTGGCTCGACCACCAATTACAAAATGGCCAGCCGGTTTGAAATCAACGATCATCTGGCCCTGCGCGGATCAGTGGGCACGGGTTTCAGAGCCCCATCTCTGGCTCAGTCCTATTTCAGCCGCACCAATGTCACCTTCATCAACGGTCTGCCGGTGCGGGTGCGCGGGATTTCGGTCTATGATCCGGTCGCGCCGCAACTGGGCGCCCAACCATTAAGCCCGGAAGAATCCGAAGATGTATCCGCAGGCATGGTTTTCCGTTTCGGCAGCTTTACCGGCGCGATCGACTATTACAAGGTTGAGGTCACCGACCGGATCGTTTCGTCCTCCACGTTTCAGGGCGGCACCTTATCAGCCTTCATGGCCGCCAACGGTCAGCCCGATGTGGTCGGCGTGACCTTCCTGACTAACGCTGTTGACACCACGACCGAAGGCATCGACCTCACCGCTCAATACCGTCAAGACCTCGGGACTTGGGGAGCCTTAAGTGCAACGTTTGCGGCGAATTTCAACGAAACTGAAATCGACCGTATTTCCGGTACGCCGCCGCAAATCACGGCGCTCGGTATCAATACCACCCTGTTTGATCTGACGCAGCAGGTCACCCTGACCGATGCACGCCCTAAGGATAAACAGACCCTCGGCCTGAACTGGAAGCGCAATAAATTCAACGTCGCACTCACCGCTACCCGCTACGGTGAAGTCTCGGAAGTGTCTCTAACCGGTAAAACTTTGGCGCAGGTCAACGCGCTTCTGCCCGCGGGTAAGTATGACACAACCCTGGTTCAGACCGGATCGACCTATTCGATCATCCAGACCTACCAGTCTGATATCGTTACCGATCTGGATGTCACCTATGCCGTCACCGACCATGTGAACCTGACGGTAGGCGCGTCCAACATTTTTGATGCTTATCCGGAAAAGCGCATTGCCTCAACTGTGGCGTCAGTGGCGACAGGCACCAACGGCGCCGATAATGCCGGCACCCTGCCCTATTCTTACATAGCCCCCTATGGCACAGCCGGGCGGGTCGTCTACGCCAAGCTGTCAGTGAAATACTAGCCCATTAACGGGCAGGTGCCCTCGGACACCTGCCCGTTAAGGCCTACTCCCCGGGCCATGCACTTGAGCCTGCCTGAATAGGCATCCCCTCTCCCCCATTGCTCAAAAGCCTGCCGGACATTCCGGCAGGCTTTCTTTTGGGCGTGACATAGCAGGGACTTTATTTGGCCGTGATGGTTTTCAGTATCCGGGTCACAAAGGCTTCGCCCGCTTTCAGTGACGCCACCGCCACGCGCTCATCATCGCCGTGAATTCCTGTTGTAGACGCGGCATCGGTCGGCATGGGTTCGATGCCGTAGACAGGCACCCCGCGCTCGCGCCACGGCGTGGCGTCGGTTGAAGCGACCAGCAGGGTCGGTACAACCGTGACCTTGGGCCAGGTTGCCTTGGCTGACGTCTCGATCGCCCGGAAAAGATCAGTGTCAATTGATGACGGCCTGATCGCAGACCGCCTGCGGAACCGCTCCAACGTTTCTTGCGGCGGCAAGGTGCTGATGATTTCAAAACGTGCCGCCTGATTATCAATGACTTGTTCCAGTTCACGGATAAAGGTCTCAACGCTTTGGCCGGGCAACAGACGCGCGTTCATGACGGCCTCTGCCGTTCCCGGAATGACGTTTGGCTTGATGCCTGAATTAATCATGGTGATCACCAGTGTATTACGCAGCAGCCCCTCCGTCCCCCAGCCTCCTTGATCAGCCGCCAGCAGGGCCTGACTGGCCTTAAGCTTGTCGTCGGGAGTGGTGGCCGCCAGCAGCGCGTTAATGGCCGCGGCCTTTTCCGGGGAACTGACCTTGGCACTGGCCTTAAGATAGGTTGCAGTTTCTTCAGACAACACAATCTCGGTCTGGTGCGCCTGTAGTTTCATAAGCGCCGTGATCAATTGACCGTTGGCGGTCTGATCCAGCGGCAAAGGGCGGGATGAATGACCGGTCGGGCCGCTGGTCTTAAGCCTCAGATTAAGCGTCAGCTTATCGGCCCGCGATACGGTCAGTTCGCGCACGACACCATCTGGATCAAGCCGCGTGCGTCCGCCTTCGTTCAGGCAGAACTCGGCATCAATTTTGTCCCAATGGTTCTGCGCCAGCCACCCCGTATTGTACTGACCCTGCTCCTCATCCGCTTCGGCCAGAAAAATGACATCGCGTGTCCGGGTACCACGGGCCTTGGACAGAGCGATCATGGCCGCCGCAAACACCGCGACATCGCCTTTGTTATCGAGCGCCCCGCGGCCGTAAATAAAGCCATCCTTTTCGACTCCCATGAACGGATCAACGCTCCAGCGCGCGGCCTCAGCCGGCACGACATCGGTATGGGCGGCGATCAGCACAGGCCGTTTTGAACCATTCCCTTTCAGCCGTGCAATAAAATGGGCCGCCTTACCATTAGGGGCCAATATAATCTCATTGGGAATATTGTGCTGATTAAACAGGACTTTCAGATAATCAGCTACCGAACGCGTATCGCCCGGCGCATTGACCGTATCAAAGCGGATCAGATCTTTCAAAAGGGAGACCACATCGACCTTCCCGGTCTGAGCGCGCGCGGCCCTGTTTGTCAGAGGATAGGCCATAAGCCCGCTCGCAACTGAAGCCAGCATAAATCTTCGGTTCACAACCACAATAACCTCCTGCACGTCTTGTTAAGCCCGTCAGAGTAACAACGCGACCATACGAAACAATTGCAGACAAAGCATTTATCTATAAGCTGATGTTATATTATCGCTTACTCATTCGCATCAAAACGCGTCAAAGAGGCTCAACTTAGATTTTCACGACAACCATGTGGACAAGGCGTCTACTGACACGACCAAAACAGGCGTCGAATTTGAAGAAATGCCAGATGTATACAAATGGCATATTGCGCTACTTACTTACCCGCCTGCCAACTTCGATCCGGCGCGGAGATATGCAGCTATCGTCGTGGCGCACCCGAATGCTGGCGTAAAGAAACAGGACAGCGAACATTATCCCGACCACTGATCGTCCTCAACGGCCCCGATAACGCAAAGCCTCGACCACGGCGGTGAGCGCGGGCGAGTGGCGGCGGCTGGGGTAGTAGAGGTGATAACCGGAGAAGCGGTCGCACCAGTCTTCGAGCACCCGGATCAGGCGGCCCTCGGCGACGTGCACCAAAACCGCGTCTTCGGGCACATAGCAAAGGCCCAGACCGTCGAGCGCGGAATTAATACGCAGGGCGAGATTGTTGTAGACCAGTTGCCCGTCGACCCGCACCTTGACCTCACGCCCATCCTTCTCGAATTCCCAGGCAAATAATCCGCCATAGGTCGGCAGACGCATATTGATGCAGTTGTGGCCCGTCAGCTCCTGCGGCGTCTGTGGTCGTGTACGCTCATTAAAATAGGCTGGAGACCCCACCACGGCCATGCGCATGTCCGGCGCGATCCGCACCGCGATCATGTCCTTGGCGACTTGTTCCCCAAGCCTGACCCCGGCGTCGAAACGCTCCGCCACGATGTCGGTCAGACCGTAGTCGACGATGATCTCGACATTGACCTCCGGATGGTCGCGCAGGAAGGGCGCGAGTGCCGGCTCCAGAACCGACACCGCCGCGTGTTCTCCGGCGGTAATCCGAACGGTACCGGCCGGGCGATCACGAAGGGCCGTCAGCGCCTCAAGTTCCGCCGTAATTTCTTCCAGCCTCGGTGCCAGCGTACGCAGCAGGCGCTCACCCGCCTCGGTCGGCGAGACGCTGCGGGTTGTCCGCGTCAGGAGCCGAAAGCCCAACCGGTCTTCCAGTGCCCGCACGGTCTGGCTCAGAGCGGACTGTGAGACACCCATCTTTGCCGCCGCACGGGTGAAACTCTGTTCGCGCGCCACCTGAGCAAAGGCGGCAAGATCGTCGAAACTGGGCGTCGGCATTCATTAGCCTCCCTAATAACATCATCCCGATTATAGCGGCTAATCAAATTTGTCCAGCGTGTTTAGTTTAGGGGCCTCGGGGGATCGTGAGCGAAAAGGATAAGGACATGCAGACCAGAACGCTTGGCACCCACGGCCTCAAAGTGTCCGCGCTCGGCTTTGGCTGTATGGGGTTGAACTTCGGCTATGGCACAGCGGTGTCAAACGACGAAGGCATCGCACTGATCCGTCAGGCGGTCGAACGCGGCGTGACCTTCTTCGATACCGCCGAGGTCTATGGCCCTTTCACCAACGAAGAGATGGTCGGCGAGGCCCTGCGCCCGGTGCGTGACAATGTCGTCTTCGCGACCAAGTTCGGCTTCAACATCGTGGATGGGAAGCAGGCCGGGTTAAACAGCCGCCCAGACCATATCCGCACCGTCGCCGATGCTTCGCTAAAGCGCCTCGGTGTCGAAGTCATCGACCTCTTCTACCAGCATCGCGTCGATCCCGACGTGCCGATCGAAGATGTCGCGGGGGCGGTGAAAGACCTGATAGCCGCGGGCAAGGTTCGGCACTTCGGCCTGTCCGAACCCGGTGCCGCTACGGTGCGCAAGGCCCACGCCGTACACCCCGTTACGACCTTGCAGAACGAATATTCGCTGTGGACGCGCGGCCCTGAGACCAATGGTATTCTGGAAACCTGCGAGGAACTGGGCATCGGCCTTGTCGCCTATAGTCCGCTCGGTAAGGGCTTCCTGACCGGCGCTATGTCAAAGGACACAACAATCGCCGAGGGTGATTTTCGCGCCAGCCTGCCGCGCTTCACGCCCAAGGCCATGCAGGCCAATCAGACCCTGGTCGATCTGCTGAGACGCATCGCGGAGACAAAAGCCGCGACGTCGGCCCAGATCGCCCTCGCCTGGCTGATGGCGCAGAAGCCGTGGATCGTGCCGATCCCCGGCACGACCAAGTTGCACCGCCTTGAGGAAAATCTGGCCGCCGCCGAGGTCGAGCTGACGCCCGCCGACCTTGCCGACATCCAGACCGCCGCCGCCGGCATCACGGTCGAGGGCGACCGTTACCCTGCCCATCTCATGACGACGGTGGGCCGCTGAGATGCAAAACGTCACCCTCAATAACGGCCTCACCACTATGAGAGACCAGACCATGACCGACCAGCCCCCGACAGCCGTTTCACCTCATCGCCGCCAAATCCTGTTCGGTGCCGCCGTCGCAGGCGCCTTACCGCTGCTCGCGCCCACCGGAGCGCAGGCGGCGACGGAAAGCATCAACCGTTCTGATCGTCGCAAACTCGGCACGCTGGACGTCTCCGCCGTCGGGATCGGGGTGCAGAATATGAGCCGAACCTATCAGACCACAATCCCCAGCCGTCCGGAGATGCACAACATCATCCGTAAGGCCTTCGACAACGGCGTGACCTTTTACCATGCCGCCGTAGCTCAGTGGTAGAGCGCATCCTTGGTAAGGCTGAGGTCGGAAGTTCAATCCTTCTCGGCGGCACCACGAAGGCCCGACCCCTAAAGGGTTCGGGCCTTCTTCATATAAAATCAAAATTTCGGATAGTGACGTTTCGAAGCGGAACATTGTGCGGATTGCCCGGCGATTACGTGTAAAATCCGTGCAGTCACGTTCACCTGACGCTCTCCAATATAGACAGCGGTTTAAGGGCGCAACAACCATTGCCGCGAATATAAATCTCGCTTAATTGCGTAAAAACAACGCTGAAATAATTCTAATTTTTAAAATTCCGGCTTAAAATTAGCGTTCAGCCAAACTCTCATGACTTGCCCTTTTTCCAACTGAACTTGTGATAAATCGAACGGATCGAGACGCTCAAGAAAATCTTCGAAGCTGTCCGCGATAACTTCATTTCGGTCAACCTCGTGATCCCAAAAATAGATTTTATGGTCAAATACTCCAAGGCAAATAAAATTTCCGGCGTCATCATCTGCAATAGGGATTAGATCGTCTGACAGACCGTCAACAGATTGCGCCGTTTCTAAAATATCTGAGGCCGCGATAAAACTGCGAACTCCTATCGAATTGTTCGTACCGCGCAATACATTCTCTGGAGGGGTTACACCATCGTGCACCCCAATAAATTTCTGGTAACCGTGCGGCAACTCTCCGTAAGTTTCAGTGAGCCTTGCAAGTGTTGTTGACGAAGCCGGTTTCGCTTGTGGCAGAGTTAGCGACATTAATTAAAACCTCCATTTCTAATGACCGCAGCCCCAGTATGGCGCACAGAATTATGGACTTTATGGGATCAGTTGCATTGTAACCCGATCTTCTATGCGGCGCCTAACGTGAGCAACTTGGCACTATATGGCCAACCGCGGTATCGCAAAACTTATGAAACTTGGTGACTGGAACCCCATCGGCATTAACTGTCTTTTTCTACGGCTCCATTACCGCAGCGCAGCATCGCCCTTATTGATCCCTTATGCCTTAAGGCTGATGGTATCATTCTGCCTTTATGTGTTTGCAGACAAAGGATGACGCCATGAGCCAGCCCCTATCGGACGAAGACAAGCGCGCCCTGTTTGAAAAGCTGGATCGCGTGCTCGACGAGATTGGCACGCGCCCGGTGGAATATGCGCGGGCCTGCACCTATGTTGAAAAGCTGGTCACTGAACGCGCTGGCGACAGCGATGACGCCAGCGGCCTGATTGACATGACCGAACGCGAAATCGCGGGCATCCTGTCCGGACACCGCGCGGCCTGAAAACGTGTTGAATGGCTTATAGTGTAAGGGTTACAAATACTGATGCCATTTAAGGCATATCCCGCGCCATTGTGGCACGGTCACACCCGCTAATCAGCGGTGCTCGTGATCCTGCATCCAGGGTAGCACTACGAAAGCGACAAAGCACGCAAGCATTATCGCAGTGGCGGTCAGGCCGACAAACGCTTCCATTTTAATCCTGCCCTACTTCTGAAATCCGATTCCCAAGCGTAAGATATTGCCGCCCGGAAATCATTCGCCCCATAGGTTTCAATGGGGACTTATATAAAAAGTTAATAAATTCTTAATCGCATAGCAAGACATATCCGCATCACGAATCGTTGACGCGGTGCGGTAGGGCAAAAAAGACACTAAATTCGCGCAAATGGCGAATTATTTCACCACTGTTACGTCACCCACACCTTAACGAAGTATAATGCTTTACCCGTTACAGTAGCAGCCCGTGGATGGAACCGGCTTTTAGCCCAAAAATAAACGATTAGGCATAGCCCGATGGTCATATTCCCCAAGCTGAACTTATTAAGGCCTAAGACATGTAAAGCTCAGCCGGTCAGCGCCCGTCAGGAGATGGTTTACGTACTGATCTTTTGCGGATTGGCAGGCCTTGGCGTCTATCTTGATCTGTTTCGCCGGTTTGTAGACCTTGCCCATGAGACTCAGACGGCATGGACCAATGCCGGCGCGCTGATATTTCTGGCCCTGCTCATCTGTGGGTACGTGCTGTCGCACCGGCGGGCCGTAGCGCTCAAAGCGGCCCTTGAAAACCGCAATGCCGCCGAAATGCGTCTGAATGAGATGGCGGCCTTTGACGCCCTGACCGGCCTGCCCAACCGGCGCACCCTCAGTGTCGATCTGAACGAGGCTCTGGAGGCCCGTTACAGCGACCATAGCCATGTCGGCCTGATGATGATCGACCTCGACCATTTCAAGCCTGTTAATGATACCCACGGCCACCGTGCCGGCGATATCCTGCTCCAGATGGTTGCTGAGCGTCTGGGCGCAGGGTTGCGCGACGATTCGCAGCTATATCGTACATCGGGTGATGAATTTGCGGTGCTGTTTAAAGTCACTGACACCGATACCCACGAAGATGCCGCCTTACGTTTATTACAGGCGTTTGAGACGCCGTTTGATCTTAATGCAGAAAGTGCTTCGCCACCGTGCCATCTGGGCGTGAGCATTGGCATCGCCGTCGCCAGATGCAACGACAATCTCAGCGGCAGCGATCTTTTGAAGCGGGCCGACATGGCCTTGCACCGCGCCAAGGACGATGGCCGCGGGCAAATCAGATATTATGATCAGGATATGGACGCCCGCATTCAGGCCCGCGCCACGCTGGAATCCGACATGCGTCAGGCCATTCGCAACGGCGAAATCAAAGCCTATTATCAGCCGCTGGTGACGCTTCTGACCGGCGAAATCGAAGGCTATGAAGTGCTGGCCCGCTGGCACCATCCGCACGCCGGTACAATCGCGCCGTATGTCTTTATATCCGTGGCTGAGGATATGGGCCTGATTGATCAGCTCACCTTGCAACTTTTGGGGCAAGCCTGCCAGGACGCGCAAGTCTGGCCCGACAGCGTATATATTTCGCTCAACATCTCTCCCAGCCAACTCAAGGATCACCGGTTGTCGAAGCAGATTCTGGCCGTACTGAAAGACAACGAGATTGCCCCGTCCCGGCTTGAGGTCGAAGTGACGGAAAACGCGTTGGTTCAGGATTATGACACCGCCAAACTGATCCTGCTGGCCCTCAAGCACCAAGGGGTGCGCATAGCCCTCGATGATTTCGGCACCGGCTATTCCAACCTCAACCACCTGCGTGAACTGCCGTTCGATAAGCTTAAGATCGACTCGTCCTTCATCATGGGGGCGCAGCGCCGTCCTGAGGACCGCAAAATTGTCGAGGCGATCCTAAGTCTGTGCAAAAGCCTTGATCTGGCGACCACCGCCGAAGGGATCGAAAACTTCGAGACCGCCCATTGGCTATCGGAGCAGGGCTGCAAGACCGGTCAGGGCTTCCTGTTCGGTAAGGCCATCACCGGTGAGGAAATCACCGTCAACGGTTTCTGTGACGATCAGATCGAGGCCCTGCGCATTGCCCTGTCGGCCCTGATTGCCGCCGATCCGGAAAAATCGGCCCTGATGACCGATGGCCGCTTTCCGGCTTTGCTGGCCAGATAATTATTAGAGCGAAATGGATCATTTCGCTCAGGCCGCCATTGAGGCGGCGGCCAAGGTGGCAGAGCCACCGCCCGGCGAGGGACTAAAGTAAGCTACCTTGGGCCGGATCATCTGGGTCTTTGGGGCCCGCGATCGCCAAACCACCACGCCAGCGCGGTCGAAGCGCTGAACGTTACCGCATTGACGAAGGTAATCACAATCTCTTCGCGGATCGCCGCAGGCAATCGCGCCCCCAGAGCCGTAAAGAACAACAGGCTGAATACCCCCCAGATCAGCACCGTGAGTGTCGGCCGCACCAAAGCGCGCACCGCCTCAACCCACACATAGCCGCCGTTCAGTTTCGCCTCAGCCGCAACCGATGCCTCAAGCCCGGCCCAGCGTCCTTCGCTGTCGGCGTGCTCTAACGCCTGTCCTGCCTGCCGGGCCTGCGCGTCCGACTGCGCCCCTATCAGCCTCAGATCATGCTCCCAGCGGTCACGGTCATGGGCGATATCCATAGCGCGGTCTTTGCGTTTTTCGCGCAGTTCATAGATGCCGATCAGGCGGCTAAGCCCCGATCCCACCGCCCCGAACACCCCGCCCAAAGCCCCGGCTCCACCAATCATATCCAACATCGTCATGGTGTTAGCTCCGGTAATTAAAGCTATGCGCCGATACTGAGGTCATGGCCCGCTGGCCCGTGCCCGTATTGGCGACGGTGGCAAACAAACCCAGTTCCGGCGACCACGCCACGCCGCGCCAGCCCTTATCAGCCGCACTTACACCCAATGACCAGTGGATACCGTCGGCTGAGGTCATCACGCGGTTGCCCGTGCCCGATGACGCCATCGCACAAAACAGACCGATTTCCGCCGCCCACGCCACGCTGCGCCAGTCCAGATCAGCCGGTGTGGTACGCAAAGACCATGTGATGCCGTCGTCGGAGGTCATGACCCGGTTGCCGGTACCGGATGAGGCCACCGCCACCAGCCGGTTCAGTTCCGCAGACCAGCTTAAGCCCTGCCAGTCCAGATCGGCGGGCGTGGTTCGCTGCGTCCACGTCAGGCCATCGGCTGAGGTCATGATCCGGCTGCCGGTGCCTGATGACGCCACGGCGACAAACAGGCCGATCTCCGCCGCCCAGACGACACTGCGCCAGTCAAGATCAGCCGGGGTCGTCCGCGCCGTCCAGACCAGCCCGTCGGGTGAGGTCATAACGCGATTACCGGTGCCCGTCGCGGCTACGGCGCAATAAAGATGCCGCTCCGGCGACCAGCATACGCTTGACCAGCTATGGTCAGCGGCGGAGGTTCGTTGCGTCCATGTAATGCCGTCAGGTGAGGTCATGACGCGGTTGCCGGTGCCCGTCGCGGCTACCGCACAGAACCGGCCCAGTTCCGGCGACCAGCAGACACTCATCCAGTTATTATCAGTGGCCGATGTACGCTGCGTCCACGTCACCCCATCCTCAGAGGTCATAACCCGGTTGCCGGTGCCCGTCGCGGCCACGGCGCAGAACCGGCCAAGTTCAGGTGACCAGACGATGCTTTGCCAGTCATGATCGGCAGGCGTGGTGCTGTTCAGCCAACCTTGGCCAGTCACATGACGACGCTGAACGGCATTGGGTGATTTAAGGGGCGCAACGCCAAACCGCACCCGCCCTGAGACATGATTGACCCGCAACGCCTCACGCCAGCTAATGCCGTCCGAGACCTTAAGCGTCAGATCATCATTGCCCAACAGCCCCAAAAGCGCGCGGGTCTCATAAGCCGACTGCCACAGAAGCTGCACATCGGCATCATCGGCACCGCGGTTAAGCGCCAGACTGAAATCGCCGCTGCCACTATCTTCGGCCGACATAAGCGCCGCCGGGCTTTTGAGCGCCAGCCGGTTATAGCTGTCGGCCCCCGTGCCAATCCCCAGCCGGGTCAGATTATCAAACCGGTGCAGATAGCCCTCCAGCCCAGCCCAGCCTGACGCTGTGCGTACCACAAAACTTTGGGTGTCAGCGATATAAACCAGTGCACCGACGGGTACATTGATCACCTCCCACAGGTGGGTATCATAACGTATCATCGCCCCGATGGGCTGTCCCGCCCACTCGGCGCCGCTGGCGCCTGACGGCAGGATATAGGCGTCACCATCCACCGGCGTGGCGGGTTGTGCACCCACGTTCACACTTAATACGCGGGCGTGGATAAGGGCGTCGCAGCGCATCAGGGCTTCGTTCAGGGTGATGTGTTTCTGACTTTGCCCTGCCGCCAGCAGGGCAAGGTTCAGGCGCGGTGTCTGGGTGTCGGGCACAATTGATCCTCAGATAAAATGGGTCTGAGGTCAGGATGGCAGCGCAACCGGGCGCGGGCACAGATGGGGGGACAATCACCTGCCTAGGGATGAAGGTAAATGACCCGCTTCTTGCCCTTGACCGATTTCATGGCTGCGACATGATCGGCATGGGCGCCTGACGCATGGGCTTCGCGCTTACTGGCGGCAACATAGTGGGTTTTGTCGATATAGTTTTGCACCAGTTTGGCAGCATAGAGATGACCCTGAAAGAACAGGTCGGCGGCTTGCCCCACGACCGGCACAGAGCTTACGCCGTTATCGACAAACAAAACGCCGATCGCCATTAAAAAGGTCGGCAAATCCATGCGCGCCCGAATACCATGAAGCAGGATAATAAGACTGGCACCGACGCTGTAAATCAGCCCCGCTCCCGGTATCCAGGTCAGAATCCCGTCAAGCCCTATACCAAACGGCCCAAGACCCACCACCCGGTCAGACAGGCGCTTGATTGTGCCCACCTGCTCATAAACGCGCTGCACATCTTCATGGGATTTTACAAACATAGGCCTTGCCCCCCGCAAGGATGTGGATATTAATCCGTACAATCACCTGCCATTTAGGCACAGCTTAAATCAAAAGGAAATACTATGGCTGAGGGAATAATCCTGACCACGACCAACACGGTCGAAGGCCGCCCGGTCGAGGCCTATCTCGGCATAGTTACCGGCGAAGCCATTCTGGGGGCCAATATCTTTCGCGACCTGTTCGCCGGCATCCGCGATATCATCGGCGGCCGGTCAGGCTCATACGAAAAAGTCCTGCGTCAGGCTCGCGATGCGGCACTCAAGGAAATGCAGATCGAGGCCGAAAAGCTGGGCGGCACGGCGATTTTGAGCGTCGATATAGACTATCAGACCGTAGGCCAAGGCACCATGCTGATGGTGAGTTGCTCAGGCACCGCGGTCCGCCTGCGCTAATCCGTGCTGATCACCCGCCTGTTTCATGTCCTATGCTTTCTGGCCGCCGCCACTCTGCTGGCGCTGGGGGTGATGATTGCGCTCAATCCGGCCGGGCGTGAGCTGTATCTGATTGATATATTTACCTTGCCGCTGTTGAGCGGGGCCGCGTGTTTTGCTGTGCTGATGTTGCTGCTCAGGCGGCATGTGGCGTGCCTGATGACATTTGTGGCCTGTCTTGCGATGGGCATAGGCTTTTGGCCCACAGCGCTGCCCTCCGGCAACCCCGCCGCAACGGATGTAAAGCCCGTGCGGGTCGTGTTTGCCAATCTGTGGGTCAATAACAAAACCCCTGAGCGGCTGGCCGATTGGGTGACTCAGACGAACCCCGATATTGTCGTCTATATCGAAGACGGGCCCAGAGCTGAGGAACGGCTCATGCCGTTAATGAAGGCTCAGTACCCCTACCATTTTGAGACGTGGGACAGCCATGTCTTTTCGCGCTATCCGCTGACCCATGCCAAAGGCTATATCGACCATCGCAATCTGCACCGGGTCGATGTGATGGCGCCACAGGGCAGATTTACACTTCTGGTGACGCACTTTACCCGCCCCTGGCCGTTTCAGCCGCCCGCCGCGCAAGCAAAACAACGTGATTTTCTGGCCGACTATCTGCACAGATCCACTGATGAGGCCACACTCATTGTCGGGGATTTCAACTCTGCCCCCCATGCCCGTCTTCTGGATGTTCTGATGAAAGACCAGAGGCTGCATGTGGCCGCAAGCCTCGGCGGCACGTGGCCGGCACGACTGCCTGTTCCTTTGCGGGTAAATATCGACAACGCCTTTGCGCGTGACGGCCTGCACCTGTCACCCAAGGCAATCGGGCCCTATTACGGCTCAGATCACCTGCCGATCATGGTCGAAGTGTCACCGGTCAGGTCAAAGCCTTAATTATCTGCGCTCGGCTTTGGCGCTCGCTTCTTTTTGGGGGCGGGCTTGGCCAGCGGCTCCAGACTGTCAGCGGCCGTATCCATCGTGGCCGCCATAGCCTCTGGGGCGGTTTTTACCGCTTCGGCGCCGGCCTCAACCGCCGCCTCAGTTGCAATCTCTTGTGGCACAAAGGCGGCCTTTACCGGCACATGCGGCATACGCTCCACGGCTTCGGCGGCGACCTCTTCGGCCTCTATCATCATCTTCATGGCCGCGCGCTGAGTGTCGCGGATCGCACTTTCGGTTTCGGCCATAACCGTACTTAAGGCTGAGGCATTGGGCAGCCACGGATTGACAAAGTTTACAGGTTTTAGCGCCCCGTCCGGGCCCACCGCCTTAGCAGCACTCATAGCCTGACCCACGCTCCACGCGCTGATCCCAAACGAGGTCGCCGCCCAGAACGGCACCCACATGGGCGACAGCGCTCCCATCCAGAAGTTAGCCATGCGTTCAGACGCCTGCTGCACGGCTTTTCCGGCCTCTTCGGCCTGAGCCAGCGGGGCGAAATCCACGGTATCGTCAGGCATAGGCATGATTCCATTGAATGAGAATTGGGTTAACCCAGCGTAACATGGAAAACGCTGACTGACCATGAACCACAGATCACAGGCGCGTTATTGCACTGCGGCATATTGTGCGCTTATTTAGCTCAAACGCCGCATGGCTCGTCACATTAGTTCGGGCGACCATGTTTCAGGTAGTTGGCGGCCTTGCCACAGAGCCCTAAAGGGCACTTTAGATGAGGGATTACGGGTTGAGCGTCCAGACCTTGGCCAACCCGCCCTCATCGCCAAAGACCGTGACCACATCGGCGGCAATGGCCCGCAGATCGGCCTCAAACCCTTGCGGCGCACCTACCGCCACCAGTGCACAGCCGTTCATCTTCATCGGGTTCCACAGCGGGCGCAGACGCAGTTCAGCGATTAGCAGGTCCGGCTCATGGGTTTCGCCGTTAAACAGCTCATGCTCCATATCGCGCAGATAGCGGTCAAAGGTTTCCAGATCTTTCAGTGGCAACCAGATCAGGGCGGTCAGGTTTGGCCGCGCCGTAAGCCCCGCCTTCAACGCATCAACAATCTGCGTATAGTCATCCGACCGCTCAAACGGCGGATCGATCAGCCAGAACATGTCGGCAGGGTCATCAATCTGAGCGGCACCCACCGCAAATTTGTAACCATCGACATTCTGCGCCTTACCGCGCGGCACAATCGCTTCCTGCAAATAGCGGAAATCGTCAGGGCGCAACTCGCAGCCGACATAGGCATCGCCAACCCGCAGGTGATCCAGCGTCAACACGGGCGAACCGGGATAAAGGCCGATCGAGTCGCGAAATCCGGCCCGCTCATTCTTGGCACGCACATAACCGGCCAGCGGTTTCAGGCTGTCTGGCACATCCGAACTGAGCAGGTATTTGATACCGGCCTCGGCTTCTTTTGAGCGCGCAAAATGCGGATCGGACAGGTCATAATAACCGGCCCCGGCATGGGTATCGATGACCGTCAGCGGGGCCGCAGATCCGCGCAGGTGCTTTAAGAAACTCAACACCGCCGCATGTTTGGCCAGATCGGCAAAGTTTCCGGCATGAAAGCCGTGGCGGTAGTTCATGCCATAAGTCCCAATTCACGCTTCAGTTTTTTCGGCAGGGCCACTGCAATCAGATCGTACGATCCACGCAAATGATCGCGCAATTCGTCATCGCTCATCTGTGTGGCTCCGCGCGCCTGTATCCAGGTCATACCCCGTGACGCCAGATACGGCGCCGGGATGCAGTCGGGGTGATCACGCAGAATTTCAAACCCGACCGGCGTGACCTTGAAACTGACGCGAAACTGATTGTCCTCTACCGAGGCAATCACAAACACCTTGCCGCCGACCTTCCACACGTCCGAGCCACCCCATTGCACCACATGGGTTGTGGCGGGCAAGGCGGCGCAGAAGGCGTTACAGTCGTCGAGCGTCATCTATTTCAAGTTGGCTTCACGCGCGATGTGCAACACATCGGCCAAAAGCGCCTCAGAGGTCGGCCATGCGCCCGCGCCCTTACCCGTCACGTACCAGAACTCACCGTTTTCCAGTTCAAGGATCAGACGGTTCTGCTCGCCCTTGGCCCCGACCAGATAGTGATCGGCATCCAGCACCTCAAGCTTCATCGAGGCGTCGATACCGTCATCGGTGCGCCAGCAACGCGCCACATAGCGCAGGCCCTTGCCTTCGGGGATGATCAGCGACTCTTCGGTGATCGCACCGACCTCAAGATGCTTGGGCGTCAGGCCCGGATAGGCGATTTCACGCAGGAGTTTCAGCTTTGCGCCGACATCAGTGCCATCAAGATCCGCCGTCGAATCCGGTTCGGCAAAGCCTAGGCGGCGCGCCTCGTCCATAGCGGCATCAAAGGTCTTGCCGGCCTCGACCTGATCGATCACAAAGTTAGAGGTGCCATTGAGCACGCCGCAGAAGCTTTTGATCTTATGGGTTTTCACCGCCCGTTTCAGAGCTTCGATAATCGGCGCACCACCGCCGACCGAAGCCGAATAGGTCAGCAAAGCGCCAGAGGCTTTCGACGCCGCCCGCAGTTTGTCACCTGAGGCCGCCACCGCCTGTTTATTGGCCGAAGTCACTGACACACCAGCCTTGAGGAAGGCTTCCAGCAGTTCGGCCGACGGCGACACGCCCGTGCCGATATCGACGAAGACATCGACATCAGCCTTGGCGAATGAGCGCGCATCCGAGGTAAATTTGGTGGCCAAAGGATGATCTCGGCGTTTGGAGACATCACGCACCAGCACGCGGTCGACCTCGATCAGATCGTCCCACTCCTGCGCGCGCTCAAGGAATTTCGCACCAACCCCGCCAGCGCCCATAACGGCGATGCGCAATTTACGTTTAAGTGGCGCGGCTTTGCGTACCGAAGTTTTACCCCCCAGAACAGTCTCATAGCCCTTGGTCAGGGCCGCGACCTCAACCGTCATGCCATTATCCTTGGCGTAGCGCATGGCCTTGTTCTGCACCACCGGATGGGCGATTTTCAGCGCCTCATCCCAGGCCAGTGCCTCATAGGGTTTGGCACTATCGCCGACCTGCGCCGGATCGGCATCATAGATAGCGTCCACGTCTTTATAGAGACGTACCGGCACATCCAGAGCTTTGGCCAGATAAACCGCCGTCAGATCAGACCCACCGCGCCCCAGCAGCACCGGCTCGCCCGACGCATTTTCGGCTACATAACCCGGCACGACCACCAAATCGAACTTTTCAAGATCACTCCGCAGCACATCGGCGTTCACGCCGGTGGGATTGGCGTTGAAATGATCGCCATCGGCTGTCAGGCCGATTTCATAGGCCGAGCGAAAGCGCGTCACGATACCCGACCGCTCGCACGCCATGGCCAAAAGCGTGGCCGCCTTCATCTCACCGGTCGCCAGCAGATGCGGCGTGGCCGAAGAGGTCGAGGCCTGCGTATAGGAAACCGCCAGCCGCATAAGCTGATCGGTGTCGCCCTTAAAGGCAGAAACCACGGCAATAATCTTATGGGCATCGCGCACATACCGATAAATCTCAGCCACCGCCCGGTGCAGCGCACCTTCTGAGGTCAGAACCGATCCGCCGAATTTCACAACAAGGGTAGACATTTCAAGATTTCCGATCATGGGTTTGCGCCCCTACGGCAGGCGACAAATTTTAAGAGTTAAGGCTTGCGTGGTTATAAGACCTGACCCGAAATTCAAAGGAAAAAGATAAGCCATCCGGCAAATTGTGTTATGGCGATCATATAACGCACTTACTTGGTTTCAAAAGAAATTTTCGTGTCGCCCGTTCCCGCCCCCCCTGCTGCCTCCGCCTCACTCAAAGCCTATGGCTTTTTAGCGACCGCGGGCCTGTTGTGGGCAGGTAACACCGTCGCGGGCAAGATGGCGGTCGGCCATATCGATCCGGTGACGTTGAGTACCTTGCGCTGGCTGAGCGCCTTTTGTCTGATGGCCGTAGTTTCATTAAAGCCCCTGCGCCGCGACTGGCCGAAAATCCGCCGCCACTGGCCATTGCTGCTGGGATATGGCGCCGCGGGGTTTGGGCTATTTAATATCGTGCTTTATTCGGCGCTTAGCCTGACGTCGGCCACCAATGTGGTCATTGAGCACGCCGCCATGCCCGCGGTTATTTTCGCGCTCAACTATGCCATATTCCGGGCGCGGGCCAATCTGGCCCAGATTGCCGGATTCAGCCTGACCCTGTTTGGGGTTCTGGTGACCGCCAGCCACGGCGATCTGATGTCGCTGATCCACCTGAACCTCAATCGCGGCGATGCCCTGATGGGACTGTGCGTGCTTTTATATGCCGGATACACGATTGCCCTCAGGTTCAAACCCGACATCCACTGGCAGAGCCTGATGGCGGTCTCAGCCTTAGGGGCCGTGCTGGCCTGCCTTCCGGCCTTGGCCCTGCAAGGGATGGCGGGCAAGATCATCTGGCCCGACGCGACTGGATGGGCTATTGTCGCCTACACTGCGCTGCTGCCCGCTCTGGTGGCGCAGGTCGCCTATGTCTGGGGCGTAGAACTGATCGGGGCCAACCGGGCGGGCCTGTTCATCAATCTGATCCCCATTTTCGGGGTCGGGCTGTCCGTGCTGATCCTGCGTGAGCCTTTACACAGCTTCCACTTTGTGGCTCTGGCGCTGGTGTGTGCGGGAATTACGCTGGCCGAACTGGGGCGGCCTAAATTAGCGGCCTAACAACTTTTCACGCAAGGTTTGCGGGGCTTTGGGCCCCAGCCAGATATTGAAAAAGGCCCGACTGAACTCAGCATCTTTGATAGTGCCCAATAATTTTGAACCGCTGTAAAAAAGCGCATGACCGCTGGCATCGCGCACCCCGGTGATACTGGCCCCTTTAGACACATCCGGAAAAATCGCCGCCATCTGGTCGCGCCAGCGGTTGAGCTTATCGCCGCTCACCCCCTGTTTCTGGATTTCCTTAACCGAGTTATCGGTAATGGACTTGCCCTTAATGTTGCGCAGGTATTCAAGCTTAAGCGCAAAGGGTGCCCCGGCATTATACCGGCTCTGCGGCGCATACAGGGTGGCGTCGAATATATCAAACCCCAGATGGCTGAACCGTCCGGCCCCGACCTTTTGGGCATCAGGCACATGTTTGAGAACATCCGGCGTTTCGGCGTGAGCGCCAAATGCCGAAACGGCAAGACATGAAGCGATAAACTGGCGGCGGTGCATGACAGATGGCCCTTTTGGTCTGATCTTTGGTGTCCCGTCAGATCAGTTTACGTAACCTACGGGACACCAGATCAGGTTGAGGCGAACCGCTTGGCCCCCAGGACACACAGCACTATGCAGGCCATGACGATCAAAACCTGCGGCCCGACCACTTCTTTTAAGACCACCGACGCCACCACCAGCGATAAAAATGGCTGCAAAAGCTGCAACTGACCAACCGCCGCAATCCCGCCCAGTGCCAGACCGCGATACCAGAATATAAACCCGATCAGCATCGAAAACAGCGACACATAGCCAAGCCCGGTCCAGGCCGCGGGTGATATCGCGCCCAGATCCTGCGGCCATTGCCAGATCATCACCGGCACCATGACCGGCAAGGCGATCAGGAGCGCCCAGCAGATTACCTGCCAGCCGCCTAAGCGCCGCGCCAGACGAGCCCCTTCCGCATAGCCCATGCCGCACACAATGATCGACATCAGCATCAGCAAATCACCGCGCGGTGACAGGGCAAATCCCTGACTGAAGGCGTAAATCAGAATGCAGGCGCTGCCCAAACCCGAAAACAGCCAGAACATTTTCGACGGCCGTGCCTCTCCGCGCAACACCGCAAAGGTCGTGGTCGCGACCGGCAACAAGCCCGTAAAGACGATCGAATGCACCGAACTGATTTCGCGCAACGCCATCGCCGACAACAGCGGAAATGCCACCACCACCCCAAAGGCTGCCAGCATCAGCGGGATGATCTCTTCCCGCCTTGGCCGCTCGGCACGTAATACGATCAGGCACAAAGCCCCCAGAACGGCCGCGATCACCGCCCGTGCGCCGGTCAGAAACAGGGGCGACATCTCCAGCACCGCCACCCGCGTCGCCGGCATCGAGCCTGAAAAGGCGATCATCCCTAAGGCCCCGTTTATCCAGCCAACTGTCTTTTTGTCCATCACACGCACTCCTGACGATGGGCGTTTATGGATGAGCGGGACTAGCCTTCCCAGATACATTTCGGTAAAATCAAAACAAACTGTCAGGTACAATTACCAGTACAATTTTAATCTAAGGCTTGACCGATGGACGACCTCAGCCCCTCACTGGTGACCCGCATCACCGGCGTGATTCACAAACAGATCGCCTCGCGCCAGTTATCGTTAGGGGCCAGACTGCCCTCGATCCGGTCGCTGGCAGAGGCGCAAGGGGTGTCGAAATCAACCGTGGTTGACGCCTATGACCGTCTGGTGGCCGAAGGGGTGATCACCTCACGGCGCGGATCGGGCTATTTTGTCGCCGCCCCCACCGCGCCGCTGGCCCTGTCCGATATTGGCCCCGCCCTTGATCGGCAAATTGACCCACTATGGCTGTCACGCCAATCGCTGGAAACGCCGGACGATTATCTTAAACCCGGCTGTGGGTGGCTGCCGCCATCATGGATGCCAGAGGACGATATCCGCCGGGCGCTTAGGGCCGTGGCGCGCAACCCCAAAAGCAATCTGGTCGAATATGCCACGCCTCTGGGCCACCTGCCCCTGCGCCAAATATTGTCGCGCCGATTGGGTGAACTGGATATCACCGTCGCGCCCCAGCAGATCATGCTGGTGGATTCCGCCACCCAGGCGATCGAGCTTCTGTGCCGGTTCCTGCTTAAACCGGGGGATACGGTTCTGGTAGATGATCCGTGCTATTTCAACTTTCTGGCCAAGTTACGCGCGCATGGCGTCAAGGTCGTGGGTGTGGCCCGCACCGCGCACGGCCCTGATATGGCCGCGTTTTCAGCGGCGCTTGAAGCCCACAAGCCCCGGCTCTATATCACCAATACCGCCCTGCATAACCCGACCGGCACAACCCTGTCGCCCCTGATGGCGCACCGGCTTTTGAAGCTGGCCGAAGCCCATGATCTGACCATTATCGAAGACGATATCTATGCTGATTTCGAGCCGGAACCGTCAGCGCGCCTGACCGCCTTTGATGGCTTTGAGCGCGTCATCTATGTCGGCGGCTTTTCCAAGACCCTGTCGGCCTCGATGCGCTGCGGCTATATCTGCGTGCGTGGTGACTGGATCGACGCGCTGATCGATCTTAAGATCGCGACCATATTCTCAAGCCACCAACTGCCCGCGGAACTGGTATGCGCGGTCATCAGCGACGGCCACTACCGCAAGCATGTTGAGCTTATTCGCCAAAAGCTGGCAGCCTTGCGCGGCAGAACGGTTGAGAGTTTTGAACGGATGGGTTTCAAAATTGGCGTTGTGCCGCAGGCGGGAATGTTCCTGTGGTGCGAGCTACCGGGCGGTCGCGATGCCTCGGAACTGGCCAAACGCGCACTTGCTGAAAAGATCGTGCTGGCCCCCGGCAATGCTTTCAGCCTGTCGCAATCGGCCTCCGGTTTCTTACGCTTCAACATTGCCCAGTCGCAGGATGGGCGCGTCTTTGAGTTTTTGAAGCGAGCGCTTGGCTAAACATATCCCCCTTGACGATTTTATAAAAACTGCGCATAGCAAAGCCACTCATCGAGACCAGCCGAGGGACAGGCCCATTGACGCTGGGGCAACCGCTTAATTCGCGTGCGGATTAAAGTATGGTGCCAACTCCTGCGAAGATTTATCTTCGACAGATGAGAGAAAGACGCCACGCGCCGTCTGCGGCAGAGCTGTCTTATCTTCTCACCCGTCATGATAATTTTCTGGTCGCGATTGAGCCCGTTTTGCTTGATGCCCATATGGATGACATGACCGCGACCCTGCATACCCTGCCCGACCTGACCGGCGTTGATGTGATTGCGCCGATCCCTGCCGATTTTCGTCTCGCCAGCGGGCAAAAACTGATGCAAAGCCACGCTATCGGTCGCGTTTACGGCCCGCCCGGTGCACCTATGGTCATCGCCGTCGGCGGCATTTCGGCCAGCCGCGTCCTGTTTCAGAAAGAAGACTCGACCGACACCGCCCCCGGCTGGTGGGAAGGGGTCGCCGGCCCCAATCAGGCGCTCGATCTCAATCACTGGCGGGTGTTGAGCATCGACTTTGCCCCGTCCCTGCCCGCCGATCAGGTCTATACCATTTCCACTCACGATCAGGCGCGCTTGGTGAAACTGCTGCTCGATCAGTTGGGCGTGACCGAGGTACATGATTTTATCGGCGCATCTTATGGGGCCATGATCGGCCTGGCCTTTGCCGAGCTTTATCCGGATGTCGTCAAGCGGTTATGCGTGATCTCTGCCGCCCACCGCGCGCACCCGATGGCCACGGCCATGCGTGGCCTGCAACGGCGTATCCTGATGTTCGGCAAACAGACCGGCCATGAACGCGACGCCATTTCTCTGGCGCGGCAACTGGCCATGACCACCTACCGGTCTGAGCAGGAGTTTCTGGAACGCTTTGACGGCCTGGCGCCTGATGTGGCCGGTGAGAACTACACCGTCTGCAACTATCTGCGGGCGCGCGGCGATGCCTATACAGCGTCGGATGTGAACCGCTGGGTGTCGCTGTCGGACTCGCTGGATCGCCACCGCGTTGACCCCAAAGCCATTAAGGCCAAGGTGTTCCTTGCCGCCGTGCCGACCGACCGGCTGGTGCCCTATGCTGACATGGTCGCCCTGCATGAAAGCCTGAGCGATAGCGTATTCATCGACCTGCCCTCACTCTACGGCCACGATGCCTTCCTTAAGGAAATCGAGCGCGTGTCCAATATCGTAAAACAATCTCTGGAAACCTGAAAAACCTCCTCCCCTGTTCACGGGGGAGGTGGATGCGAATGAAATGAGCAGACGGAGGGGGCACCTTACCACCGGATGCCCCTCACCCTCCCCTCTCCCCGCACGCAGGGAGAGGGATATTTGAAAGATTACCATGTCGAAGAAAGACTATCTCAAAGACGCCAAGCTGGCGACCCGCGTCATCAATATCGGCATAGATACGGATACGTCTCATGGTGCGGTCATGCCGCCGATCTACCTGTCATCGAACTACACGTTTGAAGGGTTCGGTAAGAAGCGCACCTTTGACTATGCCCGCTCCGGCAACCCGACGCGCGAAGTCGTCTCCGAAGTCATCGCCGAATTAGAGGGCGGCGTTGGCGCGGTCATGACCGCATCGGGTATGGCGGCGATTGATCTGCTGTGGCAACCGCTGACTAAAGATAACAACCGCGTGGTCGCACCCCACGACTGCTATGGCGGCACCCAGCGTCAGTTGAACGCCCGCGCCAAGCAGGGCCTGATTGACCTTGTTTATGTCGATCAGGGCGATGACGCGGCAGTAGCCGAGGCCCTATCCCAGCCGACCGCGGTGCTGCTGATCGAGACGCCGTCGAACCCGCTGATGCGGGTGGTTGACCTGCAAAAGCTGATTGATCTCGGCCACAAAGCCGGGGCCAAGGTCGCGGTTGACAACACCTTCCTGTCGCCCGCCCTGCAAAACCCGATCAAGTTCGGTGCAGACTTTGTGGTGCATTCGACCACCAAATATATCAACGGCCATTCGGATGTCATTGGGGGCGCATTAGTATGCACTACGGCGGAGGATCTGACCCTTTACCGCTGGTGGGCCAATTGCGTCGGCTCGACCGCACCGGCGTTTGACTCGTATCTTACCTTGCGCGGGGTGCGCACCTTGTTTGTGCGCATCAAACAACAGCAGCAATCGGCGCAGGCCGTCGCCGAATATCTGGAAGGCCATCCGGCGGTCGCAAAGGTGTTTTACCCCGGCCTGAAATCCCACCCGCAGCACGACCTGGCCGCCCGTCAGCAGGCCGGATTTGGCGCGATGATGAGCTTTGAGCTTAAGGGTGGACTGGATGCCGTAAAAGCTGTCCTCGATGTCGTTGATCTGTTCTCTCTTGCCGAATCCCTGGGCGGGGTCGAAAGCCTGATCGTCCATCCGGCCTCTATGACCCACGCCGCCATGTCACCGGAAGCACAAAGCATCGCCGGCATCACCGGCGGCCTGCTGCGCCTGTCGATCGGGCTAGAAGATGCCGACGACCTGATCAAGGCGCTGGATCGGGCCCTGTCGGTGGCATGACCTGACCAAGGGCGGCGCACCACGCCGCCCATTTCGTGATCGAAGGCGTCATAAAAACGCCGGAAACATATTTTTATCAGTTCGAAATATTATATTTAATAAAATAAAATCAATACTTTACATATTGTAACGAAAAATCACACGATTATCACATTTTCGTGATTTTGTCGTGAAAATGCCACGGTTTACGCGCCGGAATAGGTCATCCCCACAGGGGATCAACCCATGCCAAGGAGGCCGTCGTGACCGTGCGCTCATTCAAACTCAAGTCCCTAATTATTGGCGTATCCTTATTTGTAATCCCCGCCTATCTTACCGCCTGTTCGAAACCGGCCGAAGTCCCGGTCGAGGAAATGGCCGCAGAAGCCGCACCGGAAATCACGACGAATAACCAAACCTCTGAGGCACGCACCGACACGCCATCCCTGCCACAACTGGCCTATGATTACAGCTTTAGTTTAAGTGCGCCGGATAAGGCTCTGGACAGCCTTTTGTCCGCTCATCGCAATGCCTGCACCGCCGCGGGGGCTGCGACCTGTCAGGTCATATCAATGGACAGCACCTCTGATCGGGCACAACATTTCCAAAGCCATCGCCTGATTTTGCGGGCCACACCCCAGTGGATTGAAAGCTTCCGTAACGACCTGAACAAACAACTGGCGGCGACCGATGGCCGGATCGAAACCCAGACCATAGCCACCGAAGACCTGACCGCGCAGATGGTCGACCATGAGGCCCGCATCAATAATCAGATCGCCCTGCGCGATAATCTGCAAACCACCCTGCGCACCCACAGGGGTAAGATGGCGGACATTATTGAACTGCAAAACCAGCTCAGTGAGGTTCAGTCGCAGATAGACTCGGCCCGCTCTCAACTCGCGCTGATGAAAAAGCGGGTGGCGATGTCGAAGGTGACCCTGACCTATTCCGGTGCGGCGGCCGCACAATCGCAAGGCACACTCTCGCCGCTGCTGAGCGCCTTTGGCAGCGTCGGCCCGAACTTTATCGCCGTCATGACCTTTATGGTGATGATTTTCAGCTATGTTCTGCCATTCGCAGTGGTGCTGGCACCAATTGTCTGGTTCGTGACCCGGCGGAAGAAAAAGCCCGCCAAGGCGCCCGCCGCCTGATCAGACGTACCCTGTGGGGGCGAGCATCACCTGGGTCTTTTGCGTGGTGATCGCCTGCCCGCGAAGTTTCACGCGGTCGCCCGCAAGTTCGCACCGTAGATCCCCGCCGCGGCGGGGATAGGCCTGATGAAAATCAAGCACGGCCTTACCCGTCAGGCCCGCATAGAGCGGCATGAGGGCGCAGTGCATTGACCCCGTCGTCGGATCTTCGGCAATGCCAAAACCGGGGGCAAAGAACCGGCTGATGACCTCATAGGGGCTGTCTTCATCCGCGAACGCCGTCACGACCACATGGGCGGCGTCAAACAGGGTGCAGGGCTGAGGGTAACTGATCTCGCCGGCATTGAACTTCAGATCGCGCACGGCGGCCTCTGAGGCCAGTTGCAGGATCAGCATCGGCCCGCCAAAGGTCGCCACCGCCGCCTGTCCGATCACCGCCTCGATTTCAGGTGCCGCCTCAATCGCCTGCACCGGATAGGCCGGAAAATCCATTTCAAGCTGACCGCCCGCGCGGCGCACACTCAACCGGCCCGCATGAAGCGTGTCGAAATGCACGACCTCGGCCTCAAGCCCCAGTTCGGTAAACAAGGCATGGGCCGCCGCCAGCGTGGCATGGCCGCACAGATTGACCTCAACCGCCGGCGTGAACCAGCGCAGACTGAACACATTGGCTTCATCAGTCCTGACCATATAGGCGGTTTCGGCCTGATTGTTCTCCATGGCCAGTCGGCTCATGAAATCATCGGACGGCCAAGCATTGAACGGCTCGACCACCGCCGCCGGATTGCCCATAAACGGCGCCCGCGCAAAGGCATCAACAAGGAACTGTTTCATCAGTTAAACTTCCGGAAAATAAAAAAGGCCGGGATGACCCGGCCTGTTACGTCGATGATGCTTATGTCATCAGGCGATAATATCAGGGCGGATCTTGTCTTCGATCTCGGTAATCTGATCGCGCAGGGCCAGTTTCTTGCGCTTTAGGCGGGCAATCAGAATCTGATCCGGCAAGGGCATGGATTCCAGTGCGCTGATGGATTCGTCCAGATCCTTATGCTCCATCCGCAGATGGGCCGCCTGCCCACGCAATTGCACGGTCTCAACACTGATCGGCAATTCACGCACGGTCGGATCAAGGTCGTCCTTCTGGTAGTCCAGCACGTCCTCGGCAATATCATCAAAATTTTCAGCATCAACATCGCGCCGCCCAAAGACACGCCGCTCAATATCAGCACTGACTTCACCTGCACCGGATTTCACGAGGGTCAGGCCCTGAGTCGGGAACAGCGATCTTATATTGCTTTGATCGTCGTGCATGCAGACATCCGCTCCTTTAAGGTACGACTGGACCCGATGTGAAAATCTCACAGAAATCTTTGGGCCCCAGAGTATTCAGGACATTTAAGACATATGAGTATACTCTAAAAAACCGCCGTCCGAAAGAGTGCCAATCAGACTAATCAACTGAGGTCGTGGCACTTTTGGCCCCCACGCTTTTGCCACCACCGCTACATTGTCCGTACAAAGAGCGGTAAGATTTTGTTTCGCTTTAGAAAAATCAATAATGGACAGAGATTCGAGCGCCGTCATGAGTTCGCGCTCACTGTTCAGTTCCACTGATTTTACCTGCGCAGCTATACGCTCCCGCGCCAAATCATCTATGTCGGATAAAGGTTTTCGCAACCTTTTGCGAAGTATTCGCAGAGGTGAAATGACGGCGTCGTTCCATGACCTGGCCATATCGGCCCCCTCTTCGACCATATCCTCTGTCAATTTCACACCCGACACTCCCGTCCAGACCGCCCACAGCAGCAGTGGCACGCACTGGTCGTGATCATCCTGAAGCGACAGACACTGCGCAGCCACGCCGTCTCCGCCATAGGCCGCCACAGCCCAATCCCAGAAGCTAGTCATGCTTAAGGGCCACATCGACGCCCCATTTCTTGAACGGTGCCTCCAGCCCGAACAGGTCGAGCACCCGCCCGATATTCTGCTCCACCATCTCATCCAGGGACTGCGGACGGGTATAAAAGGCCGGCATGGGCGGGGCGACAATCGCCCCCATCTCCGTCACCGCCGCCATCGAGCGCAGATGGCCCAGATGCAGCGGCGTTTCGCGCACCATCAAAACCAGCCGTCGCCGCTCTTTTAAGGTCACATCGGCAGCCCGGCTGATCAGGCTGGAGGTCACGCCGGTGGTGATTTCGCTCAAGGTCTTGACCGAACAGGGGGCGATCAGCATGCCCAGTGTTTGGTACGATCCCGACGCAATCGCAGCCCCGATATCGGCCGGTTTATAGACCACATCGGCCCTGGCATGCAGATCGGACAGGCTGATATCCAGTTCCGCCGTCAAACTCAAAGCCGCCGCTTTTGAGACAATCAGGTGGCTTTCGACACCCAATGCGCGCACGGTCTCCAGCGCCTTAAGGCCGTATATGGCCCCGGATGCGCCGGAAATAGCGATGATCAAACGGTTGGGTATAGTCATGCCACGGCATCCATCATTCATAATTTATAAACTTAGAATCTCTCAGTTCCGTGATCAATTGTAATCCATTGTGATTCTACACACAGCCATTTCGGGTGTTCCCTAAGCGGGTTCGGACATGGGGTTCGGACCGGTATAGACAAAGAGGATCCTGCAATATGACCATGGCAGCCAGAGTACGCGAGTTGGATCAGCGTCACCAATCCCTCAAGCATACGATTGAACGCGAAGCGAAAAATCCGTCCGTGGACTCTCTATACCTTAAGGAGCTGAAGCGCAAAAAACTTAAGCTCAAAGAAGAAATTGAACGCATCAGAGATGTTATGCGACAGGGCGATGGCATGAAGGTGCTGCAATAACCCCGTAAAATATCATTGATGTGAAAAAAACGCCGGAGAGTGATCTCCGGCGTTTTTGTATTTTGGCCCTATTTGATGGCGATCTCAAACGGCCCGGCCGGAAGGCCCGCCCGGTCATAGAGCGTGCAGGTGGGCGCATCAGCCCAGCAATAGCGCACATATTGGGCGCTGACCGCATTGGGCGCTTTTAAGGTCACGCTGTTGCCGCTCAGTTGGGCGGCGGCATAGGTGCACGGCCCTTGGTTAGAGTCACACAGTTCAAAACTGATTGGCTTATCGGTCGAATAGGAAATCAGCCCGCCGTCGATATCGGTAAAGGCTACCGTCACCGTGTCACCGGCGCGTGTGGCCGATTGCGGTTGCGGCCCGGACGGCGTGATATTTTCCTTATAGATCACCGACCGCGCCCCCCGCGCCAGTCGTTTACCGACCGTATTCTTATCCAGCGGATGGATATCGTTCGGATCACCGATATCGATCGTGACTGCCAGAGCGGCATTGCCATCACGCGCCACGGCCAGCCGCTGCTGATCCTGCAAACGCGCCCAACCGGATTCAACCGGCTGCGTTGGACGCGCCCCGTAATTGGCCAGTTGCACGATCAGGAACGGCAGATCCGGCCCAAACTGCCCGCGCCAGTCTTTCATCATGCCGCCCAGCAATCCGGCATAGGTTTCGGCTTCACCCGCATTGGACTCGCCCTGATACCATAGCGCGCCTTTCAGGCCATAAGGACCGATCGGGGCAATCATGGCGTTATAAAGCGTCATCAGGCCACCCGTCGCATCCCACGGCGCGCGCGGCGGCTGAGGCACAGTTTTCGGTACCCGCTGGAACCGCCAGTCGGTCAGCGCAACCGTGGTGCCATCGGCAAGCGTCAGGTTGCGCGGCCCGTCACCATAGATGCCCCCCGCCCCCCAGGTATCGACCGCATTGATAATGACCGTATTGTCACCGGCTTTAAGCGCGCCCGCCGCCAGTTTATAAACGCGCGACGTCCCTGCCCCAGACGTATAGCCTGCCGGTTTGCCATTGACCCAGGTCTGATCAATCTCATCAATCGTGCCAAGGTTCAGCATCGCCGCCCCTTTGGCCTGAGCGGCGGTCAGCTTGACCGAAGCCGCATACCACAGACCGCCATTATAGGCGGCAAATTCGCTTAAGCCCCACTGCTCCCAATTCTTTGAAATATCGGGAACTTTGTCCCATGTCGCGAGTGTTTTAGGCGTGACCACCCACGGCTTGCCTGCGCCGCCATTCGCGGCCCACCAGGTCTCAAAGTTCGCGCCCCAGCGTGCCGTGCCCGCAGACCTATCCTTGGCATAGACCGTCATCAGATCAAGCTGATCGTTATAGCCGCCAATCTCCCGCAGGGCCTTTTCGCTCATCCACGGGCGAATGTTTGACCCGCCCCACGACGCATTGATCAGGCCGATGGGCACATTGATTGTCCGTTTCAGGTCACGCGCATAGTAATAGCACACCGCCGACCAGTTCGGCACGGTCTGTGGCGACGCCACCTGCCAGTTGACCGGCGCCATGAACCTGTCCGATGGCGCAAGACTTTGAGTCTTGGATACCGTCATCATACGGATGGTGTCATCTTTGGCGGTGGCAATCGCGCCCTGAGATCCAATCGTGCCCTGAACATTCCACTCCATGTTCGACTGCCCCGAACACAGGAAGACATCGCCGAACAGCACATCATTTACAATCTGCCGGTTGCCGGAAACCGTGGACACATCGAGCGTATAGGGCCCGCCCGCGGCTGTCGCCGGATAGCTGGCCCGCCACACCCCTTGCGCATCCGCCGTGGCCGTCAGGGTCTGGGCCCCCAGCTTTACAGTCACCGCCTCATTCGGGGCCGCTTGCCCCCAGATCGGCACGGCGCGATCGCGTTGCAGCACCGCATGATCCTGAAACATCTCGGCCAAAAGCGGCCGGTTTGCCGGTGTTTGCGCACCAGCGGGCACACTTATCAGCGCGGCACAAAGCGTGCCTGCGATTGCAGTGAACTTCATATACATCTTCCCTGAATTATTATTTATGTTAGCGCTAAAGCTAACGCGCACCCCGGCAACGGACAACCCGCCCCAGCCATTATATTTTCAGGATTTATCACACAAAAAAGGCCCCCGTTACGGAGGCCTTTGATGCGATTGGATTTAAAGGATTAATCCTCGTCGTCCTCATCGTGAACCGGACGCGACGGGGCCGAACCGAACACGTCTTCGACGCTAAGATCAGGACGGCTGTTGTAGGTATCTTCTTCCTCATCCGGAATGATAGCGGCCGCCGGTTTCAACGACGGATCGTCAAGCGGAATCCCCAGTTTCTCGGCCTGCTTGATCTTGACGGCGGCAGCCTTGCGCACCGCAGCGTCCAGTTCGATCTGCGACACGAGGCCGAGCGTCACCGGATCGACCGGCTTAATATTGGCGGCGTTCCAGTGGGTGTTGTTGCGTACCTGCTCGATGGTCGATTTGGTGGTGCCGAGCAGCTTGGAAATCTGCGCGTCGGTCACTTCCGGATGGTGACGCACGAACCATTTGATGGCGTCCGGGCGATCCTGACGACGCGACACCGGCGTATAGCGCGGGGCCTTTTTGGACGGCTTAAGCAACTCAGCATGGCGGCTGACCAGGGCCTTCATACGGTAGGCCGGGGTGCTTACGGCCTTATCCAGCTCTTCGCGGGTCAACTGGCCGTTGGCAATGGGGTCGGCACCACGAATGTCGCGGGCGACCTCACCATCGGCAATGCCCTTAACCTCAAGAAAGTGCAGGCCGCAGAAATCAGCGATCTGCTCGAACGAGAGCGAGGTATTGTCGACCAGCCACACAGCGGTCGCTTTCGGCATCAAAATCTCAGACATAGGACTATCTTTCCTGAGCGGAGAACGATGATTTTTGTTGAAAAACCACCATTCAGAAACGGCTACGCCCAGCCTTTTCGGCCGGGCGCGGGTTGTTGCCGTCATCTATAAAGCGGTTTTGTCATTTAGGGAACACCCCAAACACAATTTCTTAGATGCGTTAAATCAGGCCCTTAATGGCCGCCAGACCCGCTTCAGCCTGTGAGGCGTCCGGCGCGCCGCCTTGGGCAAAGTCGGGTTTACCGCCCGCGCCTTGCCCCCCCATAGCGATGACGGCAGCCTTGGCCAGTTCGGCAGCATTGTATTTGTCAGTCAGGTCGGATGTCACGGCAACCGTCACCGCCGCTTTACCATCCAATACACCTACCAGCGCCACAATACCGGAGCCCAGAGCTTTGCGGAAATCCTCAGCCAGCGGCCGCAAATCCTTGCCGCCAACCCCTTCCAGGACACGTGCCGTGACCTTGATGCCATTGATCTCTTCGGGGCCGGACGCGGCCCCGCCGCCGCCGACCGCTAAAGCGCGCTTGGCATCGGCCAGTTCTTTCTCAAGGCGTTTACGATCAGAAATCAGGGCCTCAACGCGGGCGGATACCTGTGCCACCGGCACCTTGAACTGATCAGCTAACCCCTTGGCGATACCTGCCTGTTCCAAAAGATATTGTCTGGCGGCCTCACCGGTCACAGCCTCAATCCGGCGCACACCGGCGGCGATGCCGGTTTCCGACACGATCTTGAACAGGGCGATATCGCCGGTACGCGCCACATGGGTGCCGCCGCACAGTTCGACCGAATAGCCCCCCTCGCCCGCCAGCTTGGTGCCGAGCGACAGGACGCGCACTTCATCGCCGTATTTTTCACCAAACAGGGCCACAGCCCCTTCTTCGATAGCGGCTTCGGGCGACATCATCTTGGTCGCAGCCGCCTGATTTTGCAGGATGACGGCATTGACCTCGGCTTCGATCGCCTCAATCTCTTCGGCCGTCACAGGCCCGCCGTGGCTGAAGTCAAAGCGCATCCGCTCAGCATCAACCAACTGCCCTTTTTGCGCCACATGCGGCCCCAGCACGTTTTTCAGCGCGGCGTGCATCAGGTGCGCCGCCGAGTGGTTGGAGCGCGTGGTTTTACGCTTTACCGGGTCGACCTGAAGTTCAGCCTTATCGCCAACCTTAAGCACACCCTCAATGATTTCAATGCGATGAACGATCAGGTCACCGGCCTGCTTTTGGGTATCGAGCACGCGGCCATGACCGTGGATGAAATCGACCACGCCGGTATCACCCGCCTGCCCGCCGCCTTCGGGGTAGAAGGAGGTTTTTTCAAACACGACCTCAACCGTATCACCGGCATGGGCCGATTCGATGCCTTCACCATCATGGACGATAAATTGGGCATGGGCCTGCGCATTGAGGTGGTCGTAGCCGACAAATTCCGACGCGCCGATCTGATCCTTGATCGAGAACCATTCCGCCGCCACAGCCTTTTCGCCGGAGCCGGTCCAGTGTTCGCGCGCACGGGTACGTTGCGCCTCCATAGCGACTTCAAATGCGGCGGTATCGACCGTCAGGCCCTTGGCACGCACGGCATCCTGGGTCAGATCGAGCGGAAAGCCATAGGTGTCATAGAGCTTGAACGCTGTATCGCCTGACAGGACGTCGCCGTCTTTCAGGTTTTCGGTCGCTTCGTCCAGCAGGGTCATGCCCCGGCCCAAGGTGCGGCGGAAGCGTTCTTCCTCCTGACGCAGGGTCTCAACAATGGTGGCTTCGGCGCGTTTCAGCTCACCATAGTGGCCGCCCATTTCCTGCACCAGAACCGGTGCCAGACGCGGCATCAACGGTTCATTGGCGCCCAAGAGATAAGCATGACGCATAGCGCGACGCATGATCCGGCGCAGAACATAGCCACGGCCTTCGTTCGACGGGGTCACCCCATCAGCGATCAGGAATGAGGTCGAACGCAGGTGATCGGCGATAACGCGGTGCGACGGCAGGGCCTCCCCCTCGGCCTTAACGCCGGTCGCCTCGACGCTGGCGCCAATCAACGACTGGAACAGGTCGATGTCATAATTATTGTGCACACCCTGCAAAACCGCGGCGACGCGTTCCAAGCCCATGCCGGTGTCGATCGAGGGCTTGGGCAAATTCAGGCGTGTGCCGTCGGCCTGCTGGTCGAACTGCATGAACACCAGATTCCAGATTTCGACAAAGCGGTCGCCGTCTTCTTCGGGGGAACCCGGAGGGCCGCCCCAGATGTGTTCGCCGTGATCATAGAATATTTCCGTACACGGACCGCACGGGCCGGTATCACCCATGCTCCAGAAATTGTCCGAACCGGCGATGCGTACGATGCGCGATTCTGGCAGACCCGCAATCTTCTGCCACAGGCCAAAGGCTTCATCATCATCGATATAGACCGTGGCCATCAGGCGGTCTTTGTTCAGGCCGTAATCCTTGGTGATCAGGTTCCAGGCATGTTCAATCGCCTGTTCCTTAAAGTAATCGCCAAAGGAGAAATTCCCCAGCATCTCGAAAAAGGTGTGGTGGCGGGCCGTGTAGCCAACATTATCGAGATCGTTATGCTTACCGCCCGCGCGGACAACCTTTTGCGAGGTCGTGGCGCGTTTATAGGGACGGGTTTCCGCACCCGTGAAGACGTTTTTGAACTGCACCATGCCCGCGTTGGTGAACATCAGGGTCGGGTCATTTTGCGGCACGAGCGAGGAGGATGACACCACCTCATGGTCGTTGCGGGCAAAGTAGTCCAGAAAGGTCTTACGGATGTCGTTTAATGAGGGCATGGATAAGACGGAATAACCGCTCCGCGTTCAGGGGATTACAAAATTCAGGCGTATATAAAGGGCTTATGCCTGAGCGCAAAGGGGTTTGCGCGTTATTTGAAGTTTACGTGAAAAATTTACAAAAAAGCCGCCCCATTCAGAGCGGCTTTTAAGACGGTTAAGGGGTGGGATCGGGTTGGTTTAGGGATTCGTCCCCACGCCCTAACCGAATGACCTTACAGCGACTCATCGCCCTCATTGGCGTCGGGTTCAGGAGAGCCCAGCAGATCTTCGGAGAGTTTTTCCGTTTTCTTGCGCACACCCATTTCGATTTCGCGCGCCATATCCGGATTGGCCTTCAGAAATTCACGGGCATTTTCGCGGCCCTGACCGATGCGGGTCGAATTATATGAGAACCATGAGCCCGACTTTTCAACGATACCAGCCTTCACGCCCATATCGATGACTTCACCAAGCTTTGAGATGCCCTCACCGTACAGAATGTCGAACTCGACTTCGCGGAACGGAGGGGCGACCTTGTTCTTAACGACCTTCACCTTGACGTTGTTGCCGATGATTTCGTCGCGCACCTTGATCTTACCGATGCTGCGGATATCCAGACGGACCGACGCGTAGAATTTCAGAGCATTACCACCGGTCGTGGTTTCGGGTGAGCCGTACATGACGCCGATTTTCATCCGGATCTGATTGATAAAGACCACGATGCACTTGGACTTGGAGATCGAACCCGTCAGCTTACGCAGGGCCTGCGACATCAGACGGGCCTGAAGACCGGGCAGACTGTCGCCCATATCGCCTTCGATTTCCGCACGCGGCGTAAGCGCCGCCACCGAGTCGACAACCACGATATCAACGGCACCTGAACGGACCAGCGTATCAGTGATTTCCAGCGCCTGCTCACCATTATCGGGCTGCGACACCAGAAGTTCATCCAGATTCACGCCCAGCTTTTGCGCATAGCCAGGGTCAAGCGCGTGTTCGGCATCCACAAAGGCCGCCGTGCCGCCCTGCTTTTGGATTTCCGCCACCGTATGCAGGGCCAGGGTCGTCTTACCCGACGATTCCGGCCCGTAAATTTCAATCACCCGGCCTTTTGGCAGACCGCCGATTCCGAGCGCAATATCAAGGCCAAGCGAGCCGGTCGATACCGATTCGACCTCGGCAAACTTACCCGATGCGCCCAGTTTCATCACTGAGCCCTTACCAAAGGCGCGATCAATCTGCGCCAGCGCCGATTCCAGGGCGCGTTGTTTTTCTGCTTCGTCTTTTCCCACGAGTTTCAATACCGCTTGTGACATACCAATCCCTTCCCTATGTCACGATTCCCATTCAGGAATGTCCTAAATCTCGAAATCTTTCTGACGCGATATTCGTACCCCATTTGTTCCAAGTTCGCAATATGTTCTCGCTCGATTTTGGAACATTTTTATAATTTCAATAGAATCAAAAAATTAGGGGGATCGCTCCCCCTCTTTTACACCTTGTCGCGAATCCAGACCTGAGACTGTAGCCCCGTCACCCGCACCCGCGGCCCGACCGGTGCCTGCGCCACCGGCGTGGTCGCCCCCGGTGCGAAGTCGACATCGCCGCTACCGATCGCCGCCGCCTCACCGACGCGATTCATACGGGCATAGTTCGGGATGGCCAGCATCGGTGACCCGTCCTGCCACTTACCGGTGAGGGCCATGACCCCGCCCAGCAGATCGCCGCGCCATTCGGCCTTAATAGGTGCCTTGCTCAAAGCCTGCTCGATATTCGGCTGATCGGCTTTTTCGACATTGTAGACCAAGGGCCCATAGGCCAGAGCGACGCGCCCACGGTCCGCCTCAATGCGCTCATCGGCATGAATCCGTTGTGGCGCCAGCGGCAGGTCAAGCTCAATGCGGTCACCGGCTTTCCATTCGCGCGTGACGACGGCATAGCCTTTTTCGATGGTAGGGGTGACGACCTTACCGTTGACCTTAAACGACTTCACGCCGCTGACCGCCGGGGTCAGGGTGTAGAGATCGCTGGTCTTGCGATTCGGGATGCGCACATAGACCGTGAAGGTCTTGGTTTCTTTGGGATTGACGATGATTGAGACCGCGCCCTTCCAAGGATACTCAGTCTTTTGCACCATCTCAACGTCGGTGCCGGCGACGCGGTCGACCACGATCTTTGAGCCGACGAACATATTGACGTAGATGCCCGTCTTGTCTTTCACATAAGTCCAGGTCGGCACCATCAGAAGCGTGCGCGGAATATTGCCGACGCAGCATGGACAGACGTGCCACAGGGTGCGCTCACTGTTGATCAGCGGGTTGGTGTAGCCAAAGCTGGTGCCGTTAAGATCCGTGCCGCCCAGCAAAGCGTTATACATGGTCTGCTCATAGAGGTCGGCGTATTTGGCGTCATGATAGGCCAGGTTGAGCTTATACTGGAAGAATATCTCCCCTGCCGATGAACAGGACTCACAATAGGCATTGTTGCGCAAAGAATAGTCCGCGCCAAAGCCTTCGGCAGTTTCGCCTGAGCCGATGCCGCCGGTGACATAGTATTTGCGGTTGACGATGTTATCCCACAACGACATGACAGCACTTTGGTATTCAATATCGCCGGTTTCCGCCGCGATATCGGCCATAGCGGAATAAGAATAGACGGCACGGACGGCGTGGCCAACGGCCTCATACTGCTTTTCGGGCGGCAGGTGGCTCTGGTCATATTCATGACCGCCTTTGCGCGATTCGAGCAGGAAGCGCGCCAGATCGATATAGGCATCGCCACGCCCGCCGCCTTCCATGTCATTGACGAAGCGACCAAAGCGCACCAGCGCCTGCTCCATCTCCTGATGGCCGTCGAACCATTCGATCTTGCCCGGGCCGACATTGGCAACCCAGCAATCGGCCAGTTTCTTGGCGCCGTTATAGAGCCGCACGTCCTGCCCATTGGTCAGGGTGTAGTGGTTGATGGCCGACTCAATAAAGTAACCGGCAATATAGCCTTCGTGGTCGGCGCGATGGGCCGGGTCCCAACGCTTATCCCACGCGCCGGGCGCGGCCAGAGTCTTGGCCGTTTGCAGATAGCCATCGGATTCCTGCGCGGCGAGAATTGGCGGTATCCATTTATCCAGTGTCGCCTTCATGTGGGCTTGCGCCTTAATCATGTCGGCGTCGCCCTGCGGGTCAACCATCAGAGCGATACAGATAGCCTCGACCGTTTGCAGTACCCAGGCATTCGAGAACACCAGCCCCTTATGCGGGCCGTGCGGTTCGCCGCGATTGGCCTTGGCCGCCTCAAAGAAGTTGTCGATACCGCCCTGCCCCGTCGGCAGATCGGTACGCTCACAATAGTCGATGCAATGCGGAATCCAGTTGACGATCAAAGACTTGGCGCGGGCATTCCACAGCGGGCTGTCGAGGCTGTAGCGACGGGTATAGACCACATCCAGACGCTCTTTCGGCGGCGCGGCCTGAACCCGGACCCTAAGGCGCGAGGTCGTGATGAGATTGCCGTCATGACCGGCCAGTTCCAGCACATAGTCGCCGTTCTCAGAAAAGGTCGCAGTCGTATCAGGCGTCAGGGCATCGGCAAAGGTCACCTGACCGGGGCCGGAGACCTTACGCCACAGGCTGCCAGTCTGGGGGCCTGTCTTGAGCCAATCAGCCTTACCCATCAGATAGGTCTTGCCGCCGCTGATGACGATGCGGTCAACGCCCGCGACCACGGCCGGCGCAAAGGCTGGGACGACGCCAAAGCTATAGACCTTCCATTCCAGCACACCGGTCGACAGCTTTCCGTCCGAGACGATCTCAAGGCGCAGCTTATCGGTCTTGATCTCATCAAAGGTGGTGGTGTTGTAGCCATTGGCCTTAACACCCAGCCCCTTGGTATTGGGCACCGGCACAAAGGCCTTACCGTTCCAGTATAACACGCGGCACGATTTTGGCGCGCCCACGCCCTGCCCGTCGATCCACCAATAGACATCGACCTTATTGGTGGTCACCGGCTGGCTCCAGTCATACTGCACCCATTCGGTGCCGGTCTTGGGCCAGTTACCATAAGAGGTGGCGGCATTGTCGGCAGAATTCTGCGGCTCTACCCCGTCATTAAGCGCCGTCAGCTTACCGTCGCCCGACATGAAGGAGGTCGAGGGAACGGCGACCTTAGCCAGATTGACTACGGTTGTGTCGGCAAAGGCAAAACCTGCGCCCAACCCGATTCCGGCGGCAACCGATGCCCCCGCAGCAGTGGCCAGAAACCCGCGCCGGTCAAGGCAGCGACAATCGGGCTGGCACAGATGAGGATTAGCTTCAGCGGTAAATTTGCGGGTCATGGGTCAGGACTCTTACGGATTTAATTATTCAGATGGGACGCAGGTGGCGGAGGCCGCAAGCTTGGTGTCGGCAGCTTCGACCAGCACAGGCCTAGGGTAGAGCGCCTCCCATTCCTGGGCGGCCACGGCGGCATAGGTTTTACCATCAGTCGAGGCGTCAAACACCGCCCGCAGACAGCGCGTGGTCACCGGCTCAAACGCCACGTCATTAAAGGCGTTGAGCGTCGCGGCCGGATACTGGGCGGCAATCGGCGTCCATTTTTTGTCGGCGTCGGACCAGTATTCCAGATGCCAGGCCTTGGGCGGAGCGACACCAATACCGGAACCGGCGGGCTGATCACCCCAGAAGTAGATGCGTGAGCCATTGAACTTCAGCGCCTGCTCCCACTGGTAAACCACCCACTGCTGCTTGGGGTTATTGGGCGACCATGTGCCCCAGGTGTCGGGCGGCAGCGGCGCTTCGCGTACCTTGCCGTCATTGAGCGCCCTGATCCAGTATTGCACCGGCACGGGTGAGTTCGAGGCGACGATGCGGGCGGCAGGGGCCAGATTGCGGGTCGGGGTGGGCGCCGGCGGCGGAGCCTTGGTCGTTTCCACCACCTCAATGGCGGGCGGGGAGACGGTGTCGTCCCAGGTCACCTTATCCACCGCGACCGAACGACGGAAATGGCCGCCATTTTTGGCATCGGCATTGTGATAGGCGATGTACCACTCGCCCTTATATTCAACGATGCCGGGGTGCGAGGTGGTCGACGATACCGGATCGAGCATCACCCCGCGATAGGTCCACGGCCCCAGCGGCGACTTGGCGGTGCCGTAGGCGATACAGGCATAGTAAACCGCTTCGGTACATTCGGAATCAGGCCCGGCCTTATTGCCGGCATAGGCCATATAATAGATGCCCTTGCGCTTGAAAATCCAAGGCGCCTCAAAGAAACCGGTTAAGGTGTTCACATCGACGGGCGCGCCCTTAAAGGTCACCATGTCTTTTTCGAGTTCGACGCCTTTAAGGCGGCCGAACGTGCCCCAGTAGAGATAAACCCGCTGATCATCGTCGATCAAAACCGTCGGGTCGATGTTCTGAATGTCATTGGCCACCGGATAGGACTGCGACACCACCGGCCCCTTCGGATGGGCATCGACCCACGGGCCGGTCGGGCTGTCCGAGACGGCTACACCAATGGCAAAACCGTCTTTGTTGGTTGTGCCCTTCTGCATCACCGGCGCATAGAGATAGAACTTCTTATCCGGCCCCTGCACGATCTGAGCGGCATAGGCGCGGCCCGGCGTCGCCCATTTGAAGACATCATCCGGTTTCAGGAAATGCGGATAGTGGGTCCACTTGCTCGACTTGGGGTCAGAGGTTTCCAGCATCTGCCATTCCGGCATGATGAAGTCGTTGACGCCCGGCTCGGCCATATCGCGGCCGGTGAGGACATAGAATTTGTCACCTACCACCAACGGGGCCGGATCGGTCGTGTAATCCGCCCCGTCCGACAGGATCGGATTATGGGTTGCGGTAACCTGACGGGTTTCCAATGGAGTTTGGGCGATAACCGGCGCACACGCCGCGATTAACGGCAAAAGGCTTAAAGCCGCAAAACGTTTCATAGTATTCCCCTTAAACCGCTTTGGCCGCAGCCGTGGTAAACAGACGCACGCCAAACACAGGGCCAGCGGTCTTGCCTTCCTGCGGATTGAACTTGACCACGACCTTTGACTTACCCTTGGTCAGGTTATGCGGGATCGGATAGCTGACGTCGATCCAGTCACCCGGCTGACGACCCGACAGGCGTTCATGGGCGATGACGGTGCCGTCGATCTCGATCGTGAAGCTGCGGTTGAACTCCGAGCCCCAATAGGTCGCCTGCAGCACCAATGGGCCAGCGTCTTTGCCGTCTTTGGTCACCTTCATGTCAAACTGGAAGAAGCCCATAGTGCGGGCATCGCGGCCCTTACGGCCACGATAGACGACCGGGAATGAGTTACCACCGGTCGTCAGGTTATGATCCCGTTCCGGCTGCATTTCCCCCAGATACATGACATCAACCGACCGCGCGGCGAGGTCTTTCAGGCGGGCCTGCTCCTCACGGAACGCCACCTGAGCCGTTGCCCATTCGGCATCGTTATAGCGGTTGAAATAGACGGCGTTGCGGCGTTCATACTGGGCATAGAAGGGCTTGAACGTCAGGTCGCCCGGACGGCCAATGCCATTGGTTTTATAGATGGCCTCAGAGGCTGAGACCGGCACAATACCCGCCAGCAGGTCAGCCCCGACCAAAGCGGGCGCATCGCCCTTATATTCCGGATCTTCATCGGCTTTTGGTGCCGCGCCCAGGTCAGCGGCCATGACCATCGGCCCGCGCAGTAGCGCCACGACCTTATCGTTACCCGCAGCGGCTTCAAAGCGCAGATCGAGCGGCAGATCAAGCGTGACCACATCGCCGGAGCGCCATTTACGGGTGATCAGGGCATAGCCCTTATCGATCTTGGCCAACGCCGGCTTGCCATTGACCAGCAGGGTGTTTGACTTGGCCCAACCCGGAATACGCACAGCGACGGTGAACGATTTCGCCCCCTGCACACGCTTGAGCTTCAGCGCGATATTGCCCTCATAGGGGTACTTGGTCAGAAGCTCGAACTCGGCCTTTTTCGTGGCCCAGTTCAGGGTCGAGGGGATAAACAGGTTCACAAACAGCGTATCGCCGCTTTCCCAATAGATGGAATCGCCGTGCTTGGAATGGCTCTCAATCCCCGACAGCACGCAGCACCAGAACGAATCGAACGGCGTCGAATATTCCCGCGCCGTACCCGACATCAGCGGCATCATATAGGTGAACATGCCGGTCTCAGGGTGCTGATGCGCCAGAATGTGGTTCAGATGCGCCCGCTCATAATAATCAAAATAAGACGCCTGCGGCGACCAGCTATAGAGATGACGCGTCAGCTTCATCATATTATAGGTGTTGCAGCTTTCGCAGGTCTGCTCAGTGATGTGGGCCGAAATGGTATCGGGCTCAAAGAAATATTCACGGTCGGCATTACCACCAATAGCAAACGAATGGTGGTTGGTGACCCGCTCCCAGAAGAAGGACGAGGCCTTTTGATACTCCGGCTTGCCGGTAATTTCATAAAGACGCGCCAGTCCGACCAACTTTGGTACCTGAGTATTGGCATGGAAGTTGGCCAGTTTGTCCTCACCGGCCTTGAGCGGATCAAGATTGCGGTTGTCATAGATGCGCTCGGCCAGCACCAGCCAGCGCGCATCCTTGGTGCGGACATAAAGCTCGGCAAAGCTCTCGTTGATCCCGCCGTATTCGCAGGCCAGAACCTTTTGCACCTGCTCATCGTTCAGGGCAGCAAACACCTTTTCAATGTAACCGCCAAGCCCAACCAGGATCGGAATACCGGCATCGTTTCCGGTCAGGGCCTGAACATCGAGCAGACCGGCATAGAGCTTATGCCAGTTATAGAACGGCACCCAGCAGCCATTGAGATCGAAACCAGCCGAGCGGATATCACCGGCCATGATTTCGGGGAAAATCTCTTTGCCATCAACGACCGTGCCGTCTTTGCGCTTACGCATGAAGCCGGCAACATAACCGTCACCATGAGCGGCCTGCACCTTTTTCAGCTCGGCAATGATGTAATTGATGCGGGTGATGCATTCAGCATTGCCCGTCTGGGCGTACATCAGCGCCAGGGCCGACAGATAATGGCCCAAAGCTTCCCCGGCAATCGTGTCCGATTCCCAGCCGCCATAGATTTCGCCCTTGACCGGCAGGCCCGCGAATTTATGGTAGTTGTGCAGCAGGCGGTCGGGCTCAAGGCTCATGAGATATTTGGTGTTGACCTCAACGGCATTGAGGAACGGCGATGGCAACAGCCGCACATCCTTCATCGGCACGGGCGCGGCCTTGAGCGGCACCGCTGTGGCGGCCATGACCGGCAGGCTCAGGCCACTGATAAATGTGCTTGCAGCCACCCCACCCAGAAGGGCGCGGCGGTTGGTGATAAGGGCGGGTCGGGACATGATAGCGGCCTCGCATTTTTGAATAGTCAGACAGTTGCACCACAATCATTATACTGTATACAATTGTCAAGACACATTGTTTCGTTCTGTTCGTGAGGTTCGCACCCTATGAAGTCCCTGTTCGCCGCCACCGCTGTTTCCGCTGTTTTGTCGTTAAGTGCCATGACCTCGTTTGCCGATCCCGCCACCGACAGCCAGTTTAAAGACATCTATACCACCGAATGGAAATGGCGCGGTGAGCAAATGTCAGTCAGCGAAGACATCCCCGCCGATCAGCGCGGCGGCGGCCTGCCCGACGTGTCAAAAGCCGCTCAGGATAAGAAACTGACCTACTGGCAGAACGTGCTGAAACAACTGGACGCCATCGATAAATCCAAGCTGTCGGAAGCCGCTGCCGTCGATTACCAGATCTACCGCTTCCAGATCGAAACGCTCTATAATGCCCAAAAATTCAAGACCTATGAGCGTCCGCTGGCGGGGGATACCTCCTTCTGGAGCGACCTCAGCTACATCACCGGCGGCACCTATCGCACCGAGGCCGATTACCGCAATTATCTGCGTCAGTTGAACGACATGCCGCGCTATTTTGGCCAGAACATGGACAATATGCGCGCAGGTTTAAAGCGTGGCTTTACCGTGCCTAAGGTCGCACTGGCCGGTCGTGATGTGTCCCTGACCACCGTGATCAACGCCAAGGGTGAGGACAACTCATTCTATAAACCCTTCAAGTCCATGCCCGCCTCCATCCCCGCCGATAAACAGGCGGAACTGAAAAAGCTGGCGCTTGAGGCGATCAATAAGAGCGTTATCCCCGCCCACCAGTCGGTGCTAACCTTCATCACCAAGGAATATGAGCCCAAGGCCACGGCCAAAATCGGCGCCTATGACCTGCCCGACGGCAAAGCGTTTTATGCCGCCCAAAGCCGCGAATACACCACGCTTGATCTGACACCGGAGGAAATCCACCAGATCGGCCTCGATGAAGTGGCCAAGATCAAGGCTGAAATGCTCACCGTCATGAAAGAGGTCAAGTTTGAGGGCGACCTGTCCGCATTTTTGAACTTCCTGCGCACCGATCCGCAGTTTTATGTCACCAAACCGCAGGACCTGCTCGATCGTGCCGCCTGGACCGCCAAGGAATTTGATGCGGTGTCCGGCAAATATTTCGGCCGTCAACCGCGGATGAGGTTCGGCATTTTCCCCGTCGCCCCTGAACTGGCGCCCTTTTACACCGGCGGCCGCGGCGGCCCCGGCGGTTACTGGGTCAATACCTATAACCTGCCCGCCCGTCCACTCTATTCCCTGCCCGCACTGACCCTGCACGAATCCGCCCCCGGCCACGCCTTCCAGATGCCGCTGGCCATGGAAAACAAAGGCCTGCCGGAGTTCCGCCAGAACACCTATATCTCGGCTTACGGCGAAGGCTGGGCGTTGTACGCAGAACGTCTCGGTGTGGAAATGGGAATGTATCACACACCCTATGAGCACTTCGGGATGCTGAGCTATCAGATGTGGCGCGCCGCCCGTCTGGTGGTTGATACCGGCATCCACGCCAAGGGCTGGACCCGCGATCAGACTATGGCCTTCATGCGCGATAATACCGCACTAAGTGAGCACGAAATCACGACGGAGACCGACCGCTATATCGCCTGGCCGGGTCAGGCCCTCAGCTACTACCTTGGTGAAATGGCGATATGGAAAGCCCGCGCCAAGGCCGAAGCCGCTTTGGGTGAAAAGTTTGACATCCGCGCCTTCCACGATACCGTGCTGGAACTGGGCTCGGTGCCTTTGCCGGTGCTGGAAACGGCGGTCGATAAGTTCATCGCCCGTGGTGGCACCAGCCCTTATGAAGGTAAAGACTAAGTATGAAAGCGGCTGCGGGGCTTTTGGGACTGGCATTGGTCGGGGCGTCCGCGTCCCTATCTTACGCCCAGCCTGTCATCACGCCCCCGCCGCCCTCGCTGGCCCTCGATCCGTTCTATACCAAATATGCTGATGCAGGCGGCATACCGGTGACGACCTCAGCCAAAGTGCCGGATGACGCCATCCTCGCCGCCCGCGACATCGTGGTCTATCTGTTGAGCGAACGGCCCGACCTGCGCGATGCCCTGATCCGCGAAGGGGCGCGCGTCGGGGTCATGGCGGTGGATGAAACCACCACCGACCTGCCCGAACAAAGCGACTGGAAAAAACCGGCCAAGGACGATCCGCGCCTGTCGAAATGCGATGTCCGCGACTATGACACCACTATCGGCAAGATGACCGACCGTGATTACTGGGCGATGCGTGCCCGCGGCATGGGCGGACTTTATACGACCGGGGCGGCGGAGAATATCTTAGGCGTGCCAAACACCCGCTATTACGGTGAAAACATCATGATCCATGAGTTTTCGCACAATATCCTGAATGCCATCCGCACAACCGATCAGGCCCTGATGAGCCGTATTGAAGCCGCCTTTGCCAATGCCAAATCAAAGGGCCTGTGGCGCGGGGCCTATATGGCGCTGAACATCGACGAATACTGGGCCGAAGGCACCCAGTTCTGGTTCAACTCCAATAAGGCCTATAAGACCGATGATGTGATGATTGCCACCTCTGATGACCTAAAGGCCCACGATCCCGAGCTTTATAAGGTATTATCAGAAGTCTACCGCCGCGACCACCGCATCCCTACCGATGCTTTTTACATGCACCCCGCCCGCCTGAACGTGGCCAAGGCCGATCTGGTCAACGACTGTTTTTCGTGATCAGCGGTTTTGGGCGGCGTGCAGAAACCGGATGATCTGCCTCATTCACCCGCCCTGATCCGGGCGAGAAACGACTGACGCTGGCGCTCCATATTTGCCTTAACCTCTTCATGGCTATGCCAGACGGTATTAGGGTCGTCGGCTTCTTTCAGGCCGGCCTCAACCTCGGCCCGGAACCAGTCATCATATTCACGGGCCTTTTGTTGCTGATCAACATAGTCGCGCATAAATTCCCGCACGATCTGTGACGCCGGACGATGCACGGCGGCGGCTTCCGCCATAAAGGCTTCGCGCAGTTCCGGCTCGATTTTCAAGGTAAATACGGCTTCCTTGGACATGGCGATCTCCGAGAATATACTCACGATGTATATACACCGTGAGTACCTATTCTACAACCGATCGATCGCGGCCTGCGGTTCCGTAAACCACTTAGCGCCAGTTTCGGTGACATACATATGGTCTTCCAGCCGGATGCCAAAGCGCTCCGGCACCACGATCATCGGTTCATTGGAAAAACACATGCCGGGCATAAGCGGTGTCTTGTCGCCACGCACCAGATAGGCCGGTTCGTGGATGGCCAGCCCGATGCCATGCCCGGTGCGGTGCGGCGTACCGGGCAGGCTATAGTCCGGCCCCAGCCCATGTCTTTCCAGAATCGCGCGGGCGGCATAGTCGACGCTTTCGCACGGTTTGCCGACCTCGACCGCCGCAAAGGCCGCCGCCTGGGCTTCCTTTTCGATATCCCAGATGCGCTGCTGCTCAGGCGTGGCCCGACCGTAAATATAGGTGCGGGTGATATCTGACGTATAGCCCTGCACGTAACAGCCGGTGTCGATCAGCACCAGATCGTTCTCGTTAAGCGTCTGCACACCGGGCAGACCGTGCGGATAGGCGGTGGCATGGCCGAACTGCACAATCACAAACGAATTGCCCGCCGCCCCCATCTTACGGTGAGCGGCTTCGATAAAGTTGATGACCTCGGTCGTGGTGATGCCATCACGCAGGATTCGCGCGGTCGCCTTATGCACAATCTCGGTCATGGATTTGGCCTGCTGCATCAGGGCCAGTTCGGCGGTCGATTTATACATCCGGCAGCCATTAATCACTGAGGATGCCTCCTGGATCGCCAGACCCGTTTCGCGCATCAGACGACTGACCATTTCAAATGATAGGGCCGGATCGACCGCGATGCCCCCGCCGCCCCAGTCGGACATGGCCTGCTTAATCAGGGCGTGGGGGCTTTCGTCCTCCTGCCACAGGCGCAGTTCGGCCGGAATTTTCAGATCGGCCTCTAACGACCCGCGCTCAAAGAACGGGCAGATAATCAGCGGCTCCCCATCCACCGGCAGCAACATGGCCACCAACCGCTCCGATGCGCCCCACGGCACGCCGGCGAAATAGCGTAGCGATGCACCCGCCCCGACCAACAGCGCTTTGGCGCCCAGGTCGCGGGTCAGTTTGCGGGCCTTATCCAGACGCACCTGATATTCCGCGGCTGAAATAGCCTCTGCCGCCACTGGGGGCTTAAGCTTGGCCAGTTCGGCCTCAATCGTCGATCCACCGATCATCGTCTATCCTTTACGCAAATCTATTCAAATCAAAGGCTTTGGGCGCATGTCCCGTGGTGATCATGTCCGCCACGATCTCACCGGTCACCGGCCCCAGCGTCAGGCCCAGATGCTGATGACCAAACGCATAATAAAGATTATCCGCCTTATCGCTTTTACCGATGGCAGGCAAATAGTCCGGCAGGGTTGGTCGCGCCCCGATCCACTCGACGCCCTCGCCTTCAAATGGCAGGCCCAGCGCCTTGACATGGCCGCGCAGCCGTTGCCACTTGCGCCCATCGGCGGGCGCATCAGGGCGGTTTAGTTCCACAAAACTGGCCGCGCGCAGACCGCTTTCAAACCCTGTGACGATCATCGAACGATCCTCAAACACGACTGGTGGCAAGCCCTTCGGCCAGCCATGCTGCGCCGTTTGAATGTGATAGCCGCGCTCGGCAATGATGGGGACGCGGTGCCCCAATGGCTCCAGCAGGGCCTTTGATCCCACGCCCGCACTGATGACCACGCGATCAGCGGTCAGTATCTCTCCGCCTCTAAGTTTTACGAAAGCCTGCCCGCCTTCGACGCTAAGGGCGGCCACGGATTTATAGTAGATCACCCCGCCGCGCTCAACAAAGACGGCCTCCAGCGTTTTCAGAAGACGGGCAGTGTCGCTGACCTGTCCGGTATTTTCAAAACGGATGGCCCCCGCTATGGGCGTAGAGGTAATGGCTTTAAGCTGCGCCATTTCATCATCGGTCACCTCACGAAAGCGGGCTGTGCCAGTGTCGGTTTCCTTCCATCCTGCCAAGCCCTTGGCCGCGGTTTCCGGCGTCTCCCATATAACAAAGTGTCCGTCTTCGCGCAGCAGGTCAGTCGCACCTATATCTGCCACCCTGCGTTTCCAGGCGGGCATGGCCTCTGCGATCAGCGCCGACAGTGCGGCCTTGCCTTTGGCGAACCGGGCGGGCGACGATGCCTTGAGCAGACGCCATGAAAACGGCAGCCATTCCCCAAAACCTGCTGCCGGAAACGATAATGCCCCGCCCAGAGCAAACCAGCGCTTAAAGGCCGAACGGATCATGGCCACCGACGCCAGAGGCTCAACCTGTTCGATCGCTATATGTCCGGCATTGCCATAAGACGCCGCCTTGCGCACGGGCTCGGCCTCCAGCAAGATAACGCTGATATTTTTGTTCTGGAGCGCCAGAGCGATGTTCAAACCCACCACGCCACCGCCGACCACAATCGCCTTCATTTAACCAACCAATCTGTGTTGCATTACACCATCGCATATAGTATACGGTATATGTTCCTATACAAGACTCAGGAGTAGTATAAAATGAAAATCGATTGGCAGGGCGTGTTTCCGGCCGTTACCACGCAATTTAAAGAAGATCTTTCAATCGATTATGCTGACAGTCAGCGCGTCGTTGATGACCTGATCAATGACGGTGTTACCGGTATCATCGCGCTCGGCACCTGCGGCGAAAACAATTCACTTGAGCCTGACGAAAAGCGTAAACTCCTGACCGCTATCGTCGAAGTCGTCGCCGGTCGCGTGCCGGTGGTTGTCGGCACCTCCGAACTGACCACCCCGCGCGCAGCCGCATTCGCTAAGGATGCCGAAAAGATCGGCGCCACTGGCCTGATGCTGCTGCCGGCTATGGTTTATGTCCCTAAGACCGCTGAACTGGTTGAGCACTTCACCCAAGTCGCCAATGCGACCTCGCTGCCGATCATGCTTTATAACAATCCGACCGCCTACCGCGTCAATATTGGTAATGACGCTCTGGAAGCTCTGCGTCCGGTTAAGAACATCGTCGCCATTAAGGAATCGGCTGCCGATACCCGCCGCTTCACCGATGTCTATAACGCTTTCGGTGATCGTTATTCGATCTTTGCCGGTCTGGATGACGTGGCTTACGAAGGCCTGCTGCTGGGTGCTCAGGGCTGGGTTTCGGGCCTGACCTCGGCCTTCCCGGCTGAATCGGTTCTGCTGGTTAAGGCGCTTAAGGCCGGTGACCTGAAAACCGCGCTTGAGATCTATCGCTGGTTCCTGCCGCTGCTGCACCTTGATGCCGATCATGACCTCGTTCAGTCGATCAAGCTGGCCGAGCAGATCATGGGTCGTGGCTCTGAGCGTGTACGTATGCCGCGCCTGCCGCTGACGGGGGCGCGCCGCGCCGAAGTCACCAAGATGGTTGAAGAGGCCGCCGCGTCGCGTCCAAGCCTCTCGATCCACAAAGCCGCCTAAACTACTCATGGGGGGAGTTACCTCCCCCCATGTGCCCCCTTGGTTTTTGTTTGATCGCAATATTATAGCCGAAAACCGCAAACACTTTTCGGCATATTGCTCTGTGATGAGAAAAATCCGCTTGAAGCGGTTCTTCGCGGATTTTTCCCTTTCCTGACATTACACGGCAAAGTATTTGCGGCTTTGCCGCCAAACTTTATCCGTGAGTATGCTTTATGCGTCATACCTTCTTCTGCATCGATGGTCATACCGCCGGTAATCCGGTCCGTCTTGTCGCCGGTGGCGCGCCGTTGCTTACGGGCAGCAACATGTCCGAGCGGCGTCAGGACTTTCTGAACCGCTTCGACTGGATCAGAACCGGCCTGTGCTATGAACCGCGCGGCCACGACATGATGTCAGGCGGGTTCCTGTATCCCCCGACCCGCGAAGACACTGACGCTGGCATCCTGTTTATCGAAACCTCCGGCTGCCTGCCTATGTGCGGCCACGGCACCATTGGTATGGTGACGTTTGCGCTGGAAAACGGCCTGATCACACCGCGCACACCGGGTAAGCTTAAGCTCGAAGTTCCCGCCGGCATCATCAATATCGATTATAAGACCAACGGCCCCAAGGTCACGGCGGTCAAGATCACCAATGTCCCGGCTTATCTGGCCAAGACCGGCATCGAAATCGATGTACCGGATTTCGGTCACCTGACGCTGGATGTGTCTTACGGCGGCAACTATTACGCCATCATTGAGCCCACCATCGACGGCCCCTATACCGGCCTTGATGATCTGGGGGCCGCGCGAATCATCGAACTGTCGCGCACGATCCGCACCCTGGTTCGGGAGGTCTATGAGCCCGTCCACCCGCTTGATTCGACCATCCGCGGCGTCAGCCACGTCCTGTGGGCCGACAAACCTAAGAATACCGAAGGTGAGCCTAGCCCGGCTCATGGCCGCAATGCGGTATTCTACGGTGAGCGCGCCATTGACCGCTCACCCTGCGGCACCGGCACTTCGGCACGACTGGCCCACCTGCACGCCAAGGGCGAGCTGAAAGTCGGAGAACCCTTTATACATCAAAGCTATATCACCAGTCGGTTCACCGGGATGGTGACCGAAGAGGTTGATCTGAACGGTGTTGCCGCCATCATTCCGTCTATCGAAGGCTCGGCCATTTCGACCGGCTTCAACACCATCTGGATTGACCGCGAAGACCAGTTCTGGGAAGGCTTTCAGGTCGTCTGACAGCGCTAACAAAACCGCGTGAATCCCCCCTTGCCTTTCGTAACAATTTAATGAAATACTGGTATACTTTATAAGTAAAAGTGCCAGAATTCTTACGGAATAAAGGCCGCAGGGGAACGCCGATTATTCGGTTATAATGGATTTAATAGATGGCCATTGTGGTTCAGACGCTCTCAGAGCAAATATTCTCCCTGGTGCGTGACCGCATCATCTCAGGCAAGTTCCCGGTTGACGTTGCCATCCGTCAGGACGCTCTGGCGGCGGAACTGGGGGTCAGCAAGATACCATTGCGCGAAGCTCTGGCTCGTCTTGAACAGGACGGGCTTTTGCTGTCTCAGGCCAATCGCGGTTTTTTTGTCCGCCCGCTGAATGCCGATGAGGTCGATGAGGTCTATGCCCTGCGCCTCAAGATCGAGCCCGAAGCCGTCGGCATGGCCTCAAAAGTCGCCACTGATGCCGATCGTAAAGCCGCCAAAGAAGCGCTTGATGCCCTTGATCAGGCTGCGATCACCGATAAAACTCAGGTCGGACGCCTTAACCGCGCGTTCCATATGTCACTGGTTCGCCCCTTGCATAAGCAAGTCACAATTCAGATTATCGAACGCCTGAACATCATTTCTGAACGCTATGTGGGTAAGCATCTGGAACCCGCCGGACGCGGTGACCGTGCGCACAATGAGCATACCGCTATGCTGGAACTGTGGGCCACAGGTAAGGCCGATGAAGTGGCTGCCGTGATGTATGAGCACATCGCCTCAACCCTGGTTGATCTGCGTAAGCAATTCGAGGCTGAAAAAGCCGGGTAATCTGGTCAAAAAAAAAAACGATGTTACAAAGCCGCAGCCCTCTGCGGCTTTTTTACTTTTAAAGCCCTCGCCGGGCGGTGGCTCCGCCACCTTGGCCGCCGCCGCAATGGCGGCTTGTTCAGCCCTCGCCGGGCGGTGGCTCCGCCACCTTGGCCGCCGCCGCAATGGCGGCTTGTTCAGCCCTCGCCGGGCGGTGGCTGCGCTGCAAATGGCGGTTTGATCGGACGGCTGCCTTCCAAACATTATTCGCTCTAAATGAAACAATATGTGTAGGCTTTTTTTACAGCCGACCGTCGTAAAATCACCACATCTCGGCTATATGGATTGTATAAGATATAACAACACACAGGAAGTACGCCCCAGAAAGCGCTGGTAATCATTTCAGTGGTGCTATCATGGGAATACATGTCCAGACCGTTTCCGAACAGGTCTACAGACTTTTACGCGATCGGCTGGTGTCAGGCACTTTGAGCCCGCATGACGCCATTCGTCAGGAAGCCATCGCGGCTGAACTTGGGGTCAGCAAAATCCCCGTGCGTGAAGCGCTGATCCGGCTTCAGAACGAGGGGCTGGTGGTGCTGGAGGCCAATCGCGGTTTCTTCGTCTCGCCGCTGTCGCTGGAAGAGGCCGAGGATGCTTACGGTCTTCGCCTGACCATGGAGCCGCAGGCCGCGGCGATCGCCGCCATGCGCGCCACCCCCGAAGATCGTCTGGCGGTCACCGCCGCCCTCGACCGCCTGCAACAGGCCGCCGAGTCCGACCGCAGCGAGGTGGGTCGTTATAACCGCCTGTTCCACCTGTCGCTGGTGCAACCGGTGCGCAAACCGGTTACCATCAGCTTTATCGAGCGGCTTCATCTGATCTCCGAGCGCAATGTCTGTGAGCATCTGGTGGCGGCAGGCAGCGAAGACCGCGCCCATCAGGAGCATCTGGTCATGTATGACGCCTGGATGTCCGGCAAGGGCGATGAGGTCGCGCAACTGGTCTATGACCATATCAATGCGACGTTCGAGGAACTCAAAGACCACTACTAATCATAAAAAAGGCCCCGGAAATCCGGGGCCTTTTCATTTGGGGTTAGAGCGGAATGATCTGAGGGAACCATTCCGCTCAAGCCGCCATTGCGGCACGGCCAAGGTGGCGGAGCCACCGCCCGGCGAGGGGCTAAAGATAAGCTTTAAGCACCTTTACGCAGGCGGCTGTTCCAGCGGCCATAGGAGAAGTAGAACGCAAGACCTATTGCCATCCATATCAGGGTAAACATCTGAGCTTTGACCTGAAGGCTGGAAAAGATGAAAATACAGCCGCCGATGGTGACCAGACCAACTAACCAATGTGCAGGCGTCTTGAACGTGCGCACGACGTCAGGCATCTTTTTGCGCAGAACCAGCATCGACACAGCCACCGCTACGAAGGCGATCAACGTACCGGCATTGGAAAGGGCTGCAATCTCGTCAAGGGGGAAAAAGCCTGCAAACACGGCCACGAAAATACCGGTCAAGGTCGTGATGAGAGCGGGCGAGCCCTTTTTATTGACCTTGGCCACAGCGGGCGGCAGAAGACCGTCGCGGGCCATAACAAAGAAGATGCGGCTTTGGCCGTACATCATGACCAGAATGACGGATGGTAAGGCGACTAGGGCAGCGCCACCGACCAGAGTAGCAACTAAAGGCTGACCAAGGCTGCGCAGAACATGCGGCAGGGCCTCACCGGAGAAGGCGAACTCCTTGAAATTCACCGCACCGACGGCGGCGCCTGCAACCAGCATATAGATGATGGTTGAGATACCCATAGAGCCCAGAATACCGATGGTCAGGTCACGACCGGGGTTCTTGGCTTCTTCAGCGGACGTCGAGACCGCATCGAAACCAAAGAAAGCAAAGAAAACAATCGCAGCCGCGGCCATGATACCATATTTCTTACCTTCCATTTCGTGCGCCAGAAAGCCGTAAGGGGCGAACGGATCGTAGTTACCGGCCTGCACCGCCGGGAGCGCGAAAAAGATAAAGGCTCCCAAAGCAACGATTTTGATAATGACCAGCAGAATATTGAGTGTAGCGCTTTCACGTGCACCAATCAGCAGCAGGCCCATGACCGCCAGCGATACCAGCACGGCGGGCAGGTTGATCAGACCTCCGGCATGTGGGGCATTCATAAGCATAGCCGGCAGTTGCAGCCCAACCCCGTCATGGAGCCAACCAAACAAATGCGCCGACCAGCTAACCGCCACAGTCGAACAGGCCAGAGAATACTCGAGAATCAACGCCCATCCGACAATCCAGGCGAGGGTCTCACCTAATGCAGAATAGGTGTAGGTATAGGCTGAACCCGCCGTCGGGATCATTGTCGCCATTTCGGTGTAGCACAAGGCCGCACAGGCGCAGACAATACCGCAAAGTGCAAAGGACAGCAGCACGCCCGGACCGGCCAAGCCTGCGCCTGTGCCTGTCAACGAATAGATCCCCGTACCGATAATGCCGCCGATACCCAGCGCCATCAGGTGCGGCCAGCTCAGCGTCTTAGCCAGCGCCTTCCCGTCTTCTTCTGCTCTGTGCAGAGGCTTTAACGGCCCAAATAATCCCATTGTGTAAGTCCCCTTGAACTACCATTTACCGAATTAGGATGACGAATCCCGACACTGTCAACATATCGTCATCATTTTGTTTCAAATGCAACATGTCACTCTGTTGCGAAAAAAGGCCATGCCGCCGGAGCGACATGGCCTGATGAAATTTATGCGGGTGTAAGTTCCGCTGTGGTCGTGCCCGCGCCCAGCTTGACGGCATAGGCCCCCAGTTCCTTAGGTGCCGACAGGCTGTAGGTCTTGGCGCCCTTGACCGTCGCCTCCAGATTGACATAGGCCTTGGGCGTATATTGATCGGCGGCTTCAAACGTGACGCTGACCATGCCAGATGCCGTATCATAGGCGACCGACGCGATTTTACCGGCATCGAGCGTGATCCACAAACCGGCAGGGGCGATGAATACGCGTCTGCGGCCGCTGTCTTTCGGGGCGATGGTGATCACCGAACCCGATTGCGTGACCACACCGCCAAAGCCGGTCCAGCCAAAGGTTGGATGATTGACCAGATAAGACGCCGTCGTCACCGCATGACCAAAGAAGCTCATGCCGTAATCGCCGTTGATGGCATCCCACTTCATGGCGTCCGGGAAGGAGTGGAACGCCGCCGAAGCAAAGCCTTCGTTGTCGATATTGGTCAGCGACCCCATCAGGCCGCCGTAAGCGACGCGCAGCATGTAAAGATCGTCCGGCGTTTCGCGGAAAGCATCAAACAGCGGCACGGCATTAAGCGACGACCCATAGTGGTGAAGCTGGCGCTCGATGCGCGACTGCTTACCGGCATAGAGGAAGTCCCAGAACCGGCGCGCCGAACCGTTATAGCCCCAGTGCGGAATGGCCGGATCATAGGCCATGATCACTTCGCGGGTGACATCGGCTTGATCCTGATGACCGAAATGACGCATCCACATATAGACTTCGGCCTGACCGGTCGAATCCCACGGCATTTCCGAGCCGAACGGATATTTCAGCTTACGCCAGATTTCGACGCGGCCCTTCATCAGGGTTTCGACCTCTGCGGCCAGTTCGGTCATGTTCTCGCGCTTAAGATCCAGCAGGATATAGAGGAAGACATCGCCTTCCATCTGACCGAACTGGGTGTAGTACGGCGCCTTGGTCATCATGGCCTTGGTCGTTTCCGCGGCCCGCGTCAGATAGGTCTGCCAGCTCTCACCCGCCGTCATGCCGGTGTGGTAGCGGCCCAGACGATAGAGTGTCCACCACGCCGCCGCCGGATGCGGATAGTTGTAAGATCGCCCCAGATCACCGGCGCCCTTACGGTTCCATGCCGACCAGACCTTCCAGTTCAGGGCCGGATCATAGGTACCTGCGGGCATGGTGTCAGGATCATAGAACATTACCGACTTGCGCACGCCGTACTTATCCGGGCCGTCCGGTGTCTGTATCTGCCCCCACAAGGTGGTGTTGGCGAAGCGCTCGAACTTGGCGACTTCTTCCTTTTTGGGGTTATCCAGTTGCTTCATGATCGCGGCCAGCCAGGCACCGGCGCCGCCTTCGTCCGACAGGCCGGATATCCAGACGCGGTTGTCCTGAAGTACGATCTCGTTCTTGTCGCGGTCATAGATCATGATCGACGGCGAGCGCTTGAACGGATCGTTAGGGTTCTCGTACCACTGCTTGGTGGTCAGGAAGTGGCCCATATCGGCCACGGCTTCGGCCTGAGGCTTGGTGACCTTATAGTGGATGGTCTGAACCGTGTTGTCGGCATAGGTCACGTCAATACGGGCGCGCCCCAAGACCTTACCGGTCACCGAATACTTGACCCAGCCGCCCTTAACGGTGCTGGCGGAAGATACCTCCAGCGCACCGGCGGGATGGACGCTCAGCGCCTTCACAGGTTTCGGCGCATGCAGGAACAGATCAGCCGGCAGATCAGTCGGCACGACATAGCCCGGCAGGCCCACAGCCACCGGACGCTTGTGCTTGATCAGGGTCGGTTCGATCTCACGGATGGTCGGCGACAGGACAAACTTGACGGCCACCGTGGTCGATTGACCGGGCTTTAGCGTGAACGAGGTCGGCGTGTTCCACTGCTCGATCCCCTTCCATTCGGTATCGGCAAAGCCCTTGGCGTTGGTCATCCAGCTATAGAAGCCTTCAAACGTCATGTTGCGGGGTTCGGCGTCGTTATAGATTTTGAGCTTTTTCTCGGCGTCACGCTCATTGAGGATCGGCTTATAAAGCTCGAACTTAGCGGTATCGGTTTCCGGCAGCACCAGCAGCGACGGCCCCTGCCCGTTCAGGCGATTGACCTGCAAATAGCCCGCATTGAGACCGACATAGGGATCGTAGAACGACGCCACATCATGGGCTTCATCCAGATGACGGCCCGTGATGATATTGTCAAACACCATCGCAATGCCTAAGCCGCCGACTTCAACGGTTTTTGTAGTCGGGTTCGACAGGGTGAAACGCAAGACCAGCTTGCCGCCGACCACGGCCCATGTGCGGACAACTTTCAGCGGCACGCCCCCCAGTGACGGCGTAATATCAGCCGAGGCCAGCGCGCCTTTCGGTTTCGGCAGGGCCTTGACCTTGGCACGCTTAAAGGCGGTTGAGTGGTCGCTCCATGCCGTATCGCCTTCTGAACGCACGCGCAGATCAAGGTCACCGAGACGATAACAGCCATCGGCCAGGCGCTGGGTGAACTTGCCTGACGGGGCGAAATCAAACCCACCGGCGACGCCCTTGGGCGCCAGCGACACGAGGGTCTGGGAGGTGTCTTGCAGTGAAATCAGAAAATCAGGTGTTTCAAAGACCGTGGTGGCCGCATCCGGGCTGTTCCATGAATTTCCTTGGGCGTTGGGCGCCGTTTGGGCCAGTGCAGGGCCAGCCGTCATGGCGGCAGCTAATGAAATCAGGCTCGTCCGTCTCGTGAGGTGCGGGGCGGGGATGCGGGTCATTAGGGGCAGTCTCCGAATAGGTCTTTATGACGAAAAGAACGTCTGCCGCAGTCCTTCCACGGCAGACGCCTAAAGTTGCCGACAAAATGCTCTGCACCAGGGAGGACCAGAGATTTCAGTGCCGGAGTGAGGATACGCAAAACAAATCTACAACAGCCGCGAACGACTAAGTTCGATAGTAACCATCATATGACAAGACCGTCAAATATAAATTATACGATTTATCATAACGACAGCGTTATCACTTGGTTTTTTTACCTTTTCCGGCCGGCGCAATGACGGCCACCGCGCCACCGGAGGGCGCTAATGTCAGAGTAAGGCTGTCCGTGGACGTGGCTTTCTGGGTTGTGGTGTTAAGGCGAGACACCGTCGCGCCGTCCTGCCACAGGCGCGCCTCATAGGTTCCGCCTTTGAGGAATGACAGCGGCAGGGTAAGGTTACGAGCCTGCTCATTGGTCATGGCGCCGATGTACCAGACCTCGCCCTTGCGGCGGGCAGTGACGATGAACTGCCCGATATCGCCCTGAAGGACGCGGGTTTCATCCCACGTCACCGGCACGGATTTGATAAAATCAACGCCGTCTTCCCACTCACCACTCGCTTTCTTGTAGGCCTGCGGAGCATCCGACAGCATGGTCAGGGGGCTGTCGTAAACCACATACATGGCCACGGCCTGACCGCGGGTCGTCATGGTCATGGGCCGGTCAATCTGGATCTTAAAATCCTGCGGCGTGCGGTGAGCAAACCCGCCCGGTGTGTAGTCGATCGGGCCTAAGATCATGCGGGTATAGGGCAAGGTGACATTGTGGGTCGCAGTGATGCGTGTCGTCCACTTATTGTATTCCGCCCCTAGCACACCTTCCTGCGTGATGTAGTTCGGATAGGTACGCACCAGACCGTTCGGCGCATAGGCCCCGTGCAGATCGACCAGCAGCTTGTGTTTCGCGGCCTTGGACAGCACCTTGTGGTAATAATCGACCATGTCCTGATCAGAGCGGTCCATGAAGTCGATCTTGATGCCGGCAATGCCCCATTGCTCATAGGCCGCCAGTGCCTCATCCATCTGCCAGTCCAGTTGTTGCCATTGCAGCCACAGCATGACCTTGACGTTACGGTCTTTGGCATATTTCAGGATTTTAGGCATATCGAGGGCCGGAATGGCCTTGGTCACATCCGATCCGGGCTTCGGGCGGGTCGACGATCCGACCGACCAGCCTTCGTCGATCAGCATATATTCCAGCCCCATTGCCTTGGCGAAATCGATATAGGCCAGATAGGTCTCGGTATTGATGCCGGGGTTTTTAACCGGCGCATTAAAGCCGTTCCACCAGTCCCAGGCGCTCTTGCCGCCCTTGATCCAGCTTGTGTCCGCAATCTTTGACGGCTCGCCTAATGTGGCGATCAGGTTGGATTCAACCAGTTCGCGCGTGCTGTCGCCAATCATGACCACCCGCCACGGGGTTTTGAACTCAGATTCGGTCTGGGTGATCTTGGCGACATAGGGCTTGATGGAGTCGCTGTCCAGACGCGGCGGCAGCTTGACCGCCACGCCTAAACCATTATCGCCCTTACGATTATAGAAGGTCGACGGATAGTGCTTTACATCGGATTCAGCCAGCGCAAACGCCGTCTCACCGGTTCCCGTTTTACACACCAGTGGCGAATCGAGCAGGTAATGATCGCGGATTAGCGATGATTTGACCGCATCAAATTCGCCCTCGTGGGCATTGTGGAATTTGCCGAGGTTCAGGCCCCAGCAGTCGTAATCCTTAGCAAAGGCAAACTCGGTCTTTTCACCCAATATCCCAAAGCTTTCAAAGCCCGGTTGGTTGGGCAGGACATAGCGCACCGCCGCCCCGTTATCATAGGCGCGCGCCACAATCGCGATCTTACGCCCGCCCTCCACCTCCTCAAAGGTCAGGGTCGTCTCAGTGTAATGATCTGGTGCCGATTTGGCTTTGCCCACCACGATATTGTAGGTTTCATTGACCGTGCGTGTGGTCACCAGCGGGGCCTTGAAGCCCTTAAGTCCAAAGCCCGCCACATCGGTGCGCAGGCCCATAGCCGATGGTGCAATCACCGGCTGGCCCTTATAGGTCACGCGCCATGTCGGCAGGTCAGCCCCGGACTTATCGAGCGTCACCACCACCTGCCCGTCCGGCGATGCGGCGGTATAGGTGTCAGCAGCAGCCCCTCCCGCTACGGCCATCAGCATCAGCGGTAAAAATGAGCGAAACATGGCGGGCCTTTTTTCAATAGACGGACAATTGAAAATATGAATACTGTATACGATACACATCTGTAAAGCACTTAAAGGATATCGGATGCGCCTTCTGCCTGTTGCGACCTTACTGATCAGCACACTGTTGTCATCAGCCGCTATGGCCGCCCCGCCGACCGGTGCCTGGGTGTTTGACAGCTCTCCCAAATATCCCGACTTTACACGCGTGACGGTCACACAATCCGGCGGCACATTGACCGGCATTATCACCTCACGCTGGTACGGCGATCTGCCCATGACCGATCTGCGCGCAGAGGGCGATGTGCTGAAGTTTAAGATCGTCAACGGCAATCCGCGCCTGACGCCGACTGATATCACGCTTAAGGCCGAGGGCGCATCGGTGCGCATGACGGGTAAGCTGTGGTATCAGGATTTCGACATCACCGCCCGCACAGGGACTAAGGCCGAACTCAAAGCGCTTGATTTTCCGACCTATCCCCTGCCCCCGCACCGGGTGGTGCCGCAGAAGAATCTGGCCGCCAAACCGCCTATGGGCTGGAATTCGTGGAACAAGTTCGCCACCGACATCGACGATAAAACCGTGCGCGAAATCGCCGACGCTATGGTCAGCTCCGGCCTGCGCGATGCCGGTTATATCTATGTCAATATCGATGACGGCTGGCAGGGTAAGCGCGACCAAAACGGCGTGCTGCAACCCAACGAAAAATTCCCGGACATGAAGGCACTGGCCGATTACGTCCATTCCAAGGGCTTGAAAATCGGCATCTATAGCTCGCAAGGGCCAAAGACCTGCGGCGGCTATGAAGGCTCATACGGTCACGTCGAGCAGGACGCTAAAACCTTTGCCGCCTGGGGCATGGACTATCTGAAATACGACCTGTGCTCCGGCGAAGCCTTTTACCACACCAAAGAAACCGTCTACGCCTCCTATCAGCAGATGGGGGAGGCTCTGGCCGCCACCGGCCGCGATATCATCTTCAGCCTGTGCCAGTACGGCCGTTTCGATGTCGGCGCGTGGGGGCGCGATGTCGGCGGGCACCTGTGGCGGACGACCGGTGACATCGAAGATAATTATGCCCGCATGTCGTGGATCGGCTTTGACGCCAATGGCAAGCCTAACCACACCGGCCCCAATGGCTGGAACGACCCGGACATGCTGGAAGTCGGCAATGGCGGCATGAGCCATGATGAATATAAAACCCACATGTCGCTGTGGGCGCTGATGGCCGCACCATTGTTACTGGGCAATGATGTGCGCACCATGACGCCGGACACCATAGCCCTTCTGACCAACCGCGAAGTCATCGCCATCGATCAGGACGTGGCCGGCGTGCAGGGCCTGCCGGTCAAAAAAGACGGCACGACCGAAATCTGGACCAAGAAACTGAGCGATGGCTCCACCGCCGTCGGCCTGTTTAACCGCGCCGAGGCGCCGGTGACCGTCAGCGGAAACTGGGCGGAGATCGGTCTTGGGGGTGCCGGTAAGGTGCGCGATGTCTGGGCCCATAAGGACGCCAAGGCCACGGCGGCCTATAGCTTCACCTTGCCTGCCCACGGCGCGGTGCTGCTCACGGTTAGCCGGTAAGGCTTCGGATTGTTTCGGGTATTGACGGCGGGGGCGGTCAAACACCCCCTTCCCTAAACCTGCGCGCCATTGTAGAGGCCTCTCAACGTTCCCTTATACAGTAAGCCCCGCATGATCCGCCTCGATAATATCAGTAAGCAAAACGGCCACCAGATCCTGTTCATCGATGCGTCGATGGGCATCCAGAAGGGCGAAAAGGTCGGGCTGGTCGGGCCCAATGGGGCGGGCAAATCGACGCTGTTCCGTATGATCACCGATCAGGATCAGCCCGATGACGGTCAGGTCGCCATCGATACCGGCATGAAGATCGGCTATTTCAGTCAGGACGTGGGCGAAATGTCGGGCCAGAGCGCCGTCGCCGCCGTAATGGATGGTGTCGGCCCGGTGAGCGCGCTGGCGGCTGAAATGGCAAGCCTGGAGGCCGCTATGGCCGATCCGGATCAGGCCGACGCCTTCGATGCCATCATGGCACGCTATGGCGATGTCCTGGAGCGGTTTCAGGAACTGGACGGTTACTCGGTTGAGGCCCGCGCGCGCGAAGTGCTGGCGGGCTTGAGCTTCAGTCAGGAACGCATGGACGGCGATGTGGGCTTACTCTCCGGCGGCTGGAAGATGCGGGTGGCGCTGGCGCGCATCCTGCTGATGCGGCCCGACGGCATGTTGCTGGATGAACCCTCCAACCACCTTGATCTCGAAAGCCTGATCTGGCTGGAGGCCTTTCTTAAAGATTACGACGGCGCGCTTTTGATGACCTCACACGACCGCGCCTTCATGAACCGGATTATTAATAAGGTGGTGGAAATCGACGGCGGCACGCTGATCACCTATTCGGGCGATCTTGATTTCTACGACCAGCAGCGCGCCCTGACCGAAGCCCAGCGGCAGGCACAGTATGAACGCCAGCAGGCTATGCTGGCCAAGGAAATCAAGTTTATTGAGCGCTTTAAGGCCCGCGCCTCCCACGCCGCACAGGTGCAAAGCCGGGTGAAAAAACTCGACAAGATCGAACGGGTCGAAGCCCCACGGCGCCGTCAAACCGTCCAGTTTGAATTCCGCAGCCCTCCGCGGTCGGGTGATGACGTCCTCAACCTGCGCGATGTCCACAAAGGTTACGGCGATCTGTCCATCTATTCGGGGCTGGATTTCAAAGTGCGGCGCAAAGAACGCTGGTGCATCCTCGGCGCCAACGGCGCCGGCAAATCCACCCTGCTGAAACTGGTGGCCGGAGATGCCTCACCCGATAAGGGCACCGTCACCGTTGGGGCCAGCGTCAAGATGGGTTATTTCGCCCAGCACTCTATGGACCTGCTCGACGGCGAAGAGACGATTTTCGAGTCGCTGGAAGGCTCTTTCCCGCAGGCGGGTCAGGGGGCCTTGCGCACACTGGCGGGCTGTTTTGGTTTCTCCGGCGATGATGTCGAAAAGCCGTGCCGCGTCCTGTCCGGCGGCGAAAAAGCGCGGCTGGTCATGGCCAAGATGCTGTTCGATCCACCCAATCTGCTGGTGCTGGATGAGCCGACCAACCACCTGGATATGGCGACCAAGGAAATGCTGGTGGCGGCGCTCGCCGATTTCGAAGGCACCATGTTGTTTGTGTCCCACGACCGCCATTTCTTAGGCGCGTTGTCGAACCGTGTGCTGGAACTGACACCGGAAGGCATCCACCAGTACGGCGGCGGCTACAGCGAATATGTCGCCCGCACGGGTCAGGAAGCGCCGGGCCTTCATCCGGGAGGATAAGCGCCGCCCTGCTCACAAAAAACCCCTCCCGAAGCGTTCGGGAGGGTTTTTTTGTTATTTCTGAACGATCGGATCGTCAGCTCTGGGTTCGATCAGGTTGTCATAGAAAAACCCGAACATCTTCTGGAAGTAATAGGGCTGGGTCACATTGTGCTTGGTATTGGGCAGGATGACCAGTTCGTGGTCCTTACCGGCATCGATCAGGGCCTTGGACAGCTTCATGGTCGCGGCAATCGGCACATTGTCATCAATGTCGCCGTGGATCAGCATCAGCTTGCCCTTGAGGTTTTTGGCCACCGGAATATTGGAATTGGCTTCCCAGGTCGCGTCATCGGCAATGCCCATCGACACTTCCGGCCACCACGCCTTATCGATGCGCTGATCATGATTGCCGGATGAGGCAACTCCGACCTTATAGACATCCGGCCGGCGCAGGACAAAGCGCGCCGTATCATAACCACCGGCCGAGCCGCCATAGACGCCGACGCGGTTCAGATCGAAATAGGGATATTTCGCCTTCATGGCCTTCAGCACCCAGATGTGGTCATCAAGACCTGCCTCGGCCAGATTCTGATAGGCCGAAGACCGGAAGGCCTTGCCGCGCTGGGACGTGCCGCGCCCGTCGATGGTCACGACAATCGCCCCCAGTTGCGCCATAGCGTTCAAACCATTGACGATATTGCCGCCGTAATCCTCGTTAAAGCGGTGGGTCGTCGGGCCGGTATAGACATTTTCAATGACCGGATAGGACTTCGACGGATCGAAATTCTTCGGGCGATGGATCATGCCGTAAAGCCTGGTCTTACCGTCATCGGCCACCGTCTCAAACGGCTCCGGCAGGGTAAAGCCGGTGGCCAGCAAAGCCGAAATATCGGCGCGGCCCAGTTCGGCAACGATCCTGCCGTCCTTCGCGTCCCGCAGCACGGTGCGCGTCGGATCGGTGGGTGAGGACATGCGGTCGATGATCCAGTTGCCATCCTGTGAGATCGTCGTGCTGTGATCCAGCGGCTCGGGCGTCAGGTGGGTGATTTTACCCGCTTTGGTGACGCGATAAAGCGATGAATAATAAGGATTAATGCCCTTTTCACGACCGATACCGGCAATGATTACATCGTCTTTGTCGATGCGTTCAATGCCCGTGACTTCCCAGTCGCCGGTTGTCAGGGCCTTGCCGCCCTCCGGATTTTCGCCGGTCTTGAGGAAATAGAGCTGCGCCCAGCCACTGCGTTCGGAAATGACGAAGTTACCGCCCCATTCCGGCGCGTGGCGGATACCGCTGGAGGTCACGGTCACGATCGGTTTCAGCGCCTCACGCACCCGTACCACAGCCTTGGCGGTGGCCGGATCGACTTCGTACAGCAGGATCTCGCCATAGCCGCGCTTTGACCATTCATAGACGATCTTATCCCCGGCCCAGTAGACCGCCGGATCGCCGGGCCACAGAAGCTCGGTCGCGGGCACCTCAAGGTAGGTCGCCTTACCTTTCAGATCAATCAGCACCGGCTTAACCAGCGGCACATTGGCGGCCCCTGCGGACGGATAAACATAGTTGAACGCGCGCGGGAAATGGCTGCCTTGCGGGCTCTGCTGCACGCCCGTCCAGATATAGGCGCCGTTGCGATCCATGCGGTAGGTCAGTATCTGTTGCGAATCCTCTGACCACTGCACACTCAGGCGCATTTTCGGGGTTTCGGAATTGGCATCGGCCATGTCGCCAAACAGCGGATAGTTCTGGCCGTAACGCTGATCGTAGCCCCCGTCAAAAGTCAGCGGCGTTTCGCGGTTGGTGGCGACCTCAACCAGATAAAGATTATAGTCGCGGGCGATGACCTTATATTTGCCATCCGGCGATACCATCCCGTCCGGGGCCACATAGGGCGCATTGGCGGTCAAGTTACCGGTAGCCAGTTCATAGGTCCAGTCACGCCCGCCAGCGGCGAATTTCAGCACCTTCTTATCGGCATCATAGTCCGTCGGGCGGACATCGACGATGCCATCTGCCTTTACACCCGCGTCTTTCAGCTTAGGCGTCAGGGCCGCTTCCATCGTCAGTTCGGTCTGTGTGCCCTTGGTCGGGTCAGCCAGCAGGATCGCCCCCTGCCCCTTCGGCCCCTTGCGGTAGATCACGCCGCTGCCGCCGCCCGCAAACGATGCCTGCATATTCAGGTCGGTCACCAGAGCCGACAGATTGCCGTGCATATAGGCCTCGGCCGCCTTGAAACGCTCAGCGCGCTGGGTCGCAGTCGCCGGAGCCTGCGCATAGGCCAGTTGCAACGGCGCAACCGCAAGGCCGGTCGCCATAAGCGTGGCGGCCATGACCGATGAGGCCAAAAGGGAGGATTTGAATTTCACGAAACTACTCTCGGGTTACAAAAACTATTGGGCCGCAACCGCTGTGACCACGACCGTCAGTTCACCGGCATTATCGGCAAAAATATCGTCATTCAGGCCGAACTGAAGCTTTTTGGCATTCGGCGGCACGATCACCTGAAACGCCTCGCCGACCGCAAACGGACGGGCGACCAGGGCACCCTTATCGTCGACAAACACGCCGATCAGCTCATTAAGGTGCACCGGATACATGGCCGGATCGATAAACCGCGCCGGAAAGATCGAGCCCGACCCGCCGACCTGATCGGTGGCAATGAACGATTCCTGCCCTGCAGGCCCAAAGGTCGGCCCGCCCGGAATGGTCGACGTCCCGCCGGTGGCCGTGATCATGATCTCCTTGCCCGGAACAATATCGCCACCCTTGACCTCGATCGGCTTGGTGCCATCATTGCGGCCGAACGGAATATTCTTGTTGGCCTTCAGGCTCCACGGCATACTTGTGCCCGGCACCTTGACCGTCACCGTCTCGGCAAATGTAGCCCCAGCCATAACTGAAAAGGTGGCCATAATGACCATAGCGATCTTAGCCGACATATCTGTTCCCCTCGGTCTATGATATTGTCAGACATGTTGAGCAATTCCGCCAAACAGTCAAATATTTTATACGATATACCGATATATTGACAAATTTTACCCGTCGCCTAGGGTCTTTTTGTATTCTAAATGGCCGCAGACTGAGGACGCTATGCCCCAAATTCGTAAACTGGTAATCGTTGGTGGCGGCACCGCTGGCTGGATGGCGGCCTCTGCCTTGTCGCGGGTCATGGGCACGCGCAATTATCAGATCACCCTGATTGAATCCGATGAGATCGGCACGGTCGGCGTCGGCGAAGCGACCATCCCGACGATACAGGAATTCAACACCCTGCTGGGGATCGACGAAAACGACTTTATGAAGGCGGTCAACGGCACGTTCAAGCTCGGCATCCGTTTTCAGAACTGGTCGGCGCCCGGCAGCGACTATTTCCACCCGTTTGGTGTGTACGGCGTTGATATGGGGGGGCTGAATTTCAATCATTTCTGGATGCGCTATCACAAAGCCGGTGGCTCAGGCGATTTCGGCCTGTTCAACCCGCAGACCCTGGCCGCCCGCAAAGGCCGGTTCGGACGCATGGCCGAGATCAACCCCAATGCGCCAAACGTCAATTACGCCTTTCATTTCGATGCCTCGCTCTACGCCAAATTCCTGCGCGGATACTGTGAGAAAAACGGCGTGGTGCGTCAGGAAAGCAAGATCACCAGCGTCGCGCAACACCCTGAAACCGGCGATATCACGTCGGTGACACTGGCTAATGGTCAGGCAGTCAGCGGTGATCTGTTTATCGACTGTTCCGGTTTTCGCGGCCTGCTAATCGAACAGACGCTGAAAAGCGGCTATGAGGACTGGTCGCAATGGCTGCCGTGCAATCGTGCCGTCGCTGTGCCGTGTGACAAGGTCGGGCCCGCCACGCCCTACACGACCTCGACCGCGCAGGAAGCCGGCTGGCAATGGCGCATCCCGCTCCAGCACCGCACCGGCAATGGTTATGTCTTCTGCGACGCCTATATGGATGAGGCCAAGGCCAGTGAGCTGATCCTGCAACGGCTGGATGGCAAGGCTCAGGCTGAGCCACGCGTTATCCGATTTGTCACCGGCCACCGTAAGCAGATGTGGAATAAGAATGTCATCGCTATGGGCCTGTCGTCGGGGTTCCTGGAACCGCTGGAGTCGACTTCGATCTACCTGGTGCAACATGCCGTTCTCAAGCTTCTAAAATACTTTCCAAAAGATGAGATTACACCATCAATACGCATTGCCTTCAATCAAGACATGCTAAGGGCCTATGACAATGTCAAGGATTTCCTTATCGCCCATTATAAGGTCACGAAACGGGAAGACACGCCGTTCTGGGCCTATTGCAAACACATGGACATCCCGGACAGTCTCAAAATGCGGCTGGAAATGTTTCAATATCATAACGATGCACGCGTCACCTCACTTGAATTGTTCACGGAACCAAGCTGGTTTGCCATTTTGGTTGGACAAGGGCTAGTTCCTCGTTCTTATCACCCAGCTGCCGATGAGATGCCACAAGAGGAATTCCGCTGGCGAATGCAGAAAATACGAGACGGGAGTACAGGATTAGCCGACATGATGCCTAGCCACGAAAGCTACCTCGCCAAGACCTGCCCCTCCCCGCAACGGGTTGCCGTTTAAATCCAACCAATCGCCAGTCAATTGGCGTTTTTTTTATTTTGTTCACATAACAAAACAGCCCGCCGTATCCGGCGGGCTGTTCGTTTACACGCTTCAAATAGTTTAGAAGCGGAAACGTGCACTCAACTGAATGGTTTTGGCCATCATACGAATGTTTTTCGCAAGTATCTTGTTTTCCCCCCAATAGCTGCGGTAGTCGTTTTCCAGCAGATTGGCGCCTTCAAGGCTAAGTGTCAGCCATTTGACCGGCGTATAGTTGACGGCGGCATCCAGTCGCGACGTAGGATCGGCATAAATAGAATATTCGGGGAACGCTGAATAAACCGATTCACGCCAGCCATCACGGTAGTTGTAAGCGACACGTGCACTAAATTGTGGCGTATCATAATACAACGTCGCATTATAAGTATACTTAGAAGTACCAACAGCAGTTGGCTCCACCGTTGCCCCATCCGCAGTAACAGGATAAGTTATCTCAAACTTATTCATGTAAGTAGCATTCAGGCTACCACCGAAGTTGCTCCACTTTCCAGGCAGGAAGTCAAAGAAACCCTGCGCTGTAAATTCAAGCCCTGAGAATTCGCCGTCGCTAGCATTGCGGTTCATGTAAAGTCGGCCACGTCCGGTCGGGTTTTCTGGGCGAACCAACTCTGGGTCTTCAACCCAAGAGTAATCATAGAACATAAAGCCCTTCGGCTTTTTCAGGAAGGCCCCTAACGAGAGCTGCCCTGCACGACCAAAATAATATTCCAGCGAAGCATCATAACTCGTTTGACGATAAGGCTTCAAATCCGGATTACCCGCCCAGATAACAGCATTGTTCAACTCAACGGTACGCCATGATGACGTTGCCATAAAGTCAGGACGCTGAACATTGTATGTGTAAGCCAAACGCAACTGAAGTTTCGGTGTGAAGTGCATGATTGCATTCAAGCTTGGTAGCGTATCAATGTAATCATTTTCACCATAGGCGTCTTTGACGACCCGGTTCCAGTCTTTATCAAAGTTGATTTGCTGACTTTTGATATAGCCTGATGTCTTGGTAACCCGCACACCAGCTACGCCATCAACAGGAATGCTTCCGAGATTAAAGGCGTAGAAAAGCTGGCCGAATATTGCCGTAGTTTCTTCCTTGGATTCCCAGACACCCCCAACTTCCCCTCCCGGACGCTCACTGGTCCAGGACACACCACCGCCGCCGATACCGGCATTGTTAGCGGGGTCTTGGAAGAAAGCCCGCACGTCGTCCATGTTAGCCATGATTTCAGAAGACGAAAGGCTTAGCCATGTCGGGCCATCAAAGCCTTTGACATCGGGCGTATGTGAAACAACAGAGCCCGCCGGGAATTGATCAAAGGTCCAACCACCTGTGTTCGCCCAGGCATCACGATAACCATAATTCCGACGCGTGTCCCGGTCAGAATATCTGGCCCCGACCTGAACGCGGCGCAGCAGTTTGTCATCAGAAATACGATAACTGATATCAGTCTCAGCGACGAGTTCGTTGCTCTTAAGGTTTTCCTGTCTATCTGTAAAATTAGTGATACGATAGATGCTGGCATCCGTCAGATCTACCCCTGGGAATGTTATCAGTGGCCCACGCCCAGAAACTGCCGAAGAATTGAAATCAATGTGGGCAGTATCAACACCATCTAGACGCATAACGGTCAGGACAGCATAGTCATTATACTCACTTTCGTTATAACTTAAAGCCGCATTAATATTTAGACGCTCACCACGCCAATGGGTCTCAAAGTTGGCACGGTAGTTATCTGTATCGGCCTCAATATAATCAGACTGCGGCCCACCTGTGAGACGCCCCCCCGGAGTTGATACAGTTAAAGATTCCACCATACGCCCATCAGACGTTAGAACCACATCTGAAACGTCGTTATTCCACTCACGCGCAATGACTTTCAGGTTGTTATAATTGCGCTCTTCCTCACTACCAAAGTATGACCCTTCGAGAACAAAATCAAGATTATCGTTAACTCGCCATTGCAGGGCGGCATTAACAGAAGGTCGACTATAACGCCCCTTTTCATAACCATAGAGCGTCGCATAAGGTGTTACGATATTCTTCATATCGGCAGGAAGCTTGTTGTAGGCTTCAGCAAAAAACAATCCTGGATCCCAAGTATCTATGTAATTTTCTTCATAATTGCTACGAGTATAAGATGCATTAACCAAGAAACCTAACTGACCTGCGTCCGTATCCCATCTATTAGCCACCAACAGGCTCGTATAAGGGCTATTATGATCCCCAATATTGGAATTCACGTTCCGGAAGCTACCGGCTACCGTCCAACCTCTATCCAAATCGAGCGGGCGGCGCAGATCAACGTTAACCGTACCAGCAATACCGCCTTCAACCTGATCGGCAGTGCGTGTTTTATAAACCTGAACCGACTTCAAAAGCTCGGCCGGAATGTCAGACAGATTTGCTGAACGTGATGCCCCGACCGAATTATTTTGACCATTTACAGTTGTTTGCACATCAGTCATGCCGCGAATAGCAATACCCGACCCCTCACCCCTCTGACGAGAAACCTGCACACCAGTCACACGCGACAAAGCCTCGATAACATTGTTATCCGGAAGCTTGCCAACATCTTCGGCGTCAATGGAGTCAACGATCTGTGCCGACCGGCGCTTACGGTTCACTGCCGACTGAAGGCTCTTGCGCAGACCCTTGACGACAACGGTTTCCAGTTCTTCGGCCTCAGCCGCAGTATCGGTGGTGGCTGTAACTTCTTGAGCAATCGCAGGCGCGCTGATAACCGCCGCGATCAAGCCACTGGCTGCCAGAACCCAGCGTCTGGCATTCTTATTCGAGTGCATCATTAATCTTCCCTTTAAGCGAATGTCGCCTGAGCTTAAAAGGCCATGAAAAATGGGGAACGTCAAAATATTTTATACGATATACCGGTGTTTTCGTGACAATTCTATTAACCGGACAAATAATGTTGCAGTTATGCAACGGCGTTTTCATCTATGATATGCCGCATCCAGGATAAACAACTTACTGTAATGGCGGTATATTTTAGCATTCCCGGCCCACAATAAAGGATACGATATACAAAATACGAAAATTCACGCGCAATCCACGCCTGAGCAACAGTATGGCGATTCTCCGGCAGATTTCGGTACAAACGCACCTATTTGTCTGCGTAAAGCCTTGCATATATCCGTATATTGTATACAACTTGACGCAATAATGGAGACCCACATGCCCTCATTTGCCCTCACGTCCCGCCGCCGTCTGCTGTGTGGCGCCGCCGGATTGACCGCCCTGACGGCCCTGCCCGCTATTGCGCAAACAGCCTCGAAATTACTGCCACAAAAGGCCAGGTCATTGCCGCTGTCGGACGTGCGGCTTTTGGCATCGGACTTCAAAACCGCCGTCGATGTCAATGAAAAGTACCTGCTGACGGTCAATGCCGACAGCCTGTTGCACAACTACCGAAAGGGGGCGGGCCTCCCCCCCAAGGCTGAGATATATGGCGGGTGGGAGCGCGACACCATCGCTGGCCACTCACTGGGGCACTATCTGTCAGCCGTCTCCTTAATGTACGCCTCAACCGGCAATGCCGAGTTCAAGACGCGTGCTATCTATATCATTGACGAACTGGCGCTGATTCAGGGGATGCAGGGCGACGGCTATGTGGCGGGCTTTACCCGTAAGCGCAAAGACGGCAGCGTCGTCGATGGTAAAGAGATTTTCCCGGAAATCATGGCGGGCGATATCCGCTCGGCCGGCTTTGATCTGAACGGCTGCTGGGTGCCGCTCTACAACTGGCATAAGCTGTACGGCGGCCTGTTCGATGCGCAAACCTTCTGCGGCATCAACAAAGGCATCTATGTCGCCGAAAAGCTGGGCGCCTATATCGATAAGGTGTTTGCCGCCCTGAACGATGAGCAGGTCCAGAAGGTTCTTGACTGTGAATTCGGCGGGCTGAACGACAGCTTTGCCGAACTTCATCGCCGCACCAACAATCCGCGCTGGCTGGCTCTGGCCAACCGCATGCACCATAAGCGCATCATCGACCCGCTGATGGCTGGTGAGGACAAGTTGGGCGGCAACCACGCCAACACCCAGGTGCCAAAACTGCTGGCCGAAGCCACGCTCTATGAAATCACCGGCAAGCCTGAGCATCATAAGGCGACCTCCTTCTTCTGGGAGCGAGTCACCAAGCACCATTCCTATGTCATCGGCGGCAATGCCGACCGCGAATATTTCTTCGCGCCGGACACCATCTCAAAGCACATTACCGAAGCGACATGTGAGCATTGCAACACCTACAATATGCTCAAGCTGACGCGCAGCCTCTATAGCTGGAACACCGATTCCGGCTATTTCGACTATTTCGAGCGCGCCCACTTCAACCACGTCCTGTCGCAGCAGAACCCCAAGACCGGCATGTTCAGCTATATGACGCCGCTGTTTACCGGCGCTGAGCGCGGCTTCTCCAGCCCGTTTGACAACTGGACCTGCTGCCACGGCACCGGCATGGAAAGCCACGCCAAACATGGCGAGTCGATCTTCTGGGAGGGAGGTGATGCCCTGTTCGTCAACCTCTATATCCCGTCGACGGCCAAGTGGGCTTCAAAGGGTGCTCAGATCACGCTCGATACCCGCTACCCCTATGACGGCGCGTCAAAGCTGACCGTCACCTCGATCCGCCGCCCGACCCGCTTCAAGCTGGCCCTGCGTGTGCCGGGCTGGGCGAAGTCGGCAGATGTTTCGGTCAATGGCAAGCCCGCCAAAGCCACCCGCGACGGCGGTTATCTGGTCATCGACCGGGTCTGGGCCGCCGGCGATTCGGCCACCCTCACCCTGCCGCTCGATCTGAGGTTTGAAGCCACCACCGACGATGCCAAGGTCGGCGCGATCCTGTACGGCCCGCTGGTTCTGGCCGGTGACTTAGGCCCCGTCGAGACCGAGTTTAAGGGCACCGAGCCCGCTTTAGTCGCCAACGACCTGATCTCGACTATCAAGCCGGTGGCCCTTGAGAAAGCCCACTTCCGCACCGAAGGCTCTGGCCGCCCGGGTGAGCTTAACCTCGTGCCGTTCTACAGTCAGTATGAGCGCCGCAGCGCCGTCTATTTCAAGAACTTCGACGAAGCCCAGTGGAAGGTCGAAGAAGCCGCGTTCCTGGCTGAGCAGGCCCGTCTGAAAGACCTCGCCGCCCGCTCAGTCGATGTCATGCACCTCGGCGAAATGCAGCCTGAGCGTGACCATAATCTCGAATCAGATGTGTCATGGCCGGGCAGTTACCGCGGCCGCTATGGCCGCGATGCCCGTCAGGGCGGCTTTATGCAGTTCACGATGAAGGTGCGCCCCGATGTGCCCCTGATCCTTCAGGCCAGCTACTGGGGCGATGATCGCCGCCAGTACGATATCCTGATCGACGGTGAAAAGCTGACGACGGTTACTCACGCCACCGCGCCGAAACCCGGTGAGTTCTTCGATGAACAATATCCCGTGCCGGAACGCTTCACCAAGGGCAAGTCGCAGGTGCTGATCCGCCTGCAACCCTCCGGCGGACGCTCGACCGGTATGGTCTTTGGTATGCTTTTGTTCACCGCCAAATAATTCAGCCCTCAGGACTCCGAACATGATCCGCGCCCTGCACCATAGTGCCTCAGCGATTGCGCTTTGCCTGTCACTGTCTGTTACCCTGTCGGCCTGTGGCGGCGGGGGCGGATCAGCCTCGGCCCAAACCCCGCCGGCCACACCGCCGCCGGTCACACCTCCGGTTGATGCCAGCGGCTGCGTGGTCGGTGACTATAAGGTCGTCTCCGGCACGCCGGACGAAGCCGCCGTGCGTTATGAAACGGCCCACTACGCCTTCCGCTGGAAGGGCGACACGGTCAAGATGGAAGACGCCGTCCGTGCCGGCCAGAAGCTTGAGGAAATCTGGCTTGCCTATATGGGGCCGATCAAGTTCCCGACGCCCTATTGCGATACCGCCGTTAAGGGCAAAGCCAATATCAATCTCGATACGACGTTTGCACTCTCAGGCGGGCCGACCGGCGACCGCGACATGGGCATGTGGATTCACCCCCTGTCACTTAAGGACAACTGGGGTCTGGCCCATGAGTTTGCCCACGGCCTGCAGGGCTCAACGCGGGGCCTGCGCGACTCGCCCTATGTCGGCTGGCTGTGGGAAAGTCACGCCAACTGGATCACCCATCAGTTGCCGGAGTTCCGTTCCAACGTCCATTGCTCAGAGATGCTGGTCAACTTCCCGCATCTTTACTACGGCTCGACCCGTGACCGGTACTGCAATTGGCAGTTCCTGGAGTATCTGAAGAACGAATATGGCTATGAGGCCGTCAATAATATCTGGACAGGCGCTATCGACACCGGCCAACCGGGTTACCTTGAGGAAGATGTCTTCGCCATCCTGATGCGTAATCAGAAATGGACGATTGATGAGCTTAACACTGTCTTTGGCAACTGGGCGCTGAGCAATGTCAACTGGGACTATATCAATCCCGACGGCAGCGATCAGGGTGCCGTCTACCGTCAGGCCTATGGTTCATATGATAATCGTGACGGCCAGCGTGCGTTGCGGGTAACGCAGCTTGATCCGATTGATCTGGCCAAGGGCCGTTTTGCCGTACCCGAACTGTGGGCGCCGCAACGCTGGGGCTACAACATCGTCAGACTTTATCCCGATGCGGGGGCAAAACGTGTCACCGTCACCTTCCGCGGCGTGATGCAGGATAAGGCGGCGTCCGCCTTGCCCGGCCTGAATAACGAACCGGCCAGCCTGCAAGAGGCCAATTCCGACTGGCGCTGGGGCGTAGTCGCCATTCGCGCGGACGGCACATCGCGCATCAGCCCTGCCGTCGATGGCGCGGACGGTGATATGGTCTTCCCGGTCAGGGCCGACGATAAGGCGCTCTATATGGTCGTGGTCGGCACGCCCAAGGTGCACCAAAAAATCCAGTGGGATCAGGCCTATTACTCGCTCTATCGCTATCCGTGGATGGTACAGCTTGAGGGGGCCAAACCCGAAGGCTTTCAGGCCGGTGCCCCCAATCCGACCGCCAGCGGTCATCGTCACGCCAATGGCGGCGGCTGGGTCGCTAATGCGGCCAGCGTCGCCTCAAGCGCCTATGTCGGCCCCTATGCCCGCGTTCTCGGCGGTAAGGTGTCAGGCTCAGCCCGCATCGAAGACCACGCCATCGTCACCGGCGGCGATATCTCCGGCAATGCCATCATCGGCGGCATGAGCATCATTTCCCGCAATGTGGTGGTTAAGGACAATGCCGTGGTGAAGACCACCTTCATGGGCATCGGTGAGTTTGAGCCCGGCACGGAGCTATCCGGCACGGCCCAGATCTATGGTGATGCCGAGGTGCGCGGCGGGCCGAAACTGTCCAAAGGGGTCTATACCGGCATGGTCGATCAGGCGTCGCAGTCCGATCCGAAACAGGGATCAGAGCTTACGGCTATCCCAGCCGGTGTGACGGCGAAACCTGCCTATGTGTGGCGTCCATGATCCGGCGCGGGTTTATCACCGCGGTAGCGGCTTTAGCGTTCCGGCCCTGCGTCTCGTGGGGGCAAGCTGCACCCGCCATGCCTGATGACAATACCAGGGTCATTCAGATCACGGACATCGCCAACCGCCGCACCAATCTGCGCGCTTTGGCCGACAAGTCAGGCTATAAGGGCGAAACGCCGGCCAGCTTTGCCTTTGTGGTGCCTGCCAAGACTAATATCTTAGGCGCGCAGGGCGGCGGTCACGGCATCGACACCGGTGAATGGCCCAAAGACGCCCACCTGTGGCTGATCGTTGACGGCAATGTCTACGGCGGCGGCGGAGACGGCGGCAATGGCGGCGATATTCCGGGGGCCTCTGATGGCGGACGCGGGGGCGATGCCGTTTATGCCCGCGCGCCGATCCACATCATTGTCACCGGCAAAGGTTCCGTCAAAGCCGGAGGTGGCGGCGGCGCAGGCGCCAATGGTGGCGGCATTGGCGGTTCCGGCGGCGGCGGCGGTTTCCCGAATGGTCGCGAAGGGGCCGCAGGTTCAGCCTCAAACCCCAGCGATCAGTATAATCAGGTCGGCAACAAAGGCCGCATCGGCACCATAGCCGGTGGCGGCGCGGGCGGCACCAAAGGCAATCCGGGCGGAGACGGCGGCAATGCCGGCATGGCCGGACAGTCCCTAAGCCGTTCCGGCGGTGGCGCAGGCAATGCCGTCCGCAAAAACGGCCACACCGTCAAGGTCGTCAACTACGGCCAGATCATCGGCGAGAGTTATTAAGCGACTTCGCAGCCCCATCCGTCGTAGTCACCTCTACAGTGCTCAACCAAGGGCAGGAGTTCATCGATGATATCATTGATATCCTGCGGAGCCGCTTTTTTATAAAAATCTACGAATACAGAACTCTCATCGGGCTCATGATTGCCACTTTCAATCGAGTAGCCTTTAGCGACGACCTCTTTTTCAAAGGCTTTTGCATCATTGATACAGTCAAAATAAACGCGATGATCAAGGTTGCGGGGCACAGCCAGATCATCCCCATGATCCTTCAGAGACTCCAGCACACGACGGTCCATTATATTCCGAAGACTTCTGGCATCAGGGTACATGAAACCAAGGTAGACCGACCAGTCTTTATCTTCTTTGAAACCCAGTTCGTATTCGTACTCAGGTGAGCGTAACATCGCCTTGTTTGCGGCTTTTTCAAAAGCCGCAAAATCCTTAGCGTAGAATACAAAATCACGCCGTCCAGCAGTCGTGACGCGGCCCACGTACACGGCCTTATTACCAATCTCTTTTTCGAGGCTGTCTTCAATTATATTGAGTGTCTGATACTCATCATTGCTCGACAAGCCGTCCTCTCTGGGCATCTTCATGAACACTCTGACGTAGCACATCAAAGGCACGCCTTTGACAGGCGCTCTGTCCTTTTGCCCTAAATCCAGAAATATAGACGCAGGCGCACTATCGACCTGACAGAGATAAAAGTCCCAATCGTCTGTTTTATGTATTGTATCGGCCTTATTTAAAAACCAAGACATGCCCACTCCTTGTATTCAGGCACGACTATATCCCGCCCTTTGCCGCATTCAATGAATATCATCCAGGTGCAGGGGCCGCGCCCCCGCCTGCCCCCTTCCCTTCCTTTGTGGCCCATGCTATCGCGGCGCGTATGAGCACTGATTTGTCCCTGATCCGTAACTTTTCCATCGTGGCCCACATCGACCACGGGAAATCGACCCTGTCCGATCGTTTGATCCAGTTCACCGGCGGCCTGACCGCGCGGGAAATGAAGGAGCAGGTGCTCGACAATATGGAGATCGAGCGCGAACGCGGCATTACCATTAAGGCCCAGACCGTGCGTCTGAACTATAAAGCTAAAGACGGCAAGACCTATATCCTCAACCTGATGGACACGCCGGGCCACGTCGACTTTGCCTACGAAGTGTCGCGTTCTCTGGCCGCCTGCGAAGGCTCGATTCTGGTGGTCGATGCGTCGCAAGGCGTTGAGGCGCAGACTTTGGCCAACGTCTATCAGGCGATTGATAACAACCACGAAATCGTGCCCGTGCTGAACAAGGTCGATCTGCCGGCCGCCGAGCCTGAGCGCATCCGCGCCCAGATCGAAGACGTGATTGGCATCGACGCCAGTGAAGCCGTGCTGTGTTCGGCCAAGTCCGGCATCGGGATCGAAGACGTGCTGGAGGCTATCTGCGCCAAGCTGCCGCCGCCCAAGGGCGATGTGACCGCCCCGCTTAAGGCCTTGCTGGTTGATGCCTGGTACGATGCTTACCTGGGCGTTATCGTTCTGGTGCGGGTATTTGACGGCGTGATGAAGCCCGGTCAGCAGGTTAAGCTGATGAACGCGGGTGCGACCTACAAGATCGACAAGCTGGGTGTGTTCCAGCCCAAGGCGACCGATGTTGAGGCGCTTGGCCCCGGCGAAATCGGCTTTTTCACCGCCCAGATCAAGGAAGTGTCCGACGCCGCGGTCGGTGATACCATCACCGATGAGAAGAAGCCCACCGCTCAGGCCATGACCGGCTTTAAAGAAGTCCAGCCGGTGGTGTTCTGCGGCATCTTCCCGGTCGATGCGGCTGATTTTGAGGATCTGCGCGCGGCGATGGGCCGTTTGCGCCTCAATGACGCCAGTTTCTCCTATGAGATGGAAACCTCAGCCGCGCTGGGGTTCGGGTTCCGCTGCGGGTTTTTGGGCCTGCTGCACCTTGAAATCATTCAGGAACGTCTGTCGCGTGAGTTCAATCTTGATCTGATCGCAACGGCCCCGTCCGTCGTCTATAAGATCTATATGAACAACGCAGATGTGATTGATCTGCACAACCCCGCCGACATGCCGGACGTGGTCAAGATCGACCATATCGAGGAGCCGTGGATCAAGGCGACCATCTTCACACCTGATGATTATCTGGGCGCGGTCATCAAGCTGTGTCAGGATCGCCGCGGCATTCAGCTTGATCTGTCCTACGTCGGCACCCGCGCCATGATCGTCTATAACCTGCCGCTCAATGAAGTGGTGTTCGACTTCTATGACCGCCTGAAGTCGATCTCCAAGGGCTATGCGTCGTTCGACTATACGATTGAGGAATACCGCGAAGGTGACCTCGTGAAAATGTCGATCCTTGTAAATGCCGAGCCGGTCGATGCGCTGTCGATGCTGGTCCACAAAGACCGCGCCGAAATGCGTGGCCGCGGCATGTGCGAAAAGATGAAAGACCTGATCCCGCAGCACCTGTTCGTGATTCCGATTCAGGCGGCCATCGGCGGGCGCATCATCGCGCGCGAAACCGTGCGGGCCCTTCGCAAGGATGTGACCGCCAAGTGCTACGGCGGCGACGCCACCCGTAAGAAAAAGCTTCTGGAAAAGCAGAAGGAAGGCAAGAAGAAGATGCGGCAGTTCGGCAAGGTCGAAATCCCGCAGGAAGCCTTCATCGCCGCGCTTAAGATGGATAATGACTGATCGGGAACGGCGGCCTTTCTTACATGAGTGGTGAAAATCCGACAAACCTTGTTGCCGAATTTGAGGCCGCATATATTTTTCCACTTGCTCAATACGCATGGCAAAGCGAACGAGGTCGTTCCTGCTGGATCGACCTCGAAATTTGGCAAGACGCCTTAGCAGGGCCAATTTACAACATCATAAAAGATGGCAACTGCGCATATGTTTACACTCGTAATGATGATTACTTCGCGGGCGTAAATGATGCTACGACATTGTATGACAAATTGCAGCAATGGCACGGCAAGCTGGATGCGGGTCTGGATAGTTTTATCCCGACTACCCATGCCGAAGAGATTGACCTTACAGCTATGCGGCAGTTCGCAAGTAAAATGTGGGCTGTGGCAGAAAAAGCGATTGAAATAGAGCGGCGTCGATAATCGCCCTCCCCTCATAAGAACTCCCCCCTGCGCTCAAGCAGAGAAGCGGTAGCGCGCTAAGATATGTAGGGGGAGCTTCTGTTTAAGCGCGCTTAAACAGAAGAGGGGGTTAAACCGTGCGAAGATTAACCCCACCTCCGGCCCTTTGGGCCTCCTCCTCCCCTCCATGAGGGGAGGTTCTAAGAAATCAGTCCAAAACCGGCCCCCGTTCGTAGAAAGCGTAAGTTTTCACAACCGGAGCAAAAACCATGCCCATTCGCGTTCCTTCATTGGCGGCCGCCCTCATTGCTGCCGCCAGCACGCTGGCCCTGTCGGCCTGTGCGTCACTGGATATGGCCACGAACTCTCAGCCGGAACCGGAGTTCGTTCTGGAGGACTATTTCGCCGGCAAGACTTTGGCCTACGGGACGTTTGAGGATCGCTCATCCAAGGTCATGCGCACCTTTTCGGTCGTAACATATGGCTCCAAAACCAATAGCGGCTTTACGCTGGATGAGCAGTTTTTGTGGAGCGACGGTGAGCGTCAGCGCCGCACCTGGACGTTCACCAAACTCAGCGAAGGGCTTTATGAGGGCCGCGCGGGCGATGTCGAAGGCGTGGCTAAGATCACCAATCGCGGCAATGCCATTCGCATTCAGTATGACCTGAACGTGCCCTATAAGGGCAAGACGATCAAGCTCAGGTTCGATGACTGGTCGCATCTGGTGGCTGACGGGGTCGCCATCAACCGCGCCGACGTGTCGAAATTCGGCATCCATGTCGGCCGCGCGACGTTAAGCTTTATCAAGCCCGATGCGGAACGTCCGGTCGCTGATGAACTTGAGAAATCGTTCACGCAGTAGCGATGCCGTTTTAATTGACGAGACTTGCTTGATGCTCATAAATTGCCCCTATTAACGGGGGCAATAATGAAACAACTCTCCAATCTCGTGGCCTGCGCTGTGGCCTTGGTGATGCTGGCATCAAACGCTTTTGCATCGTCGTTTGAAATTACGCCTGAAGACAGCAAGGCTATTGCAAAGATCAATGATGAATTGATTGTCCCGGGCAGTCGAAAGAACATCGAAGCTTTGGAGGCTCTGGAAACCGATCCGGCCAAAAGTTGCCCACTCTCAAAGGAAGCCTTGCAGCTCTTCAGGGATGCTCGCACGCAGATTGCAGAGATCAGTGATCGGCTAGTAAAAGAGGGAAAACCCACGGCAATGATTATCGGTTTATCCGATCAAACCGCATATGCACTTTCAAAAATTGAAGCGCAAACATGGCTTCTCTGTACAAAAAATCAAAATTTAAAACTCAATCGAGAAGCATTTGAACTACTCGTCGAGCTTGAATCATATGCTGCTGAGTTTTCTGAGATTAGCGGGAAATTATCTAAGGAGTACTCGTCTCAAAACACAACCGAGTATTGTCTTACTGCCAAAAAAGCGCTTTTGATTTACGATAAAGTAATTCGTTCGATGAAACAGAATCGTGACTTGGCCATAAAGAATGGCCAACCCGTAAGCCAAATCGATGAACAACTGGCTAAAGGCGAAGAGTGGAAAGCCGGAATGGCGACCACCTTAACGAACTGCCCTGCCGACTAATTTCATCTGCATACAAGAGAAATTCGGGCTTAAGCGCAAACCCGCTTAAGCCCGTCCATCTAAATCCACCCAAAATGTATTGATGCGCCGCATCAAACTTTTGGGTGAGCCTAGCTTGCGTCCTTAACCATGCCTTCAAGGCCGCAGTCGCGGACTTTACGATACAGCGTCGAGCGACCAATACCCAAGCGGCGGGCGACTTCGGACATGTGGCCAGCATAGACACCGATGGCATGTTCGATCAGATCGCGCTCGATCTCTTCCAGCTTACGCAGGTGGCCTTTGTCGTCCAGAATACGCACCGGCGCGTCCTGATGCAGTTCGCTAAAGGCGGCCTGATGTTCGGCAATGACCTGCGGGATAGTGGGCACCGCCTCCGCCACCGGCGCATAAGACGCGGGCGCGGGCATAGGCGCGCTTTGGCCACTGATGGCCGGGAAATCAAAGGCTTGCAGATGCGGTGTATCCGACAGCACAATGGCGCGGTAGATGGTGTTTTCCAACTGACGGACATTGCCGGGCCAGTCATAGCTGGTCAGCATATGCAGGGCCTCAGGCGACACACCGGTGACGCGCTTGCCTTCTTCGATATTGAAGCGGCGGATAAAATGCTCAACCAGCGCCGGAATATCTTCGCGGCGTTCACGCAAGGACGGTGCATCGACCGGAAAGACGTTCAGACGGTAAAACAGGTCTTCGCGGAACGCGCCGGCCTTGACCTGATCCTGTAAATTACGGTTGGTGGCGGAAATGATGCGGACATCGACCTTGACCGGGCGCTTGGAGCCGACAGGATCAATCTCGCCTTCCTGAAGCGCGCGCAGCAGCTTGACCTGCATATCGAGCGGCAGTTCGCCGATTTCATCAAGGAACAAGGTCCCGCCGTTAGCTTCCTGAAACTTACCCAGATGCTTATCCGACGCGCCGGTGAACGAGCCCTTTTCGTGGCCGAACAGGATCGATTCCACCAGATTTTCCGGCAAGGCGCCGCAGTTAACGGCCACGAACGGCTTACCTGCCCGCTCCGATGAGCCCTGAATGGCGCGCGCGATCAGTTCCTTCCCCACCCCGCTTTCGCCCAGGATCAGCACGGGGATATTGGACTTGGCCGCCCGTTCCCCTAAACGACGGACCATCAGCATGGCCTGAGATGTGCCGACCAGATCATCAAACGAGGTGCGACCGGTCGTGTGCTTCTTGAGGCGCTGCACTTCGGCGACCATATCGCCCATTTGCAGGGCGTTGCGGACGCTGACGACGATGCGCTCAGGCGACGCCGGTTTGATGAAGAAGTCCTGCGCGCCGGCCTGCATGGCCTTAACGACCGTGTCGATCCCGCCCGATGCGGTCAGCACCACTACCGGCGTTTTGATACCCGCGGCGCGAATGTCTTTTAAGGTGTCGATGCCGGATTGTCCCGGCATGACCAGATCCAGAATAACCGCATCAATGGTTTGACCGCCCGACAGGCGATCATAGGCCTGCGCACCGTTTTCGGCATGTACTACCCCAAAACCTTCGCGCTCCAGTACGGCCTGAATCAGGCGACGCTGCGTCGGATCGTCATCGGCGATCAGTATCGTCTTAGCCATGTAAACACCCATCTCATCTGATTTTCGGTGGCGGACATTTCCGCTAAACCGGATTATTTTGAGACAGGTTTACCCGCATCAGGTGAAAATCACGTCAAGACATGTGGTTAATGTATCGTTTCAGTACGGTTTTTACGCCTAAAAATATCATCGTTATCTGATTTTGGCATCAAATACAGATAGATCTCGATTTTTCACCGCCAGTGTGGTTGAACCCGAACCATGACCAAACATGCCCCCCTGCCCGTCGATCTTGAAACGCAATTGCCCGTCTGGGATCTGTCCGATCTCTATAGCGGCCCGGAGGATCCGGCTATCACCGCCGACCTTGAGACGGCGCAAGGGTTGATCAAAGATCTTGCCAAGCTGAACGGTGCGTTTCTGGCGGGGCGGCACGATGCGGAGCGTTTGGGGGCCCTGATTGATCAGGCCGCCACCCTCAATGAGCGGGCGATGGACGCCTTAAGCGGTGCTATGGCCTATGCGACTCTGGCCTCCACGATCAACCGCGACGATGCACGTATCTCAAAGCTTGATGCTGATCTGCGCGCCAAGGTCGCCATGATGTCGACCGACACTTTGTTTCTCAATCTGGAACTCAATAAGCTTGAGGATTGGGAAATCGAGCAGGCGCTGAAATCCAGCCGCGCGGCCAAATGGCGACCGTGGCTGCGCCGTATCCGCGCCGGTCGCCCCCATGAGTTATCGCCAGAGCTTGAAAAGCTGATGCTGGAGCGGATGCCCGCCACCGCCCAATGGACGCGCCTGTTTGATGAGACCCTGGCCCGTCTGCGCGCCAAGGTCGGTAAAGAAACCCTGACCCTGAATGAGGCCCTGTCGCGTCTGGCGGCACCGCAAAGTTCGGTGCGCAAGGCCGCCGCCAATGCCTTAAGTGCCGCCTTAAAAGACCATGCGCCGACCCTCGCGCTGGCGCTCAACACACTTGCGTTCGAAAAGCAGATCGATGACCGCTGGCGCAAATATCCCACACCCGCCGCGTCCCGCCATCTGGCCAACGAAGTTGATGCCGATGCGGTCAATGCGATGGCCGAGGCGGTCAGCGAATCCTACGCCGCCCTGTCGCATCGTTACTATGCCCTGAAAGCGAAACTGATGGGCAAGAAGCAGCTTGATTTCTGGGACCGCAACGCGCCGATCACCAGCGATGTCCAGAAAAAATATAGCTGGGACGAGGCTAAATCGATCGTCCTGAAAAGCTTCGCCCAGATGGGTGGTGATTTCGAAGCCCGCGCCCGCGTGTTCTTTGAAAATCCGTGGATTGATGCCGCACCGCGTGCCGGGAAATCGTCGGGTGCCTATGCCCATCCGGTGTCATCTTCGCACCACCCTTACGTTATGCTCAACTTCACCGGCGACCGGCGCGAAGTTCTGACCCTGGCCCACGAACTGGGCCATGCGGTGCATCAAACGCTCGCCGCACCGCTGGGGTCGACACTGGCCGACACGCCGCTGACCTTGGCCGAAACCGCCTCGATCTTTGCTGAAGGTCTGGTGTTTGAGCATCTGGTGGCGGGGGCGACCCCCGATGAGAAAAAGGCCCTGCTGGCCGGTAAGATCGAAGATGGCCTCAACTCGGTCATCCGCCAGATCGCCTTTCACCGCTTTGAGGAAAAATTCCATGCCGCCCGCAAAGACGGCGAAGTCAGCGTCGATCAGTTAAACGCCCTGTGGCTTGAGATCATGGGCGAGTCTCTGGGGCCTGCGATCAAGCTTAATGACGGCTATGAATACTGGTGGGCCTATATCAGCCACTTCGTCCATGTGCCGTTCTATGTCTATGCCTATAGCTTCGGGGATTTGCTGGTCTCCTCCCTGATGGAAAAGCGCCGTCAGGATCCGGCGGGGTTCACGCCGCTTTACGCGCAATTGCTGGCCGCCGGGGGCACCAAAACCTATATCGAGGCCCTGGCGCCATTCGGTCTTAACCCGCGTGAAAAAGCGTTCTGGAAGTTGGGCTGTCAGCGCTTGGAGAGCCTGATTGATCAGTTTGAAGCCCTGAATTGACGATTAGAACCGGCGACCTGTTGACCGGATCGTCAGGCTTTTGTAATAGCCTTTAAGAATCTAGATTTTATCAGGAGCCGCGTCATGGCCGGATCTCACGACTCTCACAACGACTCTCACAATGACTACGTCAAGGGTGAGATGGATATCCACGATCAGCAGAATTCATATAACCTGTTCATGGGCATGACCAAGTGGGGATCGCTCGGTACCGCCGCGTTTGTTCTGTTCATCACCGTCATGTTCGCCGTTAAGGGCGCGGGTTTTATTCCGGCGGCAATTTCCACCGGTGCACTTTTGGTCATCGGCTGGTTCATGCTGAAGACCAAGCCTGACGCCAAGCACTAAATTATCACACAGCTTATCTATGTGCGCCCTGACTTTTGGCTAAGTCAGGGCGTTTTCGTGTGCGCCGCACAATAATACCTTAATTGTCAGACCAATACACAAAAATGACACCGGTGTCTCAGATTTGATAAACACGCTTTGACAGAGTGACTATTTCCCCATAATGACGCAATACTTGTACGCAGAGACATATTTGGTTTCAATTGAGAGTATTTACCCGCCGTGAATACTTTAGCTGTCGCCAGATAAGCAAAAAAGGGATCAGACGTGGCCATTACCATCGCCATACCTAAGGAAACGCGAAGCGGAGAAACGCGCGTCGCCGCTACCCCCGATACCGTGAAAAAATGGACGGCCGCAGGGATTACCGTTCGGATTGAAAGCGGCGCGGGTCTGGGGGCCGCCATTACCGATCAGGCCTTTATCGACGCGGGCGCTCAGATCGCCAAATCGGCCGTCGATGCCATTGCCGCCGCCGATATTGTATTGAAGGTGCGCGGGCCGGAGGCGGCTGAGATTGCCGCCCTCAAATCCGGTGCGCAGGTCATCGCCCTGCTCGATGCCTATCGCGAGAAAGACACCCTGACCGCGCTGGCTAAAGCGGGTGCTGCGGCCTATGCGATGGAGTTTGTGCCGCGTATCACCCGCGCTCAGGTCATGGACGCCCTGTCGTCTCAGGCTAATCTCGCCGGCTACCGTGCGGTCATCGATGCCGCCGCCATCTACGGCAAGGCCTTTCCGATGATGATGACGGCGGCGGGCACCGTTGCTCCGGCCAAGACCTTCATCATGGGCGTGGGCGTTGCGGGTCTGCAAGCCATCGCCACCGCACGTCGTTTAGGTGCAGTCGTGTCCGCCACCGATGTCCGCCCCGCCACCAAGGAACAGGTCGAATCTCTGGGGGCCAAGTTTACCGCCGTTGAAGACGAAGAGTTCAAAAACGCCCAGACCGCAGGCGGCTACGCTAAGGAAATGTCGGCGGAGTATAAGGCCAAGCAGGCCGCCCTCGTCACAGCCCATATCGCCAAGCAGGACATTGTGATTACCACCGCCCTGATCCCCGGTCGGGCCGCGCCCATTCTGGTGACCAAAGAGCAGGTCGCCTCAATGAAGCCGGGCTCGGTGATCATTGACCTGGCGGCCCCTCAGGGCGGCAATGTCGAAGGCTGTGTGCCGGATCAGATCGTCGATGTGAACGGCGTCAAAATCTATGGCCCGACCAATATCGTCACCGCCATCGCCTCGGATGCTTCGGCGCTGTACGCCAAGAACCTTCAGGCGTTTGTGGGGCTACTGATCACCAAGGACGGCGCATTGGCACCGGATTTCGAGGACGAAATCCTCAAAGCCGCGCTGATCACCAAAGACGGTGCGATCGTGCACCCCAATTTACAATCTTAACAGGGGGAGACACATGGAACATATCAATCCCACCGTCTTCTATTTCGCTATTTTCGTGCTGGCGGTCTTTGTCGGCTATTACGTGGTCTGGTCGGTAACACCGGCCCTGCACACGCCGCTGATGGCCGTCACCAATGCCATTTCTTCGGTCATTATTGTGGGGGCATTGCTGGCCGCCGCCGCGTCTGCCACCGGTTCAGGCGCATGGATCTCCAAGGGCTCTGGTGCCATCGCCTCAGCCTTTGCCGCCGTCAATATCTTCGGCGGCTTCATGGTCACGCGCCGGATGCTGGCTATGTATAAGAAGAAAGAGAAAAAAGCCGAAGGGGGGAAACACTAATGACCTTTTCTGACATTTCCGCCCTCGCCTACTTAGTGTCCGGCGTTCTGTTCATCCTCGCCCTGCGCGGGCTGTCATCGCCGGAAACCAGTCGTAAGGGCAACCTCTACGGCATGATCGGCATGGCCATTGCGGTCGGCGTCACCCTGATCGGCCTGTTTATCGGCGGCCAGCTTGATCCGGTCACCATTGGCCTGATCCTTGGCGGCATCGCCATCGGCGGCTTTGCCGGCGCCACCATCGCCAAAAAGGTCTCCATGACCTCGATGCCGCAGCTTGTGGCCGCGTTCCATAGCCTTGTCGGCATGGCCGCCTGTCTGGTCGCCGTCGGCGCGCTATATGCCCCCGAAGCGTTCCATATTTCGGACGGTTTAGGCGGCATTAAGGTGCAGTCGATCATCGAACTGTCACTCGGCGTGGCCATCGGGGCCATCACCTTTACCGGCTCGGTCATCGCCTTTGCCAAGCTGAACGGCAATATGTCAGGCGCACCGATCATCCTGCCCGCCCGTCACCTGCTTAACATCGCGCTTGGGGTCGGCATTGTAGTGCTTATCGGCGTGCTGATTTCGACATCGGGTCAGGCGACTTGGGCGTTCTGGGCGATCTTTGCGTTGGCGCTGATCCTTGGGATTACCCTGATCATCCCGATCGGCGGGGCCGACATGCCGGTCGTGGTGTCGATGCTCAACTCCTATTCCGGTTGGGCCGCCGCCGCATTAGGGTTTACGCTGGAAAACATCGCCCTGATCATCACCGGCGCTCTGGTGGGGTCCTCCGGCGCGATCCTCAGCTACATCATGTGTAAGGCCATGAACCGGTCGTTTATCTCGGTCATCCTGGGGGGCTTCGGCGCCACGGCAGATGCCGCGGCGGGCGGCAAGGTCGAAACCCGTCCGGTCAAGCAGGGCTCGGCTGACGACGCTGCCTTCATCATGAAGAACGCCTCAAAGGTCATCATCGTCCCCGGCTATGGCATGGCGGTCGCTCAGGCCCAGCACACTTTGCGCGAAATGGCCGACAAACTCAAAGAAGAAGGGGTCGAGGTCAAATACGCCATCCACCCGGTCGCCGGCCGTATGCCCGGCCACATGAACGTGCTGCTGGCCGAAGCCAACGTGCCCTATGATGAGGTGTTCGAGCTTGAAGACATCAATTCGGAGTTCGCCACCGCCGACGTCGCCTTCGTCATCGGGGCCAATGACGTGACCAATCCGGCGGCCAAGACCGACCCGACCTCGGCCATCTTCGGTATGCCGATCCTTGATGTCGAAAAGGCTGGCACCGTCCTGTTCGTCAAGCGCGGCATGTCCTCAGGCTATGCGGGCGTGGAGAACGAACTGTTCTTCCGCGACAACACCATGATGCTGTTTGCTGATGCGAAGAAGATGGTTGAGGGGATTGTCAAAGCTTTGTAGCGCTTCGCATCAGCGGGGATGCTGTTTGCCGACGCGAAGAAGATGGTTGAGGGGATTGTCAAAGCTTTGTAGCGCTTCGCATCAGCGGGGATGCTGTTTGCCGACGCGAAGAAAATGGTCGAAGGCATCGTGAAGGCGCTGTAGCAGGAACAGAGTCCCTGCGAACCGGAACTGAGAGCAGACCGAAAGGTCTGCTCTTTTTATTTCACACTGTCCGCGCTATCCTCACCCGCACGGGAGGGGCGTATGACGAAATCCACACGGTTACTCACTTTCGGCGCGACGCTGGTCGCCGCATTGGCCTTAAGCGCCTGCATGGCCCATCAACCCGCAGGCACACCGGGCGCTCCGGCCTTCTGGATGGGGCTGTGGCACGGCCTGATCGCCCCGATCAGCTTTGTCATCAGCCTGTTTAACGATGACATCCGCATGTACGCCGTCCCCAATGTCGGGCGCTGGTACGATTTCGGGTTTTTGCTCGGGCTGTCCATTTGGGGCGGCGGAGCAGCCGCCTCAAAGGACTGATCATGGCCGAACCCAAAACCCAACCCACCGATGCCGATCCGGCAGCTTTTGTCGCCAGCATTCCCGACCCGAAAAAACGCGCCGACGCTGAGGCCCTGCTCACCCTGTTTTCCGAAGTGACCGGCGAAGCACCGGTCATGTGGGGGACATCTATCATAGGCTTTGGCCGCTACACCGATACCAAAAACCCGAAAAAGCCTGCCGACTGGCCACTGACAGGTTTTTCGCCACGATCCGCCAATCTGACGCTCTACATCATGCCGGGCTTTGCCGAGCGCCCCGACCTTATGGACGGCTTAGGCAAATGTAAGACCAGCGTATCGTGCCTTTACATCAAATCCTTGAAGGATGTGGATACCGACCGGCTGCGGACCTTGATCCGCTGGGGTTATGAAGCGATGAAAGACAAAAATAGCTGATTTTAGGGGTTCATCTTCCATTCAGCCCAACTATGGTCATATGACGCCTGTAAAGACGAACCATGGAAACGATGATGCACACGAAAACCGCCACCCGACCCCAGACTTCATTTCTGGCCGCCGCCATGTTTGGTCTGACGGCTCTGGGTGTCGCCTTTTCGCCGGTCATCGCAGACGCAGCCCCCGTCGGTCAGATTGAGACCAAGGAAGTCGCCGCCTCGCGCCTGTTTCCGCTGCTCAAAGGCTTTCTGAGCCAACCCGCCTCGGCCCGCGACCAGATTCAACTGGCCTATGTGGTGCGCATCAAGCATGTGCCGGTAAGTTCGCTCGATTTCAAGCTTAAGGACGGTGCCAACGTCACCAAGCTGACCCTTGGCCCCGACAACCGCATCACGCCGCTGCCGACACTGGCGCAGCTAAATCGCAATGCGGTTGTGGTGGCGACCGGCCCAAACAATGTCTCTCTGGCCATGAAGCTGAAGGTCTATTCGACGCAAGCCCCTGCCCGCACCCTGTCGGCCGCCGACATGACCAAGGCCGTCAATCAAACCCAGACCGTCGGCAAAAAGGCCGCCGGTCCCGCCGCCCTGCTGATTACCCTGCCGGATCGGGTGTTCTTTGCGGGCGCCGGTAAGGGCACAGTTACCCTGTCTAACGGTCAGGTGAAAACATTACCCATGACGACCAAAGGCGAATACCCGGCGGGTACGCCCTATTTCTACCCGTCAGATCATCCGGGCGCCGTGACGCTGAATTTTGAGCGTGTGCCTCAGCGCATCGAAATCGATAATCTTAAGTAGGTTTTACGCCACTTCCTGACGGGCGGCGGCGCGGCGCTGGGCGCGGACATACTGCTGATGCAGGACGAGGTAGCCCAGCCAGGCGCCGACAAAGGCTGACACGGCCACCAGCGGCACGCTGATCAGATTGAACCACATCGGATGGGGCGTAGTGATCATGATGATCAGATCACCGGCGAACAGCAATATACCGACGATCCAGCCGGGATATTGCCCCGTCTTGGCGACCCGAACCGCTACATAGGCCCCAAACAAGGCCCCAACTGCCCACGATACCAGCGTGATGACAAAGGCCGCCGATGGGATAGTGCTCATCAGCTCCAGCCGCTCTTCGGGGGTGACCATGTCCAGCAGCGGTGGCGGCGGAAACAGATAATCGCCCACTTCCTTGAAAATGGTCTGAAGCACCATACCCAAAAGCAGACCGAGCAAAACAGCCAGCGTACTCACCAGAGCGCGACGGGTCTTTTCCTCATCCCACTCCAGCAGCCAGCGCCGCATCACATTGCTAAAACTTGTCTGTGCCATACGCCAATCACCCCCACGAACCGTTTCACTGCGCCTGTTTTAGACGCGCCCTATTTTGGGCACATTCATGTATCGGCAAGATGTCAGGGCTTTAGGTTGAGGTCAATTGTTTGTTTACCACATGGGGAAGTTGATCCGGGGCAGCGTGAGTCCACCGCCCGACGAGGGACTTAAAACAAGCCGCCACCCGCGGCGCGGCCAAGGTGGCGGAGCCACCGCCCGGCGAGGGACTTAAACAAGCCGCCATTGCGGCGCGGCCAAGGTAGCGGAAGCTACCGCCCGGCGAGGGACTTAATCAGTGATGCGGCAATGGCCGCGGGCGCCCGCCGGAATCAATGGCCACAAATGTAAAGACCGCTTCGGTCACCTTAATGCGCTCATCGCCGTCGCGGGAGCGGCGATAGGCCTCGACCTCGAACTTCATCGACGTGCGGCCGGTGGAAATCAGACGGGCATAGACCGTCACCTCATCCCCGACATGCACCGGCGTCAGAAACACGATCCGGTCAACCGCCACGGTGGCGCACCGGCCGCGCGCGCGACGCCCCGCGACATTGCCCGCCGCCAGGTCCATCTGCGACATCAGCCAGCCGCCGAAAATATCGCCAGCCGGATTGGTATCGGACGGCATGGCGATCGAGCGGATGGCCAGTTCGAACTCACCGGGCTCAGGAATGGAATCAGGGGCGTCGTTGGACATTTCAGGCTCACATCAAAGAAAAAGCGTTGCGACCCAAATGATCACAACGCTTTTATCTCTGCAATAGACAGTGTGTATTAGGCGCGGGCGCGGGTCGGGGTCGGTGCGCCACCTTCGCGCTGAATGCGCTTGCGGGCCAGCTTACGGGCGCGACGCACGGCTTCAGCCTGCTGACGGGCGCGCTTTTCGGAGGGCTTCTCATAGTGTACGTGACGCTTCATTTCGCGGAAGGAACCTTCGCGCTGCATCTTCTTCTTGAGGGCTTTCAGGGCCTGATCGACGTTGTTGTCACGGACAAAAATCTGAACCAGAGGAATCTCTCCATTCTTGCTTGATGCCGAAGGGCTTAACCCCTGATCGGCGACCGGTTACGACCGGCCCCTCTGAATGAAGCGATTGCAACCTAGGTCAATGAAAAATTTGAAAACCCGCAAACACCGGTCTGCGGGCACGTAGGGGAGTGCTCATACATCAACATACTTAAGGAGTCTAGCAGGTACGGCATAAGAAAAACGCATTGTGCGCGAAATTTGCCATAATGCCGCACCTATTCACCAATCCCTTGGCGCGACGGGGGTTTGGGGGTATCTTTGGGGCCATGACGACCTCCCCCCTCAAAGCCCTCGAAGCTGACCTGGCCGCCGCCACCGCGAAATTGATGCCGGATCTGGGCCTCAATTCTTTAAGTTTGCGCCGCGCCGCCGCCTATATCGGCCTCAGTACGGCTGAAACCGACCTGATCTGCCCCAATGGCCCGCGCGATATCGCCGCCGTCCTGTGGCGCGGCCATGATGCCGCGTGGCTGACTGTGGTTCAGGCGACCGACATGAGCATGATGAAAGTGCGCGAGAAAATTTCGTTCCTTCTGACCGCGCGGCTGGATCAGGCCGTGGCTGAGGAATCGGTCACTCATCGCCTGTTTGGCTATCTGATGCTGCCGCAGCATCTGGGGCTGTTGAAGTCGCTGGTGTGGGATAGTGCCGACCTCATCTGGCGCAAGGCCGGAGATCAGGCGCTGGATGAAAACCACTACTCCAAGCGGCTGATCGTATCAGGGATTCTGTCTACGGCCCTGATGACCCGTCTGGCGCAGGGCAAGGCCGCCCAGGATGATCAGATCGCCCGTAATATCGACGCGGTCATGGCCTATGAAAAATTCAAAGCCAAATCGAACTTCCACCCCGAACAGACTTTGCTGGATCTGGCCGGAAAACTCGGCGCCCTGCGGTTCGGTAAGGCGAAGACAGACGCCGCTTAAGAACTCCCCCTCTTGGAGGGGGAGCTGAATTTTGAGGTTGCACCTCGAAATTCAGAGGGGGTAAATTCGGTGCTCCAAAGATTTTATGCGGGAAAGTGTTTACCCCCCTCTTCTCATTGATCAATATGATCAATGAGAAGCTCCCCCTGCATCAGGGGGAGTTCTTAAGGGCTACACTCTGCCCTTGATCCGGTTGATATGGCCCATCTTGCGGCCTTCGCGCGGCTCATCCTTGCCGTAGACATAAAGTCGCGCCCCGGCTTCGGCGGATAAGCTTTCCCACGCCAGCACGTCCGGCCCCAGAAGATTGGTCATTTCAATCTGGAAGCGGGCCTCAGTGTCACCGAGCGGCCAACCGGCGACGGCACGGATATGCTGCTCAAACTGATCACACAGACAGCCATCCTGCGTCCAGTGGCCCGTATTGTGAACCCGCGGGGCGATTTCATTAAGCAAAAGACTGTCATCACTCAATACAAACAATTCGACGCCTAAAACGCCCACATAATCAAGACCTTCCAATACGCGGGTGGCAATCTCCACCGCATTGGCGCGCAGGGATTCCGACACATAGGCGGGGGCCAAGGTCGTCGATAAAATCCCGCCGACATGGTGATTTTCACCGATGGGATAGGTCTTGACCTCACCATCAAAGCCGCGCGCCGCAATCACGGAAACCTCACGTACGAAATCGGCCTTGGCCTCAAGGATCGCGGCCCGCCCGCCAAGGCTTGCATAGGCCGCCTCGATATCGGCAACATCCCTGATCCACACCTGCCCCTTGCCGTCATAGCCTTCGCGGCGGGTCTTCAGCAGCGACGGCACCCCAAGGCGCTCAACACCAGCGCGCAGATCATCGACCGAATTCACCTCATGGAAATCAACCGTGCGAATACCGACCGAACGGGCAAAGCTTTTCTCACTGACGCGGTCCTGCGTGATGCCAAGTGCCTTTGAATTGGGGGCCACCCGCGCGCCACCGGCCAGCAAATGCTCCAATGAGGCCACCGGAATATTCTCGAACTCAAAGGTGACGACATCACATTGGGCGGCAAATTTATCGAGCGCCTCAAGGTCGGTATAGCGCGCCACTTTTGATAAGGCCGACACACTGGCCGCGGGCGATTCGGCGTCAGGCCCAAACACCACGACCTTGAACCCCAGCCGTGACGCCGCCTGAGACAGCATCCGCCCCAGTTGGCCATCACCTAAAATACCGATCTTTGCCCCAAGCGGGAGAGATTTATCGTGGCGCATTAATCTTCTACACTCTCAGGAACGCCGTCCGTCTGCGCCTGACGCAAGGCCTCGACCCGCGCGGCCAAATCCGCATCATTCAGCGCCAGAATCTGCGCCGCCAAAAGCCCGGCGTTCTTAGCCCCCGCCTCACCGACCGCCAAGGTGCCGACCGGCACGCCCCCCGGCATCTGCACGATCGACAGCAGCGAATCGATCCCCTTCAGGCCGTCCCGCACCGGCACCGGCACCCCAAGCACCGGCAGCGGGGTCAGCGATGCGGTCATACCCGGCAAATGTGCGGCCCCACCGGCACCGGCGATAATCACCTTGAAACCGGCCGCTTTCGCGCCCTTGGCAAATTCGACCATCCGCTCCGGCGTGCGATGCGCAGACACCACCTTCGCCTCATAGGCGACGCCCAGCGCCTCAAGCATATCGGCGGCGTGCTTCATGACCGGCCAGTCCGAGCGGGACCCCATTATGATTGCGACTTGCGGCGATGTAGCCATGTGCGGCGGTGTCCTTAAACGGCATTTTTGGAAAGGCGCGGAGTATAGGGAGAAACGCCCCCGTATCAAGCGCTGATTTCAGTTACAAATCCGACTTATCCCCGGCCACAAAACGGGCATCAAAAACCTGTTCTCTTAACCAAAGAATCTTGTCCCAATTTCATTGCGATGCGGTATAGTTGGCGCAATTACCGGCTAGATGTCGGCACAGGGCCCGCTTATCCTCTCCATCCCCGCCAAAGAGTATCGTCTATGGGTTTAGACCCCACGCATCATAAAACCGCGCACGAAAGTTCAGGCGCTGGTCAAGGCTCTGCGGAGGTCACACCGGCGGAACCCCAAAGCGTGTTTGCCTCGACGGCCTCGATGCAAAGCCTGCTGCAATCCTATTTCGAGGAAATGCAGATCGCCCCGCAGCCCGCGGCCAATTCCAATGCACCCAAGCCGGTTGCCCCCGCAAGCACCGTCAAGATCACCCCGACCGCACCCAAGCCCGCCAAACCCACGCCCGAAACGTCTTCCCGCGACCATTGGCCCGATGAGGCCAAGCGCCTGATCGAGACCCTGACGCGACAGAACCGCGACCTTAAGGCCGGCGTGAAAATATTACAGGATCGCCTCGCCCAGACCGAGAACCTGGCCGACTCAGATGTGCTGACGCCAACGCTGAACCGCCGCGCCTTCCTGCGCGAAGTCCACCGCGCTATGGCCGACTGCCGCCGCTATGATCAGCAGGCCTGTCTGGTGTTTCTCGATCTGGATGGGTTTAAGTTCATCAACGACACCTATGGCCACGCCGCCGGTGATCAAGCCCTGATCCATGTGGCCGACCTGCTCATCGCCAATACCCGCGAAGGCGACAGCATCGGGCGCTTAGGCGGAGATGAATTTGCCATCCTGCTGCGCCATGCCGATCTGGCCTCCGCCAAGGTCAAGGCCATGAAGCTTGAGGCCGAACTGAATATCGCCACCTTCCCGCACAAGAACCTGTTTCTAAAAGTCGGCGGATCGTTCGGCGTGCGCGCCTTCTCCGGCCAGAAAACCGCCGAAGCCTGGGTGTCCGAAGCGGATGCCGCCATGTTCCTGATGAAGAAGTCATCGCGTTAGCAGGGGCACGGCCCCTGCACCCGGAAATTCAGCTATGGTAGTATTTCATGGTCAATATCCACGACTATCTAATTGACCAATCTGGAAAAGACTGGGCGGTTTTATTAGCCGATTGGGTCCCGCCACTACCTTCAGATTTCACGGTATGGATGGTCAATAGGTTCGGCGATGTATTTGCAACCTTTGACGACGGTTCAATCCACATGCTTGATATCGGCGGAGGCTCCGCCACTCAGCTTGCAACTAATCGCGAAGATTTTATCACGCAAATCGGCAATGACGAGACCGCCGACAATTGGCTTTTGATGTCATTGACCAATGCTTGCGTCGCCTCTGGAATGACTTTGAAAAACAACGAGTGTTACAGCTTCAAAATACCACCGCTTCTAGGGGGGCTTTACGAAGTAGACAACATTGAACCTACTGACTTATCCGTGCATTATTCATTTCTGGCCGACATATATATTCAAACCAAAGATTTGCCCGAAGGCTCAAAAGTGAATTTCAAATTTATCGGCTAACTCCCTCCTCCCTATCGAGCGTTGGCGAAGATGGGGAGGTGGCATTGAGCGCAGCGAAATGACGGAGGGGGATAGCGCCGCCTTGGCGTACAATAGCGGTTCTTAGTCATGGTAACACTTTAAAGCCGGTGCCGTTGGCTATGCCTGCGCCGCGCCTCCTCCCCACGCAAGCGTAGGGAGGAGAAGCCGCCCCGGTTTGCCATATACCGTCTGATCCGCTAAACTTTGCGCAATAGCCCGCCTCACGCTACGCTCACGGCCATGAAGTCCCCACGAAAACACCAGTTCGCCAAAAGGTTCCGGCGCGAAATGTCGCCGCCGGAAGTGCGGTTATGGGCACGCTTGCGCTCACGAGCTGAGGGTAATCTGGTGTTCCGCCGACAACACCCTATCGGCCCGTATGTGCTTGATTTTTATTGTTCCGTCGCCAAACTCGCCATCGAAGTCGATGGCGCTCACCACACTTTGGATGATCACCAAATCCGCGATATTAAACGCGATCAATGGCTGGCCGATCAGGGCATTCACACCTATCGTATCCCCTCGGTTCAGGTCATGACAGACGCTAATGAAATGGCGGATGGGGTTTACCGGCTGGCGATTGAGCGGGTAACTAAACCCTGAGCTATCCCCCTCCGTCGCGGACTTCGCCGCGCCACCTCCCCATGCCTTTTAGCGCGCTACCGCCGCACGGGCGGCCCCGTTCGCTGCTTGAGCGCAAGCACAGGGAGGAGAAAGACAACTTATCCCCTCTCCTCGCATTTCCCCCATGCTTAAGGGATGGAAACCGGTACACGCACGGCTGAACGCTATACGCCCGAAGAGCGACGGGCGAAGCTGCGCGCCTTTGCCGACCGGATGCTGGATCATCTTGAAGACATGGCCCCGCCGCAGGAGGTGGCAGAGGTTGAGCGCGGGATGCGCACCGGTTTGCTGATTGAGCGGCTCTATAACCGTGTCGATACTGCTGAGCGCACGGAGCGGGCCAACCCCAAACCACGCACAGAAGCAGAGATTGAGGCCGATGTCGCCAAAAGCCGCGCCGAATGGGCGGCCAAGATCACCCGCATGCGCCTTGAAAGTGAGGCCCGTGAAGCCAGGGCCGCCACGCCTGTAACACCACCTGCGCCCGCGCCTAAACCGGCCTGCCCTCCGGCGCTGAAATCCTCGCTCAAGGCCTTGCACCAGCATGAGGATTTGCAACATTTTGCTGATGAGCTTGAGGACGAACGGGTAAACGGGCTGAACCCCGATTGGGTGCCGCCCTACAAAGCTGAACCTTCTCTAGCCCGGTTTATTGATACCGTAGACCCGCTGACCGCTCCAGTTCAGCACTGGCGACCGACGGAGCGCCCTGATAGCAGCTAAGGCGAAGACGCCCCCCACCGTCTGGCCTTCGGCCATCCACCTCCCCCGGCACACCGGGGGAGTATAAGAAAAGTCACCCACATTTATACCTCCCCAGTTTACTGGGGAGGGGGACCATGAGCGATAGCGAAATGGTGGTGGGGGCTCTTTCTACCAAAAACACCCTCCGTCATGACGCTACGCGCCCTGCCACGGCACGGGTCGTCCCTTTAAGTGCGCTAACGCTTGGCTTCTTGAGCGCGGCCCCTTGCGGTGATCGGGCCATCGAACTCCGCCTCAAGCTCATCCGAGACCGGCCCGTCGCGGGGGGCGGCGATGTCGGCCAGCGCATCGAACTCATTGAAAAACTGATCGCGGAAATCATCGATCTCGATCAGGATTTCATGATCCGATCCGGCGACCTCGACATATTTGCCTTTGGTCAAACGCTTGGCAAAGGCCTTGCTTGGGGCCTTCATGATGATGCTGTCTTCGCCGGAGCAGACCACCGTGATCGGGGTCATGACCTTTTTCAGCAGCTTTTGTTTGTCCTTGATCAGGGCCTCACCAACTTTAAGACAAAACGACAGCCACCCCCAGGTCGGCGTCCCGACCGCCAGATGCGGGCAGGCAAACAATTGCTCCTGCCAGATGTCATAGCGCCGGCGGTCATGGGTCAGGGCATCGTTCTCAAACGTATGTTCAAACGGATCATCAAATAAATCAGGCACATACTCCGTTGTCTGCCCGTGATTGACCTTCCAATCGCACTGAAACGTCACCGACCACAGGGTATGCTTACCCGTCTTGACCCTCAGCATCGGATTGGACAACAGTGCGCCCGCAATGCGCTCATCACCCTTAACCAGGGTCGCCAGATTGAGCGCTGCCCCCATCGAATGGCCGATCACGATCCACGGCTTAGGGGCACGGTCTTCAAACCCGTCCAGCAATCGCTGAAAATCATCCAGAAATTCATCAGCCGAACGGGCATGGCATTTCAGCCGCTCAGGCAACAGCCGCGCCGACAGCCCCTGGCCCCGCCAGTCATGGACCACCACGCAGAAATTGCGTGCCAGAATATCGCGCACGGTTTCATAATATTTTTCAATCGGTTCACCGCGGCCTGGACTGATGAAGACCGTGCCACGCGGCTCACCTTGCGCCGCCGCTCCGCCCGTCGGCACCCAATAGCCCAGTCTTAAGCGCAGGCCACCGGCGCCACGGTACCATTCACCGGCCCCGCCCGGCGGGCACATCGCCTCCGGTATGGACATCAAAGGCGCTTGGGTCGAAAGGGCAGCTATGCGGCTCACGTAAGTTATCTCGTCTGCGGAAGCCGTATTCTAAGGCTTCCTGAATTTCAGGGTCATACGGTCGCTTTCTCCGATTGATTCATAGAGCGCCCCGTCGAAGTCAGGATTAGAAGGCTCTCCGCGCTTCGCTGTCAAGCGTTGAGGCGGCAAGGTCCACACGCCAAAGGGATGATCCTTGGAATCTTTCGGGTTGGCGTTGATTTCACTGGCCTCAACGAAGGTGAAACCGGCCTCGCTCGCCAGTTGCTTGACGAAGGGTTCCTGCACATAGCCGGAAGTGGCCGCCGGATCCTGCACGTTGCCAATATCGGCGCGGTGCTGCTCGACCGCCAGCACACCCCCGGATTTCAGGGCCGCAAACGCATCGGCAAAGGCTTTCTCGGCTATCCCCGCCGCCATCCAGTCATGTATATTCAGGAAAAACAGCACCACATCGGCGGTGCCTGCGGGTGCCAGCGCCGTACTGTTCGGGCCAAATTCGGTGATCCCAATTTCTCCGAACAGCTTTTTGTTGTCACCGAAATGCTGGGTATATTGTTCGCCCAGTGAGACCACCGCCTGACTGGAGGTCGCCGCATCCGTTTCTGCGACTTCAGAAGCCTCTTCGGCGGGGGTGCTGTTTTCAAACAGGGCGGCGATATATTTGCCCTTACCGCGCGCCAGATAGGGGGCCAGAATTTCGGTCATATAGCCCGCACCGGGCCAGACATCGATGATGGTATCGCCGGGCTTAACGCCAAAAAATTTAAGCGTTTCAAGGGGATGACGGAACGGATCGCGGGCTTTGTTAAGCGGATTGCGCCAGCCTCCGGCGACAGCCCATTCCAGCGTGCCTTCTTCACCGGCGGCCACCGGCTCACCGTCCGGCGGCGGCGGCGTTTTCTTGCGGTTGACGCACGAATAGATGCCAAAGGTCGAACCCGTCAGCACCGCGCCGGCAATACCTATGCCGATAAAGTCTCTTTTGGTTAAGGATACCATCTTTGAGAGATTAAACCTTTTCCACGCTTACGCTTTGTTTTTTCGCGCATCTTATCCAAAAACCCCAGAAAGATTTTTTGGCACTTTTTGGGACGCGCTCTCAACAGCCTTTTGCTGATGGCAACAGGTTAAGGGGCAGAATTCAAAAGTCAAAGATGAAAACGCGAAATTTTTGATAAATTTTCGCTACTTATGCGGGCATCACAAAAACAATCACACTCCCCTGCCTATGGCGGGGGAGGTGGATTTTTAGCGAAGCTAAAAAGACGGAGGGGGCCTTTTTCAAGATACCCCTCCGTCTCGTAAACTCGACACCTCCCCATAGAAATGGGGAGGAGGAGTAGAAACTAGCCCTCGCCGGACTCGATTTCCTTCATCGCGCTTTGCAGATAATTAGCCTCGCCCATCATCTTGATCAGGCTAAGCTGGGTCTCCAGCCAATCGATGTGATGCTCGGTATCGGACAGGATCTTTTTCAGCAGTTCACGGCTGACGTAATCTGCATGGTCTTCGCAGTATTTAACCCCGGCGACCAGATCAAGATGACCGCGCACCTCAACCGACAGATCGGCCTCAAGACATTCGGTGATCGTCTCACCGATACGCAGCTTATTCAGATCCTGAAGGTTCGGCAGACCCTCAAGGAAAAAGACCCGCTTGATGAGCATGTCGGCATGCTTCATCTCTTCGATCGATTCTTGGTAGACGATCCGGCCGAGGTGCGTAAGGCCCCAGTTTTCCAGCATCCGCGCATGGAGGAAATATTGATTGATCGCCGTCAGTTCGTTGGTCAGAACCTTGTTCAGCAATTTGATGATGTCGGGATTGCCCTTCATAGCGGCGCCTTTCGCATAAATGTCAAAGGCGCAGCAATGAACGGGTGCGCGCCTACTCTGCGGCGATCGCCATGACCGACTGCTGCTCGGCAATCATCTGGCGAATGTCGCAGACACATTTGGCGCATTGGGCGCGGGTCTGGCAATGGTCAAAAACAGCTTTCGGGGTGGATGCCCCCGATAAAATCGCAGATTTGGCATCTCTTTCGCGAATTGCGTTACAATTACAAACGTACACGAGGGAACCTTACAGCCGTTTTTAAGCACATGACTATGCGAACAAGTCTCATATAGCGCACATCAGAGCCATTCGCAAGATTTATGCGAATGCGTTGCAAAGATTCGTGCAAATGCGTAGCAAACCTCAATCTAATGAAGTGGTTATTCTACGCTCACCCGCCCTATGACACCGTAAAAGGCGGTTTCATTGTTATTTTAACCGTTTGCCGCTTATTAAAAAATATGTCATCGGACACGTCATGACCCAGAAATCAGCCCAGAAATCAGCCCAGAAATCAGCGCCCCCCCGAACACCCTGCCAGATCTATCTGATCACGCCGCCGAAGATCGCTGACCTTGGCGCGTTCGCCCGTGACCTTGAGGCCGTGCTTGAGGCGGCCCCCATAGCGGCCCTGCAAATCCGACTGAAAGACGTCACCGATTATGAGATTGTGGATGTCTCAAAGGCCATAACGCCAATCGCTCACAAACATGGCGTCGCCGTGATCATGAATGACCGTGTGCCGTTGGTGAAATCACTGAAACTGGACGGCGTGCATCTGGGCCAGAGCGATATGTCGCTGAAAGAAGCGCGTAAGATTTTGGGGCCGGAGGCTATGATCGGCATCACCTGCCACAATAGCCGGCATCTGGCGATGGAAGCGGCGGAAAACGGCGCGGACTATGTGGCGTTTGGCGCGTTTTATCCGACCTCGACCAAGGACGTTCTTCATATGGCCGAACTTGAAACCCTAAGCATCTGGCAGGAAAGCATGGAAATCCCGTGCGTCGCCATAGGCGGGATCACGGCCGAAACAGCCGCCGAAATCTACGCCGCCGGTGCCGACTTTATTGCCGTCTCTGGCGCCGTATGGAACCACGCGGGCGGCCCCGTCGCCGGTATCAAGGCTCTGACGGCGGCGCTGGCTTAGGCGCCTACTCAGCCCCTTGCGGCCAGGTTAAGCGCAGTTCTGACACCGCCGGAGCCACGCCCTCAAACGCAGGATCATCACTGCGCAACGGGTGATCGCCGCGCAAAGCTTCGGGCAAGGCGGCCTTATCCGGTACGGCAAACCTGAGTTTCAGCGCGCAGCCATCAAGGTGCGCCAGCGCCCCCCCTCTGAAATCGACCACAGTGCCGCCCGCCTCCCAGCCAAAGCCCATCAGCACAAACGGCTTGCCATTGGCGGCCTCCACCTCTTTCAATGTTGTCCCCAGACGCACACCACCCGGCCCGACCCAATCCGTCGCCGTAGGTGTCAGAGACGCATCTGACACCTGCGTCATGGCCGTATCCCAGAACAGCACCTCGATGCGACGTTGCGGCATCTTGGGGTACAAAACCACGGTGCGCGACACCTCGCCCTCAAGGCCGCGAATGACGTTAATCCGCGCCTGCCCACGATAGATTTCGGTCAGGGCCTTGGCGTTTAAGTCTTTGGACACCGGCACGGTGCAGTTGAGGATATTGCTCTCGGATACCCCTGCTGAGGCCGCCGCTTCACTTATGGCGCGCTCAGCCACCGCGCCGGGCCCTAGGTCTTCGGGCTCAGGCTGGCGTGAACAGGCGGTAAGGATAAGCCCCCACACTATCAAACCGCCCAGCCTAAGCCTCATTATCAACTCCTTATGCGCCGTCGTTTGGAGCACAATATATTATCTCTAATACCCTTCTCCCCGCCCGCGGGGAGAAGGTGGTCTGACATCGCAGATGGCGGACCGGATGAGGGGCAAAACCGATATCCGGCGCGTTTGACGTAGCGGTCAGGCCCCTCACCCGACCCTCTCCCCGCAAGCGGGGAGAGGAGAAGGCCGCACAGCTCACTTCGTCATAAAGCTAAACTATTGCGTATCCATAAATAGCCCTTTCCCGGCTCACGCGAACCGAAAGGATCGCCCCCTTGCCTTTGAGGCCCTTTGCGCGTAGTAACGCGCGCAAGCTTTTTTCGGCTGCGCGTGGTGCGCGGCGCTTTCTTTGACAAGTCGTATCTCATGCCCAAAATTAATGCGAACACCATCAAACCCGGTATGGTTCTGGAATATCAGGGCGGTCTGTGGACCGTCGTGAAGACCGCCCACGTAAAACCCGGCAAGGGCGGCGCCTTTGCTCAGGTCGAGCTGAAGAACCTGATCACCGGCACCAAGCTGAATGAGCGTCTGCGCTCAGAAGATACGGTCGATCGCGTTACGCTTGAGCAGAAAGATCACCTCTACCTGTTTGAAGACGGCGACATGCTGGTGTTCATGGATCAGGAAAACTACGAGCAAATCAGCCTGCATAAGGATTGGGTCGGCGAAGACCAGATCCAGTACCTGCATGATGGCATGGTCGTGATTTTGGAATTCCACGATGAGCGTCCGATCTCGATCACCTTGCCCGACACCGTGATCCTCGAGGTCGTGGAAACCGAGCCGACTATCAAGGGCCAGACAGCATCCTCGTCCTATAAGCCCGCCAAGGCCTCCAACGGTATGCGCGTCATGATCCCGCCGTTCATGGGCGTGGGTGAACGCATCGTGGTTGCCACCGAAAACGGCGAATATATGAAAAGAGCCGATTAAAAACCCATTCTCCTCCCCTGCCTGCGGGGGAGGTGTCATTGAGCCTGCGAAAATGACGGAGGGGGCATCCACGGCGCTGGTTTGCCCCCTCCACCGCTTCGCGGTCCCCCTCCCCCGTAAAAACGGGGGCGGAGAATAAAAGGAATTTCACATGATCCTGCAATCCTCCCTCATCCAGGTCATGGTCGCTTCGGTCCGTAAGTCGCTGAAGGGCATTTCGCGCGATTTCGGCGAAGTGACCGAACTTCAGGTCTCACGCAAAGGCCCCGGCGATTTCGTCACCGCCGCCGATAAGCGCGTCGAAGCCGCTCTGTTTGAAGAACTGACCCGCGTGCGCCCCGGCTACGGCTTTCTGGGTGAAGAACAGGGCCTGATCGAAGGCACCGACAAGTCCCACACCTGGATTGTCGATCCGATTGACGGCACCACCAACTTCATGCACGGCATCCCGCACTTTGCCTGCACGGTCGCACTGGAACGTAACAGTGAGATCGTTGCCGGGGTGACCTTTAACCCGATCACCAACGACCTGTACTGGGCCGAAAAGGGCAAGGGTGCCTACCATAACGACCGCCGCCTGCGCGTCTCGTCGCGTAAGCAACTGGACGAAACCGTCATTGCCACCGGCCTGCCGTTCATAGGTAAGGCCGGTCATACCCAGGCCCTGAAAGAACTGCACCAGATCATGCAGCGTACCGCCGGCATCCGCCGTATGGGCGCCTGCTCGCTCGATCTGGCTATGGTCGCTGCGGGTCAGTATGACGGCTACTGGGAACGCGGCCTGAAGCCGTGGGACATGGCCGCCGGGCTGTTGCTGGTGGCGGAAGCTGGCGGTAAGGTCACCTCAATTGAGAACGACGAATCGCCGATGAAAACCGGTGAATTGCTGGCCACAAACCTCGATCTGTACCCTCAACTGCTGGATAAGCTTAAAATCGGCGCATAAGCGCATCCCCAAAAGTGTAACGCGGTTTTGGGATACAGATGCGCGCCATAACGAAAGCGCATCCCGCTTGACATTTTGCGTGTTGCGCTGGCCAATGTAGCGCTAACATAAAAAGAAATGTCTACGGGAAGCGCTATTATGATTACACGTCGATCCGGCCTGAAACTGGCTTTAGGCATGGGAGTGGCCACAGTTCCGCTCCCTGCCCTTGCCGATAGTGGTATCCGCATATTGGGCGGGGCGGGCGATCTGCTCGGCGAAGGGCCGTTATGGTCAGCCGATACCGGTCGCATCTTCTGGGTCAACATCGCCGCCCAGAAAATCTATGCGCTGAACCTGAAAACCAAAGCCTTGCAGACATGGGATGCGCCGAAACCCGTCTGTTATCTGGCCGAACGCAAATCGGGCGGCATGATCGCGGGCCTCAGTGACGGGGTTTATGCGTTTGATGAAAAGACTTCGGCCTTTACCCTGCTGATCAAACCCGAAGACCGCACTGATACCCGCCTCAATGACGGTAAGGTCGATGCCAAGGGCCGCCTGTGGACCGGCACCATGCACCTGCCGTGGTCGGAAAAAGTCGGGGCCTTTTACCGCGTCGACACCGATCTGAAAGCCACCAAGGTTGACGGGCCGTACCTATGCACCAACGGCCCGACCTTCAGTCCCGATTTGAAGCGGCTGTGGCACGTCGAGTCGTTCGACAAGGTGGTCTATGTCTTTGACGTGGCCACTGACGGCAGCCTGTCCAACAAGCAGGTGTTTTCCGATTTCAAAGCCCATGAAGCCGACGGCTGGGGTGGGCCGGACGGCATGGTCACAGACATCAACGGCGGGGTGTGGATCGCCCACTATGGCGGCGGGCGCATCAGCCGCTTTTTCCCGGATGGCAAGCTTGATTTTCAGGTCAAACTGCCCGCCAGCCAGATCACCAGCCTGACCTTTGGCGGCGATAAGCTGGATCACCTGTACATCAGTTCCGCAGCGCAATTCCTGCCCGACGGTGCGCCGGACAAGGCCGTGGCCGGTGCCCTGTTCGAGGTACCCCCGTCCCTTCTGCGCGGTCATAAGGGCTTACCGACGAATAAGTTCGGGGGTTAGTTTCTTATACTCCCCCAACACACTTTAGTGCGCTACCGCTGCGCTGCTTGAGCGCGCATGGGGAGGTATAATGCAGCCTCTCCTCCCTACGCAGTGGGGAGGTGGCAGCGAGCACCGCGAAGCTGACGGAGGGGTACAGCACGTCACAAAGGTACCCCTCCGTCTTTTGGCTAACGCCAAAATCCACCTCCCCATCTTTGATGGGGAGGAGATTCTACGGCGTATTGAACTGCAATTCCGCCAGTCGCGCATAAAGCCCGCCGCGGGCGACCAGTTCGTCATGGGTGCCGCTTTCAACGACCTTGCCGCCATCCATGACCACGATCCGGTCGGCCTTAAGCACGGTCGCTAAGCGGTGGGCAATCACCAGAGTGGTCCGCGTCGTCATGGCCTCATTCAGCGCCGCCTGCACCAGCCGCTCATTTTCGGCATCGAGCGCACTGGTCGCTTCATCCAGCAGCAGGATCGGCGCATCCCTCACCAGAGCCCGCGCAATCGACAGGCGCTGTTTCTGCCCGCCGGACAGAGACTTGGCCCGTTCACCCAGGGGCTGATTGAACCCTTCGGGCAGGACCTCAATAAAGGCAATCGCCTGCGCCTTGGCGGCGGCGGCACGGATATCCTCATCACTGGCCCCCGCATTACCAAAGCGAATATTATCGGACGCCGAACCGGAGAACAGGGCGGCATCCTGCGCCACCAGCGACAGCCGTTCCCGCACTGCCTTGGGGTCAGCCTGCGCGATATCAACGCCGTCCATGAAAATATGGCCGCCCACCGGCTCATAATAGCGCAACAACAACCGGAACACGGTCGATTTTCCGGCCCCTGATGGCCCCACCAGAGCGACGGTTTCCCCCGGCCTGACCTCCAGCGAGAAACCATCCAGCACCGGTAGATCGGGCCGCGACGGATAACCAAAGGAGACATTATCAAACCGGACATGGCCCTGCGCCGGTACGGGCAAAACGACCGGGTTTTCCGGTGCCTTAATGCCTGGTTCAGCGCTTAACAGTTCATCGATGCGGCTCATAGCACCGGCGGCCTTTTGCACATCACCCCAGGTCTCAGATAACGATCCGACCGACCCGGCCACCAACACCGACAGGATGACGAACTGGATCAGCGCGCCTTCGCTCATGTCGCCGCTTAAGACCGACCGCGCCCCCAGCCACAGCACCAGAGCCACCCCACCAAACACCAACGATATCACCATCGCCGTCATGATGGCCCGCGCGCTCATGCGCTTCAGTGAGGTGGCATAGGCCTCATCCACGGCCTGAGAAAACTTAGTCTTGGCAAAGGCTTCGCGCACAAAGGCCTGCACGGTCTCTAAGGCATCCAGCGTTTCACCGGCAAAGCCCACGGCTTGGGCAAAGCGATCCTGAGCCTTACGGGTCAGGCGGCCAACACTGCGGCCGTAGGTGAACAAAGGGATCAGCACAAACGGGAATATCAGCAGCACCAGTCCGGTCAGTTTCGGGCTGACGAACAGCAGCAAAATCAACCCGCCGATAAAGCTTAAGGCGTTGCGCAAAGCAATCGAAATGGCCGACGACACCAGAGTATCGATGATCTGAAGATCAGTCGTCAGGCGCGAAACCACTTCGCCGGTACGGATTTTCAGGAAGAAGCCGGGATCGAGGCCAAGGATATGGCCGAACACATCCTGACGCAAATTGGCGACCACCCGCTCGCCCAGCTTGGTGATATAATAGTACCGTAGCGCCGTGGATATGGCCAGCATGACCGCAACACCTGCCAGCACCAGAAACCAGCGGTTCAGCTCCGCCGCATTGCCGGAGCCAAAGCCATTATCGATCAGAAAGCGCGACGCCCCCGTAAGCCCCAGAGTCGACACCGACGACAGCAAGAGAAACAGCACCGCAAAACCGGCATCGGTCTTTTGCCGCAACAGATACGGCACCAGCCTCTGTAGCGGTTTCAGGTCACGGGTCTTGGCCCGCCCGCCCGCGGCCTGAGACAATTGCGCGGCCAGTTCGCCGCCCGATCCGGGACGGTCAGCAGTGGCAGTATCGGACGGTGACGGTTGCAGATTATCGGCCATGATGGCGGTCTTTACAGAGGAATGGCTTGCGCCGCAACGGCTCATGCTGTAATGAGCGCCCTTCGGATTTTGGCTCAGGGATTGTCCCTTGGCTGCATAACCCTTTTTGCGCGTCCGCGAACATGTTGGTCGGACGTATCAAGGAACCTAAAATGAAAAAAGATGGTCACCCCGATTATCACTGGATCACCGTCACCCTGACCGACGGTTCGTCCTACCAGACACGCTCCACCTACGGCAAGGAAGGCGCTGTCCTGAACCTCGACATCGACCCGCGCACCCATCCGGCATGGACCGGCGGCGCCAACACCCTGCTTGACCGCGCCGGCCGCGTGTCGCGCTTCAACAACAAGTTCGGCGGCTTCCTTAAGAAGTAATCTCCTCCCCTGTTTACGGGGGAGGTGTCTCGACTTGTCGAGACGGAGGGGGCATTTTAGCCCACGACATTTAAATCTGGCTCAGGGCAACTTGAGCCGGATTTTTTGTGTTAAGACGCAGCTATGACCCCACGGCACACCCCTTATGACGGCTCATCAAAACTGTTTCAGATCGGCCTGAAGCCGCTCGATGCGCATGACTGGATTGATGCGGACGTACATCTGCTGACCTATCTGGATGCCAAGGATCAGGTCATGAACCGCGCACCCCATGAGGTGTTTGTGGCTGAGGCGGGCACCGAGGCCGCGCAAGGAGAGGTTCTGCACCTTCTGGCCGATCATTTGCCGCAAAGGTTTCCCGATACTTATCACCGCTTTGGGCCGCAGATCGATATTGTACCGGCGTTCCGGCGGGTGCGAATGGATGCGCCGTTCCTACCGCCGCTGCTGATCGCCGCGGGTCTGGTGCAGGAAGATCTCGTGCTGATGCGCAAAGGCGATGATGGCTGGCGATTATCAGCCGGATGCGTTTGTTTTGCGTCATCGTGGAGCTTGCCCGAAAAGTTCGGTAAGGCGCTGGAGGTCATTCATGGCCCTGTGCCGGGGTTTTCGGCGGGGACGCGTAACGCCACCATCATGGACCGGATTTTCGATAACCTGACGCCCGATCAGCCGGTCGTGCGCTGGAACTGGTCGGTTTATGGTAATGACGAACTGCACCACCCGCATATTTCGCCACCGCATCGGTTTGATGACGGCATTTATCTGCGGCTGGAGCGCCAGACCTTGCGTAAGCTGCCGGTCAGCGGCGATATCCTGTTCACCGTCCGCATCTATATCGACCCGCTGGAAGCCCTCAACCGCCGCGAAGATGGTGCGGAATTGGCGCAGGCGATTGCCGCACAGATCGAGGCGCTATCGCCGGAGGAACTGGACTATAAGGGCCTGACGGTGGAGAAAGACCGGCTGTTAAAACGGTTGGGAGAGATTGCCGGTTAATAAACACCGTGATAGCTTTTTCACTTCGGGGGGAAGATATGAAACGCCTGCTTCTATTGCCTTTACTACTTTTGTCAGCTTGCGTCAGCGGGCCACAAACTTCCACAAACATTTCCCGTGTTAGCGTCCTTGTTCCCGGTGAAGGTTATGTCGGCGGGTGTTTCGCTGGCTTTTTCAGGCCAGATAATGAGTTCAAAGCCGATAAAACAAGAGCCTGGATATTTGTCGATCCATACGACGGAACAGCCGACATACGTTTCAATCGCCAATATGTGAAACTCTCAGTAGCTTCTTCAAGTGGCAGTGAAGATGAAAAACGCGTCCGCAAGACATTCATCAGTTCCAGTCCTGAACTTAAGGCTGATCTGGACTACACGGTCACGAACGTTGATGAAGAGGGTTGGCTCACTTTGGTGGGCATGCTGAAAGTTGAATCGGAAGGTCACTCTGAAGTCATAGCCGTAAAAGGTATGGGCGGTTGTTAAGTGCAACCAGCAGATTAAGTAGCCCCCTCCACCATCTGCGCTACGCTTGATGGTCCCCCTCCCCCGCTTCGCAGGGGCGGAGAAGAAATAGCCACTTCCTTAATTCCACCGGCCGGAAAATCGTGAGATTTGAGGCGAGTAGCAGGAAGCTAGCGACGTGGGTATGTTTGATACCCGCAAGCGACGCTGACGCCCTAATCGGCCAAAGACCGCGATTTTCCCCGCGATTTTTTATGCTGCTAATTGTTCTTTGACCCGCTCCGCCAAGGTCTTGATGTCGAGCGGTTTGGGCAGGAAGGAAATATTGGCCTCGTTATCGAGCAGATCCGAGAACTCGGCCTCGGCATAGCCGGAGATAAACATCACCGGCACATTGCCAATCAGCGGACGGGCCCGCTTGAGCATGGACGGCCCGTCAAGGCCCGGCATGATCACATCGGAGATCAGGAGATCAAACTTGCCGTCTTCGGCCTCAATGATATCGAGCGCTTCTTCGCCGTCAGCGGCCTCAAGCACCTCATAGCCGCGCTGACGCAGCAGACGGGCAGCGATACCGCGCACGATGTCTTCGTCCTCGACAAACAGGATACGGCCCGCGCCGGACATATCCTTGGGCGTGACCTTGGCGACTACGGGCGGCGCGACCGGTGCGGCTTCGGGGACGGCGACCTCAATCTTGACCGGCAGGAAGATGCGGAAGATTGCGCCGTGGTTAGGCTCAGGGGCGACGACCGAGGTGATGGTGATGTGACCGTCGGCCTGATTGACAATGCCGTAGACGGTGGCGAGACCAAGGCCGGTGCCTTCGCCCTGCGGCTTGGTGGTAAAGAACGGCTCAAACACCTTGGCCATGATGTCAGGCGGGATGCCGGGGCCATTGTCGGACACTTCGATCAGGGCCGCGCCCTGTTCGGGGGCATCGGCCCAGCCGAGTGCCGCGGCCTCAGATTGCGTCAGCACCGCCGTTTTGATACGCACCTTGCCACCGCCGGACGCGTGAACCGCATCGCGGGCATTGACCACCAGGTTCATGACCGCCATTTCCATCTGGCTCTTGTCAGCATGGATATTGGGCAGGTCGCGGCCATAGTCGGTTTCAAGCTTGACGTCTTCGCGCATCAAACGGCGCAGGAAGACCTCGAACTCAGAGACCAGTTCACCAATGTTAAGCGTGACGCGCTTAACGGTCTTTTTGCGGGCAAAGGCCAGTAGCTTTGAGACCAGATCCTCAGCGCGGGTGCCAATCTGGCGGATTTCTTTCAGGCCATCATAGGACGGATCGCCGAGCGGATGGTTATAGAGCAGTTCATCGATGCGCAGTTTCAGGCCGGTCAGGAGGTTGTTCAGATCGTGAGCGACCCCGCCCGCAAACTGCCCGATGGCCTGCATCTTTTGTACCTGAGCCAGGCTTTGTTCCAGCTCCTTTTGTTCAGACACATCAAACAGATAGACCATGAAGCCGGTCGTGTCTTCGGAGATCAGCATCTGCACCGGCAGGTCGGGATTGGCCGCCAGATGAATATCAAAGCGCCCGCTTTTGCCGCTGATGAGGCGGGATTCAGTTTCGGCACGCGAGGCCTGGGTTAAAAGATCACCAAAGTTGCGATCGGTCAGGTCGTCGGCTGAGGCTTTCAACAGGCGGGCAAAGGCGGCATTGACACCAACGACCGTCGCTGACAGCAGGTCATCCCCGCTGAGCAAAGCCTTACCAAACGGTGCGCCGCGCGCAAATGAATCGAATGCACCGCCGGTTTCGGTAGCTGGTGCCGGTGTCTCAATCAGGAAACTGTCATTTGCATGATCCCCCTGCGCCGGTTCGGCATAAACGGCCACTTCGGGAACCACTACCGGCACGGCCCGCACCAGCACCTGATCATCGGTCAGGCGCGTGGCGGTCACATCGAAATCCCCTCCGGCAAACGCAAGCGTGGCACGGCCCAGACCGTGGGCGCGGGCGTCTTTCATGGCGACAAACATGGCCGGGGCCGCTGCCCCTTGCGGCAGACGCCGATCAGACCCGCCAATGGCCCGCCAGCCCTTATTGGCTGCCAGAACCCGTCCGTCGAGCGCGGCGACCACAGCGGCCTCAGTCAGGGCGTCAACCAGATGGCGGGCCTGAAGGCCGTCACCGGATGCGTGATCGTCACCGAAAAATGCGAATAGGCCCATACCGATCACTCCTGCTACCGCCACCAATACCGCCGCCAGAACCATGCCCAATGGCAAGGTGCCGGATACTACCCAGAAGGCCGCGGATGCCGTTATCACTACCACCGCAATCCACGCCACGGTCCACAGAGTTTTCCGGTCTGATAATCGTGCAGCGATCGCCCGGATATCAAAGGCAGGCGATGCGGTAAGATGGTCTGACTCGGAAGCTGCGGACACAATAACTCCTGAGATATAAACGGTTCATCAAAGCACAGGCCCGCCCGTAACTTTGCGAATCACGTCAGTAGGATAACGGATTTCGGCCCATCTGACCCGTCAAGATTGAACGAAGTGTTTATGCGCAGGATAAAGAACGATCTAATGTTATGTATCGATGTGCGCCAAGCTTGCAGCCCAATAGATAGCCGTCACTTTATTATCTTTGAAGAAGACAAAAACCCGGCCATCCCATCCAAGTTTTTGAACACGATAATAATCGAAAGTATGGCCACGGCCACAGGCAACACGCTTTTGCCAAACCTCATCGCAAACATCAGAATCGTATTTAATTTTAGGCTGTTTTTCATCTGAATTTGGGTAAAATATCGCCCCGGAATCAATCATCTTTTCACGAGCTATTTGGCGCGTATCGCCGATCTTTACCCCGAATTTTTTACCCGTATCCACATACCCATAATAGACTGTATCCGTTCCCAGTCTCACAGGCCCCGGCGGTTGTTCCGAACAGCCATGTAAAGCAACCGACAGAACAACAAGGCTAACCCTGATAATTTTACCGAACATTCCCCACCCCTGTGTCACTAATTTCGGTCACCATAAATATTTCCGTGAAAAAGTACACTGAGCGTCAGCGAGGGACTTTTTTACGAAGCCCTAAAATCCGCGCTTCTTGCGGGCCATAACGAAGCCGATCAGCTTGGCCACCGCCACGAAATGCTCTTCGGGGATGATCTCATCCAGATCAACCGCCGCATAGAGCGCACGCGCCAGCGGCGGGTCTTCGACAATCATGACTTCATGCTTGGCCGCCTCTTCGCGGATACGTAAGGCCACGGCATCGACGCCCTTGGCCACGCACATGGGCGCAGGCGTGTCTTCGGCATCGTACCTGAGCGCCACCGCATAGTGGGTCGGGTTAGTGACCACGACGGTCGCGGTCGCCACATTGGCCATCATGCGCTGACGGCCCTTTTCCATGCGGATCTGACGCAGGCGAGCCTTGACGTGCGGATCACCTTCGGCCTGCTTATATTCGTCCTTTTGCTCGGTGCGCGACATCTTCATTTTCTGGGCGAAGCGGAATTTTTGCCACAGGAAATCAAGCCCTGCGCCCACAAACAAAAAAATGCAGACCGCCATCGTCATGACGATCAGGGCATCGCGCACATAGGGGAAGATCAGCACCGGCGACCCGCCCGCCAGCATCGGAATGTCCATCAGCCGCGGCTTAAGCACCACCCAGACGATCCATGAGGTGATGATGACCTTGACGAAGGTTTTCAGAAACTGCACCAGCGCATCAATGCCGAACAGGCGGCCAAAGCCCTTGATCGGGTCAAGCTTATTAAAGGTCGGTTTCAGGCTTTCGGTCGAAAACAGAAGCCCCGTCTGCAACAGGTTGCCAGCGATCCCCAGCACAAACGCGCCGGCCATCACCAGCGCAATTACCGGCAGGACGATCAGAATAATATGACGGGCAATCTCAACCCCGCCGCCATTATCGAGGTTTTTGACCAGGGCATGCGGCATGGCCAGAAACGGCGTCAGGCTTTCGATCAGGCTAAGGCATATTGGCTCGCCATACATGGCAATCACGGCGCAGGTGCCGATCAGGCCCATGACCTGCGGCAGATCCGGGGTCTTGGCGACCTCACCCCGTTTTCGCGCATCGTCCAGTTTCTTGGCCGAGGCTTCTTCTGTTTTATCTTCGTCATTCCCCTCGGCCATGATCTATTCTGGCCTTATGAAGAAGGACAGAAAGTCACGGTAGTGGGTCAGGAACATGGTCCCCGACACCCCAAGGCCAATGGCAAAGACGCTCAACCCCAGCAGAACACTTAAGGGGGATGAGGCGAAGAAAATCGGAAAATTCGGCATGATCCGGCCGACAAAGCCGGTGGCAATGTTAAAGATAAGGCTAAAGGCGATGACCGGCGCCGAAATCTGAATGGCGACCATAAAGGTCTGAGAGACCGTCCGGATCATCATGGTGACCGCATCCCCGATCTTAATGGCGGCTCCGGGTGTGAAAATCTGATAGGAATCGACAATGCCTTCGATGAACAGGTGGTGCAGGCCCGTGGCATAGATCAGCACCAACCCCAGCAGCGCCAGAAAGGTAGCCAGAGTCGTGCCCGGCTGGGCCTGCATCGGATTGGCCGTCTGCGAAAACGACAGGGTCGTACTCAGCGACAGGATTTCCCCCGCAACGGCCAGAGCGGCGATAAATACCCGGATGATCGCCCCCATCATCAAACCGATCAGAAGCTCCAGAATAATCAGCCCGCCGGCTTCACCGACACTGGCCGGCAGAGGCGGAATCTGCGGCCCCAGAACAGGCAGCATCATCAGCGAAAAGACCAGCGAAAACCCTAAGCGCATCCGCGGCGGCACGGCCTGATCACCCAGTCCGGGCAAGAGCATGACCACCGCTCCGATGCGCAGGAAAATCAGCCCCGCGGCCCAGACCTGCTGTGACGGGCCGAAAAACGACACGACTTCGGTGGCGGTCTGCACATCAGCGGGGGTTAGGGGGAGGCTCATTGCACCCCGCCTCACATACCGGCGATTCGGGCCGCAATCTCACGCATAAAGGTCGACAATAGCCCGCCCATAAACGGCAGGACCAGCAACAAGGTGGCGAAGATGGCGATAATCTTGGGGGCATAGATCAGGGTGGCTTCCTGAATCTGGGTCAGGGCCTGAAACAGACCAATGACCACCCCGACGACGAGGCCGACCAGCAACACCGGCGCACAGAGCTGAATCGTCAGCCAGATCGCATCGCGGCCCACATCCAAAACTTCGCCACCGGTCATGAAACGCTCATCCTAAATCTTAATATTTGCCCGCAGACCGGCAGGATATGCCGACCATACGGGCAGAAAATGCACCCCGGAGGGTTAATTTCGCATTAAGGGTTAGCGCGATTCTGACAAGGTGCGCGAAGGAAAAAAACGCTCGGCTTGACAACAATTAGACAATTAGCTAATTATAAAATTATGAACACCGTATTCAAAGCCCTGTCCGATCCAACCCGCCGCCGCGTCTTGCAGCTTTTGCAGACCGGCCCGTTGAGCGCGGGCGACATCGGCAAACACTTCGATGTGTCCGCCCCCACCATGTCGGCCCACTTTGCGGTGTTGAAAGAGGCTGACCTTATCCACGCCGAAAAGGCCGGAAAGTCGGTCATTTACCATTTGAAACTGTCGGTACTCGAAGACGCCCTGCTGGGGTTTGCCCAGTCGTTTGGCATCGGCGAGGACACCTCAACCTCATCCGTTAAGCTGGAGATTAAGCCGTGAAAAAAGATATTTTGGGATCGCTGGCCTGGGCCGCCGCCATGATTTTATCGGCACTGGCCGCCAGCTATGGACGCGCTCAGGGCTATATCGATCAGGAAACGGTGCTCAGGGTGGTGGCCATGAACGGGCTTTATATTGCCTATCTGGGCAACAGCATCCCCAAAAAAGTCGCCCCCAGCGTCCATGCCCAGAAGGTCAATCGCTTTGCGGGTTGGGTGCTGGTCATCAGCGGTCTGATCTATGCGGGCTTCTGGGCCTTGGCGCCGCTGGATCTGGCTATGACTATCGGCACCGGCGCGGTCGCCGTCGGGGCCATACTGACGCTGGGCTATTGCCTCGGCCTGCGTTCACAGACGCGGGCGGGGGCGTAAAAGAGCCCCCACCACCCCTTTGCTACGCAAAGCGGTCCCCCTCCCCAGTGAACTGGGGAGATATGACAAAGTAGCCTACTCTTAATTTCCACTGTCCCAAAATCGTGAGATTTGAGTCGAGTACTAGGCGTCTAGCGCCGCAGGTAGACTAACTACCTGCAAGCGACGACAACGACGTAATCGGCCAAAGACCACGATTTTTAAATGGGCATGCGCATGATTTCTTGATACGCCGCAATCACTTGATCGCGCACCGCAATCACGGTTTCAAGCGACGCCTCAGCGCTGGAAATGGCCGTGACCGCATCGATCAGTTCGGTTTTCCCTTGAGCCTGCAAAGCGATCTGGTTTTCGGCATTGGCCGTTGAGGCATAGGTCTGCTGCACGGTATTTTGCAGCAGGCTTGAGAACTTCGAGCCGATATCCGGCGTACCCTGCGCCTCATCCCCGCCGGAGATTTTATTGAACTGACTTTGGGCGGCGCCGTAAGCCTTGGCTGCTAGGATCGGATTCACTTACAACTCCTAGCGCTTGAGAATATCGATCGTGCGCTGCTGCATAGCGCGCGCCGTATCGATGACATTTAGGTTGGCCTCATAGGCACGCTGGGCTTCGCGCATGTCCATCGTCTCAATCAGCGAATTGACGTTGGGGCGTTTGACATAGCCCTTGGCATCAGCCGCCGGATGGGACGGGTCATGCTCGACCGAGAAATCGCTCATGTCCGGCTTGACCTGTGCCAGTCTCACGCCGGTCGTGCCGTCGATGGGAGCAGCCTGAAAAACCGGCACCTGACGGCGATACGGGTCACCACCGGGGGTCTTGGCCGTCGATTGGGCATTGGCGATATTTTCCGCGATGATGCGCATCCGCGCCTGCTGGGCCTTAAGGGCAGATGCCGCCGCCACCATAGCCGAGTTCTGCGTCAGGTTTTCACCGCGTTGCGATTTGATCGTGGGCATAAGCTATTCCTTATCTTTAGCCGTTATCTGGGCCGCGTCGAAGCCATACGCAGCATGGCCAGCGATTTCTGATAAAAGCCGATGGCCGCATCGTACTGCATCCGGCTTTCGGCCATTTTGAGCATTTGCTCTTCGACCACCACCGAATTGCCATCCAGCGTCGTTTCCGAGTCGGGTGCTATCACAGCCTTGGCATTATTGGCCAGCCCGCCTGCCGGCGCGATGTGACCTGCGCGCGTGGCCGCCATCTTAAGCTCGCCCGACGCCTGCCCCTTCATGGCGGCGGCAAAATCCTGCGGCCTCAGATCGCGAGGTTTAAAGCCCGGCGTTGAGGCATTGGCGACGTTTTGGGCCACCACCTTCTGGCGCTGCCCCAGCCAGCCCATCTGGGTTTTCAGGGCTGAAAAGATGCCGATCTTATTCAGATCCATTAAGGCTGTACCTTTACAAAGATTAACCACCTGACGCCGACTCATCCTATAGGACAAGTCAGCTAAGCAAATTATGCCCAGTTTTTGGTTAACAACGCCTTTACGATAACCGCTTGTTAACCCCCGCCGGGCATGGCTAATCGTGTAGAATTTTAGTGACGCGCATTTGAGTCCGAAAACCGCTGCACACTTTTCGGAATGCGCTTTTGGGAGTATCTATGGATCTGGTCGGCGTGCTGAGGGCCGTGTTTGCGCTGATGACGGTGTTGGGCCTTATTCTGGGTCTGGCCTTCGTCTTGCGCCGCTATGCGCCGCAACTGATGGCACGCCTCACCGCTCCACGCGGCCAAAAACGTATGCAGGTGGTCGAAACGCTTGTGCTCGATCCCGCGCGGCGTCTGGTTCTGGTGCGGCTGGATGATGAGGAGCGCCTGCTGCTGCTCGGCGAAGGTAAGGAACTGATCGAACCGCGCCAGTTTCCTAAGCCCAAGCCCAAATTGCCGCCCTCACCTGAGCCCGCGCCCGCGGTGAAGCCTGCTCTGCGCACCCGCCCCCTGTCGGATAAGGATCTGTAATGACCAAATCCGTCACGCTGTCCACGGCGCGCAAACCCAAAACACCAATGCCAAACTGGGCGACTTACGGGTTGTTGCTGGCGGGATTCATCATAGGCTTTGCCATGATGATCATGCCGACCCAGGTTCTGGCGCAATCGATCAATCTCGACCTCGGCACCGGCGGCGGCTTAAGCTCGCGCATCGTGCAGATGATCGGCCTGCTGACGGTGCTGTCGCTGGCACCGTCAATCGTCGTCATGACGACGTCGTTTATCCGGATTGTGGTGGTGCTGTCGCTGCTGCGGACCGCGCTTGGCCTGCAACAAAGCCCGCCCAATGCGGTGATCATTTCCCTGTCGCTGTTTCTGTCGGCCATCGTCATGGCCCCGACCTATCAGGAAGCCTATCAGGCTGGCATCCGTCCGCTAATGGATCAGGAAATGGAACTTCCCCAAGCCTTTGATGCGTCGTCTGAGCCCGCCAAGCGCTTTATGCTGTCTCAGGTCGACGAAAAAGATCTGGCCCTGTTTGTGCGCCTGTCCAAGGTTGAACGTCCTCAGGAAGCCATCGATCTGCCCATCACCGTCATCACCCCGGCCTTTATGATCTCGGAGCTGAAAAAGGCGTTTGAGATCGGGTTTTTGCTGTTTGTGCCGTTTCTGGTGATCGACCTGGTGGTCGCGTCCGTGCTGATGAGCATGGGTATGATGATGCTGCCGCCAGTCGTGGTGTCCCTGCCGTTCAAGCTGATTTTCTTTGTTCTGGTCGACGGCTGGAACCTTGTGGCCGGGTCACTGGTCGAAAGCTTCCAGAAGGGCACAGGAACGGGGTAGATGCGGCTACCATTTATCTTCGTCGGCCAATTCGAGACTACAGCAAATGGCACGAAAGTCCGCAGGTGGTTCCGAAAGTATGCGTATGCGCTTCAGGATGAAGCGCTGACTCAAAAAATTAAATCCACCATAAACAGTAGCAAGTTGACGGTGATTAGTCAGGCTCTGGGCACAGGTTCTTTTTTGTTTGCCATGTGTCTGAGCTATATGCTCGGCGGTATTGATTGGTTGAGCTTTTGGAATATTATTCTCATGTCCATTATAGCCCTTCCCTTTTCGCTGGCCTATCTGATCTACAATGAATGGCAGCTCAATCGTTTGCTAAAAACGGCTCCGCGACATAGCGAAGCCGTTTCCAGATAAGCGCATCGCCTCTAAAACGCGTCCGCCGCATTGGTACCCTTGGTGCTTAAGGCCTGATAGGCGGCGGTCGTGGCGCCGTAGAACAGCGCATAACCTATGCCGGACAGCAGGCCGCTGATGACGATCTGAATACCATAAATGCCGGTAAACAAGGCCGTAAGCGACGACATATCCGGCTGCATGATCTGACTGGCGGCTTCGGAAAAGCCGATACCCATGCCCATCGCCACGCCGAACAAAACCCCGAACACCACCGCCGCAATCATGATCACCACAATGGTTAGCAGGACATAGCCGCCCAGCAGGGTCCAGCCGCTGCCCTTGGTCAGTTTGAAGCTGCCCAGCAGATTGATTTTGCGCTCATCGAAACTTTGCACCAGCGCCAGCGACCAGCGGCTGAGGATATAGATAAATGCCACCACAGCGGCGACGGCGACGATAAAGATCAGGATACCGCCCAGCACACCGTTGGCCCGCGTTACCAAACTGGCGAGCACCAGAGGAATCATAGCGGCGACCAGAAATAGAATATAGAACAGGAAAAACGCCAGATACCACAGGATGGTCGCAATGACCTGACGTAGTTCGTGGCTGCCCAGTTGCATATAGCCAAAGCCCTTCGCGGAGGGCTGCAACACCGTTCGGTAGACGGCGCACTGAATGACGGCTGAGACCACAAGACCGATAAGCCCCGCCAGCAGGGCCGACGGCAGAATGGCCGCCAATTGCCCGAAGACGGCGGTGGGATCTGCGGGCGGTGACTGTTCATAGCTTTGCAAAGCCGCCAGCGATGTCCCGCCCATCAGGACCATAAGCACCGTCGCGACCAGACTGACCACCGTATAGACGACGCCCCACAGCAACACCGCCACCGGATTTTTCTTGATAATCTCAAAGCCTGCAAAGGCAAAATCGATCGACAGTTTCATGGTTCCCTCCCGCTATAGGTGCAAACGGTATCCTATGACGCGGGCTGGCACAAGCCACCCTTAAGGTGCAAAAAAAGGGAGGGCCATAAGCCCTCCCTCTCATCTTGCGATAAACCGCAGTCTATTCGGCGTTTTTCAGGTTTATGAACGGCGTGGCCGATCCGGTCACCTGCGGCAGCTTGCCGTCCCACTTTTCGATGGCGCGCAGTTGCACAACACTGGGGCTGGCGGCAATAGACTGCGCGATCAGGCGGTTGGCCTCGGCCTGACCGCGGGCTTCTTCGATCTTGGCATCAGCCTGGGCCTTGGCGACGGCGACCTGAGCCTGGGCGGCAGACGCGTCGGCATCAGCCTTGGTCTTGGCCTGAATAGAATCGAGGATCACCTGCGGATAACGGATGGTGCCGATCCAGTCGAGCTGGCTGATGTTCACGCCTTGCGGTTCCCATTTGCGGTTGACGCGGGCCAGAGCCTTTTGAATGACCTGCTGACGGCCACCGCGATAGAGGAACTCCACACTGACCAGTTCGGTTTCCGCCGCAATGGCTGAGCGGACATCGTTGCGGATCGGCCCCTCGAACAACTGATCGAACGTCAGGCGATAGCGGGTATAAAGCGCCGGAGCCTTGGCACGGTCAATGCGCATAACCAACTGCACATCCGCCGTCATCGGCAAGGCATTGTTATCAGAGAAGCTGACCTCCTCATTTTCCGGTCCGCGCTCATCGGATTCCCGGGTGTAGGTATAGGTGCGCTGAATGGCGGGGAACTCAACAATACGTTCGCCGGGCAAATTGATGTGCCAACCGGAATTCAACGGCACAGCATCAACACCGGCATTAGGCCCAAGGGTTCTGATTTTCACCCCGACATTACCGGGTTGAATGGTCTGCCCGCACGAAGCCAGCCCCACCAGCGCCAGCACCGCCGCCGCCCCGATCAGGACGATATTCATATTGACCTTACGCGGCCCGCCCGCACCGGAGCCACCACCTTTAGGCATATTGAAAACGTTCATAAAACAACCCTCTCCCTGACAAAAAATACGACAAACCACCTGAGCGCTGCGCGCAACCCTATCAGGCCTGAGGCGCTTTGGCAGCCTCATTAGCGGCGGTACGCTGAGTGCCCGCCCCCGGTAACGGCTGAGATGCCTTATCCCGCAGGCGTTTTTTCATGCCCGCGACCCAGCCGGTAAAACTGTCGGCCTTTGAGGCGGCCAGTGCGAAATCCTGCGCGTTGATCGGGCCGTTGTCCATACCGGCCAGCGCCACATGCACAGCTTCGGGCGATTGCGCGCCTTCGGCAAACTTGCCGAAACGATCGGCCAGACGGCTCAAAGCGCGCTGATCCGACACCAGACTATAGGCCACCCCCGCCCGGATCAGGCGCGACTCGTCCTCAAGGCTCAAAGCCCCGTCCCGCTTCCAGCGGTCGCCAAGCCGCTTTTCCAGTATAGCCCCGGCCTTAGCCCAGTCCTTATCGCGCCAGAAAATATCGGCACGGATATCCATAGCCTCACCGGAGTTATCCGTCCCCAGAACCTCAAGCGCGTGATCGGTGCGCCCCAGTTCAGTAAGTGCGCGCGCCTCAAGGATACGGCGTTCCGCCATAACGGGTTTCGGCAGCAGGGAGGTGCGGGTCTTCCACAGGGCCTGAAGCGCTTTTTCCGGCTGACGGTTCATCAACTGGATGGCTGCGACATCGGCCGCGACCGACGATTTGGCAACACCTTGCAGGCGGTTATCAATCTGATATTGCAGCAAATCCGCAGACTGATCGAGCAGATCAACGTCCATCAGGCGCCGCGCCAGACGGCGCACCATATCGTCACCATCGGCCCCCACCGGCGTCAGGTCACGGAAATCATAGAACAGGCCCAGGGCCTCAACCGGCTGAAGGCCATCGGCCTGCCCCTCAAGGAACAGCCCGCGGAAGGCCGTGCTGAGCTTATTTTGAATCTGAACCGCATCAGGGCTGCTGCCGAATTGTTTGCCGCCGGTTTTCATCACGTCCAGCGCCTGCCGGTAGCGGCCCTGCCCCAGATAGATATCCCCGATCGAGGAAATCAGCTCCAGTTCGGTATCGTCACCGCGCCAGCGGTAGCGCAGGCCATTCAGCGCCTCAAGGGTTTCATCGGGCTTTGATTTGCCTAAGCTCAGATTAAGCCGCGCCGCCCGCAGTTGTGCGGGCATTGCCACCCGCCCCAAGGGCGCGCGGGCAATGGCATTATACATCTTCAGCGCACGGGTCTTATCGCCCATGCCTTCAAAAATCTGGGCCTGCACCAGTTGCGCCTCAAGGGTTTCCAGCGGAGGGGCCCCCTGTGACACGGCATAGGTGATCAAATCCTTGGCCGCCGCCAGATCGTTCATCTGATAGGCCGCCGTCGCATTAGCCGCCGCAAAGCGCGTGCGCCAGATCGGCGGAAACACATCCAGCGCCCCGGCTCCGGATTTAAAGCTTTGGCGGGCATCCGCAAAGTGCCCGTCCTGAACCGCGACATAGCCGCGCCACAGATCAGCCGCCGGATCATTGATCAGCGGCGTGGAATCGAGATCAGCCTTAGCGTCGCGATAACGGCCCGCCATGATCTTGGCCATAGCCCGAAGGCCCCGGAACTGCGCATCACTTAAGCTCGCCGGCGTTTGCCTGGCCAGCATATCCAGCACGCCAATGGCCTCATAGTTCAGGCCTTGGCCCACCAGAAACCTTGCCAGTGACAACCGCGCACCGGTCGTGGCGCCGATGCCTTTGTCGGCCTCGTCCGCCGCCTGTTGCTGAAGCTGGTTGTAACGGCCCAGAAACCCTGACATGGGGCCACTGGTCGGCAGCTTTGACCAGTTTTCCTCATCCATCAGCGCCGGAAAGGCCGCCGGTTTATATTCCAGCGTGCGCGCCGCCACATCTTCGCGCGCCCATTGCGCCGGAGCCGACAGGGCAAGGCCATTGGGGCGGCTGACCGTGACGATATCGCCGGAGACATCGACCGTGATATCCGGCGTCATGCGCTCAATCACCAGACCGTGGGACGTGGCCCCCAAAGCGGCCTGCGGGGTGGTGCGCTCCGACATCAGCCGCTTGACCGGCCCGCGCGCCGTCACCACCGCCATGCGGTCGCCAATGGCCGGATCGCGTATCCAGGCCACACGGCTGGCCCCCGCCATATTGACCGCCAAAGCCGACGCGCCTGTGGTATCATCGCGCGCCACACTGACCTCACTGACCTGACCGGCATCGACCGGACGCCCGCCGACCCGCACGGTCCACAGGCCGTTTTCTACCTTCGCGGTGACGGCACCGGCAGGGGCGGTCAGGCGCAAGGCCGTAAAGCCGTCATTGCGGGCATAGGCCGCGCTGGTCACCACTGCACCGCCTTTGAGTGAAGCCGGCAGGTTTAGGTCAACCTCCTGATCGAAGACGACCCACACCGATTCCCCGCGCCGGAAAACCGAGGCCCCGACAGGGGTTGCAAACGGAAAGCTTAGGTCTATGCCGCCGTCAATGGCCGTGGCCTTGACCTGAACCGAAGCAGCGGACGCGGCCTTGTTGGTGCGGCTCAACTCCTGCAGGGTGACGGTAATATCGCCGCGCGCCGCGGGAGTTTCCGGTTTGGGCAAGTCAATCTGCACGAATACCGCCCCGTCAGCGCGCCCGAAATGGGTCTCAACCCCGTCCTTGAGCGTCATCAATAATTCAGTGGCGCGACTGTCCTGGCGGATACTGACCGCCGATATGCCTTCGGGCGGATTGGCGCTCAGGTCACCGATATCTGGCCGCAAATTACCGGGCAGACGCACGATCACCTGACCTTTTTCGCGGCGGACAGACGCTTTTGATCCGGTCGAGCCATAGATTTCGATCCGTCCGGCGCTGTCGTTACGGCCCACGCGAATGTCGATCTGCGCGCGTGAGGCGATAGCACTGGCGATACCCTGCTTGACCGCCGGGGTGGCCAGCGCGATCGAGGTCACGCCAAATCCTGACAGAAACACCACCGCCGCGGTAGTTTTGAGCGCCGCGCGCAAGGAGACAGTCGCAGATTTGCCTGCGTCGGTCTCAACATTGTCTTTATCCGTGCTACTCACTTCGAACAGTGAGCCGGACAAGAGGGCGCGGGTCATTTTGGTCAGCACCTTTAAGCGTTACTTTCGGGCGGTAGTTTGCGGTGGTGTGGCCGGTTTAGCGGCCATCTGGTTAAGCTTTGATTGAATGTCTTCACTTTGTTTCATGCGCATGGCCAGTTTTTCGGTCAGTTCCTTGGCGCCGGTCGGCGTCATCTGGGCCAGTACGGCCGCAAGATTACGCTCCTTCATCTTGGCGGCGATCGGCAGACGGACATCATCGCGCATGGTTTCCAGCACACGGGCGGCATCCTTGGGCTTCATAGCCTCATAGACCTTGATCATGCGGGCGGTGTCGTCATCGGCGCCCTTGTTGGCCTGATCGAGCAGGGCCTGAATCTGGCCTTTCAGGGCTTCCATCTGCTTGATGCGGCCGTCAAGCTTGGCATCCGCCGCCTGAATGAGCGCTTCCTGTGAGGCAATCTGCTTTTCGCGGGCATCCAGTTGGGTGCGGCGGGTGCCCAGCGATTGCAGCACCTGAAGCTCAGACGGCGACATACCGGCCTGTTTGGCCAGATCATTGATCGAGGTTGCACACACCGGCGCGGGTGCAACGGTTGCCGCCGGGGTGGCTATATCCATCACGCTCATGGCATTGGTAGCTTGGGCATTTTCAGCTTGGGCCCCCTCCGTACCGCCATCGGCCTTGGTTCCAGCCGTTTGGGCTTCGGCGGTTTTGGCCGCCGGTTTGGCGGGGGCCTTCTGTGCGGGGGCCGCCTCTTCGGCAAAGGCCGCCCGCGCCGATTTCAGCATGTCCGGCACGGAATCGACAGACGATACCGCCTTCATGGCCAGAACGCCGCCAATGGCGACGAACACAAGCGGTAAGAAACGGGGCAGATTAGCCATAACTACTCAAATCTCACTATTCAAACGTTTGACGACGGCGGCGCGATGGCAGATCCAGCGGCGGCTCAGAATCTACCTCTGGCGGGGCATCGAACAAATCATCATCGCGGCGTCTCTCATCTGGTTTAGGCACTTCAAAGGACCGCAGCATGTTATTCAGTGACGCCAGCACGTTTTCGGAGATGTGCGGCACCTCGTCGTCGTCCGGACGCTCTTTGGCGGCTTTCTTAAACGGAGCCCCCTTAAACGGAGCCCCCTTAAACGGAGAAGGCCGCTCGGCGCGCAAGGCACCGAAACGGCGGTTATCAGCAGATCTCGCAACCGGCATTTCCGGCTCCGGCACAGAGGGCGGCGGCTCCGGCTGAACCTCTGGCCGTATCGCCACCAGCGGTGCACTGCGCAGCTTCGGCTCTGGCCTTACCTCCGGTTTAAAGTCTTTGACCGACTCAATCTGGCGCCCGATATCACGCTCGGCCTTTTCGGCGCGCGCGATCTGGGTTTCCAGCCTGGTCAGCAGGTCACGCGCCGCCAGAATACGCCCGTGCAGCAATTCCTGCGATTCATCGGTTCCGGCATGAAGCTCCCGCAGCGCCGAATGCGCCTTCAGGGCCGCCTGATCGAGGTCGGCCACGGCGCGGGCAAAGCTGTCATGGGCCGCCCGCAAACCTTTGAGGCGCTTGTCCAGACGCACGCCAAACAACAGCGCCGCAATCAGCAGCGCCATCAGGACGACATCCATGACAATGCCCGCATAGGACATGGGTTAAACCTCTACTTCTTCTTGTTGATCTGCGTCAGGCGACGCTTGGTGGAGGTGGCGAGCGGGGCATCGACCCGCACGGCGATATTGTGGCCCTTGCGTCCCATGTGACCATGAGTCAGCGGAATGGTGCCGCAGCGTAGCTGCACCGGCGATTCGGCATTGGCATTGAGCATCAGGGTCTCCCCGACCTTGAGGTTCAGCACCTTGCTGAGCGGCACCTGCTGCTCATCCAACACAGCGCGCACCTCCATCTGGGTCGTCCACAACTCCGTCGCCAGGTGGCTTTCCCAGATGTTATCGCGGCCAAATTTTTCGCCCATGAACTGCTGCAACAGCATCTTACGGATCGGTTCCAAGGTGGCATAGGGCAGCAACAGCTCAACCCGCCCGCCGCGATCTTCCATGTCGATGCGCAGCTTGACAAGGATCGCCGCATTGGCCGGACGCGCAATGGCGGCAAAGCGCGGATTGGTCTCAAGGCGATCGAGATTGAAATTCACCGGCGTCAGGGGCTCAAACGCCGCCTTGGCGTCGGCCAGAATGACCTCGACCATCCTTTGCACCAGCACGCGCTCGATCGTGGTATAGGGCCGGCCTTCGATGCGCAGGGCCGCCGTGCCGCGCCGCCCGCCCAGCAGCACATCCACGATCGAATAGATCAGATTGGAATCGACCGTCAGCAGGCCGTAATTATCAAGCTCCTCAGCCCGGAATACCGCCAGAATCGCGGGTAGCGGAATCGAGTTGAGATAGTCGCCAAACCGGATCGACGAAATATTATCCAGCGAGACTTCGACGTTATCGGACGTAAAGTTGCGCAAAGAGGTCGTCATCAACCGCACCAGACGGTCGAAGACGATCTCCAGCATCGGCAGGCGCTCATAGGACACCATCGCCGAATTGATGATCGCCCGGATGCCGGAGCGCTCGTTATAATCCTCATCCGACAGGTCAAAGCCCAGCAGGCTGTCGATTTCATCCTGATTAAGGATGCGCTCGGCGCCCGCCGGCACATTCATCCGGTCGCCGCCACCTGCGCCACCGCCGACCATAGCTTCCCACTCGGCCGCCAGATCGTTGCCATTGCCCCCGGCGCCACCGCCACCACCCGTCGCGGCTTCCGCCTCGGCGGCCAGTTCGGCCTCCCACTGGGCCATCATGGCTTCCTGATCGACTTCACCCGTCATCTAGCGCATCCCGAAAAGTGTGAAGCGGTTTTCGGATGAAGATGCGCGCCACAAAGCAGCGCATCCCCAAAAGTGTGACGCGGTTTTGGGATCAAGATGCGCGTAAAACAACTTCATCATGTGATCAGCATCTCTTCGATCAGCACGGCATTGACCTTATGCGGGGCCATAACCAGATTGACCCGTCGCAGAATCTCCAGACGCAACTGGTAATTACCCTGCGATCCGGCCATGTCTTCGGGGCGCAGCTCACGCAGGAAGGACTGAAGCACATCCTGAATGCGCGGCATGTTAGGCCCCAAAGCCTCAACGGTTTCATGATCGGCGCACTCAAACGTCAGCTTGAGTTTGAGGTATGACGCCCGCCCATCTGCCGACTGAATATTGGATAACAATGGCGGCAAGGTGTAATAGGTAACGCCGTTTGGCCCTTCGGCAATCACCGGCTGCTTTGACGGATCGACCTCGGCCTCAGCGCCGCCGCCGTGACCGCCTTTTTCTTCCTTCTTCTTGCCGTGGCCGTCATCTTTTTTTTCTTCTTTTTTGCCGTGGCCATCCTCGGCCTCTTTGCCGTGCTCACCGGCCTCGGCCGCAGGCTTCGGCGCCAGCAAAAGGAAATAGGCAGCCGCTCCGCCACCACCGAGCAGCAAAACGCCCGCCGCAATCGCAATAATCAGTATCGGCGGGCCTTTTTTCTTGGGCGCACCTTCGCCGTCCGCTGCGGCTTCGCCATCAACCGGCGGCGCGTCTGCGTCTTTTGGCTTTTTATCCTTACCCTTGGCCATACTTGCCTTAAATCCCAATCCGACCCGCGCACAAAACACTCATCAAGGGGCGGTTGCGGATTGATTAACAAACCTTACCTTAACCCTCGTAAACCGATCATGACCAAACATGGTTAACGATCCGTTTGGATGACGGCCCTACGCACGGCATTTTTTGCCGCACACAAACCCGCCTCCGACCATGAGCAGATTCGCGATACGAATCCATAACCCACCGCAAAAGCATAGATTTTAAAGGTTTTAGAGCAATGTTTACGCCGTTAACCATGTTTGGCACGGCGATTGCAGACGATTAAGAAACCGTCCGGCCATTATGGTTAACGGCATTTTAACAACGGGATCGAAGGAGCGTCATAAATGGATAATGCGAGCTATATCGCCCTGTCCCGTCAACTGACGCTGCGGCGCGAACTGGACATCACGGCGAACAACATCGCCAACATGAACACCAATGGCTATAAGTTCGAGCAGTTGCTGGTCGAGACCGAGCCCGGCCGCCCGGCCTTTAACGATCCGATCCGTACCCCCGCCAATTTCGCCTATGATAAGGGCGTGGGCCGTGACTTTTCGCAAGGCACCCTGACCCGCACCGGCTCACCCTATGATCTGGCGCTGGACGGCGACAACACCTTCTTTGCGATTAACGGTGCCGATGGCACACTCTATACCCGCAACGGCGCCTTTAGCGTGAACCCGCAAGGCATTCTGGTCACGCAAAACGGCCTGTCGGTGCAGGGTGAAGGCGGCGCTGAAATCCGGCTTGATCCGCAATATGGCGAACCGTCGATCTCCGCGGACGGTATTGTCTCCCAGCGCACACCTGATGGGGCTTTGCGCGTCGGTAAGATCGGTATCGTGCGCATTGCCACCTTAAGCGACTTAGAGAAAGCCGGTGACACCAGCTACCGCCTGAACAATCCGCAGGCCGCCACCCCCACGACCGAGTCCGTCGTGCGTCAGGGGATGCTGGAATCGTCCAACGTCAATTCGGTGATGGAAATCACCAAGCTGGTTGAAATCAACCGCTCTTACGCCTCACTGGCGCGATTAATAGATCAAAATCAAGAACTTAACCGCACGGCGGTCGAGAGATTAGGAAAGGTTGCTTAGTATGCGAGCCTTAAGAACCGCCACCACCGGCATGTCCGCCCAGCAGATGAACGTCGAAGTCATCTCGCACAACATCGCCAACATGAATACCGTCGGCTTCAAGAAACAGCGCGCCGAGTTTCAGGACCTTTTGTACCAGAACGTCGAGCGCATGGGCGCGCAGTCGTCGGAAACCGGCACGGTCGTCCCCACCGGCATCCAGATCGGTAACGGCGTAAAGGCGGGCGCGACCTACCGCATCATGACGCAAGGTGCGCCGACCCGGACCGAGGGCACCTATGATCTGGCTATCGAGGGCAAGGGCTATTTCCAGATCCTGATGCCGTCGGGGGAAACCGCCTACACCCGCGCCGGGAATTTTGCCGTCAATGATCAGGGCCAACTGGTCACCGACGACGGCTATCTGGTGCAGCCCGCCATCACAGTGCCGCAAGGGGTGCGCGACGTCGCCGTCTCCAAGACCGGTCAGGTGCAGGTCGTGCAGGACGGGGTGACCGCCCCCACCATCATTGGCCAGCTTGAAATCGCTACCTTTTTCAACGAAGCCGGTCTTGAGGCGATGGGCGACAATCTGTTTCTGGAGAGCGGCGCGTCGGGTGCGCCCAATATCTCGACGCCGGGCGATGTCGGTTATGGCACCTTGCTGCAGGGCTATATCGAAGCCTCCAATGTCGATGCCGTATCGGAAATTACCTCGCTGATCGTGGCTCAGCGCGCCTATGAAATGAACTCCAAGGTCATCACCACTGCCGATGAAATGCTGTCGGTTGCCGGTCAGCTCAGGTCATAGGGATAACCGATCATGCGTAAGCTATTGTTATACCTTGCCTTTGCCGCCGCTCCCACCCTGGCGATGGCCGACAATATGCTGGTGCTCAAGGCCGCCCCAAGCGACAGTGACGGACGCATTACCCTCGGCGATGTCTTTGACTATGCTGATGGGGCCTCCGATGTGGTGCTTGGCGTGCGCTCAGGCGCCACGGCGGTTCTGGATGCGGCTCAGGTGCAGGCGATTGCCCGCCAGAACGGCTATTACTGGACCAACCCCAAGGGTTTGCGCCGGATTATCGTCGCTCAGGGAGCTGATAGTTCCGCGCCCGCGCCGCAGGTTGTGCGCAGCGCCGCCAAAGCCCCCGCAGGCAAGATGGCCGAAGCCCTGACATTTACCCGCTCCCTCAATACCGGCGATGTGGTGCAGCCCTCCGACATCGCCTACCAACCGGTTCAGGCTCATCTGGCCGGCGCTAACGTCTCGCCGCAGGATATTATCGGCAAGTCCGCCCGCTATCCTTTGCGTGAAGGGGCTGTGGTGCGGGCGGGCGACCTGTCCAATCCTGTCGTCGTCAAGAAATCTCAATCGGTGAAGGTTGTCTGGACGGTCGGCGGCATCAACCTGTCGATGACCGGCCTCGCCCAAAAAGATGGCGCTGCCGGTGATGTTATTCAGGTGCTCAATCCGACCTCGAAAAAGACCGTCGATGCGGTGATAACCGGCCCAGGCACGGCCGCCGCTGGCCCCGCCGCCCTTCAAATGCGTGCGTCTAACCCGCAATATTATTCCGCCAGATAGGTTATTATCATGCGTAATCTCAAAGCCTTAGCTGTTGTCACGCTTGTCGGTGCATCGCTCACCGCCTGCTCGACCGTCACCGAAGCGGTCAAGGGCCCCGAACTGGCCCCCATCGGCTATCCGGCGGCTCTGGTGCCGCAACAACAGATGGTCATGGTGCCGCAGGGTGAGCGCCCCGCCGCCTCCTCCAACAGTCTGTGGCGAGCCGGCGCGCGCACCTTCTTCAATGATCAGCGCGCCCGTAATGTCGGCGATATCCTGACCGTCAGCATCGATATCAACGATTCCGCCCAGACCCAGAACACCACCGCCCGTTCGCGCAACAACGAATATTCGGCCGGGGTCGGCAACTTCTTCGGGCTGGAGTCCTCTCTGGGGAAGATTTTGCCTAACGGCTACGATCCGGCCAATGCCTTAAGCTCGCAGGGCTCGACCACGTCCAATGGCACCGGCACAGTCAATCGCTCTGAGAAAGTGTCACTGACGATTGCGGCGGTGGTTTCGGGTGTCATGCCGAACGGCAATCTGATCATTCAGGGCCGTCAGGAAGTGCGCACCAACCGTGAAGTGCGCGAACTGACCGTCGCGGGCATTGTCCGCCCCGAAGATATTTCCTCCGCGAACACCATCAAGCACACCCAATTGGCCGAAGCGCGCATTTCCTATGGTGGTCGAGGCGACATCACCCGCATGCAGGGCGCTCCAGCGTCTCAGGCCATTATGGAACGGTTTTCACCGTTTTGATTTCCTTCTCCCCGTTTCACGGGGAGAAGGTGGTTTTCGATTTTATCGGAAACCGGATGAGGGGCAAACCCCTTACACGGTGTACATGACACAATTGCAGCCCGCCCTCACCCTTTTTTGCCCCTCACCCTAACCCTCTCCCCGCACGCGGGGAGAGGGAACGCGTTAGAACGTCCGGCGGATGGTCACGCCCAGCGTACGCGGATCGCCCGGCTGGCCGTAGATAGCCCCTGAGTTCCCAGCCTGAATGGTGGTGAACTGGAGATATTCCTCATCAAAGGCGTTCTTGATCCACAGGAAGGCTTCGGTGCCGCCCGACGACCGGTAACCCAGCCGCAGATTGACAACCGTCGATTCCTCGATCTCAGCATATTTCGAGACCGAAGAGTCCGAATTCCACTTTGAGCGGTAAGAGACATCGCCGCTGAGGTAGGCATCGCCGGTCAGCGCGCCGATGACCTGCGGCCAGGTGTATTCGGCGTTCAGAGACCCGGCCCACTTGGACACGCCCGGCAGTTCCTTACCCGACAGGTCGGTAATCGACGTGCTGGATGATTGCAGTTCCAGCGGTGCGGGCGCGTTTTTGAACGAGGCATAGATGGCGTCGGTGTAGCTTAAACTACCAAACAGCGACAGGTTATCGGTGGCGAACCAGCGCCCGTCGACTTCGACGCCGCGCACTTCAACCTTTTCGATATTGGCCAGATAGCCACGCAAAGCGCCCGGGCCGGAATCGACGACATTGGCCTGATAGTCATTGATGTCGGTAGAAAAGGCGACGGCGTTCAATGTGACCCGCTTATCAAAATACTGCGACTTGAAGCCGACCTCAAGATTGGTGACCTCTTCGGGCTTGATCACCGCGCTGACCAGAGACGGCGAACCGTCGGCCGCCGTCGGGATACCCGCCGCATTGATACCGCCGGACTTATAGCCGCGTGAGACGTTGACATAGGCGAGGAAGTCCGGCGTCACGTCATAGGCCGCATTGATTTGCCCCGACAGGCTGTCGTCGGAGACTTCGGCCTGATAGAACTGATCACGGGCAATACCGAGCTTGGCATTAATCAGTGTCGGATCAGTGGTGGCAAGGCCGCCGGTGACCTTCTGGTCAAAAGTGGCGTCCTTTTCTTCAGAGGTAAAACGCAGGCCCGGCGTGATGCGCAGGCGATCGGTGACCTTCCATGTCAATTGGCCAAAACCCGCATAAGATTTGGTGTTGGACTGGACATTGTTGGTTTGCAGATAACCATCCAGCAGATTGGCCGGCACGGTCGAATTGATTAGCCAGCGCGCGGCATTCGCTCCCCAGCCTTCGCGGCCATTGGTTTCGACGTTCTGATCGAAGTAATAGAGGCCGACCACCCAGTCGATGTTCTGCTCACCATTGGAGGCCAGCCGCACTTCCTGACTGAACTGCTCCTGCACCGACGGGTTATTAGAGACCGTGCGGATGGCCAGCGCCGTGTAATCGCGGTCGTTCTGCGGCGTCCAGTCCCAGTGACGCCAGGCGGTGATCGAGGTCAGGGTGGTGTTGCCCAGATCCCAGTTCACCGTGCCTGACAGGCCGTTGATGATCTGCTTGGCCTGAATGGGCGAATTGACATCGACCAGACGGTCATAAGGGTTGGTCGACGGCGGCGCATAACCGGCTTGCCCCGCCAGGAACGGGAACTGACGGTTGGCGGCGCGTAAAGTAGGGCCATAGCGTACGAAGGTCTGGGTATTGGCTTCCGGATTCTGGAAGGCGTAATCGTAGCTTAAGCGCACGCTGATATCGTCATTAGGCGTATACAGCAACTGGGCGCGCACGACCTGACTGTCGAGATCATTCTGCAACGACTTGGTCGTCACGTTCTTGAACAGGCCGTCGCGCTGGGTGACGCCAAAGGCGATACGTCCGGCCAGTTTGCCGTCAATCAGCGGGCCGGACAGGCTGGCCTTACCCTGCAGGAAGCCATAGTCGCCGGCCGACAGTTCAATGCGGCCTTCCGGCTTAAAGCTGGGCGCGCGTGTGGTGATATTGAGCGCACCAGCGGTCGTGTTTTTGCCGAACAGGGTGCCTTGCGGGCCGCGCAGCACTTCGACGCGCTCAATGTCGATCAGGTCGACCACGGCCGAGCCCGGACGGGCGTAATAGACTTCGTCGACATAGATGCCGACGCCGGGCTCAAGGCCGTCATTGGTCAGCCCGATGGTCGAGCCTAAGCCCCGGATGGTGGTGGCGGTATTGCGGGGGTTGGTGGTGATGAGCTGGATCGACGGCTGCACCCGCGACAACTGATCGACATTATAAACGCCGGTCGCTTCCAGTTGCTCACCGCTGACCGACGAAATGGCCAGAGGTACGTCCTGAAGGTTTTCCGAACGGCGGCGGGCCGTGACGGTGACTTCGGTAACGCCACGCCCGGAGGCGGCGTCAGGGGCATCGTCAGCAATTTCGGCATCAGCCACATCGCTATCCGCCGCATTTGCCGGCGCAAACGCCAGAAGCGACAGGCCGGCCGTCAGGGCCAGAGCGCTTACCAGACTACCGGCCAGGTAAGAGGAGGATCGGCGCACGGTCGCGCCTGTATTGAACAAAGATTTCATATTAACAGCCCCATTTTTGGATCATGTGTTGAGAAATACCTGATGTCAGGTACGAATTAGTCAGTTTACGCCGCGATCACCTTCAGGCCGATCAGAGACGGCGGTGATGATGGCGGTACACATGCCTCCGGCTGTCCGGTGGGCGGTATCAGGAATGGCCGCTTTCAAGATCGCGGCGGGTAGTTTCAGGTGCCCGCAGGGCGCTTGACGTCAAAGCGTAACTTTTCGCTGCGCTCGATCTGAACGATGCGAGAATCGTGGATCAGTATTTCGACCGATCCATATTTGATTTCTTGTATGTATTGTAAAATATGGCGTTCAGCATCGCTTAAACGCTCATCAACAGCGTGTGTCTGACTCATGAGTGATTACCTTTCGGGCAGACGGCTTCGGCCGCCGCAACAGACGCGGGCGTTGAGCCTTCTGAAAATATGCAGGAAAACGACTGAACCGTCAGAACAGTTCAGGCCGCACTAAAGTTTAAGCGGTGACTGGCAACATCGATGTGCAAACATATGGGTTGTCCCTTCAAAGTCCGCACCTCTTACGGTCAGCGGCATTAATCATTACTGATTTGATAGGATATAAACCCAATCCCGACAATAGGAATTAAACTATACTGATTGTGTAGAAATTCTGCGTGTCCGGCGGCATACATATTTTTTGGCACACATGTTTTTTGTGCTGCATCTTTCCCTGCATCACAAATGCCCCTATATATGAAGGGTCAGTTTCGGCTGACTATGGGGATAAACGTGCGTGTAATAAGCGATTTGGACCCGGGTGCAATTCCCGGCGGCTCCACCAAAACTTCAGACGTTATCATCTGGAAACATGGGGCCGATCAGGATCGACAAGCGTGTAAAGACGTGGCTTTCTCTCGGTGTGGGCCTCCGCGATCGGCCTTATTGTAACTGCAAACGATAACTTTGCACAGGATGTTGCTGTCGCTGCGTAATGCGGTGCCGGTAATTCCGACCTAAACTCCTGAGGGGTCGCCCCTCAGGCGGGGCCCGAGGGGTGCCTGGCAACAGAAACCCCTCACTTCTTCACTAAAACTTCAGGCGCCTGGCAACAGAAGCCTGTCACTCCCTCAAAATCTAGCCTGCCCGCAGGGTCTTGAAGAAGCCGTCGACATAGCGGCTCAGGTCTTCGGACTGCTCATTGAGCATACGCGTCGCCTGATCGACCTTGGCCGTGGCTTCGCCGGTATCGCCCACAGCGGAGTTGAGCGATTCGACATTGCCGGATAGCTCCGCCGCACCATTTGAGACGCTGTGGATGCTGGCGGTGATTTCGTTGGTCGCCGTCGATTGCTCTTCCATAGCCGCGGCAATGGCGGTGGCGGTGGCTTCGACATCGCCGATGGACTCGACGATCCGGCCAATGGACTCAACCGCCTTACCCGTCGATTGCTGGATGTCCTGAATCTGCTTGGCGATCTCGGTCGTCGCACGCGCGGTCTGATCGGCCAGTTGCTTGACTTCGGTGGCCACAACCGCAAAGCCCTTACCGGCATCACCGGCGCGGGCGGCCTCAATGGTCGCATTGAGCGCCAGCAGATTGGTCTGGGAGGCAATACCCTGAATCAGTTGCAGGATTTCCCCGATTTTAAGCACCGAGGTCGATAGCTGCCCCACCTCCTGAGATGACGTTCCGGCCATCTGAGCCACCGTGCGGATGCCGTGGGACGCGCCGTGCACCTGAGAGGCGATTTCCTGAATGGCCTTGCTCATCTCCTCAGAGGCCGATGCCACCGACGACACATCCATGCTGGAGCGTTGCGCGATGCTGGCCACGCTTTCGGAGCTGGTCTGGGCGACAGTGACGACCGAGTTGAGCACCTGCGAGGTATTGCCCAGATCATCTGTGCTGCGGTTGACGTTTTTCAGTATCTCGTCGAGCCGGACTTCAAACTCACCAATCGCGGTTTCGATGACTGTATTTTTGCGGTTCAGTTCACCGACCACCGCGTCCTGATAGGTCGAAATGGCGATATCGAGATCAATGAACACCGCCTTATTGACAGCCACCAAAGCAGCGGCAGATTGTTTGGTGTTGAAGCGATAATGGTTGACAATGATTTCAGCCAGAGCGTCGGTGACATACTGATAGGCGGCAATGTACCAGCGCGGCTCCAGCCCGATGCGGTAGTGGGTATTGCCGATGCGGTAAGAGCTTTGGAAATACTCATCGGAAAAACCGGAATTAAACAGGCCCTGCCAGTGGCGTTTTTGCGCGGCCTTCAACGCCGGCTCACGGTCACCAATCATCCGCCCCAGCCCCTCATCGGTGCGGACATGGCGATAAAAGCCGTCCAGAATCCGGTCAAGCTGCGGCTCAATAAATACCCAGACCCGTTTCAGGGTAGCTATATCGGCGGCTTCGATACGGGCGAATGCCAGACGCTGGCGGGTGGTTTGGGTGGCAGCGTGGGTCAATACAAAAGCCCCTATAAACAGCATGGATTACCAAGGCCGTTTTCAACCTGAAATGGTTAATAAAGATTTTCTGCGAGATACTCTCAAAACCTCCACAACCGCAGATAGTCAACCCGTTACCGCAAATGACGCCCCTGAAATAACAACGTTCGGTTATATTTACATAGCCCGCCAAACCTGACAGAACTAAGGCACTGTTTTTACTGAATATATAATACAATAAGGTCATCAGGGGAGCCAGAATGAAAAAAAATTACGCAACATTGCTCATTTTGGGGGCTCTGACACTGGCCAAAGGCGGGATCGCACAGGATATGTCCGAGTTGCCGCCCGCGCTGGGCCCCAAGGTTTATAAGGGCGTAAGCCTGCCGGAAGTCCGCAGCTATCATGAATGGCATAATCTGCGCGCGCCCCTGCTGAAATCCATATTTCAAACCGAAGTCTATGGCCGGCTGCCCACGCCCAACTCACTCAACCTGATCTCGAAAACCACGGTCGATGAAGCTGCATTTGGCGGTCTGGGGCGGCTGGAAGAGGCCGTTTTGACCTCGGATGCGCACAAGGTGCGACTACATGTCGCCTATGTTGTCCCCAAAACCCCCGGTCCGCATCCGGTCGTAATCGTCACAGCCTTTTGCGGCAATGGCTCTACCTTCTCAGATAATCGCCTAAGCCTGCCCGCCGGTGGTCTGCCGGAATTTTGCGCGCGCTTTAAGAACATGCCGCCATCGGCAACAGATGATCCCGATCCGTACCTGATCGCGCCACCGGTTGAGGCTTTACTTAAGCGCGGCTATGCGGTCGCCAGTTTCTCAACCGCAGACATTGTCATCGACGATAAGGCCACGGCCATCATCCCCCTGCACCTGCTGAACCCCACCGCCCCGCCGAATGAGCGGCTGGGGGCAATCGCGGCGTGGGGCTGGGGCTATTCAAAGGTGATCGATTTTCTAGAAACCGACCCGCGCTTTGACCCGAAACGTCAGGCCATTTACGGCCATTCGCGCAATGGCAAGGCCGCCATCTCGGCGGCCGCCTTTGATAAACGCATTGATCTGGTGTTCGCCCATCAATCCGGCCGCGGCGGGGCCAGCCTGTCGCGCAGTCCGGTCGGTGAGCAGGTCTCCAACATCACCGGCGGCTTTCCGCACTGGTTTGCGCCCAACTATGCCCGCTATGGCGACGATCCAAACCGGTTGCCGGTCGATCAGCACGAACTGATCGGCCTGATTGCGCCGCGCCCACTGTTGCTTGGGGCGGGCGTGGATGACCAATGGGCCGATCCCGAAGGGGCCTGGCAGGCGGCCATCGCGGCCACGCCGGTGTATCAGCTATCCGGCCATAAGGGTCTGACCCAGACCACACGCGAAACGCCGAACCTGAGCGCCGATATCGCCTATTTCCTGCGCCCCGGACGGCATGGCACGACCTTGAGCGACTGGGGCCGGTTCATGGACTTTATGGATGCCCATTTCAAAACACCCCGCAAACCATAAACACGCGCCCGCCCTTTAAAGGGCTGTGCTTCTGACCACACTTTTTTGAGGATTTTTATCAAACTCACGCCAATTTGCTGTTTTGTTTATCCATGCCTGTGTTAAGTCTCGAAACAGACCGTGAGCCGGACTATTGAGTCCCGCTCATCCGGCGTTTTCCGATCATGGCATACCCGTAAAGGCATAAGAATGAGCGACGATCAGATCAGCATGGACCATATGGACTATGCAAACCTGACACAGACGGCCCTGAGAGGCGTAATCCGCTCAGCGCTGACACGCGCGACCACGCCCGAAGGCCTGCCCGGCGAACATCATTTCTATGTCACCTTCCTGACCCGTTTTGAGGGCGTTCAGGTACCGGCCGATTTGCTGGCCAAGTATCCGCATGACATCACCATCGTCCTGCAACACCAGTTCCGCGATCTTAAAGTGCTGGAAAACCTGTTTACAGTGACTTTAAGCTTTGGCGGCGCGCCCAAGGTTTTGGTGGTGCCCTATACCGCCATCACCCGCTTTTATGACCCCAGCGTGCAGTTCATTCTCGAATTCGACGTGGTTGAAGGCGATGAGGATGAGGACGATCTCAGTCAGGACCTCAGCATCACGCCGATGGCGGACACCGACAAGCCCGACACCCTACCCGAAGACGCTGGCCCGAAGGTCGTTTCCCTCGATCAGTTCCGGAAAAAATAGCCACTTAGCTAAGATAAAATTACAGATGCCCGCGCCTATGCCCCCAGGTTTTTTGCCCCGCCTTTCAAAAACCCCCGGCCTGTGCGGTGCACTGGCAGGTCTGGTTTTGGGCCTGATGGGCCTACAGGCAGCCGCGGCGCCGCCATCCGAGACCGCATCGCCTCCCGCTATAGTCTCGCCCTCGCCCCTTGCCCCACCGGTGACTTCACCCGTTCAGGCAGCGCCCGCACCGGCGAAACCGGCACCCCAAAGACCTCGCCCCAACTCCGTCACAGCGCCCGCGCCAAACCTGCCCCCTGCCAGTGCCGTACCCGCCAGTGCCGCCGATATCGAAGCCTTCACCGACAGCGTTATTCCGGCCCTGATGAAGCGCGATCATGTGCTCGGCACCACAGTGGCGATCGTACAGGGTGGTAAGCCCCTGCTGATCAAGGGCTACGGCTATGATCGCCTGAGCCCGGCCCGCGCCACTAACGGCTATACCAGCCTGTTTCGTCTGGGATCGATCACCAAGACCTTTACCTGGATCGTGGCTCGCCAGGAAATTGAGGCCGGGCGCATCAAGCTTGACGCGCCCATTGCCGACTACCTGCCGCCGGATATTTTCCGTGAGGATCGCCGCTATGAGCCTTTGCGGATGCGCGACCTGATGGCTCACACCACCGGCTATGAGGACACAAGTCTTGGGCATCTGTTCAGCCTTGATCCCACCCACTTGCAAAGCACCGATTCGTATCTGCGCCGCCATACGCCCATGCGGGTGCGCGATCGCGGTCAGTTCTCCAGCTATTCCAATTTCGGGGCGGCGCTGGCGGCCATGACGGCTGTGCAAACCTCAAAGGCGCGCGATGTTCCCGGTCTGATGGAAGCGCGTATCTTTAAGCCGCTGGGGCTCAACCACACTACCCTGCGTGAGCCCTACAACCCCGACACCTCTCTGAGTGAGCTGCCCGCACCGATGGGCCGCGATCTGGCCGCCAATTTATCGAGCGGCTTTTTGTGGGACGGCGCCACCTGGCAGACCGAGCCCTTTGACCACAGCATCGCCATGTCCGGCGCGCTGGGCGGGTCATCAACCGCCGCCGACATGTCACGCTACATGGCGCTGCTGCTCGGCAACGGCCAACTGGACGGCGTGCAGATATTTGGCCCGTCATCGGCCAATGCCTTCCGCAATCCGCTGCTGAAACTCCCCAAGGGCTATAACGGCTGGGCGTCGGGCTTTGTGATGCGTGAGCATCCGTCCGGCGTCATGACCTATGGCCACGGCGGGGCGACCCTGTGGTTCAATGCCAATATGATTCTGGTGCCGGAACTTGATATCGGCATATATGTAGCCGCCAACACCCAGACCGGAGAGGCTCTGACCGAAGCCTATCCCGACCTGCTTCTGGCTCACCTCAAGGGGGATGCGCCCACCCACGCGCCGCTTCGCCCGGCCAGCGACATGAGCTACGGCAGTCACCGCGCCTATTATGACGCCATTTCCGGTCAGTATGCCTCGACCCGCCGCGCCTATAGCGGCCTTGAGGGGGCCATCACCCGTCTGATCAATACGGTCGATGTCGCCTTTGATGCCAATGGCCGCATGATCCTGTCGTCCGGCGACGGCATGGCCGCCTATGTGCCCGCAGGTACGTCCGGCTTTTTCCTGCCCGAAGATCGCGGCAACTCCGGCACCGGCCTGAATTCCGGCAGTCTGCGCGTGGCGTTTAAACCCGAAGGCGGCAGAGCCCTCGCCTTTGAGACCTCATCAAATATGACGCGCTATGAGCGCATCGGCTGGGTGCATCAGCCCCAGACCCTGGGCGGCTTTACCAAGCTGGTGCTGGTCAGTTGCCTTGTTATGCTGGTCGGCCTTACGCGCCAGCACCATCAGAACAATCCGACCGAGGCCCAGACGCGCGCCGCGTGGTTATCCTATGGCATTGCGTTTATGTGGCTTTTGGCCATCTGGGCATTCAGCGACTGGCGGGCCGGACTGGGCTCCGATCCGTCCAGCCTGTTTATCAACTGGCCGAGCGGTATGGTACGTATGGCCTCCGGTCTGGCCTTCCTCGCCGCCCTTGGCACCGCGCTACAGTTCGCCCTGATGTTCTGGGTGTGGCAGGACGCGCAGTACTATACCGATGGCTGGTCGCTGACGCAAAAGATCGGCCACACGGCACTGATGGCGTTCTGGGCGCTGTATAGCCTTATCCTCATCATGTGGGGCGCTCTGACCTGGTGGAGCTAAAAGGCCTCGCCCAAAAGTTTTACCCTTCGGGTAAATACATTTTGGCCGACTTACCCGGCTTCAAAAACCTGAAGCATCATATCGGCACGGTGCTCATCATCGGGGCTAAGCATACCTGAATTAATCGCCCCCTGAATGACATAGGCCTCGGTAACGGTTCTGATTACACCGCGTTTAAGTATCCGCTCGTGGCCTTTGCCATATTTCGCGATCATCCATTTAACGGTCGGCAGCCCCTGCGCTTCCAGTGCCTGTTCGATAGCCGATAGCCGCTCTTGCGAAAGGTCATTGGCAAATTCAAAAACATCAGGGATAGTCGCCTTAATACTCTTACGCTTTAGCGTATCCGACATCCCGTAAAAATGGTTCAAATCCAAATTATAGGCACCATCGGACTGTAAGTTTGTAAACACCCCGAAGAATGTCAGGTGCTCATCAAGCGTGAACTCTTTTGTCATAATCTCCCCCCTTCAGAACTGATTAGCGTTTAAGGGCATAGACCTTGATGTGGATCTGTTCGCGCTCGCCCTCATGACGTTCAACCAGAAGCCGCGCGACCTGGCTGTCATCGTGGAACACAAAGCCCTTGATGGCATCCAGCAAAGCCTTGGCGAGGTTATCAAGGTCCATCCACGGCGGATCGCCAATGTGTTCCATGCGGATTTCTACGCCGTAGTCACCGTAAGCCGGACGCGCACCTCTCCACTCTTTACGAAAAAACTCATAGACCAGCGGCTTATAATAGCGCCCCTGCGTGGTGAGGCCGTCGATCAGGATTTCAATCCCCTCATCTGTCTCCCGCGCCCGCACTTTTCCCGAAGCAATCCAGTCTGTCATTGATTTTTCTGTGCCAGCCATTCGGTCATAAGGCCAACATCATCGGCATAGGTCAAATCCACCAAAGACAATTGCTTTGCCTCAATCATGATGGGTAAGTCACGCGCAAAATTATCAAACTCATCCGCGATAACCTGACCTCCGGGTACGGTTTTGCGCCGCGAAGCCCGCCGCAGCCATGCCGCTATATCAATAATCAGCCTACGGATATCACCATCGTGGGCGTGAATATCCTGCCCGGCTATATCGGAAATGAACTGCTGATACCTATAGGCAGAGCGATCAAAGATGATCGCCTTTTTCGCCCCCTGCTCAGGGCCATATTTTTTAGCCCCCAGAAACAGGCCCAGTTCAAACGGCATATTAAAGCGCGGCAAGCCCGACGCTTCATCTAGTTCAGTCTTGGAAATATCATGAATGCCGTATTTGCTTTCGGCAATGATCCGGCAAATCTTTTCAAAACGAACATCCCCCCCGTCATCATCTTCACGCGCACATCTGGGGATGAAACCACTGCGGATGACCGTAAAGATTATGGCTTTGAAATGCTGATCATAGTCATCCGAAAACGGACAATTAATGAAAACATCCTCAGATTTCATTTATCAGGCGCTTTTAGCCAAGGCTTTAGCCACGGCCTCACGCAGTTCCGCTTGCGTAAAATTCGTGGCTTTACGACGCGGGGCCAGAATTTTCACGCCGTCCTTGGTCACCCCAAGCACCTTGGGGCGGCTGTCTGCCTTTTTAAACGATTTGGGCGCCTGCATGTTCATAGGTTCAATATCCGCCCGACACCTTAAAAAATCAAGTCAGCTTTCAAAATAACCTAACGCGCCCGCACGGGCACAGCTATGTCACAGACTGAAAAATCTGCGCCGCGTTCAGCACGTATCGCGGTCACATGAGCCTTAAACGCCGCCCCGTCCGTATCCATGATTTCAAGTTTGGGCTGCTCTGCCGCAGTCATATCGGCCATGATCCGTACCTTTTGCATGGCATCCGGCGCGGACGGCGGTTCACCGGTATTCAGCGCTTTGACCACCTCAAAACCCGACACCACACGCCCGACCACCGTATAGTCCCGATCCAGCCGCGACACATCCGACAGGGTAATATAAAGCTCGCTATTGGCCGAATTCTTGGGCTCATCATCACGTCCCATACCGACGACACCGGCGCAGTGCGTTCCCCACGCGCGCACGGCACCGGTCTTGATATGATAATCATTGGTCGAGGCAAACGGGGTCGCGCCAACAAAGCCAACCGTACCCGTCACCGGCCGCGCCACCGTATGATACTGCGTCGTTTTCAGATTGAACACAGCCTCCAGCGCAAGGTTCGGCAGGTCGCTCTTGCCGCCATCCTTATTGTTCGGGTTACCGGTCTGCGCCACAAATTGCGGGATGACGCGGTGGAACAACAACCCGTCATAAAATCCACGCCGCGTCAGAGTTTTAATGCGCTCGACCGCCTGCGGGGCCATTTCAGGTGACAGGGCGATAATCACCCGCCCCTTCGACGTATCAACGACCAGGGTATTGTCGGCATCCAGCGGCTTCCAGTCCGCCGCTTGCGCACTACCGGCCATCATCAGGGCCACAAACCCGATCCCCCATGCTCTCATCATCACGCCTTTTCCACAAAGCTGTCCATGACCTTTTTATCGCCGGTCTCAAAGCGCACAATCAGTTTATTGCCTTCGGTTTCCTTAACCTCGCCATAGCCGAACTTGACGTGGAACACCCGCGTACCAACCGTCAGCCCCTTGGACGGCTGAGGCTTGGCGGGTGCCGACGGGCGGTGCGGCTTGGGCTCAAGTCGGCTCATATCAACGCCCGACAAATTACCGCCAAAGGCTTTGGGTTCCTCACGCTTGGTGTAGTTCGGCTGATAGCCCGCCCGGTCCCAGCGCGATTCCTGCGAGGTCCATCCGGCCTGAGCATAGCCCGTCTGCGACACAGCCTCGACATGTTCAATTGGCATTTCATCAATAAACCGCGACGGCAGTTGTGAGGTCCAGCGCCCGTAAACCTGCCGGTTAGCCACAAAGCTGATGCGCGCCTCTTCGCGCGCACGGGTGATGCCGACATAGGCCAGCCGACGCTCCTCCTCAAGGCCGCGCAGACCGCTTTCATCCATCGACCGCTGCGACGGGAAGATACCCTCTTCCCAGCCGGGCAGATAGACCACCGGAAACTCCAGCCCCTTGGCGCCGTGCAGGGTCATGATCTTGACCGAATTGGCCCCGGCGTCGCGCTCCAGTTCCATCACCAGAGACACATGTTCCAGATAGGCCATAAGATCCTCGAAATCGGCCATCGAATTGACCATTTCCTTGAGGTTATCCAGCCGCGACTGCCCCGACACCTTATCGGCACGGTGCATGTCATAGTAACCGGCATCGGTCAGCACGGTATCAAGCAGCATGTCGTGCTTGATGGTTTTCGCCAGCTCGCGCCAGCGGTCATAGTCGCGCACAAACGCGGTCAAAGGCGTACGCGCGCGTGTCGGCAATTCATCGGTATCGATCAAATCGCGCACGGCGGCCATCACACTTTGGCCCGCCACCCGCGCCTGCATCAAAAGCTTTTGCACCGTCGCGTCGCCAATGCCGCGTTTAGGCACATTGATGATGCGCTCAAACGCCAGATCGTCGTCCGGGGACTGGATCAGCCTTAAGTACGCAATCGCATCACGGATTTCCGCCCGCTCGAAAAAGCGCGGTCCGCCGATCACCACATAGGGGATTTGCAGCATCAGAAAGCGCTCTTCAAACGCCCGCATCTGAAACGAGGCCCGCACCAGCACCGCCATGTCCTGATAGGCGCGTCCGGCTTTTTTCTGCTTTTCAACATCCTCGGAGACCCACTGGGCTTCGGCCGCAGAATCCCAGATGCCCTGCACTAAGACCTTCTTGCCCGCCTGATCCTCGGTCCACAGGGTCTTGCCCAGGCGCGCGCTGTTGGCCTTGATCAGCCCCGCCGCCGCCGCCAGAATATGCTTGGTCGAGCGGTAATTGCGCTCCAGCCGGATAACTTCGGCGCCGGGATAATCGCGCTCGAACTTCAGGATATTGTCAACCTCGGCCCCGCGCCAGCCATAGATCGACTGGTCATCATCACCGACGCAACACAGATTACGATCGGCATTGGTCAATATCCGCAGCCACAGATACTGGGCGACATTGGTATCCTGATACTCATCGACCAGAATATACTTAAACCGCGCATGATATTGCGCCAGCACTTCATGGTACTGTGTGAAAATCTTGAGGGTATGCAGCAGCAGATCACCGAAATCGCAGGCATTGAGCACCCGCAAGCGATCCTGATATTCGGCGTAAATCTCTGCCCCCTTGCCGAATGCAAAATCAGCGCCTTCGTCATTGAGTTTGGCGACCTGATCCGGCAACAGCCCCTTATTCTTCCACTGGTCGATAAAATGCGCCAGGGTCTTGGGCGGAAAGCGCTTGGTATCAATCCGGCGGCCTTCGATGATCTGCTTGAGCAGGCGCACCTGATCATCGTCATCCAGAATCGTAAAGGTCGATTTCAGCCCAACCAGCTCGGCATGGCGGCGCAAAATCTGGGCGGCAATCGAATGGAAGGTCCCCAGATTATAAAGTCCGGTCGCGGCCGGCCCGATCAAACGCTCGGCCCGCTCACGCATTTCGCGCGCCGCCTTATTGGTAAAGGTCACGCACAAAATCTCAGACGGCCGCGCCAAGCCCAGCTTAAGGATATGCGCGATCCGGGTGGTCAGCACGCGGGTCTTGCCCGTGCCGGCCCCGGCCAGCACCAGCACCGGGCCGGTCACGGTCGTGACGGCCTTGAGCTGTTCGGGGTTAAGCCCGCTCAGATAATCCGGCGCAGATGCGCCCAGATGGCTTGAGGCCTGAACGCTTATAGGAATTGCACTCATGTATGAACCATAGCTTAGGGCATTCGCATAACGAAGCCGATGCGGCGGAGCCGTCACGCCGATACAGCGCGCGAGTCACGTTTTGTTCGCATCATAAGCCGATTTTTAGCCGCGATCCAAATCATATCGCAGTTTATGCTCACACAGCGCAAATCCCACCACCCGTTAGTCTTTTTAAGAAACTAACAGGTGGTAAAAAAGCGGTGCAAAATCAGGCCTTCTTCTTTTTCAGGCCACCCGCCTTGGTCTGCACGAAGGCCAGAGCCGACAAACGGCAGAATGATGCCAAAAGCGATTCGCCACGCTTGGAATCCAGATCCGCGATCAGGGCGGCCAAACTTACCCGTCGCTCCTTGGACATATCTTCAAGAACCGTCCAGAATTCCGGCTCCAGCGCCACGGATGTGGCGTGTCCGGCAAGGTTAACAGAGCGTTTTTTTAAACCAGGCATGGGTTTCCTCCAGCGTCACGACGTCTTACCTCGACAGCGTTTGTTTCTTTGAGTTTTATACTGTACTTGGATGAGGTACATTTAATCATGTTTACCTACGGTATTATAAGACCACGCCCTCAAAGGCTAATTTAAAGCATGGCCATTTATTGTTGAACACTATTCCTTTTTATTACCATCGGTCGTGTTTAGCAATCGTTGATCCAGTTTTTTTGATTCCTTAGCTACCTTTTCTATTTCAGCTTTTCTAATTTTGGTTGAAGTTCCAAATATTATACGGTTTTCGACCGCCTTTTTACGCTTCTCAGTCTTTGCTTTCGCCTTACGCACCTTATTCAGATTGATAATTTCAGACATGATAACTATTCTCATTACTATAAAGACAAATCACAACAGCTCCAAAGCACCAGAATTCATAAAATCGTATGTTTTATACTTAAAAACAAACAGCACCCATAAGCGCATTTTACCTTTCATGCGTTCTTTGCACGCAATTGCAGCATAAACCTACCGCCTGCGCTCACTGAACTTAAGTAAAGCCACAACAAAATGCCGCCTTAAGCATCGACTACATGATTAATTATACGCTCCCTCCGATACCGCATAAATCAAATTTAACGTGATTGCCGCAGCGGTTACCCTATAGTGGTCGCATCTGTATTTTCCCCCCTTCACTGGATGAACCGGACATGACCCTAATCCTGAACATACTGTGGTTTATTTTTGGCGGCTTTATTTGCGGCTGCCTGTGGCTGCTGGGCGGGTTCTTTCTGGCTATCACCATTATTGGCTTGCCCTGGGCGATGGCGGCCTGGCGAATCGCCGGCTTTGCCTTCTGGCCGTTTGGTAAGGAAATTGTTGACCGTGATGACCACACCGGCCGCGCCGATATCGGCACCGGCGCGGTCGGCCTGTTGCTCAATATTATCTGGTTTGTCTTTGCAGGCTGGTACATAGCGCTGGCCCACCTGATCACCGCTATTGGCAGTGCCATTACCATTATCGGCATCCCGTTCGCATTTAAGAATGTCCAACTGGCACAACTGGCCCTGGCGCCGATCGGCAAAAAGGTGGTTGAAAAGCGCTGAACGCTCAGACACAGTACCTGAATATAATATAGTCAGGGACAGTTCATGCCGATTGATCGCCGCCACATTTTGGGTGCAAGCCTTTTGGCGGCCCTGCCGCTGCCGGTGAATTCGCAGAGCCCGCCCCCCTCTCATGACAGCCCCCCAAAAGATAGCACAGAAGTCCTGCCCCTGTGGCCTAACGGACCGGCCGGTAACCTCAATCCCGCCCGTCAGGAAGTCTCAACCCCGTCCGGCAACACCAAACGCTTCGTCACCGGCGTATCGCAGCCGCGTCTGACCATCTACCGTCCCCCAAAGCCCAATGGCGCCGCCATGCTGGTCATTCCGGGCGGGGGCTACCGCTTTGTATCCATAGACAACGAAGGCCATGAGATTGCCCGCTGGCTGGCGGCCCACGGCGTCACCGCCTTTATTCTGACCTACCGCCTGCCCGCTGAGGGCTGGGCCACGCCTCATCTGGCCCCGCTGGCCGATGCACAGCGGGCGATCAGGCTCATCCGTCACCACCATAAAAGCTACAGCATAGATCCTGACCGGACGGCGGTGATCGGCTTCAGCGCGGGCGGCCACCTGTGTGCCTCCCTTGCCACCCTGTTTGACCATCCGGCCTATACCCCCGTCGATACCGCCGACAGTTTAAGCGCGCGCCCGGCTCTGTTTGTGCCCATCTATCCGGTGATATCCATGACGGCAGGCACGGCCCATTCCGGCTCGCGTACCAACCTGATCGGCGCGTCGCCCAGCGATGAGGCCATCGAAAAGTTCTCACTCGATAAACAGGTCAGCCCCGCCACGCCGCCCGCCTTTATCGCCCACAGCGAAGATGACGCCACAGTGCCGGTCGCCAATGCCCTACTGCTGCGTGAGGCGCTCAAAGCCCACAACATAAAGGTCGAAACCCACCTGTTTGCCGAAGGTGGCCACGGCTATGGTCTTAACTCACCCAAGGCGAAATGGGGCGATCTGTTTTTAAGTTTTGCGCGGGCCAGAGGACTTTTGGCTTAAGCGTCAGGGGGTTGCACGCCCGCGAAAACATTACAAAAAATTCATATTAACACATTGATTTTATTTAATATATTAAATCCGCGTCATGACATCCATTTAATTTGAAACCAAACCATCCTTACGGCATTTAGGGGTCAGTTCCGAAGCAAACCCGCTTCAATCTGTACCCAACCCTAATCTCAAGGATGTTTAAAATGACCACCCCTATCTCACCGTTTATCTATTCGTTTGCCGCTCTGGCCCTGGCCTTTTCGCTGGTCACCATCAGTCCGCAACCCGCCTCTGAGCGCGCGCTTTACGGTGCCACCGCCGCTGCCGACCGCAACGGTTAAGCCCATGAAGCCCGGTCTCATCTGCCTCTTTCTCGCCACGCCGGTTGTGGCGGTCTGCGCCCTTAGCGCCCGCGCTGAAGCCGCCACACAACTGGAGCTTAAGGACATGGCGGCTCGCGTCATCGTCACCCCCGAAGACCGCGCCGACATCGACCTCAAAGTCAGGAACAACCCGAACCTGCCGAAAATTACGGTCAGGATGAGCGGCGACAAAATGATCGTCAGCGGGCAATTGGCCCACAAGATCAAGGGCTGCGGCCGCGATGTCAAAATCACCGGTATCGGCACGGTTCGCTATGACGACCTGCCGGTGATCCATGTGCGCACTCCGCGCGACGTGAAATTGTCGGCCGCCAGCCCGACCTTTGGTGATATTGGCCAAAGCCGCTCACTGAAGCTGGCAATGTCGGGCTGCGGATCGTGGCAGGCCGCCCCGGTGGCGGGTAAGCTTAATCTGGCCAATTCCGGCTCCGGCGACATCACGGTTGCCTCAGCGGCAGAAGCTGATATTGCGGGCTCAGGCTCAGGTAAGATCACGGTCGGCGCCGTTCGCGGCCGCACCCATGCCGTCAATGCCGGATCAGGCGATCTGGATCTGGGCGATATCGGCGGCGATCTGTCGGTCAAAACGTCTGGCTCAGGCAGTTCAACCATCAACCGGGTGAGCGGCGATGTCGATATTGCCGGTGCGGGTTCGGGCCGCTTCATCTTACGCGACGGCCATGCTCCGCGCGTCAATATCAGCCTGGCCGGATCGGGCGACGTTCAGTTTGGCGGCACGGCCGGCGAAGTCGAAGCCTCAATCGCCGGTTCCGGCGATGTCCGCCTTGGCCGCGTTACCGGCAGCGTCAATAAGCGTGTGATCGGCTCAGGCTCGGTTAGGGTTGGGCCTTAAACACTGTCAAACAAGGTTCGCATCCATTTGCTAGTGTCCACGGTCAATAGACGGGGGAACGTGGGCACGTGGGCTTTACAAGATTTTTCATACTGCAACTGTGTCTGGTTCTGACATTGGTGTGTGCCGCCGCGGGGTACTACCTGCGTCCGGAGCTTTTCTGGCCCCTGATTATTCTGGTCCCCCTGAGCCTCACAGGCATTGGCGATGTTCTGCAAACTTCCCACTCTATCCTGCGCAACTACCCGATTATCGGCCACTTTCGCTTTATACTGGAGGCGCTGCGACCGGAAATACGTCAGTATCTGATCGAAGACGACCGTGACCCGGTGCCCTTCTCACGCGAACAGCGGGCACTTGTGTATCGGCGCGCGAAAAATGTCTCCGATAAACAGCCGTTCGGAACCATTCGTGATGTCAACGCCATCGGCTACGGATGGATTTCCCACTCCATGCGGCCATCGAAAATTCTTGTCCCCGATTTTCGTATCCATATTGGTGGGCGCGACTGCCTTAAGCCCTATCTGGCGTCGGTTCTGAATATTTCAGGCACCAGCTTCGGGGCGGTTTCGGCCAATGCCGTCATGGCCTTTAACAAAGGGGCGAAAAAAGGTGGCTTTGCTCAAAATACGGGTGAAGGTGCCATTTCGAAATACCACCGCAAATATGGCGGCGACCTGATCTGGCAGATAGCCTCAGGTTACTTCGGTTGCCGTACTAAGGACGGCCGCTTCGACCCCCAGATATTTAGCCAAACCGCCGCGCTTGATCAGGTAAAGATGATCGAGCTTAAACTCAGTCAGGGTGCAAAGCCCGGTCATGGTGGCGTTCTGCCCAAAAATAAGATCACCGGTGAAATCGCCCGCACCCGCCTGATCGACCGCACTAAGGATTGTGTATCTCCGGCGGCCCATCCGGAATTTTCCACACCAAGGGAGATGATGCACTTTATTGCCGATCTGCGTGAGCTATCTGGCGGAAAACCCATTGGCCTCAAACTGGCCGTTGGCCACAGAACCGAGTTTCTGGCACTGGTCAAGGCCATGCTGGCCACAGGGGTTACGCCCGACTTCATCACGATAGATGGTGGCGAAGGCGGCACCGGCGCAGCACCGGTAGAACTGTCCAACCATGTCGGCCTGCCGCTGGTCGAAGGCTTAAGCTTTGTCCACAACGCCCTGGTCGGGGCTAATTTACGCCCGCAAATAAGACTTGGGGCGTCAGGTAAGGTGGTGTCGGCCTTTGATTTTTGCCGGGTTCACGCGCTGGGGGCTGATTTTGTCATGTCGGCGCGCGCCTTCATGTTCGCGGCCGGCTGTATTCAGGCGCGGTCCTGCCACACCAACCACTGCCCGACCGGCGTCGCCACCCAGTCCAAAATCCGCCAGCGCGCTCTGGTCGTCTCCGATAAAGCGCCGCGGGTAGAAAACTATCATCGCAATACCCTTAAGGCTCTGTCCCAGATGCTGGAAGCCGCAGGGCTCAACCATCCGCGTGAACTCAGACCCTGGCACCTGCATGTGCGCGCCACGACCGGTGAGGTCGTGCGCGGCGATGTCGCCTATCACCATGTCGAGGCGGGATCACTGCTTGATGGCACCGCGCGTGAAGGCCTGATGAAACAGTGGCACCGCGCTCAGGTTGACAGTTTCGATCCTGTGGATGAGGCCACGGTCGAGACTCTGCTGGCTTAACCGGCATCCGATTTGATCAGATCAAGCTGGGCCTCAATCGCCCGCTTGCAGGCGATCGGATCGGCCATCGGCCCAAACTTGGTGGCCGATGAGCCGGTGCCGGTGACCGTAACCGTGCCGTAGTTGAGTAACCGCCCCAGAAAGCTTTGATAGACATGGATCGATTCGACCTTGGACAGCCTTTGTTCACTGGTCGTGCGGCTGAGCAGTCCAAACTTTGAAATCACCCGCCGGTCGGTCAGCACAAAGTCGGAATTATAATAATAAATCAAGGCCTTGATCAGACTCTGCACTCCGACCAGCACCGCGATCAATATGACGATGTGGGTTAATGACAAGGCGCTTAGCCAACCCAACGCCCGCGTGACCCGCTCATCCGCAAAGGTCTCACTCAGATCACCGGTGATGCGCACGCCAATAAACGTCCAGAAAATAGCCAGAAACACCGCCGTGCCGATCCACTTGGTGAAGGGCTCAAGGAACACCGCCCAGTGCACCTTTGCGTCATATAAAATGGGTTCCCCCGTACTCAAAGCCGTATCGACATACCGCGCCATATCATCCCCCCTGCTAAGACGGCTGACTATAGCCCGCTGCGAGGATTTGAACAGTCTCTATTTAGTCAAGCCCCCGCCACTTAAGCCCGCCCGGCAAGTCCGTTGCGGCATAGTCGATTTGCAGCACACGCCGGCGCTTGGGACTAAGCGCACGTTCGGAGGCATGAAGTATCAGGGTGGAGTAGGCCCAGACATCACCGGCCTGAGCCTGACAGTGATAAAGCGGCAGGTCACTGGCAATATCGGCCACCTTATCAGCGGCCACGCGCCCCAGACGGTGCGACCCCAGTGCCACTTTGAGCGGCGCATTATCAGCGGCGCAATCATCCAGATGCAGCCGCACCGTGACCATGCCCTCTAAAATCGCAACTGGTGGCTCAACATGAAGCAGACCATCCTTAACTGACCAAGGTCCAAAGCCCTCCACCTCAACGCGGTCACGAACCGATATGGTGCGATCCTGATGCCAGCCAACGCTCCAGTTCGTATCCGGCGTCTTGTCAAAAATAACCGCCCGCACGGGACGAACGGCCGAACCGATCAGTCTGCGGGTGATCTGCAAAAGTTTGCCGTTGGCAACTTTCTTAACCCACGTCCCATCTCTAAGACGTTTACCGGGGCGTCCCGCAATTGCAGGCTCCACTTCATTCCGCAATCGCTCAATCTCTGCGGATGAAAAAACGGCGCGATAAAACATCGCGCCGTCCTTATCAAAATCCAGATCCTGCGGATTCATGCGCTCCTTAACCCGGCGAGACCATGTTTTCCGGGCGGACGAACTGGTCAAATTCTTCATTCGTCAGGTAGCCGCCGCCGACGGCTTCTTCGCGTAAGGTGGTGCCGTTTTTGTGGGCGGTCTTGGCGATCTTGGCGCAGGCGTCGTAGCCGAGTTTGCCATTAAGCGCCGTAACCAGCATCAGGGAGTTTTCGACGCCCTTTTTGATGTTGTCGATGCGCGGCTCAATGCCGACCACGCAGTTATCGGTGAAGCTCACCGCCGCATCGGCCAGCAGACGCACAGATTGCAGGAAGTTATAGGCCATGACCGGATTATAGACGTTCAGTTCAAAATGGCCCTGGCTGCCCGCAAAGGTCAGCGCCGCATTGTTACCAAAGATCTGCACACAGACCTGCGTCATCGCTTCACACTGGGTCGGGTTGACCTTGCCCGGCATGATCGAAGAGCCCGGCTCGTTTTCCGGCAGGGCCAGTTCGCCCAGACCTGCGCGCGGGCCGGAACCTAAGAAACGGATATCGTTGGCGATCTTAAACAGCGACGCAGCGACCGTATTGATCGCACCGTGCGAAAAAACCATCGCGTCGTGGGCGGCCAGTGCCTCAAACTTGTTCGGAGCGGTCGTAAACCCCAGACCAGTGATGGCGGCGATCCGATCAGCCACGCCTTCCGCAAAACCGATCGGGGCATTCAGGCCGGTGCCGACCGCAGTACCGCCTTGGGCCAGTTGCATCAGCTTCGGCAGGGTTTGCGAAATGCGCTCAATACCATTGGTCAGTTGCTGGGTATAGCCACCGAACTCCTGCCCCAGCGTCAAAGGGGTCGCGTCCTGAGTATGGGTGCGGCCGATCTTGATGATGTCTTTCCAGGCCTCGGCCTTATCATTCAAAGCATTGCGCAGGGTCTGCAGCGCCGGCAACAGGCGATGATCGATCTCTTCGGCACAGGCGACGTGCATGGCGGTCGGGTAGGTATCGTTCGACGATTGCGACATATTGACGTGGTCATTGGGATGGACCGGCTTTTTGGTGCCCATCTCCCCACCCAGCATTTCAATGGCGCGGTTCGATATGACTTCGTTGGCGTTCATGTTCGACTGGGTGCCCGACCCCGTCTGCCATACCACCAGCGGGAAGTGCTCATCCAGCTTACCCTCAATGACTTCATTGGCAGCGGCGATCACGGCATTGCCTACGACGGGGTCAAGCTTACCCAGTGCCATATTGGTTTCCGCCGCCGCGCGCTTAACGATACCCAGTGCCCGCACCACCGGCAGGGGCTGCTTTTCCCAGCCGATCTTGAAATTGCCCAAAGAGCGCTGGGCCTGCGCGCCCCAGTATTTCGAGTTATCAACTTCAATCGGGCCAAAGGTATCGGATTCGGTGCGGGTGGTTTTGCTCATGGCAGCAGCCTCTTTAACGGTGTCTTCGGAAGTCGCGGAAGGTACAACGGGGACTTCGGGCGGCGGTTCAGCCTCAAATGTCTTAACCTTAGGCTTGTTCGACTTTTTCGATCCGAACAGCCCGCCAAACAACCCCTTGCCCATAGGTGCGCACTCCCGCAAAAATACGGAATTTGTCCTATGACCTCAGGCCCGAAAGTGCAAACCCTTTGTGCCGTCTGGCGAATTATTCTCAAATCCACAATTAGTCATACAAATTATCGCCAATTTTGCCTTGAAACCTGTGTCAGGGGTTGACCGCACGAAATTTTCCGCAATTATGTCGGACAAATACAAAGCCAAAAGGCACACTAAGCACCAGGGATGATGAGATGTTCACGTTTTCACGACGCGCGACACTGTTTACTGCGACCGCTTTTGCGGGCAGTGCTTCGGTTGCGCGCGCGCAGACGCCATCTGTCTCAAAGGCCGCATGGGCCCCCTTTCCGCTGGAGGCGGTGCGGCTTAAGCCCTCAATTTTCCTGACTTCGATTGAGGCCAATCAAAAATATCTTCTGGCGCTGGAACCCGATCGTCTGCTGCATAATTTCCGCAAAGGCTCAGGCCTAGAGCCCAAGGGCGCGCTCTATGGCGGCTGGGAAGCGCGCGGCATTGCGGGCCATAGCCTCGGTCACTATCAGTCCGGTTGCGCCCTGATGTTTGCCCAGACCGGTGATGTCCGCTTCAAAGAGCGCGCGCTCTACGTCACCCGTGAGTTGGCGGACGTTCAGGCCAAACAGGGCGATGGCTATGCCGGCGGCACGACGGTTGATCGCGGTGGAAAAACCATCGACGGCAAGGTGGTATATGAAGAACTGCGCAAGGGCGATATCCGCACCTCAGGGTTTGATCTGAACGGCGGCTGGGTGCCGGTCTATACCTATCATAAGGTGATTGCAGGCGCGCTGGATGCCCATAAATACTGCAACGATGAAGCGTCATTAAAGGTCGCCATCGGTCTGGGTGACTATTTCGGTAAGATCATCGAGGGCCTAAGCGACGAACAGGTGCAGCAGATCCTGCGCGCCGAACATGGCGGCATCAATGAGTCCTATGCCGAACTTTATGCCCGCACCGGTGACAAACGCTGGCTGACTTTGTCACAACGTCTGTGTCACAAAGCAATTCTTGATCCGCTGGCGCAGGGGCGCGACGAACTGAACGGCAAGCACGCCAACACCCAGATCCCCAAGGTGATCGGGGCGGCCCGCATCTATGAACTGACGCAAGGGGCGGATCATGCCAAAACCGCGCTGTTTTTCTGGGAAACGGTGACCAAGGATCATAGTTACGTCATCGGCGGCAATTCCGATCACGAGCATTTCGGGATGCCGCGCCAGCTATCGACCCGTCTGGATCAGCAGACCTGTGAGGCTTGTAACACCTACAATATGCTGCGCCTGACCCGGCACCTTTATGGCTGGTCAGGCGATGCGCGCTATTTCGATTTTTATGAACGCGCCCATCTCAACCACATCATGTCGCAGCAGGACCCAGCCACGGGCATGTTCAGCTATTTCTCGCCGCTGGTCTCAGGGTTCGGGCGGGTGCATTCAACGCCGGATAACGACTTCTGGTGCTGCGTCGGGTCGGGCATGGAAAGCCATTCCAAGCACGGCGAAAGCATATACTGGAAATCAGGCAATCGCGTCGCCATCAATCTCTACTACGCCTCCAGCCTGAACTGGGCCGAAAAGGGGTTCCGGCTCGATATGGACACGGCCTTCCCGCTGAAAGACACCGTGTCGATCCGCGTGACCGAGGCCCCAAAAAAAGGCGCGCCTGAACTGACCCTGCGCGTGCCAGTGTGGGCGAAATCAACGTCCCTGACCCTGAACGGAAAGGCCATCACCACCGCGCCAAAGGACGGCTATATCACCCTGACCGGCCTGAAAACCGGCGATGTGATCGCGCTCACCCTGCCCATGACGACCTATCACGAAGCCATGCCGGACGATACCAATCTGGTGGCGTACCTGAGCGGCCCTCTGGTGTTGGCTGCCGATCTGGGGCCGATGAGCGCGGCTTGGGAAGGGTATGATCCGGCAATAGTGGCGGATTCGGCGGACGGCGTGCTTAAACAGCAGACCGGCGATCATGTTTACACGCTGGCTAATGGCCGCCCCGATGACCTGTCTCTGCGTCCCTATTTCGCCCAACATAATAACCGCACGGCCGTCTATTTCCGCCGGTTTTCACCTGCCGAATGGCAGACGGTTGAAGTGGGCTACAAGGCCGATGCCAAGGCGCGCGCGGCCCTGCTGGCGGCCACCGTTGATCACATCCGGCTGGGTGAGCAACAACCGGAAAAGGATCACAATTTCGACGGCACCCCCAACACCAGCGTCATCAGCCATCTGGCCCTGCGTGGCCGGATGATGAACCGCGGTTACTTCCAGTTTGAAATGGCGGTCAGGCCCGGCCCATTGGCGCTTCAGGTCGTTTATGCCGGTCGCGATCGCAATAAGGATTTCCGGATTCTGATCGACGGCAAACCGTTTGCGCGCGAACGGCTGGAAGGGGATGCGACCACCACCATGAACACCAAAACCTACCCCCTGCCCTCAGACCTTATCGCCGGTAAATCCAAGATCACCGTGCGGTTCGAGGCCGACGCCAATCAGTGGACCTCGGTCTATGATGTGCGCGTATTTGAACTGGATGCTGCCCGTGCTTAAATCCGTTCTTACCGCCGCCCTTTTGCTGGCCACACCGGTGATGGCCGAAACCGTTAAGGTCGAGGCGACGCTTAAGGCCGATAAGGCTGGCCCTGTCATCAACCGCAATATCTATGGCCAGTTTGTCGAGCATCTGGGGCGCGGCGTGTATGAGGGCATCTGGGTGGGCAAAGATTCGCCCATCCCCAATACCCGCGGCATCAGAAACGATGTCGTCGCCGCCTTAAAGCACATCAAGGTGCCGGTCGTGCGCTGGCCCGGCGGCTGCTTTGCCGACGATTACCACTGGCGCGATGGTGTGGGCCCTGAACGCAAGCCGACGATCAATTCCAACTGGAACCGCCAGATCGAGCCCAACAGCTTTGGCACCCATGAGTTCATGGACTTTCTGAGCCAGATCGACGCCCAACCGTTTGTGTCGGTCAATGTTGGCTCCGGCTCGGTCAAGGATGCCCAGAGCTGGATGCAGTACATGACCGCCGAGCCCACAACCCCACCAGGGGCCGAACGGGCCAGGAACGGCCAGCAAACGCCGTGGAGCGTTCCCTATGTCGGCATCGGCAATGAAACCTGGGGCTGCGGCGGCCAGATGCGTGCCGATGACTATGCCTATGAGTTCCGCAAATATGCCGCCTATGTGAAGTCATCCTCCGGCAAACGCCCGTTCCTGATTGCCGTAGGGCCGGATACGGATGACTATGCGTGGACCGAGACCCTGATGAAAGAGGCCGCATGGTGGCGGCCGGCTGCGACGCCGATGATGTACAATATCGACCGGCCGATCATGGACGGGCTGTCGCTGCATTTCTACACCCTGCCGAGCAACACCTGGCAGAATAAGGGCGTGGCGACACAGTTCGGCGAAGATCAATGGATCTCGACGATGAAGCGCGCTCTGTTCATGGATGAGCTGATCACCAAAAACAGCGCCATCATGGACAAATACGACCCGCAGAAGAAGGTCGCCCTGATCGTCGATGAATGGGGCACATGGTATGACGGCGGCCCCGGCGGGCTTTATCAGGAAAACACCCTGCGCGATGCGCTGGTGGCGGCGGTGACGCTCAATATTTTCCATGATCATGCCGAGCGCGTGAAAATGGCCAATATCGCCCAGATGATCAATGTGCTGCAGGCCATGATCCTGACCGACAAGGACAAAATGATCCTGACCCCGACCTATCATGTCTTTGAGATGTATAAGGTTCATCAGGACGCAACCCGGATTCCGGTCAATTACACCGCGCCGGTTTATCGCTATGGTGAGGCTGAGGTGCCGATGATCAGCGTCTCCGCCTCCCGCGACAAGGCGGGTAAGATCCATGTCTCTGTCGCCAATCTCGATCCGAACCGCGCCATCGCGCTTGATCTGATCCTTACCGGCGTTAAGGCCAAAACCGTCACCGGCCGCACCCTGACCGCACCAGCGACCGACAGCCATAATACGTTCACCGCCCCGAATACGGTGACACCCAAGCCTGCAACCGGCGTAAAGCTTAAGGGCGACACCCTGACGGCAAATCTACCGGCTAAATCCGTAAGCGTCTTTGAACTTCAATAACAATAACCAGAGGATACCCATGCTGAAATCATTTACCGCTCTGGCGTTGACCGTCACCGTGGCCTTTGCGCCGCTGGTGGCCAATGCCCAGACGACAACCACCATTGAGGCGTCGCTTAAGGCCGATAAACCCGGCCCTGAAATTTCGCGCTATGTCTACGGCCAGTTTTCCGAGCACCTCGGCCTTGGCGTCTATGACGGTATCTGGGTCGGTGAGAACTCCTCCATCCCCAATACGCGCGGCATTCGTAATGATGTGGTGGCCGCCCTGAAAGCCATCAAAATGCCGGTCGTGCGCTGGCCCGGCGGTTGTTTTGCCGACGAATATATCTGGCGCGACGGTATCGGTGAGCGCGCCAAACGTCCGGTGCGCAAGAACAACTGGTGGGGCGGCACGCCTGAAGATAACCAGTTCGGCACCCACGAATTCATGGATTTCGTCGAGCAGGTCGGCTCGGAAGCGTACTTTTCCGTCAATGTCGGCTCATCCAACCCGACCGAAATGCGCGAATGGATCGAATATCTGACCTCGCCGGGCGATGACACTCTGGCTAAGGAACGTCGCGCCAATGGCCGCGATAAGCCGTTCAAAGTCCCCTTCATCGGCATCGGCAATGAAAGCTGGGGCTGCGGTGGCAATATGACACCGGAATATTACGCCAATGAACTGCGCCGGTTTGAGTCGTTTTACCATAAGGGCACGGATAACCCCGGCGTGCGTGTGGCCTCTGGGGCCAATTCGTTCGATGTCAACTGGACGGATGTGGTCATGAAAAATGCCGCCCGCCACATGGACGCAATCAGCCTGCATTACTACACAATCCCTACCGGCAACTGGACGACCAAGGGGGTAGCCACCGCCTTCCCAACGGCGGAATGGAATGCGACCTTCTATCAGACCATGCGCATGGACGACCTGCTGAAAAAGCATATTGCCGTCATGGATAAGCATGACCCGAAAAAGCGCATCGCCCTTTATGTTGATGAATGGGGCACCTGGTACGACGTCGAAAAAGGCACCAATCCCGGCCATCTATACCAGCAGAACACCCTGCGTGACGGCGTTCTGGCGGCGGCGAACTTTAACATCTTCCACAACTATACCGACCGTGTGAAGATGACCAATATCGCCCAGACCATCAACGTCCTTCAGGCCATGATCCTGACCGACAAGGAAAAGATGGCCCTGACGCCGACCTATTACGCGTTTAAGATGTACGTGCCGTTCCAGGATTCAATCCCGCTGCCGGTTGAGGTCACGGCGCCTACGCTTAGCGCCGGTAAGGACAAGGACGGCAAGGACCAGACCTTCCCCGCCTTTAACGTCACCGCCGCCAAGGCCAGGGACGGCAAGACCTATGTCGGTGTCGCCAATATGGACGCTGATAAGGGCTATAAGATCAATATCGATCTGGGCACGCTCAAGGCCAAAAAGGTCTCCGGTGATGTGTTGACGGCGGCAAAGCTTGATGCCCACAACGTCCCCGGTCAAAAGGAAGCCATCTTCCCGGTCGCCTATAAGGGCGGCAAGATTTCCGGCGGTAAATTGACGCTCGATGTTCCGGCCAAGTCGGTCGTGGTCGTCGCGGTGGAGTAAAACTCTCCTCCCTATCAAGCCTCCTGGCGAAGATGGGGAGGTGTCGAGTTTACGAGACGGAGGGGTACTTGTCACCCTAACCTTACCCCTCCGTCTTCCGCCGCTACGCGTCGAAATCCACCTCCCCACTTTGTAGGGAGGAGAAACGCAAAAAGGCCCGCCCTCACCGCCGGGCCTTTTTTTGTTACGGATCGCGCTTATTGTATTTTGATAATAATTCTCATATCAGTAGGATTAACCTCACAAATCTTTGAAAGGTAATATTATGCGCACATTCATGCTGGCCGCCGCTGCTGTGGCCCTGACCGCCGCCCCGCTGGCGGCTCTTGCGGCCACCCATTCCGGTGAGTTCAAAGGCACAGGCATTACCGGCACCGTGACCGTCACAGACGCGCCCAAGGGCGTGGTGCTGAAAATCGAAGTCGCGGGCCTGACACCGGGCTGGCACGGCATCCACTTCCATGAAAAAGGCGACTGCGGCGATGACAAATTCACCAATGCCGGCGCCCACGTTCATGAACACGGCCTGCCCAAGGTCACCCACGGCCTGCTGAATGCCGAAGCCAATGATTCCGGCGACCTGCCCAATATCTTTGCGCATAGCGACGGTAAGGCCACGGCCGAAATCTATTCGACCCTCGTGTCGGTCACGGGGGCCACTGGCCGTCCGGCCCTGCTCGATGCCGATGGCGCTGCGGTCGTGATTCACGCCAATGCCGATGACCACACCACCCAGCCGATCGGCGGAGCCGGTGCCCGCGTGGCTTGCGCGGTGATCAAGTAACGGCCTCTTCCATTGCGGTCAAAAAAAGCCCTCCGGAGATAATCCGGAGGGCTTTAAGTTTAAGGGGACGCTACTCAGGGAAGACAGCTATTCTTTGATCTTGGAGATCTTGGTACCGTCGATGGTCACGCCAGCCATCAGACCTTGCTGATTGAAGGTGAAGGCATAGGCATCATCCTTAAGCGTCGAGGTCGACAGGTTTTTCGCGACACCTTCGTCGACGATCACTACCGTAGGGCCGACGCCGATTTCCCAGCCTTGGGTGTCATGGATATATTTGACGGCCTTATCGTTCATCAGGAACACGGCATAGCCATAGGACTGCGCGCCAGCCTGAAGCCCCCAGGAACCGGAGAACGAGTTGTAATAAGCATCGGCCTTACCTGAGTGCATCAGCACGCCTTCGCCATAAGCCCCGCCAAACACCAGACCGGCCTTGACGATATTCGGGAAAATCAGCACAGCCTTGGCTTTTGAGCCAATCAGCTTGGCGGTGGGGTTCGAGGCATAAAGGCTGTTCAGGGCCTGATTGGCCTCAACCGTCAGCTCACCTTTGGTGGCGGCTTCGGCGGGGGCTGAGATCAGGGCCGGGGCGGCAACGGCGGTCGTCAACGACAACGCCATAACCAGGCTCATCAGCGTCTTTTTCGGGGCGGTCATCACAGCGGTCTTGGTCATAGGGTCGTTTCCTTACGCATCTTGGCGGGTTGTGGACTTACCCAAAGGTTACACCTGCGCGGGACGGAATCCGATACGGTTTGAAATTTCCGGAAGTAAGGAAATCATCAAGCTCATATCCCCAATAGTGGGCGCGGGTCAGGACATAATAATCGACCATAGTCGCGGTCACGCCGACGGAACACGCCCGGAAAATCACCAATCTTATCACCGATATCGAGGATGACCTGAACATGCAGATGCGGGGTCCAGCCGCCGTTTTCATGGGGGGCGCCAAGGCTTGCGATCACGTCCCCCGCGACGAAATCTTTACCGACATAGAGGTCTTCAAGGCTGTCGCGGCTGAGGTGACCATAAAGCGTCCAGAACACCAGGTCAGGCGTGACCATGTGCTCAAGGATGATCGTCGGGCCATAGTCTTTCAGGTTATCATTATCCTGAAAACTATGGATTCGGCCATGCAGCGGCGCATGAACCTTCGTCCCCGCCGGGGCCCAGATATCGAGCGCCAGATGTACCGTGCGCGGCTCATCATCGGGGCTTTGGGCCGCAAACACCTCGCTGTCGTACAGGGCGCGGTCTTCGTCATAGCCGCCGATACGGATGGCATCTCCGATATCGAGCGGCATGTCCGCACTCCACCCCTCCGAGGCCATACCGACCGCATCAAGCCGCAAAGGCCGCGCATAGGCCATACCGTCAATAACCGGCGCAGCTTTGTCGGTGCGTACTGCTAACCAGTCCTGATAAAGCTTAAAACGAGCGGTTGCAGCAGCCATATCCATGACAGCAATCCTTTCTTTTGCAGCGATTAGTCATAGCGTAGTGTTGCATCCCTGATAAAGGCGATTATTCTGAGGGGCCGTGACTCTCAGCACCGGTCCGTGCGCTTTCATGCTGAACTTTTAAAGGCTCTTCGATCATGGCTCAGGCCCACGCCCACATTGGTACCGAAAACTTCAAAACCGATATTGAGGCGGGTGGGCGCGCGCTGATTGCCGACGAGCCGGAATCGCTGGGAGGCAAGGGCGCAGGCTTTACCCCTTATGAATTGCTGTTGTCAGCACTGGGGGCCTGTTCGTCGATTACCCTTAAGATGTATGCTGATCGCAAAGGCTGGCCGCTGACGGGGGTCGATGTCAAACTGCATCATGCTAAGGCCGATGACCGGTCGGTGATCACCCGCACTGTCACCCTGACCGGTGACCTGAGCGACGATCAGCGCACCCGTCTGGCCGAAGTGATTGAACGCACACCGGTCACCCGCACCCTGAAAGAAGGCGCGGATATCGCCACGACTTTTTTGAGCTAGGTTTCTGGCCGACACCGGAACATAATCGACAGCCGGCGCCCGCGCGGCCGGATCAGGCCACAGATTTTATCGGACCGGCGCGGCGCAATGCCGTGCATCCACTGATAGCGCGCCTCGCCCGCGATCAGCAGCAGACTGCGCCGGTGCAGATAATAAGATCTCACATCCTGACGGGCCTTATCGGCGGGGCGAACAAAGTCCATCATGATGCCTGAACCGAGGCTTAAAATCGCTACGGATTTAACCACCTCATTGTCACGGTCCATGTGCGCACCAATCCCCTGCCCCGGCAGATATTCATTGACGCCGAACCGCGTCGCCACAGACAACAATATGCCATCCGCACGTAACCGTTCCGCCACCTCACCAAACCGATCCGGCGGCGCAGAGGCCCGGTATTGTTGCGCCAGCCCCAGTTCAGTATCGTCATAGTCGCCGCCATACCACTGTCGCCGTCGCCCCAGTTCCAGTGACCACGGACGAGCGTCGATATCGGCCACCAGAGCCGCCTCAAACACCTCATCGACATAGTTTTCACGATAAACCAACCCACTCAGAGCCGGAGGATCAAACAAGTCTAGGGTCTGAGGCCCTTGAAATTGCGCTGACAACATAGGAACAAAATAAGAACATATCAGTCTGACTGTCAAGGCAGATGGCGCAAAAAAGCCCCTCCGCCAGATGCGAAGGGGCTTAAATTTATCCAGATCAGCTATCTTAGAACTGGGTCGACAGGCTGAATGACACGCTCTGGCCAATATCATAGTTGTTGATATTCACGCGCCCATTACGCTCCTGATACTCTTCGTATTCGGTGCCGAGCAGGTTGCGGATTTCCACCCCGAAATTCAGCTCCTGCCCGAAGGCATCGAAGCCCTTACGGTAGGTGAAGTCGAGCATGGCGCCCGGCTCCTGAATGTAGTCAGGATAGCCCGGCTTGCCGCGGGCCGAGACGCGCTCAGACACGTAGGTCAGCAACAGCGTAGCCTGTGACTTGGCCTCAAGGTCGTTCCAGCCGAACTGAAGGTTAGCTACATGCTCCGACTGGCCCTGAAGACGCGAGCCGTCGATGATGTAGTTGGTCGCTGGTGTCGGCTGGCCCTGATTGGCGGCTGTATAGACGACATCGCCCGACTTGGCCTGAACCTCTGAGTCCGTCCAGGTGTAGTTGGCAGCGACCAGCCATTTTTTCGAGGCAAACCAGGCCCCTTCGACCGGCGAGTCGAACTCACCCTTATAGTCGAATTCCAGACCCACCAGCGTCGCTTTCGGCGCGTTGATATAGGACTGCTGGCCTTCACCGGAGCCGGTATCAAGGATGGTGGCTTCGACAGGCTTTTCGATGTCCTTATAGAACAGACCGGCGGTGATGTACTGACCGGCGTCGTAGTACCACTCATAACGGGCATCGAAATTGGTGATTTCGGTGTCCTTCAGGAACGGGTTACCGACGAACAGGCGATCCTGTTCCGGATCAAGATAGACCTGCGGGGCCAGTTCGCGGAACTGCGGGCGACCGATGGTCTTGGAGATACCGCCGCGAAGCTGCATGTCTTCGGCAAAGTTCCAGGTCACCGTGGCCGACGGCAGGAGATATTCTTCCTTCAGCGGCTGGATCGGCGTGGGGGTAGTGCCCGATGTAAACAGGTTGACCGTGGTGATGCGTTGCTTGGCCGATTCAAAGCGAAGACCGGCGGCGACACGCACCAGAGGAATGACTTCGACATCGACCTTGGCAAAGGCGGCGTTGACGAACAGGCCGCCTTCATAGGCTGCCGCCCCGTCACCACCGGTGACTTCGGTCAGCACCAGACGATCCGGCGAGATATTGAAGTCCGACAGCAGGAAGTCGACACGGGTATATTGCACCGGCACCGGCAGGGTGTTGTTCGGTGTCAGATAGCTGAACTGACGGTTCCAGGCATCGCGCTTGTTCTCAAGGATATCGAAACCACCGGTCAGCGTGCCATCACGGCCTTCACCCAGCGAGAAGTCGTAATCGAGGCTGGCACCCGCGCTCTTGACCTTATCGTTCAGTTCCGAGAAATCAGTGCGGTTACGCACGCGCGACGCATCGTGGTACCAGCGGCCTTCGAGGCCGACCCCATAGGTGATCGACTTTTCATAAGGCACATCACGCTCGGTTTGAGCGTAGGAGGCGCGCCAGTTCAGGGTCAGCTTATCGGTCAGATCAGATGTACCGTTCAACTGTGTCGAGAACAACTGACGCTCATACCAGCCGGATTGCTCACGGCGGCGGACTTCGCCGTTGGCACCGTCATAACCTTCGCGAACCTGAGTGCGCTTGGTGGTGTTGCGGATGAACAGGTTCGTCCACTGCACCGAATGCTTGGCCTGACGGAAACCCAGACCGAACAAACCGTTCAGGCTGACGTTGTTTTCCGAGGTCGAATAGTCGTAGTCGTCATAGACTGCCAGCTTATCGAGGTCATTAACCGCGGTCTGCTGGATGCCGTTACGGGCTTTCCAGCCATTGGAGAAGTCAACCAGACCGATAACGCCCACTTCACCGGCGGCAACATCAAAGCTTTTGCCACCGACGATGTTGAAGCTGAGGTTCGCCGGCAGGCTGTTGGTTTCCTGAATGAGGTTCAGCGGCGCGTTGACAAAATCCTGACCGATCTTTTGCAGTTCGGTGTCGGTGAAATTGCCTTGCGTGACCTGCTTGCCAGTGGCGATCGCCTGACGCAGGCGCAGAGGTAATTTACGCGTACCGTCATCAAAGCCCAGCCAGTCGGTGTCGGAACCGTAGTGCGTAAAGCCGTGCTGGCCGGTGGTTTCAGTGTTGCCACCGGTGCTGACGCTCAACGACAGGAATGGCGATGCCGGGGTCGTCACGGTCTTAAGATCGACCACGCCGCCACCGAACTCACCCCAGTAATCGGCCGAGTGGGTCTTTTGAACCGACAGGCGGCTTAAGATCGAGGACGGGAACAGGTCGAGCGGCACCACGCGTTGCAGCGGCTCAGGCGACGGCAGGGGCGATCCGTTCAGCAGGGCTGACGAATAACGCTCACCCAGACCGCGCACATAGACGAAACGGCCTTCGACCAGCGACAGACCGGTCACGCGGGTAAGTGCAGAGGCGGCCGAGTCATCACCGGTGCGCTTTAAGTCTTCCGAAGTCATGATCGACACGACTTCGGCGGTACGGCGCATAGAGTTCGGCACGAACTTGCCCTTCACCGTGACTTCGGTAATGGGTTCTTCGGCGGCGGAATCGGTGACTTCGGGCTGAACTTCGGTAGTTTGGGCATCTTGGGCAACAGCGGCCCAGGGCGCGATCAACGCCGAGGTCGCCATAAGCACGGCCAGAGACAGAGTTGTGGGCTTCATGTGATCAAACCTTTGCTGATCAGAAAAATCGAAAAAGGGGCGTCGGGCCATAACCGGCCTGACGCCCCGCATCAGGCGCTTAAGACGCGATTAGCAAGGGTTGGAGTCCAGACCGCAGGACCAGCCCTGCCACCAGGTGTCAGCCGAGTTACGAACGGCGCCGACATAGGTGACGTTCGAGAAGACGGCGTTGACGGCGGTCGCCGGAGTGACCGTGACGGCGGTTTCGTTAGCGCCGTTGACAAAGTCAGCCAGGGTCGAGGTGCCGTTGGCGGTATTGTTGGTGCCGCCATTGAAGATCGCCGCCGTGTTGCCCGAAGAGGCGAACTGGGTGGCAAAGCCCGACATATAGACCGAAGAGAAGGTCGGGGCCGCCGTTTGGGTCGCCGCGTCGGTGATGCGGATGCCGGTCGTGGTGGTGGCCGAGGTGTTATGGATGACCGAGTTGATCAGGGTTAGGTCGGTACCGGTGTTCAGTTCCAGACCGTTAGACGCGACCGACGAGCGGCGGATCAGGGTGGCGTTGGAGATCATCGGGTGCGAGCAGAAAGCCGCGTTACCGGCGCAGGACATTTCAAACAGGCGGTCACCGCCGTTGTCACGCTGCTTAACGATCAGGAACTGGACTGCGCCGCGGTAGCCGTTGTCGGTGTCAAGGCTGTCGTCGTCGTTGCCGGTCAGGATGATGTGCTTCAGGTTGACCGTACCACCGAACATTTCCATGCCGTCGTCGGACGAGTTATGCACCTGAACATACTCAACCGTGGTGCCCGAACCGACGCCCGCGAAGGTGATGCCGTTCAGTTCCTTGGCCGGCAGAACTTCAAAGCCCGAATGCTGAACGCGGACATACTTCAGGATACCGGAATTGTCGTTAGCCGTGTTGCCGCCGTAGAAGGCGTTGGTGCCTTCGACCTGACCTTCAGAACAGGCAACGTTCGGCGGGGTCACACCGGCCGGGCAGACGTTGGACGGTGCGCGACCGGCCAGAACCAGACCGCCCCATTGGCCGATGGCGTTAGCACCAGCGGTGCCCTCAATCCCTTGCTTGGAAGTGAAGATGATCGGATCAGCGGCGGTGCCCGACGCGAAGATTTGCGAACCGCGGCTGATGATCAGATAGTCCAGACCGGCCGAACCGAAGATTTTCACGCCCGGCGCGATGGTCAGCGTACCCTTGGTGCCGGCCAGCGGGGCCGCCGGGTTGGCACCGAGATCGTCACCGACCTGAACGCGACCGTTGATGGAGTAGGCCACGCCCGCGACCTTATTCAGGGTCAGGCTGCCAGTGATCAGGTTTGGCAACTGGCAGGCGCGCAGGGTATTGTTCGCGATCAGACCGGCATCGAGCAGACCGGTCGGGCAGGCGCCGGCAGCGCCGCTGGAGCTGGATGAGCTGGAAGACGACGACGAACCGCCACCGACGAGGATGCCTTCACCCGGAGAAGCTACGCCATCAGCGCCACCGCAAGCGGCCAGCGTCAGGGCTACACCGAGGGCCGCACCACCGGTCATCAGGGCGATACGAAATTTTCTGGACTTGATCATGTCTTTGTCTCCAACGTTTCACAGGCGTCGAAGAGCGAAGACCGCTCTCCCCCACACATAGGTCATGCCTTAAGGGGGGCTTATAGGAGCGCTATGTGACAGAACCGACATGGACATGTGACAGATTTATGTAAATTACAGTCGCGACACTGCGCGCCTGAGCCTGTGGCGCACAGAGCACACCTTTTGAGAGTAGCGAAATCCTAACCGGTTGCGATTACGGTATTACTGACTTGCCTTGCCCAAAAGCTATATGCCAATAGCCAAAGATGTACCCTCCGCTAAACCCTGTGCCGGAAACCTGATGACCACCCAGCCCGCCCCCTCCTCCGGCGATACTCCCCCTGCCAATCCTTCACTATCAGGCCGCACCGCCAAGGCCGGGGCGTGGTCGATCAGCGGGCGCCTTATGGCCAAGGTGCTCGATTTCGTAGCCCTGCTTATTCTGGCGCGTTTTTTAGGGCCCGCCGATTTCGGGCTGGTGGCGATGGCCATGACGGCGGTGTTTATTGTCGAGACCGTGCTGGATCTGCCGATCACGACGGTTTTGTTACGCGAAGATCATCTGACCGATGACATGTTCAACACGGCCTTTACGCTCGGCCTGATGCGCAGCCTGATTGTGGCGACGGTGCTGGGAGCGCTGGCTTTGCCCATGTCGCTGTTTTACAATGAGCCGCGCCTTTTGCCGCTGATTGCCTGTCTGGCTATTTCTCCGGTTATGCGCGGCCTGATTAGCCCCCGTCTGATCCTGTTTGCCAAGCGCTTTGATTTCAGCAAAAGCTTCATACTGGATGTGGCGTCAAAGTCGGTATCGCTGATCGCGGTCGCCACGGTTGCCATCCTGACCCGCAGCTACTGGGCGCTGGCGATCGGCACCATAACCACGGCGGTCGTGTTTGTCACACTGACCTATGTGTTTGCGCCGATGAAGCCGTCGCTTACCTTTAAGGAATGGCCGCGCTTTGCCAATGTCGTCGGCTGGAGCACGCTGACGCAGTTTATATCGTCCGTAAACTGGCAGATGGACCGCCTGATCCTGCCGCGCTACATCGACCTTGTGCCGTTTGGCCGGTTCACCGCCGCCACCGACATGGTCAACATCCCCTATCAGGCCATTGCCCTGCCCACCATCGGGCCGATCAATGCCGCCTTTGCGACCCTGATCCAGTCACCGAAGGATCTGGGGGCTGCCTATCTTAAGGCCTCAGCCGGGATACCAATGCTGATTACGCCGGTTTTGCTGTCGCTGGCCATGCTGTCGACGCCGGTGTTGAATGTGCTGTTCGGGGATAAGTGGCTGGAAGCCGCCCCATACCTTACCGCGCTGGCTTTGACAGCGATGATTGTCCTGCCGTCGTTTCCGCTGCCGTGTCTGGCGATGGTGCTGAACCGCAACCAGTTCGTGTCGATGCGCGGGATCGCCGAACTGGCCGTCAAGCTGCCGATCATGCTGTTTGCCGCCAGCCAATACGGCGTTTATGGCGCGATAGCCACTCAGGCCATAGCCGCCACGGCGGTCGTGATCTTTTCGATGTTCAGCGTGCGCACCCTTATCGGGCTTAAAATCCGCGACCAGATCGGCGCTTTAGTCCCTTATTTGTTAGGACTTGCGGCGATGGCGGCGACAATTTATGGCCTGAAACCGCGGGTCTGGTTCGATAAGGGGATATTCCTTGAGGTCATCAGCATCGGATTAGTCGTCGCCCCCGCCCTCATCATATATGTGCTTGTCGTCTTTACCGTCTGGGGGCTGGCGGGCCGACCCAATACGATCGAGCACACCATCGTCCACAAGGGACAGGGCATCGTCAGGCGTTTATTAAAAAAATAGCGCCGCCCTCAATAATGAGAGCGACGCTTTATTTAGTCCCCTGTATTTTAGTCTTTGGGGCGGGCGGTGGCTGCGCCACCTTGGCCGCCGCCGCAATGGCGGCTTGAGCGGAATGTTGCCATTCCGCTCTATATGTAGTCCTGATGTAGTCCTGTCCGGTTTAGCCGACCCGGATCTTCTCGATCGGCACCCGTTGCAGCTTCGGGGTCAGCAGGTGGATAACCGTAATCGCCACCAGATAGGCACTGCCCGCCACGATGAAGATCGGCTGATAGGAGCCGAAGAACTCAAGGATATAGCCGTTATAGGTGGTCATCAGCATACCGCCGATAGCCCCCGACATACCACCGATACCGATGACCGAAGCCACCGCCGCCTTGGGGAAAATATCCGACGGCAGGGTCATCAGGTTGGCTGACCACGCCTGGTGCGCGGCAGCCGCCAGACCGATGATGGCCACAGCGCCCCACAGGTTACCCACGAACTGGGCAAACACGATGGGGATGACCGCAAAAGCGCACAGCAGCATGGTGGTCTTGCGCGCCGCATTAGGCGTACGGCCCGCCTGAATCTGTTTTGACGACGACCAGCCGCCGGCAACAGATCCCACATCGGCCAGAATATAGATGGCAATCAGCGGTGGGCCGAAGCTTTTGAGGTCGAGGCCATAGGCCTTGCCCAAGAAGTCCGGCAGCCAGAACAGATAAAGCCACCAGATCGGATCGGTCAGGAACTTACCCAGCGCATAGGCCCAGGTGCCGCGGAAGGTCAAAAGCTTGAACCACGAAATTTTCTCGATCGCTTCACCGGAGTGCTGATCAACATCGGAGCGGATGTGCGCCAGTTCGGCGGCATTGACCTTAGGGTGCTTTTCCGGCTGACGGTACATCAGCAACCACGCGACCAGCCATACGGCGGTCACGATACCGATAGAGATAAAGGCGGCCCGCCAACCGAACGCCAGCGTAATCGCCGGCACCAGAAGCGGGGTAATGATCGGGCCCATCGCCGTACCGGCGTTAAAAATACCAACGGCCTGAGCGCGCTCTTTCTGCGGGAACCACTCCGAGACGGCCTTAAGCGACGACGGGAAGCTGCCCGATTCGCCAAAGCCCAGAACAAAGCGGGCCAGAGCAAACTGCGTTACCGTATGGATCAGGCCATGACCGATTGAGGCAATCGTCCAGATGGTAAAAGCGACCGCATAGCCGATCTTAACACCGACCTTATCGATAACCCGCCCAAAGGTCAGAAAGCCGATGGCGTAGGCGCACTGAAACCAGAAAACGATATTGGCATATTCGATTTCCGTCCATTTCAGATCTTCCTGAAGCGTGCCCTTCAGAATACCGATCATCTGGCGGTCGATATAGTTGATACCGATAGCGATAAACAAAAGGGTGACAATCACCCAGCGATATTTGCTCATCCGGCTCTCTGGCATAGCCGGCTGCGGGGCCGTAGCGCCGCCCGTCGTTTCAGTCATAGCGTTCCCTTTTCTGCGACCGTACATGGCCCGCAGTGCAATATCCCGTGTTGCCGCTTTTTTATGTGTTCGATCACTCAGCGACGTAGTGACCGATTATGACCGCGTCTGTGCGCGGCTGCCTGACTCTGGCGCACATATGACTCTAAAAATTCCCAGACTTCAACACGCTGTGTCAGATATAGCGATTTTTTGGTAAGACCATACACCTGACCTCGCCTGCTGATGGTCATGATTTGGCATAGCAGGCGGTGAAAAATCACCCTAAAAGCCACACCTGACCGTGTTTGAGTGTGTCAGATTTGACACCAAACAGGCGAAATCAACCGTTCATAATTCGCCTTTGTTGTAGTTGACGTGCGTTCCTTATCGAATTTTTACAACCCAAAACCGTAACTGGTTAATTGCGTCTTAAGGATTGCGACACGGACGGCGGCCTTTTTAAGGCAGGCGCTGTATTCCTCCCCGGTTTGTGTCCTCTGAGACGTTGTCTGTGGTTTCCCGGAAATAGGGACGCCGAGGTAACTCAAGGCCATTAATCGAACCTACAGCGATGCCTCATGACCTTAAAGGCCCGCCGACGGTTTCCGTTCGCTGCATAAGACAGCGGGTTCAGGGGGCGACCTCTGAGCACAACATCATCAGACGGATCATTAATGACCCGCTGCATGGCCCTTTTCAGGGTGTGCCGCTTGCTTACGACCTGAACGCAGCCGCGGTCAGGTGACGAGAATTGTGTGTTTTGGGGATAGAATGAGTTTGAAACGACGCCAGTTTGTGAGCGGGATCAGTGCGGCGGCTGTCATTGCAGCGACGCTTAAACCCGCACGCGCAATTAGCGCCCCGGATTTCAGTTTCACGGGCTTCGGTTTTCAGACCGTCATCGATCTGGCCCGTAACACCGCCCGCAAGGCTTACGTCCCGCCGTCAAGCGAACTGCCCGAAGAACTGGCCAGCCTCGGCTACGATGCCTATCGCGGCATCCGCTTTTTACCTGAGCACGGGCCGTGGAAACAGGCAGGCTTAGGCTATCACCTCGAATTTTTTCATCGCGGCGGTTTGAGCCGCGAACGCATCGACATTTTTGAAGTCCATGACGGCAAGGCGGTTCCGTTCCGGTATGAGACCGCCCAGTTCACCTTCGATCCGCGCTCGGCCTCGGCCCCTGCCGGTGATATCGGATATGCCGGTTTTCGCATTCACGCCCATAATATCCCCGGCATGGATGAGATGGCGGTGTTTCTGGGGGCCAGCTATTTCCGCTCACTAGCCGCAAACCAGACTTACGGCCTGTCCGGACGCGGTCTGGCGCTCGCGACCGCCAGCGCGCGCGGCGAAGAATTTCCGATCTTTCGCAGCTACTGGATTGTGCGCCCCAAGGCGGGCGATCCATCCGTTCAGGTCTATGCCCTGCTCGATAGCCCCAGTGTGACCGGCGCCTATGCGTTCAAGATCACACCGGGCACGGCGACCGTTTATGACATTGAATGCACTCTTTATCCGCGGGTGACACTCGATATGGTGGGCATTGCCCCGCTGACGGCCATGTATCTGTACGGCCCCGCCGATCAGGGCGGCTTCGATGATTTCAGAGGGGCCGTCCATGACGCCGACGGCTTGCAACTTCGCACCGGCAGCGATGAGGCCATCTGGCGCGCCCTCGCCAATCCGCCGCGCGTCGAGGAAAGCGCGTTTCAGGACACTGATCCGCACGGCTTTGGCCTGATGCAGCGTGAGCAGTCGCAAGCCGTCTTTGAGGATTACGAAGCCCGCTACGACCTGCGCCCCAGCGGCTATGTCACCCCAAAAGGTGATTGGGGCAAGGGCGCGGTGCATCTGATTGAGTTGCCATCCAATACTGAGGGGTTTGACAATATTGTGGCCTTCTGGCGGCCCGCCACCCCGCTTTCGCCCCGTCGCGCCCACAGTTTCAATTATACGGTCACATGGGGCGCGCCGTCAGTGGCATCCCTTCCCGCCCAGTTAGGTCGCGTGGTTCAGACCCGCACCGGCCATGACATCAACGGCAGCGGACGCGTCTTCATCGTCGATTTTGCCCTGAAAGGCATCGACGCCGAAACCCTCAACCCCGTGGCGGAATCGTCCGCAGGCACCTTAAGCGCCGTCAGGCTGCAAACCCTAAACGATCGCGGCGTAATCCGCGCCTCGTTTCACCTGGAATTGGGTCACCTCCAACCCGAACAGGCAAAAACAGCGGACCTGCGGCTGGCCCTGCACAAAGACGCTACGGCGCTCACGGAAACATGGATGTTCAGATGGACTTACTGAGATTTGCCGGTCAACGACTGAGCCAGACCTTTGGTGCCCGCCAGCCGGTGACCGAACCTCATACGCCGGTCATGCCGTCTGGGGCCCCGCTCGACATGCCGGTGCAGTCCCTGACCGAAGGTGCCTTGTCATCGGCGCTCATCCCGACCTCACCGCGCCACATGATCTGGCGGCGGCTGTTCATCTTTGGCCTGTCGCTGCTGATCGGGGCGACCGGCATCGGCGTGCTGGCGCAAAGCCTGAGCTATCAGGGCTTTCACCCGCTGGAGATGCTGTTTCTGGGTCTGGCAGGCTTTCTGTTCACCTGGATGGCCTTTGCCTTTATCTCGTCTCTCGCCGGTGTGTGGGTATACCTTACGCGTCAGGACGATCTGGGCCTGTTTCCGGACGGGCCGGTGCCGCTACTGAGGCAACACACCGCTATTCTCATGCCGATCTGTAATGAGGACGCCCATGCGGTCGTGGGGCGGCTCGACACCATCCGTCATTCCCTGATCGCCACCCTTCAGGGCAACCGGTTTGATATTTTTGTCCTGAGCGATACGCAGGATCCGGTCGCAGCAGAGACGGAGCGCACCGCCTTCCTCAAGATGCAGCGCCTAAGCGGTGCGCCGCGTATCTATTACCGCCGCCGCCCGATCAATACGGATCGAAAGGCCGGAAACATTGCCGACTGGGTCAGCCGTCATGGCGCCGCCTATGCCCACATGATCGTGCTCGATGCCGATAGTTTAATGAGCGGCAACACCTTGGTGCGTCTGGCGGGCGGGATGGAGCGCCATCCCCGCGTCGGCCTGATCCAGACCGCGCCACGCCTGATTAACCGCAAAAGCCTGTTTGCGCGTTGCGAACAGTTTGCCGCGCGTCTTTACGGGCCGGTCGCCGCCTGCGGCATTGCCTGGTGGTCGGGGTCCGAGGGTAATTTCTGGGGCCACAACGCCATCATTCGCACCCGTGCTTTTGCCGAAGCTGCCGGTCTGCCGCACCTGCCGGGCCGCGCGCCGTTTGGTGGCCATATCATGAGCCACGACTTTGTTGAGGCCGCCCTGCTGAGGCGCGCCGGCTGGGCCGTGCACATGGCCCCGCACCTTGATGGGTCTTATGAAGAAAGCCCGCCCAGCCTGATGGATACACTGGGCCGTGACCGCCGCTGGTGTCAGGGCAATCTGCAACATGCCGCCGTGGTCGGCGCATCAGGTCTGCACTGGATCAACCGCTTCCACCTGCTGCGCGGGGTGTTTACCTATCTGCTGGCCCCGATGTGGGTTGCGATGGTAGGCACAGGTGCGGCTCTGGCCGCCGCCGATATCACGCCCGCCGCTACGTCGGTCGGGCCAATGGCCGGACTGTTTGCTGTGACCATGAGCTTTTTGATCCTGCCTAAGGTTCTGGCCGCGATTGTTGTGTTGCGCGATCCGGACACCCGCGCGGGATTTGGCGGAGCTGTGCGCGCCACGTTCAGCCTGATTATCGAGACGGTGTTATCGACCCTGATTGCGCCAGTGGTGATGATCAGCCATGCCTTTATGGTCGCCTCGATCCTGTCCGGACGCAAAAGCGGCTGGAAATCGCAGCGTCGCTCAGAGTACGAAGTCTCCGCCGATGAACTGGCGCGCCGCTTTACCGCCCACACCCTGATCGGCATGGGGCTGTTGCTGGTTGCGTCTATCTTTGCGCCGGAAACCCTGATTATGACGGCGGGTGCGGCCTTTGCGCTGATGCTGTCTGTGCCGGTAGCCTTTATCACAGCCAAGGCAACGCCGCGCCGTTTGATGCCGGTATTTCTGATCCCTGAAGAAGGCCGGGTTACGACGGATTCTGATAGTCCAATGGACAGCCCGCTGACCCCGGCACCACAACTGCCATAATTTTAAAACCGCCGGACAGGGTTTCGGCGGTTTATTTTCCTGATAAATTACAGGCAAAAAAAAGCCGGACACGAGGTCCGGCTAAAGTCTACAGGGAGGAAACGCCCAGGAAGGGCAATCAGCGTCGAAACGCTGAACATCCTCACAATATGCTGCGACGCACAAAGTTGCAAGTTTTTTCAGATCTGATCAACTTCAACTCATGTTACATTTTGGTGTGAGTTTGTGATCGTATACAAAAATGCAAAATGACTCCTTCAAAAATCATTCTGCTCTAGCGTGTGGCCGATTTCAGATACTGAATAAGGGCCGCACGACGGGCCGGATCGGCGGGGGCACGGGTGACCATCTTGGTGCCCGGCACCGCCTTGGTAGGGTTGGCCAGATAAGCATCCAGCGTCGCGTCATCCCACACCTTGCCATAGGCTTTCAAAGCCGGGGAGTAGTTGAAGCCCTTGGAGACTGTGCCGGCTTTTTTACCAAACAGGCCATTCAGGTTTGGCCCCGCCCCGTCCTTACCGCCCGCCTCTAATGTGTGGCAGGTCTTGCACGCCAGAAACACCCGCTGTCCCTGCGCCACCGGATCGGCCGCCTGAGTTTGTGCAAGAGCGGGCGAGGCTCCCATTACAATCGCGCCCACCAAGGCAAATGCGGCAACCGTCTTCATGGGAACTCCTGACAAAATTGAGTATCCCCTCATAGATCATGGTTTTAGGTGTGAGTTCAACCACCAGAGCACATGTTGATCAAATTGATCGACATATGCTCTATTTTTTGTTCAACGCGCATTTATTACAAAAACCGCTTAACACTTTTTGCAATGCGCTCAGAACGGTTTTAAATCCCCCAAAAGCGTCGGAATAAGCTCCGACACGGTCGGGTGTATCGGCACGGCCCATTGCAATTGATCAACCGTCGCCCCAGCATTCATCATATCCAGTATGCCGTGAATGGCTTCGTCGCCGCCGGTGCCTAAGATCGCTGCACCGAGAATTTTTTTCGTATCCGCATCGGCTACGACCTTCATAAAGCCTTTGGTTTCGCCTTTCTCGATCGCGCGCCCAACACGGGTCATCGGACGGGTTGAGACCAATAGTGGACGGCCGGTTTTTTCAGCCTCCGCCACCGTCATACCGACCCGCCCCAGCGGCGGATCGATATAGAGCGCATAGCCCAAAATCCGGTCGCTGACCTTCCGTGACGCTCCATCCAGCAAATTGGCGGCAATGATTTCAAAATCGTTATAGGCCGTGTGGGTAAACGCGCCGCGCCCGTTGCAGTCTCCCATCGCCCAGATACCGTCGACCGAGGTTTTAAGACCGTCATCAACCGTAATATAGCCGCGCGCATCGGTTTTTACCCCCGCCGCCTCCAGCCCCAGATCATCAGTATTGGGCCGGCGTCCCGTCGCCACCAGCAGATGGGAGCCGCGCACCGTCTGGCCGCCAAACGTCACGCTGATGACCCCGCCGGTTTGAGCGACAGCCAGATCTTCGATGCCGGTGTGGACCGTAATCCCCTCACCCGCAAGGATATCGCGCACGGCCTCGGACACATCCGCATCCTCCCGCGCGATCAGGCGGGTGCCGCGTTCGATAACCGTGACCTGCGCCCCAAAACGCCGATACATTTGCGCAAACTCCAGCGCGATGTAGCTGCCACCGATGACAATCAGATGGTCCGGCAGATGATCCAGCGTCACGATCGAGGTGTTGGTCAGGTACTCTACCCCGTCCAATCCCGGAATATCGGGAATGGCTGCCCGTCCGCCAACATTAAGAAAGATTTTAGGGGCGGAGATATCCTGACCGTTAATGCTGATCGTTTTTGGGCCAGTAAACCGCGCATGGCCTTCAAACACCGTGCAGCCGTCCATCCCTTTGAGCCAGCCCTCGACATTGCCGCGCGCATCCAGCGTGACCTTACGGGCGCGGGCCGCGACCACCTTCATATCGACAGACACATTGCCCACACTGATGCCATAGTCCCCGCCGCGACGAGCCAGATGAGCGGCATAGGCGCTGGCGACCAGCGCCTTGGTCGGCATGCAGCCGGTATTGACGCAGGTGCCACCGAACAGCTTGCGCTCAATAATGGCCACCTTTTGCCCGGCCTGCGTCAATCGCCCGGCCAGCGACGGCCCCGCCTGACCGGCACCGATAATGATCGCGTCAAACTCTGCCCCAGGAAACTCTGCCACAGTGCCCCCTTAGACGAAATGGATCAGAGCCAAAGCGCCAAACACCGCCACGGCATCTTCGATCAGGGCGGCCGGCAAATCCTTGCCGAACCGTGCCGCAAGCTTTGCCCGCACAGACGCCCCGCCATAGGTACCCGCCACAGCCCCGATGATGCCTAAGACTATCCCCGGAATTAGCGCACCTACACCGATCGCCAGGGTCGCCCCGGCCAGAGCGCCGGAGACCAGACGCGCCCCGAACTGTACCGGCACCTTACGGCTGGGGGTTTGCGGCAACTGATCGGTAATCAGCTCGCCTAAGGCCAGCACCGTGAATATCCACGGCGTCCACTGATTGCCCATAAATTCAAGCGGCGTCCCCGCCACGCTGACCCAGCCCAGATACGCCGCCCACGACGCGGCCGCCAGCGGCGTCATGGCCCGCAGGCCCGCAACGACGCCCATCAGAAATGTCACTATAAATATCATGATCCTTTGCCCCTCTGCGAAATCACTGCTGTCAGAAACGGGCACCGTTGTCGCTTAGACCTAAACGCGCCCCCTTACGCCCATATCACGCGACCAACGGGCGAATAGTACCGGAGGGTTGCACTGCCCCATAAGCACAATTTCGTGAATTTCAAAAATGTGGCAAGGTGTGGTGTTAGTCTCTCATGTGCTCAGTATCCGATTTAAAACTTATGACACCTTGCCAATAGTCGCGCCTCACCCGCCTTAAAGGACGCAGAATATGGATACGCTCTACCGCCCGGCTACCGAACCTTCGGTGTCTGGAAATCTCCATCTTGAGCGGTATCTGAAGGTACGCAGGTACACCGAGGCCCTGATAGCCCCTCTGACGCCTGAGGACATGGTGGTGCAGTCCATGCCGGACACCAGCCCCGTCAAATGGCATCTGGCGCACATCACATGGTTTTTTGAGACCTTTATCTTAAGTCGTTTAGATGGTTATCAGGTCTTTGATCCGGCGTTTGGCTACCTGTTCAACTCCTATTATGAGGCGCTGGGCCCGCGCCAGCCACGCGCGCAAAGGGGGCTTCTGACCCGCCCGTCTCTGGAGGCTGTGCTGGAGTATCGCCGCCATGTCGATAATCATATGTCGGTTTTTCTGTCGTCGGATCTATCGCCGGAAGTCACCGATTTGCTTGAGCTTGGGCTGGCCCACGAAGAACAGCATCAGGAACTGTTGTGCATGGATGTGCTGCATTTGCTGGCCCAGTCTCCGCTCAAACCGGCCTATAACCCGCGCTGGGCGCAGCCAGCAACCGGACGACGCGGACAGTTTGTGCGGCTGGATGGCGGGCTGGTTGAGATCGGTGCCGGTAATGACGGCTTTGCGTTTGATAATGAACGCCCGCGCCATAAGGTCTGGCTGGAACCGTTTGAGATCGCCGACCGGCTGGTGACCAATGGCGAATGGCTTGAGTTCATGAATGATGGTGGTTACCGGCGGGCCGACCTGTGGCTGTCGGACGGCTGGGCAACAGTGCAGGCTCAGGGCTGGGATGCGCCGCTGTACTGGCAAGCTGATGGCAATAACTGGCAGGTGATGTCCTTGCGCGGATTGCAGCCGCTGCAACCAGACGCGCCGGTCACGCACATCAGCTATTATGAAGCCGCAGCTTTCGCCACTTGGGCGGGCGCGCGTCTGCCGACCGAAGCCGAGTGGGAATTGGCGGCAGTGGCGGGTGCGTTGGAACAGGCCCACGATACCGCCTGGCAATGGACGAACAGCGCCTACCTTCCCTATCCCGGCTTTACGCCCGGTGTCGGCGCGGTCGGCGAATATAACGGCAAGTTCATGTCGGGTCAGATGACCTTACGTGGCGGGGCCAGCGTCACCCCCCAAGGCCATGCCCGCCCGACCTATCGCAACTTTTTTGCGCCGGATAAGCGCTGGCTGTTTTCCGGTGTGCGGTTGGCGCGGGACGTTAAACTGCAACGGTTTGACGGTAATGAGTTCGCCGCCGATGTGATCGCCGGATTGTCGGCCACCCCGAAGTCCCTGTCGCCCAAATATTTCTATGATGCGGCAGGCTCAGATCTGTTTGAGGCCATCTGCGAATTGCCGGAATACTATCCGACGCGCACGGAGACATCCCTTTTGCGCCAGATTGCCCCTGAGATTGCGGCCATGATCCCTCCGAACGCGGCTCTGATCGAGTTCGGCAGCGGTGCCAGCACCAAGACCAAGATCATGCTCGACGCGGCCCCGCAGATATCGGCCTATGTCCCGATCGACATCAGTCTTGATGCCCTGAACGGCGCGACCGCACGGCTGAGAGCAGATTACCCAAAGCTTGATATTTTACCGGTTTCCGGCGATTTCACCGCGCCTGTGGCCCTGCCGGATATGGTGCGCCATCACCCGAAAGTCGGATTTTTTCCCGGCTCGACCATTGGCAATTTCAGTCATGACGCCGCGGTCACCTTCCTGAGCAATGCCCGTGACGTGTTGGGCCCGGACAGCCAACTGATTATCGGTGTGGATATGGTCAAGGATGAAGCGACGCTTCAGGCGGCCTATGATGATGCCCAGGGGGTGACTGCCGCGTTTAACAAGAACCTGCTCACCCGTATCAACCGTGAACTGGGTGGCGATTTCGACGTGAATAGCTTTGATCATCTGGCGGTGTGGAACCCGGAACATGAGCGCATCGAAATGCACCTGGTCAGCCGCAAAGATCAGATAGTGCGCGCCGCCGGTCAGGCCTTTACATTCACGGCGTTTGAGCGCTTTCACACCGAAAATTCCCATAAGTTCACGGTGGCATTCTTCGCCCGTCTGGCCACCGCCGCTGGATGGACAATTGCCGATCAGTGGATCAGCCCGGCACCGGAATTTGCGGTTTTCCGTCTGACGTAATCCTTACGCCTGCCTTATAAAACACACTAAAAGACAAGATGGCTTTCCGGGTGAGGCCAACCTATTACACTCGTAAAACCATAGAGTTCAGAGCCTCAACCCATGAAAATCTTCACCTGCAGCAACTGTCAGAATACGGTCTATTTCCACAACCGTAATTGCGTGAACTGCGGCTACCGACTGGGCTTTGTGCCGCAGCTTCAGGAACTGTGCGCGATGGAGCCGGTCAGCGAGCCGTTCTGGAAGCCGGTAGGTGGTTCGGCCAGTCAACGCTTTTGCGCCAATGCGGTTACCGATGTCTGCAACTGGACGGTCGGGGCCGAAGACCCTAACGATTTTTGCCGCGCCTGCCGCTATAACCGCTTTGTGCCCAACAGCCTCGACAACTGGCGCCGCATTTCCGAGGCCCAGCGCCACCTGTTCTATTCATTCCTGAAATGGAACCTGCCGGCGCAGGGCCGCGATACCGACCCCAGTGGCGGGCTGGCCTTTGATTTCCTTGAGGATGAGATCACCGCCGATGGCCACCATAAGGCCGCCATGACCGGCCATGATGAGGGCCTGATCTCCATCCGTGCTGCCGAAGCCGATGATCTGACCCGCGAGACGGTGCGCAGTCAGATGAATGAGCATTACCGAACCCTACTCGGCCATTTCCGGCATGAAATCGGGCATTTCATCTGGAACAAGATGGTGCGTGATGGCGGGCTGCTGGAGGAATGCCGTGCTGTCTTTGGCGACGACCGCATCGATTACGACACCGCCATCCAAAACCACTATGCCAATGGCACGCCGCCGAACTGGCAAAACCAATATATCTCGGCCTACGCCTCCATGCACCCGTGGGAGGATTTCGCGGAATCGTTTGCGCATTGCCTGCATATCATCGACGCGCTGGAGACCGCCCATTGCTACGGCATGGCGCTAAAGGCCCCGCACCATGAAAACATAGCCGCCGATGTCGATTTCGACCCCTATACGGTTCTCGATTTCGAGCGTCTGGCCGAGACCTGGATACCGCTCAGTGTGGCGATAAACTCCATCCACGCCTCGATGGGCGAGCGCCCGCTCTACCCCTTTATCCTGTCACCGCGTGTCAAGGAAAAGCTGGCGTTTGTGCATAAGATCATCACCCGTCAGCCGGTGCAGCGCCCGTTTATGCAAACGCCGCAAATGGCGTAAAAAAGCAGGTGCGCAGACCGGCTGCCTCATGATATGGTTAACGGGTGGGATGCCTGATCGGGCAAAATTGGGGGACGCTTCGTGTCACGGATACTGCCGCTTACCGTTATTTTCGCGCTGCTGGCCTTTGTGGCGGCGTTTCTGGCCGGGCCGATCTGGTCGTTTTACGACCTGCGTTCCTCCGCCGAAGCCGAGGATATTCAATCTCTGGCCGAACTGGTGGCGTTTGACGATGTGCGCACATCGCTGAAAGCGCAATTGATTACCGCCGCGGATGGCGACAGCATCGCCGCCCCGCCGCCCAGTTTCCTGAAAGACCCGATTGGGGCCGTAGCCGCCGCTATCGTGCCGATGACCAAGCCCGCACCGGTCATCAATATCGACTCATACCTGACCGCGCGCGCTTTATGGGCTTTGACTTTAGGGGCCGGCAAAGACGCCAATAAGGTCGATCCCAAAACCTTTACCGATAAACCGCCGGTGCCGGACGTGCTGTACTGGAGCCCCGACCGCACCCGCCTGTCGGTCACCCATCCGGTGCAGGGCGAAACCATCTTCACCATGAAGCGCAAGACCTTGTTTGGCTGGCAACTGATGCACGTGGGCTTGCCGGGCGTGGATGACCTGCCCGCCACCATGCCGGTGACACCTTCGCCCGAAGATAAGGCGCTTTCAAATTCCGGGGCCAAATCTCCGGTCGAATAAAACGGTTTACCCCCGCGTCAGCATAAACAGCGCCGCCAAGGCATGGGCGCGCACCCCAACCTCCATCGCCGGTTCATAGATATTGAAATAGGGCGAATGGTTGGGCGGGATTTTCTCAGGGTCTTCGCCGGGTTTGGCGATCCCTAAGAAACAAAACACGCCCGGCACCACTTTTTGGTATTCGGCAAAGTCTTCGCCGCCAGTAATCAGCGTTGCCTTATCGCTGACCTTGCCCGCACCCGCAGCTTTTTCGAGCACGGGGAATATCTCTTTCGACAGTTGCGGATCGTTGTAGGTCAGGGGCGCATTCATGGTGAACTCGACCTTGGCCGTCGCCCCATAAGATGCCGCCAATTGTTCGACCGCCCTGGTGACTTTTTCGATGGTTTCATCGCGCCGCGCCGTTGAAAACGTGCGCATGGTCCCCGCCAGCCGCAGGGTTTCGGGGATGATATTATAGCGTAAGCCACCTTCCATGATCGAGATGGTCACCACCGTCGGCTCCTTGGTGATGTTCAGCCGGCGCGAGGTAATCTGGTTGATGGTTTGGGTGATATCGGCCGCCAGAGCCGTGATATCGACCCCGTCCCACGGCCGAGATCCGTGGGTCTGGACGCCCTTAAGCTGGATCTCCAGCCGGTCGGTCTGGGCCATAAAGCCTTCGGGCCGGTACAAAAGTTCGCCGGTCTTTCCCGGCCAGACATGGATGCCGAAAATGGATTTAACCGTGGGGTTGGTAAGCGCGCCGTCGCGGATCATGACATCGGCCCCGCCCTCTTCGCCCTTGGGTGGGCCTTCTTCGGCCGGTTGAAAGATAAAGACAATCTCCCCCGATATGTCGGCCTTCATCTGACTTAAGACCTCCGCCGCTCCCAGCAGCATGGCGACATGGGCATCGTGGCCGCAGGCATGGGTGACCGGCACGGCCTTACCTTCATATTCGCCCATAGCCTTGGAGGCAAAGGGCTCGCCCGTCTTATCCTCCACCGGCAGGGCGTCCATATCGGCGCGCAAAGCGACCGCAGGCCCCGGCTTCCCGCCGGTCAGCACGCCGACTACGCCATTGCCCGCAAGACCCGTGCGCACGCTAAGGCCCATGCGTTTCAGTTCTTTAGCGACCAGTTTTCCGGTGCGCACCTCACGGTTAGATAGTTCCGGGTTCTGATGGATATCGCGCCGCCAGGCGACGACCTTTGGCTGATACTGCGCCGCCAGAGTTGCAACGCGATCCTCTAAGCCTTGCGCCCACGTGGGCAATGGTGCGGCCACACCCGCCAACCCCATCAGAACAAAACGGCGATCCATATCCATAGCCAGCCTCTTAATTTGTGACAAATGAGACTTTCACTTAAACGACGATCCGGCAAGTTTTTTTGCCGCGCTGCACCGCAACCGCTTTACGGGCCGCTGCGGGTGGTTTACGCCACCCTCAGTTATGCGGTTCGGGAAGGACAGCGTCCATGTTGGAAACGGTTGCGCGCGTCCTGATTTTTTTCAGCCTGATCGGGCTGGGCGCCGTGCTGGTTAAGACCAAACGCCTGACCGCGCATGGCCTTGATGGACTGTCGGCCTATTTCTACTGGCTGGGCTTTCCGGCGTTTCTTTTGTCCTATTTCTCACAGATGACGCGGCCCGATGCCCACACCGGCCTGATGATCCTGACCTATGCCGGGGCGATGATGGTGTGCGCTGGCGTTAGCGTCATCACCTTGACGGCGTTGAAATCCGAGCGCACCGAAGCGGTTGGCGCGGGCATGGCCAGCTTTATCAATAATTCGGCCTTCCTCGGCATCCCCATCGCCACCAGCCTGTTCGGGCAGGCCGCGGGTCAGATCGGCGCGCTGATCGTCGCGGTCGATTTCCTGCTGTTGTTTTGTCTGGGCTGTGCCGCGCTGGCGTGGTCATCAGGCCATAAAATCCGCGCGGCCTTAAAACGCACGGCCATGAACCCGACCATTATCGCCAGCGCCGTGGGGTTGGTGCTCATGCTGTTTCATGTGCGCTTTCCGCCGGTGTTTCAGACTGGGCTTGATATGCTGGGACGGTCCGGTCCGCCGGTGGCCTTGGTTGCGCTGGGCGGGATGCTGGCCATGATGCCCGCGAAAACCCTGTTCGGGTTTGAAAAGTCTTCGGCGGTCGCCGTGGCCGCCAAGATCGTGCTGGCCCCCGCCATTGTGGCCGTGGCGCTGTGGGCCGTGAATGCCGAGCCGCTCATTTTCAAAACCGGTGTGCTGCTGGCCGCCACTCCCACGGCGGTCAGCGTGTTTATCCAGACCAAAATCTATGGCACATGGTACGAAAACGCCGCCATCGCTATTTCCCAAAGCACGGCCATCAGCCTGTTTACCCTCAGCGCCATTGCGCTCATTCTAACGCACTAAAAGGATTTGAAGATGATCAAGCACATCGTCATGTGGAAGCTGAAAGACGACAATAAAGCCGAGAACGCGGCCAAGGTGAAACAGGTTCTGGAAGGCCTTCAGGGTAAGATCGACGGCCTGACCCTCATCGAAGTCGGCATTGATTTCTCCGCCACCGGCGTTTCCGGCGACATCGTGCTCTATTCCGAGTTCACCTCGCGCGAAGCCCTTGACGCCTATCAGGTTCACCCTGCCCATCAGGAAGCCGCCGCCTTTGTGCGCTCGGTCGTGTCTGACCGCCTGATGGTCGATTACGAAGTTTAGTGTTTGTGGTCTATTGACCCAGCGGGCCTTATCCCTCATAAGGCCCGCATCCTTTAGGGGAGTAACCGCACGCGATTTAAACCGCGTGGATAACGTCAACACACTTGCCGGGTATCGGCATGGCGTTATCAGTCTGTGGCCACACAGTCGAGGTGAGACCTAACGATCCGCTGACGGCCAGATGTGATTGGCCGCCGTCAGAAGATCGTTATGTCTTATGACCGGCCGGTCACGCGGAAAATCTGATGCCTCCCTTTTTTGAACCCTTTCTTCACTCGACCACCCTCGTCGCCCTCAGCGAAATCGGCGATAAGACCCAGCTTCTGGCGCTGATCTTGGCCGCGCGGTATCACAAACCGGCGCCGATCATCTTCGGCATTTTTGTCGCCACCCTGATCAACCATGCCTTTGCGGCGTGGGTTGGCACCTTTGTCGGCGGGCTGGGCATCGAGGCTTACATGCCCTGGCTGGTCGCCATTGCCTTTATTGGCTTGGGTTTATGGATTCTGGTGCCCGACAAAATCGAAGAGGGCGAAGGCGAAATCAAAAAAGACTACGGCCCGTTCGTCACCACCACCCTCATGTTCTTTCTGGCCGAAATGGGCGACAAGACCCAGATCGCCACGGTTGCTTTGGGTGCTCAATATGACAACCTGATCGCCGTCGTGTTCGGCACGACCTTGGGGATGATGCTGGCCAATGTGCCGGCGGTCTTCTTCGGCGATAAGGTGCTGAAAGTCGTGCCGATGCAGTATATCCGCTGGGCCGCATCCGCAATGTTCGTCGGCTTTGGCGTGTGGCAGATTATAACACTGGTCTAATCTTCTCCGCCCCACTATGTGGGGAGGTGCCGAGTTTACGAGGCGGAGGGGTATCTTTCTTATGGAATACCCCTCCGTCTGCATCGCTACGCTCGCATCCACCTCCCCATCTTAGATGGGGAGGAGATTTACTCCGGTGACGCCGACGATCCGGCCAGTATCCCGCCGTCGATATTGAACTCGGACCCCGTGATATAGGTCGCTTCATCCGACGCCAGAAGCAGCACCAGGGCGGCCACCTCTTCCGGCCGCCCGAAGCGGTGCAGCGGGGTGGCGGCCTTCATCTTATCCGGATTGCCCTTCTTAGTGATCTCATCCCACATAGGCGTCTGGATCGCCGCCGGATGGACCGAGTTACAGCGGATATTCAGGTTCTGCTCGGCGCAGTACAGTGCCACGGTTTTCGAGTGATTGCGCACCGCGGCTTTTGAGGCCGCATAGGCCGCCTGATGCGGTATCCCGACCAGTCCCGACCGCGACGACATATTGATGATCGACCCGTCTGAGCCCGTTTCGCGCATCACCCGAATGGCGTGCTTGCAGCCTAAAAATGTGCCATCCAGATTGACGTGCATGACCTTACGCCAATCCTCCAAGGCCGTATGTTCCGGATCATGAGGCCGCCCACCTCCGCCTTCGTTGCCGGTAATCCCAGCATTATTCACCAGTATATTTAGCGCCCCGAACTTGGCCGCGATGATATCTGTGACATTGATCCATTCGGATTCCAGCGCCACATCTAGGTGCATGTAGGAGGCCTGATCGCCCAGCTCCGCCGCCAGCGCCTCCCCGTCCTTGGGGTCAATGTCGGAGATGATAACGGTCGCCCCTTCGGCCACAAAGGCCCGCACAATCGCCTCTCCGATCCCACTGGCCCCGCCGGTGACAAGGGCAATTTTGTTGGCAAGACGGGTCATGGCGCGGCTCCTTGGGTTTGCGCCATTATGCCCCCACCCGCGTCAAAAACCAAAGCGGCAATGTGCGCCGTTTGCAGACACCTAAGTTAAGGGGCGTGGGGTCTGTGACCCCACAAACCTGCAATCAAAGAAAAAGCCCCGCTTTTAATAAGCGAGGCTTTTTCTTTGAGTAAAAAGACTTGGGGCGCATTTTAGTGCGCTAACGCTTCGCTCCTTGAGCGCGGGGCCCCAAACCCCGTAACTTAAGAGTCGAGGAACGACCGCAGCTTCCGACTACGCGACGGGTGCTTAAGCTTGCGCAGCGCCTTGGCCTCGATCTGACGGATACGTTCGCGGGTAACCGAAAATTGCTGACCGACTTCTTCCAAGGTATGATCGGTGTTCATCCCGATCCCGAAGCGCATCCGCAGGACGCGTTCTTCACGCGGCGTCAGCGACGCCAGAACGCGGGTCGTCGTCTCTCTAAGGTTCGACTGGATCGCCGCATCAATCGGCAGGATCGCGTTCTTGTCCTCGATAAAGTCCCCAAGGTGCGAATCCTCTTCGTCCCCGATCGGGGTCTCCAGCGAAATCGGCTCCTTGGCGATTTTCAAGACCTTACGCACCTTCTCCAGCGGCATGGCCAGCTTTTCAGCCAGTTCTTCCGGAGTCGGTTCGCGGCCGATTTCATGCAGCATCTGGCGCGAGGTGCGCACGATCTTATTGATCGTTTCGATCATGTGCACCGGAATACGGATGGTGCGGGCCTGATCGGCGATCGAGCGTGTAATGGCCTGACGTATCCACCAGGTCGCGTAGGTCGAGAACTTATAACCCCGGCGATATTCAAACTTATCAACCGCCTTCATCAGGCCGATATTACCTTCCTGAATCAGATCCAGGAACTGCAAACCGCGATTGGTATATTTCTTGGCAATCGAGATCACGAGGCGCAGGTTGGCTTCGACCATTTCGGTCTTGGCCTGACGGGCTTCGCGCTCACCCTTTTGCACGGTTTGCACGATGCGGCGGTAATCATCGACCGCCACGCCCATATCGGTCGCCAACTGGATCACATCGCCGCGAATACGGGCAATGGCGCTACCTTCGTTGTCGATGAACTTTTGCCAGCGCACGCCCATGTCGCGCACTTTTTCGGCCCATTGCGGGTCAAGCTCACGCCCATAATAGGCTTGCAGGAACTCGGTGCGCGAAATGCCGTAGGAATCCGCCATCCGCAACAGCCGCCCCTCTAAACCCATCAGGCGCTTATTGATCGCATAAAGCTGCTCGACCAGCGCTTCGATCCGCTGGTTGTTGAGTTTCAGCGTCTTGAGGTGACGGGTGATGGTCGCGGTCACTTCGTCATAGGCAGCGCGGTCTTTCGGATCGAGCGGCAGCCCCTCAAGCTTGGCCGTCAGCATCTTTTCCTGCGTCCGGCGATAGGTCTCGAACTCACCGGCAATCGCATCCAGCGTTTCCATCACGCCGTCGCGCAGTTCCGATTCCATAGCCGAAACGGTCGGACCGGCGCCGTCGTCGAAGTCATCTTCGTCGTCTTCTTCGGCGACTTCGGGCTTTTTCTCTTCTTCGTCCATCGGGACGTAGTCATCGTCGTCATCGTCGTCGCCGGATTTCGGCTTTTTGGCCTCTACCGGTTTGGCTTCGACGATTTCCTTGACGGGTTCAGGCGCTTTCACAGGCTCTGGTGCCTTGATAACCGGCGCAGGCGTGGCTTTGAGGGCAATCACACCATCATCCGCAACCTCTTCCTCTTCGTCGGAGCCATCGAGCGCACCCGGCGGCGGACCATCGGGCGTATTGCCGCCGTAGGTGCCTTCGAGGTCGATGATCTCCCGCAGCAGAATACGGCCGGAACCCAGTTCTTCGCGCCACACCATGATGGCTTCAAAGGTCAGGGCCGATTCACAAAGCCCGCGGATCATGGTGTCACGACCGGCCTCGATCCGCTTGGCGATGGCGATTTCGCCTTCGCGAGACAAAAGCTCAACCGAGCCCATTTCGCGCAAATACATGCGCACAGGGTCGTCAGTGCGATCATAGGCCGAGGTCTTGGCGGTCTCAACGACAGCCCCCGCCTCTTCGCGCACGGCGATCTCACCGCCTTCAGCGGCCTCTTCTTCCGAATCGACCACATTCACGCCCATCTCTGTGAGCATGGCCAGGGTATCTTCGATTTGTTCTGACGTAAATTCTTCCGAAGGCAGAACCTTATTCAGTTCATCCATCGTCACATAGCCGCGGGCTTTCGCCTGCTTAATGAACTTTTTTACCCCGGCATCGGTTAGGTCGAGAAGGGGGCCGTCGGAAGGTGTATCGGCTTCAGGTTTATCCGTACCTTGGCTCATAAAAATTTCATCTCCGCTGCGGCTTCGGACAACATCCGTACGCGCGCTATTTCCCAAAGGGATTTCAAGAACTTGGTCAGAAAAATCTTTTCAAGGTATTAACCTTAAGAAGGTTTTTCGACGTCGTCCGCCCAAATATGTCCGCTCATGAGACTTCGCCGCAGGGCATCACGCTCAGTTTTAAGACGCATATATGTCTCAGTGCCTACTTTTGTTAAAAGTTCTCCTGAGCCAGCCTTAAACTCGCGATCCAACGCCGTCAAACGCGCCTGTGCGTTTAACGTTCGTAACCAGCGGGCATGAGCATTAGCGAGAGATATGTCCGGTGCGAGGAATGGCGCGCCTGATCTGAAGGCCGCCGTCTGTACTTCGCTTAACAATGCTCCAAGTCCTGACTTTTGCAGATGGCGGTTTAAGGCCGCTCTGTCAAGGCCTCCCTCGCTCATATCGTGCATAAAACTCAAAGACACCAAAGTCTTTGCCAGTTTTTCCAGTTCCTCATCGCCAAAACCATAGGCTTCCAGCACCTCCACCACATCCAAAAGCCAGTCGGGATGTTCGATAATACCTTGCGCCAGCGCCGACGCCATCGGATCGAGTGAGCGCGATAGCTTCTGAGAGGCCGCCAATCCCTCTTGTGTGGCCTGAATCGGCGGCTCCATATATTTGCCGCCTTTTCGGAACGGCGCTTTGGGTTGCCAAGGGGTGCGCGCCAATCCTGATAACTGCGTGGCCGCCCGTTTTGGGGCCAGCAGGGCGTCCAGACGCTCCAGCAAATCCTGCCGGTAACTGTCAGCCAGATCCTTGTCTTCGATCTGCGCCGACAAAGCTCGCAAACGTTTTTTCAGACCGGCCTTTTTTTCCGGGGTATCCAGCGGCTCAACCTCGGCCTCACGCCGGAACAGCACCTCGACAAACGGCTGGGTGACCGTCAGCGCCTCACGCAGGGCCAGAGCGCCTTTTTCGCGCAGCATATCGTCCGGGTCCTGACCACCGGGCAGGTAGCAGACCTTAAACGACCGGCCGGGCTTCAGCTTGGGCAGGGCGCGATCCAGCGCGCGCGACGCCGCCCGCATCCCGGCCTTATCGCCGTCAAAGCACAGGGTCGGCTCATTGTGCCGGCGCCATAATATGTCGATCTGCTCTTCAGTCAGGGCCGTGCCAAGCGGGGCGACCGCCGGCACATGGGCGCGCTGGCAGGCGATCACGTCCATATAGCCTTCGACCACCACCAGATCACTGGCATAGTCCTTGGTCTGGTTGGCGCCCATGATCTTGAGCGCCCCCGGCAGGCCATACAGCATCTGGCCCTTATGGAACAAAGGCGTTTCCGGCCCGTTGAGGTATTTGGCCTTTTCGTCCGGGTTCAGCGCCCGACCACCAAAGGAGACAATCTTTGAGCGCTGATCCTCGATCGGGAACATCAGCCGGTCACGAAACCGGTCATAAGGCGCCCCGCCCCCCTCAACCGATATCAAAAGCCCGCATTCCACAAGGTCAGCCACCTTGGCGCCCTTTTGCACCAGCGCGTCCTTGAGTGCCGTGCGGTCTTTGGGCGAATAACCGAGGCCGAAATGATGGATATCCTCATCCGACAGACCGCGTTTTTTCAGGTAATCGCGGGCGGCCTGAGCGTGCGGGTTTTTGTCCTGCAACCGGGCAGAAAACCATTTGCCCGCCAGTTCCATCCAGTCGGTCAGGGACTGTTTTTTCTGCTCTTGCGCTGCCGCCTGCGGGGTTTGAACCGGCATTGACATACCGGCCTGGAGGGCCAGCTTTTCGACTGACTCCATGAAACTTAAGCGCTCGGTCTCCTGAATAAAGGAGATGATATCGCCGTGCTTACCCGACGAAAAGTCATGGTAAAAACCCTTCTCGTCATTGACATAAAATGACGGGGTTTTTTCCTTGGAAAACGGCGACAGCCCCACCCATTCGCGGCCGTTTTTACGCAGCTTGACGCTCTTGCCTATGACCTCCGACGGCCGCAGACGGGTTTTAAGCTCATCAAGGAAATGATCATCAAAGCGCACGGCCTATATATGCGCCAAGTTTGCTCCGCCGCAACATATCCCTCAAAGCGGCCCCATAAATCGGAAAATATTTTTCATGAGTTGACCTTGCGGGCCGCAAAACCCTCCCCAAATCTAAGTGCGAAGGCGCCGATGACGGGCCTTCTTCGGATCACGCCGTTGCCCGATATGGGGACGAAACCGGATCTGAACTCTCACTGAAACCCTTTGCGGATAATAGTTTCCCGCTGAGGTCTCGCTTTAGATAAGGAGCCACTGACTATGCGTACTCAAATCGATTTTTCCCCCCTTTATCGTTCGGCTGTCGGCTTTGACCGTCTGGTCGGCCTGCTCGACAGCGCCGCCCGTTACGACACCACCCCCGGCTGGCCGCCCTACAACATTGAGCGCGTCTCAAAGCGCGACGATGAAGCGGGCACGCTTGATTCTTACCGCATCGAAGTCGCCGTGGCCGGCTTCCGTCCGGATCAGCTTACCCTTGAGGTCAAGGACAATGTCCTGACCGTATCGGGCCGCAAGGACGAAGAGACCGAGGAGCGCACCTTCCTGCATCGCGGTCTGGCCGAACGTAATTTCGAGCGTCGCTTTCAATTAGCCGATCACGTCAAGGTGACGGAAGCTGAATTGGCCAATGGCCTGTTATCGATTACACTGACCCTCGAAGTGCCCGAAGCCAAAAAGGCCAAGCAGATTGCGATTAAATCGTCTGCTAATGCCCGGCAGGTGCTCGAAGCGGCTGAGTAGCGAGCGCATTCCCAAAAAGTGTGAAGCGGTTTTGGGAATCAAATGCGCGTCAAACATTAGTGTTTAAGTATGAGCTGCGTCAGGTCACCGGATCGGCCTCTCTCCGGTGCGGTGACCACGCCAAAAGTTTCTGACATCCCCACGTCGTCCCCCGACGATTAAGTTTGCCAATAACTTTTGGCACCAAGGGGATGGCACAACCTGCCATTCCCACGGCCGGAGATCATCCGGCCGGGCGGAGAGTCCGCGCCGCCGCTAACGGCGCCCTCTCCGCTTCTGTTATCTCCGCCCCATTTTATGGGGAGGTGGCCCGTAGGGCCGGAGGGGTATCTTGCCTTATTTCATACTCCCCCAACTTGTTGGGGGAGCGGGGTGGCCCGTGCCATGTCACGTAGTGACAGAGGGAGGCCTTCACCGGGTGAGCCGCTAATCTTTAATTGGTCGCTCTTTCTGATCAATCAAATGAAATCATTTGATTGGAAAACGCTCAATTGCCAGCAGACGTATCCCGTCAGCGACACCTTCAACATCTCGGAAGACATCAGCCGCCGGAATGCGATACGTCATTATGCCCTGATCCATAAGCCACTTATCGCGCTTTTCATCAGCGGCTGGCCGATCCTCAAGACCATGTAAACCGCCATCTACCTCAACCGCCAGCCGAGCCTTGAAACAATAGAAATCAAGGATATAAGCCCCTGCGGCATATTGGCGGCGAAATACGGGCTGATCGGGCAGTCTGAGCTTAAGGTACTGCCACAGCCAATATTCCGGCGGGGTCAGCTTGCGGCGCAACGTCCGCGCCAAGGCGTATTTCGGTTGCGCCATTCCCCTCCGTTTTGCCCCCCTCCGTCATCTCGCTGCGCTCAATGCCACCTCCCCCGGCACGCCAGGGGAGTATAAATTTAGGCTGAGCCAACATCTTTCACAGTTGCCCGCGACATCTTGATTTCCTCAATCAATCGCGGAATTAACTGTCGAGACATGGCTATGAAATCTTGGTCAAATGTTGAAGCGCCCATGATCTCTATATCAGGAAAATCACCATTACCTCTGCCGACAGTAATACAATCAGAACCACTGAGGAAATCACGCCCTTCGACATATGACCTCCAAGGCGCAGGACTCACCTTTTCTAATAGACGCTCAATCTCGTCTATTTCTTCCCTTGATAGCGGTCCACTTGCTTCATCGCATTTTTCAGACATTTCAAAAGCCCTTACCCCGCCCCCAACCTGCTAGGGCCGCTAGCCTATACCCCATCCGGGTCGATGATCGTCTCAAACGCCTGACGGGCGCGTTTACGGATATCACGCAGCTTTTTCTCGAGCGTATCGAGCCTGCGGGTATGGATAGCGCGGGCCAGTTTGCCCTGAAACGCTTCGGGCTCCTTCGTCGGATCGTGATCCTGCTCCAGCGACACCCGCATCAACTGCGCCAAGGCCTGTTGCACCCGCCACGCGGTGGCCAGACATTCCAGATCGTCCGCCGACGCTAAGCCCGTGCGCGAAAACGCCTGAAGCGCCGCAAGTGTGCCCACCCGCAGCGGCCCGCCCGCCGAGGCATGGATAAGTTGCAGATACTGCGCCACAAATTCGGCATCGACCTGCCCGCCGACGCTCAGCTTAAAATCCCAGAAGCCCTTGGCCGGCCGCTCTTTTTCCATCAGGGCGCGCATATCGAGTACATCCTGCGCGGTTTTGGCCCTATCACGCTGGCCACGCAAAATCGTCTCGACCTTGAGCTTCACGAGGTCTGCAAAATCCACCGAGGTCGCCCACACCACACGCGCGCGGGTCAGGGCCTGAAACTCCCAGGTATCAGCCCCCTTGGTGTAGTAGTTTTCAAGCGCTGCCAGCGATACCGCCACCGGCCCCTTGGCGCCGGTTGGCCGCAGTTTCATATCGATTTCGTACAACAACCCCTCATGGGTCGGGGCGGACAGGGCCGAAATCAGGCGTTGGGTAAAGCGCGCAAAATAGGTCTCCGCCGCCCAGCCCTTAACGGTTGAAACCTCGGACGGATCATCGGGCAGATAGATCGTCATCAGGTCGAGATCAGAGCGCGCCGTCATCTCCTGCGAGCCCAGTTTCCCCAGCGCCACCACCGCCACATGACCGCTTAAATGACCGGCCTGACGGGCCACATCGGCAAGGCTCAAGGGCGCCAGATGGGTGATGCAGGCATCGGCCAGCCGCGCATAGGCCGCCCCCGCCGCCTCCGTGGTCAGGCGCGCATTGATGATCTGCATCCCGATGCGGAACTGCTGCTCACGCCCAACTCGGCGCAAGGCGTTCATCACCGATTCCAGATCGTCAGGAACCCGGTCGACTTCGTCCTGAACAATCGCGTCCAGTTCTTCGCCCAATGGGTCAAAGAATCCGGCATCCAGCATAGCGTCAAACACGGTCGGGTGGCGCGCCAGCAAAATCGCCAGCCGCGGCGAAAAGCCCATGATTTCGACCACCATCTTAAACAGGCGGTGATTGGCCAGAAACAGCGACTGAATCTGCACACCGGCGGTCAGCCCTGAGAAAAACGCCGCAAAGCGCTTAAAGGCAACCTGTGGCGTGCCGGTCTCATTCAGCGCCTCAAGCAGGCGTGGCACCAGGCGGGTAAACAGTTCGCGCCCGCGCTCGGTCCGTGTCGCCGGGATGCGGCCATGATGCCATGACCGCACCGTCGCTGCCACGCCGTGCGGGTCATCAAAGCCCATGCGCTCAAGGGTTTTAAGGGTTTCCGGATCATCCTCTACACCCGTAAAGACCAGCGACCCGAACGACGACGACAGGTTTTCACCGTCCGAAAACAGCTCACCATAGTGGCTGTTCACCGTGCGCAGAGTGCGCGACACCGCCAGATCAAACCGGCTGAGGTTGGAAAACCCCGCCATCACCCCGACCTTGAGCCGGTCGGTATCGTTTTCGGGCAGGTTGTGGGTCTGCTCATCATTGAGCATCTGAACGCGGTGTTCCCAGTCGCGTAGACGGCCGTAACACTGCTTAAGTTCCTTGGACACCGCCGGGGCCAGATGCCCGGCCTTGCGCAGGGCATCGAGCGCATCCGTGGTCCGCCGCGACCGCAGGGATGGATCGCGTCCGCCGAGGATCAACTGCTGGGTCTGGGCGAAAAACTCAATTTCCCGAATACCACCCGCGCCCAGTTTCAGGTTCGCCCCTGCCGCATAGAGCCGCTCATCGGCCTTATGGACATGGATCTGGCGCTTGATTGACTGGACGTCGGCAATGGCGGGGTAATCAAGACTGCGCCGCCAGATGAACGGCGACAAGGCCTGCATGAAGTCCTTCGCCTCAACCATATCGCCTGCGCAGGCGCGCGCCTTGATGAAGGCCGCCCGTTCCCAGTTTTGCCCCACGGTCTCATAGTAATTGAGCGCAAACGGCACCGACACCACGGTCGGGGTCGACGACGGATCAGGCCGCAGGCGCAGATCAACCCGAAAGACATAACCGTCGGCTGTGCGGTCGCTGAGGATATTAGACACCCGACGCGCAATCCGGTCGGTTAGGCCTTGCGGCTCCACCCCATCGGCCAGCGGCAACTGCGCCATCTCACAGAAAAAGGTGATGTCGATATCCGACGAATAGTTCAGTTCTCCCGCCCCGTGCTTGCCCATAGCCAGCACAAACAGGCCGGGCAGAATGCCGCGCTCATCATCGGCAGCGGTGGGCAACAACCGCTTTTTATCGCGTTCTTCGCGCACCGCTACGGCAAGCGCGGCCTGGGTCACCGCATCGGCAAAGCGGGTAAGCGCCGCGGTCACATGATCCAGTTTCCACACCTCACCCAGATCGGCCAGAGCGGTCAAAAGATGGGTGTCGGCCTTGAGCTGGCGCAAGGTGCGCTTGGCAGCCTCGGCATCGATCGCCGGCGCTGTCAGGGCCTGTTCCGTGATAGCGTCAGTGGCCTGTAATATAGCTTTCAGGCGGGCTTCGGGGGCGGCGGACAGGGTTTCATAAAGGCGGTGCGGGCTGCGGCGCATCAAACCGGAAAGATAAGGCGATGCCGCCACAATGGGCTCAAGGGCCGGACGCGCCGTCTCAAGCAGATCCGTCCAGTCCTCGATCTGCGCCGCTTCAGCCAGGGTTTCAAACGTGAAACCGGCGGCGGCCTCTTCCAGCACCGGCCCGCACGGTGTCATCAGGTCGGCCAGAGGCGAAAACAACAGGTCGGTCATAATTTACTCTATCCGTTTGTACATATCGTTATGCCCAACGACAGTCCCATCAACGGATAAGGCGATTTTCCCCGCAGGTCAAAAAAAACCAGTTTTGTTGGGAGCTGAGCTTCTCTAAAACTATCTTTAAGATTACAGTTAGCGCTACAGCTCAAAACCTGCCTGTATAACGGTAATGCAGAAGGTATAGGGGAAATTATGTCATTATTTAAAAAGATAAAAAAATGGCTCAAGATCAGTGCTGCCGTGCCTGAAACCAATAGCTCGGTAGTTGCAACTAAGGAATTCTCTTATAGTCAAGATTTCTCTTACGCACCCGGCAGACACATTCAGCAGTTTACCAATAAAACTGGAAAATCAATGGAAATCTGGGTAGAGATGAATCCGGATCTTTATATTCTAAACCCTGATGATGAACTTACGATAATTTACGATCAAGACCCGAACTGGATGGGCCTTGGCCTATCGACCTTTGTCTATGAGGGTTCTATACAAATTTACTTGCAGGAGTTTGATAGCTGCATCGTCATGATAAATGGCGAGAAAGTTCAACCAAGCAATACAGCCAACGATATGTCGGTCATAATTGCGGATGACAAATCCTTTCCGTCATAGGAATTTCATCTCACAACCTCAAAAGCCCCCACCTTCCGGTCTGATAAATCAGACCTCCCCAGGCTTGGCGGGGAGGGGAACCATACGAGCCGAAAGGCGAGATATGGTGGTGGGGGCTTCTTCAGTCCTCCCTCACCCCTGTGTCGGGGGCAAAACCAGCGCGGTGCGCAGACCCGGCCCCTGATCGTTAAACCGGCCCGGCCCTTCGTCGATGACCAGACGGCCTTTGTGGGCTTCGGCCACCGCCGCCACCATCGACAGACCTAAGCCCTCGCCATGTTCCAGAGCGCTTACGGCAAGATAGGGCACGAAACGGCTGCCCTGATGATCGGTGACATGTACTTAAAAGGCATGGGGACACCCAAAAATGCCAAAACGGCCATCATCTGGTACCGCAAGATCGCCGAAAAGCCGATCCATCAGCAGGAACATTTCGATCCTCAAAACCCTGACACCATGAGCCCGCGCGCTGAGGCGGCCATGATGCTGGCGCAAATCTACATCGCCGGCGCAGACGTACCGCGCGACCTGAAAGAGGACTTGCGCTGGCTGGAGCGAGCCAGTGCCAATGCGCCGGGGGAAGACTTTACCCCCATGAAGCGCGGCAGGAAGATGTGGACGCATAAGGCCCGCAGGAGTCATCACGCGGCCTTAAGGCGATCCACAAAGGCGGCGATTTCCGTTTCCAGTGCGCCCGCCTGATCGGCCAGAGCATCCGACAGTCCGCGTAATTGCTCCGCCGCCACGCCGGTTTCCTGAGCCGCCGCCGTCACGGTCGTGATCTGACCGCTGACGTCTGAGGTGCCTGAGGCGGCCCGCGCCGTATTAGCGGCAATGTCCTGAGTGGCCGCGCCCTGCTGATCCACCGCGCCGGCAATCGCGGTCGTGGAGGAGCGGATCATCTCAATCGTGGCCACAATGCGCTCAATCGACTGCACTGTGACTTCGGTGGCGGACTGGATTTCATTGACCTTGGTGGCGATTTCATCGGTCGCCCGCGCCGTCTGGTTGGCCAGCGATTTGACCTCAGTCGCCACAACGGCAAAGCCCTTACCGGCTTCACCCGCGCGCGCCGCCTCGATGGTTGCGTTGAGCGCCAAAAGATTGGTCTGGGACGCGATGGCACGGATCAACTCAATCACATCGCCGATCTTGCCCGCCGCGGAACTGAGGATGGCGATGTTTTCGGTCGTGCTGGAGGCTTCTTCTGCAGCCGATACCGCCACCGCCGCCGAATGGCTTACCTGGGCGTTGATTTCCTGAATCGAGTGCGACAGTTCTTCGGCCCCGGAGGCGGCGGTCTGGACGCTGCCCGACGCGGCTTCGGCGGAGTCAGTAACCCTTTGCGCGGTTACCGTGGTTTCATTGACGGCGCTGGTCAGGCTGCGGGCCGCCTGAGCGATCTCATGGGAGGTCTGGTTAAAGCCGGTCGTCAGGCTCTGCACCCGCTCAATCAGTTGCCCAGCCATCTGGTCGCGGGCGCGGATGCGCAGCATTTCCTCTTCCTGAATCTCAGCCTGACGCACGGACAGGGCGCGGGCTTCGGCCTCAGCCGCATGGGCGGCCATCAGGGCCTTGTCACCTTCGGCAAAACTATGCTCCAGCGTCTGCACCAGCCAGGTCAGGAGCGTGGTTTGCAGCACAAGGATCACCGCATGCAGCACAACACGGATCAGATCGGGCTGGCTTTCAGGAAAAACGGCCGCCGGCATGATATAGTTCAGCGACAGGTGATGCACGGCCACCAGCCCGGCATAGGCAATCAGGGCGCGCCAGTCGCACCAGCCGGCAATCAGCGCCAGAGCGGCAAAGAAATACATGTGCATGTCGATCTGAAACGCATGGCCGTCGAACACATAGACCATCAGCGACACCATCGCCGCCAGCGCCATAGAGGTGATCAGACGGGTGGTGGCGCCGATCTTATCCTTCATCCACACAAAGCTCGACAGCGCGCAAATGACCGCCCCCGCCCCCAGCGGCACCATGAGGTCTACGCCGGTGCGAAACACCAGCGGCATCACCCCCAACACCAGCAGGTTCGCCCATAGAAAGACGATCAACGCGATACCAAAGCGCTGCCTCAGGCCAATCAGTGCATCCATAGTCTTTAGTCCTTTAGTCCTTTAGTCCTTTAGTGGGCGACATCCGGCCAGCAGGCGCGGATTGAATACGAAAAGCGCGCCACTGGCGTACAGGGCGCTGATGAAACGGGGATTGTCCGATTGGGCGATAATGATCTGCCCGCGCAAGGCACTGTCCTCAAACATTCCCTCCGCCCGCACAACAACCGCGGCGGCGGTCAGGTTTTTGGCAAATGGTGATGCGATGACCGCGACACTGCCGCCCGGACGCGGGGACGCATAGACCATCAGCCCCATCACCAGAAACAGCGCAAACACGGCCCCGACCCAGCGGAAATCAATCGCTTCCGATGTGGATGTAAAATGCCCTGCCATGCCTGCCCAACAGTATATAATTACCTTATGAATTATAAGGTTATTCGATCTGCCTTAATGGGCCATTAACCGGAGGAACGCCGTTGCGTGTTGTGGAATTTTTTATCACCAGACATGGGGGCCATGCGTCACCATTCGTGCCGAATTGCCTGCATCAATATCCGGATCGGACTATCTGCAATACCCCGGCAGCCACAGTTAAAGTTTGGCCAGGCGCCCGCCATCAACCACTATCGACGCACCGGTCACAAACGCCGCATCATCACTGAGCAAGAAGGCAATGGCCGCCGCGATGTCTTCGGGTCTGCCGATATCGGCGGGGTCGAGCACTTCGGCGCCGGATTTGATATTTGGGCTTTCGCGCAACAGCGGCGTATCGACCGCCCCCGGCAGGACGGCATTGGCGCGGATATTCAACGCCTTACCTTCAATCGAAGCGGTGCGCGCCAGAGACGACAGAGCCGCCTTGGCCGCCGCATAAGGCCCAACCAGAGGCGAGGTCTGCACATTATGGATACTGCCGACAAAGACCAGACTGCCGCCGCGGGTCATGGTGGCAAACGCCCTTTGGGTCAGGTTAGCGGCGGCATAGAAATTGATGCTCATCAGCCGGTGCCAGTCATCGCCAGAAAGCTCGCCCAAACCTTTATAGATCATGACGCCGGCGACATTGACCAACCCGTCGATATAGCCGAAATGGACCAATGCCTGATCATAAGCGGCCTTAAGCGCCACCTCATCAGCGACATCGCAAGGTAGCGCCAGCGCGCCCAGTTCCGCCGCCACGGCATCAATAGCCCCGGCATTACGGTCGATCAGGGCAAGGTTCGCCCCCTCACCCGCCAGACGCTGCGCCGCCGCAAGACCGATCCCGCTGGCGGCACCGGTGATCAAAAATGTTTTGCCAGCAAAGCGCATCACCATTCCCTCACATAGCCGTCCGGCCCGCGCCAGACCGGGTTGCGCCACGGGGGACAGTCGCGGCTTAAGCGGCGGACCTTGTCTTCATCAATCTCGACCCCCAGCCCCGGCCCGGTCAGCACCGCCACCATGCCGTCGTTCACGTCGAACACTTCGGGATTGGTCATATAGCTCAACAGGTCATGGCCGCCCGTGTTGTAGTGGATGCCCAGCGACATTTCCTGAATGACAAAATTCGGCGTCGACGCGGCCACCTGCATACAGGCCGCCAGCGCAATCGGCCCGAGCGGACAATGGGGTGCCAGGGCCACGTCATAGGCTTCGGCCATCGCGGCCATACGCCTGACCTCAGAGATACCACCGGCGTGGCTCAGGTCGGGTTGCAGGATGTCGATTGAGGCCGCCTCAAGGAACGGTTTGATGTCCCAACGGCTGTAGAGCCGCTCCCCCAGCGCGATCGGGATGGTGGTTTGCAGGGACAACTGCTTGATGCCTTCCGGGTGCTCACTCAGCAGCGGTTCCTCGATAAACAAAGGCCGAAGGGGCTCAAGGGCGCGCGCCAGTTGCCGCACCATCGGCTTATGGACCCGGCCATGAAAATCAAGGCCGGCATCCATGCCCTCGGCCTTGACCGCCTCAAGCCGCTCAACCGTCGCATCCAGCGCCTTGGGGGAATCGAGCCAACCCAGATCCTCAGTGCCGTTCATCTTGACGCAGTTAAACCCTTGGCTTTTGCGCACGCGGGCGGCCTCGACCACATCAGACGGACGGTCGCCGCCAATCCAGGCATAGACCGGGATCTGGTCACGCACCGCACCGCCCAGCATCTGCCAGACCGGCACATTCAGCGCCTTGCCCTTAAGGTCCCACAGCGCCTGATCAAGCCCCGACAGAGCCGACATCAGCACCGGCCCGCCGCGGTAGAACCCCAGACGATAGGCCGTCTGCCACATATCTTCGATGCGGGACGGATCAGCACCGATAAAGCGGTCGCGCAGGGAGGCAAACGCCCCGTCAACCGCTTCGGTATGGCCTTCCAGCGACGCTTCGCCCCAGCCGACGCGACCATCTTCGGTTTCCACCCGCACAAACAGCCAGCGCGGCGGCACGGGCAGAGTTTCGATCTTGATAATAGGCGATGAGAGCGTCATTCGGATTTTCCAGAGGGTTAGGGTTTGGCAGGCGTGATCTGGCTTTTGACCAGATCAAACGCCCCTTCGAGCAGGTTGTGCATGGCGGTGCGGGCAAGGACAGGCTCGCCACGCAGTATGGCCCGCGCCACCGTATCGTGATCCTGCGCGCTGGCGTGGGCGACGCCCTTAACGCGGTTGGTGTAGCGGATGCTGATGGTCAGGGCCGTAGCGATCATGACGCGGGTTTGCTTGAAAAAGCGGTTACCGCTGGCCTCCAGCACCGCCACATGAAAAGCCACATCGGCGCGCAGGTCATCCTCTTCGCCGCGCGACGCCGCATACATGCGCTCAACCGCCTCGCGGATCGCCGCTTTCTGGGCATCGCTGGCGTGTGTGGCGGCCAGTGCCGCGGCCGAAGGCTCGACCGCCAGCCGCATTTCCATAAAATCGAGCAATAGTTCCGGCGAAAACCGCCGCTCCAGCAGCCAACTGAGTACATCCGTATCAAACAGGTTCCAGTCATCCTCAGACGCAATGCGGATGCCCTGACGCGGGCGGGAGGTGATCAGCCCCTTGGCGGCCAGCATCTTGACCGCTTCGCGCACTATGGTGCGGGCCGCGGCAAACTGCTCACATAGCGCCTTTTCCGACGGAAACGGCTGGCCGTCATACTGACCGGTCACGATGGCCGTCCCCAGAGTCTGGACAATGGCCTGAGTGGCGTTACCCATAGCCGAACCCATGCGCGATACCACGGCCATCACCTATGCGCCCTTAGACACGCCAAGCTGGGCTTCGATCTCTTCCAGCGACCGGCCCTTGGTTTCGGGCACAAACTTGCGGATCAGGAAAAACCCAAACAGGCAGATCAGACCGTAACACCAGAATGTCCCTGACGCGCCCAACGCGGCGTTCATGATCGGGAAGGTAAAGGTGACCGCAAAGCAGGCAATCCACAGGGCTGAGACGGAAATCGACATGGCCAATCCTCGTATGCGGGTCGGGAAAATTTCCGACAGCAGCACCCAGGTAATTGGCGCCAGCGACATGGCATAAAGCGCAATGACCGCCAAGGTCAGGCCCAGCACGACTACGCCGGTGATGTTCATGAAAAACGCCAGCCCCAGACAGCCATGAATGAGCGCCATGCCGCCTGCCCCCCACAGCATCAGCGCTCTGCGCCCGGCCCGGTCCACAAAGGCGGTGGCGACCAGCGTAAAGATCAGATTGATCGCACCGGTAATAACGATGTTGAACATGATGCCGCTCAGGTCATAGCCCGCTCCGCGATAGATTTCTTCGGCATAGTTGAAGATGACATTGGTGCCGCTCCATTGCTGAAGCACGGCAAGGCCTATACCCATCATCAGAACCGCCAACAGGGCGGGACGGAACAGTTCACGCCAACTGACGCGGGCGCTGTTCTGGCTTAAATTGTGGACGGCATCGTTGACCTGCGCCTGCGCATAGGTGTCATCACCGATACGCGCAAAGACGGCCTTTGCCTTATCTATCGCTCCCGCCTTGACCAACCAACGCGGGCTCTCCGGCACAAATAACGCGCAGACCAGAAACACAATCGAAGGCACCGCCACGGCTGTAAACATCCAGCGCCAGCCATATTCTCCGGCCCAGGTGGCGCGAATGGCTTCATGGCTGGTAGCCTCCGTGCCGGAACCGGCAATCAGCAGATTGACGATCTGCGCCGCCAGTATGCCGACCACGAGGGTTAGCTGATTAAGCGTCACCAGCCGCCCGCGCCAGGCCGGCGGGCTGATTTCGGCAATATAGGTCGGGGATACATTGGACACCACGCCGATGGCCACTCCACCGACTATGCGCCAGATGATAAACGCATCGAACGAAGTCGCCCATCCGGTCAGGATCGACGATGACGCAAAAAGTATGGCCGATAGGATCAAAAGCGGCTTGCGCCCGAACCGGTCGGACATAAACCCTGCCAGTATCGATCCGGCCAGACAGCCCAGCAATGCGCAACTGTTGGCCCAGCCGACCAGAACTTCCGACGTCAGTCCGAAATAGGCTTCGTAAAACGGCTTGGCACCACCGACGACGACCCAGTCATAGCCGAACAGCAAGCCGCCCAGCGCCGCTATGGCGGAAATAACCCAGATATATCCGATATTCAGTCTGCCCGGTGTCACCGGATCGCCGCCACCTGAGCCGCCCATAATTACAGCCATGTCGCTCTCCTGTAAAAGTCGCCGCTCTGACGGGGCGTGCTGCGACTATTAACAAAGATCAGGCTAAAATCAACATTTGTATTATATATATGCTTAAAGAAATTTTCTCTCGGTTCACAGGTCGCAGCCGCCAAAATTAATTTATTTCGCTTTGGTGGAAACCACGTTTTCGGCAATTGCGTCCTGCCGCCCGGCACTCAGCCTTGAGTGGGCGGCAGAACCAAGGCCGTACGCAATCCCGGCCCCTGATCATTGAACCGGCCCGGCCCTTCGTCGATGACCAGACGGCCTTTGTGAGCCTCGGCCACCGCCGCCACCATAGACAGACCCAACCCCACACCGGGCAGGGAGCGGCTCTGTTCCAGCCGCACAAAACGCTCAACAATGCGGGCGCGGTCGGCTTCGGGCACGCCCATGCCGGTGTCGGTGATCGAGAACTCGATCTCCCCGCGTGAGGTCTTACGCAACCGGAAGGTGATCCCGCCCACCGCCGTATATTTGATAGCGTTATCGAGCAGGTTGGCCAGTGATTGCGCCAGAAAATCACGGTTACCCATAACCCACACGTTCGGCTCTATCTCCGCCTCGAACTCAAGGCCCTTATCCGCGGCCGACAGTTCATAAAGTTCGGCCATATCAGCCGCCAGCGCTGTGGCATCAAACAGTTTCGGATCAGGCGCCTGCCCCGCCGCCTGAAGGCGCGAAATGGCAAACACCGTCTGGAACGTGCGCAGCAACTGATCGGTTTCGGTCAATGCCCGCGACAAGGCGTCCTCAGCCTTTGAGGGGTCTTTTTCGACATCATACAGTGACAGTTCAAGGTTAGACCGCAACCGCGACAAGGGCGTGCGCAGATCATGGGCGATGGCGTCACCGGCATATTTCAGGCTGCCGACATTTTTTTCAACGCGGTCGAGCACCTGATTGACCTGAGTGGCCAGGGCATCAAATTCATCCCCCGAATGGCGCAGCGGCACCCGCACCTTAAGATCGCCCTGCTCGGCGCTTCTGAGCACGCTCATCAGGCCCTGTACCGAGCGCGACACTTCCTGATTGATGATCATGCCGGCAAATAGCCCCATGAACACCACCAGAATCGCGCCGCCCCACAAGGCGGTAAAGCCCTTGTCAAAGCCTTCGTCCGTCCACGACATATCCATCGCCACAAACAGGTAACGATCCGGATCGATGCGCAGTCCCTGCCCGCGATAGCGGTATTTACGCATGGAACCGTCATTATTATAGCTGCGGAAATTGATGACAAAATCGCTGCGGCCCGGCGCTTCGCCCAGCATCCGGCCTTCGATCTGGGGCGTATCGACCTGTGCGCGGATACGGCTTAACACCTCAGTCGACATCTCAAGCGAGGCGCGTTTATTCTGGGCGACCATCTCGCCGTTCGAGTTATAAATGCCCTTGATGAAGAACCATTCGGTGATGTCGTCCTGACGCAGGCGGGCCTTGACCTCGGCCTCACCCCGTTCACGGTAAAGCTGTTGCAGACCATCAAGGCGGGCCGAGACCTGCGCATCCGTCACCGCCCGGTTTTCCGCCGACGTCGCCACATAGACATAGGCAAAGATCAGCACCGCCACGAATGAATAGACGGTGATGAACACCAGCGTCAGCCGGAACGGCGTCTGCCTGAAATAGGTCGGCCGGAATAATCCGCCCGCCCAGGCCAGAAACGCCCCGAGGGCGTTTAGGGGGTTGAAGTTTTTTTTCGGGGTGGGCGGTTTGGACATGGTCAGATCAGGCGTTCCATAGATTTACCCCTCCACCGCTTCGCGGTCCCCCTCCCCACGCAAGCGTAGGGAGGAGAGGGAAGCCCCCTTTTCTCCGCCCCATCGAAGATGGGGAGGGGGACCGCGAAGCGGTGGAGGGGTCTCTTACGATCACGGCTTACGCCTTTAACTGATAACCTTCGCCACGCACCGTATGCAGCATAGGCTTATCGAAACCCTTATCCAGCTTTGAGCGCAGGCGTGAAATATGCACATCGATGACATTGGTTTGCGGGTCGAAATGATAGGCCCAGACCTTTTCCAGCAACATGGTGCGAGTGACATTTTGCCCGACATGGCGGATCAGGAATTCCAGCAACTGAAACTCACGCGGTTGCAGGTCAATCAGGGTCCCGGCCCGCTTAACCTGACGGTTGATCAGGTTCATCTCCAGCTCACCGACCTTAAGCACCGTCTCGACCGGATCTTTGTCCTTACGGCGCGCCAGAGCTTCGACGCGAGCCAGCAATTCAACCAAAGCATAGGGTTTGACCAGATAATCATCGGCCCCGGCTTTCAGGCCATAGACGCGGTTTTCGAGGTCACCGAGCGCACTTAAAAACAGCACCGGCACGTCGATACCCTCGGACCTTGCGATTTCCAGCATCGACACCCCATCCAGTCCCGGCATCATGCGGTCAAGCACCACCACATCAAATTCAGCGTCCCCGCGCAGGGCCGCAAGCCCCGCCTCCCCGTCATGGGTAACCGTGGCCGTCATGCCGGCCTCTTTTAGCCCGCGCTGAAGGCTTAAGGCCGCTTCGGTGTCATCTTCGACGATCAGAACGTGGGTCACGGTAAGTCCATGCGTAAAAAAGGCTCAGGGTTCTGAACCTAAATGATTCAGAACCCTGATTACAAATGAAATAACCGTAATAGACTCTCCTCCCCACATTGTGGGGAGGTGTCGAGTTTTACGAGACGGAGGGGTATCTTCGCCAGCCATACCCCTCCGTCTGTTCGCAATGCTCACAGCCACCTCCCCATAAAATGGGGAGGAGAAAGACGGCTAAACTACTTCAAACTCAGCGGCAGCGGGACATTGCGGCCATCGGCATTGACCATCAGCAGAACACTGGGGCGGCCAGCCTTTTTCAGTTCATCGACAATACGGTTAAAGTCCGCCACCGTCGTGACCGGACGGTTATCGATCCGCACCACGACCATGCCGGGCTTAACGCCTTTTTTGCCTGCATCCGAGTCCGGCGTCACCGAGGTGATGACCAGACCGGCAACACCCTCTTCGATGCCATAGCTCTTACGGGTTTCGGGCGATACCGGCTTGAGGCTGAGGCCCAGAACCCCCGGCGCATTGGCCGGCGCGTCAGGCGAAGACGGATCCGAACCACCGGGCAGACCCTTGTTCAGTTCCTCATCGGTCGGACGCAGGGCTGCCGTGATCGTCAGCTTAATCGGCTTACCCGAACGGATGACATCAAGCGTTACCTTATCACCGACGCGCACCGCGCCCACCCGGCGGGTCAGGTCGGTGTTCGACTTGATCTTTTCGCCGTTGACGGCGCGGACAATATCGCCCGGCTGAACCCCGGCCTTATCCGAAGGCCCGCCCTTGGTGACATCGCTGATGAAGGCACCATCCAGATCGGTCGTGCCTAAGCTTTCGCCGATTTCCTCGGTAATGCCGCTGACCGTGACGCCGATATAGCCGCGCTCAATCTTACCGCCCTTGATCAGCTTTTGGGTGATCGAATGGGCGATCTCAGCCGGAATGGCAAAACCAACCCCTGCCGACGCGCCCGACGGCGTGATGATAGCGGTGTTGACACCGATCACACGGCCATAAAGGTCAAAGGTCGGCCCGCCGGAGTTACCGCGGTTGATCGGCGCATCGATTTGCAGGTAATCGACATATTGCTCACCGATGTCACGACCATAGGCCGAGACGATACCGGCGGTGGCCGTACCCGAAAAGCCGAACGGATTGCCGACCGCGATGACCCAGTCACCGACCCTCGGCTTGGTTTCCAGCTCGAAATTGACGAACGGAAAGTTCTTGCCCTCGACTTTGAGCACGGCCAGATCGGTGTTTGGATCGCGCCCGACCACGGTGGCTTTCAGCTTTTGGTCATTGGTCAGCTTGACGGTGATTTCATCGGCTTCGGCAATAACGTGGTTGTTGGTGACGATGTAACCATCACCGGAAATGAAGAAGCCTGAGCCTGCGCCGCGCACTTCTTGTTCAGGCGCTTCCTGACCGGGCTGAGGCTGGCCGGGGAAGTTGAAACCGGGGATCATCGGCATGCCTTGCGGCACCTTGACCTTACCCTTGGTCTCGATCGACACGACCGCAGGTGACACGCGATCAATGATGTCGGCAAACGACATTGGCGCGCCTGCGGGCGGCTTAACCGGCGTCAGATCTTGGGTTTTGATAAGCTTGGCGCCGTCATAACCACCCGTGAGGTTATCGAGGTTGGCGATACCCGTCATGGCCCCGGCGGCCACGGTGGCGCCCAGCGCCAGACCGACAATGCCGCCGACCAGGCTGGTCTTGTTCTTCAGAAGCGACTTCAAATCGAGTTTCCCCATAATATTTACCTTTGCGGTTCAAAGCGTAATCGCCGAACCCTTAAGTTGGATCAAGTGACATATGGCGATTGTGAACCGCGCTTACGAGGTTTTTCAAGTCTATTTGTCAGGAAGCCATATAAACTTAAGCGTGAGGCAAAATCGTGACGGTGTTCAGGGTTTATTGATCAGGTCATCCAGCGCTTTTTGCTCACCCTCATCAAGACCATAAGATTTTGTTTTTCTTTTTGTTTTCGCCATAACCGCCAGAGTTGATACGCCCGCCAGCACCAGAGCCAGCGGCAAAAGCCACAAAATCAGATTGCCGGCTGAAAACCTGGGCCGAAAAAGAACATAATCGCCGTAGCGGGCGGTCAGCCCCTCACGGATATCTGTGTCGGTCTTGCCGGACAGGATTTCAGTGCGGATTTCCCGGCGCATGTCGGCGGCGATATCGGCCTGTGAGTCGCCAATGGCCTCATTCTGGCAGACCACGCAGCGCACTTCGCCGTACAACGCCCGTGCCCGTTGATCCTGACGCGGATCAAGCATGATCTCGGAGGAGGTCACAGCGGTCGCCATCTGCGACAGGCCAAGAATGACAATGGCTACGGCGGTCAGGACTCTCCTCATGATGCCTCCTGCTTAAGCGCTTTGGAAGACGTCGCCACGCCCAGACGCAAACGGCGATCCAGCAGCGACAATAACCCGCCCAGCGCCATCAGCAGCGGCCCGACAAAGATCAGCCGCACCCACGGATTATAGAGCGCCCTGACCTGCCATTGCGGCTGACCGGCGGCATCAAGACTGGACTCTCCCAGTACGAAATAGAGGTCATTGAGCGGGGTAAAACAGATCGCCACTTCACTCATGGTCTGGCGCGAGGCCGGATAAAAGCGCCGCTCCGGGGCGGCACCACACACCAGCTTACCATCTGTGCGACGCACAGTCAGATCGGCCGCTTCGGCCAGGTAATTTGGCCCATCATAGCGGCGGATACCGTCAAATATGACTTCATAGCCGCCGACCTTAAGGCCTGCGCCAGCGCTCAGGGACGCTGCCGTGCTCAGGCGGGCATGACCTTCAAAGGTCGCTCCCAGCACAAACACGCCTAAGCCCACATGAGCCAGAATCATGCCGTGGATGCCAAGGCTAAGCCCCATAAACCGACGGCGGCTCTCACCCATTGTGCCTTTGAACAAGCCCACCCGCTCGGCCAGCATTTTAAACGAGCCGAAAATCAGCCAGAAACCTAACAGCAGGCCAAGGATAAACACGACCCGCCCGCCGATATCGATACCCTTGATCCCAAGCGTAGCCACGACGGCACAGATCACGCTCACCCCAAACGCGGTCGCCAGTCGTTGCAGCACGCCCTTAAGATCAGCCCGCTTCCACGACAGCAGCATGGCCAGCGGCGCCAGCAGCAAGGCCGCGCCGATGATCGGCCCGAACGTCAGCAGATAATAGGGCTCACCGACCGAAATGGTCTTTCCGGTCGTCGCTTCCATCAGAAGCGGATAGAGCGTGCCCAGACATACCGATGACAGGGCCGCAAACAGCAGCAGATTATTGACCACCAGCGCCGATTCACGGCTAACCGGCGCAAAGATGCCCGATGAACTTAAGCTCCGTGACCTAAGCGCATAGAGCGTAAACCCGAACCCGGCCGTGACAAACAGGATGATCAGCAACAATATCCCGCGTTTAGGGTCGACCGCAAAGGCATGGACGGACGTGAGTACGCCAGAGCGCACCAGAAAGGCCCCCATCATCGAAAAGGTAAAAGCAAGCAAGGCCAGAAACACCGTCCAGGCCTTAAGCGCATCGCGCTTTTCCATGACAATGGCGGCGTGCAAAAGCGCGGTTCCGGCCAGCCACGGCATGAGCGAGGCGTTCTCGACCGGGTCCCAGAACCACCAGCCGCCCCAGCCCAGCTCATAATAGGCCCAGAATGACCCCAGCGTGATCCCAACCGTGAGGAAACTCCACGCCAGCAAGGTCCACGGCCTGACATAGCGCGCCCAGGCCCGATCGATCCTGCCTTCGATCAGCGCCGCGACCGCAAATGAAAACACCACCGAAAACCCGACATAGCCGAGATACAGCAGCGGCGGATGAAACGCCAAGGCCGGGTCTTGCAGCATCGGATTGAGCGACTTGCCCTCAAACGGCGCCGGATAGACCCGCGCCAGAGGGTTGGAACTAAACAGGGTAAAGCCGGTGAACATCGCCCCCAGCACGCCCTGCACTGTCAGCACCTTATGTTTCAAACTGTCGGGCAGGCCCGCCCCCAGAAGGGTGACCATCGCGCTGAAACTCAGCAAAATCAGGCACCACAGCAGCATAGAGCCTTCGTGGCTGCCCCACGCGCCGGAGATTTTATAGAGCAGCGGCTTTAAGGTGTGGGAATTGGCGGCGACATTAGCGACCGAAAAATCAGAGGTCAGAAAGGCGTATAGCAGGGCCGCAAACGCCAGAGCGGCGGCCACCGCGCCCGAAAGACTTAAGCCCTCAGACAACCGCGCAAATCCGGCGAAAATTTTCAGTTTAGAGGCTGGCACCACCAGCGCCTGCGCCACCGACAACACAAAGGCCAGCGTCAGACAAAACGTCCCCAGTTCAGCGATCATAGGGGTTTGTCCTACTCTGCGAAATCACTAACGCAGGCAAACTCATTTTCTTGGAACCTCCCCTGATTTCAGGGGAGGGTGGCAGGCGATCCGTTAGGATCGGATGACGGGTGGGGTTAATAGCAGCGGTTTTAACCCCCCTCCGGCTAAAGCCGGTATCCCCCCTGAAATCAGGGGGGAGTTTTTGAAGTCTAAAACGTATAGACGTCATAGACCTCGGCCCCACCTCATGCAGGTATAGGGAGTTTAGCACTTTACAGTTTTTCAAGTGGCAACCCTCGTCCATCTGACGCCCCTGATTCCGGTCGCCACTCGCCCTGTTCTTTCAGCGCCTTGGTCACTTCCTTGGGCATATAGGTTTCGTCATGTTTGGCCAGCACGGTAGATGCCTTAAACGCCTTGGCGCCCGTCAATTGGCCTTCGCATACTACGCCCTGGCCTTCGCGGAACAGGTCGGGCAGATCGCCCTGATAGGTCACGGTCATGGCATCCAGATTATCCATGACCTCAAACGTCACCGACCCATCGGAGTTTTTGACCACCGATCCGGGGGCGACCAGCCCACCCAGACGCATGGTAGTATTAAGCGGCGCATTGGCCGCCACCGCCTGACCCGGCGTGTAGAAATAGACCACGGAATCGCGCAGGGCAAAGAGCGTCAGCCCCACAGCGCCCGCCAAGATCGGGGCCACCCACAAAAATAGCACAAGCCTGCGCCGCGCCTTGATTGATTTTGGCCAGAAATTCATGAGCCCGTCCACATATTCATCCAGCCCAAACTCTCCGCCCCACTTTGTGGGGAGGGGGACCGCGCCGGTTTACCGGCGGGGTGGAGGGGTATGAGGCAAACCCTACCCCTCCGTCTTTTGCCCCGCTCAGTGCGGCTCAAAAGCCACCTCCCCACTGCGTAGGGAGGAGAAAAGAAAGCGTCATCATACATTACTCACTCCCTACCGGTCGCGTAGCCTTGTTCAGAATCGCCGCCACCTGATCGGGATTATGTCTATACTGTGCACGGATCGCCGCTATCGTGGCCGCCTCCGCCGCCTGATCTTTCAGCACCCGGTGCGCCCGCAGCAGCCGCGCCCAGCCATCAGGATCATCAGGCGTGGTTTTCAGTCGTGCGGTCAGGTTACCCACCATGCCTTGAATCTGCGCGCTCACCTGCGCCTGCGCCGTGCGGGCCTCATTGAGCGCGGTCAGGTCAGCCGCAATCGTTTCCCGGCGCGGATCACCGGCGGGCAGTTGGCTCAGCACCTTATCAAAGGCCGCTTTTGCCGCATCAAAGCGGCCATCATCGCGCAGGATTTTCGCCGTATAATAGAGACCTGAAATATCATTTGGATCGCGCTTTAACGCCTCAGCAAAGGCGTTACGCGCACTGTCATCGGCCACGCCATCCGCCGCCAGCACCAGCGCCTCACCAAAATCAGACCAGCCCTCGGCGCGCGCAGGGTCAAGCCTGACCGAGATTTCAAGGGAGCGCGCACCGTCGAAATAGTCACCGGCCATGACCTGATGGCGGCCCAGTTGCTGCCAGTAGCCGGCATCGTTTTTGTGATCGCCGGCGCGGGCTTTCAGCACTTCGGCCATCGGTTTGGGCGGCAGGGCATCGGGGTTCGCTTGCGCCGCTTTCGTCCACGCTTCAAGCCGCTGCGCATACGGCTGATCGGGATAGCCCGGCATCCCCACAAAAACATAAAGCCCAAAGCTTATCGCTGCCACCAGCGCCGCACCGGTCATGACGACCGCGGGCTTAAGCGGTGCCGACGATTCGTTGTGATCGCGGGCGGCTTTCAGCAGGGCCCGCCCCGCCTCGGCCTTTTCCTCCAGCGCCAGATCAGCCTCGATCTGCCCGCGCGCAAGCCTGCGGTCGACATCGTCCACAAAGCGGGCATAGAGCGCCTTTTCACGCGCCAGATCAGACACTGGCATACGGCCTTTCAGCCACAGCACGGCCACCGCAAACACAGTCGCGCTCAAAATCGCGGCAATAACTGAAAACAGGATCATGCCCGCTGATATTCCGGCATTGCGTTAAAACCTTGGCTTTAACAGGAGAGTTTTTTTGTTGTCGCAATATTATAGCCGAAAACCGCTATACACTTTTCGGCATATTGCTCATATCGCTCTCTCAGGCAACCGATTTTGACGGGTTGAGCAAATCGGACGATGCGACACGACGCCGCGCCAGCGCCGCCCGCTCTTCGCCAAACAAGGCGTCGATCAGATCGATCACCCCTTCAAACAAGGCCATGACCGCATCCGTATCAAGCCCCGCATCGTGATTGGCAATCCCGATCAGGTCATCCATATAGCCATCAAGAACCATCTCAACTTCCTGAACCGTTTTGGTCAGCAGCGACGCGTAACCGCCGTTTGAAGCCGTGTGCTTAATGTCTTTCAGGAAGGTCAGAATGGCTTTGGCATTGGTGGTCGCCGCCGCATCCATCGGCGTGCGCACATCGGGATAGTCCTTACGCATCCGTCCGCTGACCTTTTCGGCCTTCATCGGCAGGGCCCCTTGAATGAGCCTTGCCGCCGTTTTCAGGCGCCCTTCGACCAGTTCGGCAATGGTCTTATGCGCGGCCGCGACCCGTTTGCCCCACGGCCCGTCGCGCGCCAGTTCGATATATTGTTCAAGTCCGCTGAGCGCCATCAGACACCGTGAAATGTCCGCCCCGGCCGTGGCCATAAAGCTTAAGTCTTTGGATTTACTGCTCATCAGGCGTTTGAAAGTATCGGTGCGTTCTTCGGCCAGCAGCAGTATGCGCTCCCCGAAATCGGCCAGTTCGGACTCAGCCAGAAAGCGGTCATTAGGTCGGTCAGCCACAACGGCGATAATCTTGATAATCATCGCTCCGTCTTCCATATTGGCAAAGATCGCCTCAATGAAGCGCACGCCGGCGTCCTCAGAGAACGCGCAGGCGTCCTTGTACCATAGCCGTAAGGTCGCGGCCTTTTCGGCATCGATCCGCCCCATCCAGTCGGGCAGCCGGTTCAGATACTGCCGCAGCAGCCGGTGCAGGTCGAGGTAGTGGGCAAATTCCGAAACTTCGCGCAGGTCGCGCTGATCATGGCCTTTGGCTACCACACTTAAGGGGTCATCGCGCAGTATCCGCGCCCCCGCCGTCACCAGCCGGAAAAACGGCACCGGTGTCGGATCATCGTCCCTCAGGCTGCGCGCCGCCATACCCGCCTCCGCGCACAACTGCACCTCAGCGGTTTGCAGTTCCCGCCACAGATTATTCAGCAGCCAGGTTGGGAACACCTCGGCATCCAGCCCGTCTTCGCGCGCCTGAAACAGCGGCAGGTACGGCGCGAACACCAGATCGCGGACATGACGCGATTCCATCTCCAGCAGCACCAGCCCGCGCACCTGCTTCATCTTGGCATCACGCGACAAAGCCAGCGCCTTATCCAGCGTGCGCAAAGCCCCAATAGGCATGGTTTTCACCAGGCCTTTGACCAGACTAAGCTTCTGGGGCGGGATGTCGGACATATTGTTAGTTACTCGGCTGATACTTTATGGCCTAACTATGCCCCGTACAGGGTTAACAGGGCGATAATCAAGGGTGCTAGCACCCTTGACCCGGAACTGGGCGCGGGTCGGGGCGGCGGCGCTTCTCCTCCCTACGCTTGCGTGGGGAGGTGGCATCGAGCCTTGGCGAGATGACGGAGGGGGCAGCGCGGATATATGCAATAGCAAAAGACGTATACCGCTTATCATCGTTACCCAGCGTGGTAGCGGGGGCTAAGGGTCGCGCTATCCCCCTCCGTCCGCTGCGCGGCCACCTCCCCATTGCTACGCAATAGGGAGGAGAAATAACACCCACCTCCCTACGAAGTGGGGAGGTGGCATCGAGCCTTGGCGAGATGACGGAGGGGTAGCTGAACAAGCGACTTGAAAGAATAAAACAACCCTGCCAGTAAATACCTGGTCTCAAAGAGGAATATTATGACACCGCTTCAACATGAAACCGTCTGGAAATTCATACGTGGTGATGTGGGCACTCAAGAGTTTGAAACATGGTTTTACGCACAGGAAGAAGCCCTAAAACATGATCTGGGAGAAACGCTTCACTTTGACATGATCTCGCTAGATTATTCAGATCGTAATGGCGTGTTTGAAGTAAAACAGAAACTCGAAAAATTGGTGCGCTCCACCTTGAAATGCGAATGTATCTCCTTGAGGGACAAGGATGTCATTCCAATGGGATGTGATGACCGCGATCAACGCTTTTTCGAGACGGTAAACCGTCACTGGCAAAGTGATGACAGATGGTGGCTGTCTCTGAACACTTGCAAAGTCTGCCATCAGAATTGGATCATAGCGCAGGAAGAGCGCATTTTTGATGATTATTTCATTGAGCGAATTGCCCCGGAAATTGCAAACCTGATCCTTACACAGAACCGTTGGCCGGACATGTACTTAACTTATGAGGCGGTTCTCAAAGTCGGGCGGGAACGCAGCCAACCCTGCCGGTTTTTTGACAGATTACCTCCGTCGCTTGTCTGGACGGCCCAGGATCTGAAACAAAACCGGCCGGACATCAGCATCCCCGAAATAGCATGGCTTTTAGGTATTGATGAGGATCATGTAAAAGAACTTTTGGCGGCTAAATCTCCTAAATAGTCATACCTCCCCAACTCGTTGGGGAGGGGGACCGCACGAAATCGCACAGCGATGAGATGTGGTGGTGGGGGCCAACGACGACGCCCCCCTCCGTCTGCTCACTATGTTCGCATCCACCTCCCCATTGCTACGCAACAGGGAGGAGAAATAACACCCTCCTCCCTACGAAGTGGGGAGGTGGATTTTGCGTTAGCAAAAGACGGAGGGGGCAGCGCCAGTCATAGTGTCCACCCAGCATGTCAGGGATATTTAACTACAAAACCGCCGTATTAGGTTCCAGACCGGCCTTCCAACGAAGATATGAAGCTTCAAACCGTTCCAGATCACGATTTGAACGCAGGCCAGCACCGAACACCAGATCAACACCTTGTTCGCCTCTCGCCTTCACCATACGATTGGCCAAGATCCGCTTTGGACTTCCTTTGGGCATACGCTCGATTTCCTGAGAAATGCTATCAGCTATGGGCCTGCGTTTGAGGTAAGACCACCCCATAAGGAAAAACAGAATAGCCCCATCGGCTACACGCTCACGCAGCTCTTTATCGCTAAACTGACTAAACCACACCTCATAGGATTTAAGCCGAAAAGCAACAACGGACAGGCTGTCATTACCCTGTCCGAGATTATCAATATTATCCCATTTAATCTTTTTAATAGGGCCGCGTTTATACTGTACGCCAACGCCATCGGCTAAAACATAAAGCTTCATATCTTTGATTTTTTTAGTGCCATATACACACATCAATATGAGCGCAAAACCTACCGTAGGCGCAAAAATACGGAAAAATGGGTCTGGCAGCGGATTATTAAGTAGAAGCGTGGCTATAAACATCAGCCCCATAAGCGCATTTAAGCCAAAAATTACCGCGATAAAACCCCATCGCTTATGGCACCGAACCGCGTCTGACATACTTCCCCCTCCGAATCTCTAAGCCTACCCTATCATACCTCCCCAACTTGTTGGGGAGGGGGACCACACGAAATCGCGTAGCGATGAGATGTTGTGGTGGGGGCCAACGGCGGCGCCCCCCTCCGTCTCGTCGCTGCGCACCGATCCACCTCCCCCAACAAGTTGGGGGAGTATAAGTCTAAACCCGCCCCAACGGCAGTTTCAGCGTTACCTTAAGCCCGCCGATCGTGGCGCGATCAAACGTCAATTCCCCGCCGTAAGCTCGCACCAGTTCATCGACAATGCTCAACCCCAGACCCGATCCCGGTGCGCTTTCGTCCAGCCGCGCGCCGCGTTTCAGAACCTCATCATAACGCCCCTCCGGCATGCCGGGGCCGTCGTCCTCAACGGTGACTGTCATAAACGGCACGTCCGCCTCAGCCACCGCCGTCACGCGGATATTTTTGCGGCACCAGATGCAGGCGTTCTCAATCAGATTGCCGATAATTTCCTGAAAATCCTGTTTCTCACCGCGAAACGCCAGATCCTCCGGCGCGCGCCAGTCGATGACCACATCCTTGTCGCGGAACACCTGCTCCAGCGTCACCGCCAGTTCATCCAGCACCGGCTCAATCGGTGTGCGCTCCCCCATCGTCTGAGACCGTGCCGCCGCCCGCGCCCGTCTGAGGTGATGATCGACCTGACCCCGCATGGTCTCGGTCTGACGGCGGACAATATCGGGCAGATTTTCATCGGCGTCCTGCGACGAACTCAACAGCACCGACAGCGGCGTTTTAAGCGCGTGGGCCAGATTGCCGACATGGGTGCGCTGCCGCTCCAGCACCTCCTGATTGCTATCCAGAAAGCCGTTGATCTGATTAGCAACCGGCATGATTTCCGTCGGATACCGGCCATCGAGGCGCACCTTGCGCCCTTCGCGCACATCATGGATTTCGCCAGTCAGCTTAAACAGTGGACGCAAACCAATCCGCACCTGAAGGAAGATCGCCGCCAGCGACCCCAGCGCCAGAATGACCATAGCTATGGCAATCAAAAACCCGAACCGGCGCACCCCGGCATCCATCGGTGTACGGTCTTCGGCGGCCACAAACACAAAGGCCCGCCCCTTGATCAGGGTATAGATGGCGGCGGCCCGCAGCGGTGCGCCTTGCGGCCCCGTCACATCGTAAAATGACGCCGCACCAGAACTGGCGCGAATATCCGACAACACATTGGCCGGCACAGCAATGTCATCGTTCCACAGCGAGCGCGAGCGCGATTGCACAGTCACCTCACCGTTTGCGCCCACTTCGCTGACCTGCCAGTAAAGACCGGAATAGACGCGCTGGGTGCGGGTATCGAAAAAGCTTGGCGGCACGATTTTGCCGTCCATATCAAGGTCGGTATCGGAATATAGATTGTCGGCTAACTGCCCGACATTCTGCTGAAAGCGCTCAAGCTGGGCCTGATGGAAAAAGCCGGTCAGGGTGACGGAGGTGACGACCAGCGCCAGAATAAACCACACGCTGGCCAACCGGATCAGATGCCCGACCAGAGACCCCGGCGCTGCGTTCCGGTCTGCCCAGAACACCTTGCGCTTCAGCCATAACCAGCCAGCATTGCTCACAGGTCGGCGACCTCATCGGCCAGCGGTTTCAGCCGGTAGCCTAAGCCGCGCACGGTCTCGATCCGGTCAGTGCCGATTTTCTTGCGCAGGCGGCCCATGAACACTTCGATGGTGTTGGAGTCGCGGTCGAAATCCTGATCATAGAGGTGCTCGACCAGCTCGGTGCGCGAAATGACCCGGTTCTGGTGCATCATCAGATAATGCAAAAGCCGGTATTCCAATGACGTCAGCCGCAGCGGCTCACCATTGACCGACGCCCGCGCCGCCCGTGGATCCAGCCGCACGCCACCGCAGATCAGCAGCGGCTGGGCATGACCGGCGGCGCGGCGCACCAGCGCCCGCAAGCGCGCCAGCAGTTCTTCGGTATGGAACGGCTTAGTCAGATAATCATCGGCGCCGGCATCAAAGCCCGACACCTTATCGCTCCACGCCCCGCGCGCCGTCAGGATCAGCACCGGCGTGGTCTTGCCGTCGCGGCGCCATTTCTCCAGCACCGACACGCCGTCAATCTTGGGCAGGCCCAGATCCAGGATCACGCAGTCATAGGGCTCAGTATCGCCCAGAAAATGCGCTTCTTCGCCGTCCGGGGCGTGATCGACCACATAGCCCGCGTCCTGCAATGAGGTTTTAAGCTGACGTGACAGGTCGGGATCGTCTTCGGCCAGAAGTATGCGCATTATCGTTCACCCACTATACGGCCGGAATTGGTATCGACCAGAAAATCCACGCGGCCCCGCTCAGTCGCCACCCGTACCCAGAAAATGGCACCTTTTTCAGGCCCGGCATCAAGCACGCGGCCACGAGACTGGGCGATGGCGATAGCGCGGTTCAGACGGTCATCGCGGCGCGGTTCATTGTCCTTATTGTCGCGGCTGCGTTCATCGCGGCCACGATCGCGGTCACGGCGGTCATTGTTCTGGGCCAGCAGAAACGGCGCGGCGGCGGACACCTCAAGACGCACCGATTGCGCCTGTCCCGCAGAGGGCAAGCCAATGGCCAAAACCGCACACAAGATGGTAACTGCCTGTTTCATAGCGTCATTGATACCCCCGAACACCTGAACCTTATCTGAACGAGACAAGCATAAAAGCTTTATTTACGGTATACCCTTAGAACCTCCCCTGTTGCAGGGGAGGAGGGAGGTCTGAAGCTCTCAAGTAGCGAAGCGATAGAGCATCATTATGTCAGACCGGAAGGTGGGGTTAAAACCGCCGCTATATAACCCCACCTGTCACTCCGTGACATCCTCCCCTAAAATTAGGGGAGGGGTTTAGCGCGTAAAAAATAGCTATGCCTCCAATAGGAGGAGTTCTTTACATTATTTTCGCTTAAACGCGGTAACCGACGGCACATAGCCGCCGTCTTTGCGCCAGTCCTCACAGAATTTGACCAGATCATCGTCGATCGCATCCGGTAAAGCGACCACTATATGCGCAAACAGATCACCGCGCTGACCGGTCTTGGCATCCAGCCCGCCGCGACCTTTCAGGCGCAATACGCCGCCGGAATTACTGCCCTTAGCCAGACTGACATTAACCGGCCCGTCAGGGGTATTGGCCTGCACCTTACCACCCAGCACGGCATCCGGGATGGAGACAAACAAATCCATATGCAGGTCAGAGCCATCGGGACGGAAAATCGGGTGGGCATTGACGCGGATTTCGACCAGCGCATCGCCCGAAGGCCCGCGCCCCGTGGGTGATGGTGCCCCCTGGCCTTTCAGACGCAGGGTCGCGCCATCCTTGGTGCCCTTTGGGATGTTAACATCGACCGTGCGGCCATCGGAAAACAGCACCCGGCGGGTATTGCCAACAATCGTGTCCATCAGATCGACATCGAGCCGGACTTTGAGGTCAGCGCCCTTGGTGGGTTGCGTTTGACCGCCGCCAAACCCGCCAAAACCTGCGCCTGCGCTACCGCGGCTGCCGCCACCGAACATATCGAAAATATCGTTCAGATCAACGCCGTCAAAGCTGCCGCGCGCGCCACCGGGGCCATAGGCACCGGACGCCCCGCCCGTACCCCCGCCAAAGCCTCCGCCTGCCCGACGGAAGGTCTCGCGGCCATCGGCGTCAATTTCCCCGCGGTCGAACTTCTTGCGTTTTTCCGGGTCTTTCAGGAAATCAAAGGCGCCACTGACGCGCTTAAAGCGCTCCTCGGCGACCTTGTTGCCGGGGTTGCGGTCAGGGTGCAGTTCCTTAGCCAGCTTGCGAAACGCCTTCTGGATATCATCGGCACTGGCGTCACGCTTGACGCCCAATTCAGAATAAGGATCTGTGGCCACACCGCCTCCGGACACTAAAAACACTATTGCGAGGGGTGTGCTAGGCGCTTTAGGTCATAAGGTCAACTTGAGCCGCAAACCCCATCCATAGATTTGTGACTTTTGCGCGATATCAAGGTGACTGTCGCTATCAAACCCGCTCGGAAAATCAGCCTCTCGCCACGCCGCCGGATAGGTGAAGCTTTCCGTGCCCACCTCGATTTCGCGCCGCAGATCATCGCCCTGATAAAAGCGCAAACGATAGCGCTCTATCTCCTCGCACAAGGGCGGCTCACCTTCCCAGCCATCACCGCCAAAGCGGGCGCAGCGATGCCATGTAATGCGCAGATCATCTCCCGACCAGCGTACCCGCCCATGCACCGGCGCACGGGGACGAAGACTTAAACCCTGCCATGTCGCCGTGATATCCACCGCTCCCGCCGCCGCCCCGCCAAAGCCGATCGGCCCCGCCCGCCACAGGCGTGGCAGGCCGATTTCATCAGCGCTCATATCGGCGCGGGCCATCTCATCGGGAAGGGTGATGACCTCAGCCCCATTCGCAACGCCCGCGTTCAGGGCATGCAACGTCCCCCCCTGACCGCGCATCAGCCCACTCAGGCGATAGTGCCGCGCCGACAGCATTTGGGCCGTCCGGTACTGAATGATCTCCCATTCGCCGTTTTGCGCCCTCACGCACAGCCGGTTGCGCCCGGCCAGAAGCTCGGATTCCGCCACACTGACCGGTGCATCGCTTTCAAGGTAAACATCGAGAAACGCCCCATCATGCAAACAATGGGCCCGCTGTGGTGGCAAAGCCATCAGCGTATAACCGACCCCGCCCGTCACCTGCACCCGACCGCGCAGACGTAAACTGCCTGCACCCGCCCCCACATAGATATCGGCCCCCTGCCAGGGTGAGGCCGAGGGAATCAACACCGGTGTCGCCCTGTCCTCAGCGGTGAACGGCGGCAGATCCATCAGACGCAGGCCCGTCATAATCGGCTGGGTGATCGCCCCGCCCGTCGCCCCGTCCGGTTCCGCATTTGGCCAGGCACGCACCATAGGAGCAGGCACCAAGGTCGCGCTTGGTTGCTCACCGGCCTCAATCGCCGTCACCCGATAAGCGCAGACATCACCCTCCAGCATAAGCCCGTCGCCGATCTCCAGCCGCAGCAAATCGAGCGGGTCGATATCGAGGGTCACCGTATGGCGCACCCGTTGCAGGGCCGACAAAAGATAATCGGCATGGTCAGCCGCCTGACCGGTGGTCAGCGATAACGGCAGATCGATGCTGATCCGATCAGCCCCCGCAACCTCATCATGGCGCATCGTCACGGCCTGAAGCTGATAGTCGCGGTCAAGGTCATAGGCCCGCAGGGTCAACAGCCCCGGCACCTCAATCAGATCACGCCGCGCCATGACGGGATTACGATCCTGATAGGCCAGTTCGGCCCGCAGCATATTCCTATCCACCCCATGCCGAGACGACAGTAGCGCCACGCCCCCGCCGCGCTCGGCCACCTCCAGCCCCAGATAGGACAGCACCGGCGACAGGGCCTCAAACGCTGACATCGGCTGCTCGATCACATAGCCATCGATGGTGCCTTCGACTTCGCTCAGATCAAGGTCGGTCAAACCGGCTTGCTGCGCAATATCGGCGATCAGGTTGCGCACCTCACCGGCCCCGACCCGGCCATTGAGCCAGTGGCCAGTACGCCAGTTGCCGGCATCGCCCCACAGATCGACCTTCTGCGGAAAATACGGGTATGGCCGGGCGTCCCAGCACCAGACTTCCATGCCACTGATCATCCGCCCACCATAGACCGGACTGAGCGGATTGTTGGCGGCCTCCCCATAATAGGACGCCAGCGCCATCAGGTAAGCCCTTTGCGCGCGGTCATCGCGCGCACCATTGGAAAACGGCGGCACATGGCTTTCCGAGCTTTTGGGATCAAGAAACAGGTTCGGCGCATTGGGCCCTTTATCAATCGCGCCGCAGCCATATTCGATAAAGCGGATCGGTTTCGATTGCGGCACCCACGCGGTCGGGGTCACGGAACGCACGCCGCCGATGCGGTCATGGTGCGGCATCGACCACCAGCTTAAGATATCCTTGGGCCGGTAAACCCACGGCTCGCCGAAGGCGCCATCGGTGATCGGCGTGCGCATCTGCGCCGTTCGATCCGCGTCTGAGGCATAGTACCAGTCAAAGCCTTCGCCGCCGCGCACCCGGCTTTTGAGGTAGGCAGGGTCATAGATATCGGCGGCCACATCCGCATCCAGATGCGCGCCCTCACGCCAATCGGTGAGCGGCGCATACCAGTCGATGCCGACGAAATCGATATGATCGTCCGCCCACAGAGGATCGAGGTGAAAGACCGCATTCCCGCCGGTCTGGTGACCGAAATATTCGCTCCAGTCGGCCCCGTAGGAGATCTGCGTGTCTGCCCCCACAAGGCTGCGCACCTCGGCGGCCAGCATCCGTAGATGCCCCACTGCCGGATAGACACCCGCAGCACTATGCAGCGTCGTCACCCCGCGCATCTCAGACCCCAGCACAATGGCGTCAACACCGCCCGCCTGCACGCCAAGCGTCGCCACATGGCGCACAAAGCGCTTAAAGCCCCAGTCGCCGTCAAAGAACTGATCGACCTGCGTCGTCACCGCCGCCGTACCATCTTCCGCCGAAGTGATCCGCCCGCGCCAGGGAAAAGCCGCCTGTTGCGCGCCTCCGTACGGGTCAGGCAGGTCATTATCCGCCGGTACATCCATCAGGATAAATGGGATCAGTGTGACCTCATAACCCTCGGCTTTCAGGGCCTCAATCGCCGCCACCACCGTCTGATCAGACGGCGTTCCGCCGTAAACCGGCCTACCGTCAATCGTGCTGATCAGATAGGCGTCTTGGCGCGATACTCCGTCCACGGACCATGTCAATGGCGTAGTCACTTTCACGGCCTGCTCGACGCCCGGTTTGATCTGACACTCACCCACGCGAAGGTCATTGCCGAACCAGCTAATGACCAGATTAACGCGCTTTACATTGGGCAGATGCGCTTTCAACTGCGCCAGCGACACCAAAAAATCGGTGCGGCCATCCTGTGTATTTTGCGTTTCATAGCGCGCGCCGGTCAGCCCTTCGCGGACGGCATTGGGCTGCGTCGCATAGATAAACTCCCCCGCCCCAGGGATAAGGCACACCCCGTCGATCAGGCTTTCCAGATCGTCATACTCACCCTTGGGGCGGCGGAACACCTCAACCGACAGATTGGGCGGACGATTGCCAAATTCGGTCAGGGGCAGGTCTTCAAACACCATATAGGCCAGCCCGCGATAGGCCGGCGCATGGCCCTCAATCGCCTCAATGGCCGCGTCAGGCATCTGGTCATCGTCACCCAGATAAAGCCGGTAACTGTACTTCGACTGGTCCAGCAACTGCCCATCGGCCCAGATGCGCCCGATGCCGTCAATCGGCCCTTCGCATAACCCCACCGCCATCGACAGGCTGTAGGTAAAGCTCTCGGTCTTGGGCGATGATTTACTGGCGCGGGTCGTAGTGCGGTTTTCCTTCAACCCCGCCGCCCAGATGACGGTGCCCGCTACCCGCGCCCGCCCAAACACCTGCTTGACCGGCTCGCCCTGAGCACTGGCGTTCAGGCGCACACCACTAAGGCGCGGCCCGACCGTGCGTGTGGGGGCCAATGAATTGACGATGGTTTTGTCGATGGCCGCGCCGATCTGAGACCCGATAAACCCGCCGACCGGCCCGCCCAAATAGGTGCCGACCGCGCTTAAAATAACCTGTGCCATTAAGACCTTTCTCTCCTCCCCATTACATGGGGAGGTGGATTTTGTGAGCGAAGCTCACGAAAGACGGAGGGGCCAGAGGCAGCTTAATACCCCTCCGCCTCGCAAGCTCGGCACCTCCCCACTGCGTAGGGAGGAGGTTTTATGAAAACCGAAACGCCGCCACCGCCTGTTTTTGCCAGAATGGCTTAAGCCACGACGCCACCACCGCATGGCCCCAATAGGCATGGATGATCTGCGCGCGCGGATCGCCAAAATCATGCAGCAAAATCGCAGCATGTTTCGCCACCGCCCCCGCTTTCATGCGGAACACCAGCACATCGCCGGCCTGCGCCGCCGTGAGCGGGATAGTGCGAAAATGCTGCGCCATGCCCTCCAGCAAAACCTCGCGCCCGCCGACCTCCGCCCAGTCGGGACTATAGGACGGCAGGGCCATTGGCTCATTGCTGTAAAGTTCCCGCCATACCCCGCGGATCAGCCCCACACAGTCGCACCCAACCCCTTTCAGGCTGGCCTGATGCTGATAGGGCGTACCGATCCAGGTTTGGGAAATGTTAGTTGCGCTAACGCTACGCTCCTTGAGCGCGGGATTTTTACTTGCGCTAACGCTACGCTCCTTGAGCGCGTTTACCTCCTCCCTGTTCGGCACGAATGGGGAGGTGGATTTTGACGGGCAAGGCCCGGCTAAAGACGGAGGGGGCATCACCGTCGCGTTATCCCCCTCCGTCATTGGCGAGCTTATACTCACCAATGCCACCTCCCCATGCTGACGCACAGGGAGGAGATCAAAAGTTTCACGAAGTCTCATCTCCCTGAACCCTGACGACGCGACGCTCCATCCAACGCATCGCCCGCCCGCGGATAAAGGGTTAGGAAATCTTCACCCGGCAAGTCAGGAAAGCCCCTGAAATTGTGCGCATTACCGTAAGCTTCGCGGCAGGTACGGTAGCGCTTATCGCAAACGCCCGAAGGCGCACTCAGGCCACAGCGGTCATCCCCAAGCACAGCATCACACAGGTGCGTAAACCGGCGTCCAATGATGCGGTTAAGCTTCGCCGCTGCCCCTTCGACATGGGCGACAAACGACGCGCCTTCAGACGTTCCGCCGCGCGCCTCAATCCGCCCCAATGTGCCTGACGACATCAGCACAAACTGATCCGGTGCTGTCCAGTCGATCACATATTCACGGATGCCTGCCTCGTCATATAGCCCGGCCTCGACGTCCGCAGACGTGAGGCGGCCATCGCTCAAAATGCCCGACACCGCGCCTGAGCCTTCGGCCCCCAGCGCCTGCTCCGCTGCCCCTTTGGTGAGGCCCGTCGCGGCTATGCAGACCACGCCCTGAAAGGTGATATCGGCGTCATGATCGGTAAAGCTCAGCACGATGCCATCATTGCGTTCGATCAGCCAGACATGGCACAGGCTCGCCGCCCCGGCCTCCAGCGCCGAGGTTATGCCAGCAGGTACATTTCGCATAAAACATCCTCATGAACCTCCCCTGATGCAGGGGAGGGGGACCGCGCCGGTTTACCGGCGGGGTGGTGGGGTTAAGTATGAATCTCGATCAGCGCCACGGCCGCCACGCGACCGGCCTCAAAGCTTTCCAGCGTCATTTCTATGCGGTCGGAATTAAAGCGCACCGGCACGTCAAATTCATACCCCGCAGATATCACCGCACCCGCAACCGGAGCCGTGCTGAATGTCACTTGACCCGTAACAAAATCGACCGTCGGCGTGGCCGTGGCGCCGTTTACCGCCACCGTCACCGTGCCTTCGACGGGCTTGGCAATCGGGCGCATGACAGCACCATAGGCCTTGGTCAATTGAAAGGTTTTTCGCACGCCATCGCCGGTACCGATCACTTGGTCCGTGGACGACACTACAGCATTCAGCGCCCCACTTTTGAAGTCGGCAAAGTCTTTAAAACGAAAGCCATGTAACCGCCCTTCCCTCGCCTCATAAAAGGTCAGGAGTTCGGCGGCATCGGTCAGCGAGCGCACACCCGCCCCGATCAGATAATGCCTTCGCCCTTGCGCCCACGGGCTGATGCGCCGCTCATAACCGGACGCCAGCGTTGTGATTTCGGTGCGCCGCTCAATCGACACACCCGACCCGAAGGCCAGCCGCACCGGAAAGCGGATATCGTGAAACGTCATGGTCAACCTTTCTCCTCCCTACTGCGCTCAAAAAGCGAAGCGTTAGCGCGCTTAAAAGCGTGGGGAGGTGGATGCGAATGAAATGAGCAGACGGAGGGGGATTGCCCTGACGAAGTTACCCCTCCGTCGCTTCGCAAGCTCAACGCCACCTCCCCACGCAAGCGTAGGGAGGAGATTTACCGCAACCCCAACCGCGCGGCGCGATTAAGCGCGCTGGCGATCTGGGCTTCGGAGCGGATTAGCCCCTCACCGCCGCCACTGACATTGAGCGTGATGTTGACGTTTTGCCCACCCGCGCCCGTCTCAATCGAACCCGACGTGGCCGGTCGAAACAGCTCCGGCCCGCGCTCACCCACAAGGTAAGCGCCGCCACGCGTCACCGGCCCGCCATCGGCGCGCGCACCGGAAAAGACGCTGCTGATCCCCGACAGAACATCCCCCAAACCGCCGCCCTGAGACCGCGCCGCCGCATTGACGGCGCTAATGACCGCAGACGCCAGTTCGGCCATGGAAATCTTGCCGTCCGACGCCGCCCGCCCCAAAGATCGCGCCAGGGACTCGCCCGCCTTTGAGAAGGCCTGATCGATGGCATCAGCGCTTTCCTGCGCGGGGCCTTCCAGCCCTTTCAGCGCCACCGCCGCGGCATTGACGCTTTGCGTAAAATTATCGAAACCGTTCATTTCTTATTGTCCGGAAATAATGTCATCAGGGTGTGTAAGTCATCCCTCGGCAAGACGGGCAATGTGGGCAACGTGATCAGGGCCAGCCATTCGGACAGCGACAACGACCAAAAGTCCGCAGGCGTCAGCCCAATCTCAACCACCGCCTGCCGAAGACGTTGTTCCCAACCAACATTCATCGCAGGGCACCAAAGGCCGCGACAACGGCGTCGAGCGCTTCCTGAAAGCCAATATCGAGGGTGGAAATGTCTTCCATGCACAGCGCTGACAACACCACCGACAGATCCGCAGCACTCAAGCTTTTCAGCCGCTCACCCAGCGCCTCCAGCCCCGTCACACCGAAATGGTGCTCCATCGCGGCCAACGCCCGGAGAGTCACGCACAGCCGCACCTTACGCCCGCCGAGCGTGGCCATGACTTCGCCCCTCATGGGATTAAAGGGCGACAAAACTGATCTCTCCCGCCGAGGCCAAGGTCATGGCAAAAGTCGCCTCGCCGTCATGATCACCAGCATAGTCGAGTGCCGCGATCAAAAACGGCCCCTCAAATCGGCCAAAGTCCGGCACGATCAGTTGCCATACTTTCTGGGCCTGTGCGAAAAACGCCTCGCGCATCAGAGCATCGGACGCCGCATCGCGGAACACACCCGAACCCGATACCGACAGGGCCTTAACGCCCGCGCCGGACAGCAGTTCACGCCAGCCACCGGCACTCTCAGAATCGGTCACATCGACCGTGCGGGCATTCAGTGAGATCGTGCGTGCCCGTAGGCCCGCCACCGTAACGAAGGCAGCACCATCTTCTATTTTCAGCAACATATCGCGGCCTTTTTGCAGGGCCATGAGCATTCTCCATGTTAAACCCTCCCCCTGATTTCAGGGGGAGATGTCGTGAAACGACAGAGGGGGTTAAAGGGGCTTCAGAAAATTAACCCCACCACCATCTGCGCTATGCTTGATGGTCCCCCTCCCCTAAAATTAGGGGAGGTTCTAAATTTAAACCGCCTCGGTCACCGCCCGCACGCGTACCAGCCCGTAGATTGTGCGCTGATCGGTGCCCCGGAATACATCGACGTAAGAGACCCGCAGGTTCGCCAGCCGGTTGCCCTCCAGTGTTAACTGCGCACTGTCGAGAATGACCCGCAGCTCGGCCGCCACAGCCTTGGCTTCTTCGGTGCCGTAAAAGCGTGACACGCACGATAAGGTCACGATCTGCTCGGTGATCTCATCGCCGCCAGCCGCCAAAGGCCTCGCCTCGACGCGGTTCAGCGTCACGTAAGGGTAGATGATCTCTTCGGGCAATTCGTCATAAACGCGGACGGCATTCCCCAGCCAGAGTTTGAGACTATCCTGCGCACGCAGGTGGGTAATCAGCGCCTGTTGCAGCGCATTGAGCGGGTTCATGGTCACACAGTTCTTTCGATGCGAAGGCGGAAATTCTGATCCGCCCCCTCATCAATCGATCTGATAATCCAGTCGGCGCCCTTGAGATGAAGCTCATCTTTTGGCGCCAAACCAGCCCGTGTGCGGACGATGAAGGTAGCGGTCTGTAAAACATAACCGCGGCCATCGGTGCCGGTGACTAGTGAGGGGACATCCGGCTGAAAATCACCCCAGATCGTGCCGGTCAGGGTGCGGGTTTTTAAGCGCCCGCCTTGCGCCGTCTCGGTTGAGGCCACGCTATAACAGCGCGCCGGGGTTTGCAGATTGAGCGCCTTGAGCGGGGATAGGGTCATAGCCGCACCTGACGATAAGGGGCGATCCACGGCTCAACGGAATCGAGTGTCATCTCCCCGCGCGACTGATAACCAACGGCTACCAGATTAAGTACGGCCAGCCGCAGAGGGGCCGGTGACGCCTCATCAAGCACAAGCCCAAGTGCCGCGTTGAGCCGAGCACTTGCCGCCGCGATCAGGGTGGCAATCAGCGCGTCCTCTTCGTCATGAGACACACGCAGGAACAGCTTCGCCTCGATAAGCGAAACAGGATCGGACATGGTGGGAATCCTTTATCAACCTCCCGCCCCGTTTACGGGGAGGGGGAACCACGAAGTGGTGGGAGGGGCAGCCTTACGGTCGACCTGCCCCTTCCGTCTTTTTGCTGTCGCAAAAATCCACCTTCCCCGTAAACGGGGCAGGAGATCTAATTCGCTAAGATACCGCGAATTTCATGACCTTAATCGCATCAAAATTCTGCACCCCGCCGCCGACACGCTTGGTGGTATAGAACAGGACATAGGGCTTGGCCGAGTACGGATCACGCAGCACCGACAGGCCCGCACGATCGACAATCAGATAGCCCTTGGCGAAGTCACCAAACGCGATCGACAACGAATTGGCCGCGATATCCGGTACGGTCTCGATCTCCTGCACCGGGTAGCCGAGCAGCAGCGGCAATTGCCCGGCCTGGGTTGCCGGATGCCAGATGTAATTACCGTCGGCATCCTTGAACTTGCGGATACGGGCGGCGGTGCGGCGGTTCATCACAAAGTGCGCATTGCTGCGGTACTGCGATTTCGGCGCGTAGATCAGGTCGATCAGCGCATCGACCGGCGACAAGGCTGCGAACGCACCCGCCGCGCCCGACGCGATATGGCCGATCTGGCCCCAGGTCGCCGACGCATCCGCCGCTGTGGTATAGTTCAGGAACCCGCGCGGCTTATTGACCCCGTCGCCGTTGACGAAGGCTGCGGTTTCCTGTGCGGCAAAACTGTCCTCAATCTCGGACGCCAGCCATTCGTCGAGGTTTATGAACGCATCATCCAGCAAGGCCTGCGTCGCCGCCGGTGCCGCATAAAGCTCCGCCGCCGGAAACTCCAGCAGGTTCAGGGTTGACGGATCGGTCTCAGGACGCGCCGCAGTTTCGGTCACCCAGTTCGCCACCACGCCAACGGTCGAAATCGGCTTCTTGAACGTCGCCGCACCGACGGTACGCACCGTGGCCAGCGAGCGCATGGGCGACACCTGCGCCAGACGGCGCTCAATGAAGCGCTCGGTCTCAACCGGCGCCATAGCGCCCGAACCGGATGCCGTCGACAAACCGGCCTTGAGCTCCAGCGTCACCCGACCGGATTTCAGATAACCATCCCAGGCCGATTTGGCCTCTGTGACAGTTTCGCGCGCGTCTGCGGCTTCGACCGCCGGACGCGATTTCAGGCTCAGCAGCCGGTTCAGGCGCGCCTCAGCCGCTTGCAGGCCGCCTTCGATACGCTCAAGTTTGTCGCCGATCAGCCCGTCGGCGCGCTTCATCTCAATCGCCGAAAGTCGCGCATCATTGGTGGCCTTGAACGCCTCAAACGCGCTCAAAACTTCGTGCAACGCGGCCCGCACTTCGGGCGAAGCTGTGGCCTGTTTCACTTCTTTCATTCATGTCTCCTTAAATGTCTCCTCCCTATCGCTCTGCGATGGGGAGGTGGATTTTTGGCAGCTTGCTGACAAAAAGACGGAGGGGGACGGCACTGTCGCTACCCCCGCCACCGCATCTCATCGCTGTGCGATTTCGTGCGCCCCCCTCCCCGGCATGCCAGGGAGGTAAAGTAAAATTATGCCAGTTGCCCCCTCCGTCACGGCCCGCTCAAAGCTGGCCGCGCCACCTCCCCCGCTTCGCAAGGGAGGAGGAAATCAAACAACTTGATTTCGTGGATCAAACCGTCATCATGCTCTTGCCATGTCTGATTTCACACCTCTTGAAACCGCCGTCCTCGACAACATTTGCGCTGATTACGGCGACTTTGGTGAAACTTTACGGGCCCTGCTTGCGTCAGCAAAAGTCAGCGAACGTGACAACACCGGGCATGGATTTTACACGACGATAATCGTCAACAAGACACTGCCAGCCATAGCTCCTGAACTGGCCCGAATAGATGGGCCGGATGCGCACATGCTGGGCATGGGTGAAGGCATGATCATGGGCTTCATACTTTGGTGCGAGAACGGTTACCCGCAAAGCCTTGAGGCCTTTCAATATGGTGATGCCAAAGGCGATACGATTGACCTGAAACAGTATGATCTTTCGGCATTACGCTTCAGCCATATTGAACCGCTTCTGAAGGGTGAAACGGAACCATCTTAAAACGCGCACTCGGCAGCATGGGAAAGGTCACGAACGACACTTCCCACAGGTCGATTTCGGTCAGTACCCGCAACCGCCGCGTCTCATCCGGTCTCGATTTCACCGTGCGAAAGCCAATGGAGAGGCCATCCAGCGCCCCCGCCCGGATCAGGCCTTGCACCAGGCGGGCCTCCGGCGTCAGATCAAACACCCGACCGCGCACAAACAATCCGGCGGCATCCTCAGACACCTCATCCCACACTCCGACCGGTGTGGTGGAACCATGCTGATAGAGCATCTTCACGCCCTCAGACCCTGTGCGGGTCAGCGACGCTTTAAATGCCCCCGGCACCACCACATCGTCATTCAGATCGCGCTCAAAAAACCGAGACGCATAGCCTTCGATGATCATAAATGTCCCCGATCCAGCTTGGTTTCGATCCGCTCCAGCGACGCCCGCGTGGCCAGCGACTGTTCCTCCAGCCGCGCCAGCCGCTCCGTCAGTCCGGCCTGTTGCTCCAGCCGTTTTTCGGTCGCTTCAATCCGCGCCGACATCCGCCCGACCCACAACAACACAAACGCCGTGTGGACGATGACTGTGACCACGACCGTGATCGGCACGCCGAATACATCAGTCATGGTCGCAATCTCTCGATTCATTGGCCTCGCGCTTCACGTCCGCCAGCCCCGCCAGTTGCCGCCGCTCGACATCACTGAGGAAGCTCGCCGCCTCAAGCCGCGCCCACAAAGCGTCGCGCTCTGCCGTCAGGGCGGGCAAACCCTCAAGGTCGCACACGATGCGCGCGCCGGAAAATTTCGGCTCAAGCCACGCACTCAGCGACCGCGTGGTTTTTTCCACCAGCGGCAAAATCGTGTGCCGCCAGAACGCGCCATTGGCCTCACGATAGTTGGCGTAAGAATTATCGCCGGGTATGCCCAAAAGTTGCGCAGGCACGCCGAACGACAACGCAATATCACGCGCCGCCGCGTGTTTGCCCTCGATAAAATCCATATCGGCCGGCGTTAGCGACATCGGCTTCCAGTCCAGCCCGCCCTCCAACAATAACGGCCGACCGGCATTATTGACGCCCGCATGGGCCTCAGCCAGTTCGCTTTTCAGCCGCGCAAACTGATCTTCGGTCAGACGCTGAGAGCCCTTGGTGCCATAGACCAGTGCCCCCGATGGCCGCGCCGAATTATCAAGCAGCGCCTTATTCCAGGCCCCCGACGCATTGTGGACATCAATCGAAAACGCTGCGGCCTCCAGCGGCGAAAACCCGTACCAGTCATCAAGCGGGTGCCACAGTTTAAGGTGCAAGACCTTAAGCCAGCCCGCTTCATCACGGCCAATAGCGATCTTCTGGCCGCCGACGCTGTACTGGTACGCTTCGGGCCAGCCCTTGGCGTTGGGGACGACCTGCATCCGGTCGGGCCGCAGATTCCACAGCTCAAACGGGGCATTATCGATGACCGCGGCTTCAACATAGGCATTGCCCGCGGTTTGCAGCGAGCCATAAATCGCCTCGCGCAGGTCCGCCCCGCCTTGTTCGCCATTGGGCCGCTCAATCAGGCGGCAGAGCGGATGATCCGTCACCCGCTTGCCGTCATGCTCAACCCGCAACGGCACGGAGGCGGCGGCTTCAATAATCATGCGCACACACCGATAAGCGACGGCATTTTTCATGAAGCCTTCGGACGCCAGCGACGCATAATCGCGCGGGGTCCATTGGGCCTTGCCCATCTGCGACACGGCAATCAGGGTTCGCGCTTCGCTTTGTTTGGTTTCCACCCGTCCGAACAGGCGGTTTAGAAATTTTGACATTTAATCCACTTTTTAAGAACCTCCCCTGATGCAGGGGAGGAGGGAGGCCCGACAGGGCCGGAAGGTGGGGTTAAATTACAAGCCAAAGACTTGGGGCCGGAAGGCCCCAAACCCCTGAACTAAAGGCGACTAAGCCTCGGCTCGGCCCGTCCGGTGATCAACAGCGCTGTCAGCGCCCAGACGAGTGCATCCGCCCGATCCGGAGACTTTGCCGAACCACCTTCACCCCGTCCCATCGCCATCATTTCTTCCTCCAGCTTGAGGAACCGGCCCGCCCCGCAGTGGGTCACCCGCCCCTGCTCATAAAGGGCCGCCACCGGCTCGGCGCGGGCGCGCTTTCCGACCCGCGCATGAACGATCTCAATCGGCACATCGCAGCCCGCCGTCGCCAACAGGGTGCGCACCATGTCGCCGCCCTGATTGCCTTCGGCCACCACCCGATCGGCGCCATGTTCGGCCACCATCTCAACCACCTTCTGGGCCCAGCCCAGCGGCGATGGCTTTTCAACCGTGCCATCCTCAAGCACATAACCACGCCCGTCTCTGCGCCCCGCGACCACGATCCCGCAGGCGTCGCCGTGATCACTGACCGGCGGATCGACCGCCACCACCACGCTGTCAAACTGCGGCGGTTTCGCCCCGTAACAACGCGCAATATCCTCGGCCCGCCACAGGGCGTGATCATCGCTATCGACAATCGCCCCTTCCAGTTCCTGCGCCGCCAGCCGTGTGCCGCCGTAAATAGCCAGCAACCCCGACAGAAAATCCTCGGACAGTCCGGCCTTATTCTCAGCCGTGGCTGACCGCGCCACTTCGACACCCGCTTCGGCCATCAGAGTTTTCAGCGCCCGGATCGGCTTAGGCGTGGTCGTGACGCACAATCTCGGCGCATCCCCCAGACGCAACCCCATCCGCAGCATGGCCAAGGTCTCCGCCGGCTGACGCCACGCACAGAACTCATCGGCCCAGGCATGGTGAAACTGCGGGCCGCGCAACCGTTCCGGCTCCTCCGCAGAAAAGGTGTAGGCGATGGCGCCATTGGGCCATTTCACCCGCCGCCGCGACGGCTCAAAGACAGGTCGCATATCGTCCGCCGCGATGGCCATCAGGCCTGATGGCCCTTCGATCATCACTTCGCGCACATCATGCAGCGTCGCCCCGATCAGGGCCAGCCGCGCCCGCTTAGTCGCAAGCGCCGACAACCATTCCGCCCCCGCCCGCGTCTTGCCCGCCCCGCGCCCGCCTAAAAACAGCCAGGTCGTCCAGTCGCCTTCCGGCGCCAGTTGCACGGGACGGGCCCAGAAAGCCCAGGTCTTATGGAGGCGTCTGAACTGTTCGATCGTCAGGCTGTTCAGCCACGCCTGCCTCGCCTGCGGCGTCAGCAAGGCGATCGAGTTTGCGTTCAAAGAAGCTGCGCCAGTCGGCAAGGGTATTGCCGCCATCGGGTCCGTTCTCTGGCCCGTTATCTGATTCATAGTCTGGGTCATTCATATCCGCGTCTCCGCATGACGCTTCGGTGCGCACGGCCAGATCGTGGATTTCCGCCACGGTCTTGGTCACGGTCAAAAGCGCCTTGGCATGTTTTTCGAGATCGGCCGGTTCCGTTGGCCGCTTAAGCTTTTCCGCATCCGCCACCATCCGATCCGCAACAATCAGCAGCCGATTGATGTGGTCGCGCCTAAGCTTTGCGATTTCATTAGAAGGCAGGGCCGGTGTCGTTTCCATGCACCGAATATGACACACCCCGATATGGCGGGGATTAGCGCGGGGATAGCTAGACTCAGAAAAGAACTCCCCCTGTTGCAGGGGGAGCTTTCATTTGAGGCCCGCCTCAAATGAAAGAGGGGGTAAACCTTACCGCCCGAATACCTTCAGACGTCCCAAGGCGACAATTAAAATCCCCTCTACGGCTTCATCAGGATCAGCCAAAACGTCCCTCGCAGAGATCCTGTAAACCTCAAACCCCTTATCCCGAAGCCTTTGATCGCGAACAATATCCCGTTCAGGCCGGTCACCAACATCATGCGCCATGCCGTCGATTTCGATAGCGAGCCGAGCTTTGGAACAGTAAAAATCCGCCACATAAGGGCCAATTGGATATTGCCTGCGAAACACAGGCTTTCCAGCCTGACGATGTTTCAGGCGTGTCCACACCAGCATCTCCGGCAGAGACATATCTGCGCGTAATGTCTTGGCAAATGAGCGCGTGTCATCCGTCATTTTACCCCCTCTTTGCGTGTATCAAGATACCCGCAAAGCTCCCCCTGCAACAGGGGGAGTTCTGGTTTACCCCTTCGGTTCCCAGTTTGATCGATCCTCAGCCCATTCCATCGCCATAAAATCAATCGCGTCCTCGATGTCGGCAAAGGCCGTTTCCGACACCGTCTGGCCGCGGATAGAGACACCGGCCTTATGGGTGCTGTCGGGGTCACCGGTAATCAGCGGGTGCCAGCGCGGCAGATCCTTGCCCTCATGCAGCCGCCGGTAAGCGCACGATTTCGGCATCCATTCCAGCGCCTCAATATTGTGCGGCGTCAGCTTGATGCAGTCGGGTACATATTTCTTGCGGTTCGGATAGTCAGTACATGTACAGCTATCGGGATTAAACAGCTTGCAGTGAACGCGCGTAGGTATCACCTCACCGGTGTCCTCATCCTCAAACCGCACCAGACAACACAGCCCACAGCCGTCGCACAGGCTTTCCCACTCTGTGCGGTTCATCTGCGACAGGGGCTTGGTTTCCCAGAAAGGTTTGGTGGCGGCGGTCATCGATACTTTCTCCTCCCCTGTTTACGGGGGAGGTGGATGCGAGAGAAACGAGCAGACGGAGGGGGCATACCCCAGAGCGGCGACATGCCCCCTCCGTCACAGCTTGAGCTGTGCCACCTCCCCCGTAAACAGGGGAGGAGGAATAATGCGCCTTATCGGCCCGCCGCGTGTCAAAATCAAGTCCTTGCCGTTTGCGGTGCGGGATAGTACACGCTGGCGCATGGCCAAAACACCCAGCACCAAAGCCCCCCTGCTCGCCCTCAAAGACATCCGCCTGATGGATGGCTCCCACCCGTTATTTGACGGGGTTGACATAGCACTTGAGCGCAATGTCCGCGCCTGTCTGGTCGGGAAAAACGGCGCGGGTAAATCCACGCTGATGCGCCTGATGGCCGGTCTGATTGAGGCCGATTCCGGCGAGCGCATCGTCATGAACGGCATGAAGTACGCGTTCGTGCTTCAGGAACCGGAGCCGGTCGGTGAGACCCTGCTGGATTGGCTGACCTCAGCCGGCGCGGAACATTATACCGCCGAAGCCGAGCTTTATGCCTTTGGCCTTGATCCGCAAAAGCAGACGGCGGGACTTTCGGGGGGCGAAAAGCGCCGCGCCGCTCTGGCCAAGGCGTTTGCCGAAGAGCCCGACCTGATCTTCCTCGATGAGCCGACCAACCACCTCGATATTTTTGCGATTGAAACCCTCGAAGACCGTATCAGGTCGTTCCGCGGCGCGGTTTTAGTGGTAAGCCACGACCGGACATTTTTGGAACGCGTCACACAGCGCTGCTACTGGCTCTATAACCGCAAGGTGCGTCAGCTTGATGCGGGCTATTCGTCGTTTGAAGCCTGGTCCGATCAGGTCATGAAGGACGATGAAGAATCCCTCAACCGCCTGCAAAAGGCGATTGAGCGCGAAACCAAGACTTTTTATTCGTCGATTACCGCCCGCCGTACTCGCAACGAAGGCCGTGCCGCCCGCCTCAACGCCATGCGCGCCGATGCGTCTGCGCGCCTGCTGCAACGCTCCAAGACCATGGAAATGTCGATCGATTCCGGCGGCACATCGGGCAAGCTGGTCGCCGAACTCAAAGGGGTATCTAAATCCTTTGGCGATAAGGTGTTGCTCAACGATTTTTCGACCCGCATCATGCGCGGTGACCGCCTGGCTATCGTCGGCCCCAATGGCGCGGGTAAGTCCACCCTGATCAAGTTACTGTTGGGACAGGAACCGGCCAATAGCGGCGAAATCAAACTTGGTACCGCGCTTGAGGTCGCCTATCTCGATCAGGGCCGCGACGCGCTCAAGGGCGATGAAACCCTGTGGGACATGCTGGCGAATTCAGGCTCGGATCAGATTTTGGTGCAGGGTCAGCCCAAGCACGTCGCCGCCTACGCCAAGGATTTCCTGTTCCGCGACAATCAGTTGCGTCAGCCGGTTAAGTCCCTGTCGGGCGGGGAACGCAACCGCCTGCAACTGGCGCGGGCTCTGGCCAAATCGACCAATCTGCTGGTGCTCGATGAACCGACCAACGATCTGGATATGGACACGCTCGACCTGCTTGAGGACATGCTGGCCGACTTTGACGGCACGCTGATCCTCGTGTCCCACGACCGGGATTTCATCGACCGGCTGGCGACCTCGACCTTAGCGCTCAACGGACGCGGCGGGGCAGTTGAAACGCCCGGCGGCTGGCAGGATTTCCTGAGACAAAATCCGGATTTCTTTAGTGAGATCAGCTCGAAATCGCGTGAAAAAACCACGGGCAAGACCTTTACGCCTGCGCCGACGGTAGCCCCCGCAAAAACGGCCACCAAAAAACTGAGCTATAAGGATCAAAAGCGCCTTGATGACCTGACCGCCTTCATGCCGAAATGGGAGGCGGAAATCAAAGCGCTTGAGGCGGTGCTGGCCGACCCTGACCTCTATGCCAAAAACCCGAAAAAGTTCGATGCCACTATGATCACGCTCGGCCGGATCAAGGCTGATCTGGAAGCCGGTGAAATGGAATGGCTGGGCCTTGAGGAAATGCGTGAAGCGTTAAAGGGCTAACCCTTCAGGGCCTTACGCACAGCCTCAAGTTTTGCGCGCGCCACCGGGACTTCCACCCCGTCCGTCAGCACCAGCACATAATCGCGTCCACGTCGCTCCATCCGCTCCACGCTGTCATACGCCACCCACCACGACCTGTGCACCACCTCTCCGCCGCGCAGACCACGGACATAGCCGCGCAAACCGCCACGAATAAAGCGTTTTGCGCTGTCTGTGTGGATCTCAAGATAATGGTCATGGACGCGAACATAGCGCACAGTGGCCGTTTCAGTCCCGACGGGCACGGGTTTTAAAGGCTGGTGTCCAGACTGCGACACGCCACGCGGCATGAGCCATAATATCACCCCGCCCACCACCCAAACCGGCGGCGCCACAAACCCCATGAACGGCCAGATCGGATCAGGTGCCTTCGGCAAAAGCGGCGTATATTTCAGGCCATGCAGTTCTGCCGCTATCAACGGCACCACCGCCATCAGCACCACAGAACCTGTCAGCCATAACGGCCATCTGGGCGCAAATCGTATCCCCAAGGCCATCAATCCCGTGACCTGACCGACCAGCAAACTCGCCACCGTCCCCCACAGCAACAGCCGGTGCCCCACCCATAGATCGCGCGTACCATAGGCCCCGCTCACGGTCATGATAGCCGCCAGAACGCAGACACAAACCATTATAAACCGCCCTGTCCGGTGCGGCCCCGACAGGGGGGCTGGCTTTAAGTCCGGTGCCTTGAACGGACCACTGGCGACAATGGCGGACATCTGACGACCCTTTTGTTTTCAGTGCATTACAACCGTGGCACAGGCGCCAGCGGGCCTCATGTACCGGCCCGACTTAACCGCAAAACAACGGAGAAAACAATGCCCTTGAAACCCCTTTTGATCGCCGCTTTGGCCCTGAGCCTCGCCTTGCCCGTGATCAGTGCGCACGCACAAACGTCCGCCAGCGCCCCGCAGGTTATACCGCCGTTTCGCAGCTTTGCCTGCACCCCGGACGACCTAAGCCGCCTGAACACTACGGTCGAACATTTCAAAAAGGTCTGGGGCGCTCAGGATACGTCTGCGGTTATAGCCATGCACGCGCCGGATACAGAATGGATCAACGCCTACGGGCGTCAGTTTCAGGATGCCGCAGAACTGGGAAAATTCCTGCAAACACGGCTGTTTCCAATGTTTGAGACATCCGTCTCTGAACGCGAAGCCGCCGGTATCCGCCCGATTTCCTACCGTTGCCTGGGGCAAACGGCGGCCGTCATCCACCTCTATACCGAAGGCCCCAGAGGCCCGTCCCGCATTGCGGGCGAGACGCTTCGGCGTACCCATATGCACTTCGTGTTGGAAAACCGCGCTGATGGCTGGCAGATCGTGCATACCGCTATCATGGATGTTCGCTAAACCGGTCAGCTACCGTCTGAAAGCTTTAGGCAGCATTCCGCACCGACGTGATCATCGGCTGAAAGAGGCACAGATACGGCCCCGCCATCCCTCTATGGCGAGGTCGGCGGCGTCTTCAAAAAGACCTGAACGGGGCCGGACACGCAAAGACCCCGAAAAAGTTCGATGCCACTATGGTCACGCTCGACCGCCTGAAAAGCGATCTTGAGGCCGGTGAAATGGAATGGCTGGGCTTAGAGGAAATGCGTGAAGCGTTAAAGGCATAATATCCTCTAAATTATTGACCAATTTCCAAAACACCCCTTAATTGGATGACAAGTCCAATTTTCACAACAGGGTATTAGCCACTATGGCGACTTCAGATGGCGGGTTTGACTGGATCGACGCCGAGAAGGATGTGCGGGCCTATCAGGTCGTGGGCAAATCCTTGCTGGAGCGCATTCGTGCCGGTGAGTTCCGCACCGCGGGCAAACTGCCGCCGGAACGCGAACTGGCCGAGGCCTACAGCGTCGGCCGGGCAGTTATCCGCGACGCTCTGGTCATGCTGGAGGTCAAGGGACTGGTGCAGTCGCGGCAGGGGTCGGGGATCTATATCACCCGCCGTGCATACGAAGTTGAAACCAGTGATGCCGCCACTCCTGAAGCCGGAATCGCCGCCAGTCTGCTGGGGCCAGCCAACCCGGTTGATTTGCTGGAGGCTCAGCAATGGCTGGAAAGCCATATGGCGCAAATCGCCGCCAGCAAGATCACCGATAAGGACATAGCCCTGATCGAGCAGGCCTATGACGACTATGCTCAGGCTCATCTGCGTGAAGCCCGTGAACGGCTGGATATGGTCTTTCACCTGGCGATTGCCCGCGCCACCCAGAACGCCGAATTTACCGGCATGGTCAGCCATTTGTGGCATCGGCGGGACAATAATCCGCAGTGGCGGGCTTTGAGCGCGCGGATTACGGACACTGTAAGGCGCGATCAAACCGCCCCGGATCACCGCAAAATTGTCGATGCCCTGCGAAGACGCGATTCAGGTGGCGCCTTCTTTGCCATGTGGCAGCTTTTTGAGCATGTCAAAAACGCTGCACTCGCCACAGGCGATGATACCTCTTTGTGATTTACAGCTCATACAGGGGCGTAAATACAGATATCCGGAACAATACCAAATCGGTTTCGGCATACCCAAAATTGGTAGACCAATTTACCGAATGCCAATTGGCGGAACAAAAAGCGCCGCTCGCGCCTTAGCAAAGTTACAAAAAAAGCACACATCCCGACCAATTAAACCTTGAACCACCTCTTCGCAAATTAGATTGCCACCAATCAAATAATTGTTTTTATTTAATAATTTAAAAATACGCTCGTTTAGACATGCCAGAGGCCTGAAAATTGGCTGACAAAAAAAGTTCAGAATACCGACATAAAAATTGACAGGCCAATTTTTGCCGCCATAGTCTTAATCCAGCAATTGGCTTTCCAATCTTCGCAAATGGTATGGACGGCCCGTTGCCCGCGCAGCTCAAAATTCATGATGTCGAGTGACGGGACAGGTCTGCCTCCGCGTGAGCAGTCATGCCCGGACATCCAAAGGGGATAAATCTATGACGTTCAAACACTATGCCTTAGTGAGTACCGCCCTGACCGGGCTACTGATGGCCTCCGTGGCCACAGCTCAGGACCAAACCGCCACCACCTCATCCGCAGACGCGCCGGTCGAAGAAGTGGTTGTCACCGGCTTTCGCAAGAGCCTGGCCTCGGCCCTGAAAGCCAAGCAGAATGACATCCGCGTCACCGATGGCATCTCGTCCGAAGACATCGGCAAGTTCCCGTCTGAGAACATCGCCGAGGCCATTCAGCGTATTCCCGGCGTTCAGATATCCAACATCAATGGTCGTGGATCGACCATCAGCGTACGCGGGCTTGGTCCGCAATATTCGGCCACAACCATCAACGGTCAAACCTTCAAAAGCGCTGACTTTACCGACGGCTTTCGCTATGACGTCATCCAGACCGAACTGGCATCCGGTATTCAGGTTATCAAATCCCCCACCGCCGATATGGACGCAGGCGGTCTTGCCGGGACCATCAATATCGATACGACCCGCCCGCTGGATGTGAAGGGCCGCAAGCTGGTCATCTCGGCCAAGGGTCAAAAATCACAAAACGCCGAAGGGGATATCAAGCCCAAGGTCGGCATCAACTACATTGATCAGTTCGCTGGCGGCAAGCTGGGCCTGTCTCTGGGCGGCAGCTATCAGGAACTCGAAGACCGCGGTGACTATTTCTGGATGGACCGCTGGACAGTCACCAGCGCCGGTGTTTACACCCCCGCCCGCCCGCGCTTTCGCCGCATCGAGCGTGAGAGTGAGCGCCTGACGCTGAATGCCGGTGTGCAATATAAGCCGACTGACAGCCTGGCTCTGGATTTTTCAGCGATCTACGCCAAGGATGATACCTTTCAGGATCTGAACCAGCAGGTATTCCTGTTCACCAGCCCCTCCGCCGCCAATGTCGTGACCAATGAGGTCTCAGGCAATACGGCGACCAAGGTTACGGTCTCAAACTACAGACTTGAAAATAACCACCAGATCGAAAACCGCGAACTGACTACCGAAGCCTATACCGGCAGCTTTAAATATACCGGGTTTGAAGACTGGCTGCTGAAGGGCACCCTGCACTATACGCACGGACGTTCGATCTTTAACGAAGCGGCCGCCATTCTGGGGGTCAATATCGGCTCATCAGTATTTGACATGAGCGATCCGGAAAATATCATTTTCACCGTCTCCAACGATCTGAATGACGCCGCCCTTTATAATCCGGCCACCCTGTTCCGCAACACCTATCCGGTCGGCGCCTACCGCACCACAGACACGGACGAAACGGCCTATCAGTTCGATGCCAAGCGTTACCTCGACTGGGGCATCGTCACCTCGGTCGATATGGGCATCAAAAGCCGCGAAGAAACCCTGTACCGCAATGTCTACCGCATAGACCGGATGAGCAATGTGCCCGCCGCCAGCGCCTCTAATCTGGCGAATGACAGTGTTACGGTCGATAGCTTCCTTGATGGCGAGATGTCGATCCCGCGCGGCTGGATATCTGCGGATATGCAGGCCTACATGGCCGCTCAGGTGGCAGAGGGCGTCACCGTTCCGAAAGCCTTTGATCCGCAGGGCAGCTTCCGCGTCGAGCGCGAAGTGAAGTCAGTCTATGTCATGGCCAACCTCAAGGGCGAAGTCTTTGGCAGTGAGTTCCGCGGTAATGTCGGCCTGCGCAATGAAATGACCGACCAGACGGTGTTCGGCAATATCGCCTCCAGCGCCAACAACCCCATCAACTCCAATGTCAGGCTGGCGCTCGGCACCTATGAGACGCCGAAAAAATACTCAAACGTCCTGCCGTCGGCGAACTTTACCTTTGATCTGGCTGAAAACCTGCTGCTGAGGGTCGCGGCCGCCGAAGTTCTGGTGCGCCCGATCCTTGACTCCTCTAACCCGCTGGCCACCACCGTCAGCACCAGCGTCGATTCCACCGGCACGACCAACTACGCTATCAGCCTGGGGCAAGGCGACCTTGATCCGCTCACGGCCGAACAACTGGATATCGGTCTTGAATGGTATTACGGCACGGGCAATGGTTTGAGCCTGTCGGCCTTTCAGAAGAAGGTCAAGAACGGCACCTACTCATCCTCTGTCTGCCCGGCGTCCTATGAGGGGGTAACTCTGTCGCGCGACTCCAGCGGGGTCTGTAACGGCAGCAATGGCGCGGTCTACACCATCACCCAAACCCTTAATGATCCGTCGATCGTCACCATCGAAGGCTTTGAGGTCAACTGGCAGCAGTCCTTTGATATGTTCCTGCCGATCGACGGCTTTGGGGTGATGACCAACTATACCCATGTGACACCTTCAAGCTCAAAGACGGGCTTCAAGCTGGCCAACCTGTCGGAAAACACCGCCAATGTCACCGGCTACTGGGAAAACTCGACCTTCAGCGCCCGCGTCTCAGCCAACTATCGCAGTGAGTTTGACCAGACCAGCGTTGAAAGCTTCTTCTCAGGCCCGCTGGGTCACACGGTCGAAGCCCGCACTCAGGTCGATGTCAATCTGGGCTACACGATCAACGACAAGCTGAGCCTGTCGTTTGCCGCTATGAACATCAACAAGGCGCAGGAAAAAGCCTATCTGCTGAACAAAGACCGCTGGCAGATGACGTCGGTCACTGGCCCCAGCTACTACCTGTCGTTCCAATATAAAATGTAAGCTTAAACTGATATAAAGGCGGGGTTATCTCCCTCCCCCTGTGCCCCGCCTTTACGGGTGCGAGACCAGAACCCTGTTCCCTCACAGTGATTTTTGGTCTCGCACCTTTCTCTCCTATCTAAGCGTTCCGACTGCGAAAAGGTTATCATGTCCGGTATTTCACGTCGCCAAGCCCTGATGCAATCATTGGCCGTCGCCGCCTTTGCTGCGGCGCCCGCCTTTGCGGCTGAGGACACAACCGCCGCTGCCCGCGCCGTGCTGAACCGACTTATTGGCAGACGCGCCAAGGACATAAAACTTAACCTGACCGGCGGGTCAGACAGCTATTTTTCCGTTAAATCTGCCAAAGGCACCGTGGCGATCGAAGGCTCATCGCCGGTGGCTCTGACCCGTGGCGCCTATGCTTACCTGACCTCAATCGGTGCGGCGAATGTGAGCTGGGAAGGCGAGCGCGTCGCTCTGCCCGCCACCCTGCCCGCCGCCGATACGGGCAAAGTGACGACACCCTTCGCCCACCGCGTCTATATGAACACCTGTACATTTGGTTACACAACCCCGTTCTGGGGTTGGGCGCGCTGGCAGAAAGAACTCGACTGGATGGCCCTGCACGGCATCGACATGCCGCTGGCTATGGAAGGTCAGGAGTTTGTCTGGCAATCGCTGTGGCGTGAGCTGGGTCTGAATGACGCTGAACTGGGCGATTATTTCTCAGGGCCAGCGTTTACGCCCTGGCACCGCATGGGCAATATCGAAGGCTATATGGCGCCTATCCCTCAAATGTGGATCGAAAAGAAGCGCGCCCTTCAGGTCAAGCTGCTGAAATCAATGCGCGGTCTGGGCATGACACCGATCCTGCCGGCCTTTGGCGGCTATGTCCCCAAGGCCTTTGCGCAAAAGCACCCGGAGGCCCGCATCTATCCCATGCGGCCGTGGGAAGGCTTTCATGAAACCTACTGGCTCGATCCGGCCGATCCTTTGTTTGCCGTGATCGCCAGGCGCTTTATCGAACTTTATACGGCGACTTACGGCGAAGGTCAGTACTATCTGGCCGACAGCTTCAATGAGATGTTGCCGCCGATTTCCAAAGACGGCTCGGACCTGAAAAACGCCAAATACGGCGACGGTACGGCCAACACCAAGGAAACCGAAACCGTCGTCGATCCGGCGCTGAAATCTGAGCGACTGGCCGCCTATGGTCAGGCGATTTACGACTCTATCCGCGGCGCTAACCCTGAAGCCGTCTGGGTCATGCAGGGCTGGTTGTTCGGGGCCGATAAGCATTTCTGGTCAGCGGATGCCATCGGCGCATTCTTAAGCAAGGTGCCAGACGATAAACTGATGATCCTGGATATCGGCAATGACCGCTATCCGGGTGTGTGGCAAACGACTGACGCCTTTCAGGGCAAGCCGTGGATCTATGGCTATGTCCATAATTACGGGGCGTCGAACCCGGTCTATGCTGATCTTGATTTTTATAAGTCCGATATCGGCGGGCTGAACGGCAATCCGAAAACCGGCGCGCTTAAGGGCTTTGGCATGTTCCCCGAAGGTCTGCATAACAATTCGATCGCCTATGAGTATTGTTACGATGCGGCTTGGGGCATAGGGGGGGGCGGCGGCAAGGGTTCCGTCGACGACTGGATCGCGACCTATCTCAAAGGACGCTATGGCCGCACCACGCCTGCGCTTTTGAGCGCATGGGGTGATTACCGCAGGTCAGTCTACACCACCAAATACTGGACACCGCGCTGGTGGAACAAGGCGGCAGGGGCCTATATGGTTTTCAAACGCCCGCAGGCCGCTATCACCAGCTTTGAGGGCCATCCCGGCGACCGCGCCTTGCTGCATAAGGCCGTGACCGAATTTTTGTCGCTCAAAGGCTTTGAAGGCTCACCGCTTTATCGCCATGATGTCATTGATGCCGTCCGCCATCTGGCCTCGGAAGAGATCGACTACATCCTGATGGCGGCCATCACCGACTACCAGAAGGGCGACCTTGCCGCCGGTGATGCCAAACGCGCCAAATTCACCGACCTGATGGTCATGGTCGATAGCCTGCTGGGGGATCAGCCCGACACCCTGTCGAGCTGGATCGATGAGGCCCGCGCTTACGGCGATACCAAACCGGAATCCGATTACTACGTCCTCAATGCCAAGGCGCAGGTCACCGTTTGGGGCGGGCTTGGCAATCTCAACGACTACGCCTCCAAGGCCTGGCAGGGGATGTATAAGGATTTCTACCTGCCGCGCTGGACCAAGCTTTTGGCCGCCGTCCGCCACAGTGCCGTCACCGGCAAGGCTTTCGATCAGGCGGCCTTTACCCGCGACATCACCGCGTGGGAGCAGGCGTGGGTTAAGACCAACGCGACCTTTACCCGCCGCCGCCCTAAGGACGCCTTTGCCTTGTCGCGTCAGATCCTTGCCCGCCTGAGTGAAGCGTGATGGACCGGCTGCGCTTTACCGCTCTGGATGTGTTTCGCGGCCTGACCGTCTGCGTGATGATCGTCGTCAATACGTCGGGCGCGGGCGCGGAGCCGTTCTATCAGCTTCAGCATGCCCAGTGGTTTGGCTTTACCCTGGCCGATCTGGTGTTCCCGTCGTTCCTGTTTGCGGTTGGCAATTCGATGGCGTTCGCGTCGCGCCGTACCCTGCCCAATGATCAGTTTTTGCTTAAGGTCGCCAAACGCACGGCCCTGATTTTTCTGCTCGGCTACCTGATGTACTGGTTCCCGTTCGTGCACCAACTGCCCGACGGGTCGTGGGCGTTTAATGACATAGGCCAGACCCGCATCATGGGCGTGCTGCAACGCATTGCGCTCTGTTATGGCGCGGCAGCACTGGCCGCCCGTTACCTGCCGGTCAAGGGCATCATCGCCCTGTGTGCCGCGCTTTTGTTCGGTTATTGGGGCGCGTTGATGGCGTTCGGGCCTGCCGGTGAGCCACTCAGCATGGTCGGCAATATTGGCGCCCAGATCGACCGCGCCGTCCTCGGACTTGATCACATGTATCGCGGCGGGGCCAAGGGCTATGAACCCGAAGGGCTGTTTTCGACCCTGCCCGCCATCGTCAATGTGCTGGCCGGATATCTGGCAGGCCTTGTGATCGTAAAGGCCGCTGACCACAGAACCGCGGTCTCCAAGATGCTGGTCGCGGGTGTGGCCATAGTCGCCGCGGGCCTGATCTGGAGCCTGTTCTTTCCACTATCCAAGCGCATCTGGACGTCATCGTTCGTGCTTTTGACCGTCGGTATCGACTGCCTGATACTGGCGGCCCTGATCACCTATACCGAGATTCAGAAACTCAATTTTGGCGTGAAGTTTTTCGAGATTTTCGGCAAGAATCCGCTCGTTATCTATCTGTTTTCGGAACTGCTGGTCATCAGTTTGCAAACCTTCACCACGTCAGGTGGCACCAAGCTTTACGACTGGGTGGGCATCCACCTGTTTCAGGTGATCCTGCCCGGCGCCATCGGCTCACTGGTCTGCGCCATAGTCTACATGCTCGTCTGCTGGCTGCTCGGCTGGTGGATGGATCGTAAAAACATCATCATTAAGCTTTAGGGGATCAATCCATGTCGCTACCGCCTGAAAGTCAGAAATCCCCTTTACTCGCCATGAGTATCATCGGCGGCATGTTCTTTATCTTCGGCTTTGTCACCTGGCTGAACGGCCCGCTGATCACCTTTGTGCAACTGGCCTTTACCCTGTCAGATGTCGAAGCCTTTCTGGTGGTGACGGTCTTTTACATGTCCTACTTCTTCCTGGCCTTGCCGTCCGCGGCGATCCTTAAAAAGACCGGCATGAAAAAAGGCATGGCACTGGGGCTTCTGGTCATGGCCATAGGGGCTGCGATCTTCGGACAACTGGCAACCATGCGCATATTCGAAGGGGCGCTGACCGGCCTGTTTATCATTGGCGCGGGTCTGGCCCTGCTGCAAACGGCGTCTAACCCCTATATCTCCATCCTTGGTCCCATCGACTCCGCCGCCCAACGCATCGCCTTCATGGGCATCTGTAACAAGATCGCTGGCATCCTCGCCCCCATCGTCGTCGGCGGTCTGGTGCTCAATGGCGTCGGTGAATTTGCAGCCCAGGTCGAAGCCGCCACCGATCCCGCTGCCCGTGAAGCCCTGCTCGATGCCTTTGCCCAAAAGATCCACCTGCCCTATCTCGGTATGGCCGCTTTGCTGGCCGTACTGGCCTTTGCCGTCGCCAAATCGCCCCTGCCCGAAATCAGTGATCAGGCCAATGAAAGTGCGGCGTCCGACACGACAGGCAAGAGCATCTTCGCCTTTCCGCAACTGTGGCTCGGCTTCATCGCCCTGTTTTGTTATGTCGGGGTCGAAGTCATGGCCGGTGACGCCATCGGCACCTATGGCGCAGCCTTTGGTATCCCGCTTGATATCACCAAATACTTCACCTCCTTCACTCTGGTCGGCATGCTGATCGGCTATGTCGTCGGCCTGATCATCATCCCGCGCTTTATCTCTCAGGAACGCTATCTGGCGATCTCGGCGGTCTTAGGCGTTGCGTTCTGCCTGGGGGCCTATCTGACCCACGGTCTGGTCTCGGTCGGCTTTGTGGCAGCCCTCGGCTTTGCCAATGCTATGATGTGGCCGGCGATTTTCCCGCTCGGCATCAAGGGGCTGGGTAAGTTCACCGAAACCGGCTCAGCCATCCTGATCATGGGGATTGCGGGCGGCGCCGTCCTGCCGCAACTGTTCGCCCATTTCAAAGGCAGCTTTGATTTTCAGGCCGTCTTTGCCGTCATCATGATCCCCGCCTATCTCTACATTCTGGTCTTTGCCCTGTTTGCCATCACACAGAGCGCCAAAGCCAAAACCGCCGTTTAATTTTGCCGCGCATCTTATCCGAAAACCGCTTCACACTTTTCGGGATGCACTCGTAGTCCTCTTATCGCGTTAGATTTCATGCAAGACCTTGCCCCCCCTCCTCTCTATTACATCGGCATCGACGGTGGCGGCACCCGCTGCCGGGCGCGTCTCAAGACCCGCGCGGGCCAGACCCTCAGCGAAGGCTATGGCGGCGCCAGCAATATCCGTCTGGGCCTTGGTCTGGTCTGGAGCAATATCATGGCTGCGGTCGATGAAGCCCTGGCTCAGGCGCAGCTTACCCATGCCGATCTGCCCGACATCCACATCGGTCTGGGTCTGGCGGGGATTTCGTCGCCCACTGGCGCGCAGGTCACCATCGATTCCGGCCCCAATTTCGGCGCCATCCGCGCCTCCAGCGACGCCCATGCCGCGTGCCTTGGCGCCTTTTCGGGCAAGGACGGCGCGATCCTGATTTCCGGTACGGGCTCAGCGGGCTATATCTTTAACAATGGCATCGGGCGCGGCATCGGCGGCTGGGGCTTTGAAGTCGGCGATGACGGATCCGCCGCTGGGCTTGGTCGTGAGGCCCTGCGCGCGGCTCTGCGCGGCTATGATAAGATCGCCCCGTCCACCGAATTCACGCAGGAAATCATCGCCTCCTTCGGGGGCCATGCCGCCGATGTCATCGCCTTTGTCGATACCGCGACCCCCAGCGATTACGGCGCTCTGGCCCCGCTGATCATGAGTTATGCCGAACAGGGCGATCCGGTCGCCGTCGGTCTGGTCAAAACCGTGGCCAGCGAGATCGGTCTTTACCTGCAACGCCTGCACGCTCTGGGCGCGGCCAAGATCGCCCTCGTCGGCGGCCTGTCCGAGCCGATCCGGCCGTGGCTGTCGGGGCGTGACGCCGCCCTCCTCAGTGAGCCCGAAAGCGATGCCGTCGAAGGCGCGTTGCTGTTAGCCCAAGGGGCAGGAACCGGGCTTAGTGGTGGCTTGGGTTCCCCCCGTGTTCCGGCATAATCCCATGATCCATCACACCCCCGCCGCCAAGTTACAGGTCGCCCGTCCGGCCTTCGCCCATCAGATCGGCACGCTGAGCAAGGACGATCCGACCCCGCTCTATCAGCAGCTTCAGAAACTGCTGCGCACCGCCATCCACAGCCAGATCATCACCGCGTCCGAAGCCATCCCGCCTGAGCGCGATCTGGCCGATGATTTCGATGTGTCGCGTATCACGGTGCGTAAAGCCATTGACGGTCTGGTGTCCGAAGGCTTGCTGGTTCGCCGTCAGGGCTCCGGCACCTATGTCGCCAGCCGCTTTGAGAAAAGCCTGTCGCGCCTGTCGTCCTTTTCTGAGGACATGATTTCGCGCGGGCGCAAGCCCCATTCGGAGTGGATCAGCAAGACCCACGGCGTCGTCACCCCCGAAGAATCCCTGTCGCTCGGCCTGTCTCCGGGATCACAGGTTTGCCGGTTTCAGCGTTTGCGCTATGCCGATGCCGCGATCATGGCGCTGGAATATACCACCCTGCCCGCCTTTGCCCTGCCGACCCTCGATGAGGTCGGGGATTCGCTCTATGAAGCGCTGAGCCGCACCGGCCATCGTCCGGTGCGCGCCCTGCAGCGTCTGCGCGCCGTCGCCCTGACCGGCGAACAGGCCGACCGCCTTCAGGTGCCCGCCGGCACCCCCGGTCTGTTTATCGAACGGCGCGGGTTTCTGGCCGATGGCCTGACCTGCGAACTGAACCACTCCTATTACCGCGGCGACGCCTATGACGTGATCGCCGAAGTCAATGAACTGGGCAATCTGACCTACGGGTTCTGATCCCTGATTTAATACCGCCATTTTTAAAGAGTTTATCATAATGTCTGCTTCCCTTAGTCAGCCGCTGAAACGCCCCGAAGACACCCTGATGTTCCGTGAGGCCCGCGAAAGCGGTGAGGCCGTGGCGCGCTTTTTAGACACTAATCTTGAGACCATCGCCAGGATTGTGACGCGCCTTAAGGCCCATCCGCCGCGGTCGGTAACGACCTGCGCGCGCGGATCATCCGACCATGCCGCGACCTATGGCAAGTACCTGATCGAGACCCTGATCGGCATCCCGACCTCAACGGCGGCCCTGTCGGTGTCCTCCCTTTATGACTCTCCGGTCTTTGCCGCCGATACCCTGTGCATCGCCATCTCCCAATCGGGCCGCAGCCCTGACCTTCTGACCTCGGTTAAGGCCCACAAAGACTCCGGCGCGTTTGTGATCGCCCTCGTCAACGATTTCACCTCCCCGCTGGCCGAGCTGGCCGATGAAGCCCTGCCGCTATGTGCAGGCCCGGAACTGTCGGTCGCCGCCACCAAATCCTACATCACCTCCTTGGCAGCCCTGGCCGCCCTTGTCGCCCACTGGGCCGATCACACCGCCCTCAAAGACGGTGTAAACCGCCTGCCGCAACACCTGACGCAGGCGTTTGATCTGGACTGGTCAGGCGCTTTGGCCACCCTGACTGAGGCCCGCAATCTGTTCGTCATCGGGCGTGGCTACAGTTTTGCGGTCGCTCAGGAAGCCGCGTTGAAGCTTAAGGAAACCTGCGCCCTGCACGCCGAAGCCTTTTCCGCCGCCGAAGTCAGGCACGGCCCGATGGCGATTGTGGGTGAAGGCTTCCCCATCATCGCCTTTGCGCCGTCCGATAGCGCTGGCGATGATGTCCGCGCGGTTGCGACCGAATTTTCAGGCCGGGGGGCCGATGTCTGGCTGGCCGACACTAAGGGCCAAGGTGAGGGTCAGGGCAATCTGCCCGCCCTGGCCGCCGAAGCCGTCCTTGAACCGCTATTGATGGTCGCGTCGTTTTACCGGCTGGCCAATGCCCTCTCCATCGCGCGCGGACTTGATCCCGACAGCCCGCCGCATCTTAACAAAGTGACCCGCACTGTCTGATGTCTATTCATTTCACCAACGGCCAGATCCTTGGCCCCGATGGTTTTATAACCCATGCCGGCATCACGGTCGAAGGGGGCCTGATCAGCGCTACCGGCGACCTTAAAGGGGCTGAGATCATTGATCTTGACGGCGGCTACCTCCTGCCGGGCTTTATTGATACTCAGGTCAATGGCGGCGGTGGCGTGCTGTTCAACGATACGCCCGATGTCGCCACTATCGCCGCCATCGGTGACGCCCATGCCGCCTATGGCACGACCGGCTTCCTGCCGACCCTGATCAGCGACCGCATTGAGGTGATTGACGCGGCGATGCGCGCCGTTGAGCAGGCGATCCTAGAGGGCGTTCCCGGCGTGCTCGGCATCCATATCGAAGGCCCGTTCATCAGCGAGGCCCGCAAAGGTATCCATGACGCCAGCCTGTTTCGCACGCTTGACCCCGCGGCCAAGGCCCTGCTCAAAAGCCTGAAACGCGGTAAAACCCTCGTGACCCTGGCGCCGGAAACCTGCACCACCGAAGACATAGCCGAGCTAAGCGCCGCCGGGGTCATCATCGCAGGCGGCCATACGGACGCGACCTATGATGTCACCAAAGCCGCCATTGCGGCGGGTGTCACCGGCTTTACCCACCTGTTCAATGCCATGTCCCCGTTCGCCCACCGCGCCCCCGGCGTGGTCGGTGCGATTCTGGAAGATCAGACGACCTATGCCGGTCTGATACTGGATGGCCGCCATGTCCATCCGGCAGCCGTGCGCGTCGCCCTTAAAGCCCGCCCCAAAGACCGCTTCATGCTGGTCACCGACGCCATGCCCACCGTGGGCGCCACGACCAAGACTTTTATGCTGAACGGCCAGACCATCCATGTCGAAGACGGCGTGTGCGTCGGGCCTGATGGAACCTTGGCGGGATCGGATCTCGATATGGCCACAGCGTTAAGATACGCGGTCACTGAGGTCGGAACCACCGTGACCGAGGCCGCGGTTATGGCCGCAACCTCACCTGCCGCTTTCATGAAGCTGTCGCACCTGACCGGTACAATTTCAGCCGGTCATAAGGCTGATCTGGTCTGGCTTGATCGTGATTTACAGGTGCGCGGGGTGTGGCGCGCCGGTGTCCGGCATCAGGCAAAAACCCTCACGATGGTCTGACTGCTCAGGCCTTTACTTAACTCAAGTCTGGGAACTCACGAAGCGTTTACCCCGTCTCCCACAGGGTTTTCGAGTCCTCAGACCCTTGGCGCATCCTCCTTGAGCGGAGGGTGCGCTCTTTTTTTATGCGCTTTATTTTACCGCATTTTTTAACGACGAACTGGCGTCCACTTCGTTGAAAATGCTCCAGGCTGTAGTGACAGAACTTTCGCGATATTTCTCCTCCCTACGCAGTGGGGAGGTGCCGAGGTTACGAGGCGGAGGGGTATCTTTTCTGCCATGAACACCCCTCCGTCAGCCCTTTGGGCTGCCACCTCCCCACGGCGTAGGGAGGAGAAAATGATTGTTTTAAATCTTAAATTGTCATCACGCCCTAGAATTTTTTCGACAGGGTGATGAAGGTTGAGCCCGCATATTTATCGCCTAAGTCCGCCTTATCGGTTTCGGTATAGGTCAGGCTGGCGTTCAGGGTCTTGGTCACCGCATAGGTCGCCCCCGCCAGATAGCTGGTGTAGTCGGTGCCGTGCTCAACATGGCGAAAGCCGTTGGCGGCCTGAAGGCTGAGGCGGGAGGTGAGTTTATAATCCACGCCGATCTCGACAAAGTTCGCCTGCTTGGCGCGGTTGCCGTAGTTATCGGGACTATAGGCCAGATTGAGTTTGCCGGTCAGCTTATCCGACAGCTTGCGGCTTAAGTTCACCTCATATTCCATGAACTCATCGTCGATACCGGGGCGCACACCGTTATATTGCTTATAGATGGCGCGGGCGGTGATATCGGTGCCTTTGACCTTAGTTTTATAGCCGATCAGGGCTTGGGTCTGATTATCGACGCCAGTGGTGCGGTCGCGCATTGACTTAAACAGGGTGCCGATAAAGACCTTGCCATAGGCGACCTGCGCACCGGCGATATATTGCGGCAGGCCCTCGGTCTGGCTGACGCCGCGGTAAATGCCGTCGGTTAAGACCTTGGCCTCTGCCGAAAACTTCACGGTTTCGGCCTGAGCGGACAGTGGCAGGGTGAGCGCGGCGATGGTGGCAGATAAAGCAATAGCCTTGATTGAAGCCGGCATGATTTCCTCCTGAGTTACTTTGTTATGATTGAGAATAAGCCGGGATTAATCCGCGCTTTTTTCACCCAGTTGCACACCGGCGGGGGCACCGTGGATGGCCAGAACCGGCTCGGCTTCGATCACCGGCTTGCCACTAAGAGCGGCGCGGAAGGTGTCCATATCGACCGACTTTTCCCATCTCGACACGACGACGGTGGCCACCGCATTGCCGATAAAGTTGGTCAACGAACGGCACTCTGACATAAAGCGGTCGACGCCTAAGATAATGGCCATACCGGCAATCGGCACGGTGGGGACGACCGACAGGGTGGCCGCCAGTGTGATAAACCCGGCACCTGTTACACCGGCCGCACCCTTGGACGACAGCATGGCGACCGACAGCAGCAGCAGTTGCTGCTCCAGCGTCAGGTGGGTGTTGGTGGCCTGCGCGATAAACAGGGCGGCCAGAGTCATGTAGATGTTGGTGCCATCCAGATTGAACGAATAGCCAGTGGGGACGACCAGACCCACGACGGAGCGCTTACAGCCCGCCTGCTCCATCTTTTCCATCAGGCTCGGCAGGGCCGATTCCGACGACGATGTGCCTAAGACCAGCAGCAGTTCGGCCTTAAGATAGGCGATCAGCTTAAAGATCGAGAACCCGTTGGCCGCACAGACCGCGCCCAGAATGACGATGACGAACAGGGCTGAGGTCGCATAAAACGTACCGACCAGTGCCGCCAGATTGACGATCGAGGCGATGCCGTACTTACCGATGGTGAAGGCAAAGGCGCCGAACGCACCGATCGGCGCGGCCTTCATCAGGATGTGGACCATGCGGAAAACGGCGTGGCTGAGGGTTTCCAGCATGTTGACCAGAGGCTTTGCTTTTTCGCCGATAAAGATCAGAGAAATCCCGAACAGAATGGCGATAAACAGCACCTGCAGGATGTTGCCGTCGACAAAGGCCGAGGTAAAGGTGGTGGGGATAATGCCCATCACAAACCCGATCAGGGTCGAGTCATGGGCCTTGGCGGCATATTCGTCGACCTTGGCATCATGCAGGGTGGCCGGGTCGATATTCATGCCGTGGCCGGGCTGAACCACATTGGCGACGATCAGGCCGACAATCAGGGCCAGCGTCGAAAAGGTCAGGAAATAGCCAAATGCCTTGGCCGTGACCGAACCCACCCCTTTGAGTGAGCCCATGCCGGCAATGCCGGTGACGATGGTCAGGAAAATGACCGGGGAGATGATCATCTTGACCAGCTTGATGAAGCCATCGCCCAGCGGTTTGAGCGCTTCGCCGGTTTGCGGGTAAAAATGGCCGATGGCCGCGCCCAGTACAATGGCGATCAGCACCTGAAAATAGAGGTGGGTATAGAACGGCTTTTTCTTCGGGGGCTCGGTCGCGGTAAGGGCGTCTGAGGGGGTAGACATAAGCATGGCAATGTTCCTCAACCTGTGTGGGACGGTTTTTTGTTAAGGATCAGTTTATGCCTGTGATGCGCGGCGGCAATTGTACGGGCGCATTTTGTTAGCACATTGAATATGCTTGATATTGTCATGTTACGCGTGAATATTTGTGCGAAAATCCGCACACCCTAAATCTTCGTTGTGCGATTTTCCGCCAAGGCGTATGATCGGGATATGGATATACCGCGTCTGAATATCGCTGCGTTACCCCTGCGTTTGTGGGCTGGGATAGGCTGTGCGCTGCTGGCCGCCGTGGCGCTGTTTGTGACCTATGACCTGACCCGGCGCAGCGCCTTGGATGACCTGAAACGTGAGGCGCGGGTGACGGCGCAGTTGCGGGTGGCGGTTCTGCAAAGTGAGCTGGATAAACAGCGTGCCGTGCCGGTTATTCTGGCTGACGACAGTGATGTCGTGGCCGCGTTGCGCAGCCCCGATCCGACCCGCTTTGTGCGTATTTCGCAAAAGCTGGAGCGCCTGCGTCAGGAAACCCGCGGGGCGGTGATTTATCTGATCAACGATAAAGGCGTGGCCGTGGCGGCCAGCAACTGGGCCCTGCCGGTCTCGTTTGTCGGATCAAACTACGGCTTTCGCCCCTATTTCCGGCAGGCCATGAAAGATGGCGTGGCCGAACAGTTCGCGCTCGGCACCGTCAGCCGAAAGCCGGGCCTTTACATGGCCCACAGGGTAAGTGATGGCGGGCGGGCGATCGGGGTCGTGGTTGTCAAGATGGAGTTTGACGGTATCGAAGCCAGTTGGGCGCAATCACCACAACCCTCCTATGTCACGGATGCTGATGATAAGGTGGTGCTGACCGCCCGTCAGGATCTGCGCTTTAAGCTCAAACCGCCGGTGCGCAATGACGAGTTTGTAACAGCGGTGGCTGTGCCGGTCGATAGCTGGCGGTTACAGGTCGTAAGCTCTGCCCGTCCGGCGCTTGATATGGCGCGCAATACCACCCTGATGCTGGCGCTGGCGCTGGGGCTTATTGCCATACTCATCATCTGGCAGTGGCGGCGCGTGCGGTTGAAGCAGGCGCAAGGGCTAGTGGCCGCCGCTCGCGAAGCCGAATACCGCCAGCGCCTTGAAGGTGATGTCGAGGCCCGCACCCGTGAGATCAGCATCACTAATGCGCGGTTGTCGGCGGAAATTCACGACCGGCGCGACGCTGAGCGCCGCCTGAGCAGCCTGCAGGCCGATCTGGTTCAGGCCAATAAACTGGCCAGTCTGGGCCAGATCACCGCCGGCGTGGCCCACGAAATCAATCAACCGGTCGCCACTATTCGCATACTGGCCGACACCAGCGTGAAACTGATCGGCGTAGCCAAGGCACGGGCGATGCTGAGTGACAACCTGGATAAAATCATCCGCATGTGTGAGCGCATCGGCCATATTACCGGCGAACTGCGGACCTTTTCGCGTAAGGCAACGGGCGAAGTTGAGCCCGTGCCGCTACAGGATACGGTCATGTCATCCATCCTGCTGAACCAGAGCCGTTTGCATGAAAACCGCGTGGCCCTGATCTGCGATCCGATCGATCCGGCGCTTAAGGTGATGGCCGGGCGCATCCGGCTGGAACAGGTTCTGGTCAACCTGCTGCAAAACGCCTTTGAAGCGCTGGAGAACACACCCAATCCGACCGTGCGCCTGACGGTTAAGGTGGCGGACGGCTGGGTGACACTTAAGGTCATCGACAATGGCCCCGGCCTCAAACCCGAAGTGCTGGATCAGTTATTTACGCCGTTTGTGACGACCAAGCCCAAGGGGCTGGGGCTCGGCCTCGTCATCGCCCACGATATCTTACGCGATTTTGGCGGCGACCTGAGCGCGGAAAGCACGGATGCAGGGGCGACCTTTATCCTCAGATTAAAGGTCGCGACATGACCGGCAATGTCATTTTCATCGATGATGACGCTGATCTTTTATCCGCGCAGATGCAAGCGCTGGAACTGGACGGGTTTTCGGTGCGCGGCTTTGCCAATGCGCCCGACGCATTAAAGGTCATTACCTCAGCTTTCGATGGGGTAATCGTCACCGATGTGCGTATGCCGCGCATGGACGGGCTTACCCTGTTCAAACGGGTGCGCGACATTGATCCCGAATTGCCGGTGATCCTGATGACCGGCCACGGCGATGTGCCGATGGCGGTGCAGGCGCTGAAAGATGGCGCCTATGATTTTATCTCAAAGCCGTTTGCCCGCGATGACCTGATCCAGTCGGTCCGCCGCGCGCTTCAGACCCGCGACCTGGTTATGGAAAACCGGCAATTGCGTCAGGCCCATGCGGCCCTGCTCGACCGCGAAAATCCGGCCCAGAACCTGTTGTTGGGCGAATCGCCCGCCATGACCTACCTGAAGCAGGTGGTGGTGCGGGTGGCCGAGGCCGATGTCGATGCCCTGATCACCGGCGACACCGGCGTGGGGAAAGAACGGGTCGGGCGCGCCCTTCACGCCTTGAGTGCGCGTAAGAACCGGCCGTTTGTCCATATCGGCTGCGCCACCCTCACCGAAGACAGTTTTCAGCCGGAACTGTTCGGTATTGAGGCCGGACACCGTCCGGGTGCGGCGCGGGTCATTGGCCGGTTTGAGCGCGCCAACAAAGGGACCGTGTTTCTGGATGAGGTGGAAGGTTTAAGCCTGTCGCAGCAGGCCAAGCTGCTGCGGGTGCTGGAAACGCGCGAAATCTGGCCGGTTGGCTCTGAAAGCCCGCGCAGTCTGGATATACGCGTCGTGGCTGCCACGCGCACCGATCTGACCCAAAGCGTAAAGGACGGTCAGTTTCGCGCCGATCTCTGTTACCGCTTAAGCGGGGTTTCCTTACGCGTACCGCCATTGAGTGAACGCGGCGATGATATCCGGCTTTTGTTTCAGCATTTCCTTTTGAATGCGGCGACGCGCCTGAACCGGCCGCCGCCAAAGCTTACTCAGACCACTCAGGCCTATCTCAGCCGTCACGACTGGCCCGGCAATGTGCGCGAACTGGAGCAGTTTGCTGAACTATGCGCCCTTGGTCTCGATAGCGCACATCTGCCTGCCGACACTAACGCTCTGGGGCTTGCTGAGCAGGTCAGCAGGTACGAAGAGGCGGTCCTGCGTGAGACCTTAAGCCAGTACGCAGGCAATGTCCGTGAGGTCATCTCGGCCCTGAAACTGCCGCGCAAAACCTTTTACGACAAGATCACCCGCTACGGCATTTCACTCGATACCTATCGGGGCCAATAGGCCCGCTTCATTCCGCTTCGCGCATTGATTCATGCCCGATTGGAATTCGCTCCCTTTGAAAAACGGCATATGATCCTCCCATAACAAGATAGCAGGGATGCCAAATACGCATCGAACACCCTGCTCTACAGGTAAGGAAAGCCATATGTTGAAATCAGGGAATGGGGAGGCCCGTCACGGCCTCCTGCGGAGTGTATCGCTTATCGGGCTGCTGCTGGCCAGCGCCGCGCCGGTCATGGCACAGGACGCAGCACCCGCGGCCGAAGATGATGTTACCGAAGTTGTCGTTACCGGCTTTCGTGGCTCGCTGCAAAGCGCCATCCGCGCCAAGCGGTTTGAGAGCGGCGTGGTTGATTCCATCAAGGCCGAAGATATCGCCGACTTCCCCGACCTGAATCTTGCGGAATCGCTGCAACGTATTCCGGGGGTGGCCATCACCCGCGCCAATGGCGAAGGCCGCCAGATTTCGGTGCGTGGCTTAGGCTCTGAATATACCCGTGTCCGTGTCAACGGCATGGAAGCCATCGCCACCACCGGCGGCACGGTCAATTCCGGCGGCACCAACCGCACCCGCGGCTTTGACTTTAATATGTTCGCCTCGGAACTGTTTAATTCGTTGAGCGTGCGCAAGACCGCCTCGGCCGATGTCGAAGAAGGCTCATTAGGCGCCACGGTCGATCTGCAAACCGCCCGCCCGTTTGACTATAAGGATGATCAACTCGTTGTCTCGGCTCAGGCCAGCTACAATGATCTGGCCCGCGATGTGCAACCGCGTGTGACCATGATGGGCAGCCGCCGCTGGGCCGATGGCCGTCTGGGGGCGCTGTTTTCGGTCGCTTATGAGAAGCGCCATATCCTTGAGGAAGGCGCCAATATCACCCGCTGGAGTGCGGGCGGTGCCAACGGCGGGTTCAACACCCAGTCGACCGTTGCGGGCTATACCATTGCCGAAATTAATAACACCAGCGCCACCACCGGCATTTTTCACCCGCGCCTGCCGTCCTATGTCAGCTACGACATCAATACCGAGCGTCTGGGCCTGACCGGTTCGTTCCAGATGCGCCCATCGGATGATACGCTGGTTACGTTTGATGTGCTCTATTCTGATGTGAAAACCACACGCGGTGAGCATCAGCTTCAGGCCATCGGCCTGAGCCGCAGCGGTACGGGTAAGCCGCAAACTATTATCCGCAGCGGCATCGTCGAAGGCCGTAATCTGGTTCAGGCCACGATGGACAATGTCGATCTGCGCACCCAGACGGCGTGGGATGAGATGGAGACGGAGTTCACCCAGTATACCCTCACCCTGACCCATAATTTCAGTGATCGTCTGCGCGGCGGGGTCATCGCCGGTCATTCGCAGTCGGAGTTTTCAAACCCCGTCTCGACCATCATCACCTTTGATCGCGCCAATACGCAGGGCTACAGCTACGACTTCCGCTCACGTATGCCGGCGATTAATCTGAACTTCGACGCCACCAACCCGGCCAACTGGGCGATGACCAATGGCACGTCTGAGGTGCGTATCCGCCCGAACTTCGTCACCAACGCCTTTGCCAATGCCAAGGCCTATCTGGAATATGATTTCACCGACAATTTCACCGTCAAGGGCGGGATCGACTACCGCAAGTTCACCTTTGACTCGCGTGGCTATTACCGCACGTCCGAGACCCTCACCAACACCCTGTCGGCCAACGATCTGGCGGCGGTGTCGGAAGTCTTCTCAGGCTTTGGCCGCAACCTGGATCAGCCATCGGGCAATGCCACAGCATGGTTGGCGCCTGACCTGAACAAGTTTGCCGAAAAGTACGACATCTATTGCAATTGCGGCATCTACGCCCTGACCGGCACGGCCAATTCCTCGGCGCGCGGCCAGTGGATAAATGTCCGCGAAGCCAATACCGGGGCCTATCTACAGGCCGATTTCAAGTTCAACGCCTTTGGCCTGCCGTGGCGCGGTGATGCGGGTGTGCGTCACGTCAAGACGGATCAGCATGCCGGGGGTTACGCTTCGACCGGCTCGGGTGCCAATCTCCAGATCGAGTGGGTAGAATCCAAGCGTAGCTACGACATGACCCTGCCATCGGGCAATCTGGCCGCCGACCTGACCGACGATGTGGTCTTGCGCATCAGTGCCGCCGAAACCATCGCACGGCCGTCTATTTCAGGGCTGACCCCCGGTGGAAATGTCTCTATCCAGGGCTCGAACTACTCCTATTCGCGCGGCAATCCTGACATAGAACCGACCAAGTCGAAAAACCTCGACCTGTCTCTGGAATGGTATCCGGCGCCCAATTCGCTCTTTGCCGCCGGTCTGTTCTACAAAAAGATCGACACCTTCGTACAAACCGTAGTCGAGCGTATCCCGTTTGATCAACTGGGCCTGCCGCTGTCGCTGCTGACCCCGACCAATACGTCGCCGACCGAGATTTTCAACGTCAGCCAGCCGTTCAACAGCCCCGGCGGTGAGTTGAAAGGGTTCGAGATCAATGCTCAGCAGCAACTCGATTTTCTGCCCGGTTTCTGGGCCAATTTCGGGGTGCTGGCCAACTACACCTATGTCGATTCCAGCATCGATTATCTGACCTCGACCTCGGCCAATGCCGCCGTGGTCAATGAGACCCTGATCGGCCTGTCCAAGAATGCGGCCAACTTCACTATCTACTATGAAACCGAAAAATTCTCGGTACGCGGATCGGCGGCCTATCGTGAGGGCTATCTGACCGCCGTTCCGGCCCCCGACGGCAACAGCGTCGCCGGTACCAATGAAACCCTGAACTTCGACATGCAGGCGTCATATAGCGTGACGCCGAAGTTGAAGCTCAGCCTGGAGGGCATCAACCTGACCGATGAATTCAACGATCAGTATGTTGATGCCTCCAACCGTCTGAATGTCCGTAGCCATACGGGCCGTCAGGTCTTCCTCAGTGCGCGTTACAGCTTCTAGCTTTTAGTATCGTGTTCTCTTCCCTATCTCCGGGCGTCTCCCCGTAGGCCCGGCGAAACTCAAGCGCGGCTGCATATAGATGGCAGCCGCGCCTTTTTTCTTTTTAGGATCATGTCCTTGCCAGCCCCCATCCGTCTTGTTAGCCTTGCCCCCAATAAGCTCCAAAATAGGATGCCGCAGGGAAGCATGTTCGAACTCAGTCAGATACGATGTTTCGTCACCGCCGCCGAAGAACTGCATTTCGGACGGGCGGCGGCCCGGCTCAACATGACCCAGCCGCCCCTCAGCCGCCAGATTCAGGTGCTGGAGCGCATCTTGGGCGTGCCGCTGTTTGAGCGCACCAGCCGCAGCGTAAAACTGACCCCCGCAGGAAGAGTATTCCTGCCCGAAGCGCGCCGCATTGTCTGGCTGGCCGAAAGTGCGACCCTTGCCGCCCGCAAGGTGGCGCAGGGCGATGCCGGCCGGATTGGTATCGGCTTTACCGCCGTCTCCGGCTACAGCTTCCTGCCGCAGATCGTGGCCCAGGCACGGGCGCGGCTGCCGAACATCGAGCTTGATCTGCGCGAAATGGTCTCAAATCAGCAGGTCGAAGCCCTGCAAACCGGCCTGATCGATATCGGTTTTCTGCGTCAACCGCTGGAGCGCAATGAGTTTGAGTCTGAGCGCGTCGTGTCCGAAGGGCTGGTGGCCGCCCTGCCGACCGGCGATGCGCGCCTGACCGAGCCGGAACTGACGCTGAAAGCCTTTGATGGCTCGCCGCTGATCATGTATTCGCGCGAAGGGGCCAGCTATTTTCACAACATGCTGCTGTCGCTGTTTGCGGAGGCCAAGGTCACGCCGGACTATGTGCAGCAGGTGACCCAGATCCATTCCATGCTGGGGCTGGTGCGCGCAGGACTGGGGATCGCCATCGTCCCGCGCACAGCCATGAGCCTGCAATTTTCCGACGTCCATTACCGCGATATTGCCACCACCCCCGCCACACCGGTTGAGCTTTATATGGTCTGGCGTCGCGGCAACAGCAATCCGGCCCTGACGCCGGTGCGAACCTTGTGCGCCGAAGTCGCGCCCAAAACGGTTTAAGCCTATACCTCCCTGGCTATGCCGGGGAGGAGGGAGGCCGAAGGCCGGAAGGTGGGGTATCTTGCAGAGGTTCAACGGCCTCTGTCGTAAGGAAGCAAGCCCCCCACCACCATTCGCATACGCTCATGGCACCCCTCCCCAACGTGTTGGGGAGGTATAATAGGTATCACACCCGATCCCACGGATGGGACAGGGTCGGCGCATTGACATGGCGGCGCATATCGAACCGGACGTCTGCCCCGCTGCCGGGGGCCAGTTCCAGCGTGACCTGATTGGACTCAATGGCGGTTTTCGTGGCCCCAACATCCATCGACGCAAACTGATGCTCGCCATAGCCGCCAGCCTGTATCGTCACAGTCCGCGCCCGAAACGGGTGGGTGTTGACCAGAGTTACGGTCGTTGTGGTATCGGTTAGTTCACTGACCAGAGCCGCCACATCTTCGGGGATACCGGCCCTGCGTTTGACCGGATCGAAATAACGCAGGCGGGCATAGAGCAGCGCCCCGCCCTGCGGTGCTGACGTCTTTGACCAGGTCGGCCGCGCAATATGGATCGCCCCGCACATCAGGTGCAGCAACTGCGTCACCGTCGCCGGATTGAACTTCAGCAGCGCATCGGCCAGACGGGTCTCTTTGGTCGTCGTGTCCTTACCCAGCGTATCCATTTTCTTGCGCACGGTCTCCAGTGTGTCGCGCAGGGCCGTGACCGGATAACCGGCGTTTTGGCCCGCCAGATATTGCACCCACGGATGGTTGGTATCGGCGCGCGCATAGTCGCTTGGGCGCATTGACATGTACCAGATATCGAGCCCGTTAGTGCGATACGGGCCGGGCTTATAGCTATAGGGGCCGTCTTTGCCGAACATGGTCGGCACCATCGACACACCGTCGACTATCTTCGCCTGCGCATTGATGGCGTCGGTCTGATCGCGCCAGACCTGAAGATATTTGTCATCGCCGGTCAGAAGGTACGCGTTCAAAAAGGCCACAATCGCGCGCGGCACGCGGTTGCGGTCTTCGCGCTTGCCCGTTACCGGATCGACCGGCGAAAAGCTCCAGCCGTAGACATTGCCGTACCATGCTTTTTCCGGCCCGCCGATGCGGCCTTTCAGGTCGACGAAGCTTGGGAAAATACCGTTATTGCGACGGGCGCGCTCGATCCAGGCATCCAGATAGCGGGTGATCCAGTCGCGATATTTGCGCTCACCGGCCACCATATAGCCATTCATGACCAGACTGGTCGCCTGAAGATTTAAGGGGCTATCACCGACCACATCGGTATATTCGACATAGTGATCGAGCGTTTCCTGATAGGTCGTCTCCCCGTGCTCCATGAAAAAGCCGGTCGGGTCGAACGGATCACCGGCCCAGTCGAGCGCTGTGGCTTTGCGCAGCAACGGGCCCTTTGAGCCGTTGATCATTGACCGCATCAGTTTGCGGCGCGGATCATAGTTGGGGGCGGTCTTGTCTTCGCCGGTATAAAAGCCGGAAAAGCGGCGGGCGCGATCCTGAAACGCCGGATCGTGTGGTGCTGACAGCCCCATCAGGTTAAACACCGACAGCCCTTCCGACAGGTGCTGCCAATCATTCATGACCGGAAATTCGCGGTAGTACATGCCGTCGCGCGCAATTTCGGTCTCGACCGTTTTCAGCTCAGAATACTGCTTGAGGTGCCCTTCCCACGCCTTTCTGTAAAGCTCAAGCACCCGGTCAGACCCGCCCAGCGCATGAAGATGCGGCCAGTCGTTGCAGTTCTCAATCGCATCGTCCGGCCCGTCATTGGCGCCCCAGCGCTCAAAGCACTGGAAATAGCCGCGGTCATCGAAATAGCGGTTATAGAACCATTCGACCGCCTCGCTCTGAACCCTTAAGGCCTCGCGTTGCAGCAAGGCCCACTCCGGCGGGGGCATTGGGGTGTTGATGCTGTGGGCCGCAGCCCGCGTGACAGGCAAGGTGGTGAAGGCAGCCGCAGCCGTGGCCCCCAGCAGGAAATGACGACGGTTCATACTAATGCTCAGACCTCACGACATCTTCAGGCGTTCGATCTTACCCGTAATCAGCCCAAAGGCCAGCATGGTGACGATGCAGTGAAGACCGACATAGATCAGCGCACCATCGAACGATCCGGTGGCCGCCACGATGTAGCCGATAACGATGGGGGTAACGATTCCCGCCGTATTGCCGAACATGTTGAACACCCCGCCCGCCAGACCGATATATTCGCGGGGTGCCACATCCGACACCACCGCCCAGCCCAGAGACGCCACGCCCTTACCGAAAAAGGCGACCGCCATCAGGGTGATGATCAGCCATTCCTGATCGACATAGGCGCAGGCAATGATGGACAGTGCCAAGGTCATGCCAATGAAGATCGGGGTTTTGCGCGAGGCGCTGACATTGCCGGATTTTTTGAGCAGATAGTCCGACAGGAACCCGCCGACCAGCCCGCCGATAAATCCGCACAGGGCCGGTGCGGCCGCCGCAAAACCGGCCTGCATGATATTCAGGCCGCGCTCCTTGACGAGGTAGATCGGGAACCACGTCACAAAGAAATAGGTCAGCACATTGATGCAATACTGCGCCAGATAGATGCCCAGCAGCATCCGGTTGGTTAGCAGCACCTTAAGGCGTGCGAAGCTGAAACCCGCCTTATCACCTTTGGCCTTGGCCTCCATGCTGACGGCGCCGCCGTCCTTCATGATCGCCAGTTCGCCGGCATTGACCATCGGGTGCTTTTCAGGACTCTGGATAAATTTGGCAAAGGCAAACGCGGCCACCAAACCCAGCGCACCCATGACGTAAAACACCGCCCGCCAGCCGAAATCATGCACCAGCCATGACATCAGGGGCGCAAAGGCAACCAGGGCGAAATATTGCGCTGAGTTAAAAATGGCTGACGCCGTACCGCGCTCGGACGCCGGAAACCAGGCCGCCACGATGCGGGCATTGCCGGGAAAGGATGGCGCTTCGGCCAGACCGACCAGAAACCGCAACACAAATAACGACCCGACAATCGACAGCCCGCCGATCAATCCGACAAAGCCCTGAAACGCTGTGAAGATCGACCACAGGGCAATCGCCCCGACATAGACCCGCTTGACGCCAAACCGGTCCAGCAAGGCCCCGCCGGGAATTTGGGCGGCCACATAGGCCCAGCCAAATGCCGACAGGATAAAGCCCATATCTACCGGCGACAGGCCCAAGGCCTCGGACGCCGACGCCCCCGCGATCGAAAAGGTCGACCGGTCGGCGTAATTGATAGTCGTGATAATAAACAGAAACGCAATCAGCCAGTAACGGACATGCGTGGGTTTTGTGGGGGCGGCAGCACGGCTTTTCGCCTGCGCATCGCGGGTAATATCCTGGGGCATGGTTTTCTCACTGTATTCATACCGGCCGTGTATCGCTGATGGCGACCCGGCCCCTTGTTGATGACAGTAAGACATAGTTTTGAGAGCTTGGGGAGGGTTTGATTGCGCCGTTCATTGCGTTGCACGCATTGATCGATACCGCCTTTGGCTTGGACGGGCGCGCAGCCGATCATTAGCGTTGATGTCACCGGGTAATGCGTCAGGTCTTAATGTCCCGCGACCGCAATCATACCCCAAAAAATCAAATTTAAGTACACGGAGGCCGGTAATGGCAGGCATCAGCCCAAAGGAAATGGCACAGACAATCGGAACCGGACTGTTGTCCTTTCCGGTTACGCATTTCGACAGCGATAACAAATTTGACGAAGCCCCCTACCGCGACCACTGCGCATGGATGCTGGAAAAACCGCTGGCCGGATTGTTCGCCGCCGGTGGCACGGGAGAGTTCTTTTCGCTCAGCCTGACCGAAGTGCGCAATGTCGTGGCCGCCGCCGTTCAGGAAACCAAAGGCAAGGTGCCGGTCGTGGCCGGTTGCGGTTACGGCACCCAGATCGCGGTTGAACTGGCCCAATCGGCTGAACAAAGCGGCGCGGACGGTATTTTGCTGCTGCCGCCCTATCTGATCAGCGGCAAGCAGGACGGCTTTGAGGCCCACATTGATGCGGTCTGCAAATCGACCAAGTTGGGCGTCATCGTCTATAACCGCGACAACGGCATTATCGAAGACGAAGCTCTGGCGCGGCTGTGTGACCGCAACCCGAATCTGGTCGGCTACAAAGACGGCGTTGGCGATATTGAACTGATGACCCGCATCTATACCCGCATGGGCGATCGCCTGACCTATATCGGCGGATTGCCAACCGCAGAAACCTTTGCCGCCCCCTATCTCAAGCTGGGCGTCACCACCTATTCGTCGGCGATTTTCAACTTCCTGCCCGACTGGGCGCTCGACTTCTATAAGGCCGTGCGCGCCGAAGATCAGGCGGCGGTTCTGGCGGGCCTGCGTGATTTTGTCATGCCCTACATCGCCCTGCGCAACAAAGGTAAGGGCTATGCCGTCTCGATCGTCAAGGCCGGCATGACCGCCATTGGCCGCCCCGCTGGTCCGGTGCGCACGCCGCTCAGCGATCTGGATGAGGCCGAAATGGCCGAACTGACCGCCCTGATTGCACGGGTACAGCCTTCCGCGCTAAAGAGCGCAGCCTGATGCAATTGCCGCGCCGCCAGGTCATCGGGGGCGCGGTCGCCCTCGGTGCGGCCATAGCCTCCGGACAGGCCCGATCGGCTCCCCCCAACCCACCGATCGTCCCTACTCTGTTCGGAAGGGTGCGTGGCCGCACCGAGCGCAACATTCATGTCTTCAAAGGGATAAGGTACGGGGCCGATACAGCGCCTTATCGGTTTCAGCCACCGCGCCCGCCACAACCGTGGACAGGGGTGCGCGACGCCTTTGACTATGGCCCCGCCTGCCCTCAACGCAGCGCCAAAGGTGCGGTCAGCGAAGACTGCCTGTTTCTCAATATCTGGACGCCTGCCCTGAAAGACGGCGGCAAGCGTCCGGTGCTGGTCTATCTGCACGGCGGCGCCCATGCTTCTGGCGACGGGTCATCCCCGCTGTATGACGGTGTTAATCTGGCCCGCCGCGGCGATGTGGTGGTGATTACCCTCAACCACCGCCTCAATGTATTTGGCTATGGCTATTTCGCGCGTTTAGGCGCGACAATCGGTGATGAGGATTTCGACTATTCCGGCAATGTCGGCCACCTCGATATCATTCAGGCGCTGACGTGGGTGCGTGACAATATCGCGGAGTTTGGCGGCGATCCGTCCAATGTCACCCTGTTCGGGCAATCGGGCGGGGGCGGCAAGATCGTCGGCCTTATGGCCATGCGTGCCGCCGATGGCCTGTACCGTCAGTGCCTGACCATGAGCGGCCAGCATGTCACGGCGTCAGCCCCACTCAATGCCACCCGCCGGGCCGAGGCCTATCTGAAGACGCTTAATCTAACGCCGGATCAGGTGTCGCAACTGAAAACCCTGCCGGTTGAGGCTCTGGTCAAGGCCCTGGATACGCCCGACCCGATCGTGGCCCGCGATAAGGTGCTGTTTGCGGCCACGCTTGATTTCAAAACCCTGTCCCGCCATCCGTTTTACCCCGATGCGCCGGAGGAAACGGCGCAGGTGCCGCTGATTATCGGCAACACCCTCCATGAAACGGCCGCCTTTATGCGCGGCACTATGATTGCCAACGACACGACGTGGGATAATCTGCCGGCGCGTTTGGCCAAAGAAATGCTGGTCGATATCTCACCCGAATATGTCATCGCCCATTACCGGCAATGGTATCCGGATATGACCCCGACCGAGGTTTTGCGCGCCGCGGCCACGGCGGGTCGAAGCTGGCGCCCGCACCTTATTCAGGCCGAAGCGCGCGGTGCTAAATCTACCCCGACCTGGATGTATCAGCTTGATTTCGGCTCGCCCCTGCATGGCGGACGGCTGGGGGCCTATCATGGCTACGATATCGGGCTGATCTTTGACAATATCAATGTGCCGGAAGCGGGTGTCGGCACGACGCCGGAGCAGATCGCGGCGGCACAAAAGGTGGCCGATATTTTGAGCACTATGCTCATTCAGTTTGCCCGTACCGGTAATCCGCAAAATGCCCTGATCCCTGAGTGGCCGCGCTATGAACTGACCAACCGCGCGACCCTGATCGTCGATCAGTCGCCACACATCGAAAACGATCCGCGCGCTCAGGAACGGCAACTCTTTGCCACCGTCCCCTATACTAAGCCGGGCACTTAATTTTTGTCGCGCATCTTATCCAAAAACCCCAGATACTAAGAATGCACACTTTTTGGCTTCGCCGAACTTCGTTTGGGATGCGCTTGCCTACTTCGTCCGCTCAGCCAGCGGGTAGGAAATAATCAGGGTCAGCGGCTCTGTGCCAACCTGTTTAATACCGACATTGGCGCCGGTATAGAGATAGGCCGCCATGCCGGAGGTCAGGGTTTTCGTCTCCCCGTCGGATGTCACTTCACCGGTGCCGGACAGCACATAATAGACTTCATCGTGATTGATCGGATGCAGGCCGATGGCCGAGCCGACATGCAGGATGCGCTTACGGAACTCCATATTGCGCTTAGGGGCCTGATCGCTGATGCGGTAGGACGTGCTGAGGCCGATCTTGCCGTGCGGATTGGGCTCAACCTTTTCGATCTTAGCCTCATCGACGACCACCATCGGCGGTAGTTCGCCCGCCTGAGCCACGCCGGCCGCCAGCAGGCCCAGCGATACCAAAACACAGTGCAAACGCATGATTTTTCTCCCTGATAAAGTTGCCACTATAGCCGACAGTCTGGCCTGATATCCATGCTGTTGATGAATGGTTTCATTCGCCTGAACGATAAATACGGCGATACTCACTAAGCCTGTGGCATAAAAGTTGAAACCCGCATTGCTATTGATACGGTCAGACGAACACATAAAGGGAAAACGACACGCTTATGGATCAGCTTGATACAGTTGTCATAGGTGCCGGTGTGGTGGGTCTGGCGGTCGGGCGCGCACTGGCCTTGCGCGGACACGAAACGCTTATTCTGGAAGCCGAAGATCATTTCGGCACCCAGACCTCTTCGCGCAACAGCGAAGTTATCCATGCCGGAATCTATTATCCGCCGGCTTCTCTCAAGGCTAAGCTCTGCCGTGAGGGCCGCATCCAGCTTTATGACTATGCCAAAAGCCGCAACATTGAGTTTAACGCCTGTGGTAAACTGCTGGTGGCGACCACCGAGGCGGAACTGCCCAAACTCGAAGCTATCGCCGAAAATGCCCGCTTAAGCGGCGTACACGATCTGATCCGGCTATCCGCGGATGAGGCTCATGCCCTGGAGCCCGAAGTGGTCTGTGTGGGGGGGTACCTGTCGCCCTCTACCGGCATTATTGATGTGCATGGCTTTATGCTGGCCCTGTTGGGGGATTTTGAAAATGCCGGGGGCACACTGGTGTGCGGTACACCGGTCGTAAGCTGGTCGGTTGAGGCCAATGGCTTTGTCATTGAAACGGGCGGTGCCGATCCGATGACGCTTAGGGCGCGCCGGGTGATCAATGCCGCCGGCCACGGAGCGCCGCGCCTGCTTCAGGGCTTGAGCGCCTATGCCCCGCCCTGCCCTCAGTATTTTGCCAAGGGCAATTACTTTTCGCTGTCGGGGCGCGCGCCGTTCAAGCGGCTGGTCTATCCTATGCCCGAAGCCGCCGGTCTTGGCGTTCATGCGACGATCGACCTGAGCGGTCGTGTCCGGTTCGGGCCGGATGTTGAATGGGTGGCCCATGATCAGGATCTGAAAGTTGATCCTGCCCGCGCAGATGCCTTTGCCACGGCCATCAGACGCTACTGGCCAAGTCTGCCTGAGGGCGCATTGATACCCGACTATGCCGGTATCCGCCCCAAGATACACGCCCCTGATCAGCCCATGCCGGATTTTCGCATCGAAGGGCCGGACCGTCACGGCATTAATGGCCTGATTAACCTGCTGGGCATAGAAAGCCCCGGCATGACGTCGGCGCTGGCTTTGGCTGATTATGTGACCCACATGATCGCCAGAACTGACAAAGCATCGGTAATTGCGGAAATATGAAATCCTTAACACTGTTATTTAAGGGTTTTTGAAGCATTTTGCGTCATGTCAGGTATGAGTTTTGCATTGCACATAAATTAAAGCTTTCGCGCCTGATAATTGTCGCGAAATGATCCATTTTACCTAGAGGCGCGAAGGGGTTGGTGCCAAATGAAAATTTTAATTGCCGGAAACATGGGTTATGTCGGCCCTGCCGTGGTGCGTCACCTGCGCGCCACCCATCCTGATGCGGTTTTGCACGGGTTTGACAACGCCTATTTCGCCCATTGCCTGACCGGCAGCGTGACCTTGCCGGAGCGGGCGCTGGATGAGCAGTTTTACGGCGATGTCCGCACCCTGTCGGCGGAGCGCCTGAGCGGCTATGACGCGGTGGTTGAACTGGCCGCCATCTCGAATGATCCGATGGGCAATCAGTTTGAAGCCGTGACCTTTGACATCAATCAGGGCTGCGTGGTGTCTATCGCCAAGGCCGCCGCTGCGGCTGGCGTCAAAAACTTCGTCTTTGCCTCAAGCTGCAGCGTCTACGGCATTGCCGCCGGTGGCCCGCGCAGTGAGACCGATCCGCTTAATCCGATTACCGCCTATGCCAAGTCCAAGATCGGTGCCGAAGGGGAACTATCCGCGCTTGACACCGATATGGTGATCACCTCGCTTAGGTTTGCCACAGCCTGCGGCATGTCGGATCGTCTGCGTCTCGATCTGGTGCTGAATGACTTTGTGGCCTGCGCCCTGTCGCAAGGGGAAATCACGGTATTGTCCGACGGTTCACCGTGGCGGCCGCTGATCGATGTGGCGGACATGGCCCGCGCCATCGACTGGGCGGCGACCCGCGCCGCCGACAACGGCGGGCAGTATCTGGCCATCAATGCCGGCTCCAACGACCGCAACTATCAGGTGCGCGATCTGGCCAAGGCCGTATCCGAAGCCGTACCCGGCACCAAGGTTTCAATCAATCTGGATGCGCCCGCCGACAGCCGCTCCTATCAGGTCTGTTTCGACCTTTATAAAACACTGGCCCCGAACCATCAGCCGCAGGTCAGCCTGAAACACTCGATCGAGAACCTGATCGAGGGTCTGACCCGCATGAACTTCAAGGATAGCCAGTTCCGCAATTCCGAGCTTATGCGCCTGAAAGTCCTTCAGGGGCACATATCGCAAAACCGTCTGAACATGGCGCTTGAGTGGCAATCCTGAAATACGCAGTCCACAATTGGGCCCACAATTCATCAGTATAAGCGTTCCCATCCTTAGCTGCACCCCAATAAGCCTTAGTCATCCGGGGATGCTCAAAAAACCGCAAAGGGAAAATAGTGGTAAAAGTGGCATTACTGGCCGGGGGCTTTGGCACCCGCCTGAGCGAAGAGACCAGCATCCGGCCAAAGCCTATGGTCGAAATCGGCGGCAAGCCGATCATGTGGCACATCATGAAGCTGTATGCCCATTACGGGCTGAACGATTTTGTCGTCCTCGGCGGCTATAAGGTCGAGTTTATTCGCGACTATTTCCTGCGTTATCAGTCGATGGTCAGTGATTTCACCATCGATCTGGGCACCGGCAAGGTCGACTGGCTGGAGGCCCGCACCGAAAACTGGCGCGTCACCGTGCTCGACACCGGCCCCGACACCATGACCGCAGGCCGCATCAAGCGCGCTCAGGCTCATCTGGGCAATGAAACCTTCTGCCTGACGTACGGCGACGGCGTGTCCGATGTGAATATTGCCGAACTGCTTGAGTTCCATAAGGCTCAGGGACGCTGGTGCACCGTCACCGCCGTCACCCAACCCGGCCGCTTCGGGGCGCTGGCCCTGTCAGATGACCGCACCCAGGTACGCGGCTTCCGCGAGAAAGGCAGCCATGACGGCGGCCTGATCAACGGCGGTTTTTTTGTGTGCGAACCGGAAATTTTTAGCGTCATCGATGGCGATCACCAGATGTGGGAAGAAGCTCCGATGGACCGGATCGTTGAGGCCGGGCAATTGTCCAGCTATCATCACCACGGCTACTGGCAGAGCATGGATTCCCTGCGTGACAAGATGACCCTCGAAGGGATCTGGTCGTCGGGCAAGGCCCCTTGGAAGGTGTGGAAAGACTGAGCATGATCATCGTCGATACCGCCCTAAAAAAACGTCACGCTGACAACAAACCGATCCGCGTTGCCCTGGTCGGCGCGGGCTTTCAGGGCCGCGGCATAGCGCTGAAAATCATCACCGCCACCCCTGGCATGGTTCTGGCGGGCGTCGCCAACCGCAACCTCGATCCGGCCCTTGCCGCCTATCGTGAGGCCGGGGTTGAGCCAGAAACTGCGGCCACCAAAGCCGAAATCGAAGCCCTGATCCGTGAGGGCAAACCGGTCGCCACCACCGACGCCATCGCACTTTCGACCGCTGACGGCATTGATGCTGTGGTCGAGGTGACCGGCTCGCTTGAATACGCCGCCCATGTGGTGCTGGCCGCCATCGAAGCCGGTAAGCATGTGGTACAGATGAATGCCGAACTGGACGGCACCATCGGCCCGATCCTTAAGGCGCGCGCCGATGCCAAAGGCGTGGTCTATTCGTTCTCGGACGGGGATCAGCCGGGCGTGCAGATGAATCTGGTGCGCTTCGTCGAAGGTCTGGGCGTCAGGCCGGTTCTGTGCGGCAATATCAAGGGCCTGCACGACCCTTACCGTAATCCGACCACGCAAAAGGCCTTTGCCGAAAAGTGGGGGCAGAAACCGGCGATGGTGGCCTCCTTTGCCGACGGCACCAAGATTTCGTTCGAGCAGGCCATTGTCGCCAACGCCACCGGCATGACGGTGGCAAAACGCGGCATGGTCGGCCCTGATTTTTCCGGCGGCAATCCCGGCGCCCCGCTGGTGCCGCTGGAGGACACCGTCAGCGCCTTTGCCGAGCATCTGGATCGCGTGCTGGCGCAAGGCGGTGAAGGCATAGTTGACTATGTTGTGGGCGCCCGCCCCGGCCCCGGCGTGTTTGTGCTGGGCACGATCGACAATGCCCGTCAGCAGCATTATCTGAATCTCTATAAGCTCGGCACAGGCCCTTACTATTGTTTCTACACCCCCTACCACCTCTGCCATTTCGAGGTGCCAACCTCCGTAGCGCGGGCAGTTCTGTTTGATGATCCTGTGCTCACCCCAAAGGCCGGGCCGGTTGTGGGCGTTATCGCTCTGGCCAAAAAAGACCTTGAGGTCGGTGAAACGGTCGAAGATTTCGGTGGCTATGAAGTTTATGGCGTTGCTGAAAACATCGATGTCATCCGCCGTGAAAACCTGATCCCGATCGGTCTGGCGCTGGGGGCCAAATTGCGCCGGTCTGTGCCCAAGGATCAACCGCTGACCTTTGATGACCTTGACCTGCCGTCGGGCCGCCTGATCGATCAGCTTTATGCCGAGCAGGAGGCTATGTTCGCGCCTCAAATGGCCATAGCCGGAGCCGCCCAATGATATTTCACGAAACCACCCTCAAAGACGCCTGGCTGATCGAGTTGCAAAAACGCGGCGATGAGCGCGGCTTTTTTGCCCGCACCTATTGCGAGACCGAATTTGCGGCTCATGGCCTGATCACCCGCTACGTTCAGCAGAATACGTCGTTTTCCAAAGAAAAAGGCACGCTGCGCGGCATGCACTTTCAGCGCGGAGAGGCCGCCGAGGCTAAGCTGGTGCGCTGCCTCAAAGGTGCGATTATGGACATCATCGTCGATCTGCGCGGGTCATCACCGACCTATATGCAGCACCAGGCCTTTGAACTGACGGATGAAAACCGTCATCAGCTCTATGTGCCGCCGGGCTTTGCTCATGCGTTTCAGACCCTGACCGATGATGTCGAAGTCAGCTATCTGGTGTCATCGCCCTATACGCCGTCGGCCGAAGGCGGTTTGCGATATGACGATCCGGCTTTGGGTATAGACTGGCCGGTGCCGGTCAGCGTGATTTCGGATAAGGATCGCGTCTGGCCGCTACTGTCGGCTGATGCCGAACCGATTTTTGCGTAAAGGCCGGGAGTAAGCGATGGGTGGCAACTTCCGGTTAATCAGTGATACGGCGGCCAATCCGGTGGGTACAGGCCAGCCCCTGATCACGATTGCTATAACCACAAACAACCGTTCCCAAAAGGCTGCGGAACTGATCAACGCCTTGCGCCCGCAACTGGACCCTGAGCGCAATGAGTTACTGATCATCGACAGCGGTTCTGATGCCGAGCACGCTCAGGCTTTGATAGAGACGGCGCAAATGCCGGGGTCAAACGCCGCCCGCGTGCGGCTGGTCCGGCTGGATATCTCCGGCTCCTCCCGCGCCCGCAATCTGGCACTGGCCTGCGCACATGGTAAATGGGTGGCGTTTATCCATGATGACGCCCTGATCTCCGATGACTGGGTACAGGCCTTGTTCCACGCCATAAACAACGTGCCGGAAAACTGCGCCATCATCGGCGGGCCGGTGATACCGGAATTCGATGGCGACACATCACATCTGACCGATGCCTGGCGCATCCTGATCTACCCCTACCCCTCGCGCGAAGGCGACTGCACCCTCAATCCGATGGTCACCGGCGCCAACCTTATGGTGCGCCGCGATGTGGCCATCACCGTCGGAGGGCACGATATGACCCTGGGGCGCCACGGCGACCTGTTGCTGAGCGGCGATGAACGCATTATGGTCAACCGCATCATCGCCAACGGTTGGCGGCTGTGGGTATTTGCCGAAATGGCCATCCGGCGCATAATTCCCGCGGATCGCCTGACCCTGAAATGGGCCAAGCAACGCATGTTCTGGGAAGGCGTTACTGAGCGGCGTGAGGCACACCTGATGGGCAACACTCCGGGACTTGGCCGAAATCTGTGGGTGAGCCTGAAACTGGCCGGCCATTTCCTGATGTCCTTCATACCGATCAATACCGCCAGGCATCATCTCAGCCTGGCATGGCATGAAGGCTATATTCACGAGTGGTTATTCCCCGCCCGAATTCCGCCCGCCTGAGCCGCTTTCGGCTTTACCCTCAGATCATTATGTTTTTGATAGAAACATAATGATCTGAATTTTTTAGTCCCTCGCCGGGCGGTGGCCCCGCCACCTAGGCCGCCGCCGGGGTGGCGGCTTGAGGGGTATGATTCCAGTAGAGATCATTCCGCTCTAGAAAGCGCTAAGGGCTTTGGTGCCGGACACGGTGAGCGTGGCCTTTGACCCGGCAACGTCGGATACCGGCTGACCGCCTCCGACCCACACATCGACCGGCCCGGCGTCCAGCACCCGCTCACCACCGGCTGTGACCACACTGATGGCCTTGGCATCGAGCATGAACCTTACCGTTTTCGTCTCCCCGGCCTTGAGGGCGACCCGCTCAAAGCCTTTCAGGGCGCGGATCGGCGCATCGGCACCGTTCCGTGACACATAAAGCTGCACCACCTCATCACCGTCACGCTTACCGGTGTTGGTCACATCGACACTGACGCGCACCGGCTGACCGGCTTTGATCTTGGTGCGATCCAGTTTGAGCTTGCCATAGCTAAAGGTCGTATAGCTCAGGCCATGACCGAAGGGATAGAGCGCCTCACCGGCAAAATAGCGGTAGGTGCGGCCGTCCATGCTGTAATCCTTGAACGGCGGCAACTGGTCGGCGGATTTGTAGAATGTCACCGGCAAACGCCCCGCCGGACTGAAATCACCGGCAATGAGCTTGGCGACCGCATGGCCGCCCTCACCGCCCGGATACCAGGCCTCAATGATAGCGGGCAGGTTTTTATCGGCCCAGTTGACGCTCATGGCGCTGCCGCTCATCAGCACCAGAACCACCGGTTTGCCCGTCGCGTGCAGGCGCTCAATCAATTTTTGCTGCGGCTCCGGCAAGTCAAGGCTGGTGCGATCACCACCGGCAAAGCCGGGCGCCAGCACCTTCATTTCCTCGCCTTCGAGACGGGCGGTAAGTCCTGCGGCGAATACAATGAGATCGGCATCCTGCGCCGCGGCCATCGCCTTGGTGTCATTGGCGCTGGGCTGGCTCCATTGCAGGCGGTGATCGCCACGTTCGCCCTTTTGCGCGGCTTCGATGCGGATCTTATAGGTCTTACCGGCCTCCAGCGGCACAGCCGTATCCGACGTCGGCCAGGCGATATCCCAGACATCGGCAATCAGCTTATCGTCGATCCAGACCCGGTATCCGGCATCACCGGTGTAGCGGAAACGGTAACCGCCGCTCTCGGTCGGGCGGACATAACCGCTCCAGCGGACGGAGGCCTCACGCGCCTGACGGGTCGGCCAGCCCCAGCGATACTGGGCATTGACCACTGTGGACGTGGCGACCGGTGTGCCTTCGGGTTTGGGGCCGCTGAAGTCTTCGAGTTTCAGGCCCGGCGTGGCGCAGGCCGCGTCCTGACAAAAGGCACTGTCCGGCACATTCTCCAGCGGTGGCGCGACCCAGCCGGTGCCCTCGACAAAGGTCACCTCGGCATTGGGATAGCGCGCCTTCAGGCCCGCATAGATGGTGACCGGCTTTGAGGGTGTGCCATTATAGTTGCCGACCAGCGCCTCAACACTGTTGGCATTGGGGCCGATCACGGCGATACGGCGCGGATCACCCTTAAACGGCAGCAGGCCATCGTTTTTGAGCAGCACCAGCGATTTTTCCGCCGTCTCCAGCGCCAGAGCGCGGTGTTCGGGCGTGTCGTAATCGGTCGGCTTGATACCCGCAAACGGCCCCGTATAGGGCTGATCCAGTAAGCCCAGACGATAGCGGATTTCAAACAGGCGGATCAGGGCCTGATCCAGCACCGCCTCGCTCAATAAACCTTGTTGGACCGCATTGACCGTAGTTTGCGGATCGAAAGTCTTGTTAGACACGAAATCGCAGTTGAGGTCGGTTCCGGCCTTCCACGCCACCGCGATCGCCTCTTCCGGCGTTTTGACATAGGCATGGGATTTCGGCAGGTAAAAATCGGCAATCGCGGCACAGTCGGAAACAATATGCCCCTTAAAGCCCCACTCCGTTTTCACACGGTCGCGCATATAGGGCGTATAGCCACAGGCGGGAACACCGTTGACGGCATTATAGGCGCACATGATCCCTTCGACGCGGGCTTCGGTAATCGCGGCATGAAACGCGGGCAGGTAGGTGTCGATCTCATCGCGCTTCGACGGGTGAATATCGTCGAAATGGCGGTCGGCTTCGGGGCCGGAATGGACCGCCAGATGCTTTACGGTCGCTGCGGTTTTGGGATGAGCCGGATCAGGCCCTTGCAGCCCCTTGATGAAGGCCACGCCCATGCGTGAGGTCAGGTGCGGATCTTCGCCATAGGTTTCCTGTCCCCGCCCCCAGCGCGGATCGCGGAAAATATTGACATTGGGTGACCATACGGTCAGGCCCTGATAGCGCTTGGTGCTGCCGTCGGCTGTGCGAAACCCAAGGTTCTTGGCGCGAAATTCGGTGGCGATGACATCAGCCACGCGCTGCATCAGCGGCGTGTCCCAGGTCGCGGCCAGTCCCACCGCCTGCGGGAACACCGTCGCCTCTCCGGCGCGCGCCACCCCGTGCAGGCCCTCATTCCACCACTCATAGGCGGGCAAACCCAGACGGGGCACAGCGGCCGCATTATTCTGAATCTGAGCCGCTTTTTCCTCAAGTGTCAGGCGCGACACGATATCTTCTGCCCGCGCCTGCGGGGTCAGGGTCTGCGTCTGATAAGGCGCAGGCGTTTGTGCCATTGCCGGTGCCGTCAGTGCAGCCAGCATAACCGAAGTCAAAGCCATCGTGCGAAAGGTTTTCATGATTTCACGCCCTGTATTTTATAATTTTCGCACGCAGCCTAACCTAAAAAAGAGCAGGTTGCGATCGGGATGACGACACAACCTGCCCGCACGTTAAATGGTCAGCAATTTTCGCGCGTAGTTTAGGAAGAAGGCCGCCCCAACGGGAAGGAGAGGACGGCCAGAGATGAGCGCACCAGTATCGTGAATTCAAAGTTCGCATCATTTTGATATCAAGTACAAAGCGAACTTTGATTTCAAAACAATACTAGAATTCAGTTAGTTACTAGTGTCCTGTTGAATCTGAAATTCGCTAAAGCTTGATATAGCCATGAGGCGAATTTCAGATTCAGGACACTAGTACTTATAGCGCAACCCAAGCCTGAAGTTCCGACCGGTTGAGCTGTAGGAGGTCAGCGCAGGGTCGGTGTATGCGTACTGACGTCCGGTCTCATTGGTCAGATTGAGGGCTTCGAACGTGATATTTACCCGCTTGATCGGTGCATAGCGCATCGACATATCGACATTGGTCGTGCCGTCGGTGATGCCGAACTCATTGATCAGCGGTGAGTTACAGGCCGAACCATTGGCCTGAAGCCCCGGATCGCAGCTTCCGACGCCGATCGGATAGGTCTTATAGAACTCATCACGCTTGGCGACAGAAACGCGGGCATTGAACTTTTCGGTCTCATAATAGAGGGTGAAATTCATCCCCTTGGGCGAAGACCCCAGCCACGGCCCCGGCGCCCAGGTCGCCGGACGGGTCACCACGCCGGTACCCGGTGTGACACTGCCCGGATCGATCAGGTACTGGAACTCAGACTCCAGCTTGGTCATATTGAACTGGACACCGAGGTTTTTGAAATACCACGGCAGGAAGGTCAGATCCTGCTGATAACTGAACTCCCATCCCTCAAGATAACCGCCCGGTGTGTCGCGCATCTGGCGGGCCTGAACCAGACCGTCATTATCGATCCAGGCCCGACGGTTGACATCGCCGCCGGTCAGGCCGGGGAACTGAAGCTTTAAGGCCGCACGCTCTTCGTCGGTCAGGAACTCAGACAAAGCCCCTTCATAGAAAATCGTCTGCGGGAAGGAATCGATCTCCTTGCGGAACCAGCCGAGGCTGATCAGACCGCCCTGAGTGAAGTACCACTCCGCCGAGACATCAAACGACTTACCGCGATACGGCGCCAGTTTCGGATTACCGACCGAGAGCGTGCCATAGGCCGACAGGTCCGTACCGGACGGGATATTGATCGCGGTGATCTGCGGGCTTAAGACCCCCAGCGACGGACGGGCCATGACCTTGGCGGCGGCGGCGCGGATATAGAGGTTTTCAAACACCTCAAAGGTGACGTTCGCCGCCGGCAGGGTATCAGTATATTCGTTATGGCCGGTAACGATGCGGCCGACCGTATTCTGACCGATCGAGTTGATCTCGGTCTTGGCCTGACGTACCCCGATATTACCGGACAGACGACGCCCGCCCAGAACCTCATATTTGAAGTCTAACTGACCATAGAACGAGTCGTTTTTCTCAGAGACGTTGTAGGCAGCACGGCCGCGCTTGGTGGAAATGCGCCAGTCGCCATATGCGTTGACGCAATCACACATAAAGCCAAAAGTCGCATCGAAGGCTTCGAGATTGGGCACGAAGAAGCTGGTGACCGTCCCTTCCTGAAGATCAAGCCCCTGCCCGAATTCAACGATGTTGCCCAGTGAAGCGACGCTGACGCCGGCTTCTTTTTCGGTCGGATTGACGATATCGCTGCCGCGCGTCCAGTTCTGGGTAAAGAAGTCGAATTTGCGCTGGGTCGCGCCAAATTTGAAGGTCAGATGCTCGGTCAGATCGTAGCTGAAATCGGCTTTCCAACCCGCATATTCGTTTTCGGTGACGCTGCGGTAGTGGCGCATGGCCGACAGCCCCTTGACGATACCCCAGTTGGCCGGATTGGCCGCATCAAAGCCCGGATCGAACACCGGCAAAGAATCCTTATTGCGCTGATCCCAGGTGTAGGTTTCCTGCGCATCCAGCCGATTGAACTCGACCAGATACCCGTGCTGGTCATTGCTCGATTTCGATGCCCCGACGGCCAGTTTACCAAACAGGCGCTCACTGAACTGATGGGTCAGTTCAAACGACACCTGCGAGAACTCGGTCGTATAGACGCCCCGGTCAGCGCCGGAACGCCAGTCGACATTGGAAAGCTCAAGATAGGTGGCATTCTGGCCTTCGACTTCTGCGGCCAGAACCTTGGTCGACGGACGCCCGATCAGATCGCCGCGGAACGGCAAGGTCGCCGCAGGGCCCGCATAGCCGGGGGAATTGACGTTGGTGTAGTATTCATACGGATCGAGATTTTTGGGGTTAAGGCTGTAGGTATAGCCCGCCGCCGGTGTGGTGCCGTAAATTTGCTGGCCGCAATCATAACCGGCATTGAGCGCATCTTCGACCGCGAACGAACACCCGCCGGGATAGAGGGCGCGGCGCTGGGCATCGGTCATGGCGGTGCCTGAGCGTGCGGTGGCGGTCGGCACGTTGGCCCCAAAGGCATAGGCCGCATTGGTGTTGTTGCGGTTCAGGCCAACGGCACCCAACTGGTAATTGGTGCTCTCACTCTCAAACTTTGAATAGAGGAAATCGACCGACAGGCGGGTACGCGGGGTGATCTGCGCCTGAAATGCTGTGGTGATCCCCAAACGCTCGGTGTCGACATTGCGCTGACTGACAGAGGCCAGAGCCGGAAAGCGGATCAGGGAATCGTTACAGCCGGGCGACGTGGGCGTCAGGTTTGCCACTGGCTGGGACGTTGTCGTCGCACAATTCGGATGCAGCTTGGCATAGGCCGCCGGATCGGAACCGGTCAGTTCCGCATAGGCCAGAGGATTGGCGACCGGATTATAATAGTTGGCCGGATTGGCCTTATAGGCCGTAAGTGCGGCCCCCGTGACGTTAGCTGGCGCCGGAATCAGCGCGGTAAATACAGTCCCGGTCGGAGCCGCGAAACCGGCGCGCCCCGGCAGTTCGTCACCGGTGAAGTCTGTTGAGCGATAGACATATTCCACGCCACCGGGGCTGCGGGCATAGTTATCGTCTTCGGACGACCGCTTGGCCCAGGCGACCGATCCCAGAAAGCCCAGACGCCCGTCGGCCCAGCGGCGGGAGAACAGGCCGGTCACGCGCGGGCTGCTTTTGCCGCTGTTCTCATAGTATGAATTTTCCGCCGAAAAGGCGATGGCGCCGGTCTTAAAATCAAACGGACGCCCGGTGATCAGATCGACGGTCGCGCCCAGCGAACCTTCGTCGGCTTCGGCGGATGAGGACTTGCGCACCCGCACCGAACTGAACAGCTCAGACGCAAAGGCGTTGAAATCGAACGAGCGTGACCGGTTGGGGCTGCCGTCGGCATTGTTGGCACCGCTGGTCGACAGGGCTTCCATATTGTTGATACGCACCCGGCTAAAGCCGCCATCAAGACCGCGCACGCTGATGGTACGGCCTTCGCCATTGTCCCGGTCGATGGAAATGCCGGGGATACGCTGCAGCGATTCAGCCAGGTTCGAGTCCGGGAAATCGGCAATGTCTTCGGCGTCAATCGCATCCATGATGACATCAGCATTCTTCTTGCTGCGCAGCGCACTTTGCAATGAGGCCCGGTAGCCGGTCACGACCACTTCGGTCACATTGTCAGCCGGTGCAGCCGGTGCGGCTTCCTGCGCCATGACACCGGTGGCAATCATAAGCGCACCGGCCGAAATTCCGGCCAGCAATATCCCGCGCGCACCTGCGTGCGCCTCCCTTTTGATTTTCATTTGGCATTCCCTGTTGTTTTCGCGTTCGCTTTGTATCGAACTTTTCGCACCACCAAGCATTGGCGACACTATTTGTAATTTCAATACGCAAATTATCGTATATTCGACAATGTTAGCGCTAACCTATTTCGTTTTGCAAGGCAGTAAATGAAAATAACGAATCTCATTTTATGCAAATTAAACCAGTGTTGCACGATAACAACTGTTTAAATTATAAATTTAAACACAACAATACACGAACAATACTTTAGTATTGCACGGTATAAATAAAATAATTCATTGCACATCTGAATGGCACATTACGGCGCAACCCGGCGAACAGTGCCTTCATCTCAGAAGACATCCGGGGATGGAAAATCAGACAAAATTTATGGAAATTATCTCAGGCAGGTGCGCAACACCCCGACAGGCCTTAACGGCTGTAGCGGAAACCGACATAAAGCTGGCGGCCGCTGTAGCGTGCATCCCCGACCAGATGGGCATCGGTCTTGTCCCAGGTGACATTGGGCTCATTCGACAGATTAAGCCCCTCCAGCGTCAGGGCCAGTCTGGGCGTCAGGCGATAGGTGAACGCCGCATCGATATAGGTCGCGGCTTCGATCCCGCCCGCATCGGCCCCGTATGAGCCCGGCACACTGGTCAGGTACTCGTCCCGGTAATTGACGGATATCCGCCCCTCAAAACGGGCGCGTTCATAATAAAGCGTGGCATTGTACGATGAGCGCGATACGTTGGTAAGGTCTGCAGAAATCAGCGCCGGGGACACATAGTTGGTCGTAAGGTACTCCAGCGAACTGTTGACATAGGTGTAGTTCAGATTAACCCCGAAATCGCGCCAAAAATCATGTAAGGCGGGGCTGAGCCCGGACAGCCGGTTCTGATAATAAAGCTCCACACCGCTTAGCCGACCACCGGGTGTATTGACATATTGCGCGACTGAAAATTCATCCTGCGCCGACACGCCCGTGCCTTCGATCAGACTGAGCGGCAGATCCGTATCTGAAAACCGCGCTATATAGGTGCGGTTTTGAATGTAATTGTGAAAGCGTTTGTGAAACAGCGCCACCGACATCAGGCCACCCCCGCCGGGGTAATATTCATAGCTGGCATCAAAACTGGTAGCCCGAATGGGATCAAGGTTCGGATTACCGGTTGTAATCTGGCGGCGCCCGCCGCTCACCTCCACCGTGGTTGCGGTCGCAATGGCGGCCAGAGGCGGCTTGGCCACCACCTCCGCCCACGACGTCTTAAGGTATGTCTGCTCATTCCACTTCATCATCAGGTTTACCGACGGCAGCACATCGTTATAGCGGCGCGCGGCAGATGACATGTAGGTGTTTGCGGCCCCGCCCGCGCTTCGGGTCAGGTAGAAATCGCTGTCCTGGCGGGTGCTGACCGCCCGGATCCCGGCATTGCCAAATACAGTCCGCTGAAACAGCTTTGTCCTGAACTTCAGCTTGAGATAGCCCGCAACCTCATCCTCATCCACCGCTTGATTCAGTGCCCGCGCCGACGGCGCAGAAGGTGACAGGGCATTACGCCCTGTGCCGGAATAGAGGTCATAATAGTCCACAAAAGCCGCCACATCCGGCACCCGCCAGCAGCGCGGGCTCATCCCCGGCGGATTGATGTAACTTAAGCCACAAAAGATTTTGGTCAGTGCGCTAAGGTCTGTGTCCGGTGCCGGATAGCCACTTTCTCCTTCAGTGAGGCGGGAACCTTCGGAGCGGTATTTATAACGATTGACCTCAAGACCGGCCCCGATCTGCATATGATATGACAGATCGTAATAGGTGCGCAGTTTCCAGACATCATAATCATGACGCACACCATTGGGCCGCAACCTGATCTCAGGCCCGGCCGCCCCCGTTCCGCCGGCCTGAGTCACCACCGGCCCGAAGTACCAGTTGCCAGCGTCCGCAACATCAAAACCATAGTTTATATCCGGCCGCAGCAGGCCGTGCTCCCGCGTATCAAAGCTGTAGCCATCGACATTGAACCGGTCGATGTGCACGGCCAGATCCTCACGGTTATCAAACCGCGACCGCGACGCCGCAAAGGCCAGATCGAACCGGAATTTGTCGCTGACGTTTTCTTTGTAGAGGACCGAGTAGCGCTTAAAATCCGTGGTGAAATTATCGACGACCATTTCGGAGCGGACATCGACATTATCAAAGGTGCCGGCCCGAAGCGCCCCCTGCGGATCAACGAACACATCCCGCGCCACGATTTCCGGCTTGCCACCCTGCGTCGCACCACGACTGAACCCGATAGCCTCCAGAAAATAATCGCTGCGCTGCGTGGCATAGCGGGCGGCCATTAGGTTGACAGACAAATAGCTGGACGGGCGGGGCCGCCATTGCAGACTGGCGATAGCCCCGGTCCGCTCCACCTTGCCGATCAGATGGGTATAGCGGTAAAAGCGCGGATGAAACACATCCGGCCGGTTGAGCGCGCCGTAAGCGGCCTCAGCCTTCGTGAAATCGGCGGCGGGCACATCGCACAGGCCGCCTGTGCCCACAGTCGGCGCACAAAAGCCACCATCGGCCACCGCCGTGCTCCATCCGCCGCTGTTAACGCCCTGTATTTCCCGCGGGCTAAAAGTGTGCGCCACCGCCACCAGCACCCCCAGCTTACCGCCCATAAGCTTACGACTGTAAAGCGCCGAAATCCGCCCGCCGCTGCGATCGCTCAGATCATTGTAACCGGCCTGAGCATTAAGCGACACAACCCGGTCGGCAAAATTGAACGGCTTTGGTGTCACCAGATTAATGGTTGCCCCGATTGAGGCCGCCGATTCATCCGCCGTAGTGGTTTTGCGCACATCGATCCGGCTGAATAGCTCGGTCGGAAAGACATTGAAATCGAACCCGCGCCCCCGGTTGACCCCGCCTATCAGACCATCGGTGCTGGCCTGAGCCTCCATGTCATTAATCAGGACGCGGGTAAATTCCGGCCCCAGCCCGCGCACGGAGACGCTGCGCCCTTCGCCCTGATCGCGGGTGATGGCCACACCGGATATGCGCTGCACGGCCTCGGCCAGGTTATTGTCCGGAAACTTCATGATATCTTCGGCGACGATGCTGTCCAGCATCCCCGATGCTCCGGCCTTGACCCTGGCCGACTGACTCAAACTGCTGCGATAGCCCCTGACGATCACTTCGGGGATAGTCTCTTCGCCCACGCCCTGCGCGTCACCCTCATACGGCATGAGCGGCGGAGATACGGGCGGCGGTGCCATTTCCCGCTCAATCAGATAGGTTCCGGCCGGTGTGCGCGAAATCCGAAGCCCGCTGCCGTCCAGCGCTTTTTTTATCGCCGCGTCAGAGGACGCCTCACGGATCACCGGAGCCCTCAGGCCCGATACCAGTTCCGGTGAATAGGCGATGTTCACCCCGCCGGTTCTGGCGATTTCCGTCAGCGTTTTGTCAAGGGCTTGTGCCGGCAGGTAAAAACGTTCGCGCGCCTGAGCGGCCCCTGCCGCCAGCAGGGTCCAAACCATAAGCGCCCGAACCGTTGGCACTACGATCCGCCTCGCACGTTTTCGCGCACTCACTATTCTGGAGTCCATTCCTGCGACCTGCCCGGTGATCCTGCTGCCACCGGTGATTAATTAGTCACGATGATAACCGTAGCAAAACCCTAGCGCCAGACTCGGACAGTCATTTTAGACACGGGCGGTGTTTTTACCACGCCCCCTCATCACGACTTGCCGTCTATTCTGATATCTCAATCGCCTGCCCGCTATCGCGCACCTTCAGGTCATTCAGCCGCGCAACCGCCACCGCAAAATCAGCCGCATCCTGTGTGCCGAACACGCCAGAAACACGGATCGCAGCCACGGATGATCCTTTGAGTTTTATCGGCTTTGTCGCATAGCGGTTCATCTCCTGCGCCGCCGCCATCAGGGTTGTATTGGAAAACACCACCTTGCCCTGTTCCCAGGCTGTAACGGCGGCAATGTCAGGCTGATCGACAATGACCCGTTCACGGCCTGAGACTATGGCCCTCTGCCCCGGCGCCAGTATCACCGCGCCCTGTACGCTTTGGAACGGCTTCAAAGGCGTGCCGACCTCGACCCGTCCATGCAGCAGGGTCACCGACGTGGCCTCAGACAGATCACGGACCACAAAGGCAGTCCCCAGTGCGGTCACCCGCCCTTTGCCGGTCGTCACGGTAAAGGGCCGCTTAGCCTCAGGGGCGACATTAAAACGCGCCTCACCGGCGACCAGATGCAGATCACGCGCCCACGGCCTTAACCGCACCTCAAGCTTGGTGCCGGTGTTCAGAACCAGAACCGAGCCGTCGGCCAGGGTCACCGTGCGGGTTTGGCCGCGCCCGGTATCATAGATCTGCGGTCGGTCTGCCGCCCAGATTCCGGTCAGTACCGCAAGTCCGGCCAACCCTGCCGCCAAAGCCACCGTTACGCGCCACGCCTTTACATTGCGCGCAGGCATTGTGCGCCGCATGTCCTGAGCCTGTAATATCCGCGCGGCCCCCGGCAGGGATTCCCAAACGCCGGTCAGTTCGTCAAACGCCTCACGCCCCCCTTCGGTCTGACGCAGCCACTCCGAAAAGGCAGCTTCGGTGGCGGGGGTACGCGCCTCACTGTGCAGGCGTGCGACCCAGACAGATGCCTCCGCATGAACCTTCGATTTCAGGACATCACTCATTGGCCCACCCATTTCAAAAGCTCCAGCGTGGCTCTGGCGACCTGTTTTTCGACCGCCGCCACCGTCATGTTTTCCTCGGCGGCAATTTCTTTAAAACTTTTGCCGTCAATGCGGCGGCTCAGCAGAATACGGCGGGAGCGTTCCGAAAGCTGACCCAGCCCGTCGGCAAGCTGGCGCAACCGCTCCTGCGCCAGCATCACATCGTCAACGGCGGGCCGGTCATCCACGGCCACAGGCACATGGTCTCCCGCAATCATAACGGGGGAATTCAGGGTTTTGCGGCGCAGGTTGTGAGCCAGGTTTTTTGCGGTTGTCACAATCAGGGCCTCTTCTGACTTTACCTGTTCACGCCGTTCAAATTCACGCACCCGCAGATAGGCATCATGAACAATGTCCTCCGCATCCTGAGGCGCCGTCCCTTTGCGGACAATCACCCGGCGGGCCTTATCAAGAATGTCCTTAAGGTGCGACATGATGCCAAATTCCACGATGCTGCCATATAGACACCTGCGTCCGCGAAATCAGACAATCTATTTTTTAAGTTCGCGTGCGATATGTATTTCCCAAACAGCAGGATAGCTCTAATATATGATCATGTCGAAGCGCCTTTCCGGTTTCCTTAGTCTGGTGATGTTTGCCCTGGTGGCAATGTCCTCGACGACGTATGCGCATATGACGTCACCTGAGGCCGCGGTTCATCAGGTGGCTCAGGACGCCGCTGCCTGCCACGATAAAGATACCGCGCCCGTGAAACCGGTATCTGACTGTGCCGGTGCCTGCGACTGCGCCCTTACCCACTGTCCGGCCACGACCGGCCTGATCGGATCGGGGATTGACGGCGCGCCGGTGATCTATGGGGCGAGCTTAGCTTTGCCGCTCCGTGACGACACGCATGGGCACGGCCTTATGGTTGACGCGCCGGAGCGTCCCCCCAGAGCCTGATCAGAATAGATCCATCTGTTTTCTGATTTATCTGCTATCTGGACTCATCATATGAAACACGCAATTCTTGCGGGTCTTTTGGTGTGGGGGCTGGCGCTTATGCCCGCCACCTCGACCGCTGAAACCCGCGAATATACCCTGACGATCGCGCGTCAGGACGTCACCATCACCGGTGAAAAACTGAGCAAGATCACCGTCAACGGCACCCTTCCGGGGCCGGTGCTGCGCTTTGCCGAAGGCGATGACGCGGTCATCCACGTCAAAAACGCCATGAAGACTGAGGCGACCTCTGTGCACTGGCATGGGCTTTTGCTGCCCGGCCTGATGGATGGCGCGCCCGGCTATAATGGCTTTAAAGGCATAAAGCCCGGTGAAACCTTCACCTATCGATTTGAGATTCGTCAATCCGGCACCTACTGGTATCACGCCCATACTCTGGGGCAGGAACAGGAAGGGCTTTATGCCGGCATTATCATTGACCCCAAGGGGCCGGATCCGATCAGGGCCGACCGGGATTATGTCGTGCTGTTGTCGGATTTCAGCCGCGAAACCTCCGGCCAAATTCTCGGCAATCTTAAAAAGTCCTCCGAATATTATCAGTACAATCGCCGCACGCTTGGTGATTTTTTCAGGGATGTTCGCCAGCAGGGCTTTTCCAAAGCGCTCAAAACCTCCGGCGAATGGGGCCGGATGCGCATGTTGTCGTCCGACCTGTCCGATGTGACGGGCTACCATTTCCTGATCAACGGACTGACCAAGGATCAGAACTGGACGGGGATATTTACCCCCGGCGAAAAGGTGCGCTTAAGGTTCATCAACGCCTCGGCCATGACCATGTACGATATCCGTATCCCAGGGCTAAAGATGACAGTCGTCGCGGCTGACGGCCAGCCCGTCGTGCCGGTCGAAGTGGATGAGTTCCGTTTTGGCAATGCTGAAACCTATGACGTGATTGTCGAGCCTAAGGATGACAGGGCCTATACGATTGCCGCCGAATCCCTTGATCGCGAAGGCTTTGCGCTGGGCACCCTGGCCCCGCGTGTGGGCTTGCGCGGCGACATTCCGGCTCAGCGGGCGCGCGCCATCCTGACCATGACCGATATGAACATGGAACTGATGATGCGCGACGATCCGGATATGGATATGTCGGATCTGCCCGACAGCGGCTGGGCAAAAACCGGCGCGCCTGAGGGCACCACGACGCTCAGCTACCGCGATCTGAAAAGCCTGACACCGCAGACGGATACCCGTGAACCCACCCGCGATATTACGGTGCGTCTGGGCGGCAATATGGAGCGCTACATCTGGACGATCAACGGCAAGACCTTTGATCCGGCCGATGGTATTGAGACCGCCTTCAATGAGCGGGTGCGCATCATCTATATCAATGAAACCATGATGGCCCATCCCGTCCATCTGCACGGCATGTTTGTGCAACTCGAAAACGGGCAATCCACGGCCAGCCTGCCCAATAAACACACCCTGATTGTCCCGCCAGGGCAGAGGGCTTCGGTGCTTCTGACCGCCAATGAAGTCGGCACCTGGCCCCTGCATTGCCACCTGCTGTACCATATGTCGTCGGGCATGATGACCAGCTTTATCGTCCATGAACAGGGGACGATTGCCCCCTCTGAGGCGTCCTCCGCTCATAAGGAGGCCGGCCATGACCATCATGACTAAACCTCTTGTGATCGCGGCCCTGATGGCCCTGCCCGGCCTCAGTTATGCGGCTGAAAACGCCACCCACGATCATGTCGGCGCGACCTATCATGCGGTCCGGCTTGAGACCGATTATGGACGCACCAAAAGCGCTGATACCGCATCGTGGGACATTGACGCCTGGATCGGCGGTGACACCCACAAGCTCAAACTTATCAGTGAGGGAGAACTCACCGACGGCGACATTGAACACGCCGAAGTCTGGGGGCTCTACAGCCGCAATATCGCCACCTTCTGGGATGGACAAATCGGCGTAAGGTATGATGCCGAACCCAAAGGCCATACCTACCTCACAGTAGGAGTGGAGGGCCTTGCCCCCTATTTCTTTGAAACCGGCGCGCACCTGTTTATGCGTGACGATGGCGCGGTCAGTGCGCGTCTGCGTCAGGAAAACGAGTGGCTGCTAACCAATCGCCTGATCATGCAGCCCTATGCCGAGGTCAATCTGAACGCCAGAGAGGATGCCCTGACCGGCCTTGGCACCGGCCTGACCTCGGCGGAGATAGGGGTGCAAACCCGCTACGAATTCAGCCGCCGGTTTGCCCCCTACATCGATCTTCGGTATGAGCGCAAATTCGGGAATACCGCTGATTTTGCCCGTAGCAACGGCGAAAAGCCGGAAAGCCTCTCGCTTAATGCCGGTATTCGCTGGCTGTTTTAGCGCGGAATGATTTTTCAATGAATCATTCCGCTCAAGCCGCCATTGAGGCGGCGGCCAAGGTGGCGGAGCCACCGCCCGGCGAGGGACTAAAGATAACCCAGATCATTATGTTTTCCCCTGAAAACCTAATGATCTGGCATGAACCATCCGGTAAAGGGCCGGCAGCACCAGCAGGGTCAGCAGGGTCGATGAGATGATCCCGCCGATCACCACCGTGGCCAGTGGTCTTTGCACCTCCGCTCCGGCACCGACATTCAGCGCCATCGGCACAAAGCCCAGACTGGCCACCAGTGCGGTCATCAGCACCGGTCTCAGACGTGTCAGAGCCCCTTCAAAGATCGCGGCGTCCAGCGACTTACCCTCACTCAGCAGGCTGCGGATGAAGGTGACCATCACCACCCCGTTAAGCACCGCCACCCCGGACAGGGCGATAAAGCCCACCCCCGCCGAAATCGACAGCGGCAGGTCCCGCAGCATCAGGGCCGCAATCCCGCCGGTCAGGGCCAGCGGTACACCGGAAAAGACGATGGCCGCATCCTTAACCGACCTGAACAGCGCAAACAGCAAGCCAAAAATCAGCACCAGTGTCATCGGCACCACCCATTGCAGACGCTGAGCGGCCGAGATCAACTGCTCAAACGTACCGCCATAGGTGATCCAGTAACCGGCGGGCACCTCAACCTCGGCACCGACCTTTTGCTGAACCTCCGTGACGAATGAGCCCAGGTCGCGCCCCCGGACGTTGGCCGACACCACCACTCTTCGTTTGCCATTTTCGCGGCTGATCTGGTTGGGGCCGGTTTCAACCTCGATCCGTGCCACATCCTGCAAGGGCACAAAGCCGGTGGTGCGGCCATCCCCATCACGCAGCGGAATGCGCAGACGCCCGACCTCATCAATATTGGCGCGTATATTTTCGGGTAAGCGGACAACAATATCAAAGCGCCGGTCACCTTCGAAAATCTCTCCCGCCACAGTGCCGGCCATCGAGGTTGAAACAACGTCCTGAACATCGGCAATATTCAGCCCCATCCGGGCCAGAGCATTTCGATCCGGGGTGATTTGCAGCACCGGCAAGCCGGTCACCTGCTCAACCCCCACATCGGCAGCCCCCTCGATCCGGGAGATGACCTCTTCGATCTTATTCCCCGTCGCCAGCAGGGTCTCCAGATCATCGCCGTAAACCTTGATGGCCACATCGGCGCGCACTCCCGACAGCAATTCATTAAACCGCATCTGGATGGGCTGGGTGAATTCGTAGTTATTACCTGGCACTTCAGCGACCGCCTTTTGCATTTCCGCCACCAACTGAGCCTTGGGTTTGCGCGGATCAGGCCAGTCCTTGCGGTCTTTCAACAGAATAAAGGTATCAGCCACCGATGGCGGCATGGGATCAGTCGCCACCTCCGCCGTACCGATCTTGGCCACCACGCGTTCAACTTCGGGAAACAACTTGAGGCGTTTTTCGAGCACGCTTTGCATCTCGACCGCCTGCGACAGGCTGGTGCCGGGTATGCGCAGCGCGTGCATGGCGATGTCGCCTTCGTCGAGGTTGGGGATGAACTCCGACCCCATACGGCTGGCGGCAAAGCCAGCAATCACCACCAGAGCCACGGCCCCGCCGACAAACAGACCACGCTGGTTTAGCGCGACCGTCAGGGCCTTTTCGTAGACACTACGGCTGGTCCGCATCACCACGCCGTCTTTTTCCTGCACCTTGCCGGTGACAAACAGGGCAATGGCGGCAGGCACGAAGGTCAGCGACAGGATCAGCGCCGCCGTCAGGGCCATGACCACCGTAATGGCCATCGGGTGGAACATCTTGCCTTCGACGCCGCTCAACGCAAAGATCGGCACATAGACCAGAGTGATGATCAAAACGCCAAACAATGACGGCCTGATCACCTCACTGGTCGCCTGCGCCGTCAGGGCAAAGCGCTCCTCACGGGTCAAAAGCCCGCCCTTAAGCTGTTGGGCATGGGCAAACCGTCTCAGGCAGTTTTCAACGATGATCACCGCCCCATCCACGATCAGACCAAAGTCCAGCGCCCCCAGTGACATCAGATTGCCCGACACCTTAGTCTGCACCATGCCCGTAATGGTCAGCAGCATCGAAAAGGGAATGATCGCCGCCGTAATAAGTGCGGCCCGAATATTCCCCAGCAGCAAAAACAGAACGACAATCACTAAAAGTGCACCTTCCAGCAGATTTTTTTCCACCGTGTGCACAGCCCGTTCGACCAGATCCGTGCGGTCATATATGGCTTGCGCCACCACACCGGGCGGCAGGGCCTTACTGGCCTCTTCGAGTTTTTTAGCCGCCGCCTGCGCCACGGTGCGGCTATTTTCGCCAGCCAGCATGAAGACCGTGCCCAGCACGACTTCCTGCCCGTTTTCCGTGGCCGCCCCGGTGCGCAGTTCCTGGCCCATGCCGATATCTGCAACATCTGCCACCCTGACCGGCACACCGCTGCGATTAACGACGATTATAGAGGCCAGATCAGCAATAGTTTCCGCCCGACCACCTACCCGTATCAGATACTGTTCTCCGAACCGTTCGACATAGCCCGCGCCCTGACTGGCGTTGTTACGTTCAATGGCCGCAATAACATCCGACAGGGTGATGCCGTAGGCCGACAACCGATCCGGCAGAGGGGTCACATGGTACTGACGCTCAAAGCCCCCGATGGTATTGACCTCGGTCACTCCCGGTGTATTGCGCAGTTGCGGGCGGATCACCCAGTCCTGAAGCGTGCGCAAATCTTCGGCGGTCCACTCGGAGCCATCGGCTTTGCGTGCCCCCTCTTTCGCTTCGACCGTATACATGAAGATTTCGCCAAGGCCCGTGGCGATCGGCCCCATTTCCGGCGTCAGGCCCGGCGGCAGTTGCGATCTGGCGCTCTGAAGACGTTCATTGATTATCTGACGGGCAAAATAAATGTCCGTACCGTCTTTGAAGACAACCGTGACCTGAGACAGGCCGTAGCGCGACAAGGAGCGGGTATGGTCAAGGCCGGGCAGCCCCGCCAGAGCCGTCTCAACCGGATAGGTAATGCGCTGCTCGGTCTCCAGAGGTGAAAATCCGGCGGCTTCGGTATTGATCTGCACCTGAACATTGGTGATGTCAGGGGTCGCATCAATCGGCAGGCGCTGAAAGCTCCAGATACCAATGCCCGCAGATACCAGAACCAGCGCCAGAACCCACCAGCGATAGGTGATGGCAGCGGAAATCAACCGCTCAAGGACAGGCATTTTAGAAATTGTCATCTGATCCTCCCCCTTAGTGATCATGGCTCGCGCCGGACTTTTCGATGTCGGCACGAATGAGGAAGGCACCGTCGGTGACATAGGTTGAGCCGGGTTCAAGCCCGCCCAAAACTTCCGTCCACTCCGGCGTCTGACGGCCAAGGGTCAGCATCCTGACTTCGTAGGTGTTCTCAACCTTGACAAAGACGACCGTAAAGTCACGGAACCTTTGCAGGGCCTTGGTTTTAACGGCCAAAGGCACATTGACACTATTGACCGAAAACGCCCCCTCGATCCCCATGCCCGGGCGCAGGGTCTGCGAAGCTGAGGCCGGCAGATGGACGTGGGCCAGCAAGGTCTGAGTGGTCATATCAGCCGACGGCAAAATGGCTTCGACCTCGGCGTGCAGACGCGTTTCACCGGACAGGCTGCGCACTTCGACCGCCTGCCCCACGCGAACCTTTTCGGCATCGCGCGGATAGATAAAGAACTCGGCGTGCAGCTTCGTCGGGTCGGCAATGACCAGAAGGGGCCGCTCACCTGTAATATCGCCAACATTGGCATTCTTTTCGATCAGAATACCGCTCATCGGTGCGGGAATGGGATAGGTTTGCAGGCTCTCGCTTGATTCAACCCGCGCCAGAACCTGTCCTTTGCGCACCGTCTCGCCAATGCGGCCCGTTATCGACATGACACGCCCCGGATACCAGGCCCGCACCTCACTCTTGCCTTCAGGGGTCAGTTCTACCCGTCCGGAAATATCGACCCGTTCATCGATAGCCACTGGCCCCGCAACATCCGTTACCACGCCACCAGCCTGCGCGGCCTCGGCCGAAATCGTCGTGCGGCCTTCATACGACGCATATGCCCAGGTGTGGGCCTTACCGGCATGGTTCGCCACGACCTTAACATCGAACGAATGGGGCTCAGCCACCACGCCATCGCCGCGCAGATAACCGGATTGCGGCGCAAACTTAAAGCTGTTGCGAATATTGCCCAGACGCGTCAGTTCAATCGTCAGCGTCACCGATTGCGGCGCAACGGGTTTACCTTTCTGATAGGCATAGACCCGAAATTCCGGCTCAACACCCTGCTCAAAGATCGTGACTTCTACGGCGAAGTCGCCATCCCTCAACAACCGCCCCCCCTGCGGGCCGCGCTCAAATTCAGCGCTGTCGTCTGCGTGCTCTCCACCTTCGTGGTCATGGTCATCAGGGGCCGTCTTTTTACCGCAGGCCGTCACCGTAATCAGGGTACAGGCCGCGACAAACCCCATCAGGGTGCGTCGATTAACAGTTGTCATTATTGGGAATCCTTAAGGGCGACGAGGCCGGCATGGCGGCCATCCAGTCGGTTGAGCGTGGCCATATCCAGATGAAAGGCCGTCAAGAGGGTGAGGCGGCGCGCCTGTACGTCGGCCAGAGCATTGGCCGCCAGAGTGACGTCGCTGGGGCTAAAGCCGCCACGGGCGAAGCCTTCGCGCACCTGCGTCAGGGTTTTACGTGCTAACGGCAGGATGTCATGGTCGATGCGCACGACCTCGGCCCTGGCCATATGCAGCCGCCCCAGAACCTGAGCGCGTTCGCGAAGATGGGCTAACCGCTCCGCCTCTATATCGCTCTCGATGGCTGCCCGCTCAGCTTTCACTCTGGCGATATTGCCCCTGTTGGTGTCATAGCGTCCCAAAGGGATAGATCCGCCGATGACAAACGCCGCATCACGGCCTTCGTTGAAATAGCGCACGCCGCCGCGCACATTGATATCCTGAACCGACGCGGTCATTTCCGACTTCAGACGGGCCGTCATGACCTCCCGCATCAGGATCAGCCGCTGCATTTCGACGGTCGACTCTGGCGGCACATCATCCGTGGGCAGGCTGAGGTTTTCCAGTTGCCCGCTAACGTCAACGCCCCCCTCGCCCCAATAGGCCGCAAGGTTCCTTCGCGCCTCCGCCGATTTCAGGCGCGCGTTGTCCAGATAAAGCCGGGCCTGTGCCGTCAGTGCCTGTACGTGAGAGCCAGCAAACAAAGGATCGCGCGCGGCCTTGACCCGGCGCATCACTTCGGCTTCGGATTGGCGGGCGATATTCAGCCGATCCTGCGCCAGATTGATTTCAGCGTCGGCTTCCAGCACCGCCACCCAGGCTTTTTCCACGGCCTCCATCAGGTCAAGTTGCGCGATGACAGTATCCAGCCGCACAACGTCTATTTCAGTGCGGGCCACCGCAGCACGGGCCTGACGCTTGCCGCCGCGCTCTATCTTTTGCTCATAATAAACCGTCGTCTCCGAGGTATCGAGCATAGAATAATTACCGGAGCCGGCCAGGTTTTCGACCTCAAAACCGACAACCGGATTGGGCTTCACACCGGCCTGATCGGCAGCGGCGCGCGCCGCCTGTTCACGGGCCAGACCTGCCGCCAAGACCGGACTATGGGCACTGGCGCGACTTAAAGCTTCATTGAGCGTAAGGGTTTCGGCATGGCCTACGCCGCTAAACGCCATAAGGCAGGCGCCGAACAGCAGGGCGGCCACACGCCTGCCCCTGCGGCGCACCGGCGCCGGTTGAATAGTGAATATCATGGGAATATATCTTCTGAAAACTAAGCAGATGCAGACGCAAAGGGCATTTAACCCCTTACGCGGTTCAATCAGGCCCAGAGATCAGATTTCGGTGGTCGGTCCAGTCCGTGGATCACGGCCTCAGGCACACGGTCATAAATGCGTGCGGTATGCTTCACCTGTTCAACACGCGTAATGCCTCTGACTTGCGGGATGGCAACACACAAAAGATAAACCCCGCAGATATCGGGATGAATATGATCAGGCGTTTCCGGTGAGGTCGAGGGGACTGAGGTGGATGACAGATGCGGCTCATGGTGGTGGTCGTCGATTTCAACGACCGTAAACACCGACTGGCCGTGGGCGACAGCCCGCCCCAGATGGCTCAGATTATCCGCCGCATTCACTGACGTCGCCAGCATCAGACACAGCATCAGGCCGATCCCCAACAGGGTCGTCCAGCCTTTCCATGTCTGTTTGCGAGTCAATATCATGTCACTAAACTAGGCCTTTATCACCGTTCTGGCAAGTTCATCACCACGGGATCAATAATATCGCCCTGTGGTGACAAACCGCTGCCAGCGCGACTGAGATACCTTATCCAGTTTTTCAGGCCATGAGGTCTGCCCCGGTCTGAGGTCTGAGGCCCGCACGGTCACAGGCGCCCACACCGACTGCCCGCCTTCGTCCCTCAGGTCAAAGGTCACCGTTGGATCGGGCTTTGACAGGTCAAAATCAACCACACCGAAATTGACATCCTTAGGGTAAGCCTGCCGCACGCGCAAAACGGGCCGGTAATCTAAAAACAGGTCTTCGGTGTCCTGCGCCAGAGGTGAGCTTACGAATTCATAAAGGTCATAACCGCCCTTATCTGACCACGGCAGGCAGTTCATCTCACCGAAATGGGTATCGCCGGACAAAAGGATAACGCCGGTGATATTTTCCTTCATGATCAGGCCAAACAGGCGGTCACGTTCATGGGTAAATGAGGCCCACGAATCCGCCCCTACTGCCTTTGAGTCCGTCCAACCTGAACCCGAAACCAGCACCTTGAATGGCGCTTTGGAGGCGCGCAAACCCGCCAGCAACCAATCGAACTGCGCCTTACCCAGCATGGTTTTCTGCGGTGTGTCCGGGTCCATATTAGGGTCGCGGTTATAGCGCACATCAAGAAAAAAGAAATCGACGCCGCCGTAGCCATGCTTGAAAAACGTCCCCGGCACGCCGGTCAGGCCCGCCGCCGGATTGGGCCAGTATTGCTTAAACATCTTAAGCGCACCGTCCTTGTGCGGATGGCGGCGATCATGGTCGTTCAGGCCATAGTCGTGATCATCCCAGATCGCCAGTTGCGGTACCGAAGCCATAAACGATCGGATTTCAGGCAGATCGCGCTGACGGCGGTATTCTTCGGCCACCACCGATGGATCGGGACTGTCGGCATAGACCGCATCGCCCGCCCAGATAAACAGATCCGGCTGCGCCTGTTCCACTGCCTTCCAGATCGGCTGCACCGGATAGCGGGCGCGACGGGCACATGAGCCAAAGGCCATCCGAAACCGCGCGGGCTCTGAGGACGCGGTACGCAGGCGATGCGGCTCAAATCCCACCTCATCGGGGTTGGGTTTGCCATTGATCAGCACGCGGTAGGCATAGGTTTCACCGGGTGTCAGGCCGGTAAGACGATGCACCTGTGTGAAGTCATCATCGACGTTTGCGGTCAGGGCGGGGGTCGTCTTTGCCGCCGAAAAACGCGGGTCTTTGTCGTACTGGATCGACACGGCACAGGCGCCGCTGGCGCGCGTCCAGACCGTAGCTTCTGTGCCAGAGCACCACCCCAGCACCGGCCCCTGCATCAGACGCGGAATGCCGTCCCAGTGCACATTGGACTGCGCCAGTGCATTCAAAGGTGACACGGCAAACAGTCCGCTCGCAATAACGGTACGGCGATCCACAGACATGAGCCTCTCCTGAAAACAGTGATGGCGCCCCCTCCGTCAGGAGGGGACGCCGTTATGCAACATTACCCTTGGACTAGAAGCTGTAGCGCAGCCCCAGGCCATAGGTCGCCGGCGCGCCCACCAGACGCGAGGCCCCGTTCTTCTCCGGGAAATAGACCTCATCCGTGACGTTCTTACCATAGGCATAGACTGACCATGATGCCGGTGAGGCCAGATCAATATGGAGATTGGTCAGGGTATAGGCTTCCGCCGTGTTATTGGGCAGAGCGTTCAGGCGATTGGACTCTTCGCCGTGATGCGCCACCGTCAGACGTGAGGTCAGATCCCAGCCGCCGCTGAAGGCCACCCGATGCGTCAGGCTTAGGTTCGCCGTCACATCCGGTGCGCCCGGCAAAGGATCGCCAACGGTGGCCGTCACATCCGCCGCACGGCGCGACTGGTACTCGGTGATTTCCGACTCCAGGAAGGCCGCCGACAGGTCAAGATCCAGCTTTTGGGTCTCACCGTTAAACAGACGCGCCCCGACCGCCAGATCGATGCCCGACGTTTCGGCCTTACCCACGTTGGTGCGGCCATTGGTGTCATTGGCCAGACGGGTCGTCGCCTGAAGGTTCTTGAAGCTGTAGGCAAAGACATCTGCCGAAGCGCGGAAGCGGCCTTTGTACCAGCGCGCACCGGCCTCATAGGCGGTCACGGTTTCTGAATCAAACGGCAGGGTTTCTTCCAGCGTCATGATCGAGGTGCCGTCAAATCCGCCGCCGCGATAGCCGGTTGAGGCCGAGGCGAACACATTGAGGCTGTCGCTGATGAAATATTGCGCTGTCAGACGCCCCGACAGGTTGTCGTCCTCAAAATTCCGGTCCCAGCTAAAGCCGCTGACCGTGGCAAAGGTCGTGTTGTAGATCGAGATGCCCCACGGATTATGGTCGATGTTCTGGCCCTTGTAATCGACTGTGTCGCGGGTGTAGCGCAGACCTGCCGACAAGCGCAGTTTATCGGTGACATTGTAATCGCCCTGACCAAACAGCGCGAAGGAGTTACGGCGCTGCTCGTGATTGTTGTCGTAGACTGAGCGCACGGTAAAGCTGGTCCAGGTCGAGTCAAAATCAGCCGAGTCGCTTAGGTAAAACGCGCCCAAAATCCAGTCGAACTTACCGCCGTTATCGTCGCTCAGGCGCATTTCCAGTGAGGCCTGAGACAGGGTTTCATCAAAGGCGTACTCATAGCCGGGATAGGGTGAGCCATCGCCATTGCCGCCGTCAGTGCGGTCGGTCGATTGCACGCCGCCGACCACGGTCAGGTTGAGATTGTCCTTCAGGCGGTGCGTCAGGGTGCCCGACAGGCCGCGGATATCATAGGCGTGGGTAAAGTATTTCTGCGAATAGAAGCTATAGGGATCGGCGTTTTCACCGGCATTGAACTGAGTATTGTCCTGAGCGCGGGCCAGACGGTCATACTGACGGCTGTCACCGCGGTCACGGCTGGCGAAGGTTTTGAGTGTCAGATTGGTCTCAGGCGCGAAATCAAACGAAAAGGTGGCGCGGGCGGCAACCATATCCTTATCGCCAAAGCCTTCGCGCTTGCCCGGATCGGTGACTGCAGGCACTTGTGTCTGCACCACGCCACCTACGCTGGGGCGAAAACCGGCCAGGGTGCCCGCCCCTTCGCCGTCCATGAAGCCGCCGCCGTTTTCAGCCATGACAGCTAAACGCACGCCGAAGTTTTCGCTGACCTTACCGCCGAAGGCCGTTTCAAAGCGGGTATAGTCATAGTTACCGGCGCGGACATCGGCATAGCCGTCAAAGCCTTCCGACGGGCCTTTGGTGATGGCATTGATAACGCCTGCGGTCGTGTTACGGCCATAGAGCGTGCCTTGCGGGCCTTTCAGAACCTCAATCCGGTCAAGGTCAAACAACGGCATGCCGACATAGGCGTTCGAGGTCTGGTAGATGCCATCGACATGCAGGGCCACTGACGGCGAGCCATTGGGCTTATAGTCGTCGGCCCCGCCGATGCCGCGGATGCTCAAAAGGCCATAGCCCGTGCCGCCGGTCGAATAGTTGATGGAAACACCCGGCACTTCGTCAACCAGACCGTCCGCGCCATTGATGCCGCGTTCGCGAATTTCACTGGCATTCATCGCGACCACCGCCGCCGGAACCCTGGCGATGGCGGATGAGCGCTTAAGCGCCGTGACGACTACCAGTTCAGGTTCTTCTTCGGCGACCGCGGTGGCCCCCAGCGAGAAGGTGCGGCCATCGGCGCTGACGCTTTTGATACCGACGCCGGTGCCGTTAAGCAGGGCGTTCAGAGCCTTGTCGGCCGGCAAGGTGCCGCTGACCCGGTTAGCGCGCTTACCGCGCACCATATCCGGCGTAAACAGAACCTGCACATTGGCGACGCGGGCGAATTCGATGAGGGCCTGATCAAGGGGCTGATCCTGAATGGCGAACGCGACCGGAGTTTGCGCCTGCGCCATAGACAGCGGCGCCACCATGCACGCGGCAGCCGCACAGAACGTCATGAGAAATGGCTTGAAACGGTTAGAAGTCATCGTGGTCTTTCCTGATACAGGGCAATCAACCCGGCCCAACTTCAGGAACGCACCCGATTAACCAATCCTCACTCCGTCGCAAAAATTTCATATTTCCGGCTGAGGTTTCAGCCCTTACGGATGGCCCAGCGGTGCGGCCCGTTTGTGGTAACCTCAAGCCCAAGAACGGTTTCAAGTGCGGCCGGAAAATCTTCGACCCCGTCATAGCGAAATGAGCCCGACAACCGCAGTCCGGCCAGTTGCGCATCCTCAATCACAAACTGATCAGAAGAATAGCGGTTAAAATCGGCCACCACTTCGGACAAAGGCTGATCGCGGAACACCAGCCGCCCATGCCGCCATTCGGTTTGTGTGCGGACATCTGCGGCCCCGACCCGTGAGGCAGCGGCCCCGGCATTGGCCAGTGTCTGCCCCGACCACAGCTTGCGCACCCGGCCGTCCGAAGACCTGACCGTAGCGCCACCGTCGGCGATGATCACATCGGCACGGCCTGCGGTCAGCGTTACCTGAAACTGGCAGCCCGCCCCCTCAACCGTGCAGTTACCCGCCGTCACTGACAACGGCGCACCTTTACGCACCGCCGTAATGAACGCCTGACCCGCCAGCAGATTTACCTCGCGCTTGCCGCCGGTGAACCTAACCCGCGCTTCGCTCAAGGGCGCCAGCGTCAGTTCCGACCCGTCCGGCAGTTGGGTCGTCAGTCGCTCACCCGCGGCCGTGACATAAGCCGCCTGCGCCCCGCCCGGCGTCAGGACGGTCCAGCCGGTGCCCAGCACAAGGGCGGCGGCGATCCCGCCACCGGCCATTTTAAACAGACCGCGCCGCCCCATGTCCACAGTCTTAGGCGACGTCTCGCGCAATGCCCGCGCCCGCCGCGCCTGAATTTCTGGTGACTGCGACAGCGCTGACAGTTGCGCCCAGCGGGCCTCGCACTGACGCAACTGAGCCTCATGGTCAGGATTTTGCGCCAGCCACGCGCGCAGATCGGCCTCGTCCTGCGGGGAAACCGGATGGCCTGAATGCAGGCGGACGAACCATTCGTCAGCGGTTTTAGGTATATCCATAACGCCCTGTGATTAGTCGATTTGCTTAAGGGCGTCCATCGCCCTGACCATATGTTTTTCGACGGCGCTGATCGATATCCCAAGCCGCCTGGCGATCTGAGCATAGCTCATATCCTCAAACCGGCGCAGGATAACTATGGTTTGCGCACGCGCGGGCAAGGAATCCAGAGCCGCCAGCATCCGGTTCAGCCGTTGCCGCGACTCAAGGCCCTGCTCGGCTGACGGCGCGTCCGTGGCGATATCCAGATCGCTGACATCATCGTGGCGGTCGGTTGAGCGCGCCGTATCGCGCCGCACCTTATCGCGGATCAGGTTCGAGGCGGTTTCAAATACATAACCGTCCAGATTTTGCAGGCTGAACAGATCCTTGCGGCGCAGCAGGCGTAAAAACAACTCCTGCACCAGTTCCTCGGCATCCGCCTGCGAGCCTGTGCGGCGCATAAAGAACTGCATCAGCGGGGTGCGCAGACGACGGGACAGGGCATCGAAACTGCCGCCGCCATAAGCCATCGTCATTGCACAGGTATCCGCCATGCGGCGGCCATAACAGACCTTTGTGACAGTTTGGCATAGGCTGAGCGCCAACATAATGGCGACTTGCCCCCTGAAGACAAAAAAACCGGCCCCTGTCAGGGCCGGTTTTTCCATCAGGCGTGGTTAGACTTTTATTTCAGCAACAGCGTTTTCAGCTTGGCTTCATCGGCTGCCGTAAGGCCTAGGTCTTCGCGCACATAGCGTTCCCAGCCACCGCGGGCCTCGATCTCGGCAAACGCGGCTTCAAGGTAGGTGCGGTCAACGCCCATCAGGGCCTGAACCACTTCCGGCGGCAGACGGCTGAAGGCCGCATACATTGGATCCGGCTTATCGCCCGCCTTAGGCATTTCCGGCTTATAATACTGGTTCGACAGCAGGTAATCCTCGATCACCGTCTCACGCGGAACGCTCAACAGGGTCAGGATGAGTGCGGTCGCCACACCGGTGCGATCCTTACCCGCAGAGCAATTATAGATCATCGGCGTCTGACCGTCGATAATCAGGCGCAACATACGCTTATACTGACCGGCGAACTTGAACGGTGCGTCACGGTAAAAGGTCGCCATCATCGCCTTGGTCTGCTCGGCCGTCACATCTTTCTGCCGGAAGAAGGCCATGAACGGGGTCATGTCCATGTCGTAGTCCTGCGAATAGACCGTAACCTTCATGTCGGCGGGCCAGACCATCGGGGTCGACTGGCGTTCCTGCGTGGCGCGGAAATCGACATTGGTCTTGATACCGAGCGCCCGGAGCTGATCAAAGCCTGTGGGGGTGATCTTGTTCATGGCGGCAGAGCGGTAGATGATGCCCCACTTCACTTCGCGGCCATCGCTGGTTTTGTAGCCGCCGATGTCACGGAAGTTGTTGGCGCCATCAATGCCGACCACGCGGTTGGTGGCAACGGAAGGGGCCGGCGACAGAGCGAAAGCCTGCCCGGCCACAGTCCCCATCAGGAGGGCGGCCAAGGCGACTGATTTCAAAAGAGTCATATTTTATTTCCTTGTTTTAGAAATTGAAGCGGATACCGGCCATGAAGCGGCGACCAATCTGTTCGACTTCGGAGGGGTGGCTGAGGTCGCCCTCATAGGCGATGTAGGTTTCATCGGTCAGGTTCGAGGCGTCGGCATAGACCGTCAGGTTCGGATTGACCGCATAACGCAGGGTCAGATCGAGGTTTTCATAGCCCTTACGGTATTCATCGCCGCCAGAACCTAAGCCCAGACCACCCAGCGTATCCGCCCAGTCATCGCGCCACTGATAGCTCAGGCGGGCCGACAGGCCGTATTTTTCATAGTAGATCGAGGTATTGACGATGGTGTCCGACGTGCCGGGGAACGGCACATCCTTACGGGCGGCGGTATCGAACGCGCCATCCAGCACCGCGACATTGCCCTGGAAACCCAAACCGTCAAACGGCGACGGCAGCATGGCAAAGCGTTGCTGGTAGTTGAACTCAAGGCCGTAGAGCTTGCCTTCGTCGCCGTTCAGGGTGGAGGTGAAATCATATCCTGTGCGATCAATGCCATTACCGTCATACCGGTCATCGGTAATTTTGGTGCGCGAGTCATAAAGCACGTTTTCGACATGGCGATAGAAGCCGCTGACCGACAGGACGCTGTCGGTGGAGGGGTAATATTCCAGCGACGCGTCCCCGCCCCAGGTATATTCCGGCTCCAGATAAGGATTGCCACCGGTGATGGTGCCCGGTGTGGCCGTATCGTTGATCGAGGCCCCGGCCCGCACCGCCCCAAAGCTTGGGCGGGCGATGCCGCGCTGGGCCGAGCCGCGAAAGACCAGCTTTTCATTGAGGTCAAACTTGGCGTTCACGCTGGGGAAAAAGTCAGTGTAGTCGGTTTCAACTTCAACCGGCGTAATGACACCGGCGGCATTGGTGAAGCCCTTAATGGTTTGCTTCATGTTTTCGACACGCGCGCCAAACACAACTTGCCATGTGTTGAATTCAACCTTGGCCATGCCGTAACCGGCAGTCAGCTTCTCAGCGATGCTGTACATATCGGATTTGGCAATATTATTGGCAGGATTATACCGGCCCAGCGATTGCATCACCGCAAGCTTCCCCTCCATATCCGTGCGCAGGCGCTGGTTATCGAGATAGTTGATGGTGAAGCCGAGCGGGAAGCCCGTGGACCAGGCCTTGGTCGAGACATAGTTCGCGGCCCTCAGATCCGTACCCGCCGGAAGTCCCGTCGTCAGCACCACAACCGGCTGACCGATCACGTTACCTTCGATGTCGCGGGAGTCGTACTGAAAGCCGGTCTTGTAGGTCCATGCACCGGACTCATGCGTCAGGTCAGCCTTGGCCGTCCAGTTATCCGCCTTGATGTTGGAGGTGATCGGAATGGCGATATTGATGCTGAAAGCCGACTGATCAAGTGCCGTCAGAGCCGCACCGCGCACATAGGTGCCTGCCGTCGTACCGGCTGCTGTCCTGAAGAGTGAAACGTTCGGGAAGTTCGGATCGCTCAGCGAATAGGTCATGGAGACGCGCTGAAGCGGTGAGGCCTGCTGCTGCATCAAAAGCGGCAAGTAGGTGGTGTTTTCCATCTTGGTGGCATTTAAGCGCCAGTCAAGATTCCAGTTTTCGCCAAACTCGTGGTCACCGCCAAGGGTCGTCAGGGTATTGCGGGTACGGTATTCGCCATATTCGGCCGTTGAGCGCACCGGCACGCCCACCAGATCGCCCCCCGTTTCAGTGCGCGTACCCGATAAGGCGTTGGCCAGTTGGAACGTATAGTGGTTACGCTCTTCGTCATCCTTGAATTCCGAATAGACCGTCTTCAGGAACAACTTGTGGCCCTCGGCGGGGCGCCACTCAAACCCCAGCGAGGCCCCGTTGTTTTCACGGTGCAGCAGGTAGTTGCGCGCATCAAAGCTCGACAGGCCTCTGGCATCATAGGCAAATTCACGGTTGTCGGTGACCTGATTGCGGCTGTAATGCGATGCCCCTGCCACGACGCCAAACGTCCCGTTCGACCAGGTGGTGCGCAGTGAGCCCTGCTGCTGCTGGCCGCCGCCCAGTTCCATTTCCCCCAGACCGAGTTCGCCCTGAAGGTCAAAACCGTTTTTATGGAACGGCGAATAGGTTTTAAGGTCGATCTGCGCCACCACCGCCTCAGCCGGCAGATCGGGCGTCAGGGACTTATTAACCGCGATAGATTGCAGGATCACCGCCGGCACGGCATCAAAACGGAAAGCGCGCGAAGAACCGCCCTCGTCCACACCAATTACCGTAACGCCATCAAACGACACGCTGGTCCAGCGATTGGGTGCGCCGCGCACCTGAATGTAGCGTTCCTGTCCCTGATCGCGCTGAACGGCAACGGCGGGCAAACGTGACAGGGCGGCGGCGGAGTTCTGATCCGGGAAGCGGCCCACCGTGTCAGACGCGATAATGTTGACCAGATTGTCGGCATTGCGTTGTTCGCGCAGGGCCGCAATCTGTGAATCGCGGATCGGCGCATAGATGACGACTTCGGTGATGTCTTCATCGGCGACGGCCGGTTCGGGCGCGGGATCCGCCGCCAGAGCGCCCGTGGCGCTGACCGCCAGAAGTGATACCCCTGCCAAAGCCGCGGCTTTGAAAGTGAATGTGGTTAGATTGCTGAACATGATGACCCCATCAGTATTGCCGAAGATGGAGCCTCAATTAGAACGTTTGTTTGTATTTTTTTAAACGTTTGTATGAAGCAATTTTTACAACCTCACGACACTTACGTGTCAAATCCGACCGCACACGGCACAATCTTACACCCCAACACACTGATCACTAGCGACACCCCCTGAAAATAGTATATACAATCCCTCATTCGCACACATACCCGCCAAATCTATTACAAAATAAGCTTTTATGAAGACAATCAAAAGCCTGAAAGCCAGTCCCGTCACCGACACACCGCCCGCAGACCGCCTTTTGGAAGCCGTTCAAGCCGCCTGGCCGCCCCTTGGACGAGCCAATATGACCGCCCGCCAAATCAGTCAGACCGCCGAAGTTCAGACATCTCAGATAAATTATTATTTTGGCAATTTTGAACAGTTGTTAGCTTCGGCACAAGCTCAATCCATGATCGCCGCGCAAATCTGGTGTGACCGGCAACTGTCGCAGACCGACGGCCTTCCGGCGATTGCCCCCGAAGGATTCGGTGCGATGATGGCCGCCCTGATTGATGACTGGACGGTTACTCAGCGGCCCCACGCCTTTGCCTGGCGGGAATGTCAGATGATGGCGGCGCGCGATGACACCTTCGCCCCCCTCGCCCGCCAGTGGCGCGACATCTGGAAAGCCTTTTGGGATGATATGTGCGCCCGCATGGGCTTTGGGGCCTATGCCGATATCACGCGTCAGTTTTTCGACGGCGAATCATTTTTGCACCGGATTACCTGGCGTCGGGCGCTTGACCGGGCCTGCCTTACCGAGACCTGTCAGGGCTGGGCGCGACTGCTGACGACCAGTCGTGCCGGTGACGGGGCGCTTCGTCATTTCGCAAGGCTTGAAAGCGAAAAACTCACCACGCCGATCATCGCCCACGGCTCAATCGCCGAACAGATCGCCGAGGCTGCAGCCATGATTGTGGGCCGCTTTGGCGCCGCCGCCGTCACCCACCGCGCCGTGGCGCGCGAAAGCGGGGTTAATCTGGGGGCGGTCACCTACCACTTCCCGACCAGCGACACCCTGATGCACGCGGCCTGGATAAATATTTATCTGCGCCTGACCCGCAATGTGGTTCGCGATGAAAACGAGCCTTACACCCACCAACAGTTCAAAGACAATCTGATCCACTTTGTCCAGAAACCCGCACTTGTCGAAGATCTGCTCGGCATGGAAGAACTGATGTCGGCCTCGGCTCGTGCTGATGATCTGAACGGTGTCGGGGCCATGATCCGCTACAGCCGCGGGCGATCGACCTATCACGGTCTGTCGCGCATGATCTCACCGCTTGGGCCCTTGGGGGCTCAGGACGCGGCATTGATATCGAACTGGACGCAAGGGCTACGGCGCGATCTGATGGTTCTGCCGGCCGATGAGGCCCTCAGCGGCGCCCACCATACGATCGATCAGATCGTGGCCCTGCTTCGCGTCGAATAAACTCAGGTTCATTTTGTAATATAACTGTCACCTAAGCCGTCTATTCAGCAGGCATGGCGACTGGACTACCCGAACATTTCTGGGTGCCGCAGGAGCGCGGCCGTCTTATGCAGTTTGTCGCGGGCAAGGTGCGCGATGAGGCCGTGCGCGAAGACGTGGTGCAGGAAACTCTGGCCCGCCTGATCAGCTACAGCCGCCGTCATGCGGTTGAAAATCTCACCGGTCTGGCGCGCGCCATCGCCACCAATCTGATCAACGACCATTTCAGGGCCGCCAAAGCGCGCCCTACCGAAGAAATCGACACTGACCTTGCCTGCGATCAACCCTTGCCGGAGCAGATCCTGATGCACCGCCAGCGACTGGATGTTTTCACCGACGCCTTAAAAGGCATGCCGCCGCTCAGGCGCGAAGTGCTGATCCGGCGGCGTGTCCGGGGTGAGACGTGTGAGGAGATCGGGAAAGCCCTGAACCTCAGTCCTGATGCAGTCGAAAAACATATCTCACGGGCCCTGCGCCAACTGCACGATCATCTCGAAAAAGCCGAAAAGAAACGCGTAAAATATGACTCCTGAGACGGCGGATATCACAGACACCATTTGGGATGCCGCCGCCGGATTTGTTGATCGCCACCTGCACGATACAAAGTTCACGACCGCTGCCTTCGATGAGTGGATCACGCACGATCCCCGCCACCGGATCGCCTATGATACCCTCATGGGCGTGGCGCGCGACACAGCACTGAACGATGCCCTGGCGGCCTTTGATACCCCGCCTGCCGTCAATATTACCGCCGTCAAGGCTGCGCGGCGTAAGGTATTTATTGGAGGCATTATGGCCGCCGCTGCGGTCGCGGTCTCAGCCTTTGTACTGCCGCCGGTGGTCTACGACCAGATTACGCCGCTGACCGTCTATGAAACCGAGGCCGGACGCCCGCGTGAGGCGCGCCTGAGCGACGGCACCGATCTGCACATCAATGGCGCCAGCCGCGTGGAAGCGCGCATTACCCCCTATCGCCGCCATGTACATTTGCGTCAGGGCGAGGCCTATTTTGCCGTCGCCAAAGATGCCGACCGGCCCTTTACGGTCGCCCTAGACGGTGGCGATGTGCGCGTTTTAGGCACCCAGTTTAACCTGAGCTATATGCCCGGCGGCGTTGAACTGAACGTCTATGAGGGCAAGGTCAGGCTCAAAGGCAGCGACCGTAAATTTGGTCTGTTCACCCGTGGCATGAGGGCGCGCCTGACGAAAGGTGCGATCACGCCGCTTAAGGCCTTTGACCCGGATGGCGGCGACTGGCGCACCGGCTGGGTTGAGCCCGATAACTGGAGTCTTGAGCGGGTGGCGCAGGAATTTACCCGCCATTCCGGCACTCCTATACGGTTTGAAAACAATGCCCTGAAAGATAAGCGTATTATCGGCCGGTTGCGGTTAGATGATCCGCATAGCCAGTTGGAAACCCTTGCGGTCGTGCATGGTTTTGAGGTCGCCCGCGATAACGGCACTATAATTATACGTTAAAATACATAAGCTTAAATCTGTCACGAATAATTCACGAAATGACCTGTCGGGTAAATCGGTCTCTTATCCGTCCCTTTAACCGTAAGACGCTCGTCACTGGGGCTGAGCATATCTATTCATGGGGATCTGGTTTTGACCTTTAACTTTCATCGCATTCTGTGCCTGTCGGCGTCGCTGGCCGCGCTCAATCTGGGGGCGGGCATGGTCGCCGTCACCGCGCAGGCTCAGACGGTCGTGGGCCGCGTCGTCGCGGTTGACATCAAGGCCGGTGACCTGAACACAGCCTTGGTGCAGTTGTCGCGCACCTCAGGTGTGCAGGTCGTCGCTGACCCCGCCCTTTTGGCCGGCAAGACCACCCGCGGCGTCAAGGGTAATGTCAGTGTTGATCAGGCACTTAGCAGCCTGCTGTCCGGTCAGAACCTGAGCTACAGCCTCAAGGGCGATACGGTGATTGTCAAAGCGGGCGTCACGAAAGCTACCGCCCAGACAGTCACTCCGGTCATGGCAGCCGCCACAGTTGCACAGGCTGACACCACCGCCCCGGAAGCCATCGAAGAAGTCGTCGTCACGGGCTTTCGCAGTTCCCTGGCCAAGTCGCTGAATGAAAAACGTAAGGCCGTCAACGTCATAGACGTCATCAATGCCGAAGACATCGGCAAGTTCCCGTCGAACAACATCGCCGAAGCGCTTCAGCGCGTACCGGGCATTTCGATCACCCGTGATCGCGGCGAAGGTCTGTTCGTGCGCGTCCGTGGCCTCGGCCCCAACTTCCAGAACGTGACCATCGATGGCCGCAGCGCCGCCGTGAACGAAAACGTGCGCGATTCCGGCCAGTCGGGCCGTCAGTTCCGCTTTGATACGATGGCCTCCGAACTGGTGTCCGGCGTCGAGGTGATCAAGTCGCCGCTGGCCTCGCTCGACGAAGGCGCCATCGGCGGCACGATCAATATCCGCACCTTTAAGCCGCTCGATTTCAAAAAGCCGACCACCTCGCTCAGCCTGACCACCACCTATGTCGAACTGGCCGACAAGGTCGACCCCAAGGCGTCGGCTCTGGTAAGCTGGAACAACGAAGACCGCACGTTCGGGGCGCTGGTTTCGGCCAATTACGGCATCCGCTCCCTGCGCTCTGATCGTATCACCGGCGTGGGCTGGACGGCCAGCAAGGTCGATGTGACCGGCGACGGTATTGCGGATACAAACTTTCTGCCCTCCGCGGTACGACCTACTCTTGAGCGCGAACGCCGCGAACGCTGGGGCCTTACCGCCGCCCTGCAATGGCGCCCGACCGAAAATACTGAAATCGCCCTGACCAGCTTTTACACCTATCTCGACAACTTCTATGACGAACTGACCTATTCGGCTGACTTCGTTGTATCTGCCCTTCAGCCAGGCTCGGCGCGCGTCGAAAACGGCGTTCTGGTGGGTGGTCGCACCACAACGACCAACACCCAGATCGGGCGTGAGATCGACTATCTGACTCACGACAACATGCTGACCGATCTGACCATCAAGCATCGTCTAGGTGAGTGGGATCTGTCGGGCAGCGTCTATGTGGCGCGCGCCTATTCCAATACCGATAAGCCAATTACCCGCACCCGCGTGCAGGGTAATTCCGGTGGACTTGAATTCTACATCCCGCAGGTCGGTGATGGCGTGCCCAGTCTCAAGTTCCTCACGCGCGATCTCAACAATCCTATCCTGCCGTTCCGCCGTACAGAATGGCGCGTCAATAATTCGACCGACGAAGAAAATGCCGCCCAGTTTGATGCCAAACGCGACCTGAGCTGGGGTGTGTTGAGCCAGATTTCCGGTGGCGTCAAATTCCGCGACCGCTCGCGTGAATATAACCGCCGTGATATCAACTTCACACGCAATAAGTCGGGCCAGACCATCGGCGGCAACAATACCCTGTTCGGCCGTGAGTTCTATGACGGCTTCCCCGAAGACGACTTCCTGAGCGAAGCGTCCGGCACCCTGCCCCAAACCTGGCTGCTGCCGAACCGCGATGCGTTTCTGGCCATTCTTGATACCTCAGCAATCGCCAACACTGCACCGGCGCGCGGTGACCTGAGAAACTCATATTATGTGGCTGAAAAGATCAAGGCCGGCTATGTCGCCGCCAATATTGATACCACGGTGTTTGACCGGGCTTTGCGCGGTGAAGTCGGCGTGCGCTATGCCGAAACCGACCAAACTTCACAGGGCCACGCCGATACCGGCTCAGCCGCCGTACCGGTCAGCTTCGATAAGACCTATAAGGATACGTTGCCGAGCGCCAACTTTGTCTATGAACTGCGTGACAATGTTCAGGTTCACGTCGCCGCCGCCAAGGTCATCACCCGTCCGTCACTGGCTGACCTGTCGCCGCGTCTGACGCTCAATTCGTCCGGTGTGCAATTCACCGCCGTCGGTGGCAATCCGCTGCTGGACCCGTTTGAAGCTAATCAGTTCGACCTGACCGCAGAATGGTACTTCGCACCGGGTTCGGCCCTGATCGGCGGGGTGTTCTATAAGGACATCACCACCTTTGTATATAACCAGAACACCACCATTGCCATTGATGGCCAGAACTACCTGCTGACCGCGCCGGTCAATGGCGGGGAAGCCTGGGTCAAGGGTTTTGAACTGGCCTGGCAACAGAACTTCAAGTTCCTGCCCGCACCGTTCGATGGTCTGGGGGCTCTTGCCAACTATACCTGGACGGACTCTGAGGCCACCTATTCGGCCACGCTTAAGGACAAGATGCAGAATGTGGCTGAAAACAGCTACAACATCACGGTCTTTTACGAGAAAGATAAGCTGGGCGCGCGCCTGTCCTATTCGTGGGTTGATGATGTGCTGGCTTCGGTCGGCACCGGCGGCCTGACCAATCTGAACGAAAAAGAATACGGCTCGCTCGACGGCAATATCAGCTACAAGATCGATGACCGCTACAGCATCGTGGCCGAAGCCCAGAACCTGACCAACGAAGCCCAGTGGCAGTTTGCTCAGAACGGCCAGTTTGGCGGCTATACCTATAATGGCCGTACCGTCTCCTTCGGTGTGCGGGCGAAGTTTTAATCTTCGCGATTTAACGCTATGACCTCCCCGCTCAGGCTTTCAACCTTGGGCGGGGTTTTTGTAATTTTGTTCAGGAGTAAACCGATGAAAGCCGCCTTGTGTCTTGCTACCGCCCTCATGACAACACCGGTCTGGGCGCAGACATCACCGTATCCGGCTCTGGACGCCGCTCTGGCGCGCACGCCCAATACGGCTAAGGCGAAAAACATCATCCTGTTCATAGGTGACGGCATGGGCATCAATTCGGTCACTGCGGGCCGCATCATGGCCGGGCAGGCCCGCGGCTTAGACGGTGCCTCCTACCGGCTGGCCTTTGAGAGCCTGCCCTATTCGGCGTTTTCCAAAACCTATTCGGCAGATAAATTCGTAACCGATTCTGCCAACGGCATTTCGGCTATCACCACCGGCATAAAGACCATTAATGGGGCCATCGGCGTTGATGCCACCGTTACCTCAAAAGCCTGTGCGCCTAAGGCCGCCCATATTCCTACCATAGCCGAACAGGCCAGGCGCATGGGTAAGGCCGCCGGTGTGGTGACCACCTCAGGGCTGACCGATGCCACACCCGCAGGGGCTTATGGCCATGTCTCGACGCGCGGCTGGCGCTCAGATACTGAACTGCCTGCCGACGCTGCAAAAGCCGGGTGCATCGACATCGCCCGCCAGCTTGTCGAAGCCCCTGAGGCGATCCGCATGGATGTGGTGCTGGGCGGCGATCTGGCGCGGTTTCAGACGGCGGATAAGGGCGGCAAACGCAAGGACAAAGACCTGATCCGTCTCTGGGCCGCACAGAAAGGTGCCAAGGTCGTGACCGGAAAATCAGCCCTGAACGCGGTCGATCCGAAAACGACCTCAAAGCTGTTAGGTCTGTTTTCTGAGGGCGACCTGCCCTCCGTTGTTGACCATAAAAACCAGACCGAAGTGCCCAATCTGGCCGATATGACCGCCAAGGCCATCGACATATTGTCACAAGACCCTGATGGATTTTTCCTGCTGGTGGAATCGGCCGCTATCGACAAATGGCACCATCAGAACAATGCCTACCGCGCCCTTACCGATGTCGATGAACTGGATAAGGCCGTACAGGTGGCCCTTTCCAAAACCGATGCCAAAGACACCCTGATCATCGTCACCGCCGACCACAGCCACGGCCTGACCCAATCGGCGGGCTCGACCCGCGAAGAACCGATCATGGGCCTGGCCCGCAATCGCGGCGTTAATGAACCCGACAAAAACGGCAAGGGCCGCACGGTGCTTAGCTATGCGTCCGGCCCGTCAGCGCTTGAGCCTCACGATCATGATCTGACGCAGGATGAGGTTTTACAGCCGGATTTCAAACAACCGACCCTTGTGCCGCTGTCCAGCGCCCAGCATACCGGCGAGGATGTGCCCGTCTATGCCTCCGGCCCGCAGGCGCATCTGGTTTCCGGCACGGTGGAGTCGACCTTGTTGTATGAAGTCATGCGCTACGCCATAAGTATAAAACCCTGAGGGCGTGCCTCAAAAACATTACCGGCAGTTAGCCGGATATTAAACTTGACGACGTAAGGTCAGCCGGTTGCAACCTGTTTATATGAGTTGATCGCGCGCCTATGTCATCGTTGTTTGTCCGGCTGACCCTTTGCGGCATGTTCTTAAGCGCCACGTCGATTACGGCGCAGGCCGCCCCGGCGCGGGATGCGGGCAACCTCAACTGGCCCGGAAAAAGCGTTGCCGATGCCGCCCCAAAAGCCGGTCAGTATGGGGTGCCGCCCTCCCCTTACGGCGATGTCGGGAATTTCTTCAAAAAAGAACTCAAATGGCCGACCAAACCGACGCAAACCGTGCCCGCAGCGGCCAATTCTGCGCCCGTATCCGCCCTACCTCAGGTATCTTCGACTGAGCCCTCAATAGCCGAGCCTCGCAGCCCTCGCCCTGAGCGCTATGTCAGCGCCCCGGTTGAAGCCTATACCTACCGCCCGCAGGTCTACACCCCCGTACCCCAGGTCGCCAGCCGCACGGCTCCGTCTGTGCCAATGGCATCCCTGACCACACCGCCCCCCTTGCCCGCGCCGGCACCACGCCTTACGCCAGAGCAGATGCGTGAACTGGAAACGGCCCCTGCGCCCACCCAGCGCGTGGCGGTTAAGCCAGTACCCAAACCCGTCACTATGGCCCCGATACCCAATCCCGCGCCGCAGGTTGCAGAGGCCAAATCCACCCCCAAGGCGACCACGGCAGTTGCGACCGCTCCCACGCCATCTGCCCCGACGACGGCCCCTGATATGGACGCCTACCAGATCCCGCGCACGTCAAAATATTATCGTGGCCCGCAAACTGACACCGCCCCGCAAAGCGCCCCCGGCACGGCCGCCGGTGTCGGCTTTACACCGGGTCAGACCATCACCGACCCCACCACCCAAAGCCCGCGCTTTTATTCGCTGCACCGTGAATATGGCCTGAGCCCCGACACCATCCAACAGACACAGGAACCAGGTCAAAACGACCTTCCCGTAGCTAATGAGTCAGCGTCCCCGAGATAGAATATTTCTGCCCCTTAAGGTCTGCACATGCCTTCTCCGTTATTATCCCTGATCGAACTGGCGAAAGAACCGTCAAGTTCCAAGCGGCGCGAACTTTTGCGCGAAGTCACCAACCTGTTTCTGGCCAATCATGAGGCGATTTCCAGCGCGGAGATGGTGCTTTATGACACGGTCATGAGCCAGTTGACCGAAGAGATGGAAGCCGTCGTCCGTGCCGAAATCGCCCACAAAATGTCAGGGGCGGCAACCGCACCGCAAGGATTGTTGCGGCAACTGATGGTCGATCATATCGACGTGGCCGAACCCATCCTCATGCGCTCAAACGCTTTGTCGGAAAGCGATCTTTTGCACGTCGTCAACACGCAGGGGCAGGAGCACCTGCGGGCCGTGTCGCGCCGTGAAACCGTCACCGAAAATGTCACCGGCGTCATTGTGCGACGCGGCGATGACACCACTCTGAACGTGCTTTTGAAAAACGAAGGCGCGCGCCTGTCGCGGGAATCGAACGAAGCGGTCGTCGCCCGCGCTCAGGCCAATCCTGATCTTCATGCGGCCGTCATTGGCCGTTCTGACCTGCCCGCCGACCTGATGAATGAGATGTATTTCGTGGTCGAAGCCCGCCTTAGGGAACGCATCCTTGAGGAAAACGCCAAGCTCGATCCGGCCCTGCTGGATGAAGCCATGAGCAAGGGCCGTAACAGCGTCGCCATCGCCCACGGCTCATACCCCGCCGACTATGAAGCCATTTCGGCTGAGGTCGAAGGGCTGCGCAAGAACGAGAAACTGACCCCGCCGCTTTTGGCGCGTTACATGCGCGATCCGAACCCGACCTGGTTTCTGGTCGCCCTGTCACAACTGGCCGATATCGATTTCCTGACCGCCAAGCATCTGGTCGAAAAGCGGGAAATTGACGCGCTGGCCATTGCGTGTAAGGCCGCCGATCTGGAAAAATCGCTGTTCCTGACCTATGCCATGATCATGCTCAACCATCAGGAAAACGCGATGGCCAAGGCCCAGGAATATGGTCGTTTATATGCCGACCTGCCGCGCGAGACGGCCCTGCGCACCATCCGCTTCTGGCGCCTAAGACGCGCTGAGGGGCATGCGGCGTAACTCGCAGAAAAGTTTTGGCACTATGTGCCAAATACGTTTTCTGCGGATCAAGTTCGGTGAAAATTTTCTTGGGGCGGCCCTGCGAAAATTTTCGCTTTATTTTGCAGAATTGACCGACAGGTTTTTCATAAGAAGAACCAAATCTTCATAGCGTCTTCCCGTTTTATAAGTGTTATTTGACCGTCATTTACTCAGACTATTGCACATCTGTCAAAGCCCGACATAATAAGCGATAGTCGAAAAGTGTAAGCGGTTTTCGACAACGATATCGCGACAAAATAATCTAAAAAAACATAACATCAGGGAAGATCAACATGCTTAAAACCACGTCACTTATCATGGCGGGCCTTATGCTGGCCACGACCGCCACCGCAGACCCTCGCGCACCGGGATCAAATCCGCTGTTTACCGACATGTTCACTGCCGATCCGGCGCCTCTGGTGGTGGGCGATACGGTCTATCTTTACACTGGCCATGACGAAGCGCGCGGCACTGAGATGTTCACCATGAAGGACTGGCGCGTCTTTTCGTCCAAAGACCTTCTGACCTGGACCGCCCACGGCCCGATCATGAAGGCGACCGATTTCAAGTGGGCTGCAAAAGACGCCTGGGCGGCTCAGACGATTGAGAAAGACGGCAAGTTCTATTTCTACGCCGCCGTTGAACACGACAAAACCCAGCCCGGCAAAGCGATCGGCGTGGCGGTCTCAGACAGCCCGACCGGCCCATTTGTCGACGCGCGCGGCACGGCCCTGATCCATAATCAAATGACGCCGCAAGGCCCGCATACCTGGGACGATATTGACCCGACCGTGTTCATTGACGACGATGGCTCGGCCTGGCTGATCTGGGGCAATTTCAACTGCTATTACGCTAAGCTGAAACCCAATATGATCGAACTGGACGGCCCGATTAAGCAGTTCGACCTGCCCCATTTCGAAGAAGGCCCGTGGATCACCAGGCGCGGCGACATCTATTACCTGACCTATGCCTCCCGCGATAAGTCAAAGGATAAGGATGAGACCATATCCTATGCCACCGCGCCATCGATTACCGGCCCGTGGACATTTCGCGGCGTGCTGACCGGCTCCGGCAAAAACAGCTTCACCATCCATCCGGGCATCATCACCTTCAAAGGCAAGGACTATTTCTTTTACCATGATGCGTCGCTTACCATCGGTGATCAGACCGGTGCGATTGGCCGGCGCGCCGTACGGGCCGAGCATCTTTACTACAATCCCGATGGCACGATGCAGCCGGTTGAGCAAACCGAGGCCGGGCTTACGGCCCCGCGGAAGGACTAATTCCACCCATACTTATCGTTCGGCTAATCTCAGAGTTTAGAAATAATCGCATGCACTTTTTTGTGTGCGATTATTTCGCAAACTGTGATCACAGGCCCATTGCTGCCTGTGGATAAATTAGGTATATATTAACCAGGCTTGGAAAAGTTAAAGTCCGTAAGGGCTTTACCTCCTAAGGGGTGAGAATTCATAACCCCTTATGAACTTTAACTTTTTTGATTGCTTTTTTGGAATTGGCCGCAGGTTTGTTCATGCTCTGCATTGACACATCATCCGAAACTTCAGGATCGCTATCTGCGGCGTCCACGACTACGCGCGCGTCAGGTTTTGACGTGTCTGAAAATACCCTGTCGGGCCGGAACGACACGTCGTCGTACCGGACCGAACCCAAAGGCACCGCGGCTAACCGCCGCTACCCAAGGCAGGATTAACACAGCCGATCGTTGAAGGTTTTTCTTCGATGTTCGGTTTTCAGACCGGAGTCGGAGGAAAGCAAATGGCTGAACACGCACATGCCCGCCAAAGGTTTTTACGCGCTGCCAAAGGCGGATTTCTCACATCCGCAGACAGGTTCAGCGAACAAACCTCCCCCCAACTTGATACCCCTGACGGCCGCCCGGGCAGTCTCCATGTCCTCAAAGCCGCCCCCGTAGTTCGGTATGACCGCGAAGGTTTGCGCCGGCTGGTTGAAGGGCCGGACTGGGAGGCTTTTGAGACAAATCACCTCATGCCCGCCCTGACCCCGGTTCATGATCCGGCGGTGTTTACCCTCAAAGCCGCCGGGCTTGATGATATCCTTGAGCAGATGGATCCCTATGAGGTTCGGATGCGGGAACTATCGATCCTCAAGGACAGGATGGGGTATGGCAACAGCCATTTTGCCGATGGTGCCACCCATGACTATCTGCACGGCTGGTCGCTGGGGATTGTGAAAAACTTCCGGACATTAATTGAGCGCAAGGTGTCGGATATCCGGCGCACCCAGTCACACATCATCGCGGGCGGCGTACTGGCTGCGATCATCACCGGTATCTGCGTCGCCGTTTACGGGCACTGGCCGGGGGCCAGGCTTTATGCGGTCATGGTCGGCATTATGACGCTGATTGTTCTGAGCTTTAGCATTCACCGGGTAGTTGCTGCCGCGCATGAACGCCAACGCCATCGGGCCGACAGCTTCGGGGGCCATACCCGCGAAACCCACCTGAGCGCCACAGCCTTCCTGCAGGCGCGCGAAGCCGGGTTCGAAGCCTTTCAACACCTGTGTGCCGAGCAGGCCGATCACAGCCGCGAGGATAGCTGGCAGGCACATAAACCCGCCGAATGGGCCACGCTGCGCCGGCGGTGGACCCTGATGTCCCGCTATGGCCAGGCCCGCGCTCAGGCGCAGGCGCGGATTACCCAGCTCTATCTGGAACTGATGGCTATGGCGACAACCGGCCTGAATGTGCGGTCAGTCTATAAGGCGCATTTCCTGCGCTTCTGGCTGAGGCGCACAGTCGTTCACGCCGCGGTAAGCGCTTTGGCGCTGATCGTGCTGGGGGCGGTCGTGACTTACGTGACGCTTCAGGATCTGATGATGGGGTTAATGACCCTGATCATGCTGGTGGCACCTCTGGTTTGTGTAGTCATGGTCGCGGCCAATCTTGAGACGCCCCTGAAAACGCCTGAGGATCCCTCGGTAATCTTCAGCCACCTTAATGAACCGGATATGCCCGACGATGCGCTCACAGCCATAAGCGACTACCTGCGTGTCGATGCGCTGCGTCAGTTGCGTGAGGACGAACGGCGCAAGTAGCCATCTACGGCACCGACGACAGATTAAGGAGATTGGGAATGACATCAGTAAACATAGATGCTAATTCTTATTTCAAATATAATTATTCCGGGAAACGCAAGATATGACGACGCGCCGAATGTTCATCAAAGCCGGAGCGGCGGCCCTGTGTACTTGCGGATTGCCAGCATCAGCCCGCGTCAGCACGAACCGGTTTCCTGATCTGACACCCCCGGATTACGCACAGGTGAAGCTGTCTGAAGGGCGATTGCAAACGCAGCTTGATCATCAGCGCGATCTTTATCTGGGGATTGATAATGACCGGTTGCTTAAACCGTTTCGTGTCCGTGCCGGGCAGGCAGCTCCCGGCGCAGATATGGGCGGTTGGTACGACGCTTCCGACGACTTCCATATTGATCCGTCCGACTGGAGCACGGCCAACTGGCACGGTTACATTCCCGGCCACAGCTTTGGTCAATATTTGTCAGGGCTGGCACGCAGCTATGCCATTACCGGTGCCCCGAAGACGCGGGAAAAGGTTGCCTCAATGGTCAGGGACTACCTGCCGACCATTTCAGCGGCGTTTTTCAAAGACTATCCTCTGCCCGCCTATACCTACGATAAGATCGTTATTGGGATGGTCGATGCCTTTCGCTATGCGGGCGTGCCGGAGGCTAAGATCGCACTCGATAAGGCAACAGACGCCGTCCTGCCCTACCTGCCGGAAAAGGCCCTGACGCGTGAGGAGCGCCGCGCCCGTCCCTACACCCAGGAAGCCGAAATCTGGGATGAACCCTACATCCTGCCGGAGCACCTGTTTCAGGCATGGAAGCTGGGCATGGGTGACCGCTATCGTGATCTGGCCATCCGCTTCCTTCAGGACGACGCCCTGTTCAATCCGCTGGCCGATGGCGTCAGTCCGTTAAAAGGCAAGCATGCCTACAGCCACGTCAATGCGCTTAATTCCGCGATCGAAGCCTGGTATGCCACCGGCGACCAGACATACCTGAAAGCCGCAATCAACGGCTTCGATTTTGTCGAGCGCCAGTCCTACGCCACCGGCGGCTGGGGGCCGAATGAGGAACTCGTCGCGGCCGACGATACCGAGACCCTTTATAACATGTTGACAGACACACACCGGACGTTTGAAACCCCGTGCGGTGCCTATGGCCATTTCAAGATTACCCGCTCGCTGCTGGGCATTACCAGGAACAGCCGTTATGGCGACAGCATGGAACGGGTGCTTTATAACACCATCCTTGGTGCCAAACCTACCGAGCCGAACGGCGATACTTTCTATTATTCAGACTACAGTCACACCGCGACCAAATTTTTCCGCGGCGAAGCCTGGCCGTGCTGCTCCGGCACGTTTATCCAGATAGCCGCCGATTACGGCATCAGCGCTTATCTGCTGGAAGCCGACAGTGTTTATGTGAACCTCTACATAGCCTCAAACCTGACCGCGACGGTCTCTGGTGAAACGGTTCGCTTTACTCAAGTCACCGACTATCCTCTTGCCGATACGGGCCGTATCGAGATCACCCCCGCACACGAAACACGCTTTAATGTTTTTCTGCGTATACCGGGCTGGAGCGGTGCCAGCACAAAGATCACCGTCAATGGCATAGCTGTCACCACAGAGGTAACAGCCGGGCAGTTTCTCAAAATTGATCGCACATGGCGCAAGGGCGATATTATCGAGATCAGGTTTGACATGGGCATACGTCTGGAGCCGCTGAATGCCAGCCATCCGGAAATGGTCGCCGTGATGACCGGACCGATGGTGCTCTTTCCCATTGAAGCGCCAGAAACACCCCTGACGGCCGCCACATGGTTAAAAACTGCGCGTGTGTCACCTGAGATATGGAGCGTAAACACGCCGCAAGGTGATATTGCCCTCAAACCCTTCATGGCGATCACAAACGAAACCTATCGGCTTTATAATCACGTGCGGGTCTAGCTAATTAATACCGAAGGATGATACCCGCTCGACGAGTTTGGCGGTGTGTTTCGGGGGCGCAGAAAAGCCTCCGCAAGGAGGCTATAATCTGTTGATTTAGTTGCGGTAAGTGTAATTTCGGGGGCGCGATTTGGGTCGCTTTACTCCCCGACCCAGCCACTGATCGGCGGGCTTACGCACGCCTGCGGCTGCGGTTGAACTGACGTTTCTCGTCCGTTCAGTATGAGCCCATAACCAAACCAACATGACCAAACTAAAAAGGCGCCCGAAGGGGCGCCACTTTAGTTTGGTTGCGGGGGCCAGATTTGAACTGACGACCTTCAGGTTACCACCTATGCGGTATTTACGCAAATTCTGTGCTCAGCCTGTGCTAGGCATTTTTCGCTTAAAACGCAGAAAAGCCCGCTTTCGCGGGCTTCTAAGTCATTGTATCTGCCTAAGTTTTGGTTGCGGGGGCCAGATTTGAACTGACGACCTTCAGGTTAT
>NZ_JAQQKV010000002.1 GCF_028550435.1 Asticcacaulis machinosus | reverse complement strand
GGCATAGGCGCGCAAAACCCGCGGCATCAACGCGCTTTGCGCATAGTCGTGCGCCGCATCGCGGATCAGCCGCTCTTCGTCGGATAACTGCGCATCCAGCAGGAAAGGATCGAACCAGTTAAACATCAAACTTGACCCCCTGAGCCAGCGGCAGCGTCCGGCCATAGTTGATGGTGTTGGTGGCGCGGCGCATATAGGCACGCCAGGAGTCTGAGCCCGATTCACGCCCGCCGCCGGTTTCTTTTTCACCACCGAAAGCGCCGCCGATTTCGGCACCGGACGGCCCGATATTGACATTGGCAATGCCGCAATCCGAGCCCGCCGCCGACATGAACAGTTCAGCTTCGCGGACATCGTTGGTGAAGATCGACGACGACAGCCCTGCCCCCACCGCGTTTTGCAGATCAATCGCGTCGCGGATATCCGAATAGCGCATGACATAAAGGATCGGCGCGAAGGTTTCCCGCAACACCGGCCCGATATGAGCGTCCATTTCGACCAAAACCGGGCGGACATAGTAACTATGTGCGCCATTGATATCGACGCGCTCACCGCCGGTTACCTTGCCGCCAACACCGCGCGCTTCGTCGAGGGCTTTCTCGAAGCCCTGAAACGCGTGCGCATCGATCAGCGGCCCGATCAGGGTGCCCTCTTCCAGCGGATGACCGACCTTGACGGAGCCATAGGCCTGCTTCAGCCGTGGCACGAAGGCATCATAAATACTGTCATGGACAAATAAACGGCGCAGGGTCGTGCAGCGCTGACCGGCGGTCCCCATAGCCGCAAACGCCACGCCGCGTAAAGCCAGATCAAGATCGGCGCTTGGCGCGATAATCGCGGCGTTATTGCCGCCCAGCTCCAGCAAGGCACGGGCAAAACGGGCGGCCAGTTTTGGCCCGACAGCACGGCCCATAGCGGTCGATCCGGTGGCGGAGACCAACGGCACCTTGTCGTGCGCCACCAAGGCTTCACCAACCTCTTTGCCGCCGATCAGCAGCGCCGACAGCCCTTCCGGCGCCTCATAACCCGCGGCCTTATATCGATCCAAAGCACGGTTAAACAGGGCATGGGTCGCAAGGGCGGTGAGCGGGGTTTTCTCCGACGGCTTCCACACAATGGCATCGCCGCACACCAGCGCCAGACAGGCATTCCACGCCCACACCGCCACCGGAAAATTGAAGGCCGAAATAATGCCGACCACACCGAGCGGATGCCAGGTTTCCATCATGCGATGATCGGCGCGTTCGGTCGCAATCGTCAGACCGTACAGTTGCCGCGACAAACCGACGGCGAAATCGCAGATATCGATCATCTCCTGCACTTCGCCCAGACCTTCGGACGTGATCTTGCCGACTTCGACCGAAACCAGCTTACCGAACGCGTCCTTATGCGCCCGCAACTCTTCGCCAAACAGACGCACCAGTTCACCGCGCTTGGGCGCCGGGATCAGACGCCATTGCAAAAAGGCCTGATGGGCGGCCTCAATGTGGGTCACCGCCTCAGACACTGAGGTTTCCACCACCTCGGCAATTAACTCACCGGTATTGGGCGAATGCACCTTTAAGGTTCCGCCGATGTGGCCGGATGTGACACCGAGGCTTTCCAATAAAATCCGTGTATCCGCGCTCATGACGAACCTCCCAACCGGATCGGCATCCGGCAATGCAAGACGCAAAGATCATTCGCTTGCGTAATGTTACAACCTGTTTTACCGTGCATAAATGCCAATAACAATGCTAATAACACTGACTATTTTGGCAACATCTCATTCTGAAATTGCATGACATGCTGTCACCCCGCCGTTTTTTGCCGTCACTGTCACTCCTGTCCGCTTTTGAGGCCACGGCTCGTCTGGGCTCAATCACTGCCGCCGCCCGTGAACTCAACCTGACCCAGAGCGCTGTCAGTCGCCAGATCGCTGCGTTAGAGGCACAACTGGAGGTTAACCTGTTCCACCGGGAGCGCCAGACCGTGCGCCTGACCTCCGGCGGCGAAGCCTATGCGCGCGAAATCCGCGAAGCGCTGAAAACTATCCGTACCGCGTCGCTTAATCTGCGCGCCAATCCGATGGGGGGCACGCTTAACCTGGCCATACTGCCGACCTTTGGCGCGCGCTGGCTGGCCCCGCGTCTGCCGACCTTTCTGGCCCAACATCCGGGCATTACGCTGAACCTAAAAACCCGCATTAACACGTTCGATTTCCGGCTGGAGACGATCGATGCGGCCATTCACTTCGGTCATTCGCACTGGCCCGGCACGGACATGGCCCTGCTACGCACCGAAGAGGTCGTCCCGGCGTGCAGCCCTCAGCTTAAAGCCCGCTATGATTTCCGCGAGCCGGGCGATCTGCGTCAGGCGCCCTTGCTGCATCTGACATCACGGCCTGATGCGTGGGAGCGCTGGCTGAATGCTTATGGTGCTGGCGCGGAAAGCGTGCAGGGCATGTTGCTGGACCAATTTGCCACGGCGGCGCAAGTGGCCCGTTCAGGGCTTGGGGTGGCGCTGTTGCCGATTTTTCTGATTGAGGAAGAGTTGTCGAGCGGGCAACTGGTGCGCGCCCTTGATCTGCCGCTCAAAAGTGAGGAGGCCTATTATCTGGCCTGGCCACATGAGCGCGCCCAGCATCCGCCGCTTAACGCCTTCCGGCAATGGCTGCTAAATGAAACGGCGCAGTTCCGTTAAGATAATTTTACACATTCCGCATTGCGTCTGCCGCCCACCGCCTTATATCTGTCCGAACCGGTACATAAACACATAAGGGGTTGCCGTGGAGCCGATCATCGCCATCAAAGGGCTGGAGAAAACCTACGACAGCGGCCATAAGGCGCTCAAAGGCATAGACCTCGATATCCGTCGCGGGGAAATCTTTGCGTTGCTGGGGCCGAATGGCGCCGGCAAGACAACCCTTATAGGTGCCGTGTGCGGACTGGTGCGCCCGACCGGCGGCACCATCACCGCCGATGGCCACGACATCTCCAAAGATTTCCGGGCCGCCCGCGCCAAGATAGGGCTGGTGCCGCAGGAACTGGCGACCGACATGTTTGTGACGGTGTGGAACACGGTCGCCTTTAGCCGCGGTTTATTTGGCCTTGGCCCCAATAAAAAATATCTGGAAAAAATCCTTAAAGACCTCAGCCTGTGGGACAAGAAGGACGCCAAGATCGCCACCCTGTCCGGTGGTATGAAACGGCGCGTGCTGATCGCCAAGGCCCTGTCCCATGAGCCGAAGATTCTGTTTCTGGATGAACCCACCGCTGGCGTCGATGTAGAGTTACGCCGTGATATGTGGCAGATGGTGCGCCGTCTGCGGGAACAGGGTGTGACCATCATCCTGACCACCCACTATATCGAAGAAGCCGAAGACATGGCCGACCGCATCGGCGTGATCAACAAGGGCGAGATCATATTGGTCGAGGATAAGACGGCCCTGATGCGCAAACTAGGCCGCACCGAAGTGGTCATTGGCCTGAAGGAACCCGTTGATACCGCCCCCACTATCAGCGGCCACACGCCGGTCGTGTCCGATGACGGCCTGACCCTGACCTATGTGATTGACGGCGATGAAACCGACGAAGCACCAGCCGATCTGATCAAAAAACTGGCACAGTCGGGTCTGGATTTCACGTCCATCAATATGAACCGCTCCTCGCTGGAGGACATTTTCGTCACTTTGGTGGAGGACAAGGTATGAATCTGCACGGTGTATTGGCCATCTATGGCTTTGAAATGAACAGGTTCCTGCGCACCATTTTTCAGAGCATCGCCTCCCCTGTCCTGTCTACCTCGCTCTATTTCATCGTCTTTGGCTCGGCTATCGGCAGCCAGATGACTGAGATCGGCGGCGTATCCTATGGCGCGTTCATTGTGCCGGGCCTGATCATGCTGACAGTACTGACCGAAAGCGTATCGAACTCATCGTTCGGCATCTATCTGCCGCGTTTTACCGGTACGATCTATGAGGTGCTGTCTGCACCCGTTGAGGTAGGCGAAGTGATTTTGGGTTATGTGGGGGCCGCCGCCACCAAATCGGTCATTATCGGCACCATAATCCTTGCCACCGCGCGCCTGTTTGTGCCGTTTGAGATTGTGCATCCTCTGGCCACGGCCGGTTATCTGGTGCTGATCTCGGTGACCTTTTCCCTGTTCGGATTTATCCTGGGCATCATCGCTGACGGGTTTGAAAAGCTTCAGATCGTGCCCATGCTGATCATCACGCCCCTGACCTTTCTCGGCGGCACATTTTATTCCATCAGCATGTTGCCCCCTGCCTGGCAGACCGTGACCCTGTTCAATCCGATAGTCTATCTGGTCAACGGCTTTCGCTGGACCTTCTACGGCAAGGCCGATGTCAATATCGCCGTCAGCTTAGGGATGACAGTTCTGTTTATGGCGATCTGTGTCGCTATTATTTCGTGGGTATTCAAGACAGGATACCGCTTGCGCACCTAGGTTTCTTTAGTCCCTCGTCGGCATTTGTCTTTGGCCCTTACCAGGCAGTGGCTACGCCACCTTGGCCGCGCCGCTGGTGGCGGCCTGAGCGGAATGATTCCTCAAAAAATCATTCCGCACTAATCCATCCAATTACGGACATTTTACAATTATTGCGCCTAAACCACTTCCGAACTTATCCACAAGACGTTAAAATCCAGAAACGGTGAGAATCGCCCGTCAGGCTGCCCATAGGTCTGAACCACCGCAAACGGTAAACTCAGGCAAATAAAAAAGTTTGGTGTGTGATGGGTTGTCCGCGCGGTTGCCGCGCTCCAACCTCAAGGCGATTTTCAATGTTCATGTCTCCCCACAATCTGACGGCCTTGCTGTCAAACGCCCTGCCCTTTCCGGCAGCCCATAAATTTAACCGCAGCCTGACGGGCGCACAGTTTGCCGCGCGTGCCGCCATGCTCAATGGCTGTGCCATTAAACTGCATCGGCTGGCCATTGAGCGTTCACAACGGGCCGAAGTGCGCGACTATGCCCGCCAGATGGCCGAGGCCCATATATGGACCGCCGAAGCCCTTTTGACATCAGTTCAGGGTGCGCATCTGAATGTCGGGCTTGATCAGCACCCGGATGATCGCCACACCAGACGGCTGGACGCGCTTACCCTCGTCTCATCGTCAGATTTCGACTACGATTATATCGACGCGCAGAACCGGCTTTATATGGAATTGATCGTGCTTAGTGAGCAATATATCGAAACCGGAGCCGATAAGACGCTGGTATTTTTTGCCACCAACACCCTGTCCTATCTCAGCCACCACCTTCAGCAATTTGCGCCCGTGACTGAGGCAAGCTGTCAGTAAAACGGCTTACGCCACCTTCATAACCGGGGCCTGCCCATCAATCATCAGGGTGTCATCGCTGCCGTTGCGTTCGATCAGATCTATGGCGCGCTTCAGGGCCTCATAGCAGACCGGATCGATGGCGGAACCGACGCTATCGCCGATGATATCGAGCGCCTTCCCCACCGGCATGGCCGCGCGGTAAGGCCGGTCAGCGGTCAGGGCGTCAAAGAAATCCGCTGTCGAGATGATGCGGGTTTCAAAGCTGATCTGATCGGCCGCCAGGCCATGCGGATAGCCCTTGCCATCAAGGCGCTCATGGTGAGCGCCGGCGATCTGCGCCAGTTCGGCAAAGGCCGAAATGCGCGACAGTATATGCTCGGTATAGAGGGCGTGGTTTTGCATCTGCACCCACTCATCCCCCTCAAGCTTACCCGGTTTATCGAGGATAGTGTTGGAGACCCCAAGCTTTCCAACATCATGCAAAAGGGCCGCCCGCTTTAGCCAGCGCCGGACGTGATCGTCCAGGCCCAGAACCTCACCCATCATGTCGGTATAGAGCGCCACCCGCGCCGAATGACCGGCGGTATAGGGACTTTTGGAATCGACCACCTGCCCGAAGGCGATCGCGATATCATCCAGGAAATCTTCATCCAGTTCGACTTCGCGACTGGCGGGCTCAAGGCCGTAAACCTGCGCGTTCAAATCCGTATCGGACAGGCCTTCCCAGAAACCGGGCCGGGCCGAGGTCTCAAGAAACGCGTCGGCCATTTCCGGCTCAAACCACGTGCCTGCGCGCTTTTGAACCTCATTGATGGCCGCCAACCGGCCATGACTGGTGTTGAAGACATCGACCACCTGCGTCAGCAGCGCAATACGGGCATAGGGCGATATCTCACGGCCTTTGAGCTTTTGCGGCTGCCCCTTGCCGTCCCAGTGCTCATCAAGGTCGCGGATGCCGATGGCGACGGCTTCGGAAAAGCGCAGTTGGCGGGCAATATCGGCACCGCGCGTGCAGCGGGTCTCAATCAGTTCGCGCGACAGCTCCCCGCCATTCTGAAAGATGTTAATTGTCGCGCGAAACCGTGCGGCCAGATCGGCCTTCAGTCCGGTATGCGACATGACAAAGCCCAAGATATTGGACAGGTCGGAATCGATTTCCTTAAAGTCACGCTTAAAGCTTAAATCATCGGTCAGATAAAGCTGACAGATGCGCGCGGCATTGGACGAACAGCCCAGATCCTTAAGCAGCAGGACATAATAAAGCTCCCACCGTTGCCGGTCGTTAAGCTCCAGCTCATCGGCCATGTGCATGCCGATATAGGCACAGCGCACGCAGTGTCCTTCTGGCTGGCCTTCGGTCATATCAAGCGCGTGCGACAGGGCTCCTAAAAGTTCGGACAGCCTGAGGCTTTTTGCCGCAATATCCGGCAATCTCGGTGCCTTTTGCACGATGTGACCTTCCCTACCGTTAAGGTAATGTCCTCAGATCAGGATAGCCTATCCCATCAGGCTTAATATTGATTTACACCCCATCGGCTGATGCGCAGGCACACGATTCAGGTTATGCACGCTTACTACGCGTAGTATAACCCGGACACCACCATGCCCCGTCATCGCTCAGGCGCTCTGAAACTCTTTTCCCTCATCGGCCGGATCGCGCTGGTGGTGGCGCTGGCGATTTATCTGCTGATCCTGGGGTATATCTACTTCAATCAGCAAAACATGCTGTATGAAAAGGTCACCACCGTCACAACCCCCAAGGTCGATGGCGTGCCGGACATCGAAGACATCCGCCTTAAGACCCCCGATGGCGAAACCCTGCGGGCGTGGTATCTGCCGCCGGACGAGGACAAGCCGCTAATCCTGTTTTTCGGCGGCCAGGGCTCAGGCATTCACGACCAGTCGGATCGCTATATCCACATGCACCGCGAAGGGGTCGGGTTTCTGGCTGTGTCTTATCGCGGCTATGCCGGATCAACCGGCACCCCCACCGAACAGGGGTTATTCACCGATGCCGCCACGGCCTATGACTGGCTGACCGCGCAGGGCTATAAGCCGGAACGGATCATCATTCATGGCCATTCACTGGGCTCAGGCGTGGCCACTTGGCTTGCGACCCAACGTCCGGCCCTCGCGTTGATACTGGAGGCCCCGTTCACCGCCGCCGCCGATGTCGGACAGGAGCGCTATCCTTTGCTGCCGGTGTCCTTTCTGATGAAGGACAAATACCTGTCGCGCGACCGGATCAAGGATGTGCACATTCCGGTGCTGATCGCCCACGGCGACCGCGATACGGTGATCCCGTTTCACCACGGAGTAAGGCTCTATGATCTGGCCAATCAGCCCAAAACTTTTGCCCGTTATGACGGTTCCGGCCATTCGACCCTGGTGCGTGACGGCCTTTATGAGCGCAGCGTCTGGCCGTTTCTGGGGCTGAGTAAAGCCGCGAAAAAACCTACTGAATAAGCTTCTCCGCACGGGTGAGTCCCACCGCATCGACGGCACTTTTCAGGGTTGCCATCTCGACATTGTCGCCCTCAGCCTCGATCAGAATCCGCTCTGACACCAGCACCGAATATTTGCCGTGCTTGGTATCGGCATCATAGGATTCCGAGACTAACCGGCCATTTTCGGTCGTGATTTTCTCGTAAGACTCACCGACCTTTCGGCTCGAATTGACGTTCATAGCCGTGCCCAGCGCCGCCATGGCGCCCATAGCCCCGATATCGGTAACCTTGACGTTGAGATTACCGTCTTCGATCAGGTATTGAGCCTCAGCGCTGGAGCCCGAATATTGCCCGACCGAATTGGCACTGGTGGTCACCTCACCACGGGCAGCCCCCGCCACCATCGCGGGCATCAACCCTTCGAGCAGGTTGGGGTCAACAACCTTTATCGCTTCGGCATTTTGCATTTTTTCGGCGGCATCTTCCATCTTGCGCGCCGCCGCTTCAAGGCCCGTCACGTCAACGGTTTTGCCATTGATGGTCACCTCCGCCGGCGTATTGGCGGCGATATTGGCCCCGGCCCCGCTGACCAACCCCATGACGGGGGCCACCACCGCAAACAGCACCAGATTTACCACGATGCCGACCACAACCACCGCCAGCGTAAAGGTCGTTGATTTCTCGACCGGCGACTTCATCAGGCGCGGCAATCCGCGATACATCAGATAGATGCCGTAAAGTCCCAGCAACCCCAGCACCCCCAGATGCGGGATCAGGCTGAAAATTCCGGCCAGCCAGCCGGGCGTATTGCTGTAGGCCGCCACCTTATAGGCTTCGGTCGCGTTCTTTTCGCCCTGAAAGGTCGGGCTCAGGGCATTGATGACCAGCGACAAAATCCACACCGACAGCAGGGACAGGCCATAAATCAAAAGGGCCGACAGGGCCGATTGCCACAGGGGCGGCTTAACGCTGAACAGGAAGGCATTGACGCCAAAAACCTGACTGCCGATCAGGCTGGCCAGTGCCGGGATGGCCGCCAGTATCAGCACATAACGGCTGAATACATCTTTGCCGGTAGTCGTCTCCTCAGCGATTTTGTCCCATTCCAAAGATGGCTGCAGCAGGATATGACGGATACGCGCCACTAAGGATGATGTGGCCTGATGATTGTCCTCTACCGCGCTCATGCTATCCCCCGATGGTCTTTGATCCGTTGATGGGAAATCATGACCAATAAGCCCATAAGGGTCAATGCGGATACGGTAAATTTCGCGTAACCGGTGAAATGGCCCAGGTTGATCCGACTTGGAGCCACAGCCAAAGCGTAATATAATTATTTGAACTCATAACCTTACAGGGTGACTGTCCATGTATAACCTCTACATCGCCAATAAGAACTATTCGTCATGGTCGCTGCGTCCGTGGGTGCTGTTAAGCGAACTGGGCATTGAGTTTGTCGAGCATATGAATTTCTTCAAAGGCGGTTACGGCAAAAATCCTGAGTTTCTGAAATTCTCGCCAACCGGTCTTGTGCCCTGTCTGACGGAACACAGCGTAACCGTGTGGGACTCTCTGGCGATTGCCGAATATGTCTATGAGCAGCACCCGTCTGTCTGGCCGAAGGACCACGCCGCGCGGGCCTGGGCGCGGTCGGCGGCGGCTGAGATGCACTCCGGGTTTTCAGCCCTGCGTAACACCTGCTCGATGAACTGCGGCGTGCGCATCAAACTGCGCGACATCACCCCGGCGCTGCAAAAGGATCTCGACCGGCTGGAGGCCCTGTGGCTGGATGGGTTGAAGCGTTTTGGCGGGCCTTATCTCGCGGGCGATAAGTTTACCGCCGTCGATGCGTTTTTCTGTCCGGTAGCGTTTCGGGTGCGCAGCTATGGCCTTAAACTGTCGCCCAAATCAGCCGCCTATGTCGAGCGCCTGCTGGATCTGGAGTCGATGCAGATCTGGTACGAAGCGGCATTGGCCGAAAAAGCCCGCGATCCGGACCATGAGGCCGAGCTTGAGGCCGCCGGTGACGTGATTGCCGACTACCGCGCCCAAGCTGAACCTGTATAATTCCCCCTGCAGGGCATATAGGTACAGTTCTTGCTAAAACTGACAACTGAAGGGCGTAGTGTGTCGTAAATGCACACTGCACCTTCGAAGATCAGGTTTGCGCGTGCGGTAAAAAGGGGTTGTTATGTTGCTGGAGACTGAAGCCGATCTGGTAATGGTGCTGGGCGCCGCCGCCGGTATTCTTCTGTTTCTGGCGCTGGCCTGTGGCGTGATCGCGGTCATGAAAACCTTTCAGGTGCGTCAGTTCCAGACCCTGCTGCACAATTCGGACCGCAAGGTCGATAACTTAGAGCGCCGTATTTTTAACGTGCTCAACGCTGTACCGGTGGCGCTGGTCGAAACCGACCTGACCGGAAAATTCACCTTTGCCAACAAGGCCGCCCATCAGTTGCTGGGCCGTAAGGACTCTGAACTGATCGGGCTGCGCTTTCACTCGGCGACGTGGGGGATCACCTATCCCGATGGCCGCATGATCCCGCCGGATCTTTTGCCGATTGCGCGCACGCTTCGTGGCCAGACGGTTAAGGGCTTTCAGCACATGCTGGCCCACCCGGTGACGCGCGGTAAGGTGATGATCTCGGTCACCTCCATGCCGATCGTCAGCCCCCACGGTGAAATCACCGGCTCAAGTGCGGCCTTTGTCGAAATCGAATCTCAGGCCGGCGAAGGCATTGGTGATATCACCGGTGTGTGGCGCGGCCACTGGTTCACCGCTGCGGCTGTGCCGTTCTGGGGCCTTGATCTGGCGGGCAAGGTGCTTGATCTCAATGGGGCCGCGGTCGATATTTTGTCGACCACACGCGACGACAGTCTGGGGCAAAGCTGGGCCCAAAGTTTCGTCAACGATACGGATTTCCAGCACGCCGTCGATTATTTGGCGCAGGTTCAGGCCGATGCGGCCGCTCATCACCCGCCCGCCCCGCAAACGCTTAGCCTGAAACGCGCCGATGGCACGGCGCAAACGGTTATGGTCAGCGCCTGGAAAGTGCACACGCCTGATGGTGCCGATCAGGGCCTGACGGTCATGGCTGTGCCCGCACCGGTATCCTTGGCCACTCCGGTTGCCGAACCGGCACCGATCCCGCTGGATGATGACACCGCACAGGCGCTTGAGGATCTGCGTCAGGCCGAAACCGCCCGCGCTAATCTGGGGGTAGGCGTGTGGGTCTATGATCGCGACGCCGACACCATTGTCGAAGACGAAGGTATGCGCCGTCTTATCGGACGCGAAACCATAGGCGGGCCCACCCTGATTTCCGATGAAGATCAGGCCGTTGCCGACAAAGCCTTTGCCGCCCTGATGGCCGGGGATAGCGATACACTCGATATTGAACTGCGGGTCGGGCCAACCGATCAGCCGCTGCGTTGGATCAATCTTAAGGGCCGCGCAGACACCCGTGATGATGGCACCCGCGACGTGTCGGGCATAGCGCTCGATATCAGCAGCTACAAGGCTAAGGCGACACCCGAAGCCGCCGCGCCCGTTGCCGAACCCGCCGAGACGCCTGAAGCGACACCCATAGAAACGATCGAAGAGATCGAAGCCCGCCTCAGACCCGCCATTGAGGCCGAGCTCTTGGCACAGGCTGAAACCGATATTGCCGGACAGATCGAAGCCGCCATAGCCTCTGAGCGCTCCCGCATGGAACAGGTCATGGCTGAGACTGTGGCTAAAGCGCAGGAGGATGCCACCGCTGAAGCGCAAGGCGCCCTGATGGCCGAAATCGACGCCCTGAAATCGAGACCCGAACCGGAGCCCGAACCAGAACCTGTAGCGGTTCCGTCCGCCAGAGAGGTGGCGCAAACCTTATCCAAACTGACCCGCGTGTGGGCTTTACGCAGCGGTACACCGACCCTGATCAGCCTGTCGGCCGACTGGCATGACCTGACCGGACTGATGGCTCACGAATTTATGGGCGAAGGCTTCCTGGATCCCGTCCACCCTGATGATCAGGCCGCGCTGTTTGATACGCTTAAAGATTTCATGACCGGCAGCCGCGGCGGCTCAGTTAGCTACCGCGTGCGCGATAGTGAGGGCAACTATGTCCGCCTCATGGAACAGATTACACCGTCATTTGATCATGGCGTCTTTGACGGCCTGATCGGCATGGCGTTTGAGATTGAACATCTGATGCCTGCCCCCATCATCGAAACCGCCCCCGAACCCGTTATCGCCCCCGTTGATATGACTGAGCTTACCAAGCTGCGCGACGAACTTGATGATCTGCGCCAATCCCTCAACTCGGCCATCGCCAGCAAGGCCTCACTTGAAGAAAAAGCGCGCAAACTGGACGACGCCCTGCAACAGGCCCAGAAATATGAAACGGCGGGTCGCCTGACCTTTAATGTCGCCAATGATTTCGGCCAGATGCTGCATGTCATCAATGGCGCGCTCGACATGATGCAAAAGCAGTCGAACAACCCTGAGAACATCCGCCGCCTGTCCGAGGCCGCACTTGTGGCTGGCAAACGCGGCGAACGCCTGACCCGCCAGTTGCAGGCCTTTACGCAAGCGGATGAAGACTAGCGCTCAAAGTCAAAAATCCGTCATGGATCATCGCTAAGGCCAAAGATAAGATAGGCCGTAGCCAGAGGATTTTTCATGACCGACGCCCCCCTGAATACATCTCTCAACATGCCGCTGACCTTTGGCTGGGAAGAATGGCTGGGGCTGCCGGATCTGGGACTTCCGGCCATAAAGGCCAAGGTCGACACGGGTGCGCGCACCTCATCACTGCATGCCGTCGATATAGAACCGTTCGGAACGCAGAGCAGGCCACGGGTGCGCTTTGTGGTCAATCCGATCGCCGGTCGCCATGATGTCGAAGTCGTCTGTTCGGCGGATATTATCGGACAGCGCGAAGTCACCTCATCTAACGGCGAAACCGAATTACGCTACTTCATCGAGACCCGCCTTGATGTCGAAGGCCGCCTGATCCCGATCGAGGTTTCCCTGACCAACCGCGAAGGCATGGCGTATCGCATGTTGCTGGGCCGGCAAGCTCTGGAAAGCATGGGCGCGCTGGTCGATCCGGTCCGGTCGCAGATTTTGCCGCCGCGCTCATATGAGGTCTATACGGGTTCTGAAGCCCCCGCCGTGCGCAGGCCTTTGCGCATTGCCCTGCTCACTCAGGATGCCAGCAACTATTCCAGCCGCGCCATTATCGACGCCGCCCAAAGCCGCGACCACGTCATTGAGGCCATCACCACCTCGCGCTGCTATATGAACATCAATGTCCTGCGCCCCGAAGTGCATTATGACGGCAAGCCTCTGCCGCAATTCGATGTGGTCATCCCGCGCATCGGTGTGCCCATGACCAGCTATGGTCTGGCGGTCGTGCGTCAGTTTGAGACCACCGGCGCCTATTGCCTCAACCGCTCCAACGCCATTGCCGCGTCACGCGATAAGCTCCATGCGCTGCAGGTTCTGGCGCGCAAAGGCATCCCTATGCCGGTGACCGCCTTTGCCAAAAGCCCAAAGGATACAGACTATGTGGTCGACCTCGTGGGCGGCGCGCCTTTGGTGGTTAAGCTGACCAAGGGGGCACAAGGCCGCGGGGTGGTTCTGGCCGATACGCGGCTGGCGGCATCATCCGTCATCTCCGCCTTTCGCGATTTAGATGCCGAACTGCTGACGCAGGAGTTCATCAAGGAAGCCGACGGCGAAGACCTGAGATGTTTTGTCATTGGCCATAAGGTCGTGGCGGCCATGATGCGCCGCGCCAAGATCGGTGATTTCCGCGCCAATCTCCATCAGGGCGGCGACGCGCTCAGTGTGGACATTTCGCCCGAAGAGGCTCAGATTGCGGTAAAGGCCGCCCGCGCTTTGGGCTTACAGGTCGCGGGTGTTGATATTTTACGTTCCAAAACCGGCCCGAAAGTCTTAGAGGTCAATTCCTCACCGGGCCTGCAAGGCATTGAAAAGGCCTCAGGCGTTAAGGTCGCCGACCTGATCATCGGCCACATAGAGGGCCGGATGCGGCCGATACAGCGTTTAGGGGCCAAAAGCCCAAGGTTATTGCGGAGAGAGTAAACGGTGGCGAAGGGCTCAAAAAGCGAAGATCAAAAGCTTTGGGCCCTGGTGACCGCGACCGTGCGGCCCTATATTTCGCGCAAAATCTCCCGCAAAATAGCGCCCGCCAAACCGACTGAGCCCGAAGTGGTTCAGGTTCGCGATATGCCCGATATGGTCGCTAAACCGCTGCCCAAACCTGAGCCTTTGACCCCGTTCAAAATCGGGGATGCCATTAAACCTGACGGCGGTTACCGGCTGGTGCGCACCGCATCGTTTGAACCCGATCCGATTGAGCCGAAACGCAAACGCCGCATCACCCGCGAACGCGACCCGATTGAGGCCCGCCTTGACCTGCATGGCCTGAACCAGATCGCGGCTGAGGCCCGCCTGAAAGCCTTTGTGCAGCAGGCCTATGCCAATGATTACCGCGCTATTCTGGTCATTACCGGCAAAGGCATGGCTGAAAACGGCATCCTGAAACGCAATGCGCCGGAATGGCTGGCCGATCCGGCTATGTCATACATGGTCGCGGGCATATCCCAGGCCCATACCCGCCACGGCGGCTCCGGCGCGTTGTATGTGGCGCTCAAAAAGCGCCAGCGATAATCCTTCTCCCTGTGTACGGGGAGAAGGTGGCTCCAAGCATTGGAGCCGGATGAGGGGCACTCTTCCGCATAGGCCCCTCACCCCAACCCTCTCCCCGCAAGCAGGGAGAGGGGTTCTTACTTTTTCTTACCCGCCGGGCTGAGTTTCACAACCGCCCCGCCATTGGCCGCGAGTTTCAGCGTAATCGTCTGCGCCTTATCCACCTTGGCGTCGCTGACGTTCAGGGTCGAGATCGTAGCCCCGTCCTGCCAGAGTTTGGCGCCATACGCACCATCCCCCAGGAACCCCAGCGGCACGGTCACGGCGCGGGCCTGATCGTCAGTCATGGCGCCAATGTACCAGTCCTTGCCCGACCGGCGGCCGATGACCACGCTTTGGCCGATCTCACCCGTGATAAACCGCGTTTCATCCCATGACGCCGGAACCGCTTTGATAAAATCAACACCGTCTTCCCAAGTGCCGTCTGCCTTACGATACGCAGGCGGCGAATCCGACACCATGCCAAACGGGCTCTCATAGACCACATACATGGCCAGAGCGGCCCCGCGCGTCGTCATGACATAGGGGTTGATAAAGCTTTGCTTTGACGGAAACTCCGCCGGTGTCGCATGACGGAACCCGCCCTGCGTATAGTCCATCGGCCCCAGTAGACCGCGGGTATAGGCCAGCATGATGTTATGATGGGCGGTGATCCGGCGGCTCCATTTGTTGTTCTCCGCCCCCAGAACGCCTTCCTGAGTCATGTAGTGCGGATAGGTGCGGGTCAGCCCCGCCGGCGGAAACGCGCCGTGCAGATCGACCATGATCTTATGCTGCGCCGTCTTGGTCAGAAGCCGCTGGTAATAGTCCATGATCTCCTGATCATTGCGGTTCAGGAAATCGACCTTGATGCCTTTGATACCCCAGCGCTCATAGGTCGCCAAAGCCTCATCCATCTGGTTATCCAGTTGCTGCCATTGCAGCCAGATCCACACCCCCACCCCCTTGGATTTGGCATAGCGGATGATCTCCGCCATATCCATTTCGGGCTTGGGCTTAGTGACATCGGCCGCCGCATTGGGCTCCACCGTCGATCCCATCGACCAACCTTCGTCGATCAGGATATACTCCAACCCAAGGTCTGCCGCGAAATCGGTATAGGCCTTATAGGTGGCGGTATTCATGCCGGATTTCTGACCGTTCGCATTGTGGGGCGCAGGCAAAGGGAAATCGTTGCCGTTCCACCAGTCCCACGCCGACAGGCCGGGCTTGATCCATGAGGTATCGGCCACGATCGATGGCTCACCCAAGGCATTGATCAGGTTGCTATCAATCAGATTTCCGGGCTGATCGCCCAGCATGATCACCCGCCACGGGGTTTCAAAACCGTTTGTCGCGTCAATACGTGCGGCACGGGTGTTAAAGCGCGCGCCGGGGTCATTGTCCTTACGCGGGGTCAGCACGACCTTAACGCCGTAACTGGCGTCGCTAAGCGCCGTGTAATAGGCGCCGGGATAGGCCTTAAGGTTGGATTCCGCGATCGCAAAGGCCGCCTCGCCGGTATCGCACACGACGGGGGCCTGAAACAGGTGGAACACCCGCATCTGAGACGCCTTGATGGCGTCATGTTCGCCCTCAAAACTGTTTTCAAACCGCCCCTGATTCAGCCCCCAGCAGTCGTAATCGGCGGCGAAACTAAACGTGGTCATCTCGTCCTGAAGGTCGAACGTCGCCACCCCGTCCTGCTTGGGGATCACATATCGGAACGCTACCCCGTCATCATAGGCGCGCACGATCAGCTTTAAGGTTTTCACGTCGCCGGTGGCCGCTACATAAGTAAACTCAGTTTGATTATACCGCGCGTTTACGGACTTTACCTTGCCGACAGGAAGCGTAAACTGATCGGCACCAGACGTGGTTTTCTGATCGATAAGCGTAAACCCGCCGGCCCCGATGGCGGTGCCGAATGGCGGACGGTTTTGCAGGGTAAGACCAAGGCTTGAGGGCGTAATGACCGCCTTGCCATTGCGGCTGACGGCATAGGTCAGCCCCTTATCGGTCAGAGTGACTTCGATCCGGTTGCGCTGATCGGGTGAGGCGGCGGTAAAGGTTTCCGCCGCTGCCGGACCGGCGCAGATGAGTGTAACTAAGGCGCACGCGTGCAGTATGTTGGTTTTAATGGCCATGATCGCTTCCCTGATGTGTGCCGTTCGGCATTTCTTTTTGATGGGTGTTAAGGCACCCTAAAGTCAGGCGGCGGTCAAGGCTTAATTCCTATTACAAATTGTTTTAAGGCTTAGGAGGTTGTGATGGCAAACGCGGTATTGACGGGCTGGAAAGCCGAACAGGGCCTGACCTATGTGCGCCTGTACCACCGCAATAAGCCGGTCATGACCTACCATTTCGCGCCGTGCCGCAACTATGAGCCGTGGCGGATGAACTATATCCATCCGGTTCATGGCCTGTCAGGCGCGGTGCTGACCGAAAATACCCCCGAAGATCACCACCATCAGCGCGGCCTGTTCTGGGCGTGGCGGGAAATCTACCTGCTGGGCGAAAAGATCGCCGATGGCTGGGAAGGCCACAATATCCGCTTTGAACCGTTGAGCTTTGAACATGTCGAAGACCTAAGCGGCAACTATAGCTTACGCGGCCATTACCGCTGGTACTCGACCAAGCATGACGCCGATTTGCCGATCATGGATGAGGCCGTGGTGATTACGCTCCATCCTGATGATGAGCATGGCCGCCGGTTTAGCGTCGATATCACGCTCAAGGCATTAGTGGCGGGCCTGAGTTTGGGCGGCACGCCCGATAAAGGCTATGGCGGGCCGAGCGTGCGCTTCCTCCATTCCGAAGACATCACGATCCGCACCAAAGGTCAGGCCGTGACGGCCCAGTTTGCGGCGGTTGAAACCGGTGATGCCGTGGCCTTTAGCTGGCCCCTGCGGCCCGATATGCCCGATGAGATTGAGCTGTCCTGCCTGATCAATGGCACGCCGTGGACCACCTGGGTGCTGCGCCAGGAAAAAAGCATGCAAAACGCCGCCTACCCCGGCTTAGGCTCTGTGCCGGTCGATATGGAGGCCCCGCTGAATATCCACCTTAACTGGCGTCAGGCGGTTTAGGGCCGCATCCGGGGGGGAGATCATGAATATCTGGAGTATAGCGATCGGGCTGATTGTGTTTCTGGTGGCGGCGCTGGTCTTTACCTATGCCCTGTTCAAAAACATCCCCGACGAGCCCAAGAATGACGATGATGAACTGTGGAAGTAAGCAACTTAGGCTGTAACGACAAGTCGAGCAAAAATCATAGGAATGCTTTTAAATATGGCAAACTCCATAATAGACGCTGACCTTGATAAAATGCTTCAGAGCGTTGAGGATCAAATATCTACTCTATCACAAAGCCTTCCAAACATGGTTGACGTGGGCGCATTAGGCGTCATTTCAAAAGCACCATATAAACTGCTGATCATTAGAGAAAGCTTGATTTGGCGCACTGAAGAATTGGCTAGATCTGCAATCGTTTTATGGAAGACCGACAACAATGTTGCCGCTGCTTTGCTGGTACGCGGCGTCATGGAAAGCGTAGCGCTACAGCACAAACTTTACAGTATCCTAAAAGGGCGTGAAGCGCTTACGTCTGACAGTTTGGACGACGTTTTAATGCGTCTCTTGATGGGGTATAAGAACGACAAAGCATTTCCAGAGGCGATTAATATCAAGACCTTAGTGGAAAAATTAGCCAAGAAAATCCCGTCTTTCAGCGAAATATACGATGTTCTTAGTGAGATTGCGCACCCTAACCATAAAGGTACAGCAAACTTATACACAAGGCTTGGACACGATCAGTTCAATATGCTGATTACAAAAAATAGCGATCGGATGGCTTTTGTAAAAACCACCATTTTGAGTGGAATGAACGCTTCATTAGGATTGTTTATCGGCGAGTACAATATGATCGGTGAAGAATTTGAGATTTGGCTAACTGAACTTGAGAAATTCTAAGCCATGCTGCCTATAAGCATTTAGGAACAACAGCGCCAAGATGCCCAAAAATGTCGTTTCTAATACTAGAGCTAATTAGATTTATGGTGAAATTTGGAGAAATCTAAAAACCAAAACACTCTGAGAGTGTTTGGAGCGGGCGAAGAGGATCGAACTCTCGACATCAACCTTGGCAAGGTTGCGCTCTACCGCTGAGCTACGCCCGCTCATCTGCGCGGTCATGTTCATGTCCGCCGAAGAGGTGCGCCTTATAGACATTAAGCCCTTGGCCTTGCAAGCCCTCTTTTTGAAAAAATCCGATTTTTCCACATGGTTTGCGAAAGCCTAGATCAGCGCGATCCACGCCACGCGGGTCATCAGGATCACAACCCCTGTAAAGTTGATCACAAACACCATCCCGCGCAGAGGCACATTGCGGGTCAGGGTCTGCACCCCCGTATGGACCACGCGCCCGAACAGAAACAGCCACGCCGCCGCCACATCGATCAGCGTGACCTGACCGGACAGATAGATAAACAGACCGGCAAACAGGGCAAACACCGGCAGTTCAAACTGGTTCGACAGGTTGCGGGCGACGCGATTTGAGCGCTCAGGATCGGCACCGGCGCGGATAAAATCACCGATGCGCACCTCGCCCTTAGCCACCGCCGATTGCCGCTCAATCGTCAGCCAGACATATAGCATGGCCACCCAGCCAAAATGGGCCAGAAAGGCCAGAATAAAAACCTGATCAAGCGTCATGTGCCCCCCTTGACCGCACAGACCGGACAGTAAGGCTCAGGGGGGATACGGATGGTGCGGCTTTCCCCCGACAGGCCGTCATAGATCAGCAATCGCCCGGTCAGCGCCTTGCCCGCGCCGGTGATCAGTTTCACCACTTCTAAGGCGGCCATCGACCCCATCACACCGGCCAGAGCGCCCACGACCCCTACCCGTTCGCAGGTTTCCGCATCGGGGGGAATGTCGGGCACAAAGCACTGATAGCAGGGCTTACCCTCAAAGGTCGCCACCTGCCCGCTCCAGCGACCTAACGCCGCCGACACCAGCGGTTTGTTAAGCTGCACGCAGATCCGGTTGACTAAAAACCGTGTCTCGAAATTATCGCAGCCATCCAGCACGATGTCGTAACCAGCAATAATGTCCGCATTATCTTCCGTCAGTCGCACCGGATGAACAATGCACGCCACATGGGGATTGAGCCCTTCCAGATGGGCCTTGGCCTGACCGGCCTTGGACGCCCCTACATCATTCGTGGCGTACAGCACCTGCCGCTGAAGGTTCGAGACCGACACCTCATCATCATCCAGCAGCCCCAGCGTGCCCACCCCCGCCGCCGCCAGATAAAGCGCTGCCGGTGAACCTATGCCGCCCATGCCCACAATCAGCACCTTCGCCCCCTTAAGGCGCATCTGGCCCATGCCGCCGATTTCCTTCAGCACAATATGGCGGGCGTAGCGGTCGAGTTCATCATCGTTGAGCATTTAAACGAAATGGCATCACAACACTTGAATCACAAGCTCAAAACCGCCAAGTAAGACAACATGAGCGAACACAATTCTCCGTTTCCGAACTGGCATGGCACCACCATCGTCGCCGTGCGACAAAACAATAAGACCGTAATTGCCGGTGACGGTCAGGTCTCGATGGGCCCGACCATCGTTAAGGGCGGCGCGCGTAAGGTGCGCACCTTGGCCGGCGGTAAGGTGCTGGCCGGCTTTGCGGGGGCGACGGCGGATGCCTTTACCCTGCTGGAGCGGCTGGAGGCCAAGCTTGAGCTATATCCCGATCAGTTGGCGCGGGCCTGCGTTGATCTGGCCAAGGACTGGCGCACGGACCGGTATCTGCGCCGGTTAGAGGCCATGCTGCTGGTGGCCGACAAGAACCATATCCTGACCGTGACCGGCGTAGGCGATGTGCTGGAGCCCGAAGACGGGGTCGCCGCCATTGGCTCTGGCGGCACCTATGCCCTGTCGGCGGCGCGGGCTTTGCTGGAGTACGAACAGGACGCGGAACAGATCGCCCGTAAGGCTATGAAAATCGCCTCATCCATCTGCGTCTACACCAATGATCACCTGACGCTTGAGGTGCTTAATCCGTGATCTCCTTTCGTCCATTAACCGATAATGACGCCGGATTGCTGCTGCTGTGGATGGCGTCGCCGCATGTCCAGAAATGGTGGCTGAGCGATTGCCAGACGGCCGAAGACGGCGTTGAAGATGCCCTGGCCTATATCGGGGCCGCCAATGCCACGGCCTTTATCATCACCCATAGCGATCAGCCGATCGGCTATTTTCAGTGCTACGAGTGCAATCCCGACCATGAACCCGACAGCCCGTGCTACAGCGAAAATCCCAAAGGCACGTTTTTGTTCGATATGTTCATAGGGGACGCTTCACACCTCGGTGACGGTTTAGGCGCAAAAGTGCTCAGCAAGGCCGCGGACGGCCTGTTTTACAAGGGCGCTCTGTGCCTGCGCACCGCCCCGCATGCGACCAATATTGCCGCTGTTAAATCGTGCGAACGCGCTGGCTTTACCGCCACCGACCATACCCGCGCCAATGGGCTGGTACTGATGGTGCGGGCGCGTGATCTGACCGCCGCCTATGTAAAGCCGGTCTGAACCGGCACCTGTACACTTGGACTCTGAATACATGTCTCACACATTCTCACCCCGCGAAATTGTCTCCGAACTTGACCGCTACATCATCGGCCATAACGACGCCAAGAAGGCCGTGGCCGTGGCCCTGCGCAACCGCTGGCGCCGCAAGCAGACCTCTGATGACATCCGCGATGAGATCACGCCGAAAAACATCCTGATGATCGGGCCGACGGGCGTGGGTAAGACCGAAATCGCCCGCCGTCTGGCGAAGCTGGCTAATGCGCCCTTTATCAAGGTTGAGGCGACCAAATTTACCGAAGTCGGCTATGTCGGGCGCGATGTCGATCAGATTGTCCGCGATCTGGTCGAAGCCGCCATGCTGATGGTACGCGAAAAGAACCGCGCCGGTGTGCGCGCCAAGGCGGAGGCCGCCGCCGAAGAACGCCTGCTCGATGGGCTGGTCGGGGCCGGGTCATCGCCCGCCACCCGCGATACCTTCCGTAAGCGTCTGCGCGCCGGTGAACTGGACGACAAAGAGATTGAGATCAGCGTCAATGAAGCGCCGCCGACCGCGGGCATTTTTGAAATTCCGGGCCAGCCGGGCGGCAATTTCAACATCGGTGAAATGCTGTCAAAAGCTATGGGCGGCAAACAAAAGACCGTGCGCCTGACGGTCAAGGCCGCCCAGCCGATTTTGCTGTCCGAAGAAAGCGATAAGCTGCTGGATCAGGAATCGGTGACGGCAGAAGCCCTGAGCCTGGCCGAAAACGAAGGCATTGTGTTCCTTGATGAAATCGACAAGGTGGCCTCGAAATCCGAGCGCGGCGGGGCCGATGTTTCCCGCGAAGGGGTGCAGCGCGACCTGCTGCCGCTGATCGAAGGCACCACGGTGTCGACCAAGCACGGGCCGGTCAAGACCGACCATATTTTGTTTATTGCGTCGGGCGCGTTTCATGTCGCAAAGCCGTCGGACCTGCTGCCGGAGTTGCAGGGTCGCCTGCCGATCCGGGTTGAGCTTAAGGCCCTGACTCAGGATGATTTCCGCCGGATTTTGTCGGAGCCCGAAGCCAATCTGATTAAGCAAAATCAGGCGCTGATGCAGACCGAAGGCGTCGATCTGCAATTCGATGACGGCGCGATCGCTCAGATGGCCGCCGCCGCCGCGCAAGTGAACGCCAAGGTCGAAAATATTGGCGCCCGCCGGCTGCATACCGTCATTGAAAAGGTCATGGAGGATATTTCCTTCACGGCCTCAGACAAATCGGGCCAGACCATCCTGATCGACGAAGCCTATGTGAAAGAACGACTCGGTGAAATTGCCGGGGATGCCGACCTGAGCCGGTATATACTTTAAGCCTTTGCGGCTTCCTGCACATAGCCGTCATAGTGCTGTGTCAGAAACTCGCGGAACTGCCCGGACAGATGGTCGATGTGCTTGTCACGCTCTGAGGCCATCTGTCCGACGGGCACATTCTGCGATACCATAAACGCATTATAGCGGGCGGCGGCATGGCTTAAGGCAATGGCGACCAGTTCATAGTCGGCATCCTTGCTGTGGGTATTGGCCAGATCAATGTGGCCAGACGCCATTTTGACAAAAATATCCTGATTATTATCCGACATATAACGCCCTGCTCTTTTATGATTGATATTGATCTTATGTGGCGGCGAAATCAGGCCCTGTCAATTGTTTAAGCAGGGCGACACTGGCGTCTTCACATAGACCATACACTGTCTCGAAATCCTTAGGCCCGCCGTAATAAGGGTCGGGGACATCCTTGCGCAGCCCCAAGGCCTGCTCCAGATAAAGCCCGACTTTCGCTTTGGTTCCTGTCGGTTGCAGGCGGCGGATATCGCTGAGGTTCTGGCGATCCAGCCCCAAAATCAGGTCGAACCGGTCGAAATCTTCGCGCACCAGTTTGCGCGCACACTGCTCATGGATCGCAATGCCATAGCGGGCGGCGACGGCAATGGAGCGCCTGTCTGGCGGATCGCCAGCATGCCAGCCACCCGTGCCCGCGGAATCGATGAAAAATTGGTCGCTAAGCCCAGCCTCAGCCACCTTATGACGGAACACACCCTCGGCCAGAGGCGAGCGGCAGATATTGCCAAGACAGACAAACAAAACCGAGATCATGGGGTTTAGTGGCATTGCTCTGCGCTGGAATCAACCTAATAATAATCCGGAACGCAGAGTGAACACCATGTCGCAGCCCCTCCCCGAACTGGAAAGCTTTATCGACCGTCTCAAGGCGATTTCTGATCGTTATGGCCGGGTGTATGATGTCGATCGGGGCGGCGACTGGCATATACTGAAACTTCAGGAAGAGATGGGTGAACTCACCCAAAGCTATCTGGCCATGACTGGCCGCTCAAGGCGGGATGAGGCGACCGCCCGGCACGATGTGGCGATGGAAATGGCCGATGTCATGTGCATGTTGCTTTTGATGGCGCGTGCAGAAGGCATTGATCTCAATGCCGCCATTTCTGAGAAATGGCTAAAGTGGGAAACGGTGATGGCGGAAGAGTCTCATGAGGCCTGATCCTCGCCTGATCGAAAAGCTGTTTACGCGCTTTGAGGCCGATAAGCCCGATCCGAAGACCGAGCTTGATTTCATCAATCCCTATACGCTGGTGGTGGCGGTTGCGCTGTCAGCCCAGACCACCGACAAAGCCGTTAACAAAGCCACAAAGCCATTGTTCGATCTGGCCTATAATCCGTTCGATATGGTGGCCCTGGGTGAGGAAAAACTGTCGGCCATGATCGCCTCGATCGGGCTTTACCGTACCAAGGCCAAAAACGTCATTAAGCTGTCCCAGATCCTGATCGACAGCTATGGCGGGCAGGTGCCGCTCAATCGCGACGCCCTGATGGCTCTGCCGGGTGTGGGCCGCAAAACCGCCAGCGTTGTGCTGAATGAACTGAATATCGAACCGGCCATTGCGGTCGATACCCATGTTTATCGTGTGTCGCACCGATTAGGGATCGCCGACGCCAATACCCCCGATAAGGTCGAAGCGCAGTTAATGGCGATTATTCCGCAAAAATGGCTGACGCGGGCCCATCACTGGCTGATCCTGCATGGGCGCTATACCTGCGTGGCGCGTAAGCCCATGTGTGAGCAGTGTATCGTTGCGGATTTATGCCCGAAGATCAGTGTAAGTTAGCGGCAAAGGCCCGGCGTCGCTGTGGTGCCTTCTACGGCGGGGGCGCAGTCATTAGCCGACATTTTCACCATCGTGCGGCCGAGAGAAAAGCCTACCAGCACCAACACGGCCAGCAGAAAAATCATGGCGTAGAGGTTTACCGGTTTGGTTTCGTCTGTCCTGAATAACGCCATATAACCCTCCCAAAAAAACGCCTGAAGCGCGAGTGAAATAAGCGCGGAAATTACGTCGAATGTTTACAATTGTAAACATAAGTTTAACGACAAGGGGATCACGGCTCAATAACAGTCACGTGAGACACAAAACCGTATAGGCTTCAGGCGGGGCGTAAGCGCTCGAAAACGCTGGCAATTTCGCCGTGATAGGTCACGTCATGACGGTATCGGAACCCAGCCTTACGGGCCAGACGCCGCGACGATTCATTCTCATGACTGATCATGCACAGGCTGCGCTCCAGCGCCAGATCGCCGTCGGCCAGACCCAGCACCGCGTTCACCGCCTCCCGCGCATAACCATGACCGTGATACGCCGGATCGAGCCCCCAGCCCATTTCCGGGGCATCAAAGGTGGGTTCGATGTCACGCATATAGTTGAAAATCCCGACGCTGCCGATCCAGTCGCCCTTGTCTTTTAACCGGATGGCCCAGTTGCCATAGCCGAACACCTGCCAGTGGCCGATATCGCGCAGCAGACGCATCCACACTTCTTCGGGTGTCAGGGGACGACGGGTAATATCGCGCACAAAGTCTTCGGTCTGCCACAGGGTGCATAACGGCTCGAAATCATCGACCGTCATTGGCGTCAGGATCAGGCGCTCAGTCGTTATCAGTTTCAAGAGCCGACCTTTTCTGGAGTGATTTCGGCGCTAAATCTGGCAATGTCCTTCAACAGACTGTCGGCGGCCGCATCGATCAGTTGCTGGCCTTTTTCGATACTGGCCAGAGTCGGGTCTGAGCCTATGCGCCCATCGGGGAAGCGCGCGCGGTAATCGGCGGCTTCGCGGATCGGGCCGGTCGGCGCGATCTTCGGCTCCGGCACCACATCGCGCACCTGATCCGGGTAGGCGGCATAGGTGATGGCGATTTCCGACGGTGTAGCATGGCTGCCGTGGCCGGTCGGGAACATGACCGAACACATTTTGGCTATGCCTGACAAATCCCACCAGTTGGTCAGTTTCAGCGCAAACGGGCAGACCTCACCACGATAGGAATAGCGCGAATAAATCTCCGAAAAAGTGGCTTCGATGGTCGCGATATTGCCGCCATGCCCATTGAGGAAATAGATGCGCTCAAAACCATGCCGCGCCAGCGACATCACCCAGTCCTCAATCGCCGCCATAAAGGTCGAGGGCCGCAGCGAAATCGTACCGGCAAACCCCAGATGGTGCTGGGCCATGCCGATATTAAAGGTCGGTGCGATCAGCACCTGTTCATCCCGCTCAGCCGCCAGTTTTTCAGCCGCGTGCGCAATGATTTCCGGACACAGCCAGTCCGTCCCCAGCAATCCGGTCGGGCCATGTTGTTCATTGGAACCAATAGGAATAATCACGGTTTTCGAGGCGCTTAAAAACTGCTCGATTTCCGGCCAGGTTGATAAATGCAGGATCATATCAGGTACTCTTTAGGTCATCACCACACAGCCTTATGAAGCAGATAGCCGCGCCTGACGGAATTTGCGACAGTTTGCCCGGGGAAAGCTAATGTTTTTTTGCGTTTTTTAACATTGGTTCTATCGACTCTGCTCCGATTTCATCCCATGTTTTGAGGGAAAACAAGACGCGGGCTGCCAAGCCGCGCCGTGCCAAGTGCATTCCAAAACCTGTGATGCGGTTTTGGGATAAAATAAAACAGTTTAGGAACGCCACAGATGAGTGATCAACAACTCTTTCCCGTGCCCGCAGGCTTTCTGCGCCCGCAAACCGTCGATGCCGCGGGGCTCAAGGCCCAGCATGATCTGGTCGCCACCGATGAAAACGCCCACTGGCGCACTCTGGGGGAAGCGCTGGATTGGATAGAGCCCTTCACCAAAATCAAGGACGTGTCGTTCAATCGCGATGATTTCCGCATCCGCTGGTATTATGACGGTAAGCTCAATGTCAGCCAGAACTGCATCGACCGCCACCTGAAAGACCGCGGCGATCAGGTAGCCTTCATCTTTGAAGGCGACGATCCCAGCACCTCCTACAGCGTGACCTACAATCGGTTAGCGGCTGAGGTGAATAAACGCGCCAATCTGATGAAGCAGTACGGCGTCAAAAAAGGCGACCGCGTCACCATCTATATGCCGATGGTGCCGGAAGCGGCCTATTTCATGCTGGCCTGCACCCGCATAGGTGCTGTCCATTCGGTGGTGTTCGGCGGCTTTTCACCGGACAGTCTGGCCGGGCGGATTCTGGACTGTAAGTCAGAGTTTGTCGTCACCACCCATGAAGGTGTGCGCGGTGGCAAAAAGATCCCGCTCAAGGCCAATACCGATCTGGCCCTGCTGCAATGTCCCGACGTGAAGCATGTGTTCGTCGTCGCCGATATTTGTGATGTCATGCTGAAGCACGGGGACCGCGACATCAACATCGCCTGCGTCCTTGATGAGATGAGCGCGGAATGTCCGGCCGAACCGATGGGCGCCGAAGATCCCCTGTTCATCCTCTATACGTCCGGCTCGACAGGTAAGCCCAAGGGTGTGCTGCACACTACCGGCGGATATCTGGTGTGGGCAGCCTATACCTTTAAGACCGTGTTCGATTATCAGGCTGGTGATGTGTTCTGGTGTACCGCCGATGTCGGTTGGGTTACGGGGCATTCCTATGTGGTTTATGGCCCGCTGGCCAATGGCGCGACCTCGCTGATCTTTGAGGGCGTGCCGAACTATCCGACCGTCAGCCGGTTCTGGGAAGTGATTGATAAGCATCAGGTCAATATTTTCTACACCGCACCGACCGCCATCCGCGCCCTGATGCGCGAAGGCGATGAGCCGGTGAAAAAAACGTCGCGCGCCTCCCTGCGGGTGCTGGGGTCGGTCGGTGAGCCGATCAATCCCGAAGCGTGGTTGTGGTACTATAATGTTGTCGGCGATGGTCGTTGCCCGATCGTTGATACCTGGTGGCAGACCGAGACCGGCGGACACCTTATCACGCCGGTAGCGGGGGCGACCCCACTTAAGCCCGGTTCAGCCTCGTACGCTCTGCCCGGTGTCAAACCGGTCATTGTCGATGCAGAGGGTAAACTGTTGAGTGGTGCCACCGAAGGTAATCTGTGTATCGCTGATTCCTGGCCTGGTCAGATGCGCTCAATCTACGGCGATCACGCCCGCTTTATCGAGACCTATTTTTCAACCTATCCCGGCAAGTATTTCACCGGCGACGGCGTTAAACGCGATGAGGATGGTTATTACTGGATCACCGGCCGCGTCGATGATGTGCTCAATGTCTCCGGCCACCGTATCGGCACGGCTGAGGTTGAAAGCGCGCTCGTCGCCCACGAAACCGTGGCCGAGGCCGCCGTGGTCGGCTTCCCTCATGACATCAAGGGGCAGGGCATCTGGTGCTTTGTGACCCTGGTCAAGGGTGTGGAACCAACCGAAGAGCTAAAGGTCACCTTGCGCAACTGGGTGCGCCGGGAGATCGGCCCGATCGCCTCACCCGATGTCATTCAGTGGGCCCCGGGCCTGCCCAAGACCCGCTCCGGCAAGATCATGCGCCGGATTTTGCGCAAGATCGCCGAAGGCCAGCCCGAAGCCCTGGGCGACATCTCAACCCTTGCCGATCCATCGGTTGTCGCCGACCTGATCAAGGGCGCCAATCTTAAAATCGATGCCTAAAGCCACGTAACCGCTCAGGTGCGCAAGCACCCTACCTGAGCGACACGGTACTCACGGCGGAAGCTATCGGACACGGTTCCGTAGTTCCGCCGTGTGATCGTTTCTTCGCGGTCATAGTCCGGGCGGCGTGACGGCGGATTAGCCAGAGCGTGCAGGGTTTCCGGCGTAGACGTATAGATCCGGCCCCGGCGCGGATTGTGGCGCAGAGTGATGCCGACCACCTGAGACGACGTATTAACCGCCGGACCGCCGATAAGCTGGTTCAGGCTGCCCTTGAGATCATGGGTATGGCCCGCCTCGGCCCAGGCCAGTACGGATTCATTGGCCTCAAAACGCTTGGATTTCGATAAGGTGGTACGCCCGATAAACCGGCCCGTCGCTTCGCCGACCTCGCCGCGCGGAAAACCCGGCATAAAGGCACGCTGCCCGACCTTAAGTGTTGCCGGATCGGCCAATGGTAAGGGCCGTGTGCCACCGGAGGTGACTGCAATCTCGTAATTCTCATGGCTTGGCAGTTCAGATTTGGCCGATTTGCGGATTTTGAACGGCACGCCCAGATTGCCACCGATGTTTAAAAACGGGTAGGCGCAATTGCGGATACTGTCGCGGGCAATGATCCACTCACCGGATGGCGATACTGAAAAAGCCGTACCCGTATAGTCAATCTGGGTGGCCACGCCCTCACCACTCGGCAAACTGATGATCGAACCTTGGGCGAACGGGCTGAAACTGGCCAGCAGGGAAATCTCCGACGCGCTGGGCGGCGGCGGTGCGGGCGGCGCCATCGACTGGTCGCGCCAGTTGACAGTCACAATCGTGCCCACCGCCAGCGCAACCCCATAAAGCAGCCAGTCGAGTTTCACCTGCTGCCCTCCCTGATCTTAGCCCGCTACGGCAGCGGCAAGGATAATGGCCCCGGCCAGCTTTGCCGCCACCAGCAACACCGCAGCCGACACTTCGCCCTCATTGATGCGCTCAGGCAGGCCCGACAACAGAAAATCGACAATGCGGAACACGAACAGTTGCAACAGGATGGTAGCCCCGCCCCAGATCACAATCTCACGGATTGAGGTTGAGGCCGACATCGACGTCGCCAAAGGAATGGCCAAGCTGATGATCACCCCGCCAAAGCCCACTGCCGCCGCCGAATTACCGTCACGGATCTGGTTGATTTCTTTATAGGGTGTCAGAAACGCATAGACCGCCGTGCCGATCATCAGCATCAACAGCGTCACACCGGCATGAAGCAGGGTGACGGGGAACCCCGTGCCGAACGCCTGAAATTCAGGGCGCAAGGCTTCCGGGATAAGGAATTCCGGGTTCAGAAAATCAGGTATCATAAAGCCTATGCCCCGCCGCTTTGATAATCTTCAAGACCGTTTTACCGCGCGTTCAGACCATGACGCGTGATGGGCCTTTGTCAATCATTTCAATATAACCGGAAATTCCTAAGATATTGCGACGGTTTTCCCCCAAGACGGGTTTATCACGCGGGTTTAATCCGCATCCTCGACCAAGTGTCCAAACGGCAGGCCGTCGATATGGTCAACCCTGACGATATTATCGCGATTTGGGCCGTCGCGCACTTGACGGCGCGTTTCACTGGCGCGCTGCTTCTCGCTCTCGGACTTGAGCTGACCGCAGGCCGCCAGAATATCGCGCCCGCGCGGGGTGCGGATCGGTGAGGCATAGCCGGCGCGGTTGAGGATGGCGGCAAAGGCCTCAATCGTCTTCCAGTCGGAGCACTGGTAATTGGTGCCGGGCCACGGATTGAACGGGATCAGATTGACCTTGGCCGGTATGCCTTTGAGCAGATTGATCAGGGCGCGCGCTTCGGCGGGACTGTCGTTCACATCTTTCAGCATGACATATTCAAAGGTCACGCGCCGCGCATTGGAAATACCCGGATAGGTGCGGATACCGGCGATCAGGTCCTTGAGCGGATATTTCTTATTGAGCGGCACCAGCATGTCGCGCAGTTCATCATTGGTGGCGTGCAGTGAAATCGCCAGCATGGCTTGGGTGCGCTCCCCCAAAGCCGTCAATTCCGGCACCACGCCGGACGTGGATACCGTGATGCGGCGGCGCGACAGGGCGATGCCCTCATTGTCGGAAATGATATCAATCGCGTCGGCCACGCTGTCGAGGTTATAGAGCGGCTCGCCCATGCCCATAAAGACGATGTTGGACAGTTTGCGCGCCTCACGCGGGGACGGCCATTCCTCAAGGTCATCGCGCGCGATTTGCACCTGCGCCACGATTTCCGCCGCCGTCAGGTTGCGCACCAGCTTTTGCGTGCCGGTATGACAGAAAGAACAGTTCAGCGTGCAGCCAACCTGAGACGATACACACAAAGCCCCGGCGCGACCAACGCCGGGAATAAAGACGCTTTCGACCTCAATGCCGGGCGCCATGCGGATCAGCCACTTACGCGTACCGTCATTTGATATCTGACGTTCAATGATTTCGGGACGGTCGAGCGAGAATTTTTCCGCCAGAGGCCCGCGCTGATCCTTGGCGATATCGGTCATCAGATCGAAGCTGGTGACCCCGAAATGGTGCACCCAGCGCCAGATCTGTGTCGCGCGCATCTTGGCTTTGCGTGCCTCAACCACACCGGAGTCTGCCAGGGCGTCGATCAGTCCCTGACGCGTCAGGCCGGTGATATTGACGCGGGCAGGTGCGGCGGCAGGTTTGGAACTCAGGTCAAGCGTATAGGCCACGGGCGGGGGCTCTCAGACAATGTCGGGAAACTAAAAAAGGCAGGGTTAAACCTGCCAATCCGAACCTTATAGCGTAAAACAACCCTCGGCGCAAATCCCCCCTCCGTCGGCTCGCGATGCTCACCGCCACCTCCCCATTGCTGCGCAATAGGGAGGAGATATAAATCGTGAGATTTGAGGCACGACGAGGAAAGCCTTCAGTTTGGATGAGATGCCAGGCGTCTAGCGCCGCAGGTACAACTAGTACCTGCAAGCGACGACAACGCCGCAGATCGCCAAACTCAAGGCTTTAACGCCGTTGCTTGAAGGCGTGGGATATGGTCCCATCATCCAGCCAGTCGAGGTCCCCGCCGACAGGCACGCCGCGGGCCAGATAGGTGATCTGCACGCCATTCCCTAGCGGCCTTAAGCGATCGGCGACATAGTGAGCTGTGGTTTGCCCCTCGACCGTGGCGGGCAAGGCCATGATGACTTCGGTGATGTGACCACTGCGCACGCGCTCAACTAGTCCGTCGATGCGCAGGTCTTCAGGCCGCACGCCGTCCAGAGCGGATAACAGCCCGCCCAGCACATGATAACGCCCGCTAAACGCGCCCACACGCTCCATCGCCCACAGGGCTGAGTCTTCTTCGACCACGCAGATCATGGTTTTGTCGCGGCCCGGATCAGCACAGGTCGCACACGGATTTTGCGTCGATAAAGCCCCGCATATCCGACACGATTCGACCTTATCGGCGGCGTCCTGCATGGCGTTGGTGAGCGGGATCAGCAGTTGTTCACGCCGCTTAAGCAAAGCTAATGCTGCCCGCCTGGCCGAGCGCGGCCCAAGCCCCGGCAGCTTAGACAGCAGCGCCATCAATCGCTCAATTTCGGGGCCTGCGCCAATCGCCATTTAATTAAAAGATTTTCGGCATGCCGGGGAAAGCCCCCATCCCGCCGAACGGCCCGGCCGCATCCTTCATCAGGTTGGCATTAACCTCATCCAGCTTTTTACGGGCATCGGCGTGGGCCGCCACAATCAGGTCGCTCAGGATTTCCGGGTCTTCGGACAAAAGGCTGGGGTCGATTTTAAGCGACAACAATTCACCCGCCCCTTTGAGATCCAGACTGACCAGACCCGCCCCCGATGTGCCGGTCACGACCGTGGCGCTCATCTTGTTCTGGGCTTCGGAAAATTTCTGCTGCACGGCCTGAGCCTGCTTCATCAAACTGTTGATATCCATCAGTCGTCATCCTTATCGGGAGTTTCATCGGCAGATGTAGGAATTTCAGGCGTTGTGTCAACCGGCTTGGGTTTTTTGCGGAAACCCGTCATTTTGGCACCGGGGAAGGTGGCCATAAGCTGGGTCATAAACGGATCGGCCAGCACCGCCGACCGCGCTTCATCGGCTTCACGCTTATCGCGCTCATAAATCGATTCCGCCCCGCCCTGCCCGTCGGTGGCGATCAGCCAGCGCTGACCCGTCCATTCCTTGAGACGTAAGGACAGTTTGCGCACCAGATCGGCGGGCATATTGGGTGCCGGCTCAAAGGTGATAGCCCCCGGCATGAACGACACCAACCGCACATAACGCTCGACATCAACGCGCAACCCAATTTCGCGCTTTTGCTCGATCAGGGCCATGACATCGGCAAAGCTGTTCAGTTCAATCTGCGGTGCGGCCTGCATGTGCGGACGCATCATTACGACCGCATTGGAATTGGCGCCGCGATATTGCGCACTCACACCACCCCCGCCGCCCGTTGGGCCTTGAGGCGTCCCCCCCGCCAGCAGGTCTTCGCCATTCTGCAGCCGCTTCAGCAGGGCTTCCGGCCCCGGCAGGTCAGAGACATAGCAGAACCGCACCAACGCCATTTCAGTCGCCGCCGCAGGGTCTGGTGCGCGGCGCACTTCCTCAAACGCCTTAAGCATCAGGGTCCACAAGCGCGATAAAGTCCCCGCCGACAAGGCCGCGCCCAGCAGGGTCACCCGCTCGGCGGCTTCTTTAGGCAAGCGAGTGGCTTCGGCCCCTAACACCTTGGCCACCGAACAGGCATGGCAGTATTCCAGCATATCGCCCATGATCTGCGACGGATCAGCGCCGTAACCATAGAGCGTGCGGAACCCCGGCAAAGCGTCCTGAATTTGGCCGGAGATGATGTTTTCAAACAGGTTCAGTGTGGCTGACCGATCCGCCAGGCCCAGCATGTCGCGCACCAACTCACCTGATACGGGCTGGCCTTCATCGCCCTGCACCAGCGCCTGATCGAGCAAGGACAAACTGTCGCGTACCGAGCCTTCGGCGGCACGGGCAATCAGGGCGATGGCGTCCGGCTCAATCTGAGCGCCTTCGAGGCGGCAGATTTTCTCAAGGTGCGGTGCCAGCGTTTCCGGTTCAACCCGGCGCAGGTCAAAGCGCTGGCAGCGCGACAGGATGGTGACTGGAACTTTACGGATTTCGGTCGTCGCAAAGATAAACTTGGCGTGGGGCGGCGGTTCTTCGAGCGTTTTCAGGAGCGCGTTAAACGCCCCCGTCGACAGCATGTGCACTTCGTCGATGACGTAAACTTTATAGCGGGCCTCTACCGGCGCATAACGCACGCTCTCCAGCAGTTCACGCATGGCATCGACACCGGTCCGTGACGCGGCATCGAGTTCCAGCACATCGATGTGGCGGCCTTCGATGATTGCCTGACAGTGGACGCCGAACGTGGTCAGATCGACCGACGGGCCATGTACGGTCTCAGATTCGTAATTGAGCGCGCGCGCCAGCAACCGCGCCGTCGTGGTTTTCCCTACCCCGCGCACACCGGTCAGCATAAAGGCATGGGCGATCCGGCCGGTAGCAAAGGCGTGCGACAGAGTGCGCACCATCGCTTCCTGACCGATCAGATCCTCAAAGGTGCGCGGACGGTATTTGCGCGCCAGCACCGTATAGGCTTCGGACGTCAGCGGCGCCGGGGCGCTCGGCGTCTTTGCAGGTGCCGTGTCACCGAAAATATCCGCCGTCAGATCATCGCGCTCACTGTGCTCAAAAAGCGCAGCGTTAGCACGCTCATCTTCGTCATCGGTGGCAAACGGATCATCGGCTTCAGGAAAATCGCTCATAAAGGAAATCTATAGACACATTTGTCGAAGGCGTCAGTACTTTAAAGCACCCATATTTGCTCTAAGCTTGGATAAAGCATCTGCTAATCGAGAATTCTTCGCTTCGTCCATATGTCGGCTGTATGTTGGCTTTACCAGAGCCAACACCTCAACAAGATCACACAGTGTTAGCACCATTTGTGGAAAACCGTTGAGTTCAACTGACAAGCCTTTCGGAGTGAAATGTATGAACTCATTTCGGAAATCGACTAATCTTTTCAATGCCGAATCCGTCGTTCTACTGGTAACGACTACATTCCATTCTCCAACGTATTCAACCTCAGACAATCGCTGATAAAGCTTCCTGATTGGGGCCAATTTAGGATTTGGCATTTCACCATCCATATCACCATTTAGCCAACGTAGAGTTTGAAGCTGATTGTTATGATCATCTTTTTTGTGATCATCGAGTACACTCAATCCAGATGTACCCAAGCCCGTAATGGAGCCATCTAAGTAGCAAACGAATGCACCCTGTAGGGCATTATGGAAAGCGACGATTAACCATTTCCAAAATATTGGATTTTCTTCAATTTTATCAGAAATTTCAGCGCTGTGTTCAAGCGCATTGATAAGTTCTAGCCTTTCATCAGTCCGCATATAATCTGACGCCATAATCCCCCCTCAAATTTACACGCCCCATCGCTAGATGGTTTCGATAACCTTGATCATTCATTACGAGATAGATTTTTTGGGGAATAGGTGAGACCGCGCGACCCGAAGGTGAATTCGTTGTGGCTGCTGCCTTCCGGCCCTGACCAGATTGGCGAGGCCTTCGCCCGCGCGATCTCAAGCGCTATATGCGTATTTTGGCTCCCGGATGCAAGAGGGAATCTCAAGGAGCATTTTACAGCCCGCTTACACCGATCACGAACATGCGTCTTAAAGCCTTACAGCAAACGGATTATGCTGCTTCCAACTCATAAAAGGAGGACGATCATGACCGAACATGCCCATCCCAATAATCAGGACAATATCTTCGTCGAAAACTACGATGTCGAACCCGCCCATTTCAATGAAGACAAGCTGTCGCTGAAACGGTCTTATCTGGAATGGATCGGCCTGGGTTTGGCGGTTACAGCCACCGCGCTCCAAAGCGTGTTTACTGTCGTTTACCTCAGTCACTTTTTGACAAGCTAAACAACCTCACCGCCACGTAGAATCAGCGTGCTATCTGGCACAACCGTCGTCCATAGTTCATCCTGCGTCAAAGGTTGGGTGGCGATAACGATGACCTTATCGTCCGGCGTGGTCTCGGCCGCGAAATCAACCTGCACGTCCTCATCTATCAGGGTTGCCCGACCAAACGGCGCTTCGCGTTTGATATAGCACAGCTTTTTTGAGCATGACGCGTACATTGAGCGCCCATCGGTCAGCAGGGTATTGAACACGCCAAGGCCGCGTAGTTGCGCAAACAGATCCGAGATTTCCCGATCCAGCACCTTGGGCGGCGGACATTCGGGAAAGGTCTTGACCAGATAATCCATCACAAAACAAAAGGCGTGCTCGGAGTCGGTTGTACCTATGGGCCTGAAAAAACTGAGCGGTAAATCCTTGACACCCTTAAGCTGGCCATTGTGCGCAAACGTCCAGGCCCGCCCCCACAGTTCGCGGGTAAACGGGTGGGTGTTTTCCAGCGCCACCCGCCCGCGGTTAGCCTTACGGACATGGGCGATGACCATGCGGCTCTTGATCGGATAATTTTTGACCAACGCCGCCAGTTCCGACTGCGCCGACGGGTTCGGGTCATGAAAGCTGCGGCAGCCTTTGTTTTCATAAAAGCTGATGCCCCAGCCATCCTTATGCGGGCCGGTGTCACCGCCGCGTTTCGCCAGGGCGGCAAAGCTGAAGCGGATATCGGTCGGCACATTGGCGTTCATGCCCAGAAGTTCGCACATAGTCTTTTACTTCCTGCGGAACTCATCCTGCGGATAGACGCCCAAAATCTCGACATCCGTTGCAAAGAATTTCAGCTCTTCCATAGCCAGTTGAAGGGCGCGGTCGCTGGGGCGCGCCTCGACATCCGCGTAAAAAAACGTCACCGAGAACGAGCCGTTTTCCGAATAGCTTTCCAGCTTGGTCATATTAACGCTGTTGGTGGCAAACCCGCCCAGCGCCTTATAGAGCGCTGCGGGGATCGAGCGCACCCGAAACACAAAGGTGGTGACGCAACGGGTTTCCGGCGCCGGGTCGACCACGCTCTGTTCACCCGTCAGCACCAGAAAACGCGTGGTGTTGTGGCGCGCGTCTTCAAGGTTCGGGCGGATGATCTCAAGGCCGTAAAGTTCTGCCGCCACTTCGGGGGCAATTGCCGCCCGGTCCATAGCGCCGCTGTCTTTCAGGGCGCGGGCCGATCCCGCCGTATCGTGAAACACTTCCGGTAAGATGTTGAGTTCGCGCAAGGAATTACGGCACTGCATCAGGGCCATAGGGTGGGAGGCCGCCACCTTGATATCCTCAAGTTTCGCGCCCTTATTGACCATCAGATTCATTTCGATCGGCAGGAAGCGCTCCCCGATGATCTTCAAACCCGAATGGGGCAGCAGGTGATGGACATCCGCCACCCGCCCGGCCAGAGAGTTTTCGACCGGAATCATACCAAGGTCACACTCACCGCTACGCACCGCCGCAAACGCTTCCTCAAAAGTCGGATGGGCGACCGCTTCGGCACCGGGAAACCAGCGCTTTATGGCCTGATGGCTGAAGGCGCCGGGTTCGCCCTGAAAGGCGATTCTTTGAGGGTTTGACATGTTACAGTCCGCAAAACTTAAAGAGAGTTAGCTTGGGCATAGGCAATGGCATCGGTCAGGTCTGCCGGATTGTCGACCGACAGGGGCGCGTCCTCTACCACCAGCGCATAGATATTCATATCCATTTCCAGCGCACGCAATTGCTCAAGTTTTTCAAGCGTCTCCAGCGGTGATGGCGGGGCAGCGGTAAAGGCCTCCAATGCAGCCCGCCGGTAGCCATAGATGCCAATATGCCGCCAGATCGGCGCATCGCCAAACAGGGTCGATCGGGTAAAATACAAGGCTTTACCCGATGTGGTCAGCACCGCCTTGACCACATCTTTGTTAGTGCGGTCAGCAGTGGAATGTTCAGGCGCTACAAGGGTTGCAATATCGGCTTTGGGCTGATCATTCAAAAGCGCGATAGTTCGGCTGATGACCTCAGGGTCGACAAACGGCATGTCGCCCTGAAGATTGATCACAATGTCATGGGCGCCTTCCGGGTCAACCGCCCGCAATGCCGCCATGATTCGGTCAGATCCCGATGGCAGGGCCGGATCGGTCAGAACCGCTTCTCCGCCGTGGGCCACAATAGCATCAACAATCGGCTGGTCACCCGCGGCCACGACCACACGCACATCGCGGGCTTTCTGCGCCTGCTTCATCACCCGCACGATCATGGGCAAGCCCGCAATATCGGCCAGAGGCTTATCCGGCAGACGGGTGGCGGCCATTCGGGCAGGAATAATAACCAGCGATGTCATATCTATAAACTCTCACCCTATCAGGCGGTTGCAACCGTTTTGAAAATGCGGCGATTTGCCACACTCACAAGGCTTTTTCGGCAAAAAGCGGCAAACGCGCCTTGCGTCTTTCGCGGTAGCGTGTCAGAGAGCCAGACGCAAGCCAAATGCGCTGACACTCTAATAGTCTGCGCAAGAACATAGTTTTAAGGAATCATCCGATAAGGCTATAGTTCGGCATGGAATAAACTTCTTGAGGGCGGCTGAGCCCCATGATTGGTGATCTGAATGAGCGGTGACCTTAAACTGAATATGATTATGGGCGCGGGCCTGGCCACGGCCCTTGCCATTATGGGCGTGCGCATCGGCGCCGACATGATCTACCACACCGAAAAGCCTGAAAAGCCGGGCTACCTGATCGAAGTCGCCGAAGTCGCCGAAGGTGGCGAGGCTGCCGGCCCTGAAATCCTGCCCGATTGGGGTACGGTTCTGGCGACGGCTGATCTGGCCGCTGGCGAAGCCCAGTTCAAAAAATGTACGTCGTGCCACCAGGTTACTGATGCGAATGGTACCGGCCCCGGCCTGAACGGCATTGTCGGCCGTCCCACGGCGGGCCATGCCGGTTTTGCCTATTCGGACGCCATGAAGGCTCACGCAGCCCCAGCGCCAAACTGGACCTATGATGAGCTTTATCACTTCCTCGGCGCACCGGGTAAGTGGGTCAAGGGCACCAAGATGGCCTTTGCCGGCATCAAAAAACCTGAAGACCGCGTCAACCTGATCGCCTGGCTTAAGACTCATGGCTCTGCAGGTTATGCGGTGCCTGCGCCCGATCCGGCCCGTCAACCGGGTGCGGCCACAACCGCTGCTCCGGCAGCCGGCGAAGCGGCCCCTGCCGCAGCGCCAGCAGCGGCTCCCGCAGCCCACTAAATTCAAACAACCAAAACAGAAAAGCCCTGCGATTTATTTCGCAGGGCTTTTTTTGATGCGTGGTTACTTCTTTAAGGGCGGCGGAAAACCGTCGGCAGGCCGTTGCCGCTGGCCTCAATGCGCGCCACGGCCTCTTTCAACGGTTCAATCGCCGTTTTCATGTGAAAGGCGTTGGCGTGGATGATGGTATCGGCATCCATCATAATCGCCACATGGCCTTTCCAGAAGACCAGATCGCCGCGTTGCAGACCGCTAAAATCAGCGCCGATCTCAATCACGTCGCCCAGTTCTGCCGCCTGCATATAGGTATCGCGCGGGCACGACCGGCCCGTGGCATAAAGCGCCTGCTGCACCAGCCCCGAACAATCAACCCCGATACTTTCGCGGCCACCCCACTGATAGGGCGCGTGAAGGAAGGTTTCGGCCACCTCGACATAATCGCCTGCAAAACGGTCAAAGCCGCTCAGGTGGGCTGTATAGACCCAGCCCAGATCGTTGATGAACGAAAACCGGCCCTCTTCGCGCGTCACGCTGACCAACGAATTTAGGCTCAGGATCTTTTTGATCGGCGATTTGATCGAGGTATCGGCAAATACAAAGGTGCGCAGGGTCGAGACAAAATGGGTCGGCAAATGCCAGTCCGGCGTGAAGGCTCCCGCATGGACATAACCGACGTAGCCGTCGCGCATTGATTGGCCCCAGACATAGTCATGCTTGCGCTCAATGACCTTGAAGCGCTCACCAAACAGGAGTTGGCTCGACTGTTCGGCATGGGCACCCGGCTCATCCGACATGGCGGCCGAGGTGACATTACAGGTCAGAAGCTCACCCACCACATAGCGCGCCGCCGTAATGACGCCTTGCAAGGCAATCTCGGCCACACCGTCCTTATAGGGGGTGAGACGCGGATCAAATCGGGGGTCACGTTCATGCGCCATAAAGCGTCCAAACCTTCTGTACGGAATACTAGTTTTCGTTACGCATTTTCGGGCGAAGAAACGGTGTCCACTTCTTCTGAAAATGCTTTAGTCAAACCCGATCCTACACAAAGGATACGAAAACCCCGTTAACAGCCAGCCTTAATTTTTAGTGTTCACCGCCAAAGGGTTATAACCCTTTGATAAGACGATACACCGCCCGCAGAGTATGGGCCGCGGCCCCCGCCGGATAGCCCGGCACCCCGCGCGGGTTCCAGCCATAGATATCAAAATGCGCCCACACGCCGGTTGTGGGGGCAAAGCGTTGCAGGAACAGGGCCGCCGTCACCGATCCGGCCTGCGCCCAGCCTTGCGGGTCATTGCGAATATCGGCAATGTCAGATTCCAGCGCGTCCTTATATCCCGCCCACAGCGGCATCCGCCACAGAGGGTCATGTTCGGACAGGCTGGCGATTTCCAAACGGCGGACAATCTCTTCGTCATCGCAATAGAACGGCACGACTTCCGGGCCGAGTGCTACCCGCGCCGCACCGGTCAGCGTCGCAAAATCGAGCGTCAGATCAGGATTGATCTCAGAGGCGCGCGCCAGACCATCAGCCAGCACCAGCCGTCCTTCGGCATCGGTATTGCCAACCTCAATCGTCAGCCCTGCCCGCGAAGACAGCACATCACCCGGCCGGAAAGCCTCCCCGCCGATCGAATTTTCCGCGACACATAACAATATCGACAGCTTTACCGGCAGGTTGGTCGCCATGATCCAGCGCCCCAGCGCCAGCACATGCGCGGCACCACCCATATCCTTTTTCATTAGGGCCATACCGGCCCCGCCCTTCATATTCAGCCCGCCGGTATCAAAGGTAATGCCCTTGCCCACCAGGGCCACTGTTGGGATCGGCAGGCCCTCGCTGCCGATAGGCGACCAGGTGATCTCGATAAAGCGTGGCGCACGAGACTCAGGCGCTGCCCGACCGACCGCATGGATCGCCGGATAGTTTTGCGCCAGCAATTCATCGCCGGTAATAACGGCAATCTCGGCGCCACACTCATCCGCCACCGCACGGGCGGCGGCCTCAAGCTCGGCAGGCCCCATATCCTGTGCCGGGGTATTGATCAGATCACGCGCCAGATTATGGGCGGCCACCTCATGGCCCACGGCCCCGATCTGCGCCGGCGTCAGATCGGCGGTGTCGAGTTTGACCTCACCTCTCTGGTTTTTGCCGCCCTCGCCCTTATAGCGGTCAAAACCGTAAACCCCCATGCCCCACGCCGCATGGATAGCGCAGCGATCAAGGCCGGCATCGGCCTTCAGCACCCAGTTCCCCTTGGGCAGTTGCGGCGGCAGAGCACGAAACAGCATCGGGTTATAGGCCTTACGCGCCCCAAGGCCATACCAGGCCGTCACCCCCTTGCCTTCCGGCAGTAAAATCAAAGTGCCCGCACGGGCCGTAAAGGCGCGCGCACTGGCATAGGCGCGTGTCGCCGGGGACGTTTCTGACAGTCGGGCCGCCAGTTCATCCTCAAACACCGCAATGATCAGATGATCGGGGGCGGACTTGCCAGAGGCATTTGACGTGGATTTCAGCGGCTTGGCCATTTTCGGGTCTCAGGTTTGCGCAGTTTTAACGGTTTTAACCCTATCTTCATCGCTGTCACTGAAATCTTAACGCCGCCGCTCTTTTTGAGTCATATCGGAACCTTGCGCATGGCCTTACTCAAATCCGCCATCATCACCGCCGCCGCGTTGATGGTGATATCGCCCGCCGCCCAAGCCTTTCCGTTTGGTCAGAAAAAAGCCGAGGCGCCCGCCGCTGCTCCCGCCAATAAGGCGGTTCTGCCGGTCAATCGTGAGGAGGCCCTGCGCGCCGATCCTCTGGCCCGGTCGGCCTATTTCGCCCGTGCCTTTGACCGCAGCCCGACCGATGCCCAGGCCGGTATTGACCTCAGCCAGTCTTTACGTGCCCTTGGCCGGTTCGATGAGGCCGCCGATGTCGCCCACCGCGTTTTGTTGTTTGCGCCGAATAATGTCGAGGCCCTGACCGCCGCCGCTCGTGCTCATATTGCCAGTGGCAACGGCTTTTACGCCATTGAACCGCTGGATCAGGCACTGAAGCTGAAACCGAACGACTGGCAAAACTGGTCGCTGATCGGGGTCGCCTATGATCAGTCCAAACGGGGTGCTGAGGCGCAAACCGCATGGGATAAGGCGCTTAAGTTATCACCGGAAAATGCGACCGTCCTCACCAATAAGGCCATATCGGCCGCATCGGCAGGTAAGTTGCCTGAGGCCGAAGCCCTGCTCCGCCGCGCCGTGGCACAGCCGACGGCGACCTTGGCCATGCGTCAAAATCTGGCGCTGATCTTAGGCCTTGAGGGCAAGATGACCGAGGCTGAGGCCCTGCTGCGCCGCGACCTGCCGCCCGCCGTCGCCGATGCCAATCTGGTCTGGTTGCACCACAGCCTGAACGGCCCTGCCAACACCAGAACGTGGGAAGCCCTCAAGGCCGGCAGTTAATCCAGATTTATTGTCACAGCCCAAAAAATCCGGATGCGCACCGTGATCAACCGTGTTAACGAGTAGCCGAATTGATCTGCGTGCTTAATGAGTCCGCATGATCACGGCGGATAAAATTATCCCCAAACCAGACCGACAAACACACACAATATGTAGATATTAACCTAGCCTTAACCACAAACTGTGGTGATATAGGCGACAGTTCAATCGCGTCGCTTACGATTCGGGATATAGTTCATGAGCCTCATCACGTCTGCTTCTTCCTTGCCTGGCCTGCTTACCCCGTCGGGTGCCTATAAGCCGTTCCGTTACCCCTGGGCGTTTGATTACTGGCAAAAGCAGCAGCAGGTGCACTGGCTGCCCGAAGAAGTGCCGCTGGGCGAGGACTGTAAGGACTGGGCCGCCAAGCTCAATGACAATGAACGCAACCTGCTGACCCAGATTTTCCGGTTCTTCACCCAATCCGACATTGAGGTGCAGGACAACTACATGGAAAAATACGCGCGCGTCTTTAAGCCGACCGAAATCAAGATGATGCTGGCCGCGTTCGGTAATATGGAAACCGTCCATATCGCCGCCTATGCGCTGTTGCTGGAAACCATCGGCATGCCGGAGTCGGAATTCGGCGCGTTTATGCAGTATCAGGCCATGCGCGATAAGCACGATTTCATGCAGAAATTCGGCGTCGACAGCAATGCCGATATTGCCCGGACGCTCGCCATGTTCGGCGGCTTTACCGAAGGGCTGCAACTGTTTGCGTCGTTCGCCATGCTGATGAACTTCCCGCGCTTCAACAAGATGAAGGGCATGGGCCAGATCGTGTCGTGGTCGGTGCGCGATGAGAGCCTGCACTGCGAAGGCATCATCAAGCTTTATCACGCCTTCAACAAGGAAACGGGTGCTGTCACCAAGGCTGTGGCCGATGATATCGTCGATTGCTGTAAGAACGTGGTGATGATGGAAGACAACTTCATCGATCTGGCGTTCGAGATGGGCCCGGTCGAAGGCATGACGCCGAACGATATCAAGCAATATATCCGCTACATTGCCGACTGGCGCCTGCGTCAGTTGGAACTGCCGGAAGTCTACGGCGTCAAGGAAAACCCTCTGCCGTGGTTGCAGGTTCTGCTGTCGGGCGTTGAACACGCCAACTTCTTTGAGGCCCGCGCCACGGAATATTCAAAGGCCGCCACCAAGGGTCAGTGGACCGGCGGCGAAGGGGTCTGGGGCGCGTTTGATCAGTTGATGAAAAAACGCTCCGACGCCACGCTGGGCACGAACTAATTCTCTTTCCTCCCCTATCTTCAAAGGGGAGGAAAAAGCTACCCCTGCGAAAATAGCATCAGCCCAAACAATACCGCCGCGCCGATCACATAGCCGACCTTGACGGAGGCAAAGCGCGGGGTCAGCAGGGCACGCGCCACATGTAGTGCCAGCACCAGCCCCAAAAGCTGAAACGACAGACCTGCATTGAACCCAAACGACGTGAAGGCGACAAACACATAGATCAGGCTCAACAGCCAAAACAGCGTCGCCGATATCACCGTCAGCGAATGCCACAATGCCTGACCAAGTTCTTTCATGACCATCCTCCGTGACTGTGCGTCATATAGGGCAATCGCGGTCACGCAAAGCCCTATCATGCCTATAGCTTCGCATCGCTTTCTTATGCTTACGGACATAGCGTGGCCAGACAGCCCGCATTTTCATCAAGCGTGTTCGCCATGACCAACCTGACCTTTATCACTAGTCTGTCCTTAAGCGATCTTGCCGCCCCTTTGAGTGATATGGCCGCAAGCTTTGGCTTGTTTTATCCGCTCTACACACCCGAAGATGAGGCCGAACCCCATCTGCATGAGCCGGAACCGGTCAAGCCGCATCTGCAGTAAATCCAAATCACCGCCCGGCACGTAAGCGACATATGAACAAACGTAGCTTCTTATCGTTTATAGGCTTATCAGGTTTGGCCGCAGCCTTATCCGGCTGCAATACCTTAAGCGCATTCAATACCTTAACGCCCAAGGATGGCGACAGCGAACGTCTGGCGCGTGACATTGCCTATGGCGACGGCCCGCGCCGCAGCTATGATATTTATGGCCCGCGAAAAGGAGCCCAAAACCTTCCCGTCATTGTGTTTTTCTACGGCGGTGGCTGGAATTCCGGCTCGAAGGACGATTATGCTTGGATGGGGCGATCACTGGCCGCCTTAGGCTATGTTGTCGCCATGCCCGATTACCGGCTGGTGCCGGAAGTGCGCTATCCCGATTTCCTGACCGATAGCGCGGCGGCCGTTCGGCATGTCCATGCGAACATCGCCACTCATGGCGGCGATCCTGAACAACTGATTCTGATGGGCCATTCGGCGGGGGCCTATAACGCGATGATGCTAACGCTTGATCCGCAATATATCCCTGATATCGCCATCAAAGCCATGATCGGGCTGGCCGGGCCGTATGATTTTTATCCCTATGATGTGGAGTCGACCATCAATGCGTTTGGGCAATGGCCGCGACCGCGGGAGACCCAACCCATCAACCATGTGCGTAAGTTGGATACACGCTTTTTGCTGATCCACAGTCGCGCCGACACCATCGCCCGCGTGCGCAATTCCGAAGTCATGGCGCAAAAACTCAGGGCCTCAGGCAATGCCGTGACGCTGAAACTCTATGACGACATCAGCCATCAGGACACCGCCGCCGCCTTTTCTGTCCCGTTCCGTAATAAGGCGCCGGTACGCAAAGACGTGGCTGAGTTCCTGATGGCTGTCGGTTAGTTACTGAACCGCCGCGACGGCAGGCGTTTCTTCTTTTTCCAGTTTGACGATCAGGGGATTGGGCACCAGATCCTTCATGGCCCCTGACGATCCGTCAACGGCCGCGCCAATGATCCCACCAACCAGAACATTGCCCGCCATAGCCGCACCGCCGCCGCCTGAGATTTTGTTGGTCACATGGCCGGTCCAGGTCTTGTAACCCGCCTTTGTGATGGTGACATCGAACTCAGATTTGCGCGGCATTTTGATGGAGCACGGCGTGGCGTCACAGAAATAACCGTGCGATGTTTTAACGGACGCCCCAACCGGATCGGTTTCAACGACGAACACATCATTGGTACCGCGCGTGATGGTGGCGCAGCCTGACAAAGCGGCCAGCGCAGCACCGGCTGCGGCCACTAAAACTAATTTTTTCATGGTATTAACCCCTCTTTGAGCCCCGCCCCTAACCTTATGTATCGAATCAGGCTCAGTGTGAGAGGTAACAGAGGCCGACTGACCTCGCAAACAAAATTCTCCCTGTGGCTGTATTCGCAGTTGCAGCAATCACGTTTCCAGACATAATATGGACGTCATGTTTATGCGGCAGGTTCCCTCAAAATGCCGCGGCGGCAACCACTGGTAAAACCCCGGCGTCCATGATAGGTATCGCCATGACAACACAAAATATAACGACACACGCCACGGCCCATGACGCCGTAAACCACCTTAAAACCCTGTATCAGACTTCGGTGACGCAGCTACAGGCCGACCTTCAGGCCTATCTGGCCAATAAGACCAAGCCGTCAAAGGCTCTGCGCGCCGAGGGCCGTTATTGTTACCCCAAACTTATCGTGACCTGGAACGGCGTCGATGAAGACGACGACGAGGATACGCCGGTGCTGGGGCATCGCCACCCGTTCGTCAACCGCGCCTTTGCCCGCTTTTCGCGCCCCGGCGTCTATGCCGGCTCGATCACCCGCCCTGACCTTTACGGCGACTTCATCGAAGAACAGATCGCGCTGATGCAAAAGGATTACGACATCACGATCGAGGTCGGCCTGTCGGATCAGGAAATCCCCTACCCCTATGTGCTGGATGGCGCCGACCTTGATCTCAACAGCGTCTCGGCCGTTGATCTGGCGCGATTTTTCCCGGCGACCGAACTGGCCCTGATCGGCAACGAAGTCGCCGACGGCCACGAAGTCCGCAATGCCGATGGTTCGCACCCGCTGTCGTTGTTTGACGGCCTGCGCTCGGACTTTTCGCTGGCCCGCCTGAAGCACTATACCGGCACCCCGGCGGAACACACTCAGGGCTATATCCTGATGACCAACTATCATCGCTATGTCGATGTGTTCGTCAAATATGCGCTGGAACAACTCAAAGATCCGAACAGCCCCTATACCGCCCTGTCGTGCTGCGGCAACCTGCTGATCACGCGCGACACCCCAAATCCGCTGGAGCTGATCGCCAATTCGCCGTGGCGTAAGCACCAGATGCCAGCCTATCACCTGCTGGCCCCGAACCGTCAGGGCATTACACTGGTCAATATCGGCGTCGGACCGTCGAATGCCAAGACCATAACCGACCACTTGGCGGTGACCCGCCCGCAAGCCTGGCTGATGATCGGCCACTGCGGGGGCTTGCGCCCGTCGCAAAGCATCGGCGATTATGTGCTGGCCCACGCTTACCTGCGTGACGATCATGTGCTGGATGATGTGCTGCCGGTCGAAATCCCCATCCCCGCCATTGCCGAGGTTCAGGTCGCCCTGCAACAGGCCTGCGTCGAAGTTACCGGCGAAAACCCGGATCAGCTTAAGCGGCGCCTGCGCACCGGCACGGTCGTCACCACCGATGACCGCAACTGGGAACTGCGATATTCCTTAAGCGCCATCCGCTTTTCACAGTCGCGTGCGGTGGCCATCGATATGGAAAGCGCCACCCTGGCAGCCCAAGGCTATCGGTTCCGGGTGCCTTACGGCACGCTGCTGTGTGTGTCGGATAAGCCGCTGCACGGGGAGCTGAAACTGCCGGGTCAGGCCAACCATTTCTATGAGCGGGCGATTTCTGAGCATATCGACATCGGTATCAAGACGATGGATATCCTGCGCGATGCCGGGTCGCGGCTGCATTCACGTAAGCTGCGCGCGTTTGATGAACCGCCATTTCGGTGATGCTCACCCGAAGGTTTGGCGCGTCGCGCCAATAGGTTTCGGGTGGAATAAAAAGCCAAATCTGAATGAAGGGCCGCCCCAAATTCAGATTTGACTATATGCCCCCACCCCGAAGTACCCGAAGGGCAACTTTGGGGTGATCAACATAAAAATATGCGCCCGAAATCTGGTATGATTTGGGCGCACATAAGGATCAATGGACCTCCATCCATAGGCTTAAGGCTCCATACGACAACACCAAGAGAGGGCAGTTGCGAAAAGGGGCTTTAACCTAGTATTAGTGTGATCCTTCAAATGGTTATTATCGAATCAAGAAGTTGTGAATGTCGGCCTTCGCCACCCCTCTAAGTCACCTGCATGTGATCCGGCTGCCATTCGTAGCGCCGGAGACGTTGTTCGAGGCATGGTTTGAAGCCGACCATAGCGTAGGCCTGATTTCCGATGGCGGCCCGCAAGGGAGATGGTCGTACTTAAGTTGCTATCCTGATGGTGTGACCACGCTGGAGTTTGAAGACGACACAGACCCGAAAAGTCTTTTGAAACAGTCGATTCTACCGTTTGAGCAGAGCAAATCCCCCGCGAAACTCAGCGGCGATACCGTCACCGACCTGCCACCCTTTACCGGCGGTGTAATCGCGCTGGCCTCATTCGAGATGGGCATGCGCTTTGAATCCTTAAAAAAGCGTCCGTTCCGTATCGAAGGGCGTAAGGCGTGGCCTGAGTTACATATCCTGCGTTACCCCGCTGTTCTCGCCTTTGATCACAGAACGCGCACGCTTTTGTCATTGGGCCGCGGCCGCGATGACTATACCGCGCGCAATGCCGCCGACATGATGCGCAAAGCCTTTAACGCCGCGCTCAAACATCCGGCAACCGGCCTGATCCGTTCCGGCCCACTGGTACAGGCCCCTCTCACCTTAGAAACCAGCGATCAGGTGCACGAAGATAAGGTGGCAAACCTGATCCAGCAAATTCACGCCGGCGACCTGTTTCAGGCTAATCTGGCGCGTGGCTGGCAAGGCACGCTGAAAGATGATGTAACCCTGGGCCGTGTTTTGCGTGACCTTAACCGGGCGGGCCCAGCTCCCTTTGGGGCAGGCTTACGCCTAAAAGGGCGCGCCATCATTTCCAACAGCCCGGAACGGTTCATATCTTTACGATCCGACGGCCATCTGGAAACGCGCCCGATCAAAGGCACCCGCCCGCGCGGCGCCACCCCCACCGCCGATAAAACTTTAAGTGACGCCCTGCTGACAAGCCCCAAGGACCGCGCCGAAAACCTGATGATTGTCGATCTGATGCGCCATGACTTGTCCAAGGTCAGTGAGGTCGGATCGGTTAAGGTAACCGCGCTCAACGCCCTTGAAACCTACCCCAGCGTGCACCATCTGGTCTCGACCGTGACGGGGCAGCTTTCGCCCGGCCTTGATGCCGCCGATGTCATCTGCGCCACCTTCCCGCCCGGCTCGATTTCCGGCGCGCCCAAGGTGCAGGCGCTTAAGGTCATTCAGGAATTAGAGGCCCCGCGCGGCCCCTATTGCGGGTCGCTGATGGTGATTGATGCCGAAGGCGGCATGGACTCAAGCGTCCTGATCCGCACTATAGCGCTTGAAAAAGACGACCACAGCGTCTGGCATTTGCGGGTGTGTGCCGGCGGCGGCATCGTCGCCGACAGCGTGCCGCATGAGGAGCGTATCGAGACCGAGACCAAGCTCAAGCTGATCCGGTCGGTACTCGAAGGGACGGTTAGTTAGAACTCCCCTGAGGCAGGCAGGGCTATCGCATTCTTAGAACCTCCCCTCATGGAGGGGAGGAGGAGGCCGACAGGGCCGGAGGTGGGGTCAAACCCCGGCCAGATTAACCCCACCTGTCACTCCGTGACATCCTCCCCTAAAATTAGGGGAGGTTCTTTGGATCATTAAGACGATTTGCGCACCACCACGCTGCCATTGCGCGGATGGTGATAGAATACATCGTCAAAGGTCGATGTCGCTGGCAGGAAGCTATGTAGAGGGGAATCGTAATCATATTCCACCTCAGTCACGATCAGGCTTTGGCCGACAGGTAACTGAGTTGTGGTAATGGCCGTAATCACCGGCGACGCATCTGTATTTTTTTCAGTCCAGGTGTGGGTGTCGCTCCAGATGACCTTAGCCCTATTGTCGGTCCCCATAGTCACGCAGGTTAGCCTGATCTTGAGCGCGGCGCCGCCCTCAAAAGGATTGATAATGTTATCGCCAATCTCGAACAAATCGGTGATATTGGCGTTGGTCAGGCTTTCCGACTGCGCAGCCAGATCCCCCACGGACGCGGCCAGATGCGACGCTTTGCGCGACGCCATCATGCCCAGGGCCAGTTCTGCCAGGCCCAGATAAAGCGTAATCAGAATAGGCGCGATCAAAGCAAATTCCAGCGCCGATACGCCCCACCGGTCTTTGACGAACCGGCGCAGTGTATTGAGCGGATTGAGGCGACGCATAATACCCATCAGAACGGCTCGTTTCTAAAGACAACCTGCGTGGTCAAAACCGCATCGCCATTCGACAGGGTTGACATGCCTGCATTCAGCAGCGGCGTCATCAGGGTGTAGGAATAATAGGCGCTGACCAGTTGGATCTGGCTTGACCCGCCCAGATCATAGCTAAAATTGGCCTCTTCGAATTCTCCGTCTTCGATCGGCGGCGTCATGTCGACCAGCGCGAAGTTGTCAAAAGTTTCGACATCGATCTGAAGGTCGCTCATGCAGGTCGCGGCCACCCAGCCCATATTGTCGCAGATTTGCTGGCGAAAGCTGGTGGCATCGGAGTTTTCGCCGGTCAGAATACCCATGCGGATTTCACGCGCGGCCGACTGGGTGGCATTATCCAAAAGCACACTGACGATGATAAACAGCGCCAATTCCAGACAGCCGAAAATCAGCATAATAAAAGGGATAGCGATCAGGGCAAACTCAACGGCGACAGCGCCTTTGCGATCGCGCACGCCCGCCATCGCTCTGGCCATCGCCCGGGCGCGTATCCGTTGTAAGGTTTTGCGATATTTGCCCAGCATCATGGCCACAACTTACGGCACCGTTGCCACTTCGGTGGCAGGCCCGCCCGCCGCATCGTCCTGCGGTTGGCAAATCTGGCTGCAAACCACCGAAGACGCCTTAAGCCCCTTATAGACATTGACGACGCCCTTACCATTGGACGCCTGGCCCACCACCACATCGCTGTCGAAGATCACCCGGCCATACTTATCGGTAATGGTCACGCCTGAGCGCCCGAAGCTGCGGCCCACTATAAATATTGTGCGCGTATCGACCACAGTGACATCGGCGATATCCGGATTACCAACAATGACATTGCCCGCAGGCGCCGACAAAGAAACACGTGTAGAATGGTTCTTTTCAATTTGCAGCTTTTGCGCCGCGGTCGCGGGCGAGGCCATAAGGGCCGCAAAACCGATAACTGACAGGCCGAAAGTCGCGGCGGCTTTGAATATTAAGGCCATATAAGAATCCATTCTGGTCTTGATAAACCCCGTCAAAACGAGGCGCATGAGGACATATTAGGCGAAAGCCCTAAGCGTCCGGTTAGGAAATGTGGTAAACAAAAAATATTTAAAAATACTAAATGCAATATTAACGTGGAAAATATGAATTAATTCATCGAAAACTATGATTAATAGAAATTAAAGTTAATATCAATTCATAGTAAATATCAGTTAACTATAGATAATTTTACAAATCCCTTATTTGTTTACTCGTAATTAATCACAGTTCGCTAAATTCATTCTCGTGTTCGGGAGCCATTGACCCATTTACAGGGGCCCGAAACAAGTAAATGGATCAATTACTCTAACCTAATCTGTAAGGAAGTTCCTCATGATCAAGTTTGTAAAGTCTTTCGCCAAGAACGAATCCGGCGCAACGGCCATTGAATATGGCCTGATTGCTGCCCTGATCGCCGTCGCTCTGATCACCGTTCTGGGCACGATGAGCACCCAACTGGAAGCCACCTTCCAGAACGTTGAAGACGAACTGACGGCTGCTAACGCAGGTTAATGTTCAGGTCGTGATCGACCCGATATAAAACATGAGAGGCCGCAGATGCGCAGGTATCTGCGGCCTTTTACTATGAGTGTATGCGGCGGACACCTACTCAGCTTTCAATTAAGGAAGGCACAATGATTAAAGCCTTTATTGAGGACGAACGCGGGGCTACCGCCATCGAATACGGACTTATAGCCGCGTTGATGTTTCTGGTTGTTGCAACGGCAATATCCCAGGTCGCTGACGAAAACGAAAAAATGTACGATAAGATCAGTGCGAGCATTGAAGAGGTAACCTCCAGAACACCTTAAACTCTTCTAAGGGTTTTAGTGCTTTTCTGCAGGTTCATTTGACTTTGGATTTTTAGTGTCATGACTCTGCTGAATATATCAGTCACCGCCTTTATGCTTATCTACCCGGCCTGCCTGTTGTGGGCGGCGATCAGCGATATCCGTACCATGACCATTTCCAACCGCCTGTGCCTTATTCTGGCTGGCGGTTTTTATCCGGCCGCCTTGTTGCTGGGCTTAAGCTTGCCCCTGATTGGCCTGCATACCCTGCTGGCGTTTGGCGTGCTTTTGGCCGGTATGGCCATGTTTGCCGCCGGATGGATGGGCGGCGGCGACGCTAAACTGATGACAGCCGCCAGCCTGTGGCTGGGCCTTAGCGCCACACTACCGTTTGTGTTTTATGTGGCTATCGCCGGGGGCGCACTGACCCTGCTGTTCCTGATTTTACGCAAGGTCTTTAAACGCACTGAGACCATGACCGAGTGGCAGAAACGCCTGATGACCGATAAGGGCGGCGTGCCTTATGGTGTCGCGATTTTCGCCGGTGCGCTGCTGGCCGCCCCGCACGGCGCGTTGTTTAAGCTGGCGGGATTGTAATCTGAATCTCCTCCCCATTTCATGGGGAGGTGGCAGCCCGTTAAGGCTGACGGAGGGGTATATAGCCGTCCGTACCCCTCCGTCTCGTAAACTCGACACCTCCCCACACGTGGGGAGGAGAGACTCCCCTGCAACAGGGGAGGTTCTTAAGATGGAAAAACACCGTCAAATTAATAAATTAACACATGACCGCCTTTCTTTAGGCAGACGTTAACCACCCTTAATACATGGTCAATCTGAGTTGATTCATTCTGCACGCCATTAGGCGCGTCAGCACTGAGGGATAAGGTTTTATGAAGGCATCACGCATCGTCGTGTTCGGGGTGGCTGCTATTGCAGCGCTGCTGCTGGCCTTTGTCGTGCGCGGACTGGTTTCCGGTAAGGGCTCAAAGCAGGCCTCGGCCTCACAGGTTGCCGTCGCCGCCGTGCAGGTACCGACCGTCAAGGTGCTGGTCGCCGCCCGCGACCTAAAGCCCGGTGAGCGTCTGGCCGAAGCGGATCTGACCTGGATGGAATGGCCCGAAGCCTCACTGACCGCCGCCTACACCACCGATGGCGAGGTCACGGTGCCTCTGCCGCCCGAAGAAGAAACCAAGGTCGAAACCAAGGTCAAGACGGCCGCTAAAAAAGCCGGTGAAGTCGCTGAAAAAGCGATGGCCCCGACCAAGGGCATGGAAGGCTATCTGAACGGTGTGGTGCGCGAAGAAATCACCAAGAACGAGCCGATCACTGACCGTAAGATCGTCCGCGCTGACGAGGGCGGGTTCATGGCCGTGATGCTGGAGCCGGGCAAGCGCGCGATGGCGGTACCGATTTCCGCCGAAAATGCCGCCGCGGGCTTTATCCTGCCCGGCGACCGCGTCGACATCATGGTCAGTCGCGAAATCCCAAGCACCAATGGCGGGCGCAACCAGTATATTGTCGAGCCGGTTTTGCGTAATATCAAGGTTCTGGCGATCGATCAGAACATTCAGGCCGCCGCTGATCAGGCCGCCGTTGTCGGCGCCACGGCGACCCTTGAACTGGCGCCCGAAGATGGTCAGGCGCTGGCCCTGGCCCGCTCTCAGGGGTCTTTGTCACTGATGCTGCGCTCTTATGCCGATGTCGGCGCCGCCAGCGGGCGGGTGAATTCACAAGATACACAGACGGCCACCAATACCGTGCGTGTCTTCCGCAACGGTCAGGCATCGGAGGTCACAGTCGCCCGATGAATAAACTAAAACCTTTTATCCTTCCGGCCCTTATGGCCGCCGCAGCACTTGCCTGTGCCGGCCATAAAGCGTCCGCGGAACCGCTTGGCTCAGGCATGGCCGTCACGACCCAGACCGGTACTGTGAAGACTGAGATTCTGAACCTGCCCAAAGGCCGCTCCGCCATTGTCGATCTGCCGGTCGAAGCGCGCGATGTGTTTGTCTCCAACCCTACTGTCGCCGATGCCGTGCTGAAAACACCCAAGCGCATATTTGTGCTGGGCGTCGCACCGGGTCAGTCGGACGCCATTTTCTTTGACGGTCTGGGGCGCCAGATCCTGAACCTTAGCATTCGCGTCGATGCCCCGACCGATCAGTTGTCCGAGACGATTTCACGCCTGTTCCCCGGCGCGCAGGTCGAAGCCCAGAGTCTGAACGGCAAGATCCTGCTCTCGGGTATGGTGTCCAGCAACGGCGAGGCCGATCAGGTGCAGCGGCTGGCGGCGTCGTTCGTACAAAAGCCCGAAGACGTCATCAACATGCTGTCCATCCGCGGGCAGGATCAGGTCATGCTCAAGGTGCGCGTGGCCGAAGTACAACGCTCAACCATCAAACAATTGGGTTTTGACACCAATGCCATTATTGGACGTTTGGGCGGTGGAGACAATTTCACCTTCACCAATAGCCCCGGCTACAGCATCAATGGCGTGCTGTTGGGGGGATTAACGGGCAATTATGCCCAGTCTAATCCAGCGTCGTCGGGCTTGAGTGCCGTTGATGCCACCATCGAAGCCTTTGAGCGCGTTGGCCTTATGCGCACGCTGGCAGAGCCTAACCTGACGACGGTTTCAGGTGAATCGGCCAAATTCCTGGCGGGTGGTGAGTTTCCAGTACCGACGGGTCAGGATAACCAAGGCCGAATATCGGTTGAGTTCAAACCCTTTGGCGTCGGCTTAGGCTTCACGCCGGTTGTGCTGTCGAGCGGGCGCATCGCGCTGAAACTGTCAACCGAAGTATCTGAGTTGTCGGCCAACGGATCGATATCCCTGACCGACACTCTCAACATTCCGGCCATCTCGGTCCGTCGGGTTGAAACCAGCGTGGAAATGGCGTCCGGGTCATCCCTGATGATCGCGGGCCTGTTGCAATCGGAATATCGTCAGGCCGTAGACGCCCTGCCTGGCATGACCACCCTGCCCGTTATCGGAAGCCTGTTCCGGTCGCGCGATTTTCTGAACCGGGAGACCGAACTGGTGGTGATCGTCACCCCCTATATCGTCTCCCCCACCCGCCCGGATGCCCTGCAAAGTCCGGCTGACAATCTGCAAATCGCCCACGACCTGTCCAGCACCTTTATCGGCAATATGAACAAGGTCATCAAGGATCGCGGTGGGCAGCCTCCGCAAGGCTCTGGCGGCGCCGGTTCCGGCTATCAGGCCCCTGTCGGCTATGTGATCGAATAGGAGTTGATAAGATGAAAACAGCTCTGATCCCGGCTCTTTTTTTTGGTGGTGCGCTGCTGTCAGGCTGCGTCACGGATGGTCAGCCCACGGCCAGCGCCCCGGTTCTGCCCCCGGTACTGCCGACCACGCAGTATGCGCTTGAGGCGCAGGCCAGAGAAGATGCGCCGGTACATTTGCGTTTTAAGACGGACCATCTGTCGGCCAACCAGATGACGGCGCTGAATAACCTCAGTGCCCGTGCCACAAACGCCGATGTCATCATCACCACCGGCCCCAGCCCTGCAGCTATGGATCATGGCCGCACCGTCAGCGATTATCTGATGGCCAAAGGCGTCGATGGCCGCTCGCTTAAGCTTCAGACAATGACCGAGCACCCGACTGATATCGTGTCCCTGACGCTGATTAGCTACCGAGCGAATCGGCCGGATTGTAACCGCGCGTGGGAAAACCTGTCGCGCACTGCCAGCAACACCCCTTACGCCAACTATGGTTGCGCCGTGACGGCCAATATGGCGGCTCAGATCGCTGATCCGCGCGACATCGCCGCCCCTGCCGCGAGCACACCATCTGATGCCGGCCGCAAGTCGGTTATCATGGATAAATACCGTAAGGGCGAAGTCACGGCTTCTGAGGATAATGCCGCCGCCGCCTCTGCCATTTCCGACGCGGTTCAGTGAGGTAAGGTCAACCATGTCTGCGACACCGAATTCACATAGCCGGATTAAAGATCCTTTCGACGACGATGCTTTTCCATCGGTCGGCAATGTACCCGATCCGTTTGAAACCTTTGATGCGAATGACAGCTTTGGTCAGGGTTTGGCCCACAACACAGCCCAGGCCGGATACGACTTCGACGAAGACTATGAGGGCGATCTGGATCTGATCACCCCCGAACTGGCGCCCCAAGCCTTGTCCAGTCAATCTTTAGCGCGCGTAGAAGCCAGCACTGTGGGCGGCATTACCGATCCGTTTCTGGACGAAGCCGATATCCCCCTAAGGCCCGCCACCTCAGCGGCCTACAGTGCACCCGCGATCAACCCGTTCATGGATGATGACGATTACGATACGGTATCGATCCCGCGCATCGGCATTCATTTTTTCATGGAATCCGATGACAGCGCTCAGGTCTGCGAGACCGTATCTGCCGATCGTCGCATGACCCGCGCCCAGTGCATGGTGCGCACGGGCGGCATATCCGAAGCCATCCATGCCTATGGTGATCAGCCAACACCCTCTCTGATTATCGTCGAAAGCCATTCGCGTGGCCGTGATTTGATGAACGAACTGACCGATCTGGCTCAGGTCTGCGATGCCGGCACCAAGGTCGTGGTCATCGGTGCCCATAATGACATCCAGCTCTACCGTGAGCTGATGCGTCAGGGTGTCAGCGAATATATGGTGGCCCCTGTTCAGCCCCTGCAACTAATCAAGTCGATCGCGTCGCTGTTTACCGACCCCGACACACCATTTGTCGGGCGTGCGATTGCCTTTGTCGGTGCCCGCGGCGGGGCAGGATCGTCGTCACTGGCCCACAATTTTGCCTACAACCTGTCCGAAAGCCTGCAATCGAACACAGTCATTGTCGATTACGATCTGCCGTTCGGCACCGCCGGTCTCGATTTCAATCAGGACCCGCTGCAGGGCATGGCCGATGCACTCAATGAGCCTGACCGCCTTGATCCGGTGCTGCTCGACCGGATGCTGACCAAGTGCGGGGAGCGCCTGTCGCTGTTTTCGGCCCCGGCCTCGCTCGATCAGGACTACACCGCCGGTGAAGATGCCTATGAGGACGTGACGCGCAAAATCCGCTCATCCGCCCCCTATATCGTCATGGATCTGCCCCATGTCTGGACGCCGTGGCTGAAGAAAAACCTTATTACCGCCGATGATGTGGTGATTGTGGCAACGCCCGATCTGGCCTCACTGCGCAATGCCAAGAACATTGTCGACCTGTTGAAAACCTTCCGGCCCAATGACGCCGCGCCTAAGCTGGTGCTGAACCAGACCGAAATGCCCGGCCGCCCGGAAATTCCGGTCAAGGATTTCACCGCCGCCATTGGCCTGACGCCCGCCGCCGTGATCCCCTTTGATGCCAAACTGTTCGGTCAGGCCTCCAATAACGGTCAGATGATTGCCGAATGCGCCCCGACCTCAAAGGTACACGAAGGCCTGACCCAGTTGACCGCTGTACTCACCGGCCGTCAGGTCGAGGTCAAGGCACCCAAATCCTTCCTCGCCAAGCTGTTCAAGAAGTGAGGCCATAGGTGTTTGGAAAGCGTCCCGGCGAACAGGTAAAAAGCGGCTTTGGCAGCAAGCCCGCGCCCTCGGCGGCAGGTGCCCCTGTGGCTGTGGCTGTGGCTGAGCCCGCCCCCGAACCTGCGGCCACACGCACCCAAGCCTTAGGCGGCAAACCATCTGCCGAAAAAGCCCGCGCGGCGGAAAAGCCTGCTCGCAAACCCGACGCCGTTCCGGAAAAACGTGAAGCTGCCCCCGCGACCGCTAAACTGGCGCAAGGTTTGGATCAACTGCATAAGGCGCAGGCGGTCACCGAGATCGTGCGTGAGCAGTCGGACTACTATCACGCGACCAAGACGGCCATTTTCAACGCCCTGCTGAACACGATTGATCTGGCCCAGTTGGCTCAGCTCGATCACAAGGCGGCTGCCGAAGAAATCCGCGATATCGTCGCCGAACTGGTGGCCATCAAAAACGTCTCCATGTCGGTGTCCGAGCAGGACAACCTGATTCAGGACATCATCAACGATGTTCTGGGCTATGGCCCGCTGGAGCCACTGCTGGCGCGCGACGACATCGCCGATATTATGGTGAACGGCGCTCAGCGCGTGTTCATCGAAGTCGGCGGCAAGGTGCAACTGACCAATGTCCGTTTCCGCGACAACCAGCAACTGATGAACATCTGTCAGCGGATCGTCTCTCAGGTCGGTCGCCGCGTCGATGAAAGTTCCCCCATCTGTGACGCCCGTCTGCCCGACGGATCGCGGGTGAACGTCATCGCCCCGCCACTGGCACTCGATGGCCCGACCCTGACCATCCGTAAGTTTAAAAAAGACAAGCTGACTATGCGCAATCTGGTGGAGTTTAAATCCATCAGCCCCGAAGGCGCGCGGGTTTTAGGCGTTATCGGGGCATCACGCTGTAACGTGCTGATCTCAGGCGGTACCGGTTCGGGCAAGACAACCCTGCTCAACACGCTCACCGCCTTTATTGACCCGACCGAACGGGTCGTGACCTGCGAAGACGCTGCCGAACTACAGCTTCAGCAGCCGCATGTGGTGCGCCTTGAAACCCGTCCCCCCAATCTTGAGGGTCAAGGCATGATTTCGATGCGCGATCTGGTTAAGAACTGTCTGCGGATGCGGCCTGAGCGTATCATCGTCGGCGAAGTCCGTGGCCCCGAAGCCTTCGATTTGCTTCAGGCCATGAACACCGGCCACGACGGATCGATGGGTACACTGCACGCCAACTCCCCGCGCGAAGCTATCTCGCGTCTGGAATCGATGATCACTATGGGCGGCTATGGCCTGCCGTCGCGAACCATCCGCGAAATGATCGTAGGCTCGATTGATATCATTGTGCAGGCCGCCCGTCTGCGTGACGGGTCACGCCGTATCACTCACGTCACCGAAGTTCTGGGCCTCGAAGGCGATGTGATTATCACCCAGGATCTGTTTATCTATGACATCGAAGGCGAGGACAAAGACGGCAAGATCATGGGCCGCCACCGCTCTACCGGCATCGGCCGCCCGCGCTTCTGGGATCGCGCCCGCTATTACGGCTTAGAGCGCGAACTGGCTGAAGCTTTGGACGCGGCAGAATAACCATGCTCACCACAATCCTCATTGCGGTCTTGAGCTTCGTCATTCTGGCCAGCCTTGGCTATGTGCTGACGTCAGACGGCAACGGTTCTCAGGTGGCCGTCAAGCGTGCTCAGGCCATTGCTGCGGCGGATCCCAGCCGCGCCAAGCGCCAGAAAAGCCAAAGCCGCACCCCCGAAGAACGCCGCAAGGCCATCATGCTGCAACTGAAAGAGGCTGAGCGCAAGGAACGCAAAGCGCGCCTGACCCTGACAGCGCGTATGACCCATGCCGGTTTAACCCCCAATCTGACCCGTTTTTGGGTCACCAGCGTTATTTTGGGGGTTGTGTGCGCGGTCGGTGTATTTTTACTTAAACCCAATGCCCTTGTGGCGCTGGGTGCCGGCTTTGGCGCCGGTTACGGACTGCCGCGTTGGGTGTTAAGCTTTATGGCCAATGGTCGCCAGAAGAAATTCACCCGTGATTTCCCCGACGCCCTCGATATCCTGACGCGCGGCATCAAATCGGGCCTGCCGGTACACGATTCACTAAAAGTCATTGCCCGTGAAGGTGCGGCCCCTCTTGGCCCGGAATTTCAGCGGCTGGTCGACAATATAGGTGGCGGCCGAACGATCGTCGAAGCGCTCGACATCATGTATGAGCGTCTGCCGACGCCGGAACTAAAGTTTTTCACCATTGTACTGGCGATCCAGCAAAAGACCGGCGGCAACCTGGCCGAAGCCTTGCAAAACCTGTCGAACGTCCTGCGCGCCCGTAAGATGATGCGCGAAAAGGTTAAGGCCCTGTCGTCCGAAGCCATTGCCTCAGCCTCGATCATCGGTTCGCTACCGCCGGGCGTGGCTGTCATGATTTTCCTGTCGCGGCCTGACTATATCCGCGTCATGTTTACCGATCCGCGCGGTCAGATGATGCTGGCGGCCGGTCTGGTGTGGATGGGGCTCGGCATTTTGTCGATGCGTAAAATGATTAACTTCAAGATGTAGACGGACACATGACTGATTTTGCCGCCCTCATCATGGAACCGGGTAACCTGATTGCGATCGGGGTGGCGGTGCTTGTGTTCTTCACCTGCATCACCATCGGCAAAAGCATGGTCACCGGCCAGGAACTGGATAAGCGCCTCAAGGCCGTCGCTCACCGCCGTGACGAACTGCGCCGCCAATCGCGCCTGAACATCAATAAGGATTCCGGCCTGAGACAACGTGACGAAGGCGTTTACAAACAGATCGTTGAGCGGCTGAACCTTAAGACCCTGCTCGAAGACCCCAAGGTGGTCGACAGTCTGGCCATGGCCGGGTTTCGCGGCCCACGTCCGGTTTCGACCTTTTACTTCTTTCGTTTTGTCATGCCGTTTGTGCTGGCCGCCTCCGCAGCGCTTTATGTGCTGGTGATTAATCCGGGTGTGATGCAGCCGAATATGAAGCTTTTGGCAGTCGTGGGCGCACTGGTCGCCGGCTATTATGCACCGAACATTTATATTAAAAACCTGGCCTCCAAGCGCCGGGACTCCATTGTCGCGGCCTTTCCCGATGCGCTCGATCTGTTGCTGATCAGCGTTGAGGCCGGCATGTCGGTCGAAAGCGCCATTCAGAAAGTGTCACAGGAAATCGGCGCCAGTTCAATTGAGCTGGCCGAAGAGTTATCCCTGCTGGTGGCGGAACTGTCCTACCTGCCGGAACGCCGTCTGGCCTATGAGGGCCTGTCACGCCGCACCAACCACCCCGGCATCAAGTCGGTGTGCACGGCCATGATTCAGGCGGAAAAATTCGGTACGCCGCTGGGGTCGGCCCTGCGGGTCATGGCCAAGGAAAACCGCGAAATGCGTATGTCGGCCGCCGAGAAAAAAGCCGCCGCCCTGCCGGCACAGTTGACCGTGCCGATGATCGTGTTTTTCTTACCCGTGCTGTTTCTGGTGATCCTTGGCCCTGTTGCCCTCAAGATCATGGATATGAAGAAGTGATTTCATCTCAAAGTTTGTGGCCCTTCTGGCCAAAATACTTTGAGATGGGTCAATAACGAAAAAATCCCATCGGAATTATCCAATGGGATTTTTTGCTTTTGTTACTATTGCGCTGATTAAAAATCGTGAGATTTGTGGCGAGTATTAGGCGCCTAGCGCCGCAGGTACAGATAGTACCTGCAAGCGACGGCAACGACATAATCGGCCAAAGACCGCGATTTTTACTGGCAAGCCAAGCATTCTTCATAGTCAGTCTTAGCGGCATTGGCCATCGACACGACCGCTTCCTTGCCTTCCGAGCCCGCAAAGGCGGCGCGTTGCACCGACTTTGAACGCAGATAATAAAGCGATTTGACGCCCTGTTCCCACGCGGTCCAGTGCAGCATGTGCAGATCCCACTTATCGACGTCGCCGGGCAGGAAGATATTGAGCGACTGCGACTGGCAGATTTCCGGCGCACGGTCAGCGGCCAGTTCAACCACCCAACGCTGATCGATTTCAAACGCGGTTTTGAAGATATCCTTTTCGTCGTCGCTTAGAGCGTCCAGATGCTGGATCGAGCCTTCATGCTCCACGATCGAATCCCAGATTTCGAGCGTATCGAGACCTTTTTCGGCCAGCAGCGCCTTGAGATAAGGGTTCTTGACCGCGAATGAACCCGACAGGGTTTTATGGGTATAGATATTGGCCGGAATCGGCTCGATACCTGCCGACGTCCCGCCGCAGATGATCGAGATCGAGGCGGTCGGCGCGATGGCCAATTTGTGCGAGAAGCGTTCCATGACGCCGCGCTCGGCGGCATCGAGGCAGGCACCGCGTTCTTCAGCCAGCTTGACGGACGCCTTGTCGGCTTCACGGCGCAGGTGCTTAAACAGGCGCAGATTCCACGACTTGGCCATAGCCGATTCAAACGCAACCCCTTGAGATTGCAGGAAGGAGTGGAAGCCCATCAGGCCTAAGCCCACCGAACGCTCACGTTGCGCCGAATATACCGCCGCTTCCATAGAATTGGGCGCGCTCTGGATGAAGTCTTCGAGGACATTATCGAGGAAGCGCATGATGTCTTCGACAAAGCGCGGGTGATCGCGCCATTCCAGGAAGGTCTCGGCATTGACCGACGACAGGCAGCATACGGCGGTGCGGTCGCGGTTCAGATGGTCAGCGCCGGTGTGCAGCATAATTTCCGCGCACAGGTTCGACTGACGCACCTTCAGGCCCAGTTCGCGCTGATGCTGCGGCATCGCACGGTTCACGGTGTCGGCAAAGATCAGATAGGGCTCACCCGTCTGCATGCGGATTTCAAGAATTTTCTGCCACAGGGCACGGGCATCGACAAACTTGATGATCTCGTCATTCTTGGGCGAGCGCAGGCCGAACGGATTGCCGTCACGTACCGCTTCCATAAATTCGTCAGTGATCGAAATGCCGTGGTGCAGGTTAAGCGCCTTACGGTTAAAGTCGCCCGACGGCTTGCGGATTTCGAGGAATTCTTCGATTTCAGGGTGGTGGATATCGATATAGACGGCGGCCGAACCGCGGCGCAGCGACCCCTGAGAGATCGCCAAGGTCAGCGAATCCATCACGCGGATAAACGGAATGATGCCTGAGGTCTGACCGGCACCCTTGACCTTTTCACCGATGGAGCGCACGCCGCCCCAATAGGTACCGATACCACCGCCGTTCGACGCCAGAGCGACGTTTTCGTTCCAGGTGCCGACAATGCCCTCAAGGCTGTCCGGCACCGAATTCAGAAAGCACGAGATCGGCAAACCGCGCGACGCACCGCCGTTCGACAGCACCGGCGTCGCCGGCATGAACCACAATTGCGAAATATAGTCATAGATGCGCTGGGCATGTTCGGCGTCGTCGGCATAGGTGGTGGCCACACGCGCAAACATATCCTGATAGGATTCCCCCGGCATCAGGTAGCGGTCATCCAGAGTCTTTTTGCCGAAGTCAGTCAGCACGGCATCCCGTGACGGATCGGTAACCACTTGTTTTACCAGCTTGAATTCGGCGCGCGCCTTGGGGCGAACCTCCATAAAGGACTTCATCATCGGCACGGATTCACGCTTGACGGCATCATTTACGGACATACAACTCACCCAAAAAAGCAAAAAACGCTCCAGCCCGGAGCTCACAAAGCCTATAGCGTGAACACTATATCTAGTGCCGACCCCTACTGCCCGAACCAAATATGGGGCCTGAAACGCGGTTTCGTCAAACGGTTTTTGGTTAAAAAAGTCCTAACGCAGTGCATAACCCTGTGGGTGTTTAAGCGATCCCAAACAGGGCTTGGGATTGGCCGATTTCCCCTACGGCGTGTACGGATTAAAGAATCGTCGAAGGGGTTTCCGACAAGTACCGGTCAAGCTTGTTTTCACGGTCAACCAGCACGACTCTGGGGACAACTGGATCAGAGGTCAATTCAAATCCCATGATGATGATTTGCTCAGCTTCGGCAATCAGGTGTGCCGCCGCCCCATTCATGGCAATCTTGCCTGATCCGCGCTCACCGGTAATGACATAGGTTTCAAGCCGCGCGCCCGAAGTATTGGACACCACCAGAACCTTTTCACCTTCCCACAAACCGACCGCATCCATCAGGTCTTCGTCAATGGTGATCGAGCCGATATAGGCCAGATTGGCTTCGGTCACATAGGCATTGTGGATTTTGGAACGGAGCAGAAAACGCATGATGGGCCACGGGGTAAACTATGAAAGGCGCCGGAAATACCAGCTATGCCCCCGTCAGGCCAGACGATTCTCAACCCGCAAAGCCACCGTCAGCCAGAAAGGCCGCCTCCTGCGGTGTCGTTGCGCGCCCCAGCACCGTATTACGGTGTGGAAACCGGCCAAAACGGGCAATGATGTCGCGGTGAACTATGGCATATTCCAAACTGTCGCCACCTAGCGGCGTATTCAGACGCACACTGCGTTTCTGATCGGCCAGATCCTCTGAGTGCATAAATGGCAGATAGATAAAACCGCGCAGCAGAGGCTCAATCTCCATATCCTGACCGACGGCAATGGTCGCCTCTGCGACCGTGCGCGCCAGTGGATCAGTAGCGAACATATGGGCCGTGCCGCGAAAGGCATTACGCGGAAATTGATCCAGCAAAATCAGAAGGGCCAGCGCCCCCTGCGCCGTCTGCGCCCAGTCATCCAGCCGCCGCGCCGCTGCCTGCATGTGCAGGTCGTGGCAAAACGCGGTAAAGCGGGCATCGAAGTCATCGTTTTTGGCAAACCACGCCTCAGCGCCAGCCTCACGCCAGAAGTCGATGACCTGTGAGGGCTTAATCAACCCAAAGATCATGCACATCGCCCTTGCGGTTGAGCATATGCAGGGCGCGTTTAATGACATTGATCAGGTTTTCAACGCGTTCGGGCTGATCATAGGTCAGGGCCGCACGGTGCAAACCATCCAGGGCAAAGCGCGCCAGATCGCGGCTGGCCTGAAAGCGGGCATCGATCCCGGCCGTGATAAAGCCCGGCGTGGCATTGCCCATAGCGCCCTGATCAAAGGCTTCCTGAGCCGGACGAATGGCCTTGGCAACATCCGCATCCTGACGGGCCGCCCGCTCAAGCGCCAAAAAGGCTGAGAACGGCACGGATGACAGCAGGCGCCAATAAGCATCGACCGCCCCGTCCAGCGCATCCTGACCGGGTTTAAGCTTGGCGGCTTCCGCCTCGAACATAGCCTCTCTGGCGGCATGTATATACCAGGCCGCGGCTTCGACCAGCGCTTCACGGGTCGGAAAATGATACAGCATCGCCCCGCGCGTCAGACCGCAGGCCTCGGCGATAGCGGCATTGCCGGCACGGTCGTAACCCAGTTCCGCGAACAACCGCATGGCGGTATCGAGAATCTGCGTGCGGGTGCGCCGCGACTTCGGCGTATCGCGCGGGGTCACATCCTTTGAAGCCGGGTCCTTAACGGGCATGTCTTTACGGCGATCGCTCATGGCAGGTCTTTGAAACAACTTTCTTTAGGGCTTGTACCACATTATACCGACAGTGCGGCTAAATTTGCGTATTGTGCAGTGCAAACCTTGGCTTATCCTTTCTAATTAAGGCATTTGCGCGGTGTGGCAAGCTTGCATTTCAACAAATTCACACGCAAGTGCCGCTTTATCCGCATTTTCAGTCTACCCTATGTCGTAAATATGAGAAATAACTCTGACATAGCGGATCATCTTAAGCTATAGGATGGTTAGCTGTGATGTTGCATGTGAAATTGATGTTCGCCGGCGCGTTCATTTCAGGTGAGAGGGAAGCTTAAAGCCTTGCGTATCTTGCTGGCCACCGATGCGTGGGAACCTCAGGTCAACGGGGTCGTGACCACATTGAAGCGCACGCTGGATGAATGCCGCGCTCTGGGTCATGACTTTGAAATCATTCAATATAATGAGTTCAAGACCGTTTCCTGGCCTGATTACAAAGAAGTCAAGCTGGCGCTCGGCTGTTACGAAGAGGTGCGCGAGCGCATCCTGATGTACGCCCCAGATGCCGTTCACATCGCCACCGAAGGGCCGGTAGGGCTTGCTGCGCGCCGGGTGTGCGTGGAATGGGGCCTGCCGTTCACCACCAGCTATCACACCAAATTCCCGGAATATGTCTCCGCCCGCCTGCCGCTGCCGCTCAGTGTCGGCTATGCCTATATGCGCTGGTTCCATAAACCGTCAGGCCGGGTCATGGTGGCAACACCGACCTTGCAAAAAGACCTTGAGGCCCACGGCATCAAAAATGTCTCTCCGTGGACGCGCGGTGTCGATACCGTCATGTTCCGCCCTGACCTTGAGCCGATTTATCATGACCTGCCCCGCCCGATCATGGCCTATGTCGGGCGCGTGGCGGTTGAAAAGAACATCGAAGCCTTTTTGTCGCTCGATGTCCCCGGCACCAAGGTGATTGTCGGCGGCGGCCCGCAACTTGAAGAGCTTAAGGTTAAGTACCCAAAGACTGTCTTTACCGGCCCGCGTTTTGGCGACGAGCTGGCGCGGTCCTATGCCGATGCTGATGTGTTTGTGTTCCCGTCGCTTACCGACACGTTCGGACTGGTGATTCTAGAGGCTATGGCGACCGGCACGCCAGTCGCGGCTTTCCCGGCCCACGGCCCCATCGACATCATTCCGGGCTCAAATGCTGGCGTTATCAATGACGACCTGAAAATCGCCATCGAAGAGGCGTTAACGCTCGATCCGAAAGACGTGCGCGCCTATGCCGAGAAATTCTCGTGGCGAGCCTGCGCCGAAGAGTTTGTGCGCAATCTCCAGCCCCTGCCCCAGCCGGAAAAAGCCCGAATCTGGACCCGTCTTAAGGCGCTTAACCCGATCCGCAAACGGCGAAAGACAGCTTAAAACGCTTCAGCGCATCCCAAAAAGCGTAAGCGGTTTTTGGAAAAAGATGCGCGTCAATTTTAATGCGCATCGGGCGGGCTCATCACGACCTGAGTGCGGGCGGCCAGCTTGACCTGATCATGTAGTTTGTCATCCAGCGCGATGAGTCCGCGACCTTTGAGATAACCGCCCTTACCAGCGGCCGCATCGGACACAAACTCGTTCATATAGCCTTCGAGACCCGGCACAAAGCTCAGGTGGGCTTTCTTAACGTATATAAACAAGGACCTCGCCAGGGGGTATCGCCCGGACGCGATGTCCGCTGGCGTCGGCATAACACCGTCGATTTTGGCGACCTTCACCTTGTCCTTATTTTCCTCATAAAAGGAATAGCCGAATACACCGAGCGAATCCGGCGTCTTGGTCAGCACACTTAAGGTCGCATTGTCGTTTTCGCCGGCGTTGACGTAGCGCCCATCTTCGCGGATCGAACCGGTCAGTTGCTTGAAACGCTTTTCATTGCGGGTCTTAATATCCCTCAGCAGCGGATAGGCCGCCCCGCCACTTTCCATGCCCAGTTCCACAAAGGCATCACGCGTGCCGGAGGTCGACGGCGGGCCGTACACCAGTATTTTGCGGTCTGGTAATCCGGCCGAAATCTGGCTCCAGCGCACATAGGGGTTGGGATCGAAGGCCCCGTACCGCAGCACATCTTTGGACAGGGCCAGATAAAGCATATCCAGCCGGAAATCATAATCCGGGTTTTGCTTGTTCATGGCTATGACGACACCGTCATAGCCAATCTGAAGTTCGATAATCTCCCCAACGCCGTTCTTTTGGCACATCTCGTACTCAGATGGCTTCATGGGCCGGGACGCATTGGCAACGTCAGGGGTACTGCCGCCCAAACCTGAACAGAACAGCTTGATGCCGCCGCCGGTGCCTAGCGATTCGATCTTAGGCGCCTTAGTGCCATATTTGCGCATGTAGTATTCAGCCACGCGCGTCGCAAATGGAAACACGGTAGATGACCCGGCCGCCCACACATAGTCGCGCTGCATCTGTGCAGAAGCCGAAAGGGGCGACATAGCGATAAGAGCGGCAACACAGAGAGACAAAAGCGGCATATACATAGGACAGCGGTTCCGTGAGTGAGGCCGCTTCATATGACAGTTTCGTGACAAAAACCAGTCACAGAAAAAAGCCGCCCCCACCACGAGGCAGGGACGGCTTTCATTTTCAACCCAAGCTTGCGCTTACGACTTCGGACGCGCCATCGGCTTCAAGGTCTTGATGCCGCCCTTGATGGCCGCATGTTCGGCGACCGGCAGCGGGATCAAACCACGCTGTTGCAGATAACCGCCCTTGCCCGTCGCTGCATCGGAGACATACTCATTGATAAACGCATCAAGCCCCGGCGTGACGCCGATGTGAGCCTTTTTGACGTAGATATAGAGCGAACGCGACACCGGGTACTTGCCGGTAGCGATGTTTTCAGGGGTCGGCGCCACACCGTTAATGGTGGCCACCTTTACCTTATCCATGTTTTCTTCATAGAAGGAATAACCGAATACGCCCAAAGCGCCCGGCGTCTTGGTCAGGGTGCCGACGATGGCATTGTCGTTTTCACCGGAATCAACCCACAGGCCATCTTCGCGCACGGTGGCGGCGCGGGCTTTAAAGGCCTTCTCGTCTTTTTCCTTCAACGCCTTAAGGGCCGGGAACTTGGATGCCCCGGCCTCAAGCGCCAGTTCGTTCCAGGAATCACGGGTACCGGAAGTGGTCGGCGGCCCGTACATCAGGATCTTGCTCTTGGGCAGGTTCGGATTGACCTGATGCCAGCCCTTATAGGGGTTCTTTACGTACTGGCCGTAGCGCAGCACATCCTTGGACAGGGCCAGATAGAAATCGACATCGCGGAAATTATAGTCTTTGCCCTTTTTGTCGGTCGCGATAACGATGCCGTCATAGCCGATCTTGATTTCCAGAATGTCGTTAACGCCCTTGGCTTTACAGGCGTCGAATTCCGACTTCTTCATCGGGCGCGAGGCGTTAGCGATATCCGGCGTACCGGCACCGATGCCGGCGCAGAAAGCTTTGAAACCACCGCCGGTACCCAAAGATTCCACCTTAGGGGCCTTAGCGCCTGATTTGCGGGCATAGTTTTCAGCGACGCGGGTGGTGAACGGGAACACGGTTGATGAACCGGCGGCCCAGACATAATCGCGTGACGCCTGAGCCGAAACTGAACCGGCAACGGCGAACACAGCCAAGGCGGCAGCGGCCACAATAATCTTTTTCATGGAAATTCTCCTGATGTCGGAGGGTTTTAACCCGCCTATATGACAATTCTATGAATTTGAATATGCCTCGCGCCGCATTTTGTCCGCCTTCGGAGAATTTACAGTAACCGCTTACGAATGGCCTGCGACAAGAAGTCGATGGCCGTCACTGCCACCACAATGACAATCGCAATCGCTGAGGTGCGGGCATAGTCAAAGCTGTTGAGATTATCAAACAGCACCTGACCGATACCGCCCGCCCCGATCAGGCCCAGCACGGTCGCCGAGCGCGCACTCGATTCAAACCGGTAAAGCGCAAACGAGGTCCATAGCGGTGCCACTTGCGGAAACACCCCCCAGACGATTTCATGCAAACGGTTGCCACCGGTGGCACGCACGCCTTCGACCGGGGCGACGTCGATGGCTTCGACCGCTTCAGAAAACAGCTTGGCCAGAACGCCGGTATTATGCAGGGCCAACGCCAGCACACCCGGCAGAGGCCCAAGCCCAACGGCCACCAGAAACAGGGTCCCCATGACCAGTTCATTGACCGAACGCAATATGTCCATCAGGCGACGGGCGATCTGCACAATCCATTGCGGCGCGATGTTCGACGCACAGAGCAAGCTGAGAGGAATAGCCATAATGACTGATAAAACCGTGCCCCAGATGGCGATCTGGATCGTCAGCCACATCTTGTCGACATAGTTGCGCCAGTCCGAAAAATTGGGGTGCATATATTCGGCCAGCACCGACTGGGTATTGCCCCACTTTTCGACCAGCCGCGAGATATTGCCCATCTCGACGGCTTTATAGCTGGTCACCAGCAGAATGATTAGTATCGCCCAGCCGCCATAAGTAATCAGGCGCGACACGAACGAGGTCGTCGGCGGGGCCAGTGAAGCTATATCTTGGGTGGCCATATCTGAGGCGGCGGTTTTGGTCATGAAACGCTCTTTACTCAGCCGAAGCGGACGCATCCGCCTTGGCCTGCACCGGCGGAGCCTTTTTCAGATAGGCGGTTTCTTCGACCTTGATGTCATCATAGGCCTTCTGGGCCTTTTCAACGGCCGCGGCATCGCCGCTGTTTTTGGCCTGCTGAAGGGCCTGAGTGGCCTCCATCAAACGCACCGGAATGAAGTGATTGTTGTCATCGGGCTTGAAATTACCAAAATAAAGGGCGCGCAGCACCCCGCGCTGACGCTCAGCCTCAGCCCCTTCGCCGGTACCATAGGTCAGGAAAAACGAGCGCAGCTTTTCCTTAGCAGCGGGATCAAGATCCTTACGGTAGATCAGCACGTCATTAGGCAGTACCGGCGAGTTCCAGATCACCTTGATCTTGGCAAACTTTTCCGGATTGGTTTCCTCAAGCTCCCACAGCGCCGTCGAATTATTGGTCGCGGCATCGATCACTCCGGCGGCCACGGCTTCGATATTGGCCTGATGGGAGGCGGAGCGGACATTCTTGAAGCAGGTATTGGGCTCCTTGCCCGCAGGCAAAAAGAAATAGGTCAGCGGCGCCAAGGTGCCTGAGGTCGATTTGACATCGCCCATGCCGAAATTAAGCGTCTTATCGCATTTAATCAGTTGCTCCGCCGTCAGCGTCGATTTGGCGGGGACAATGATGACGGAGGTATAGCCTTCGACCCCGTCAGGATAGGTCGAATGGGCGAACACTTCGCCTTCGGCCCGGCGAATAGCCTCAAGCCCTGCGGCATTGGAGAACCAGCCCGCCTGCACCTGATTGAAACGCATCCCTTCGATCAGGGTCGTGTAGTTCGACGAATAGAACGGGCGGATATTCAGGCCTGTTTCCTTGCGCATATCCTCAAACAGTGGCGTCCACAGTTTCTCAAGATCCTGCGCCTTTTCGACCGACAGCACCGAGAAGGCGATTTCGGGGTTAGCCTTGGCATCTTGGGGCTTTGAGCATGACGACAGGCCAAGCCACCCTGCCCCTGCCACAGCGGCCATCGCGCCCAAGATAAAATGTTTGCGCTTCAGCATCAGGATACCGCTCCTTCCCAGTAGGCGTCTTCGATTTCTTCGCCGTAGATATCTTTGAGTGTGTCACCGCTCAGGCCATTAGCCGGGCCATCATAGACGATAACCCCGTCCTTGAGCGCCAGTATCCGGTCACAATAGCGTTTGGCATAGTCAACCTGATGCAGGGTGACGATCACCCCGACCTTATCTTCAGTATTGACCTTGACCAGCAATTCCATGACCTTGCGCGCCGTCACCGGATCAAGCGAGGCCACAGGCTCATCGGCCAGAATGACCTTGGCATCCTGCACGATGGCGCGGGCAATGGCGCCGCGCTGCTGCTGACCGCCGGATAAGGTGTTGGCGCGTTGATTGGCTTTTGCAGCCACCCCGACATGATCAAGGGCACGCATAACGGCCATTTTCTCAGCTTTTGACCACAGTCCGAAGAAGCCACGCAGGCCACCCATCTTGCCCAGATGCCCCAGAGCTGCATTGGTAAACAGGCTTAAGCGCCCGACCAGATTAAACTGTTGCGCGATCATGCCGAGATTCATGCGCGCCTGACGGACATTGGGCGCCAGACGACCTTTGGACTGGATCGCCTGCCCCATGACCTTGATGTCACCGCTTGAGGCATCATCGATCAGCAACCCGCCAATCGAACGCAACAGGGTTGATTTGCCCGAACCCGATGGCCCGATCAGAGCGATCCGTTCAGGCTTATCCATAGTGAAGGAGACATTGTTGAGGGCTTTGAGCACCCCGCGCGGTTTGGTACCGTCGGCCTTGATCGTATAGGTTTTGGAGACAGCGCTCACCTCGACCAGCGGCTGCGGCATATTTATACCCCCAAATTTCACGCAAAACCACGCTGCGGATCAAACAACAGCGTCACCAAATGATTAACGTCCCTACCCTTGCCCAAGTTTTGTACATTTGGCAACCACTTCGGTATGTCACGCCCGCCAAAAAGCGTCACGGAGCCAAACCAAAACCTGCAAACTTTCAAAAGCAGATCATAGGGTTAATTTAATAACTTCGTTATATTAAACTTCATAATTCAGGCCTTTACACCGGGGCCTATATCTATATATTCCGCGCTTCCGGCGGACCCCGAAACATGCGGTCTCATGCGGGTCAGATGGCGACATCTGGTCATGAGGCTAGAGAAACACTCTGCTAACGTCGGTCTGGGTTTAACTTTTATCTTGGGTGTGGTGGATGGAAATCTTCCCTACGGCCCTGGACCTGGTCCGCAAGCAGTCTCCGGAACGTCCCGTCGCTATGGTGCGACGCGCTGCCGTTTCCGTCGCGGCCCAATGGTTTCAGGCAAATTTTAAAGGCGATGTCTTTTACGCCGTTAAGGCAAATCCATCCGCATGGGTAATTGAAACCCTGCGCGATGCGGGGATATCGTCGTTCGATGTGGCCTCATTAGGCGAAGTCGAACTGGTGCGCTCCCTTGCTCCCGAAGCACGCCTCGCCTTCATGCACCCGGTCAAGAGCCGGTCGGCCATTACCCGCGCCTATTTTGATTACGGCGTGCGCACCTTCAGCCTCGATACTCATGATGAACTGCGCAAGATTCAGGACGCTACCGGCAATGCCAAGGATCTGAACCTGATCGTGCGTCTGGCGACCTCTGGCGAAGGCTCGAACCTGCCACTGACCAATAAGTTCGGCGCTCAGGCCCATGAGGCCCCGGCTTTGTTGCTGGCCGCGCGTCAGGCCACGCAGGATCTGATGGGTATCTCTTTCCATGTCGGCTCACAGTGTATGCGCCCGACCGCCTATGCGGCCGCCATGTCCGCCGCATCGCGCTCACTGGTGCGCGCCGGCGTGTTTGCTGATATCGTCGATGTCGGCGGCGGCTTCCCGTCGGTTTATCCTGGCATGGTGCCGCCGTCTCTGGCCGAATATATGGATGTCATCGACCGCGCCTTTGAAGACATGAAGGTCCACGAAACGACGGAACTGTGGGCCGAACCCGGTCGCTCGCTGGTGGCGGAATCGACCTCGGTGCTAACGCGCGTTGAGTTGCGCAAAGGTGATGCGCTGTACCTCAATGACGGCTCCTACGGCACACTGTTTGACGCTACCCATGCCAAATGGCCTTTCCCGGTCAAGCTGGTGCGCGCGGATGGCACTGACGCCGAAGGCGAACTGCGCCCGTTCCGTTTCTATGGCCCGACCTGCGATTCCATCGACCACATGCCGGGGCCGTTCTGGCTGCCGGCCGATGTGCGCGAAGGCGACTATATCGAAATCGGGATGCTGGGCGCTTACGGCGTGGCTATGGCGACCGGCTTTAACGGCTATGGCCAAACCGATACGGTATTCATGGACGATGCGCCGATGGCCTCACTGTTCGGCCTTGGCCCGCGCCATATCGCCACCCCGCGCAGCGTCTTTGAGACCTATGAAGACAATAAGGTCGTGCGCCTCAACCGCCCCAAAGGCGGCAAACGCGGCAAGAAGCGGAGCAAGTAGGGATACCCCCTCTGATCTTTAAGCGCCGCTTAAAGGTCAGCTCCCCCTGCAACAGGAGGAGTTCTTGAGGGTGTCACAAAACGCTCATCGAAACCTTATTTGCCAAAGCCTTTCGCTTGGTTTATACGGCAGCCACAATTAATTTCGAGCAGCACTACCGCTTCGCTGCTTGAGCGCAGTTCCCGCCCCATCGCACCGTCTGGGGGATAACGGATCAATGACGGGCGTCCACCTTAATCTCCTCTCAAAGGACCAAGAGATGAACGCTGATACCCCCCAATCAAACACCAAAGCCGCCCTGCTCGCCGAAACCGTAGAGCACGTCGACATCACCTCCTACGACGCCCGCCCGATCATCGATTCGATGCGCAAGATGTCGTTTTCGTCGCGCGATACCGCCCGTGCCGCCGACATCTTCAACATGGCCCTCGAAGACAAGGCCTGCTCGCCCTGGCTAATTCTGGCCGGTTCGACCTCGGCGGGCGGCTGCATGCACGTCTACCGCGACATGGTGAAGTTCGGCATGATCGACGCCGTGGTCGCCACCGGCGCTTCGATCGTCGACATGGACTTCTTCGAAGCGCTCGGCTTCAAGCACTATCAGGCCGCAGGCCCCGTTGATGACAATGTCCTGCGTGACAACTATATCGACCGCATCTACGACACCTATATCGACGAAGAAGAGCTTCAGGCTTGCGACCACACGATCCTTGAGATCTGCAACCGCCTTGAGCCACGTGGCTATTCCTCGCGCGAATTCATCTGGGAGATGGGCAAGTGGTTGTCGGAAGGCAATGCCAAGAAGGCTGGAAGCTTGATCCAAACGGCCTATGAGAACAATGTGCCGATCTTCTGCCCGGCCTTTGTCGACTCGTCTGCTGGTTTCGGCCTGGTCAAACACCAGAAAGAGCGCATCGCCGCAAAGCAGCCCTACCTGATGATCGACGCAGTTGCCGATTTCCGCGAACTGACCGACATCAAGATCGCCGCGGGTACCACCGGCCTGTTCATGGTCGGCGGCGGCGTGCCGAAGAACTTTGCCCAGGACACGGTCGTCTGCGCTGAAATCCTCGGCGTCGAAGCCGATATGCACAAATATGCCGTGCAGATCACGGTCGCTGACGTGCGTGACGGCGCCTGTTCATCCTCGACCCTTAAGGAAGCCGCTTCGTGGGGCAAGGTCGATACCACATTTGAACAAATGGTCTTCGCAGAAGCGACAACGGTCGTGCCGCTGATCGCCTCGGACGCCTATCACCGTGGCGCCTGGAAGAACCGTGAAGCCCGCGGCTGGACCAAGCTATTCTTATAAAAATGTCATAAAAAATGAGGATTCACTCATTTTACCTCTTTCCTTTTTGGGATTAGGACTTATGTAACACCCATCGGCTATGATGTTTCGCAACGGCGAAATCTTCATCGCCCCTAAGTCAGTCGCCGGAATCATCCCCCCCCTCGAAACCGGCGACATGCGCGGCCGTCCTTGCCCCCCAAGGACGGCCGTTTCTATATCAAACGACAGTGCGGCAAGGACGAGTCTTTCCTTTGCGCTTTTGCTGAACGCAAAAGACGCGGGCTTGCCCCCCTCCAAAAAGAAGGACGGCCGTTTCTATTTGCGGCGCGGGCGGCGAGGCGCCGCGGCCATGACTTGGAGTGGGCGGACAGGTCAGTGCTTTAAAATGACCACGCCGTTCGGGTGCCGATGAATGGTTAGAGGCACCCGCTCACGGTTGGTCAGATTCAGTCGCTCCAACAACAGAGCCTCATCGGTCGTTTCACTGATAAAGCCATTATGTTCGACCCAGGCCACTATACGGCAATCAATATCGGCCACATCGGTCATCTTATCTGAACCCGTGACCTTAAGGCCCGTGCCGCGCAACAGATACTCATAGGTAAATGGAAAAATCGGCTGCACCTTGGCATCATTATAGGTCACGCCGCGCACCGCCTTTGAAGGGCACGCCTGTGCATTTGCCCGCACCACTTCTGCCCCGCGCCAGACAGGCTTGGCGCTCAGTTCCGCCCACGACACCGGCAGGCTCATCATCACCGGGATCAGCACCAGAATGGCCGCTGCGCCTTTGCGCAACCGCGACGGCTCCGCGCGCCAGACCTCATGAACCGTCATCGCCAGCAGCAGCATCAGCGTCGGAAACCCGACCGCAAAATAACGGTAATGCAGGATCGGCACCTTGGCCGAGATCGCAAATGGCCCGATCAGAAAGATCACCGCCGCCACCGCGACGATCATCCACGACCGGCGAAACACAGGCGAACTTAAGGTGACCACCAGCACTAGCAGCCATGCTGCCACCGCCCAAACCGGCCCGATAAATACCCGCCCAATACCATCAACAGTGCTTTTGATATGATCCGGCGCAAAGCTGATCCAGCCAATATTTCGCAGGGTTCCGCCTTCCTGATGATGCACGCCCATAAACCAGATCAGGAACGGCACGCTGCACGCTGCCCCAAGGATCAGCCCCGCCCGCCAGACCTCCGTGCGCCTCGACACCATACCGTCCACGACCATCCCCGCGGCCAGTGCTCCGGCAAACAGCGCCCCGTAGACATGGCTCAAGGCCGTCACCGCGCCGAGCACAGCCAGCGTCACCAACTGACCAAGACCATGCGCGATAAACCGCATGACCAGCACGGCCAGTACCGCACAAAGCCCCATCGCCAGCATATAGGCGCGCAATTCCTGTACGTAGATCAGCGGCGCGCTATTCAGCAAGAACAGGATCGCCAGCCCGTAGCCCAGCTTCGTCCGGTCATCGCGGCGCATAGTCATGACAATCGCGGCTACCGTGGCCACGACCACCGCAACATTCAGTAGCAGCCCCGCCAAACGCGCCTCCGGCACCGCGTGCCTTAAGCCATACAGCAGCCAGAAATGCAGCGGTGGGTTGGTTTCATAGCGTAGGCGGTCAAACTGAAGCTGCCACGGCGTGATTGACGGATCAGTCGCCCAGACCGTAAACAGCTCATCGGTCCACAGTCCGCCACGGCGGGCATTGATCACAAACAGAAGGCAAAAAACGGCTCCGGTCAGGGCGCACAGTCCCAGCCAAAGCCGTTCATTATTTGTGTCTTTACCAACCATAGCCTGAGCATTTCTCAGGGCTGCTTGGAAAGCAATATAAATTAAGCCGGCCGGCCGCTTGCTAATGCCCCATAAAGATCGGTGCGGCGGTCGCGGAAAAAGCCCCAGGCCGCACGATGGGTGTTCAGGTAATCCAGATCGAACGTGTGCACCAGCACGCCTTCATCCTTTGCCCCAAACTGCTCAACCAGATCGCCACGATGGTTGGCGATGAAGCTGTGGCCATAGAAGGTCTGACCGGCCTCAGCTACCTGCTCATGGCCGATGCGGTTTGACGCCACTACCGGCACGACGTTCGATACGGCATGGCCCTGCATAGCGCGCTGCCACGGGGCGGCGGTATCGAGCGAGGTATCATGCGGTTCCGACCCGATCGCCGTCGGATACATCAAAATCTCCGCCCCCATCAGCATCATTGAGCGCGCCGTTTCCGGATACCACTGATCCCAGCAGATACCGACGCCGATCTTGGCGAATTTGGTGTCCCAGACTTTAAAACCGGTATCACCCGGACGGAAATAGTATTTTTCCTGATAGCCCGGCCCATCAGGAATATGGCTCTTGCGGTAAACGCCCAAGGCTGCACCGCCCGCGTCAATCATGACCAGACTGTTGAAATAGTGCGGGCCTTCGCGCTCATAGATCGAGACCGGAATGGCAACATTCAGTTCCCGCGCCAGTTCGGCCATAGCGATCACCGCCGGATGGCTGCGCCATTCATAGGCGGTGGCGAACCATTTTTCTTCCTGAGAGACGCAGAAATACGGCCCCTGAAACAGCTCTGACGGCAGGATGACCTGCGCCCCCTTGGCGGCGGCTTCGCGCACAAAGGCTTCGGTCTTTTTGATATTGGCGACCATGTCATCGCCGTAAGACGTCTGAATGGCGGCCACAGATAGGGTGCGGGTCATGAGCAATACTCAGATAAGGCGCAGGTTACGCGCGGATTAACGGCACTTGCTGGCTGATGCAGTGGAACGACCCGCCGCCGGTCAGAATGGCTTCGGACGAAAGCCCCAGAACCGTCCGCTCCGGGAACAGGCTTTGCAGCGCTTCCACAGCCATTTCGCCGGGACGATCATTGTATATCGGCACCACCACACAATCGTTGGCGATCAGAAAGTTCATATGGGAAGCCGGAATGATTTCGCCATCCTCATCCAGCGTTTTTCCGGGGGATGGTATCCGCACGACCTGAAGCGGCATGCCGCGCGCATCGGTTTGCTGGCTGAGAAATTTGGCCGTAGTATCGTAAATTTCAGCATTGGGATCATCCGTGCCAAACGCGACCGGGCAGGCGACGACCCCCGGCGCTACGAAACGTGCCAGATTGTCGATATGGCCGTCAGTATGGTCATTCAGCAGACCATCGCCTAACCAGATCACCTTCTTGGCCCCCAGAGCCTCGGTCAAGGCCTGCTCCGCCGTCGATTGCGTCCAGTCCGGATTACGGTTCGGATTGAGCAGGCATTGCCGCGTCGTCAGAACCGTGCCAAAGCCATCGTGATCCAGCGATCCGCCTTCAAGAATAAATTCATGTAATTCAGAGACATGACCATCAGCCGTGGTAATCTGAGCGGCAACCTGATCATCATATTTCAGGTGGTACTTGCCCCCCCAGCCATTGTTCAAAAAGCTGATCGGACGAGCGGCGTGATGATCTTTACCGTCCTTATCGAGCGAGACATAGATCGGGCCGGTATCGCGGAACCAGATATCACCGAATTTGCCGTCGATAATCTCGACTTTTTTCAGGTCACCCAGCATGTCTTCGGCGGCCTTGCGGGCCGCATCGCCCATAACCATCAGCTTGACATGCTCATCACCGGCTTCGGCCAGCACGCGCGCCAAAGCGGCCACTTCGGCCTGAGCCGGGATAAGATCTTCCTGCCACAGGTTCTCATGACTGGGGAAGCCCAGCCACATGGCCTGATGGGGTTCCCACTCCGCCGGCACAACACGATCATCGGAAAAGCCGTTGGCGGCAGGCACATTCTTGGTCATTCAAAACGTCCGGGCTATGCAGGTAAATTGTGTGGTCATTTATACGGCTGACCTTACGCTATCCTCTTTAAGCGCCTCATACACATAAGAAAAGGTCTTGCCTATGGCCAGACGCCTGCGCGCACAAAAAAACACAAGTGCGTGTCTTAGTTGCACAAAAAAGCGGCCCCCGCATAAAACAGGAGCCGCTGATTTTCAGGTTCTAATATCAGACGATCTTAGAACTTGTAGGAAACGCCGACTTTCACTTGATAAACCGAGCGGACGTTTACCGATGGCTGACGCTTGGTGAAGGAGTCATACTGATAGAAGTTACCCGTACCGGCAGTGCACGACGCGACCTGACAGTTGCGCGCTACCACTTCGTTACGGAAGTACGGGAAGCTATACTGCTCCAGAACACCCCACTCGTCATTTAGCAGATTGCCGAGGTTACGGATGTCAAGATAGGCTTCAAGCTTGGAACCATTTGGGAAGAATGCCGGTAGTTCCTGGGCAAGGTGCAGATCAACCGTGGTCAGATCCGGTGACTTGAAGGCGTTACGCGGCGAAATCGAGCCGGCGTACTTAATAAGGCCCGTCTCCTGCAGGTAGGTGTTAAACGCAGCCACATTGAAAGCCGCAGCGTATTTGACCAACGGATCAGAGGTTGCCGTCACATTACCATTAGCGTCAGCCGTTGGGACGTAGAGCAATTGGCGATCGGTTGAGGTATAAAGTCCAACTTCGCCGAACATCCCCGACTGAGCCAGAGTGGTTGAGCTATTGTCGTCATAGGTGAAGCTATAAGGCAGGCCCGAACGCTTTTGACCGAAAATACCCACCTTGGTCGCATAATCACCGAAGAATTTACGGCTATAATTGACCGAGAAGTTCAGGCTGTTTTTGATCTCGAAGTTGGAGGTCGCGAGAATTGCTTCGTTCGGCGAATATACGGCGTTCTGACGGTAGCTTGAAGTCGCAACCGAGCTGGTGCCGGAATTGACGTCTTTCGAGTCGGAGCGCGTATAGCTGACATCCATGTTCAGGCCGCGAGCCCAACCATCATTCCAGCTCTTGCTGACCGCCAACATAATCTGCTGGGCCTCGCCCTTATCGGTGCTGGCCAGAACAACGTCCTGACGGTTCGTGCGAGCCGCCCCGTTAACGGTCGTGGCAAAGAATGTCGGACGACCGTCAGGTGCCGTACCCGTTTGAGCTTTTTCCAGATACACATCGTACCAGTAGAGCGCCTTGTCAACCTTGGTCTTCAGGTACTCTACGCGGAACAACCAGTCTTCACCGAGGACGCCAAGATCAGCGCGCTTTTGAACGCCGATCGAAGTCTTCCAGATTTGAGCAAGATCGAAATCAGGCGCAATGGCATTGACATTGCCGGTGCCAGCATTTGCCGAAATCGTATTGCGATCCTTGATAGCCTGGGCAACATTGAAGCCGTCAACATTATCAAGAACACCCGTAAGATTCACGCCGCTGCCACAGTTGGCAACAGAGGTCGTGCCCGTACGGTTACAGGTGACCGAACCCGTCAGATTGCCAGGGTTAGAGTAGCTGTTGGAAATCCAGACGTTCGGCGAACCGCCCTGGAACTTGCCGATGCCACCATAAACGGTCAGGCCGGTATCGATTTCCGGACGCCAGTTAAAGCTGATGCGCGGTTGGAACGAGTTAAGGCCGTTCAGGTTCTTGTCGTTGCGGAAACCGTAGTTGGCGGCAAACGACGGATTATACTTGGATTTGTCGTCAGATTCATACCAGTCATGGCGAATACCGGCCTTGACGGTAAGGTTCGGCTTGAGACGCCATTCATCTTGAACATAGACCGTGTTTACGGCGTAACCAAACTGAGCTGCACCGTCATTTTTGTCATTGCTGGCCGCATTGGAATACTGAACCGAGGCGGCACGTTTGTTATCCAGATCGTCGATTGAGTTAAATACATACTGGCCGGTTGCACGCTGAACGAACAGGTTAAAGATTTCAACTTCTTCACGCTCATAGCCAGCCGTGAAGGTATGATCGTTCCAACGATATGTACCCCGCACGCGGTAGTTGTCGACATCATTGGTCAGGGCGTTCGCCTGACGGGAAATGTCAGGGCCTGCGTAGACGCTAGAGCCCGTGCCGCCTGCAATGTAGACGCGGAATTCAGCAAAGTCATCGCCACCCAGTGGGTTGGAAATATTGACCACTTCCTTACGTGAAACGGAAACTTCGGTCGAGAAGCTCTCGTTCCAGTCGGAGAAAAGCTGCAGCTTGTAGGTTTTCAGGTTCGATTGCAGGGTGTACCACTTCGACAGCAGACCCAGCGAAGGTGTAGAACCTGTGGACGTGTTGCCGGTGTCCGTGATGCGCTCGCTCAGGGTTTCCTGCCACGACGCCACGGCACGGTGGTTGTCGTTGATTTGCCAGTCAAGCTTAACTTGCTTTTTCACATCCGTGTAAGCGAGTTCGTCAGCCGTATAGCCGAGCGGATCGAAGTTATACTTTGTCTTAAGAATATCAGTGATGCGGGTAATGTTTGCGGTTGTGACGCCGGGAATTTTTGTCGCTGCACTAGAATCGCTGGGGCCGAAAATGGTCGGTTCAGCGCCTTCAAAGTCTTCATACGATGCAAAGAAGAACAGTTTGTCCTTAATGATCGGGCCGGACAATTGTGCGCCCCAGGTCTTTTCTTCAAACTTGCTCGTCAAAGACCGTGCCACACCATCACTGCCGACATAAGAGTCGCCGCGTAATGAGTCGTCCAGCTTCTCATAGAACAGGCCACCGTGGAAATCATTGCCGCCAGACTTCGTGACGACGTTGACCACGCCGCCCTGAAAGAAGCCGTACTGCGTGTCGAAAGGCGCCACATCGACACTGACTGCTTCCACAGCAGAGATAGAGATTGGCGAACGTTGTGTCGGATAACCATTGGCATTGAGACCGAAGTCATCGCCTTGCTTGACACCATCGATCAGGATGGCGTTAGAACGATTGCTTTGGCCACCAAGCAGAAGGGCATCCGAATTGGTCGGATCAAGCGTCGCGTAAGGCGATTTGCGCGCTAAGTCGCGAATATCGCGGTTCAGAGACGGCGACATTTCAACCGCTTCGCCGGAGATGCGGGTACGGCCGGGCTCTACGGGACGACGGCTGGCGCGTACAACCACCTCTTGAACCTGACCCGCTTTTTCGACGACAATATCTACTGCCGCCGGATCACCAATACCAATCGCAGCAACTGATTGCGAATTCGCCTCGAAACCAGCGCCGGTTACCGTCACGGTGTAAGGGCCGCCAACGCGCAGGTTAGTCGCGCCATAATAACCGCTGCCGTCGGTCGTTGTTTGAACTTTACGACCAGTCGGCGTGTGGAGAATTTCAACCGATGCATTCGCAACCGGCGCACCACTTTCGTCGCTGATCATACCGCGGATGCCGCCGGTGGTTTCCTGCGCGTAAACAGCGCTCACCGACATAAGGGCCAACACGGACGCAGCTGCGCCGTATTTCAAATGATTCATCATAGTGGAGTATCCCCTCTCCAGAGTTACAGGTTTGAATTAAAACTACACCGCACCGCATGGAGATGGCGGCCAGTTAAAGACCACAACGCCTCGCAGGTGCAAAACGTGTTAATCCTTTAGTAGCTTTTCAGCCGCTTTTTGAGCGAAATCTGCAAAGGTTTTGTGACATTTGTGACGTTGGAAACCAGATGCGCCTTTATTGTCACATATTCGCGCCACAAGATTGCCGCAAGCTATCCGTTGAAAGGGGCCTCGGTTTAGGATACGCCTCACGCTATCCTGTATAATGCGATGTGCTCATGACCTCCAATTCCACCACCTCCCGTCTGTCTCTGACGCACATCAGTCTGCTGGCCATCGCCGCCCTCACCGTCGTGCGCGTGGCCTTGTTGTTTACGACCTATCTCGATCTCTATCCGGATGAGGCCCAGTACTGGCTTTGGTCGCGGGAGCTGGATTTCGGCTACTATTCTAAGCCGCCAATGATCGCGTGGGTCATTCATCTGGCGACCGCCATCGGCGGCAATAGCGAAGGCTTTGTGCGGCTGTTTGCGCCACTTTTGCACGCAGGATCGGCCACGGCGCTGCTGTTTGCCGGCAAGCGGCTTTATAATGAAAAAGTGGGCGCTCTGGCGGCCCTGATCTATAGCCTGATGCCGGGGGTTGTCTTGTCGTCGGGCGTAATCTCCACCGACGCCTGCCTGCTGTTTTTCCTGTCGCTCAGTCTTCTGGTCTATGTCGAGTTTTTGCATGGTCGCGGAAAGCGGCCATTAATCACCGCCTTTTTGCTGGGGTTGGCCTTTGGCGGCGCGTTCCTGAGCAAATATGCCTGTCTCTATTTCCTGTTAGGCGCGATCATCCATGCCGCCTTTGATCCGCGCGCCCGGTCGCGCTGGTCATGGCAAGCCCTGTTTATCTGGGTTTTAACCTTCGCTGCCGTGATCGCGCCCAATATCATCTGGAACGCCACCCACGGCTTCCAGACCGTGGCCCACACCGCCGACAATGCCAACTGGCAGGGATCGCTGTTCCATCCCCTGTCGATGTTACGTTTCATAAGCCATCAGTTCGGCGTATTCGGCCCGCTGCCGTTCGGGATGCTGGTCATAGGTTTGATCGCCTTTGCCCTTAACCGCGCACCGGTATCACCCGATACAGAACTGGGTGGCGGGTCGCGTAACCGCGACCTGATGCTAATCTGTTTTGCACTGCCACCACTGCTGTTCGTCACTATTCAGGCCCTGTTGTCGCGGGCCCATGCCAACTGGGCGGCCTCAGCCTATGTACCGGGCAGCCTGTTGGCAGCGACCTGGCTTTACGGGGTGATTACGTCTCTGCCCTACCGCCGCAAGGGCATTGTGAAAACAGCTATTACTGTGGCTTTGTGGGGCGGCCTCGCCATACAGGTTCTGATCATGTCAGCGTTCATGTACGGCATCACCTCACCCGCCGCCACTCAGGCTATGGGCATGGCGTCGGGCATGAAACGCGCCCGCGGCTGGGAAGCAGCCACGCAGGTGGTGCTGACCGAGGCCGAAGCCGCCCTGGCGCGCGGCGAACGCCTGAGCGCAATCGCGGTCGATGACCGGTTCTTATACAACTCGATGGCCTATTACGGCCGTGACTGGTTTAAGGCCCATCCGGATATTCCGCTTAAAAACTGGGTGCGTGAACTTAACCCTCATTCCCACAGCGAAACCCATATGCCACTGACGTCAGAGACCGGACAGAATGTGCTTCTGGCCAATCTGACGGATCGTTTTGTCATCGATATGCGTCAGGATTTCGGACGCACCACTGAGCCGCGTCTGGTTCAGGTGCCGATCGATCATAAGCGGCTACGTGATATCAGGCTGTTCTACGGTTATGACTTTGCCCGCGCCCCACGTGATCCGGCGACGGGCCACCCGATCGTCGATGGCAAGGTGCACGAATAGTCAGAGCAGGTTCAATTTCGTCTTATCCAGAACCGCCAGAACCGGTGCCAGTTCGCGCCCGCGTTTCAGGATCAAACCGGCTTGATTAAACACCGCAAACGCCCCCTGTTTACGGCTTAAGGCCGGACGCTTTTCGATGCGGTATAGCGGCGCCTCGCTGGTGCGGCGGAACACATTAAACGATACCGCGTCGGTAAAGGTGTCGATGCCATAATCGCGCCAGTCGCCCGACGCCACCTTTTGCCCGTATAGGCGCAGGATCATTTCCAGCTCCTTGCGCTCAAAAAATACCGGGCCGCGCGGGGCGGGATGGGAGCTACCCAAATCCTGAATACTCATGCCGGATCAAACCTGTCGAGGTAATACAGACCACCACAGTACGCCCTAAGTCGCTTAGATTGGCAAGGCATTCACACGCAATTTGAAGCGCCAAAACCACGCTTCCAAACAAAATGAAGCTAACAATAAATGACCTTAATTTCGCCGTTCATTCGCCCGTTTGGCGCGTAAATATATGTGTGTCGGTTGGGCCGCCAAGAGCGGGTTCCCCCCTGAACAGCCCCCCCACAGCCCGAACCGGTTCGGGGCGGCTCAACCGATAAAACTTAGAGTCCCTCTCTAAAGCCCTCAAGCAGCATCGCGGTAGGGCAACTAAAAAACTAAAACGCATCAAAAACGCCTGTGCTCCATCCCCTTGGCACAGGCGTTTTTTGTACCCGCAATACTAAAAGCCCCACCGTTTCCGATGGGGCTTTCTAAAATTAAACAGCGACCTCTTTGGCGGTCTCGGCATATTCTTCGATCTGGTCGAAGTTCATATAGCGATAGACGCTGGTGCCCGCCGCATTCACCACACCCATATCGGCATGATATTCCTCCAGGGTCGGCAGACGGCCAAGCTTAGAGGCAATGGCCGACAGTTCCGCTGATGCCAAAAAGACGTTGGAGTTCTTGCCCAGACGGTTAGGGAAGTTACGGGTCGAGGTCGACACGACGGTCGCCCCTTCGCGCACCTGAGCCTGATTACCCATGCACAAAGAACAACCCGGCATTTCCATACGCGCCCCGGCGGTGCCAAGGGTGTTGTAATGGCCTTCCTTGGTCAGTTCAGCCGCGTCCATCTTGGTCGGCGGCGCCACCCACAGACGGGTCGGGATGTCCTTCTTGTCTTTCAGCAACAAAGACGCCGCCCGGAAGTGGCCGATATTGGTCATACATGAACCAATAAACACTTCGTCGATGTGTGTACCCGCCACTTCCGACAACAGACGGGCATCGTCGGGGTCGTTCGGTGCACACAGGATCGGCTCAACGATTTCATTCAGGTCGATGTCGATGATGTGGGCATATTCAGCGTCGGCATCAGGCTCCATCAGCACCGGATTGGCGATCCAGTCTTCCATCGCCTTGATCCGGCGGCTGAGCGTGCGGGCATCAGCATAACCATCAGCGATCATGTTTTTCATCAGCACGATGTTCGAGGTCATATATTCGATGATCGGCTCTTTGTTGAGCTTGACGGTACAGCCCGCCGCCGAACGCTCGGCCGAGGCATCGGACAGTTCAAACGCCTGCTCGACCTTCAGGTTCGGCAGACCTTCGATTTCCAGAATACGGCCGGAGAATTCATTGACCTTACCGGCCTTGGCCACCGTCAGCAGACCCTGCTTGATGGCATAGTACGGGATGGCGTGGACCAGATCGCGCAGGGTAATACCGGGTTGCAGAGCACCTTTAAAGCGCACCAGAATGGACTCCGGCATATCGAGCGGCATAACGCCCGTGGCCGCCCCAAAGGCCACAAGACCAGACCCGGCGGGGAAGGAAATCCCGATGGGAAAACGGGTATGGCTGTCCCCGCCGGTGCCGACCGTATCGGGCAGCAGCAGACGGTTGAGCCAGGAGTGGATGACCCCATCGCCGGGCCGCAGGGCCACGCCGCCACGGTTCGAGATAAACGCCGGCAGTTCGCGGTGGGTCTTCACATCGACCGGCTTTGGGTAGGCCGCCGTATGGCAGAACGACTGCATAACCAGATCAGCCGAGAAACCGAGACAGGCGAGGTCTTTCAACTCATCGCGCGTCATCGGGCCGGTTGTGTCCTGAGACCCGACGGTCGTCATCTTTGGCTCGCAATAGGTTCCGGGACGGATGCCCTGCCCCTCGCCCAAACCGCAGGCCTTACCGACCATTTTCTGCGCCAAAGTAAAGCCTTTGTCAGACCCTGCGGGCGGCACCGGCAGACGGAACTCGGTCGAAGCGGGCAGGCCCAGGAACTCACGGGCCTTGGCGGTCAGGGAGCGGCCGATGATCAGGTTGATACGGCCACCGGCCTGAACCTCATCAAGGATAACATGGGATTTGAGCGCGAATTCCGCGACCTTGACGTCGTTCTTTTCGATCACGCCCTTGTAGGGATAGATGTCGATGACATCGCCCATGTGGAAGTCCGTGACATCAACTTCGATCGGCAGGGCGCCGGAATCTTCCTGCGTGTTGAAGAAGATCGGGGCGATCTTGCCACCCAGCGTCACACCGCCGAAACGCTTATTCGGGACATAAGGAATGTCTTCGCCGGTCGCCCAGATGACCGAGTTGGTCGCCGATTTGCGCGATGAGCCAGTGCCGACCACATCGCCGACATAGGCGACGAGGTGACCTTTCATCTTCAGGTCTTCGATGAATTTGATCGGCCCGCGCTTACCGTCCTCTTCAGGGGTAATACCGTCGCGGGTGTTTTTCAACATGGCAAGGTAATGAAGCGGGATATCCGGACGCGACCAGGCATCCGGCGCGGGCGACAAATCGTCCGTATTGGTCTCACCGGTGACTTTAAAGACCGTAACCGTAATCCGCTCAGCCACCTTGGGGCGTGAGGTGAACCATTCGGCATCAGCCCACGACTGAACGACTTCCTTGGCATTGGCGTTGCCGCCCTTGGCCAGTTCGGCAACGTCATGGAAGAAGTCGAACATCAGAAGGGTTTTCTTGAGCGCTTCACCAGCGATCTTTCCCACCACGGCATCGGTCAGAAGGTCAATCAACGGCTTGACGTTATAGCCGCCGACCATCGTGCCCAAAAGCTCAGTGGCGCGTTCGCGTGAGATCAGTTCAACCGGAAAATCGCCGTGGGCCACAGCCGACAAAAACGACGCCTTGACCTGAGCGGCATCATCCACGCCGGGGGGGACACGGTAGGTCAGAAGGTCGAGCAGAAAGTCGGCCTCACCCGCAGGTGGGGTCTTGATCAGTTCGATAACTTCGGCGGTTTGGATGGCGGTCAGCGGCAGGGGCGGGATGCCAATGGCAGCGCGTTCAGCCACATGGGCGCGGTAAGCTTCAAGCATGGGAAAAAACCTTGAATGAATGTCGGGCACGGATCATCCATGCCATATCGCAAATGCGAAAAGTTGAACAGGAAAAACCCCGCGCGGCGCAAACCGGCGGGGCTAAAAGGCTTATTCAGCGGCGTCAACGACACCACGAGCCAGGTTTCTGAGCACAAACGGCATAACCCCACCGTTTTTGTAATACTCAAGCTCGGTCGGGGTATCGATGCGGCAACGGACCGGGAAGCGGGCCATCTTGCCGTCGCTGGGGCGGAACAGTTCAACAATCAGTTCCTGACGTGGCTGGACATTTTCAAGCCCGCGAATGGTGACGATCTCTTCACCGGTCAGGCCGAGCTTGGCCCAGCCATCAACCTTGAACTGCAACGGCAGCACACCCATGCCGACCAGGTTCGAGCGGTGGATGCGTTCAAACGATTCCGAGATCACCGCGCGCACACCCTGAAGCTTCGTGCCTTTGGCGGCCCAATCCCGCGACGAGCCGGTGCCGTATTCCTTACCGGCAAAGATCACCAGCGGACGGCCCTCACCCTTATAGCGCATAGCCGCATCATAGATCGGCATGACATCGCCCGACGGGAAGTGCTTGGTAACGCCGCCTTCGATTTCAGGCGTGATCTTGTTGCGGATGCGGATATTGGCAAAGGTGCCGCGCATCATGACTTCGTGGTGGCCGCGACGGGCACCATACGAATTGAACTCCGACGCTTCGACGCCGTGCTCGGTCAGCCAGATACCGGCAGGCGAGGTTTTCTTGATCGAGCCGGCCGGTGAGATGTGGTCGGTGGTGATCGAGTCGCCAAAGATACCGAGCACGCGGGCCTCAACGATGTCCGTGACCTTTTCCGGGGTCATGGTCATGCCCTCGAAATAGGGCGGGTTAGCGACGTAGGTCGATGAGCCTTCCCAGTCATAGGTCTGACCGCCGGAGACCTTAATGGCCTGCCAGTGCTCATCCCCTAAGAACACGTCCGAATAACGAGCCTTAAACTTATCGAGCGTGACATTGGCGCGTTGAATTTCGGCGATTTCCGCGTTCGATGGCCAGATGTCTTTAAGGTAGACATATCCACCATCTGAACCCGTGCCGATCGGATCAACCGTCAGATCGACATTGAGCGAACCGGCGATCGCATAGGCGACCACCAGCGGCGGGGAGGCCAGATAGTTGGCGCGCACGTCGGGATTGACGCGGCCTTCAAAGTTACGATTACCGGACAGGACGGAGGCGGCCACAAGGTCGCCTTCGGTAATGGCCGCCGATACGGCTTCCGGCAGCGGGCCGGAGTTGCCGATGCAAGTGGTGCAGCCATAGCCGGTCAGGTTGAAGCCCAACGCATCGAGATCGGCGGAAAGGCCCGACGCATCCAGATAATCGGTCACAACCTTGGAACCGGGTGCCAGCGAGGTCTTGACCCAAGGCTTTGAAGTCAGACCCAAGGCGCGCGCCTTGCGCGCCACCAGACCCGCAGCGATCAACACGGACGGATTGGAGGTATTGGTGCAGGACGTGATGGCGGCAATCACGACATCGCCGTGATTAATGCTATAGTCCGTACCGGCAACTGCAACTTCCTTGGAGGCCTCGCCGCCCTTGCCGAATTCACCGGCCAGAGACTTGGCAAATTCTGACGCCGCCTCGGTCAACAGCACGCGGTCCTGCGGACGCTTGGGGCCCGCCAGCGACGGCACGACGGTTGCCAGATCAAGCTCCAGAGTATCTGTGAACACCGGATCATTTTCCGGATCGAGCCACAGGCCTTGCGCCTTGGCATAGGCCTCAACCAGCGCTACGCGCTCAGGCTCACGGTTCGAGGCGGTCAGGTAATCAATGGTCGCCTGAGAGATCGGGAAGAAGCCGCAGGTCGCGCCATATTCCGGGGCCATATTGGCAATCGTCGCCTGATCTTCGAGGGTCAGCGACAGCAGGCCGTTGCCGAAATATTCGACGAATTTACCGACCACGCCTTTTTTGCGCAGCATCTGAGTAATAGTCAGCACCAGATCGGTGGCCGTCGCCCCTTCGGGCAGCTTACCGGTCACCTTAAAACCGATCACTTCGGGGATCAGCATCGGGATCGGCTGGCCCAGCATAGCGGCTTCGGCTTCGATCCCGCCGACGCCCCAGCCCAGTACGCTCAGGCCGTTAATCATGGTGGTGTGCGAGTCGGTGCCGACCACCGTATCGGGATACGCTACCGTCTTGCCCTCGGCCACATTGGTCCACACGGTCTGGGCCAGGTATTCGAGGTTTACCTGATGGCAGATGCCAGTGCCGGGAGGCACCACGCGGAAGTTATTGAACGCGGACGAACCCCAGCGCAGGAAGTTATAGCGCTCGATATTGCGCTCATATTCGCGCTCGACATTCTTTGTGGCGGCATCGGCCGTGCCGAAATAATCGATCATGACCGAGTGATCGATCACCAGATCAACCGGGTTGAGCGGGTTGATCTTGGCCGGATCGGCACCCAGCTTGACCATCGCATCGCGCATGGCGGCCAGGTCAACCACGGCGGGCACGCCGGTGAAATCCTGCATCAGCACGCGGGCCGGACGGAAGGAGATTTCGTGCTCAACCGAACCCTTATTATCGACCCAGTTGGCGATTGCCTGAATGTCGGCCTTGGTGACCGATACGCCGTCTTCGTTGCGCAACAGGTTCTCCAACAGCACCTTAAGCGATGTGGGCAGGCGCGACACATTGCCAAGGCCTTCGGCTTCGGCGGCAGGCAAACTATAATAATCGTAGGATTTATCGCCAACCTCAAGGGTGGCATGCGACTTAAAGCTGTCGTGTGAAGACATTTTAGCTTCCTTTTCAATATGACCGCCCCTACAAACAGCCCCGATGGCCATTTCTTGTCTCTTGATCGCGCGCATGAAAGGGGAACTCACAGGGTTCCACACTTACGCGACGCGATGCCAAAGTCAGGCGGTCAATTGCCCTTCTAAACTTGTTATGGCTTTTCGTCTATTAAGGCCCCAACATATTTTAGGGTTATTTTGAATGATTGGGACGTCGTTTTCATGTCGCTGAGCGTGACACTTGACAAGATCAGCCTGAAAAAAGGCTATAACCTTCTGATTTCAAATCTGAATCTGGAAGTAGGAAGTGGCGACGCCATAAGCCTGACCGGCCAGAACGGCGTCGGTAAAACCACGCTTCTACGGGCCATAGCCGGTTTTTTTTCGCCCCAAACGGGTAAAATATCAGCCTTTGACGACCACGGCCTGATTGATCCCATAAGATTTCGCACAGAGTTTATCCACTATCTCGGCCACCACGATGCGTTAAGCCCCACCCGCACCACAGAGCAGGAGCTTAGGTTTCAGGCGCAATACTTAAACGCAAATGAGAATAATTATCAATTCGCAGTCCAATACTTAAACCTGTCACCTCTGCTGGATCTGGAAACGCGGCTGTTATCCGCCGGTCAGAAACGCCGGGTGTCACTGGCACGGCTACTGATTGCACCGCGCAGACTGTGGCTTCTGGATGAGCCGATGTCACCCCTCGATGCTCACCAGCGGGATTTAGCCGCCCGCCTGATGCAGGATCATCTCAGCGATGGCGGCATCATCATCGCCGCCGTCCATGATCCGCTGCCGTTTGAGACGCGCATCGTCCACCTGACACGGCCTGACCTGAAGGCACAGGAGGCGGCCCTTGTCGACTAAGATCAACGTGGCCCCCCATGCGGCCCTGTCCCTGCTTAAGCGTGACCTTAGCCTGTCCCTGACCCGTGGTGGCGGGCCGTTACTGGCGGTCGGATTTTATCTGACCCTGATGGCCATGATCCCGTTAAGCCTGGGCTCCGACAGCACCACCTTGTCGCGGGTCGCGCCCGGCCTGACCTGGCTCAGTCTGGCATTGGCCTCGCTATTGTCGCTGGAGCGGCTGTTTGAGCGCGACTACGAGGATGGCCTGTTTGATATATTGCGCCTTGGGCCTCTGCCTATGGAAGTCATCGCCCTGCTGAAATGTCTGGCGCAGTGGCTGGGGACGGGACTGATGCTGGCGGTGCTCACACCTTTTGTCATGATCATTCTGGGCGCGCCTGTGGATGCGGCGTTTATCAGCCTGATCGGCGCCATCCTTGGCAGTTTAAGCTTTGCCATCATCGGCGGTATTGGCGCGTCTTTGAGCCTCGGCACCCGCAAGGGCGGTGTTCTGATCGCCCTTTTGGTGCTGCCGTTCTATGTGCCGCCGGTCATTTTCGGGGCCGGGCTGATGCAGGCCTATCTTACCGGCGCCCCCATTACCCAAGCCCTGAGCCTGCTCTGCGCCTACGCCCTGTTTGCGCTGGCTCTAGGGCCGATTGCGATGGGCGCTGCGCTCAAAAGTGCACTGTCTTAGAACTCTCCCTGATGCAGGGGGAGCTGAAATTAAGTCAGTTATGATTTAATTTCAGAGGGGGTGATTTTCACAAGTAAGATTTACCCCCTCTGCATTTTAATGCGAGCACTAAAATGCAGCTCCCCCTCCAAGAAGGAGAGTCCTTAAGAGACTTGTCCGAACGCCGCAAAAGCCCTATGTCGAAACCATGATCACCTGGCTGGCTAACCCTGAGCGATTTACGCGCGTCTTTGCCCCAATCCGCCCCTATATTGGCGGGCTGGCGGCGGTGCTGTTTGCGTGGGGCCTCTATCTCTGCTTTGCCTCACCCGAAGATTATCAGCAGGGCGATACCGTGCGCATCATGTACCTGCATGTGCCTGCGGCGTGGATGGCGATGATGGTCTATCTGATCATGGGGATCGCCTCATTTTTCGGCCTGATTTTCCGTCATGCTTTGGCCGATGCCGCCGCCAAAGCCGCTGCCCCCATCGGTGCGGTCTTCACCGCTCTGGCCCTGATCACCGGCTCTCTGTGGGGTAAGCCGATGTGGGGGACATGGTGGGAATGGGACGGCCGCATGACGTCGGTTTTAGTGCTATTTCTGTTTTATATCGGGTATATTGCGCTTCATGCCTCCATTGACGATGAAGTGCGCGCCGCCAAATCCACGGCCATTCTGGCGTTGGTAGGATTAGTCAATTTGCCGGTTATCAAGTTTTCCGTCGACTGGTGGAACACCCTGCATCAGGGTGCCTCGGTTGTACGCATGGATGGCCCGACCATTGCGCCGGAAATGTTATGGCCCCTGCTGGTCATGACCGCGGCCTTTCATGCCCTGTTCGTCTGGCTGTGGCTGGTGCGCATAGATGCTGAGATCATCACCCGCCGCTACCGCACCCTGCGGGCGCGCTTAAGTTTCCAGTGAGGGTGTGATGGACTTAGACATGGGCAAGTACGGGTTTTACGTCTGGGGTTGCTATGGGGCGACCTTTGTGGCTCTGAGCGCGCTGGTGATCGCCTCCGTGCGCGCCCGAAGCTTGCAAAAGACAAAACTCGACGCGCTTCAGGATGCCCTGAAAGACGTTAAATCCGACATATGAAACGGCTGTTCGCTTTCATTCCGCTGATCGTGCTGGCCGCTCTGGTGGGCGTATTCGGCTATTTCAATTTCCACAAAAAAACCGAATATCAGCCGCGTGAGCTGGTAGGACAGCCGGTGCCCGTACGCGCCCTGCCCGACCTGAAAACCGCTGAGCTGCGCGATTTGAAAACCATAGCCGCGACTTACGATAAACCGGTCGTGGTCAATATCTTTGCGTCCTGGTGTACGCCATGTCTGGCCGAACACCCGTTTCTGCTCGATATGAAATCCAAAGGCGCGGTTATCATCGGCATTGCCTACAAAGACACACCGGTCAATAGTCTGAACTACCTCGTCAAACACCGCGACCCTTACGCCGTCGTCATCAGCGATGAACCCGGCGATATGGGTCTTGATCTGGGTATCTCCGGCGTACCGGAAACCTATCTGGTGCGCCCCAATGGGGTGATTATTGATAAAATCACCGGCCCGCTGGATCAGCAACAGGCCGATGAGTTGATGGCAAAAATTAATTCATTTTAGACTTATAGAAATCGGACAGGACATTGAACGCCAGCTTGCGCTCACCGGTTTCCGAAATCACACCCTTGCGGTTCCAGCCCTGCTGATAGATCGGGTGCTGACGGCGCGGAGCCTGAAAGTCCTTCAAAATCCACGGCGATAAGCCGCGCAGATACGGAATCTTATCGGCCATCGCCAGCGTGTTGCGATAATAATCGGCCTGATACTCTTCCGAATATTTGCGCTTTAGCTGCGGATCGTGGAAACCGGCTTTGGAATCGGCCCCGAACTCGGACAGGATGAGCGGTCTTTTGACATCGGCACGCCATACCGTCGCCGGCAGGGCTTCCAGCTTATCATCGCCGTACCAGCCATTATAGGTATTGACCGACATGATATCGAGTGCAGGTATCAACGGATCATCGATGTGCATATCGATATGGCCATCGACGATTTTGCGCTCAACCAGCAGGGCCGCACTGACCAGACGGGTTTCATCCAGATCGCGTGCCGTTTGCGCCAGTGTGCGCAAAAACTGATTGCGCACCTCGGTCTGCGGCGTCTCATTGGCGATCGACCAGATGATAACCGACGCGCGGTTACGGTCGCGCAGGATGTTTTCGGTCAGCATGGTTTGCGCGATTTTCAGCGTATCGGGATTGCCGAAATTGACCGCCCAATAGACCGGAATTTCGCTCCACACCAGAAGGCCCATCTCATCGCACAAGCGCACAGTCACTTCCGAGTGCGGATAGTGCGACAGACGGACATAGTTGCCGTTCAGTCCCGTCTTGATCTCGGTCAGAAGCTTACGGGCGGCGTCTTCGGTAATCACACGCGCAGGGTTGGTGCCGATCTCTTCCTCATGGTGCGAAATCCCGCGCAGGAAGATCGGCTTACCATTGAGAAGAATATCCTCGCCCTTGACTTCGACCGTCCTGAAACCGATCCGGTCGGTGAACACATCACCGGCGGCCTCAATCCGCACCTCATGCAGGGTGGGGGTTTCCGGCGTCCACAGCTTAAGCGATTTCGGCGCCTTGACGCTGAGTTCAGCCTTGCCATTGGCATCCGTTGTGGCCGCAAGCGCCTTTTGGCCCTTAATGGTCAGCACCACCTTCTGCCCCGCCGCCGAGGCCCCGTTAAGCGCTACCGACGCGCGGATAATCCCGTCCCGCCCCAACCGCACAAAGGCGTCATCAATATAGGTCAGAGGCGTGGTAAGAAAGCGGATCGGGCGGGTCACGCCACCGTATATATCCCAGTCGGTAATCACCGGCGGCACGGCATTGGCGTCATGCTCAGAATCAACGCCCAGGGTCACCCGGTTTTCGCCATCGCGCAGTACATCCGTGACCTCAAAGGCAAACGGGGTAAACCCGCCGACATGGACGCCCAGTTTCTTACCATTCAGATAAACATGGGTGGTGTAGTTGGATGCCTCGAAATAAAGAAACGCCCGCCGACCCGCTTCGGGTTTGGCCTCCAGAACGCGCTGATACCACATCAGCCCGTCATAATAACGCCACTCCGGCTTTTGCGCGTTCCACGAACCCGGCAGGGTCACCGTGCCTGAGCGGCGCATATCCTGCTCAAAGAAGGTGCCGGGGTTTTTGACCTCGGCCTCCTGCACATTGACATCGGCATAGCGCCAGTGCCGCGGCTTTGACGGATCACCAACCGCATCGACAAGGCCTGCTCGGTACGGATCAATCGACACATGCCATTCACCGGACAGATCGATTTTTGTGCGCGCCGAGGCATTGGCCATCACGATAGCGGGTTTAGCTATGGTTTGAGCGCGCGCCGCAACCGCCGGCAGAAACGCCGCAGCAGCCACACTCGTAGCCACGCCCTTCATCAGATCACGCCGGTTCATTGCACAACACCGGCGATCTTGGCGGCTTCATCAAGGCTGTCGCCGATCAGAGCCATGTTCTGGATCGCGGCCAGTCCCCACTGCGCGGTGCCATTGGTCGACAGGCTGTTATCCTCATCCAGTGGCCGCAGGGTTTTTACCCCGTCGATGCGGGTGGTGCGGCGGCCTAAGCCGCCATCGGATTCCCGCCCCTCATTGCCAAAGAACTCGCTCCACGCCCGCAGACCCAAGGCCCGATCCTTTTCATGGAAGGCCGCATAGGCCGTCAGGCGCGAATGGGAATCGCGCAGGTTACGCCCGCGCGGCACAGTACCGAGCAAGGCCTGAAGCTCATTATTCGGCGCATTATAATAGCGGCAATATTCCAGCCAGGCCTTACGGTACAGTGGCTCATCGATCAGCGACAGCAGTTCGGAACTCATCTCAACCACCCCGAATACACCGTTGAGGTGCGAAATGGCGATATAGTCACCTTCGCCCAGGAATTTACCGGTCTTGAGATCATAGGGCGCCGACGAGGCAAACCAGCGGCGCTTGAGGCCGCCAATCGTGACCATGCCGTTGATGATCCGGTCACGCCATTTGGTATCACCCGTACGCTCCCACTCGGTCAGCCAAGCCGAAATGAACGATCCCCAAGACGTGCCGAACGACGAATTGACGATGCCATCGGGGGTTTCACGCTCCGGCGACGGCGGTAGTTTACGCGAAATATCGACATTCTTGAGCGAGAAATCAGACTCGTTGAGGTCGCGCATCAGATCACCGACCCGCTCATCGGCGGTCAGGTAATAATAGATGCGGCGGTAGGCGGCATTGGAGACGCGCGGCTGCTTGGACGAATCCGACCACGGCTGCACACCATGACGGGTGCCAAAGCCCTTGAAGCGCCCCAGATGATAGACATCGACCTCGCCGGTCTGGCGCGTCATGGCCTCACCGAACTTGAACACATCAGCCCGACCGGTTCTTAGATACGTGTACCAGATCCACAGATCGGTCGAGAGTTCCGAGTTGTCCCACGCATAGCCGCCGATATCATAACGCCACATGTGCCGGTCGGCATCATAGGTGTGCATGACATCGCCGTAAGTCCAGAACCCGTACCAGCGGTGGGCTTCGACCTGCTGCATATAATACTCGATCTGATAGGTCAGACGGTCTTCGAGGATTTTGCGGGCCGGCGTCGTGGCGTTGACCACATCCCAGTCACCAAACACCCCGGCGGCATGAATGCGCTCCGGCGACGCCATCAGGCGCGGCGGATTGGCGACACGTTCGGCCATGCCGGAAAAGACTTCGTGGCTGGGTGTGGTGTTCAGCACCCACAGATTAAGCTCAGAGGTACGCGCCACACCCGTGGCCGTATCCCAGCCTTTTTCGTAATCCTCATAGGTGATGTTCAGCCCTTCGATCTCTTCCGGGTGGGTATCCATCTCACCGGCCGAGCGATAGGGGCGCACGTCCATGGCCGGGGCGTCCGGCGACCACAGCCAGGCCGTAATGTCCGCCAGATCGGTGTGCGCGTTGCGGATATCGATGGCGGTCGGTGATCTTTGCCAGAAATCCTTGAAGCCCAGCGCCACGCCGCCCGCAGCCCCACCGACATAACCCAGCCCCTTGGTGCGCGTCCCGGCGTTGGAATCGATCCAGGCGTGACCTTTTTCGGTGCGTTTTTTCACCGTAAAGCCATCGGGCGTCAGTTGCGACAGCGAAAAATCACCCCATTCCGGTATCCATTTCAAGCCGTCCTGAACGGCCTTAGCCATACCCGCGATCGGTGGGATCGCCTTACCGGCCACCTGCGCATCACGGAATGCCTTACCCGGATCACGGCGCAGGCCGGTCAGCGGCTTCACGGCTTCGCCCCATACACCGACACCTTCGCCCGACAGGCGGATGTGTCGGTTATAGGTCTCATCGGACATAGCAACCTTGGCCGTCACCCCCAGCCCGCGGATAAAGTCCTTGAACGGGTCGCCGTCAAAGATGAAGCTATGGACGATACGCACACTTTCCGTACCCGCATAGAAATAGAGGCGCACGGAGAACGGCAGCCAGTCGCGGCCATTACCCGAATGCGTCCCCTCAACCTTAAGCACCGCCCGCACCGGCCCGGTCTGTTCAACCGTGACCTTGGTGACTTTTGAGGTGAACTGAGATTGGGTGACGCTGCCGGTGACCTCCAGATCAGCCTGATCCTGCGAACGCGCCACCAGTTTCAGGTCACGCAGGGTCGTGCGCCCGCCCTTGGTGGCCGAGGCAATCAGGGCCTCACCCGATGTCGGCACCTGCCAGCTTAAGTCGCCGGATTTGACCGTGATCATGGCTGCGGCCTGGGTCACCCGCACGGCATTGGCCGGCACGGCGGGCTTGCCCATAACGACAGAGGCCCCCGTCAGGCCCTCAGCACCTGCGACCGCATGGGCCGACCATTTCAGCGATCCATCCGGCCAGTAGGCCAGCGGCCATGACTGCGACGCCACTTCGCGCCCATCAACTCCGGTAAGTTTCAGCGCCTGAGTGGCCTTGACCGTACCACGCGGCCACGGCACCCCAAGGGTCGCACCGTCAAACTGCAACGGCGTAACCTTATCCAGCCATGACAGTTGCGTGGCAGACACCGGCTTGCCTTTGCCAGCCACCTGCCCCGTGGCGGCCTGCGCAACGCCACTACCGGCCGCAAACGCTACAGCACCCAAGGCGGCCGCCGACTGCAACATGTGGCGACGTGAGATTATATGAGACAACATCTGCCCTACCCTTGTTTCCGTGATCTACGGCTTATACGCAGCATTGGCGCTTATCCGGCGCAAGAATTGGTCATACCAATGGCCGATCTTGATTAAACCAGACGCCATTACGCAACTTATGTCAACATCAATCAACAAAAAACCGCCGCCTGATTACTCAGGCGGCGGCAGTACGGGTTACGATGTACGCTTACTCAACTCGAACTATTCCATTCTGTACGTCAGACCGACCATAAAGCGGCGACCGCCATATGTAGTAGACCAGGCGTATTCAGAGTTTGCAAAACCGCGAGACCCTTCGCTTACACTGGCCTCACGAAGAAGGTTACGGCCTTCCCAGTAAAGCTCAATGTTTGGACGAAGCTTATGCGTGACCTTGGCGTCGAGATAACCGTATTCCCGAGTATAGTAAGGCTCTCCGGGGTTATAGGGCAGACGGACAAAGTTCAGCGGGTTCTGGTTAGGGAAGGCATAAGCATTGTCAGCATTATTACCACAAGCCGAGACGCAGCTTAGTACTTGCGACCGTGCCTGATAGGCGATGCGGGCATTTGTCTTGCCATCATCATACCATACAACCAGGTTTGCAAAGTAATCAGGACGGCCCGGAATACCTACGTTTTCTCCCGTAATTGGATCGATGTAGCCCGCGGCTCCTGCAGACTTATTGGTGGAAATGTTGAAATCAACACCCGTATGGCGAAGTTTCCAAGGCAAGAACGTCAGAGCCGTTTTGGAGGTGAACTCCCAACCTGACTGAGTATATCCAGGGCCGTTGATGTAGGTGTTATAAGTAAACAGGAAGTCCGATAACGGACGCCCGGTCACAGGGTCAACTTCATCAGTCCCGGAAAACACGGGCTGATCGGTAACTCTGAGAAGAATCGGCCCGCCAATCTTTACTTTTTGGCGGTAATAAGACAGGCCGAGGAAGGTATCTCTGTTAACATACCACTCCAGAGAGGTATTGTTTTTAGTTGCCGTGTAAGGCTTCAGGTCTGGATTGCCAAAAGTTGTGCAGTTCATGTCAAGATCAGGATCTCCGGCATCAATGAGATCTTCGATACGTTCATCAACAGTACAGGTGCCACCTGGAAATAGGCGCGCAATCGGCGGACGCGCAACAGTTTTAGACCACGCATAGCGCATCACAACCCTATCGGGAACAAGCCATAGATTGGCATTATAGCTTGGCAACCAATCCGTGTACTCACGCTCAATAGCAACAGGTTTATTTATATTGGTGGTCGTAACGCGGCTAAAGCCGTCCGTCAGATTCCAGTCATTTGCCGGGTTGTTGTCATCCGTAAAATTCTTACGAGTTGAGGCAAGTACCACCGAGCCAGAAGCCGCCACTTTCGACTGCACCATACGCACACCGAAATTACCATCGAACAGCATATCAAAAGGTAATTCTTGCTCGAAATCGAACATGTAATAAGCGGCGGTGATCTCTTCGTTGGAAATACCGACCGGTTGAGCATACTCTTTTCCGTCGCTACCCGTGCAAACTTTCAGGCAGTCAAAGTTATAGTTAACAGTACCCGCTATTTGTTCGAATGCCTTATCAACATCAATTGTATTCCAGAGGTTAAGACCGCTAACGCCTTCATAATCAGGCATGAACGCACCGTCATTGTATTCAATGCTGTTCTCATACATTGCGACCATTTGGGCCACGGTCATGGTTTGCGTCCCATGACGGAAAGTGGTGCCCGTGGTTACATTAGGTACGTATCCGTACACGCACGCATTCGCCGCTGTGGTCGTTGCCTGATTTTCACAAGCCCTTAAGACACCACGAAGGTTATTGGTCGGCACAAACACGCCCGCTGATGGCGAGAAACCGCCCCCACCCCAGGAATCGTTAAGGATTTTGCGATAACTGCCCCCCGCCTTAAAGCGCTTGAGTACTGGGAAATCCGGCATGCGATAGGTTACATCAAACTTAGCCGCATCTTCGGAGCTTTCGACCAGTCGTGGTGAATAATCGAAACCAACCGTATTCGTATAACGGGCAGCCGCATCGCGGGCAGCCTGCGTGGTGCCTACAGGCGCGTTCAGAACGACAGAATTGACCATATTGTCGGGATTGAAGCCGTCGGGGAACTCAAACGTCCATAACCCGCTCGGCAGGACTTTCATAGTTCCCGTGCCATAGGCAGCACTTCGACGAAAACGCTTATCATATCGCGTGTAGCTGGATTCACTGCGGCTGGCCTGAAATTCGACGTACAGGTTATTCTTGCGATACTCACCACCGACGAGCAGATAATCATTATCCCAGATCTGGTCATTCCGGATATTATCGTAGTTCACCGAAGCATTCGTAATATCAAACTCTGTCAGGTAGTGATTTTCATCAACCACAACACTACCCGGCACAACGTTTACACCGATACCATAGTTCTGGAAAGCATGGCCAACATTAGAGCCACCCAGAGTACTGTCCAGCGTAATTGAACCCGTTGGCGAGCCGGCATTATATATATAATAACCACTGTTGGGGACGGCAGAAATAGTATTAACGCTGCCATATGGGATATTTGTATTCGTTACCAGAGAAGGCGTTACGAAGCGAGTATCTGTTGTCGTTCGGCCAATTTCCCCGCGCGTGCGGTTGCGGCGAATATCTTCCTGGGTGCGGTCTGCAACTGCGTACTTTAAGTAAACAGAAAGATTATCGGTAACCTTATAGTCGAAACGAACATCCCAGGCCATACGGTCTTCGTATTGGGTAAGGTTAGTGTCACGAACAAGACTCGGCGAATAATCGTTCCACTGGTTTAAGCAGGTGACTTGCTCACTAACACGTTGCGCTTGCGCAGCGGCACGGTTGGCATTGTTTGAGCCCGGAGTAATAGTATTTAGTTCCGCAGTTGTATAGAGCGGAAACGCAGCCATACAATCTGCCTTGGAGTTGGCATTGGCCGAGCGCGTAACGATTTCGACCGGAGTCAGAGCATTAAATGTGCCGGAACCTGAAGCCAGCGCCCATGTTGCCGCCGGATCGTTAGCCCCAACACCCGTGACTAAAGACGGATTGAACTCAAACGTCTTTTCAGCAGAATTATCGAAATCAAAGAAACGGTTATAACCGGCCGCATTATTAGCGCCCGCCGCATTCAATTGATGGCTGTCATTCAGACGGCGCGTAGATGTCATATTGAATATAACACCCAGTCGATTATCTAAGAACTTGCGTGAAGCCAGAATATTGATGTCAGGCGACCAACGCTCGCTGAGCGAGTTACGGTCAGCAGCAACACGCATTAAGAAATAAGGCTTCTTAAAGTCAAGGCCTGACCGCGTTTTGATCTGAACCGAACCGCCAAGCCCGCCTTCTGTCATGTCCGCAGTATTACCTTTGACCACATCGACGCTTTTGATCAAATCGGCAGGCAGTTCGCGCAGATCGGACGCCCGTCCTGATGTTCCACCGACCGCAAGGTCAAAGCCTGACGACGCCACGGACATGCCGTCCATTTCGACCCGTGTAAGATCGGCCCCGTTACCCCGCAAGGTAAGCCCTTCACCTTCACCCGTTTCGCCGCGTGTAATGCCCATACCAGCAACGCGTGAAATAGCTTCGTTAAGATTGCGATCCGGGAACGAGCCAACATCATCGGCTACGATCGAATCTGTAGCCGTCCTTGCACGCTTCTTTCGGTCGATCGCCGATTGCTGAGCAGCGCGGGTACCGACGACGACCACTTCCTGGACGTCTTCTTCGGCGGCGGCGGCGACCGGAGCGCCAGCCTGGCTGGACGATACAATCGCGTCCTGAGCCACAGCCACGCCCGACAGCGCCATCATGGAAACAAGGGTCATGGCCGTGCCTTGCTGCAAGGCCTTGGCGAATGACCGGTTACGGTTAGTAAACATCAAAATAGTCCTCCTGGTGCTGGCTTTTTCAAAGCCCGGCGCCATGTGTAGGCACCTGCCCCGCGGGTTGAAGGAGAACGTAATCCGTACAGGTCTGAATTCCCCGCCTGCACATTCATTACAATGACCGGAAACAATGGCTCCGACGCATCGAGGCCCTGAACGCATCGTGACGAGACTTAGTCGCCCGATTGCATTCGCAAGCCCTTCCGCGAACGGATGGTTTCCGGTGTCATCTCCCTTTTGTTCGGACCGTTAGTCGGCCTCGCTTTATCAACCCGATGGGATGCCACAACCTTTGTTGATTGAATATGGCAAGTCAAGATACATTTTGATCATTTCCGCCATATTGTCTGTCAAATTGGTCAGATAAGTTGATCTGCGTTACAAAAAGAACACAATTTTTCAATCTTGCTGCCACATTTCGATACAGTTTTATCGCTGGGGAATGCCATACCAGAATATACGGCCTCACAGCGCCACTTAAATATTCATAAATAACAATCAGTTATTCAAATATCGACTAAGCCAAATGCGGTATTTATATGCCTTTATGCTTATTTATGCTCTTCCTGTGAGAAATTAAAGTGAAGATTACCGATGATTAATCTTGCTCATTTTCGATTATTATATTACTATTTCAACACAGCATAACTCTTGCAATTCATTTCAAGCGTTTTGCCGGCCTCATCTCACTGATTTCATAGGCATATTTTTCTTGCCTTAGTCATCGAGATAACCTTCCCGAAGTGGCTTTTGGCGCGTCCGAAAGCTACCACTGACAGCGGTGACAGCCAGTCCCTTGGCTCTCACCGTTTTTTTTGCTTATTCATGCACTTGATAAATATCGCGCACAATCGATCAAAATGAACTTGTGAACTGCGTCGCAAGCGCGTAGCCTGTCTGACAAAATAAAAGGCACCACGGATATACTCGACCCGTCAGGGCCAGCCTTTAACACCGGGGAAACCACAGAATTTAAGGATAGATATCAGATGTTTGATCTGAAACGTCATCTTAAGCACAGCGGCGCCATCTTACCAATATTAGGAGCGCTAACCCTTAGCTTTACATCTGCCCATGCTCAAACCTCACCGCGTCAGATGGAAAGACTTGATCGCGGCGTCGTAGCGGTCAGCGCCCAGGATGGTATTTTCGTAAGTTGGCGCCAACTCGGTGATGATGCTAAGGGCACTACTTATGCGCTCTACCGCGATGGCCAGAAAATCACACCTAAGGCGCTAAAATCCACCAACTTCGTCGATAAAAAAGGAACACCGGCTTCGGTCTACAAAGTGGCGGCCGTTGTTAAAGGCAAAGAAATAGCTACCAGCCCTGAAGCCAAGGTCTGGAGCGCAGGCTATCTCAATATTCCGCTAAACAAGCCCGCTGACGGCACAACGCCGGATGGTCAGGCCTACAGCTACACCGCCAATGATGCTTCGGTCGGTGATTTGGACGGCGATGGCCGCTATGAGATCATCCTTAAGTGGGATCCGACCAACGCCAAGGATAACGCCCACAGCGGTTATACCGGCAATGTGCTGATTGATGCCTACACACTTGAGGGCAAACAACTCTGGCGTATAGATCTGGGGCACAATATCCGCGCCGGCGCTCATTATACTCAGTTTCAGGTCGCGGACTATGATGGTGACGGCAAGGCCGAACTGATTGTCAAAACGGCTGACGGCAGCAAAGACGCGCAAGGCAAAGTCATCGGCGATGCCAATGCCAACTGGGTGGAATCCGGCGGCGAACTGGCGCAAAATGACCGCACGGGATCGGTGGTCGCACCTGACGGCAGACTGATGGCCCAGCTTAAGGGGCGCATCCTCAAGGGCCCGGAATATTTGAGCGTTTTTGAGGGCTCGACCGGTCGCGTGCTCGACACGGTTGATTTCGCCAATACCCGCGGCAGCAAGGGCTTTGAGGCGACCGGCGATGAAATGAAAGAGCGCTGGGGTGATGCCTATGCCAACCGATCGGATCGCTATCTGGCAGGGACAGCCTGGCTCGACGGCGTTCACCCATCGGCCATCATGGCGCGCGGCTATTATGCCCGCACGACGGTGTCAGCCTACGATTTCAAAAATGGCAAACTGTCCTTGCGCTGGTATTTCGATTCCAAGGCTGATGGCGTACCGGACGGATATTCAAGTCAGGGCAATCACCAATTGTCGGTCGCCGATGTAAACTCAGACGGTAAGGACGAAATCATTTATGGGTCTATGGCCCTGAGTTCCGACGGCAAGCCGCTCTGGACCGCCAGGCTGGGGCATGGTGACGCCATGCACGTCTCCGATCTTGACCCAACCCGTCCGGGCCTTGAGAAATTTGGCGTCCATGAAAGCATGCGCGACTCAGGCAACCGCGGCTCGGCCATGCTGGATGCCAGAACTGGCGAAATGTTGTGGTCGACGCCGGCGGATAAGGATACCGGACGCGGCGTCTCAGCCGACATCGACCCGCGCCATCTGGGAACAGAATCATGGGCCTCCAATTCCTCCAATCTCTATAACGCTAAGGGCGAAATCATCTCGGACAAACGCCCACGCTCCATGAATTTTGCGATCTGGTGGGACGGCGATCTGACGCGCGAACTGCTGGATAGCAATAAGATCTTCAAGTGGGACTGGAAGACCAACGACTCGCCCGTCATTTTTGAAATGGCAGATACGACGTCGAATAACGGCACCAAGTCCAACCCGGCGCTTCAGGCCGACATTCTGGGTGACTGGCGCGAAGAGGTCATTATGCGGACGACCGACAACACGGCTCTGCGCATCTATTCGACCAATATCCCGACGACATACCGGTTCACCACGCTTATGCACGATCCGGTTTATCGCGCCGGTATCGCCTGGCAGAACACCGCCTATAATCAGCCGCCACATGTCAGCTATTATCTGGGTGAAGGCATGAAAACCCCGCCCAAAGCCAATATCAAGGTCGGCAAGTAAGACAGACACACCATTCTCTTTAAACACCCTGAGCGCCACATGGCCTCAGGGTGTGTTTTTATGCGTAACACTGCCGCCATATTGCCGGACGCAGGCTGCGTCTATTTCACGACCAGAAGCGGATAACCATAAGCCTTATGATCCTTGGTTTGCACATAGGGCTGCACCCGCACGATATCCGCATCACCAAAGCTTGCGCCAACACCGCCCAAAATCTCACGCGGCGGCAGTTTGCGCTCACGCACCAGCTTGCCGTTACGGAATTCATAGGCATGGCTGGCGGTCAGGGCCGTTAACACGCCGTTTTTCGCGTAAACCCCAAGAAACGGCACATGACCAACGGGATATTGCGCATCCGGCTTTATGGGCGGAGCCGGCTGATAGTCTTTTTGCAGCACAACACGGTACTCAGTGCCGCAAACCTCAATCAGCGCACCACGCATTGTCGACAAATGCGCCAATCCCGTGGTCACCGCCACACAGTCCGGCTTCCACGGAATGTGTACAATACCAGTTACCGGCTCACATTCCGGGTAGAGCACATCACCGCACTGGCCGTTTTCAGAGCCTATCGTCACAATCTCGGACGTGCGCCGGTCAATGCGGTGTAGGCCGCCGCCCCATTCACCGGCATCCATACCCACATAGACATAGCCGCCGTTAGCCAGCACATGAGCCTCATGTGAAAAGCGCAAGGGCTGTTTAAGCTTAGTAAGACGCACCGTCTTTTCGCGCACATCAATCACATGACTGGAGGTGACAATAGTGATGCGGCCACGGTCGCAGATCATGCCCCTAACATGCTGACCATCATCGTTGAACGCCGCCATAACCCGCCACTGATTGCCCTCAAGGCGACGCAGGGTGCGCGGATATTGCCCGCGCGATTCCGCCGTCAGCGCCACAAGATCACTCTCGTCACGGCACAGACTGATCACCCGCTCATCGGCGACATTGACCTGAACCCTTTCGTCGCGGTCAGGTTCGATATAGCTCAGACGCCCGGCGGCTGACCGCAGCCACACCCGTCCGTCAGCCCAGACCGCTTGGTCAATGGTGCCATCATTGCCCTTATAGGTGTCCTCAGCCGCCTGAACCACACCACCGGACGCGACGGCCCCAAACGCGGCAGTCATGACCATGACCGCCGCTGCCATTAAACTACGCATCCCCCCTCCTTATGCTTTAAGCGCTTTTGGTCACTTCTACCGCATAGGTATGAATCGGGCCGTGCATGCTGGAACGGAACAACAGCCACTTGCCATCGGGCGTGAATTGCAGGTTCGGCTCGACGCGATAATCGTGCTTGGCCATGTTGAGGATTTTGGTCGATTTCAGCTTACCCGGCCGCACCAGCTCAGCCGCGTTGGGCGCAGACACACCTAAATCCTCGATGATCTCCGGTTCAAACAGATAAATCCATTTACCGTCCTTAGCCTTGGCGACCATTTCCTCATCGCCGCCGTCACCGGCAAACAGCTTGCCATCCCGCGATATCTGGAAGTGTACCGACCATTCGTTGCGCTCCATATGATACCAGATGCGCTTTCCGGTCTTGAGATTGTAAGAGGCCAGCCAGAAATCCTCACCGCGCGGGGTTTGCAGGTCATAGAGGATCTGCTCACCATCGAAGGAGAAGAACTCATGGCCGGCGATTTCCATATTCATGGTGCGCTTGTGGATATCGCGCTTATCTGAGCCATTAGTGCGGATGGTCCAGATGCGGTCAACCATGTGCCACGGCCCTTCGTGGCAATACATGATTTGTTGCGGATCAGTCGGCGAGAACTGAATATGGTTCAGCCAGTCGGTCGAGGCCGTCACAACCTTGCGCTCACCAGTCTTGATGTTGAGCGTAAAGATTTCCATCGGAATATTTTGCGCCAGCCGGTCAGCCATGCGCACTTCCTTAGCGGCGGCAAACGATAGCGGCTTGCCGTCTGGCCCTACGGCATTGTAGCCGCCGTCGGTATTGGCTACTTTCGGCCCCGGTTGCAGTTCATAATGACGCTCGGCCCATACCCCCAAAAGCAGGGTGTCATCGGCATTGACCGACCCGATCCAGCCGCCGACATTTTTGGCGACCAGCGTCACCTTGCCCGTATTGATATCGACGGCAAAATAATCGAGCCCGTCCGCGCCCTTACCATTGCCCTGCACCTTGGCCTGACGGACATAGACTACGGGTAAGTTGCGCGACACCATGATCACTTCAAACAGGTGGGCGTTTTTGACCTTGGTGAGAGGCGAGACCTTCCAGGTGCCGATCTCAGCCTTCATGACGCCGTTCGGGCCGTTAAACACCATCCACTTGCCATCGCCGGTAAAGGCGTTGTCGTGGAAATAGAGGAACTTGGAATTATCCTCGGTCGAGACACGGCGCACGCGGTGGCCGGTGTCAGCATCGACCCATTCGACGGGGATGTCTTTGGTTACTGTTTGCGCCTGAGTGGAAAGAGCAGGCATGGCGGCCACAGCGGCCATGCCGGTCAGAAACGTGCGTTTACGCATGATATATCCCTGTAAACAATTTTGTTGGGACAGTAGCGCGAAATCGGCAGCAATCAATCATAATCACGCAAATTTGCGCACGCTAGGCCAGATTACGCACCGTCAGATCGGCATAGTCGGCAATCAGCGGCGCCATTTGCCGGAACCCGATCGACCCTGAGGACGGGCTGCCGGGGGTGACATCCCAATGCACCACCGGCAGGTCATTTATCAGGAAATCGACGGCCTTAGGAGTCTTACGGATTTTGATAGTGTAAGGCGGGGTGGCATCCTCAACATCCGGCAGAGGATCTGCGCCCTGAGCCAGCATAATAAACCCCGGCGCACGACGCAGATTGGCCAGATGGAAGGCTCGCTCCTCCGGCCATCGACGGCGGAAATAGGAGATCTGCAAGGCGTCGACATCACTTTGGGTATATTGATCATAGATACCGGCGCGTGGTTTCAGCCCCTTATCCAGCACATGGACGCGCTTACCGTTCAGCATACCGCCCGCCGCAAAAAACAGGATACACAGGCCCGGTTCCGCCACCGGCCAGAATTTCCAGCTAATTTCGATATTGTCGAGAAAGACTTCAGGGCACCAGAAGACGAAATTGGAGGCCTGTCCTTCGCCCGGATCGCGCGCGTTTTGCAGAGTCATACGGCCGCGCTCAAAGCTTATTTTCGCCTCGCCCTCAAGCTTAAAGCCCGCCACATCTTCGGGTTTAGCCAAGGGGTTGTGATAGATGATTTCACCGGCCTGCGGCCATTGACTGTCTGAGGCCGAGGCCCCCTGAGTGGCACCGATCAGGCCCATTGCGCTTAAACCGCCTGCCAATTGCCGCCGCGAAATCATAGCTTACTCCTAAACAATACCGCCGCCGGTCGCGCCCTGAGTGACACGAATGGCAGCTTTTTGTGCGCGATAACCTGATGCCCTGTAGACGCCAAGCGGATCGATCGCCGCACCGGTTCTCAGGCGTGCGATTTTCAGAATCGGCCGCACATCGGTGTCATAGGCCTCTTTCAACGTGGCATGAGCCATCAGCGGATCATTGCCATCCTGATGGCCGCGCAAAGCCACACGATCAATCAGCAGCGCCTTGGTGAAGGCTTGCAGGATCGAGTTCACCGACATCATCAGGCTCTCGATCGGATCAGTAATATTGTGCGACTGATCCAGCATGTAGGCCGGATCGAAACATTGCGGATCGCGGCCTTTAGCTTCCACCAACTCATTGAACACCAGAAACAACTGGAACGGATTGACCGACCCGGCATCCAGATCATCGTCACCATATTTGGAATCGTTGAAGTGGAACCCGCCCAGCTTACCAAACTGCGCCAGACGCGCCACGATCATTTCGATATTCACATTGGGCGCATGATGACCCAGATCGACCAGACACTGTGCCTTGGGCCCCAGTTTTTGGGCGCACAAAATTGACGTGCCCCAGTCCTGAATCACCGTCGAATAAAAGGCCGGCTCATAAAGCTTATGCTCCATAAACACCCGCCAGTCATCGGGCAAACCGGCATAGACCACCGCCATGCTATCGAGATAACGCTCCAGCGCGCGGGTAAAATCGCTCTGCCCCGCAAAGTTGGAGCCATCGCCCAGCCAGACCGTCAGGGCCTTGGCGTCTAATTTTTGCCCGATCTCGATACATTCCAGATTATGCTCAATCGCCTGCTGACGGGTGGGAGCATCGGCATGGGTCAGGGAGCCGAACTTATAGGACAAACTCTGCCCTGCCTGATCTTGAAAGGTATTGGAATTGACCGCATCAAACCCTAAGTCCAGCGATGCCGCAAAGCCTTTCAGTTCGTCGTAATCCTTGACCTTGTCCCACGGAAAATGCAGCGACACCCGCGGTGTGGCCTTCGTCAGCTGTTGAATGACGGCGCAATCTTCTAGTTTTTCAAACAGGTTATTGGGTCCGCCGGCAATTGGATAACGCCCAAATCGCGTGCCGCCAGTGCCCATCCCCCAGCTTGGCACCGCGACCTTGAACGCCATGATGTCGGCCAGAATATCTTCGATATCTACACCGCGGCGCGCCAGTTGTTCCCCAAGATGCGCGTAATCGCGCACGGCCTCAGCCTCCAGACGGGCATTACTTGCGTCTATCTGATCCGGGGTAATGACTGGCGTCGCCACCACGTGCCTCATGATCTGGCCTCGTTCTTAAGTCCCGCATCACGAACGGGTACACATTCACACGCGCTTTATGGCGGTAACTGGTCGGTTTGTCAGTCTTTTTTCATGTCTATGGTATTTATATGACATTGGGTGGCTTATTGACACCTCTGCGTCATAAACACGCAGCGTTGATTGCACCGTTTGCGGCAATGTTATAGTCTGGATGGCTTAAGCCGCCACAGAGCGGCAGCAAAGATGGTAATCGGGAAACGACAAGAGGCCACAGGTTGGGAGACATCCGGCAAAAAGACACGGTTTGCGTCGTGTTGGACATCGGCAAAAGCTTTGCCAAGGTCAGCATAATAAACCACGAAGGCCAGATTCTTAATGAGCGCCGGGTGGTAACGCCACGCCTGCATGCGCACCTTTATGCCGCCTATGATGTTGATCGCCTCCATAGCTGGTTTCTGGGCCAGTTGCGTGAACTCTCGATCCGCTATGATATTGACCGCATTATCCCGGTCACTCATGGTGCTACCTGCGCCTTCCTGAGCGAAGACGGTCTGCTGCTGCAACCAATTCAGGACTACGAAGCCGCTATCCCGCAGCTTTACCGCGAAGCCTATAATGCCATCCGGCCGCATTTTTCGCATACTCTGTCGCCCAGCCTGCCCAACGGTTTGAACATGGGCTGCCAGATCTATTGGCACGCGCGCAGAGACCCGAAATTTTTCGAGCGGGTGCGCTGGATCTTAAGCTATCCACAATACTGGACCTGGCGCTTAAGCGGAGCCCTGACTACCGAAGTCACCTCAATGGGGTGCCACACCGACCTGTGGGCACCGCTGCAAAAAACCTATTCGTCCATGGCTATTCGTCAGGGCTGGGTTGAGCGCTTCCCTGAGCTTAAAAACGCCTGGGACGAAGCGGGCTCTCTGCGCCCCGACATTGCCGATGCCACGGGGTTAAGCCGTGATTGCAAGGTGCTGGTCGGATTACACGATACCAATGCCGCTTTGGCGTCGGTCATTGTGCGCCAGCATCGCGACCCGTCCTTCACTCCCCCCGCCATGCTGTCGACCGGAACATGGTTCATTGCGCTAGCCCCTGAAACGCCGGTCGATAACCTTAAGGCCGACCGCGACTGTCTGGCCAAGGTCGATGTGTTCGGCAATCCGGTTGCCTGCTCACGCTTCATGGGCGGACGGGCCTATGACCTGATTACCCACGGCATGACCTCAACCGATGTCGATCCGGCGATCACTCAGGCCGTTATGCGGGACGGCGCTATGGCCCTGCCCAGTTTCGATGATGCCGGCGGGCCGTACCAAGGCCGACGCGGCGAAATTCGCGGCCTTAAGGTCGATACCCCGGCCCACCGCGCCGCTTTAGGTCAGCTCTATCTGGCTATGGTCAGCGATACCTGCCTTAACCTCATTCATGCCGATGGCCCGCTGCTGATCGAAGGCGTAGCGGCCCGCCACCCTCACCTGTGCGCCCTGATCGCCTCGGTCAGAAACACGCCAGTCTATGTCAATGACACCTCAAATGGGGTTACCCTGGGGGCCGGAGCCATCGCCTATTATCATGAGGCGACACCGCCCGCGCCCAATTACCGGCGCATTGACCCGCTGCTGAAAGACGAGGTTGTGCAATACCGCTCGATCTGGTCGCAAGCCCTGCTGGAGACCGGTCAAGCCGCGTGAAACAGTCTTTAGTTTCATATTGTGAACATAAATTCGACAAGCGCGAAAAACCTGTTTAATATATTCAATCATCTTTAATCATGATTCCCGTCCGCGTTTGGACACACAGGCTTTGCGTCGCCGTTCGGGACAATAAAAACCAAGGGGACGGACCGTACATGCACTTTCAGGATCGCTGGAAACTGATCATTGATGAGCTTAATCCGGATCGCGTCACATCGGTCGATGAGTTGACGGCTAAACTTGGGGCCTCCCCCGCTACCATCCGCCGCGATCTGAACGAATTGCATGAACTGGGTCATTTGCTGCGCGTCCGTGGCGGTGCCATGCGCATCGAAGGTGCCCATATCGGCCTTAAGGCCACCAGCGACGACCGCCGCAACAGCCTGACCGGTCAGGCGCCGTTTTTCGAGAGCGTTATTCACTACGCCCCCGCCAAAAAAGCCATTGCCCGTGCCGCGCTTGACCTGTTGAAGCCTGGCATGTCGATGATCATCGACGGCGGCACGACCACCTATATGCTGGCCTCGATCATGCCGAACGACAGCTATAATGTGCTGACGACCTCGATCCCGATCCTGCAAAGCCTGCTTGATCGCACCCGCATTCGGGTGACCTTGCCGGGCGGCGAACTGTTCCGTGAGCAGCGCATCATCCTCAATCCGTATGAGGATGGCATGCTGCAGAATTTTGCGGCCCAGCGCATGTTCATCGGCGCGCAGGCGATCACACCCAATGGCCTGATGCAGACCGATACCCTGCTGGTGCAATCCGAGCGCCGCCTTATCGAGCGCGCCCAACAGGTTGTGGTGCTGGCCGACTCGTCCAAGATCAATGCGCCCGCGTCATTGTCAGTTTGCCCGCTGACCGAGATCGATATTCTGATCACCGATTCCGGTCTCAGCACCCGCGATAAGCTGTGGCTTGAGGATGCAGGCATCGACGTCCGCGTCGTCGATATCCTAGCCGAAGATCAATAAGAAAAAACCCCGGTGAAAGCCGGGGTTTTTTATAGCCTATGCCATGTGGAAGACGTGCTTCAAATCCTTGGCCACCGGCGAATTATCCGGATTGCTGTCCATAATATCGGCCATATAGGCCCACCATTTTTTCATGATCGGCAGGCTGGGCAGATCATCCATTTTATGGTCATCGGTGCGCTTTAAAACCCCGAACAGGGTCAGGGTCTCAGGGTCGAGAAAGATCGAATAGTCCGATACCCCCGCTTCATGCAGCAGTTCCGACAGTTCCGGCCAGATTTCGTCGTGGCGCTTTTGGTACTCGGCCTCAAAGCCGGGTTTAAGCTGCATTTTAAAGCCATGAATTTGGGTCATGATTTAGTTCCCTGAGATTTTAGTGACGACTTCGCGCATGATGGGCCAGTCGGTGGGTTTGAGTTCAAAATTTTGCGGATCAGCCGGTTTGGCCGGATCAAACGCGATGAAGTCCGGTGCGGCCCTCAGATCAAGTCCGCTCTGCGGATCGGTGATCGTCTGCGCCACATAGTTTGCGATCACAAATGCCCCGTAAGCGTTGTGGTGCGTACCGTCCTTGCCGCCATTACCGAAGGCCTTCGGGCTGACCTGAGGGCCCAGCGCCTCATAAAGCGTTGCCGTCTTGGCGGTCAGATCAATAAACGGCACATTCAGTTCGCCCGCGACTTTGCGCACGGCGTCATCATAACCGGCCAGCGTATTATTGATTTTACCGTCCTTAAAACTGCGGCGCGAGACCGGTGAGATCAGCACGACTTTCATACCGTGGGCCTGCGCATCGGCGGCAAAGGTTTTCAGCCAGGCCGGATAGGATTGTTCCGCGCTGACATAGGTGCGCGGCCACTGCTTCTTCTGGTCATTATGACCAAACTGGATCAGCAGCACATCCCCCGCCCGCGCCTCACTCAGCAGCTTGTCCCAGCGCAGGGAAGTGACGAACGATTTCATCGTCTCGCCCGATCGGGCATGGTTGGCCACCGACACATCACCTTGCAAAAACCGCGGCAGCATCTGTCCCCATGACGCATAGTCCGTGCCGCCCTGATCGGTCACGGTAGAATCGCCCGCCATAAAGACACGACGTGCGGTCACGGGTGCAATCTCGACCGACTGCACGGCAGGGGCTTCGCCTGAAAACGCGACCGTCAGTTTATCGTCCCAGGTACGGCTCTCAGTGGCTTCATCGCCGCGCAGACCAACGCGCGGGGCCTTAGCCGCGTCCTGTTCCGAGGTCGCCAGTGACGCATTACGAACATTGACAATAAATTCTACAGTTTTGGTCTCGCCTTTTTTCAGAGTGACAGGTGCCATCATCAGGCGGCGGTCTTCGGCCCAAACGGAGGTGCGGCTGGCGGCTTTTTTATTGCCCAAGGTCACGCGCACACGGTAATCACCGGGGGCGACCTTCACCGCCAGCGCTTGCTCATTGCCATCTTTGGTGCTGGTGAAGCCGTACCCCTTAGCCTCATCATAGGCTTGTACCGGGGTCAGATTGATAGCGTCAGCACTACCTTTAAATGCCGGATCAAGGGTGAATTTATAGCTGACTGCGGTAGCGCCCGCAGCCTGAGCCAGCACCGCACCAGATGAAATGGCGAACATTCCGCTGCTCACCATCAGAGCCGCGAAGAGGGCCTTAGTCCCATTTTTTTGATTATTTTTGATCATAATTATGAAATTCCGCCCTTATTTCAGCACCAAGATGCTCGTTTATGATATTTTTTCATTGATATGAGCATTAGTCAATGTCATCTTAATGGATGATTGATGACCGGCCGGATGGGTATGGGCGTTTAAGACCCAGCGGTTTTACCGTCGCCGGACTTTGGTTGAGGAAACTTAAGTACAGAGGACTTTAGATGCCCTACCCCAAATCGCTGCGCAAACGTGCAGCCCTTTGCCGTGTTTCGCAAATCGGACTTCTGACCGCCCTGATGGGCTCGCTGGCCTTTGGGTCGTTTGCGCAGGAACTGGGCATCCCACAGGCGTCTGACGCCAATAAACCGGTCACCTCAAACTCGGCACAGGCCGCCGAAAACAATGCACCTGTGTTCATTATGTCATCCTTTATGGCGACATCGCAGAACACGCTCAGCCTGTTTACCTCACCCGACGGCATCACCTTTAATACGCTGGCGTCCGAGGTCTATACGCCCGATAAGCGCCTGCTACGCGACCCGTCGATTATCCGCCATTCGGACGGCTATTATTATATTGTCTATACGACCGACTGGAACGGCTCTGATTTCGGCATTGCCCGCGCTAAAGATCTGAAAACCTGGGAACTGGTGCGCGAAGTCAAGGTGACCTTGCCTGACGTGACGAATGTTTGGGCACCGGAATGGTTCCGCGATACGGACGGCTCGCTTAAGGTCGTGGTATCCCTGTCGAAAGGCGGCACCAAGGGCCCGTTCGGCGCCTATGTGATTGAGCCGAACGCTGATTTTTCGCAGTGGTCCGACCCTAAGCCGATGCAGGGCCTGCAGGGCAATTTTATCGATACGTTTGTGGTCTCGACCGACGGAGGCTATACCGCCTTTGTCAAGAACGAGACGACCAAGTTTATCGAACTGGCTACGTCCAAATCCCTGCTGGGACCGTGGAAGCTGGAAAAGACCGGCGACTGGGCCGGCTGGGGTAGCTGGCGCGAAGGTCAGGCGCTGGTGAAACTGCCAAATGGTGGTTACCGCATCTATTTCGACGACTACATGACCAAGCACTACTGGTATTCAGACAGCCTTGACGGCTTCAAGACCTGGACACCGAAAAAGGAAATCGGCGGTGTGTCCGGCGTCGTGCGTCACTTTACCGTCCTGTCGGAAGACCCCAAAGCCTTCACTGAGGCCACAAAACCCCAAGACGTCGGCAAAAAAATCACCTGGGATAAAAACTCCCTGATGATCGATGGCGAACGGATCATGGTGTGGTCGGGCGAAATCCATCCGTTCCGCCTGCCCAATCCGTCCCTGTGGCGCGATGTCATCCAAAAGATGAAGGCCTCAGGTTTCAATGGCGTCGCCTTTTATTTTGACTGGGGCTATCACTCGCCGTCACCGGGCGTTTACGATTTCTCCGGCATCCGCAATGTCGAGCGCGCCCTGCAAATCGCCAAGGAAGAGGGCATGTATGTCATTGCCCGCACCGGCCCCTATGTGAATGCCGAACTGACCGGCGGCGGCTATCCCGGCTGGATGTTCCGCCAACGCGCCGAAGCCCGCACCGATGATCCGCTCTATCTGGCCGCTACCGATGAGTGGATGACCCAGATCAACGCCATTATCGCCCGCTATCAGGTCACCAATGGCGGCGGCACGGTCATCGCCTACCAACTGGAAAACGAACTGGGCAAGGTTGAGCCCAAGCATGTCCGCCAGATGAACCATCTGGCCAAAAAGGCACGCGCTGATGGCATCACCGTGCCGTTCTTCCACAATTCGGCCGGCCGCTTACCGGACTGGACTCCAAAGGATTCGACCGCACCGTGGGCCAATACCGGCCCGACCGATATCTATGCGTTCGATGGTTATCCCGGCGGCACCTGCAACGTGTTTGCTGATGCTTCCGGCCCGAACAAGGCGCCTGACTGGGGCATGTATGGCACAACGGCGCCCAAGATCGGCGCCCTGTCCTCGCCCAAAACACCGGGCTTTGCGGCAGAACTGGGCGGCGGCTGGTTCGATTACTGGGGCTCCAACGGCACCTATGACTGTACGTCGAAGCGTCAGGGCAAGGGCTATCAACGGGTGTTTTACGGCACCAACCTGATCAACGGTATTTCGATCCACAACGTCTATATGACGTTCGGCGGCACGTCGTGGGGCTGGCTGGCGGGGCCGGTGGTCTATACCTCTTATGACTATGGCGCCGCCATTTCCGAAGACCGCGGATTGCGTGAGAAAGCCTATGCCCTGAAGCAGCAGGGTATGTTCGTTCAGGCCGCTGAACAGGCGCTGGCCGAAATGGATAAGGGGCCGGTGCTTAAGGTCTCCAATGATAAGCTTAAGGTCTATCATAATTTTAACCCGACGCTGAAAACCCATATTCTGTTGGCGGTTCATAATCCGTCGGATGCCATCACCGATGATCGCGGCACGTTTGACCTGACCACCAAAGACGGCACCTATAAGATCCCGGTGCGCGTCAATGGTCAGGATGCCAAGATGCTACTGGCCTCTTACGCGATGGAGCGTCAGCATCTGGTCTATTCCAATTCGGAAATCCAGACCCATTTCCAGAACAGTGAGCAGGACATCGCCCTGCTGCATGGCCGTAACCTTGAGGACGGCGAAACGGTTCTGCGCTATACCTCCGCGCCCAAGGTCGAGGTTCTGTCCGGTAAGGTCACCTCGAAATTCGATGCCAAAAAAGGCGATCTGAAACTGACCTATCAGCACAATGGCCTGACCCGTGTGCGCATTTCCGGCGGCGGTCGCACCCCCATGCTGCTGCTGATCGCCGATGAGACCACCAGCTTTAATATGTGGCGTCAGGACACCGAAAAGGGCACCGTTCTGCAACTGACACCTGCCCTTGTGCGCACCGCCAAGATCGACGGCAGCACGCTCAACCTGACCGGCGATACGGCGGCGGACAGCGCGTTTGAGATTTGGGGCCCCACTGTCAAAGCCGCTACCTTTAATGGCGAGGCGCTTACCCTGACCACCCAATCCGACGGCAGCTTCAAAACATCATCAGCACGCGGCCCAGAAGCCATCACACTGCCCGATCTGGCGAACGTCGAATGGGCCCGCCGCATGGACTCGCCCGAAGCCCAACCCGGTTTTGACGACAGCGCCTGGGTCAAGGCCGACACCCGCCCCTCCGCCGCCCAGACCTGGACGACGCCGGAGCGCGGTCAACCAACACTCAGCATGAGTGATTACGGCTTCCACCACGGCGATGTCTGGTATCGCGGCCACATCGACATTACCGACGCCAAAAACGATCAGCTTGAGCTGTTCTACGGCGGCGGCGGCGCTGGCATGATTCAGGTTTGGATCGACGGCAAGTTTGTCGGTCAGGATGAAATGGATACCGGCCGCTCCTTCCCGGAAACCACCGACAGCGTGAAATTCACCCTGCCCGACATGACGCCGGGCAAGCATGTCATCTCGGTTATGGTGCGCAACAATTCGCATAACTGGAACCTGATGGCCGACGACTATCACCGCGAAGCGCGCGGCCTGATTTCGGCGTCCCTGACCTCCAAAGGTGGCAACCGCTTTGCCGTACCGATCGACTGGCGCATTCAGGGCAATAAGGGCGGCGAAAAGATCGCTGATCTGGTGCGCGGCCCGATGAACAATGGCGGCCTTTATGGTGAGCGTGAAGGCTGGTATCTGCCCGGTAAAAAACTCGCGCAGCCCCAAAAGTGTGACGCGGTTTTGGGAAAAAGCTGCGCGACAGAAAATGATTGGGATAAGGCAAGCCCTACTGCCGCACCACCGGCCGCCGGTACCTACTGGCTGAGCACGACGTTCAAGCTTGACCTGCCCAAGGATCATGATGTGCAGATGGGGCTGGCATTCGGTGATACCTCAAAGCCGCGCTCTGACCGCACCAACCGCGCCCTGATCTTTGTCAACGGCTGGAACATGGGTCAATTCATCGCCAATATCGGCCCGCAGCGCACGTTTGTTATTCCGGCGGGGATTTTGAACCCCAACGGCGAAAACACCATCAGCTTTGCCGTGACAACCGACGGAAAAGCTGAGAATGCTCTCGAACCGGTCAAGCTGGTCAATCTGCGTACCGTCCGTGGCGGGGTGCCGCTTGAGGTCATGCCCGCACCGAAAAATCTGCAACGCTAACCCTCCCCGTAAAGTGTCTCCCATGCCTGTAAATACAAAAAACCAGATCCTGAAGCCAACCGACCCGTTCAACATCCACCCGCTGCTGCAACATCAGTCGGCAGCTCTGGATGCCGACCGTGACGATTACCGCCACGCCATCGATCTGTTGATCAATAATCTGGTCAATATCGAAGATACGTCGGGCGAGTTTCTGTTGCGCCTGACCGATGGCCGCGTCATCGACACCAAGGCCTGGCACGGCTTTGAGTGGACGCAAGGTGTCGGTCTTTACGGCATGTATAAGATCTGGGAAATGACCGGCGACAAGCGCGCCTGGGACATCATGATCAACTGGTTCGAGGACCGCTTTGCCGAAGGCTCGCCGTCACGCAATATCAATACCGTCGCCCCGTTCATCACCCTGGCCTACCTGTTTGAGCGCACGGGTGACCGCCGCTATCTGCCCTATCTCGATGTCTGGGCCGAGTGGGTCTATAACGAACTGCCGCGCACCGAAGAGGGCGGCTTTCAGCACATCGTTTATAACTCGGTCAACAACCAGCAGCTTTGGGACGACACCCTGATGATGTCGGTGCTGCCGCTGGCCAAGATCGGCCTGTTGCTCAACCGTCCGCATTACGTGGAGGAAGCCAAGCGCCAGTTCATGGTGCATATCAAGTACCTGACCGACCGCAAGACCGGCCTGTGGTTCCACGGCTGGACGTTCGAAGGCCGCCACAACTTTGCCAATGCCCTGTGGGGTCGCGGCAATTCATGGGTCACCATCGTCATCCCGGAATTTATCGAACTGCTGAACCTGCCCAAGGATGATGCCTTCCGCATGTTCCTGATCGAGACCCTTGAGGCGCAGGTTAAAGCTCTCGCGCAATATCAGGCGCCGTCGGGTCTGTGGCGCACCATACTTGATGATGAGACTTCGTATGAAGAAGCCGCCGCCTCGGCTGGTTTCGCTTACGGCATCCTGAAGTCGGTGCGTAAGGGTTACATTTCCAAAGAATATGAAGCCATGGGCATCCGCGGCGCCAAGGCTGTGCGCGCCCACATCAATGCTGAGGGTGAACTGACCCAGGTATCGTTTGGTACGCCGGTGTTCAATTCTATTCAGGAGTACAAAGACATCCCGCTCACCTCCATGCCGTTCGGGCAGGCTATGGCCCTGCTGACCATGGGCGAGTTCATGTATCGGTTTATATAAGCGTAAAGAACTCCCCCTGTCGCAGGGGGAGCTGACTTTTGAGCGTCAGCGAAAATGTCAGAGGGGGTAAATACGAACGGTAGTTACCCCACCCGGCCTTTCAGGCCACCCTCCCCTGCAACAGGGGAGGTTCTATAGGGATTGGAGCTAAAACATGGCCAATGTGCCGACGGGCGAAACCGCCTATCGTAAACCGAAGTGGTACAATTACTGGGGCTGGGGTTCCGGCGACATGCTGGGCGCGGGCGCTCAGGCCGTCATCACCGGCTGGCTGTTTTACTTCTTCACGACCTTCTGCGACCTTAGCGCCGTCGAAGCCGGTATGATCCTTGGCCTGCCGCGTCTGCTGGAAGCCATTACCTGCCCGCTGATCGGGTACATCTCCGATAATCTGCGCCATACCTGGATCGGGCGCAAAATCGGGCGGCGCAAGATCTTTCTGATGATCACCATCCCGCTTTTACCATCGTTCGTTCTGCTATTCGTCACCGGCCAGAACTTCTGGTATTACCTGCTGGTGTTCATCTTCTTTGAATTTGTCTACACCATGTTCCTGATCCCGTGGGAAACCCTCGCCGCGGAAATGACCAAAGACTATAAGGAAAAAGCCAAATTTGCCGGTGCGCGCATGATCATTGCGCAGACCTCGGCCATATTGGCCTCTTACCTGCCGAAATTCATCATCGACAACTTCGGCGGAGCAGATTCCCCTAACACCTTCCTGATCATGGCCGCCATCTTTGGCGTGCTGTTCTCGCTCGTAGTCATTCTGGTGGTCGTCTTTTCGTGGGAGCGGCCCTATACGGCGGACGAACTGGCCCACCAGCCGGAACCGCCGTCTCTGAAAACCGCCGCCATGATCCCAGTCAAGATGTTTGGCGACCTGTTCTCGACCCTGCGTCTGAAGGCGTTTCGTCAGCATATCAGCATCTATCTGGGCGGCTATCTGTCTCAGGACATCTTCAACACCGCCTTCCCGATCTTTGTTGCCACCGTTCTGGCGGCCGGCGCCATGATGTCCAAGGGCGATACCACTACCATGATTTCGGCCATGATGACGGTGATGTATATTGCCCAGTTGGTATCGGTCATGGTCGCCATTCAGGTGGTCATCAAGACCGGCCCGACCATGGCCTATCGCATCGCCATCAGCTTTGTCATCGCCTCGCTGCTGCTGTTCCTTGCCTTCTATCTGACGCAGCCAGCAAACTTTGCCGATGGCCTTGCGGCACTGAATGGTGACCTGTTCATGACCTTTAGCCAGTCGAACTTCGGTGTGGCGTTCTGGCTGTTCGTACCGATCATTCTGGCCGGTCTGGGGCGCGGTACACTCAACTTTGTGCCGTGGTCAGTTTACAACTACCTGCCCGATGTTGACGAGGCCGTAACCGGTCTGCGCCGCGAAGGCATCTTTGCCGGGGTCATGACCTTTACCCGTAAGGCGGCTCAGTCTCTGGCGCTGGTGGCCACCGGCTGGCTGATCGACGCCGGCGGTTATGTGCCTACGCCCAAAGAAGCGACCGAATTTATCCCGCAAAGCGCCGATGCCGTGCATACCATCGTGGCGGTGATGATTGGTGGGCCCGCCTTGATGATGCTTATCGGGGCGTGGCTGTCCTGGACGTTTAAACTCAATGCCAAGACCCACGCCGTTCTGGTTCATGAGGTTGAGCGTCTGCGCGCCGGAGCGACCGAGCCGGAAACACCCGAAAGCGGCAAGATCGTCGAAGACCTGACCGGCTGGAAATATTCCACCCTGTGGGGCCGGGGCCGGTAAATGACAGACACGAAAAGGGCCGGGAAACCGGCCCTTTTTTATTGTGCGTTTTGTGGCCTCGCCGGGCGGTGGCTTTTAAGCCCTGACCAACATCTCCGGCGTGATGTCGGCAATCGTCTTGGCCCCCGTCAGCACCATCGCGACCCGCATTTCTTTCTCGAACAGATCAAGCAGGTTCGACACCCCTGCCTCACCTTTCGCAGCCAGAGCGTAGATAAACGCCCGCCCCAGCAACACACTATCAGCCCCCAGAGCGATCATGCGCACGACATCAAGACCGGTGCGAATGCCAGAGTCCGCCAGTATGGTCAGGTCGCCCTTAACCGCGTCCGCTATGGCCGGAAGCGCGCGCGCCGACGACAGCACGCCATCAAGCTGACGCCCGCCGTGGTTCGATACCACAATGCCGTCCGCGCCGAATTTGACGGCGTCTCTGGCATCTTCGGGGTCGAGGATGCCCTTGATGATCATCGGGCCTTTCCAGAAATCTCTGATCCACTCCAGATCTTTCCATGAAATGCTCTGATCAAAGTTGTTGGCCAGCCAGCCGATATAGTCAGCCAGCCCCGTCGGCTTACCCATATAGGCCGAGATATTGCCCAGATCATGGGGTGTCCCCATAAGCCCGACATCGTATGCCCATGACGGATGAAGCACAGCCTGCACCATACGACGGATTTCAGCATTAGGGCCGCTCATCCCCGAATGGGCGTCACGATAACGCGCACCTGGGGTCGGCATATCGACCGTAAAGACCAGAGTTTTCACACCGGCGGCCTGAGCACGCTCCAGTGCGTTTTTCATAAAGCCTCGATCTTTCAGCACATAAAGCTGAAACCACATTGGCCGGTCAATCTTGGGGGCGACCTCTTCGATCGGGCAGACCGAAACCGTCGACATCGTAAAGGGAATACCTTTTTTTGCCGCAGCTCTGGCGGCCTGAACCTCGCCACGGCGGGCATACATTCCGGTCAAACCCACCGGTGCCAGAACAACCGGCATCGACAGAGTTTCATCAAACAGCCTGGTCGTCAGATCCAGCGCCGACATATCGCGCAACACCCGCTGACGCAGGGCAATGTCGGACAGATCCGAGACATTGCGTTTCAGGGTATGTTCGGCATAGGCCCCGCCGTCGATATAGTGGAACAGAAACGCAGGCAGCTTGCGCCGGGCGGCTTCACGATAATCGGTCGAGGCAGAGATAATCATAGATCTATTCCAAACAGGCAGAGCGCATCCCAAAAAGTGTGAAGCGGTTTTTGGGAAAAGATGCGCGTTAAAAATACCTTACCCTCACCTTTTCGGGTGAGGGCAAAACAGAGAGTTGAAGCTGACGCCAGAACTTGCGTCAGTCAGATTAGTGGCCGCCCGCCCCGCCGATATAGTTGCCATAACCGATAACGACGGTCGAGGCGATCAGCAACAGCAGGCCCGCAAACACATAGGTCAGGGTCTTACGGCTTGAACCCTTCCATTCCTTAAGGGCAAAGCCCCACAGGGATGAGAAGATGATGATCGAGGCCATGTGCAAGGTCCAGCTTGAGAAGCCATATTCGCCCATCTGGCTTTCGCCCATGGTGTAGAAGAAGAACTGGAAATACCAGGTCACACCGGCCAGCGCACACAATATGTAGTTCATACCGATCGACGGGCGCGAGCCGTCCTGACGGGCGTGAGTGCGGGTGACTTCTGCACCGGTTTTATTCTTAAGGATCAGATAGCCGCACCAGAGGATATTGGTCAGCGCCCCGCCCAGCAGCACCATGCACAGCACCGGCAGACCGACAAACAGAGGATCAGTCCCCGCCGCCGCCGACAGTTTCTGAACCGGTGCCCCTGAGGCCAGCCCATAGGCAAAGCATGACGACATCAGGCCACAGAATACGGCAACCCAGATACCTTTTTTCAGGTCGAATTCTTTCAGCACCTCACGGCGCTTGTCTTCGGGCAGGTCGTTGTTCTTGCTGGCCCCGCCCATGCCGATGACGCAGATACCGGCCAGACACAGGAACAGGCCAAACAGCACGATCTGGCCGTGGGTAGTAGGCAGGATTTCAGTGAAGAAGCTGCCATCGACAATCGGCGGCATCAGGGTGCCGAAAAACGCACATAGCGACAGGGCAATCGCCGTCCCCAGACCCAGACCTAGATAGCGCATAGTCAGGCCGTAGGTTAAGCCACCAAGCCCCCACAACAGGCCAAACATCACGCACAGGCCCCAGACATCCGCCGGTGCCGCCGACAGCACGCCCAAAAGGTCCTTGGTTTGTAACGACGCGAATATCCACGGGGCGAACACCCAGCTAAACAGGCCGCCGATCAGCCAATAGATTTCCCACGACCAGCCGCGCACGCGCCGGTACGGAACATAAAAACTGGCCGAGGCAAAGCCGCCGATCCAGTGAAAAAGCACGCCTAAAATCGGATTTGGCACCGAAAAGTCTCCCTTAAAAACATTTGCGTTAACTCCCGGTGGTCATTTGGCCCGCTTTGTGTGGGCTCTTAAATATCCAGATTCAGACGGTAAGCGCGATTGGCGTTACGGCCAAACATGTCGCGGCGCTCATCGTCGGAAAATTCTTTGGTAATCTCATCAAAGGCATTGATGATCGTGGCGTAGTCAGAAAACAGTTTATCGGTCGGCACATCGGAGGCGAACATGACGCGATCCGTGCCGAATATCTCAATGGCTTTAAGCACCAGCGGGCGAATGGACGCCGTCGTCCAGTTACGCTCGACAAAGCCCATGCCGGAAATCTTGGCCCAGACGTGGGGCTGCGCCGCCAATGCCTTCATGCCCGCTTCCCAGCGCGCCATGTGGTCAGCACCATCCTTCACCGGCATGCCGGCGTGGTTGAGCATGACCGGAATATTCGGGTGTTTCGCCGCAAGCTCTGCGGCCTGCGCCATCTGGTTGGAATAGATTTGCAGATCAAATGACAGATCATGCTTTGCCAATTGGGCATAACCGGCCTGCCACTGCGGATCATCGAGCAGATTAGCGGGGGTGTAGCTGAAATAACTGTCCGGATGCCAGTTGAGGATATGGCGGATACCGCGCACGGCTTTGTGCTGAGCGTGGGCCTCCAACAAGGCGTCAACATTGGGGTCATTCAAACCCGCAAACGCGACCAGCGCGGTCGGCAGGCCCTCAGAATCAGACAAACCCTGCAACCATTCGGTCTCGTTCAACGCCTGATCGGCACGCGCGCCAGCATCGACATGAACTGTGCCTCGCACATCAAAACCGGTGGCATCGGCACGGTAGTGAGACGGAAGATAGGTTTTGGCGATCGCTTCGGTCGAGCCATTGACGCCGGTATCGTCAAACGGCGCCGACAGCCAGTCGTAACGCAGCTTTTCCAAATCCCAGAGATGGATATGAGCATCTACGAATGGCAGTTTCATGCGCGTCCCCATTTTTCTTATCTCCTCCCCTGTAGCCAAGCGTACGGGGGAGGTGGCGCGGGACTCGCCAAGGGCGAAAACCGCGACGGAGGGGGCAACCGAAGCCAGAATGCCCCCTCCGTCATCTATGCGCCCTAACGGGCTTTTAGATGCCACCTCCCCCGCTTGCGCAAGGGAGGAGGATTAATAATGCTGCTGCCCATGCCCTCAAACAGCGAAGCGGTAGGGCAACCAAGAAACGGAGGGAGAGGAACGACCTAGTAGGTCGTTCTACCTCCCGACGTATCGAATACCGACGCCGTGGTGAAAGAGCACTCTTCGGACGCCATGAACGTCACCATCGCTGCCGATTCATCGACAATGCCCAGACGCCCCATCGGGATCTTTGAGCGCATATAATCGACCTGAGACTGCGGCAATTGCGCCAGGATCGGTGATTCAAACGTGGCTGGCGTCAGGGCATTAACGATCACGCCCTTGCCCGCCAGTTCCTTACCCAACGACTTGGTAAAGCCAATCACGCCTGCCTTAGAAGCCGAATAGGCCGAAGCGTTCGGATTGCCTTCCTTGCCCGCGACCGACGCCACATTGACGATCCGGCCATAGCCGTTTTGCAGCATGTAGGGGATGATCTCACGGTTGCAGTAGAACAGGCCATTGAGGTTGATATCCATGACCTTGAGCCAGCTATCGACCGGGAATTCCCATACCGGCACCGTAGCACCCGTGATGCCCGCCGACGCGATCAGGATATCGATCTTGCCCAGGATTTCCGCTGACTTTTTCGCCGCGGCCGAGACTTCCTCAAGCTTTGAGACATCCAGCGCCACAAAACCGGCCGCGCCGATTTCAGTTGCCGTGGCTTCCAGCATTTCAGCGTTCAGATCCCACAGGACGACCTTGCCGCCTTCGGCGATGATGCGGATAGCGGCGGCCTTACCCAGACCACCGGCAGCTCCGGTGATAACCGCGCAACGGCCGTCGTAACGATTAGCGTATGCCATTAACCGATGATCTCCTGACCTTCTAAGCTGAACGCCACAACTGTCTGGCGCTGCTCACCCAGCTTTGAGACACCAAGGTGCATCTTGTCGCCGACATTGAGGTAGATCGGATCAGGCTTCTTGCCTTCGCCCACGCCCGGAGGGGTGCCGGTGATGACCAGATCGCCCGGTTGCAGGGTGATAAAGCGCGAGATATAGGCAATGGCTTCCGCGACCGGGAAGATCATGGTGCGGGTATTGCCGGTTTGCATACGCACGCCGTTGACGTCGAGGAACATATCCAGTTCCTGCGGGTTGCCGACTTCATCAGCGGTCACCAGCCACGGGCCGGTCGGACAAAACGTATCACAGCCCTTACCTTTAACCCACTGGGTGCCGCGTTCTTTCTGGAAGGCGCGCTCGGAGACATCGTTGACCAGCACATAACCGGCGACGTGATTCAGGGCTTCGGATTCTTCGACATAGCGGCAGGTCTTACCGATGATGATGCCCAGTTCGACTTCCCAGTCCATCTTGGTCGCATCGCGCGGCTTCATGACGTCATCGTTGGCACCGCACAGCGAGGTGATCGCCTTGGTGAAGAAGATCGGCTCCGGTGGCACCGGCAGATTGGATTCCGCGGCATGGTCAGCATAGTTCAGGCCGACGGCGATGATCTTACCGATATTCTTGACCGGCACGCCGTAGCGCACATCACCTTCAACCACCGGCAGGGCGGCGACATCAGCGGCTTTCAGGCCGGCCAGTTTCGACAGGCGCACCTCTTCGGCGGTGATGTCGGCCACAACCGACGACAGATCGCGTAAGTTTCCGTCGGCATCAACGACACCGGGCTTTTCCTGGCCCTTGGGGCCAAAACGGACGAGTTTCATAGAGTTATCCTTAAAATAATAATCCACCCCAAAACGCTAAAGCATTTTGGGGTGAGGCAGTCAGTGCTCATAAGGGCGATAAAGCTTCACTTCGGGGTTCAGTTCAACCCCAAAGCCCGGCTTATCCAGCGCCGTAACTTTCAGGCGGCCATTTTCCGGCACCGGCTCACCCAGCAATTGCGGGTGGAACATGGGTGCTACATGATCGGCCTTTGGGGCCATCATCAGGAACTCAGCGAACGGTGAGTTATGGCGGGTAATGACGAAGTGGTAGCTGTATACGGATGAACCATGCGGCACGACCAAAGTGCCATTGGCGTCAGCCAGAGCCGAAATCTTGAGCAGCTCGGTTACGCCGCCACACCAACCCACATCCGGCTGAATGATATCGCAGCAGCCCATGTCCATCAGCATCTTGAAGCCCCAGCGGGTCGACTCGTGCTCACCGGTCGTGACCAGCATACCTTGCGGCACGTTTTTCTTGAGCTGGGCATAGCCCCAATAGTCGTCAGGGTTGATGGCTTCTTCGATCCACTTCAGACCGTACTCATGACACTTATGGGCCAGACGGGTGGCATAGTTGACATCGAGCGCCATCCAGCAGTCATACATCAGCCAGAAATCTTCGCCGACTTTTGAGCGCATATCCGCGACCAGTTCGACGTTTTTCTTCAGACCCTCATCACCTTCGATAGGGCCATGATACAGCGGCATCTTACCGCCGATAAAGCCCATTTCCTTGGCCAGATCCGGACGCGCGCCGGTGGCATAGAATTGCAGCTCATCGCGCACCGCACCGCCCAGCATGTGATAGACCGGCTCGCCGCGCAGCTTGCCCATCAAATCCCACAGCGCCAGATCGACGCCGGAGATGGCGTTCACCACAATGCCCTTACGGCCATAGTACTGAGAGCCGAAATACATCTGATCCCAGATGCGCTCATACTCAAACGGGTTGCGGCCTTCGAGGAAGCGCGCGAAGTGCTTTTCGACCATATAACAGGCGGGCTCACCACCGGTCGTCACGGCAAAACCGATGGTGCCGTCATCGGCCTCAATCTCAACGACCAGAGTGCCCAGCACGTTAATACCAAACGATTTGCGTGACTGGCGATATTCCGGATAACGCCCCATCGACGTGGCAATGTGATTGTCGATCCAGTGGCCTTCGCCCTGATCGTGATAATCCGCGCCCCCGCCGCCTTCGCCGCCTTTAATCACATAGGCGCGAACCTGCTTAATCTTCGGGAATGTCATGAGTGTAGTCCTTGGCCTGCTTTGGATGATCGAAAATTCGTAAATTTGAGCAATTATGCTCATTTCCACGCTTGTCAATCTTTTAGTTCCAATATATGACTTGAATGACTATATTACAGAGCAAAAAACGTCAATCTCGAAAATGATAATGCGCAGTGAGGACAAGGGCGACGCAAAACCAATCACGGGCAGTCAGACTCTTATCCGGGGCCTGAACATTATCGAAGCCGTGAGCCGGGGCGCCTCGTCTCTGAATGCACTGTCAAATGATCTGGGACTGACGCGCTCAACCACTTACCGGCTGGCGTCGGCACTGGTGGAACGGGACTATCTGGTGACTGTGCCACGTGGCGGTTATGCCCTTGGCCCGCGCCTGCAAGCCTTACGGTTAGAGCCGGGTCTGAGTGCCGCGGTCATGTCCGGAGGGGTTCAGGTGGCGACACTTGAACTGTGCAAGTTCGCTATGCCGGTCAGTGCGGCACGGATGGAGGTTTTGAGTGAGGCGGTGCGTCTATGTGCAAAGACCATAGGCGATCGACTGGCTCAGGATGACTGACTAAAGAGTGAGAGCTTAGGGGCCCAAACCCCGACGCCAAACAAAACAGGGACAACAGGACGTTTCAGAGCCTGGGACGGTTGAGACAACGAAGAGAGAAAAAATGCTGCTTGAAAACAAAGTCATGCTGATCACCGGTGCTTCAAAAGGGATCGGTCGCGGCATAGCCGTAGGTGCCGCAAAACATGGTGCCAAAATCGGCATCAACTATGCCGGTGACGATGCTGCAGCCTCGGCCACTGTGGCTGAAATCAAGGCTGCCGGCGGCGAAGCTTTCGCGCTTAAGGGCGATGTTTCTGATCCGCAATCGGCCAAGGACTTCATTCAGGCCGGCGTAGACCACTTTGGCAAGATCGACAGCTTTGTGTCGAACGCGGGCATCTGCCCGTTCCACGCTTTCCTTGATATGCCGCAGGAGGTGCTGGAACGCACCCTGCGCGTCAATCTGCACGGCGCCTGGTATATGTCTCAGGCCGCCGCCAACCAGATGGTCAAACAGGGGCATGGGGGTACCCTGATCGCCGTATCTTCAATCTCGGCCCTCGTCGGCGGTGAATATCAGACCCATTACACCCCAACCAAGGCCGGTGTCCTGTCGCTGATGCAATCGACCGCCATTGCGCTGGGCAAGCACGGCATTCGCTGCAACGCGCTGCTGCCCGGCACCATATTGACCGACATCAATAAGGACGATCTGGCTGACGATGCCAAGCGTCAATATATGGAGAGCCGCACCTGCCTTGGTCGTTTGGGTCAGCCCGAAGATATGGCGGGACCGGCTGTATTCCTCGCGTCCGATCTGGCCGGTTATGTCACCGGCGCGTCCTTGCTGGTGGACGGTGGTTTGTTCGTGAACCTGCAATAGACCTTCACGTACATTTTTGAGTTTCTGTTGCCACCCGAAGTTGTTTCGGGTGGCAAAGTTTTTTGTGAAGATATATTAACCATATAACCACTGATTTTCATGTAGGTTTACGGTTATGGCCACTCCGATTCGCCCGTCCCTTGCTGATGCCCTGCGCGCCCGCCCAAACGTAGGCCCTGCGCCTGCGGCACCTGCTAATGCAGAGACCGCGCGCCTTGATGCTCAGCGGGCTTTTTTCCAGAAAGCTCTGGGCAATACATCATCCCAACCCACGGCCAATACGCCTGCAACTATAGCCCCCGCCCGCACGCAGGTGCAGCCTGCCGTGACGCCAGCCAACTTCAAAGCCGCCGATGTCGCCAGCAATACAGGCGCGGAAAACCTGACGCCCCTGCGCCCCGGCTCATTATTGAATATTATCGTCTAAACTTCGGGCTCTTTGACCAGTTCAGGTGCATCGACCTGACTGAGATCCGCCCCTTCGCTGAGCGGCGGGAACGGCAATTTCTCAGCCTTTTTCGCCTTTTTCGGCTTCTTATCTTTTTTAGGTTTGGTCGCCTTGGCGGCCTTTTTCGCGGCTTTCAGCGCCTGCTTTTCTTCATCGCTCAAGGGGGCAGGCGCACTTAGTTCCGCCTCACGGGCAGACGTGATTTTACGCAGCAATTTGACAAAGCTGTCGCGCTTGGGCGGGGCCAGCAGCGACAGAATTTTCTCATCGGCCGCCAGAACCTTGGGCGTCATATCGGCAAGGGCCGCCACCCCATCCTCAGCCAGCCGCACCAGATTGGCACGGGCATCAAGGGCGGACTTCTCGCGCGCCAGAAGCCCTTTGGTCGTCATACGCGCGACCATATCGGCAAGCGTCGAGCGATCAATGCCTGTTGAGCGCACCAGATCGGTCTGGGTCAGGCCATCCGAACCTTCCAGCGCCTTCAGCAGCGCATACTGACGTTGGGTCAGAGCCGTACCGCCCGTTTCCGAACCATAGATATCAAGGGCGATTTGCAAAACCCGATGCAGCAAATGGGAGGGTGAATCTTCGAGAACGCTTTTCGCGGACATAACGCGCTTAACCTTATGCTTTTTCATAGATTCCCCACCTCGAAACCAATCGTGGCGGCATCTAAGCACCATTATATATCAGAATTACGACATTTCCATCCGCACACGGACAACCCTTGCCTATTCCTTATCCATGCCCACCATATTTTTCATCAGAAATGGCGTCAGCGCCAATGAAAAGCCAATGGTGACGAAAAACAGCGACGCTTTCCACACCACCCAAAAATCATTGGATTGGGTACGCCAGATAATCTCATTGGCAATGGCGACCACAAAAAAGAACAGGGCATAATAGAGCGTAAGCTTGCCCCAAGCGTCCTCTTTCAGTTTCAACGTCTCCCCCAGCAAGGCTTTTAGCGGTTGCTTTTTCATCACCAGCCCGCCGATCAGCACGGCGCCGAACAGGGCATTGAGGATGGTCAGCTTGATCTTGATAAAGCTTTCGTCCTTAAGATAGATCGTCAGCCCACCGAAAATGATCGCCGCCACACCCGCAATCAGCGGCATGATCGCCAGCCGCTTTTCCAGCACAAATCCTGCGATCAGCGCAATCGCCGATCCGGCGACCAATACAGCGGTCGCCCAGATGAAGTTTTTGGTGGTGAAAAACACCAGCGCAAAAATCAACGGCGCCCCAAAATCGATCGCCATCTTGACCCAGTTGGTGGCCACGGGCGCCGGTGCGTCAGCATCGACCGGTGCGATGACCGGCTCAGGTTCGGTCGTTTCGTTTTTCTTCAGCGGTTCAGACATAAACAAATCCTGCGATAATTTCCCTCTCCCTGCTCGCGGGGAGAGGGTTAGGGTGAGGGGCAACTTATCAAGAGGCTGCAATGCCCCTCATCCGGCATTCGACAAATCGAACGCCACCTTCTCCCCGTCAATACGGGGAGAAAGAATTAACCTAATGGCTCAAGGCCGACCATAGAACGGGCAAATTCCCGTGCCTTAAACGGCTGTAAATCATCGATATCTTCGCCCACGCCAATCAGCTTAATGGGCGCGTCAGACGCCTTGGCGATCGGCACCAGAATGCCGCCGCGCGCCGTACCGTCGAGCTTGGTCATAACCAGGCCCGACACAAAAGCCTGACGGCCAAAAATCTGTTCCTGCGCCAAGGCATTGCGACCGACCGTCGCGTCCAAGACCAAAAGGGTTTCATGGGGCGCGCCGTCGATGACCTTTTTAATCACCCGCACAATTTTGAGCAGTTCATCCATCAGTTGCTGTTTGTTTTGCAAACGCCCGGCGGTGTCGATCAGGACCACATCATAGTTCTCTTCTTTGGCGCGCACGCAAGCATCATAGGCCAGACCCGCGGCATCGGCGCCAGTTTTGCGGCCCATGAAATCGGCACCCGCCCGTTGCGCCCAGACCTTAAGCTGCTCAACGGCCGCTGCCCGGAAGGTATCGCCCGCCACGATCAGAACCCGCGCCCCTTTCGAGGTCAGATCAGCGGCAATTTTACCCAGGGTCGTTGTCTTGCCCGACCCGTTCACCCCGACAAACAGAACGATATAGGGCTTGGGGCCCGACAGGGCGTCAAATGTGTCTTCGCGCCCGCTTAACTCATCGGCAATGGCATCGGCCAGCGCAGCCTTGATGGCGTTGGTGTCCTTAGGATCGTTGAACTTCTGCTGCGACAGTTTTTGAGCAATATCGGCAGCAATCTGCGGCCCGAAATCGCTTTCGATCAATAGGTCTTCAAGGTCTTCGAGCGCCTTTTCATCCAGAGGTTTTTGCGTGAAAACCGAAGTGATTTGCTGGCCGATCTCAGTCGAGGTCTTGGTCAGGCCTTGCGTCAATCGCGACAGCCATCCGCCTTTTTTCTTATCGTCGCTCATAAATATCCAGACTTAAATAAGCTCAGCCATCGCGCGTTTACCGTCATGGCCGGTTATGCGCATCCGCGCAAGCCCACCGACGGCCGCCTCGCCCGCAAAGGTCACTTCGGTAAAATCAGGCGCACGCGCAAAACCGGACTTTTCGACCACAGCCATGACCTCACGATCCGTTTGCCTATCAAGGTGACGGATCAGGGCCTGCGCCCCCTTGGCGCGTAATTGCTCGGCGCGGGCCTTGATCAGCGGGCGCGGGTGCTGCGGCATTTTCGCGGCTGGCGTTTGCGGGCGCGGACTGAACGGAAACACATGCAGAAAGCTTAAATCGCAGTCATCGACCAGCGACAGGGCACCCGCAAAATGCTCATCGGTCTCAGTCGGGAAGCCCGCGATCATATCTGCCCCAAAAGCAATATCCGGACGCACCGCCCGGATTTTTTCGACCAGAGCTATGCTGTCCGCGCGACTATGGCGGCGCTTCATGCGCTTTAAAATCATATCGTCGCCGTGTTGCAGCGACAGATGCAGATAAGGCGCCAGACGCTCTTGCTCGGCAAAGGCGCGCAGCAAGGTATCGTCAATCTCCGCTGCATCTATGGACGACAACCGAAGACGCTTAAGCTCCGGAACATGTTTCAGGATACGCGCCACCAGATGCCCCAGTTGCGGCGTACCGGGCAAGTCAGCCCCCCATGAGGTCATATCGACCCCGGTGAGGACGACTTCGTTATAGCCTTCGCCGACCAGCCGTTGAATTTGGCCTACCACATCACCGGCGGCCGCCGAGCGCGAATTACCGCGGCCATAGGGGATGATGCAGAATGTGCAGCGATGATCACAGCCATTTTGCACCTCGACATAGGCGCGGGCACGATCTTTCAGACCGTCAATCAGATGACCCGCCGTTTCCTTAACAGAGAAAATATCATTGACGACAATGCGCGCACTATCTGGTGTCAGGGAGTATGAGCCGGCCTTGGCCTTATCGCCATTGCCGATCAGGAAATCGACTTCAGGCATATTTGCAAAGGTATCCGGATCGGTTTGGGCTGCACAGCCGGTAACGATCAATTTAGCGTCCGGGTTTTCTTTGCGCGCCCGTCGGATGGCCTGACGCGCCTGACGCACGGCTTCGTTAGTGACCGCGCACGTGTTGAAGATGATCGCCCCGTCCAGCCCGTCTCCGGCAGCGGTTTTACGGATCACTTCGGATTCATAGGAATTCAGCCGGCATCCGAACGTCACGACTTCAACGCCGGTAGCGACATTAACCGGTGTGTCGGGCGTCTCGTTCAACGCCTCATGTTCGTGATGATGGGGATGCAGGGTATCAGCCATCAAGCTGGCCCTCAAATTCAACCTCAACCGGCCCGGTCATGATGACATGATCATCCGCGGCGCGCCACAGGATATGCAGCGGGCCGCCATCCATGATGACATTGCCGTGGCGTTCAGTCAGGCCACGGCGGGCGGCTGCGACTAAGGTCGCACAGGCACCCGTGCCGCAGGCCTTAGTGATGCCCGACCCGCGCTCCCACACCCGCATGCGGATCGTATTGCGGTCAATCACCTGTGCAAATTCGACATTCACGCCTTCGGGGAACAGCGGGTGATGCTCGATCAGGCTGCCGGATTTTTCAACATCGACCGCCATCACATCATCGACAAAAAATACCACATGGGGATTGCCCATGCTGACCGCCACCGGTGTGTGATATAGCGGCGCATCAATCGGCCCGATTTGTAGTTCAAGCCGCAGCGTGTCCATCTCTTCGCTTAACGGGATTTCCTCCCAGTTAAGCCGTGGCTTACCCATATCGACGCTGACCATGCCGGTGCGGGCATCCGCCTCAAGCACCCTGGCCGTCGTCGTCCCGCCCAGAGTGTCAATCGTCAGATCACCGCCATCTTTATCCAGAACCCAGCCAACACAACGCAGGGCATTGCCGCAGGTCTCGACCGTGCCGCCATCGGAATTCCATACCCGCATAAACGCATCGCCGATCTCAGACCCTTCGATGGCGATCAACTGATCAAAGCCAATGCCCGACGCACGGTCACCCCACGCGCGGATATCGTCCGGGCGCGGTGAAAAGCCAGTATCGCGGGCATCGATGACAATGAAATCATTGCCAAGGCCGTTCATTTTTAAAAAAGGGATTGGCATCTTCAGAAACGGACGGGTCATAGGCGGCTATATAGTCGCAAAATGCGCAAAACTGTAGGGGTTTGTTGAAAAAGCCTAAGTTGGGCTTAGATGCGTTCTGATCCAGTCTGCAAATGTGACTTCGGTAATATCACCGCTCGCAACACTTAGCATCGTTAGCACACAGGCGGCATCATCCGCCGTTAACTCAAAACCATTTAAAAGCAGAAAGAGTTCGATTGATACGAAAGCCGTGCGCTTATTACCATCCATAAAGGGATGATTGCGCGATATGCCATAACCATAGGCCGCTGCCAATTCAGCAATATCGGGCTGCCCATAATGCCTGATCTGCTGCGGACGCGCCACCGCCGACTGCAAAAGCTTCAGATCACGAATCCCTGCCAGCCCGCCATGTTCGGCAAGTTGTTCGTCATGAATAGCTAAGAGCGTATCTTCCCTGAGCCAGCGATATTCGCTCACTTAGCCAATTCCCGCAGCACATTACGGCGCTTTTTCATAATGGCGCGGGCGGCATCCATTTGGACGCTAAATTCTGGATCGTAAGGCGTTAAGGTATAACCTGCCGGAGATTCATTTAACCACAGGCTGTCGCCCTTATCGACCTTAAGGTGCCCAGCAACCTCTTTGGGTAGTATAACCCCCAAAGAGTTTCCGATTTTCGTTATTTTGAGTTCCATGACACACCTCGTTATAACAAAAGTTATAACAAATTGCCATCACGTCTGCAAGGTCTTGGCCAGCAGACGCGCTTCGGCGGCACGCGATGACCCGGCGCGCCAGATGACGACGATATCGCGGAACGCCTTATCGGACGCCAGTGGACGGATTGAAACTTCACTGCTGCCTACAAGGCCTGCCTCAACCGCCATAGCCGGCAACAGCGACACCCCAAGGCCAGACCCGACCATCTGCACCAGCGTATTGAGCGAGGTCGCCGCAAACCCACCCGCCAGGGTCTGCGGGCCGGTCATATCGACGCTGGCCCCGCTCCACTGGCAAGCCCCCAGCGCATGGTCGCGCAGACAGTGGCCATCTTCCAGCAGGATCAGTTCCTCATGTTTCAGATCATCCGGAGAAATGCTGCTGCCACGCGCTAATGGATGATCGCACGGCGTCGCCGCCACGATCGCATCCTTACAGATAAAGGCGTGATCCAGTCCGCCCAAGTCATAGGGCAGCGCAATAATAGCGGCATCGAGCGATCCGCTTTTCAGCGCCGAAATCAGCCGCGCCGTCTGGTCTTCGCGCAGGAACAGCTTCAGATGCGGGAAATCCTGCCGCAGCCTGATCAGGGCCTTGGGCAGCAGATAGGGCGCCACCGTCGGGATAACCCCCAGCCGGAACCGGCCCGATAACGGATGATTAGCGGCCTGAGCCGCCTCAACCAGATCTTCGGCCCGCGCCAGAATATCTTCGGCGCGTTTGAGGGTTTCTTCGCCGACCTTGGTCAGGATCACCTGTCCGCGCGCCCGGTCAACCAGCCGCGCCCCCAGAATTTTCTCTAGCTCGGCTATGCCGGACGACAGGGCCGGTTGTGACACATGGGCCGCTTCGGAAGCCGCCATGAAGCTTTGGTGGTGGGCCAGCAGTTTGAGATACTGAAGTTGTCTGAGCGTTGGTAACATGGCTTCCATATAAGGGAAACTTATCGCACATGCAAAATCAATCAAAATTATTTGAACACATTGTGCGCTCTTGCCGCAGACCAAACACCTGCACAAATCGCAAAAGAGGCCTATATTACCTTTAGAAAATACTGGAGGAAAACGATATGTCGCTCGAAGCTCTTACGCGTTTATTACCCGCCTATGCCCGTGACCTTTCGGTTAATCTGACCAATCTGGCTGATGAAACCCTGCTTAGCGAACAGCAGAAATGGGGTACATTTCTGTCCTGCGCCTATGCCGTAGGCGTTGCCGACGTCATCCAGCATATTGAGGCCGCCAGCGCTGCCGTTTTATCAGACGAAGCCGCCGACGCCGCCCGCTCTGCGGCCGCCATTATGGCTATGAACAATGTCTATTACCGGTCGCTGCACCTGATGCACAATCAGGAATACGCATCCTTGCGCGCAAGCCTGCGCATGAACGTTCTGGCCAATCCGGGCGTGCCTAAGCTTGATTACGAGCTTTGGTCACTGGCGGTTTCAGCCATCAATGGTTGTGGCCTGTGTCTGGATTCCCACGAAAAAGTCCTGCGGGGCCACGGCATGAGCAATGTGCAGGTTCAGGCGGCCTTGAAAATCGCGGCCGTGGTCAATGCGATTTCTTCCGTTATCCGCGCCGAAAACGGGCGCATTGCTCAAATTATTCCGCAGGCGGCTCAATAAGAAAAATCTATACAAATTTAAAATAAAATAGATTTGATTTTTGAGGCGCTTTTGGGAATAACCGTGACTTCTGCACTGCACAACCACGAGGAAGACCAATGGCGCTCATCAACACCCCCATCAAGCCGTTCAAAGCCACTGCCTATAAAGAAGGCAAGTTCGTCGACATTTCCGACACCGACACCAAGGGCAAGTGGTCGATCTTCTTCTTCTATCCGGCTGACTTTACTTTTGTCTGCCCGACTGAACTCGAAGATCTGGCCGGCATCTACCCGACCCTTAAGGACCTGAACGTCGAAGTCTATTCGGTCTCGACCGACACGCACTTCTCGCACAAGGCCTGGCACGACACCTCGCCCGCTATCGGCAAGATCAACTACTACATGGTCGGCGATCAATCCGGCACCATCACCAACAATTTTGACGTGATGCGTCCGGGCGTAGGTCTGGCTGACCGCGCCACCTTCCTGGTTGACCCTGAAGGCATCATCCAGTTCATGGAAATCACCTCCGAAGGCGTTGGCCGTAACGCTTCTGAACTGCTGCGTAAGGTCAAGGCCGCGCAATACGTCGCGTCTCACCCCGGCGAAGTGTGCCCGGCCAAGTGGGAAGAAGGCGAAAAGACCTTAGCACCTTCGCTCGACCTCGTCGGCAAGATCTAGTGGTCATGGGGGAAACAATCTTTCCCCCATGCGCCCCCTTTGACGTTGAGAAAAGCGCCCCTTGGAAAGTTCTTCTGGGGCGGCCTGCGGGCGCTTTTCACATTTTCCATATCCAGGCTTTACGGAGCCTGAATATAGACAATGATTTTCCCCTGATTTTTAAACTGGAGCCGTGCCATGCTTGACGCAGGTATGAAGACCCAACTGAAAGCCTATCTGGTAAACCTGCGCACGCCGATCGAACTGGTGGCGCATGTTGATGATGGCGCAAAATCGCGCGAACTGGTTGACCTGCTCGAAGATATCGTGGCGGCCTCGGATAAGGTGACGCTCAAGGTGTCATCCGGCGGTGAGCGCGTGCCGTCCTTTGATATCGTGCGCGCTGACAACCCCGAAGTGGCCGCAACCTTTGCGGGTCTGCCGATGGGCCATGAGTTCACCTCTCTGGTGCTGGCCTTGTTGTGGGTCGGTGGCCATCCGCCCAAGGTCGAAGCCGATGTGATCGAGCAGGTCAAGGCACTCGATATCGACGGCGAACTGCGCTTTGAAACCTATTTCTCTCTGACGTGTCAGAACTGCCCCGACGTGGTGCAGGCGCTGAGCTTGATGAGCGTGCTGAACCCGAAGATCAAACACGTTGCCATTGACGGCGCCTTGTTCCAGTCGGAGGTTGAGACCCGTCAGGTCATGGCCGTGCCCAGCATCTATCTTAATGGTGAGCTGTTCGGTCAGGGCCGTATGGGCCTGGAAGAAATTCTGGCCAAGATCGACACCGGCGCTCATGCCCGTGAAGCCGAAAAGATCAACGCCAAGTCGGAATTTGACGTGCTGATCGTCGGCGGCGGCCCGGCTGGTGCAGCCTCGGCCATCTATGCCGCGCGCAAAGGCATTCGCACCGGTGTGGTCGCGGAACGCTTTGGCGGTCAGGTGCTGGACACTATGGCGATTGAAAACTTCATTTCCGTGTCCCACACCGAAGGCCCGAAACTGGCCAGCGCGCTGGAGCAACACGTCAAGGAATATGACGTCGATATCATGAACCTGCAACGGGCGGTCGGTTTAGTCCCCGCCAGCGTCCCCGGTGGCTTGATCGAGGTCAAACTCGAAAACGGTGCCTCGGTCAAATCGCGCACGGTCATCATTTCGACCGGCGCCCGCTGGCGTCAGATGGGTGTGCCCGGCGAAGACCAGTACCGCAACAAGGGCGTGGCCTATTGCCCGCACTGCGACGGCCCGCTGTTTAAGGGTAAGCGCACGGCGGTCATCGGCGGCGGCAATTCCGGCGTCGAAGCGGCTATCGATCTGGCGGGCATTGTCGCTCACGTCACCCTGCTGGAGTTCGCACCGGAACTGCGCGCGGACGCGGTGCTGCAACGCAAGCTCTATAGCCTGCCGAACGTGACCGTCATTACCAACGCCCAGACGACCGAGGTTCATGGCGACGGTTCCAAGGTCACCTCCCTAGCCTATAAGGATCGCATCCACGACACGGCCCACACGATTGAGTTGGAAGGCATCTTCGTGCAGATCGGCCTTCTGCCCAACACCGAATGGCTTAAAGGCACCATCGCCTTGTCGCCACGTGGTGAGATCGAGATCAATGACCGGGCTGAAACGTCTGTGTCAGGTGTGTTTGCCGCGGGCGATGCCACGACCGTGCCCTATAAGCAGATTATCATTGCTATGGGCGAAGGCTCTAAGGCCGGACTGTCGGCTTTTGATCACCTGATCCGCACCTCAGCCCCGGCGGATACGATGGCGGCACAGTAATTTAACTCGCGCAAAAGTCCCTCGCTAACGCTCAGTGTACTTTTGCGCGATAACTTGAATTACAACCCTATATAGTTCACCCTCCCGCCTAAAAACGGGAGGATGATTATGTTCAGAGTTATAACGGCAGCTATGCTCGCCGCAATTTGGTCCGGTGTAGCAACAGCGCAAACACCGGCATCTTATAAGCCCGCCGACAGCCACATAAATCCTGAACTACTCACACCGCAACTGACGGATGTCGGCAGGGGGCGGCGGATGCACATGGCCTGCGAAGGCATAGGCTCTCCGACGGTCGTGTTTGATCAGGGCGGCGAAGGGGCCATTCCCAACTGGCGCTTTGTGCAACCCTATATCGCCAAAATTACCCGAACCTGTGTGTACGACCGCGCCGGATTTGGCCTGAGCGATCCGCCAACGGTGCCCATCACCGGCACGTCGACCACGGATGATCTGCGTACTCTGTTGAAATTACGTGGCGAGACTAAACCGATTGTCATCGTCGGCCATTCGATCGGCGGGTTCTACGGCACCCTCTACACTAATCGCTTTCCTGACCATGTAGCAGGCCTTGTTCTGGTCGATCCGGGTTTTGCCGGTCAGAACAATCCCGCTAATCCCGAAGACCGGCGCAAGCTTGTGGAAGATATCGATAAGGGCAATGGCGAACTAGCCAAATGTGCCCAGATGGCGCGGGAGAAACGACTCACCGGCGATGATCTGAAAGGCTGCTTCAAACTACCGGGCGGCATGTCTGAGACCGAGAAGGCCTATACAGTTCAGGCCCTGATCGATCCCAAATGGCATGAAGCCGAACTGTCCCAATCGCTGAACTATTTCCCATCCGCTGAGCATCCCGAAAGCCTGATGTGGCGGGAAGAACGCCTGACTCGGCGCGATTATGGCGACCTGCCTTTGGTCGTCCTGTCGGCAGGACGGATGTATCGGGATGCCTCTTATTCGGATGCCGGTTTCGCTGAATTTACCACTGGCTGGCGGGCGGGCCATGAACAACTGGCCAAGCGCTCAACTCGCGGCGAATTTATCTTTATCCCCGATGCCGGACATTTCATTCAGCGCAATCGCCCCGATATCGTGATTGATGCCATAACACGGGTCGTCGAAATGGCGCGCAAAGATGCCAAACCCTGAATATTCGACTATTCCGGTGCGCTGATCTTCAACCCTCGCGCCTGTAGCTGATCCAGCGCGCCGCCTTGGCGCAGCAGGGGCGACAGCGGCACAATCACCACCGTCTTGCCCGGTGTTTGCAGACCGCTATTGATGGCGCCCACAATGTCATCGACGCTGCGCTCCAGCATGGCCGTCCCGACGTCTGAGCCTTCAAGGCACGCGGCCATCACCCCGCCCTGATAGTTAGCGCGCACGGTGCGGATATCACCGACCGCCCAGGCGGCGGCGGCTTTGGGGGCGCGGTCCATATTGAAGTCAATATCGCCCAGCGTATAACGTAGGCAATCCTCGCTATCCTGGTCGCTCAGGCGGTTCAGGTCTTTCAGCACCGGCCCGGTTTTATACTTACCCGCAGGCCTGACCGGCACGCCCTGCCTGCGGGCGATGCGTACAATCGTATCGGTCGGCTCATCGGCGCTCAGGCGGCGCTTTTCCAGCACCTCACGCCGCAAGCGCGCCCCCGCCCACACCGGCTTGTCACGCACGAAGGATTTGGCCGACACCCCGGCCCGTTTGGCCGTCGCTTCAAAACGGGCATTCAGATCAGGCGGCAAGACATCTTTCAGTGTCTGCTTCCCCGGCAATCCCTTGGTGCGCAAAACCCGCACCGCATCACCCGCACTGGTCTTGGCATCGGGCGGGGTAATCAGCACCTTGGCGCCGCGCAACGCATTTTCGAGGCGTTTTGGGCTCCAGCCTTGCGATTTTGGAAAGACCGGCAGGATGCCGACGATCACCACCTCGGCCTCACCCTTTTTGACGCGCCACAGGGCCGGCCCCGGCGGACGCTTGGCCGCCACCACGACTTCGGTGTGGTTCCAGTCTTCGTCCGCCGCCTGCACCTGCGGCGCGGCGAGCATCAGAACCGTGAAAAAGAGCGCGATACGGAGCATTATTCCCCCATAAAGCCAATATGTGACCGTTTTTATGCGGCCGCGACCTGTGCTGCTGAAAAGGTCAGAGGCGCGCCCCAAAAGGTTTCAATCAGGGCCGACTGGGTTTTCGGCTCACCCGTCGTCAGGAACACCCGCTTGCCCGACGATCCGATATCAAATTCCGGATGGCGTTCAACGTAGCGGCCCATCGCCTCGGCCACCGAAGACGGTTGATGGATCAGGGTAGTGGTGGCGGGTAAAGCCGCTTTGAACAGGTCGGCGACGATTTCATAGTGGGTGCAGCCCAGGATGGCCCGGTCAGGCGCACGCCCGATGCGGGCCTTGAGGGCCGCCACATGACTATCGATCTTGGCTTTCAACGCCTCACGATCCGCCCCCTGCTCGATCATATCGGCCAGCCCCGGACAGGGTTCAGCAAAAACCGCCAGATCCTGACGGCGCTTATCGATTTCGATCTCATAGACGCGTGAATTGGCCGTCGCGCGAGTGCAGAACAGGCCCAGAATATCGAGGTTTTCAATCTTCGGCCCACGCCGTTCAGCCTCATGCTCCCACGGCAGGCCGGTCGCGGCCTCAATGGTCGGGACGATAATGCCCAGCACATTGACCGGTCGTCCGGCGGTTTTGCGATAGTCGGAAAGCCAGGTCGATTGCAGCCGCCGTAGCGCCACAGCCGAGGCCGTATTACACGCCAGTATAATCAGCGACGCGCCCTGATCGAACAGGGTTTCACAGCCTTGACGGGTCAGATTGACGATGTCTTCACCCGTCCGTTCACCGTATGGGGCATGTTTCTGATCGGCCAGATAGATAAAATCGGCAGACGGCAAACGCTCAACCAGGGCCCGATGGATGGTAAGCCCGCCAACACCGGAATCAAAAACGCCAATCGCCATAATCTGAACTATCCGTAATTCGCCAAACACGTACGGCCATGCTTAAGCTAAGCCCCGGTTCGCGTCCATATGTCTTGTGACTTGCCAGCTTAGCGCCCATATGATTTCTATTGTGACGATTGTGACAAATAACGAGGATTATTCATGACCATCGACCGCCGCACGACTTTGGGCCTTATGGCCGCCGCTGCCGCAGCCCCCACCGTTGGCTTTGCGCAAGGACCCGCCGCTAATCCACTGACGGCAGTATGGACCGGCCCCTATGGTGGCGTCCCGGCGTTTGATAAGGTCAAGGTCTCGGATTTCGAGCCGGCGTTTGATGACGCCATGACTATGCAGCGCAAGGAAATCGACGCCATTACCCGCGTCAAATCCATGCCGACGTTTGAAAACACCATCGTCGCCCTCGAAAAATCGGGGCAGGCGGTTGAGCGCGTCTATACCTATTACGGTATCTGGAGCGGCAATCTGTCCTCCCCCGAAGTTCAGGCCGCGTCCAAGGTCATCAGTCCGAAACTGGCGGCCTTCAGCGACGAGATCAGCCAGAATGAAGCCCTGTTTCAGCGGGTCGAGAGCGTCTATCAAAATCAGGACAAGATGAACCTGACGCCGGAACAAAAGCGTCTGTTGTGGGTCACCTATATCGGCTTTGTGCGCTCAGGCGCCAAGCTGTCGCCCGCCGCCAAGACTCGTATCGCTGAGATCAACAAAGAACTGGCCGGACTGTTTACCCAGTTCAGCGACAACCTGCTGCACGACGAAGAACAGGTCACCTATCTGACCAAGGCGCAGTTAAACGGTATGCCGCAGGCCTATATCGATAGTGCTGCCGCCACTGCCAAAAAGAATGGCAAAGATGGTCAGTACGGCATCGTCAATACCCGCTCAGCCGCTGATCCGTTCCTGACCTTTGGCACTGATCGTGGTGCGCGCGAGATCATCTGGAAGGCCTTCGTCAATCGTGGTGATAATGGTGGGGCGCACGATAACAACGCCCTGATTTCCAAGATTCTGAAGCTGCGGTTTGAGCGCGCGCAATTGCTAGGCTATGCCACCCACGCTCACTGGCGGCTGGAAAACGCTATGGCCAAGACGCCCGACAATGCCACTAAGCTGATGGAAGCCGTCTGGCCTGCCGCGGTTGCCCGTGTGAAGGAAGAAGTGGCCGACATGCAAAAGATCGCGGATGCAGAAGGCACCAAAATCAAAATCGCCCCGTGGGATTACCGCTTCTATGCTGAAAAGGTGCGTAAAGCCCGCTACGACCTCGATGAAAACGCCATCAAGCCCTATATGCAGCTTGACAAGCTGGTCGAGGGCATGTTCTGGGCGTCGGGTCAAATTTACGGCTTCAGCTTTGAGCCCATCACCGATGTGCCGGTCTATCACGAAGATGTCCGCGTCTGGAAAGTTAACCGCGCCGGTAAACTCATCGGGCTGTTCTATTTCGACCCCTATGCCCGTCAGGGTAAGCGCTCCGGCGCATGGATGAACGCCTACCGCTCGCAGTCGCGCATGGACGGCAAGGACATCCTGACCATCGTGTCCAACAACTCGAACTTCATCAAAACCGCCGATGGCTCGCCGGTGCTGATTTCCTGGGACGATGCCTCGACCCTGTTCCATGAATTTGGCCATGCTATCCACGGCCTGTTGTCCAACGTCACCTATCCGTCATTGGCCGGCACGTCGGTGGCGCGCGACTATGTCGAATATCCGTCACAGCTCAATGAGCACTGGCTGGGCACCCCCGAAGTGCTCAACAAATTCGCCCTGCATGTTGAAACCGGCAAGCCGATCCCCGCCGATCTGGTCGCCAAGATCGAAAAGGCCGACACCTTCAATCAGGGTTTCGGGACGGTCGAATATCTGGCTTCGGCCCTGATCGACATGAAGCTGCACCTGGCGGGCGGGGCCGATATCGACGCCGATAAGTTCGAGCGTGAGGAACTGACCAAGCTCGGCATGCCGTCCGAAATCGTCATGCGCCACCGCACGCCGCAGTTTGGCCATGTCTTCTCAAGCGATGGCTATTCGGCCGGATATTACTCCTACCTGTGGTCAGACACCTTAACCGCTGACTGCGCCGAAGCCTTCACCGAGGCAGGCGGTTTCTACGACAAGACCGTGGCCGATAAGCTGGTCCGGCAAGTCTTAAGCCGCGGCAATACGGTCGATCCAGCAGAAGCCTATCGTAACTTCCGCGGTCGCGATGCGGGCATTGCGCCCCTGATGCGCAAACGCGGCTTCCCGGTCGCGTAAGCTACCAAAATATATTGCTAATTCAGGGGCTCCGTCTTACCAATGGAGTCCCTTTTTTTATTCAGAGGTTGCCCCATGAAACGTCTGCTGATCATCGCCCTCATCGCTACCCTGCCGGTTCTGTCAGCCTGCAACACCGTCAAAGGCGTTGGCCGCGACATCGAATCGGTTGGTGACGCGATGGACAGAGCCACCAAGTAACCTTGCGTACACCGTCTGTTGCACGGCGGAGGATAGGATGAACAAACCCATTGTCGGCGGTGGCCCCAAAAAAGTGCTCTATGCGCTCAAAACCGCCCGCCGCATCGGCTTGGAAAACACCGCCAAGGCCTTGACCGCCCACAATACCTGCAAGGCCTGCGGGCTGGGCATGGGCGGGCAGCGCGGCGGCATGACCAATGAACTGGATGAGTTCCCCTCCGTCTGCAACAAATCGATTCAGGCCCAGTCGACTGATATTCAGCCGGGCATTCCGGTTGAAGTTCTAACCCATTCTCTGGCCGATCTGCGTGAACTGGATGGCCATGAGCTTGAACATCTGGGGCGGCTATCGACGCCTATTTACAAATCCCGTTATGCTGACCGTTTCGAGCCGATATCGTGGGATGACGCGCTGGATCTGGCGGCGCGCCGGTTTTTGGCCACAACACCTGAGCGGACGTTTTTCTATTCATCAGGCCGGTCATCCAATGAGGCCGGGTTTGTGCTGCAACTGTTGGCGCGGGCTTTTGGCACCAACAATGTCAATAACTGCTCCTACTATTGCCATCAGGCGACCGGTGTAGGGCTTGGCACCACCATCGGTACCGGCACCTCGACGGTTGAGTTGGAAGACTTAAGCCTGTGTGATTTCATTCTGGTGATCGGGGCCAATCCATCATCGAACCATCCGCGCTTTATCCATCAGCTTAAAAAATGCCGGGAACGCGGCGGCGAAGTGGTGATCATCAATCCGGCCAAAGAAGCCGGACTGGTCAAATTCGCCATCCCCAAAAGCCCGAAATCCATGCTCAAGGGCGGAGACTTTATCGCCTCGGATTACCTGCAACCGCGCATCGGCTCGGACATGGCCGTCCTCAAAGGGCTGGCCAAGGCCGTGCTGGCCGCAGGGGCCGAGGACACCGACTTTATTGCGCAGCATAGCCATGATTTCGCAGCGTTCCGCGCCGACATAGAGGCGACCGGCTGGGACGAGATCGAAGCCGCGACGGGATTGACGCGCGCCGATATTGAGCGGGTGGCGGCTCTTTACTCAAAGGCCAAATCGGCTGTGTTTGCCTGGGGCATGGGCATTACCCATCACCTGAACGGCGTCGATAATGTCGAATATATCGCCAACCTCGCCCTGCTGCGCGGCCAGATCGGGCGAGTGGGCGCGGGTCTTTTGCCGCTGCGTGGCCATTCCAATGTCCAGGGTATCGGCACCATTGGCGTCAAGCCCGTGCTGGCCAAAGAGGTTATGGCGAAGATGGAAGCGGCCTTTGGACTCACCCTGCCCGTTGAGACCGGCCTTGATACAATGGCCTGCATGAAGGCGGCAGCAGACGGTAAGATGGATGCGGCCCTGATAATGGGCGGCAACCTTTATGAGGCTAACCCAGACAGTTCATGGGCGGCGGAGGCGCTCAGTCAGGTGGGCTTTAAACTCTATCTGACCACCACGCTCAACAAGGGCCATATCCACGGTATCGATGATTCCGAAGCCCTGATCCTGCCGGTCACGGCCCGCGACGAAGAATGGCAGCCGACCACGCAGGAATCGATGTTCAACTATGTGCGCCTGTCGGACGGCGGGATTACGCGCCTGAAAACTGTGCGGCCGGAAAGCGATATTTTGTGCGATCTGGCTACGCGCTTGATGCCGGACTCACCCGTCGATTTTCAGGCCTTTAAAGCCCACAAAACCATTCGTGAAGCCATTGCTAAAATTGTTCCCGGTCTCGAAGACCTTGCCGATATCGATGTCGCCAAGCGCGAATTTCATGTGCGCGGCCGGCTGATGCACACACCGGAATTTCATACACCTGACGGTAAGGCCCGCTTTATTACCCGGCCTCTGCCGCCGGTGCGTGGGGACACTTTGCTGCTGACCACGGTGCGCTCAGAAGGCCAGTTCAACACCATCGTCTATGAGTATAAGGACAGCTACCGCGGTATGGACGATCGCTGGAGCGTCATGATGAATGTGGCGGATCTGGCGGAACATGGCCTCAGTGACGGCGGTAAGGCAACCCTTAGCTCCGATCATGGGATCATGGAAAACGTCACCGTGCGCGCCTTTGATATCGCGCGCGGCTCGGTCATGGCCTATTATCCGGAGGCCAATATTCTGACCGGCACCGCCGTCGATCCGCGCAGCCACACACCGGCGTTTAAATCGACGCCGGTGCGTATAAGGGCCGCTTAATTTACTTGGTCAGCTATTTGGGTTGAATGTCGATCAGTTCGATCTTGAACACCAGCACACTACCCGCCGGAATGGGGCCCATCGCCTGATCGCCGTAACCCATTTCAGCCGGGACATAGAGCATCCAGGTATCGCCTTTGTGCATCTTAGGGATAGCGATCTGCCAGGCCTTAACCAGCCCTTTGAGCGGAAACGCTGCCGGCACACCGCGATCATAGGACGAATCAAACTTGGTGCCGTCGATCAGCGTGCCCTCATAGTGCACCTTGACCGTATCGGTCACCGCCGGTTGCGGCGCGGTCGGAGCCGGTGACGACACGACCTTATAGTACATGCCGCCTTCGAGCGGCTTAACGCCCTCTTCCTTGGCGGTTTTCTCAAGGAACGCCTTACCGGCTTCGGCATTGGCCGCCACCGCGACCGGATCAGGGCCTTTGTTGCAGGCCGCGACCGCCATGACGCTAACAGCGGCAACCGCCGCCATCGCACGTTTAATCCATTCTGAGCGCATAGCCCGTTCTCCGCAAAGCTTCTTCGATTTCATAGGCATGGCGGGCGTCCTGGGTCTCGACCATGATGTCGAACTCGGCCCCCTTGGCCGGCACATCCAGCACCAGGCGATTGTGCGCCACATCGACGATATTGCCGCCCTTATCAGATATGACATCGGCCATGCGTGACAGCATGCCCGGACGGTCGTCGCCCAGTATGCGATAGGTCACCAGGCGCTTTTCGCGCACCAGCTCACGCTGAAGCACGCTGGCCAGCAGGCGCAGATCGATATTGCCGCCACAAAGCACGAGACCGACTTTCTGGCCTGCAAACCGTTCGGCGTGGCGCAGAACCGCCGCAAGGCCCGTAGCCCCTGCGCCCTCGGAGACGGTCTTCTCGACATTGACGAACATGGCGATGCCGCGTTCGATATCGGATTCGTCGATCACGATGACATCGTCTACCAAGGGATTGGCGACCTCAAAGGTCAGTTCGCCGACTTCCTTGACCGCAATGCCTTCGGCAATCGTCGCCCCGCCGGAGACGACATTCTGACGGTTGCGCTTGGCCGCAAAGGACGGATACATGGCCGCCTCGACACCGATGACCTTGATCTTAGGGTTGATCGCCTTGGCCGCGACCGCCATGCCGGCGATAAGCCCGCCGCCACCGACCGGCACCAGCATGACATCCAGATCCGGCACAGCCTCCAGCATCTCAATCGCCAGAGTGCCCTGCCCCGCCATGACATCATAGTCGTCAAACGGGTGAACATAGACGGCCCCGGCTTCGCGGCACAGATCCTGCGCGTGAGCCGACGATTCGTCGTAATTGGCGCCGGCAATCACCACCTTGGCGCCAAAGCTCTGGGTCTTCTGGATTTTCACGAACGGCGTGCCCTGCGGCATGACAATGGTCGCCGGAATCCCAAGACGCGTGGCATGATAGGCTAAGCCTTGCGCGTGATTGCCGGCTGACGCCGCATAGACACCGCGTGCGCGCTCCTCGTCGGTCAGTTGCGCCAACTTGTTCAGTGCGCCACGCTCCTTGAACGCGGAGGTCATCTGCTGGTTTTCGTACTTGACCCAGAGGCTGACCTTGGTGACGGCACTCAAGCGCTGGGAATAGGCGAACGGCGTCTTTAGTACGTGGCCTTCGATGCGCTGGGCGGCGGCCTTTACATCGTCAAACGTCAAACTCATGGGTATTCCGATTACGGTTGGGCAAACGAGGCCTTCCCTTAGCACCGGATTTTACATTCCATCTACAAAAAAGGCCGCACCAACGGTTCTGAGGGGCAGTTTTATACATCCCCGTAAGCACGGCTTTTAATTTCATATGATATGATATTTCAATATTCTACAATCCATATTTCATAAAATCATTATTTTTGACAATTTTTCATATTTTATAGCTACCTGATAATGAATTTTGGTCTAAAATTCACATTATATGGCCGAACACGCGTCACAAAAGATCTTAAAAATGCCAAAATTTGACATATCCACCTCTCATGGCTTTGTGCGCATTGCCTGCGTGACCCCAAAGGTGCATCTGGCCGATCCTCAGGCCAATCTGGCCGAACATCTGCGGCTGGCCCAACGCGCAGATGCGGCCGGCGCTGACCTGGTGGTCTTCCCGGAACTGAGCCTGACCGGCTATTCGCTGGATGATCTGTTTTTACAGCAGACGTTACAGGACTCAGCCAAACAAGCCGTCAGTGATCTGGTTCAGGCAACGCAAGCACTCCGCGCCGTTATGGTGGTTGGGGCCCCCCTTCAAATTGACGGCTCCGTGTATAATTGTGCGATAGTCATTGATCGTGGGCGTGTGTTGGGCGTCGTGCCCAAAACCTATCTTCCCAACTATCGTGAATATTATGAGCGTCGATACTTTGCCTCAGGTGCCGACCTGACCGGAACGACGATTGAGCTGGCTGGCGACAGTGCGTATGTCACCACAAACCAGACCTTTCAGGCGCGCGCTTTCGAAGCCTTTACGTTCGGGGTTGAAATTTGCGAAGATCTTTGGGCCCCTCAAACACCCGCAACGCAGTCAGCGCTCAATGGTGCAACGATCATTGTCAACCTTTCGGCCTCACCTGTTGTCATTGGGAAATCCCGCGCCCGTAAAAATCTGTGCGCGTCGGCATCAGAACGTCTGTTCTGTGCCTATGCCTACAGCGCGGCGGGCCCGGGCGAATCAACGACGGATCTGGCGTGGGACGGGCAATCGCTGATTTATGAGATGGGTAACCTGCTGGCCGAAGGCGAACGGTTCGCCAGCGGAACCCTGACCTTTGCTGATGTCGATGTTGACCGTATCGTGCAGGAACGGCTGCGCACAGGCACCTTTAATGACACCAGGCAAACACTTAGCGACCGGAGCCGGATGACGGCGCTCTTTGAATACCATCCCCACGACCTGAGCGATTTTCATCGCCACGTACCGCGCTTTCCCTATGTACCCTCTAACAAACACCGCCTTGATGAAGACTGCTATGAGGCGTTCAATATTCAGGTTCATGGCCTGATGCAGCGACTGGAATCGACCGGCACAAAGCATGTCGTTATCGGCATATCAGGCGGGCTGGATTCCACACACGCCCTGATCGTGGCGTGCAAGGCGTTCGACCGGCTGGGAATTCCGCGCGAGAATATCCACGGCTACACCATGCCCGGATTTGGCACGACCTTGGGCTCCAAGACCGATGCGCTCAAGCTGATGAAGGCGCTGAGCATCACCGGCGAAACCCTCGATATCCGCCCGGCCGCCAAGCGCATGTTGATGGACATCGGCCATCCATACGGTGAAGGCAAGCCGGTCTATGATATCAATTTCGAGAACGTGCAGGCAGGCCTGCGCACCGATTTCCTGTTCCGGCTGGCTGGTGAGAAAAAGGGCTTTGTGGTTGGCACCGGCGATCTGTCCGAACTGGCGCTTGGGTGGTCGACCTACGGCGTCGGCGATCACATGAGCCATTACAATGTCAATTGCGGCGCGCCTAAGACCCTGATCCAGCACCTGATCCGTTGGGCGGCGACTAAGGAGTTCGACGCCCGTACCGGACGGATTTTGAAATCAGTGCTGGAGCGCGAGATTTCGCCGGAACTGGTGCCGGTCGGGGCCGACGGGGCCTTGCAAAAGACCGAAGATAAGGTCGGCCCCTATGAGCTTCAGGACTTTACCCTGTACTACATCACGCGCTATGGCCTGAAGCCGTCAAAGGTCGCCTATCTGGCCTGGCAGGCGTGGAACGATAAGGACGCTGGCCAATGGCCGCAGGATTATCCCGACCATAAAAAGCGCAGCTACACTCTGGCCGAAATCAAAAAGTGGATGGAGGTGTTCCTGTGGCGGTTCTTCACAACGTCGCAGTTCAAACGCTCAGCCGTGCCCAACGGCCCAAAGCTGATCTCCGGCGGCGCGCTCAGCCCCCGCGGAGACTGGCGCGCCCCGTCCGATGCGACCGCCAAGATTTGGCTGGACGAACTGCGCACCAATGTACCCGATCAGTTATAGATTAGATCAGCAACCGCCGTGGCGATCTGGGCATAACCGCTGACATTAGGGTGCAGGGTATCACGCATCCAGCCAGCCCCATTAGCCGTAGCATAATCGATAAACCGTGCACGCAGATCGATGACCGGCAAACTGTTCGTGGCCCCAAGGGCCAAAATCGCAGCCGACAGCGTATTGAGATTGGCGGCATAGCTGCTGCCGATTGGGGTCGGGGCCATCAACACCACATCAGTGCCCGCCGCCTTGGCCGCAGCAATGACGGCCTGAACATGGCTTATAAACGTGGCCGTCGCCGTGGGCGAGGCCTGATTAGCGTCATTGATGCCGATATTGATAATCACCAGATCAGGATCATAGACGCTGATGGCATTGACCGGGCCATAGGCATAACCGGAGCCATTGTTGAGATCGGAGGCCTTGGCCCCCGACCAGCCCGCATTGAGCACCGATATTTCCCTGACCGCCGAATTATAGGCGATGATCCCGGCCAGATAGGTGGTCTCGGTGTTCTGCGCCCGAATATTGAGCACATTGGCGCCCATAGCTGTAGTCAGGGTATATTTTTCAAACGCCCCCGGCGGCGATGGGGTTTGCATATTCGAGACCGTTGCCAGATCAGCGCCATCATTGACGCTCAAAATCCACGCCCGCGCATTGCCCCCCGCTTTTGGGTTATAGACCTCAAACGTATCGCAGGCATTTATCGGCGCGAAATTGTATTTCGACGGCGGGCTATGGACGGATGCGGTTGTATGGTAACCGCCCAGGGTCGATCCGGCGACACCGGCAGCGGTTGAAAAGTTCCAGCCCTGACCGGAAGGAAAGGTCACCTGGTTATCATAAAGCCGTGTGTCAGAGGCGTTATTATTGCCTATGATCGAAGACCACGACGCTGTACCGCCGCGGGCATTAATAAGAGCGGCCAGTTGGGTGGGCCAGGCCCCCGCCTTATTATTGTCCCCCATGCCGGCCGCATAGGCCCCGTGCCCCGCCGTGGTGGAATCGCCGATGCACAGGATACGGGCATTGCGCTCACCCGCCGTAACCGCCGCACGGGCGGCGCGCCAGATCGGCAGGTCAGGCACCACCGGCCCGCTCACACCACGCCGCCTGCGCAAGGCGGATACCTGCGGCAGCTTTAATCCTAATGAGGGCATTAGTTATATAGCCCCCACACGCTGGCCGTGCCGCTGGCCACCACCGACAGGGCCGATACCCTGCGCACCGAGGTATCGGAGACCCAGCCATCAGCCACTTCGACCGTTACGGTCTGGGTATCATCATTGTCGGTCGGGATGTAGGTGATGCTGGCGCGGCCGCCACCGGTGACATGGACCACTACGGCCTTGGCATAGGGATCAAGGTCGGACGCACCGGGCGTAATCGGATGTTTGCGCCGCGCCTGACTCTGCGGCGTCGGCATGGAAGACGGGAACTGATCGCGATCGCGGGAATAGGGCATAGTTTAAGCCTCTGCTGGAAAACCAGCTTCTGAGGCTAAACGGCCCTTATGATGCGGGGATCAGGTGGCGGATAAGTCTGAGCTAGGGCAAGACAGCGGCGCACGCACTCATCAGAGCCGTTGATACCGCTTTTTGCGTTTCCGGCGCGGCGTCATTGCCCGCACTGGCGCAGACCACACCGGCTTTTGGGTCTACCATGACTTCGCAGTACCAGACGGTGTTCGATCCGTTGTGCCATAGGACGCCATCTTTGCGCACCACCCAACCCATAGCATAGTCACCGCCGAACGGCGGCGTGTGCAGGGTCTGCCATGAGGCCGTTTTCAGAAATGTTTCCGGCTGGTCGCGATGGACGGACAGATAGGTGAGCATGTCGGTCAGCGACATATGCACCCGCCCGGCAGGCCCAAGTGCCACGGGATTATCATTGGCAATTCTGGGCCCGACCGGAGCCGGTTTGCGTGTTTTGCCTAAGACTGCATGGCCGAGCGGCTGATCGATCATGCCCGCCCGCCCCGGCGCGCCAAAACCGGCCGAGGTCAGACCCAGAGGTTCAAAAACATAGGCCTTGATCAGGGTTTCCCATGACTGGCCGGTGATGTCTTCCAGCATGGCCCCGGCAACTATATAGCCATTATTAGAATAAACCATTGTCTCGGCCAGAGCCCCCACCGGCTTTTGTTTCAGCGCCGTCAGAGTATACCGTTTGCGCTCCTCACGGGCATCGGGCAACGGATCGCGCGAATAGCCCATGAGATGGAACATATCGATATTGGGCTGCAAACCCGCCCGGTGACTAAGCAAATGCCGAAACGTCGCGTCAAGATAGGCGGGGTTGATGTCTTTTGTGAACACTGACCCCACGCGGGTGTCCCAACTGACCTTACCCGCCTCGACCAGACGCGCAACAAGTGTGGCCGTCATGGACTTGGTGATTGAGCCCCAGTGCCACTGATCGGTTGACTGAACGGCGATTTCGTCCTCAGATGAGCGCGCCCCATTGACAATAATAACCGCAGCTTTGCCCTTAACTTGAGCGGCAGCCCCCAGAGCCGGCGTCCCGGCCCCGGTTCTTAGGGTTTGCAACAAGGCCAGGGTCAGCGGTTCTGCGGCAGCGGCTGGTGTTTCGGCAATCGTCTCACCGCGCTTTAAGGTCAGCGGAATAGCCGCCCCTTGCGTGAACGTGCCCGTCAGTGTGTCCTTATCGGTCAGTTCGCCCTCAAAGCGGGCCTTGATCGACTTAAAGCCGAGCACCACCTTGTTGCCGTCCAGTTTGACCTCACTGGCCGGAATTTCGGCATTGCCCTGATCAAGGCTGATGACCTTCGCCGTTTTGGCGTCAGTTATGACAAACCGGAGACGCAAGGATGTAGCGCCCACCGTAAGAGTCCCCGACCATATGCCGATCAGGTCAGAGTCCGCGGCTTTCGACACGCCCGAACAACTGATCAGACCGATAGAGGCCAGCAGAGATTTGATGTGAAAACGGCGCGACACAGACATAGATATCCCCCTGAAGTGTGGCCGGAGGATCAGACAACCGGCCACTACAATCAAGTGAATTTCCTGTTAGGTTCGCTACCCCTTGACGCGCTGGATCAAGGCCGTGGTCGAGGTGTCATGGGCGGCAATGGTGTCGCCCGTGATGTCTTTCAGCACCGAGGTCGCCAGCGTCTTACCCAGTTCCACACCCCATTGATCAAAGCTGTTCAGCCCCATAACAATGCCTTCGGCAAAGGTCTTGTGCTCGTAAAGCGCCAGCAGCGCGCCTAAGCTTTCCGGCGTCAGTTCGTTCAGCAGCACCGTGGTCGACGGCTTGTTGCCGGGGCAGACCTTTTGTGGGGCGATGATTTTGGTCTGGGCTTCATCCAGCCCCATCGCCTTACATTCGACTTCGGCGGTCGCGTAGGATTTACCGACCATAAAAGCTTCGCCCTGAGCGATGACGTTCGACAGCAGTTTTTGCTGCATATCAACGGACGCCTCGGCATTTTTCTGAACCGCGATCAGTTCCAGCGGGACGACATCCTCGCTCTGGTGCAGCATCTGGAAAAAGGCGTGCTGGGCATTGGTGCCTTCGTCGCCAAACACCACCGGACAGGTCGCGGAAGCCAGAACCTCACCGGTCGGCGAGGTCCGCTTGCCGTTCGATTCCATCTCAAGCTGTTGCAGGAAGGCCGCCAGACGGCGCAGACGATGGACATAGGGGATCACCGCGCGCGACGGACGATCCAGCCCAATGCGGTTGAAGATTTGCGCCGCCGCCAGCAGTACCGGCGCGTTCTTATTCAGCGGCGCATGGTAGAAATGCTGATCCATCTCATAGGCACCCGCCAGCAACCGCTCGTAAACATCATAGCCGAGCGCAATAATGACACTCAACGACACCGCCGACCACAGCGAATAGCGACCGCCGACCCAGTCTTTGAAACCAAACACGCGGTCGGGGGCAATGCCGTAGGCGCCCGTCTTATCGGGCGCTGCGGAGACGGCGGCCATATGGGCCTTGGCCTTATCCTCACCCAGATGTTTGATCAGCCAGTCGCGGGCAGCCAGAAAATTCGCCAGTGTCTCCTGCGTGGTGAAGGTCTTGGAAACGGCGATCACCAAGGTCTCTTCCGCATCAAGACCGGCCAGAGCCAAAGCCAGCTCTGAGCCATCAACATTGGCCACAAACCGGATGTCGATGTCCGGATTGAGGCCCGCCAGCCCCTGATAGACCAGACGTGGCCCCAGATCCGACCCGCCAATCCCAATATGGACTATAGTTTTGAATTTTTTACCGGTGGCACCGGTGATGGTGCCTGACCGGATCGCCCCGGCATAGGCCTGCATCGCCTTGCGGGCCGAGGCGACATCCTCAGTGATCTCAGGCCCGCGCAGGCCCAGATTGTTGGCGTCGGAATCGCGCAGGGCCACATGCAAAACGGCACGGTTTTCAGAGACATTAATCGCCTTGCCCGACCACATGCGCTCCTGCGCGCCCTTGAGGTTCGCCGTTTCAAACAGTTTAAGGGCTGATTTGAAACCAGCGTCAGACCAGCTTTGTTTGGACACATCGACATAAAGCCCCGCGACCTCAAGACTCATGGTCTCCAGCCGCGCCGGATCAGCCGCAAAATGATCGACAATGGCGGCCTTGGCATCGGCCTTGGCCTGGGACTTCAACGCATCAAACGCACTCATTGTCTCATCTCCTTCACATCAATACCGCGAATATCTACACCACGTCGGGCAATCTTACAGGGGTTCCATGTCAAAAGTTTTAGCAGGCGTAAAGAGCTTAAGCGCCGCGACCGCTGAATGTCACGGCGTTTGCGCCAGACCTGATCCAAGTTGGTCAAAGCTTCCCAAACGGCAGCGCCTGCAATCATGCCTTTACCCGATAGCGCATCTTTGATCATCACCGCGATGGTCATCAGCACATGGGGAATCAGGGTCAGAGCCATCACCGGCAATGGCGTATTTTTCAGATACATCCACAGCCGGTTGCGATAACCGTACCTCAGAGCGAAATCTGAACGCGCCCCAAGGGTGGCGGAGCCAATATGGTCGACTCTGGCCTGCGGTATCAGCAGGCACCGCTCATTCAGCAAACGCGCGCGATAGCCCAGATCAGCATCTTCACAATAGATATAGAAATCCTCATCAAAGCCGCCCAACCGCTCAAACAGATCACGCCGCATCATCATGGCGGCACCGCAGGCCGAGAAGACCTCACCCACCGGCAGAGACTCCGGAATATCGTGGCCATAGCCCATGCGGTAGTTGAACCCAAACCCGATCATGCCGTCACCGGCACCATCCAGCTTACCGGCATGATTGGCGCTGAGTTGCAGGGCGCTGAACAGGGACACATCCGGGTGATCGCTAATCGCCCCTTGCAAGGCCTGCAACATATCGTCGTGCGCAAAGGCATCCGGATTGATCAGCACCAGCCAGGGCGCATGGGCCATTTTGGCGGCGCGGTTGTTAGCCACGGCAAAGCCCAGATTATCGTCAAACTGCTCAAAACGGATAGCGGGATAGCGGGCCCGCCACGCATCCAGCTCAAAATCGGCCGAGGCATTGTCGACCACGATAACCTCATAGGTTTCACGTGGCAGGGCCTGTGTCTGCAAGGCATCAAGGCATCGCGGCAAATACTTCGCGCTGTTGTAACTGACCACAAGGATGGAAAATGTGAGGCTTTCCGTCATACGCCGTCCCATTCCGCCCGCACATCGGGATCGGTCTCGGACATATGCAGCGCCCGTAGAGCCGAAAACACGTCCGTACTCAGACCCTGTTTCAGCGCCCAAACGGCAGATGCCCGCACCACCGGATGTTCGCGTGTCAGATTATCGTTTAGCACCGCGATCATCTCGTCGTTTTCAGTTCCCGCCAACGCATTGCCCTTGAATGAGTTTGCAATGGCGTAGTGAACATTCCTTAAAAAAGACGCCAACCCGATGCGCTTGATCGGTGATTTGGCAAACAGGGCGCGAAAGGCGTCATCATCCAGTTGCGCCAGATCGATCAGACGTAACTGATCGAACCCGTCGCGTTGAGCCAGCTTTATTTCCTGTGTTGTTTGCGCAAACTTGTTCCACGGACAGGCTGCCAGACAGTCATCGCAGCCATAGATGCGGTTGCCCATCTGATGGCGAAACACTTCCGGCCACGCGCCCTTATATTCGATAGTGAGGTACGACAGGCATTTGCGGGCATCCAGTTGATAGGGCCCGATAAAAGCATCAGTCGGGCAGGCCTCCAGACAGGCCTGACACGACCCGCAATGATCAGGCTCAAAAGTGTCGCTCTCAAGCACATGGTCAGTCAGGATCACCCCTAAAAACAGCCATGAGCCGAACTGACGCGACACCAGATTGGTGTGCTTGCCCTGCCAGCCCAACCCCGACAGATGGGCCAGCGGCTTTTCCATCAGGGGGGCGGTATCAACAAAGACCTTAAGCTGGCAATCGAAGTTTTGGGCGATATAGCCCCCTAAAGCTTTCAGCTTTTTCTTGATCAGGTCGTGGTAGTCATCGCCACGGGCATAGACGCTGATATTTGCCGTATCGGGATTCTGTAATTGTTCCAAAGGGTCGGTGTCGGGGCCATAGTTAAACCCCAGCACAATTGCGCTTTTGGCATCTGGCCACATGGCCGTGGGATGAGCGCGGCGCTCCAAGGTATCTTCCATCCACTGCATCTGCCCATGCAGACCGGCATCGACAAAGGCTTTCAAGCGATCTGACGCCGCCCATAACGGTGGGATATCGAGATACCTCAGATCAGCAAACCCAAGCGCCAGAGCCTCTGTCCTGACCGCAGCCTTAAACGCCTCCGGTGGCAGCTTTTTAGGTTTCGCCTTCATGGGATCATTGGGCGTACCCTGACCTAAAAATCAAGTTCTTTATAATGCGCCGCCGCGGTTACTCCCGGCAGGATATCATTGAGCAAAGGCCGGAAACAGGGCCGCGACTTGATGACCATGTACCAGGTTTTAAGATGTGGGTATTTCTGCCAGTTCATCTCATCGAAATAGTCGATGACGCTGAGGTGGGCGGCGCAAACGAAATCGGCATAGGACATCGACCGTCCGGCCAGCCAGTTGCGCGTTTCCAGCAGCCCCTCAAAATAGCTTAAATGATCCCGCAGCGACTCACGCCCGGCGCGCAGATTGTTAATATCCGGCGCACCGTGCCCCATCAATCGCTTTTCCATTTTCTCATAGAGCAGCAGGGCATTGACCTCATAATCGAACTTACGCTCGAACCAGCCGACCAGACGGCGCGCCTCGGCCCGCTCCTGCATCGGCACCGGCCACAGACGCGGCGACAGCGGCAGTTCTTCGAGGTGCTCTAAGATGGCGCGGTTTTCACACACCACCACGGTTTGGCCGTCTTCATAATTCTCAACCAGCACCGGCAAAAGACCTGACGGGTTGAGCTTTAGCAATTCATCCGGTGGCGCCCAGTATTTGACGGCGATTTCGGTGACATCAAGCTTCTTTTCGCCCAGCGCCATGCGCACCACGCGCGAAGCCGGGTCAAAGGCAAAATGATAAAACTGCCGCTCAATGGCGCTCATAAACGAAACCGTAATTGAAAAGCCGCGCGCGCAGCGACGCAAGCCAAGAGGACGAGTAAAACCATATTGCGCACGGTCACGGCAAGCCTTTTACCGCAGGAGATGCAAATAAGGCCTGAAAAGCTTTGAAATCATTCCCATACCCACCATGCTTATGATTTTCTTACATTTATTAGTTTCAAAACACTGTGATCGACCACGCAGACCACCGCCACATTATCGTCTTATTCCCTAAGCAGATAGTATTTGTCTCATGCTCACGCCTGACTAAAAACTCAAGTGTGACAAGGGATAGACGGTTTTTAAGTTAAGCGGCAGCTAAACGCGTCTTACGCACATCTTTATCGAAATCCATCTTGACTCGCACCAGAATCAATAATGGATTTTTTATATAAAATGTGTCTAATTACCGCAAGTCGTCAATCTTGATTATCGCATTGTCAGTTCGCGTTCGCATACACAGGGAAAACATATGACACGTCAATGGATTAGCCGCGCCGAAGCGCTGGAGCGTCTGGATGTTAAGCCCCAAACCCTCTACGCCTACGTCAGTCGTCAGCGTATCGCCGCCAAAAGCGATCCCGATCATCCGCGCAAAAGTCTCTATTCCCTCGACGATGTTGAGCGCCTGTCCGGTCGCAGCGACCATACCCATGCAGCCCCCGCATCACGTCCCGCACCCAACATCATAAGCTCAGGTAATCCGGCGCGTGGCGAAGCCTCCATCGATTCCGAGATTTCGATTACTTTTCAGGGGCGCCACTATTATCGCGGCCAGGACAGCCTTGCCCTTGCTGAGAGCGAAAACTTCGAGCAAGTGGCGACGCTTTTGTGGCAGAGCGACAATTCCAACCTGTTCGGCCCCCTAAAGCCCCGCCCCGATGTCAATTTTCCTGGCGGCCCGCGCGCACGGGTTATGGCCATGCTCAGCCGCCGCCTCGAAGAAGAGGCGATGCAGGAAATCCTGCCGGAACGCGATCTTGAATTAGAGGCCGCGGGCCTGCTCAACGAACTGATCGATTCGGTTACCAACGGCGGCCCGCGTCTTTTTTTCCACCAGCGCCTTGCGCGTGGATGGAAGGTCAATGACCCGCGCGATATCGACCTGATCCGCCGTATTCTGGTACTGTCGGCTGATACCGAACTGGATGAATCGACTCTGGCCGTGCGCGTCAGTGCCGCTACGCAAGGACCACTGGCCAATTCGATCATGGCTGGTTTTGCCGCCCTGATGGGACCTAAGCTCGGTGGCCGCATTTCCCGCGCCGAAGCCTATGTCACTCAGGTGCGCCGCCACGGCAATCCGGAACTGGTGGCCAGAACCTACCTCAATCAGGGGCTGGAGCTGCCCGGCTTTGAGGCCGGCACCGCGTCTTCCGAAAAGCAGCGCGCCGAAAGCCTGATGGCCGCCGCCCCTCACATGGGCGACGACCTAAAAACCATCCTTCAGGTTGGCGAAGACCTCACCGGCCGCCCTGCCGGGTTCTCGCTCGCCGTTGCTTTGCTGGGTCGCCATCTCGATCTGCCCAAGGAAGCGCCGTTCACCCTTTACGGCTTAGGTCGCAGTGCGGGCTGGCTGGCCCACGCCATTGAGCAGATCGCCTCCAAATCTGCCCCCAAGGCCCGCCTGCGCTACATCGGCAAGCACCCCTTAAACCCCTGAAAAGCGTAATATAAACATTTTCGCAGGCGCAGCTTAACCCTCTTGTCATACCCGCACAGTACATTAGGGTCGCATAGACTTATGTGTTTGTGAGCCGTCAGGCTGCGCTTCAAGAGGAAATTCATGGATTATCTGATCGCGTTGCTGCTGGGCTTTGTCGAAGGTCTGACAGAATATATCCCTGTGTCCTCGACCGGCCACCTGCTGCTCCTCAGCCATTTCCTGAATTTCAGCACGACCGGCAAGACGTTTGAAGTGCTGATCCAGCTGGGGGCCGTGCTGGCCCTGCTCAGCCTTTATTTTAACCGACTGTGGAACGTCGTCATCACCTTGCCGTCCAATCCGCAATCCCGCGGTTTTGTGATCAGCATATTGGTCGCCTTTCTGCCAGCGTTAGTGTTGGGGGTTTTGCTGCACGACTTTATTAAGGGTGTGTTGTTTGAATCGCCGCAGACCATTTGTTACGCCCTGATCATCGGCGGTATATTGTTGTGGCTGGTTGACCGGTTTGCGCCGACACCCACCCACAATGACGCCATGCGCATTGACGTTAAAACGGCACTGGCCATCGGTCTGTTTCAATGTCTGGCTATGATCCCCGGCATGTCGCGCTCAGGTTCGACCCTGATCGGGGCCATGCTGATGAAGGTCGAGAAAAAGGCCGCCGCCGAATTTTCGTTCTTTCTGGCCATGCCAACTATGGCCGGTGCCTTTGCCTATGACATCTATAAAACCTACGACCAGATGGATTTCAGCGATGTCGGCCTGATCGCCACCGGCTTTATCGCCGCCTTTGTCACGGCCCTGTTTGTGGTGCGTGCGGTGCTCGATTTCGTCAGCAAACATGGCTATGGCGTCTTTGCCCTATGGCGGCTGGCGGTCGGCATTACCGGCCTGATCCTGCTGCATTACGGGGTGGTGTTCAGATAACAAAAAGCCCGCTGAACCATCAGCGGGCTTTTTAAATAAGACTTCAGCGCTCTTAACCGACGGCCACAGCAAATTGTCCGTTCTTGCGGAAGCGCCACAGATAGCCCGGCACCACCGATTCCACCGCCGTAGGCGCCACACCCAGAGCCTTGAGGCCCGTTGCCTGCGCGCCCACAACATTGTCCTTTTGCAACAGCAGCACCTGATCGGTCGTCACCAGCGGCGGCAGACCAAACGCGGCCATCAAATCCCCGCCAATGCCAATGGCGCTGGCCACAAAGAACGGCATGTAAATGAGCGGCTTGGGCGCCATCACTTCCTGACCGACATATTTCACGACGTCGTTAAAGCTATAGACCTTGGGGCCACCCAGTTCATAGGTCTTACCGAAATGCGCATCTGACGACATGATTGCCGCAAAGGCCTGCGCCACGTCACCAACAAACACCGGCTGGAACTTCGTCTTGCCACCGCCAATTGACGGCATGAACGGGAACATCTTGGTCTGATAGGCCAGAGAGGTGAAAAAACCGTCCTGCGGGCCAAAGATCACGCTAGGGCGGGCAATGGTGGCGGTCGGAATAGCCTTAAGCACAGCGGCTTCAGCCTGCCCCTTGGAGGCGGCATATTTCGACGAAGAATTTGCATCAGCGCCAATGGCCGACATCTGCACAAAGCGCTTGATACCCAGAGCCGCGGCCTTTTGAGCAATCGTCGTTGACGCTTGACGGTGCAGGGCATCAAAGCTCTGACCGCCGGATTGATAAAGAATACCGACCAGATTGATGACCGCGGAGGCCCCCTCCAGCGCGCGGTCGATATCGGCCTCTTTGCGCACATCGCAGCGCACGACCTGGATCTGGCCGACATCACCAGCAGGCTTAAGGTCATAGGCGACCGTTGGCTTACGCACCGCCACACGAATGCGCCACCCTTGCTTGGCCAGAGCCCGCACCACCTGCTTGCCCACAAAGCCCGAACCACCGAAGATCGTGACCAATTCCGCCATAGGAAACCCCTGGATAATCGCTACATTCCCCCAATTAGCGTAAGGTTTTCGCTTACGCAACGGCTGATGAAAGCCACTTACCAAAACATGCACAAATTGTTTTGAATATTCGTCACATAAGCCATTGACGCCATAAAAGTTTGTCGTTAAACGTCCGCCTCCTCAGCCGACAAGGTTGAGAGCCGCACCTATGATAAAGTGCCCAGGTGGCGGAATTGGTAGACGCGCTGGCTTCAGGTGCCAGTGGCTTAACGGTCGTGGAGGTTCGAGTCCTCTCCTGGGCACCAATAGGTCTTCCGGATATGTCCGGGAAAATTTGAAAAATCCCTTATAATTTGTACTTTACACGGTGAAATGTTCGCCGTGGCACGCGCTTGTCCGCCCTCATCCGGGTCCAAGATGCCGCGTCCGACGAGACGACACGCACCACCTTTTAAGCGAAGGTGATAATCTTGGATCAGATAAGGAAGATCAAGAGCACTTCTGCCAAGATTTTAGCTACCAACACATTCATTCTAATGGATTATGGCGCACCCGACAGGATTCGAACCTGTGACCTTTGCCTTCGGAGGGCAACACTCTATCCAGCTGAGCTACGGGTGCGCACGATCAGGGCAACCCTTTGGGGCCTGCGCGGGCGGAACCTATGCTAAACCCGCGCCCCGCTCAACTTAAAATTTGGCTCACCCACACGATTTCCGCAGCCCAGTTACAAACGCCAAATTGACGAAGGTGCCGCAATTGCTTTAATGACCTTGATTAAGGCCCCCACCCTGCCCAAAGGTATTTCAAGACATGAGCACGACCCAGCCCCCCGAAGTCATCTATGTGGACAGCCACAAAGTCGGTTGTAATGGCGGTGGCGGCGCGCTGGGGCATCCGATGGTTTATCTGGAACTGGGGCAGGACGGCGAAGTCGAATGCGGTTACTGCGACCGCAAATTCGTCCATAAGGACCACGCGCACGAATATGCTGATCCGTCACCGCGTCCCGAAGATCATTGATCTTGATGCGCTATCTTCATACTATGGTGCGCGTTAAAGATCTTGACGCGTCTCTGGAATTTTATTGCAAGGGCCTTGGGCTGTACGAAGTCCGCCGCCATGAGAGTGCGCAGGGCCGCTTTACCCTGGTGTTTCTGGCAGCCCCTGCTGACAAGGCCACGGCTGAGGTCAATGGCGGCGACCGCGCCGCACCCCATGTCGAACTGACCTATAACTGGCCGGATGAAAACGGTAAGGTCGAGGACTATACTGGCGGACGCAACTTCGGCCACCTCGCCTATGAGGTCGACGACATCTACGCGACCTGTCAGCACCTGATGGATATGGGCGTGGTCATCAACCGCCCACCGCGCGACGGCAATATGGCCTTCGTGCGCTCGCCCGATAATATCAGCATTGAACTGCTGCAAAAGGGGCCACCCAAAGCCCCTATCGAGCCGTGGGTCTCCATGCCGAATGTCGGAAGTTGGTAAAGCTAGGTAATCCTGACTTGATCTGACAGTATATAGGTTTAGGTATAGCCCCATATATTCGTATTGAGGGCAGGATAGATGAGCAGGAAATGTCTGGTTCTGGTGGATGGCTCCGGTTACATTTTCCGCGCCTATCATGGCCTGCCGCCCCTGACGCGTAAATCCGACGGATTGCCGGTCGGCGCTGTCTCCGGCTTTTGCAACATGCTTTATAAGCTGATCAAGGAAAACCGCGGCGACGGCGGCCCGTCCCATCTGGCGGTTATTTTCGACGCCGGCTCAAAGACATTCCGCAACGATCTTTATGAGGCCTATAAGGCCCATCGCCCGCCGGCGCCCGAAGACCTGATCCCGCAGTTTCCGCTGATCCGTGAGGCCACCATCGCGTTCGGCCTGCCCAGTGTCGAATTATCAGGGTTTGAAGCCGATGACCTGATTGCCACCTATGCCCGCATGGCCGTGGAGCAGGATTTCGATGTCACCATCGTCTCCTCCGACAAGGACCTGATGCAACTGGTGAATGACCGCGTCACCATGCTGGAACCGGTCAAGGCCGTCTCCATCGGCCGCGAACAGGTCTATGAGAAATTTGGTGTGCCACCGGAACTGGTCGTTGATGCTCAGGCCCTGATTGGAGATACGGCCGACAATGTACCGGGCGCACCGGGGATCGGCGTGAAAACCGCCGCGCAATTGCTGGCCGAATACGGCAGCCTTGACGCCCTGCTCGCCCGCGCCCATGAGATCAAGCAGCCCAAGCGCCGCGAAGCCCTTACCGATTTTCGTGATCAGATTTTGCTGTCGCGCGAACTGGTTAAGCTGCGCGATGACGTGCCGCCGCCATTTGATATCGATTCGTTCGCGCTCAAAGATCCCAATGCCGACGATTTGATACCGTTCCTGAACCGGATGGAGTTTGCCTCTCTGGCCCGCCGCATGGGCGGGGCGATCACGGCGCTGGAAGAGGCCCGTCTGGATGCCGCCAAAACGCCGTCCGCGCCGATATCGCGCCCGCTCTATGGCAATATCGGTGAAAAGCCGGTCACCAGCGTCATTGAGCCGTTCAATCACGACGGTTATGCTTGTGTGCAGGATATCGACATCCTCAAAACCTATGTGGCCCGCGCACTTAAACTTGGCTATGTCGCAGTCGATACCGAAACCGATGATCTGTCGGCCACCCATTCGGGTCTTGTTGGCGTATCATTGAGCCTGGGTGCCAATGATGCCTGCTATATTCCGCTGGCCCACGAAAGCGATGACGGACTGGCCTTTGGCGATGCGCTCCAGCAGATCCCGATGAGTGATGCCATTGCGGTTCTGAAACCGCTGCTGGAAGACCCGTCGGTGCTGAAAATCGGCCAGAACATCAAATATGACCTGAGCGTTCTGAAACGCCACGGCATTGATGTGACCCCCTATGACGACACCATGCTGATTTCCTATGTGCTGGAGGGCGGGCTGCATGGTCACGGCATGGACACCCTGTCGGAACTGCATCTGGGCCATACACCGATTACCTTTAAGCAGGTGGCGGGCACCGGCAAAGCGGCCAAAAGCTTTAAATATGTCGGGCTGGTTGAGGCCACGAAGTATGCCGCCGAAGATGCCGATGTGACTTTGCGGCTATGGCGTTTGCTGAAACCACGCCTTCAGGAAAACGGTCTGCTGACGGTTTACGAGACCTTAGAGCGCAAGATGCCGACCGTGCTGTCGGACATGGAATTGACCGGCATTCGTATTGATCCGCAGGTCTTACGCGGTCTGTCGCAGGATTTCGGCGTACGTATGGGGGCGCTGGAGCAGGAAGCCCACGGTGTCGTCGGGCGTCCGTTCAACCTCAATTCCCCCAAACAACTGGGTGAGATTTTCTTTGATGAGTTAAAACTGCCGGGCGGTAAGCGCACCGCGTCCGGCACCTGGGCGACCGATGTTAAGGTGCTGGAGGATCTGGCCGAACAGGGTATTCCTCTGGCGAAGATCCTGATGGATTACCGCCAGTTGGCCAAGCTCAAAGGCACCTATACCGACACCCTGCATCAGGTCGCCGATCCGAAAACCGATCGCGTCCATACCTCATTCCATCTGGCCTCGACCACCACCGGGCGGTTGTCGTCCAATGAGCCGAACCTGCAAAATATTCCGATCCGCACCGGTGAGGGCCGCAAGATCAGAACCGCCTTTATCGCCAAACCCGGCCACCGCCTGATCAGCGCCGACTACAGCCAAATTGAGCTACGCCTGCTGGCGCACATTGGCGATATCGGACAGCTTAAAAAGGCGTTTTCGGACGGTATCGATATTCACGCACTGACCGCGTCGGAAATGTTCGGTGTACCGCTCAGTGAGATGACCTCAGAAATCCGCAGGCGCGCCAAAGCGATCAATTTCGGCATTATCTACGGCATTTCAGCCTTTGGTCTGGCTAACCAGTTGGCGATCCCGAACGATGAGGCCGGACGCTACATCAAGACCTATTTCGAGCGCTTCCCCGGCATCAAGGCCTATATGGATGCCACCAAGGCGTTCGTGAAAGACCATGCCTATGTGACCACCATTATGGGCCGCAAAATCCACATCCCTGACATCCACGCCAAGGCGGGCGGTCAGCGTCAGTTTGCGGAGCGGGCGGCGATTAACGCGCCGATTCAGGGCACCGCCGCCGACATTATCCGCCGCGCCATGATCCGTATGCCGGGCGCTTTACTTGAGGCGGGTTTCAAAACCAAAATGCTACTTCAGGTCCACGACGAACTGATCTTTGAGGCCCCCGACGAAGAGGTCGAGGCCGTCATGCCGCTGATTGTGTCGGTGATGGAAAAAGCGCCCCTGCCCGCGACTGAAATCAGCGTGCCGCTGGTCGTCGAAGCGAAAGCAGCATTGAATTGGGATGAGGCGCATTAGGGCCTCGCCCCAAAGTCCTTCGCTATCGCTCAGTGTACTTTGGGCCGGATTTCAAAATTAGTACTAAATTAACCTTTAAGTAACCAGACTCATTGATAATTGCTTATATTAGCAGCTATGGGCAGTCGTAAAAATGCAAAATGTAAAAAATAGTGACATAAAAAATACTGACACTAATTTGATCCTAGCCACAAAAAATAGTCGTGTTGGTTGGCCAACGATGATCAAGCGATATTATCGCATCACACTTTCATTTTGCGGCTTTAAAATTGAGGTGGAACGTAACCATGACACTCAATCCTGAAGGCAATTGGGTGCGACAATGGCGCATAAAAAACAGCTATACTCAAAGTGAACTGGCTGCGGAGTTAGAGATCACTCGTCAATCAATTATCAAATGGGAACAATCTAATACTATTGATAGAGTAGCCCATCTCGCGCTTATGGCGTTAGAACAGAATCCGGCATTGCAAAAAATTGGCGGGCGAAAAACCATGAAATTGTCCAAGGATATCGATTAAAATGCCCGTCACCGTCAAACGCCTTGATCATATCAATATCCAAACCCGCGACATGGCGGGCACGATTGCGTTTTATCATGACCTTTTGGGGCTTGAAGCGCGGGTGGCGCCGGAGCGTGATCCGTCCCTGCGGCAATGGCTGTATGACACGGGCGACCGCGCCATTATTCACCTCAACCTGTTTGGCACCGACAACACCATCCCGCGTGAGGTTGTGCCCGGCGATCCGACCGGCGCTATCCACCATGTCGCCTTTGAATGCGAAGGCTATGAGGACATGATCGACAGGCTAACCGCGCGCGGCCTCACCTACGCCACCAACGAAGTTAAGCCGATTAATCTGCGTCAGATATTTGTCGCTGACCCCAACAATGTCCTGCTGGAACTGAATTTCCGCAGCACCTGACGCTTCGGCCAGCGCGGAACAATTCATACTTTATTTAGCATAAGCGGTTAACCCTACTGACGGGAGCGAGGAAGGCTTAAGTCATGTGCGCGTTGCGTCGGGGCATAAGTTTTTAGTCAGTAGTGTTTGTGTTTTTAAGCTTAGGGGTTTTCCATGCTTAGCCGTCTTACCATTCGCGCGCGCGTCATCGCCGCGTTCGCCATCGTCCTTTTAAGCACCGCTGCCTTGGGGATTTTCTCGATTAACCGCCTGGATACGGTCAATAAGACCGTTGATGATCTGGGCTCAAACTGGCTGCCGACCGCCAATCAGCTTGGCGATCTGTCCCAAACATTTGAACTGTTGCGGCTTCGTCAATCCCAACTCCTGACCACCACCGGTGAGCAGCAACAGGAAATTTTCGGCAATGTCGATAAGACCGCCCGGGATCTGGATAAAACTTACGCCGACTACGTGCCTATGATCGCCAATGCGGACGAAAAAGCCCACGCCGATAAGATCGAAGCCGAACTGAAAACCTATCAGGCTAATGGCGACAAATATGTTGCTCTGGTCAAATCCGGCGATCTGATGGGCGCACAGACCTTCTTCCTCGGTGAAATGCAGGATCAAGGCCGCACCTTCCGTGAAGCCATCCGCAATGACCGCACCTATCAGGTCGAAGCAGGCGGCAAGGCCGCTGCTGCTGGCATCGCGGCGGGGAAACAAGCCTCGACGTTGATTTTAATTGCGCTCGGCATCACCGCCGCCGTGTCGGTAGCCATCGGCTTTGTGATGATCCGCACCATTTCCGCCCCAATCGGCAAGATGGCCGATACCATGCGCACCCTCTCCGGCGGCAATACCGAAGTTAAGATCCCGAACCTGGGTGAACCCAATGAAATCGGTAATATGGCCGCCGCCGTCGAAGTCTTTAAGGATGGCATGATCCGCACCCGCGCGTTAGAAGCCGAAGCCATCAAGGCCCGCGAAGACTCTGAATATCAACGCAAGCAGGCTATGTTTGAACTGGCCGATCAGTTTGAAGGCGCCGTTGGCGGCATTGTCGAAATGGTCTCCGCCGCCGCGACTGAAATGCAGGCCACCGCTCAGCAACTGACCTCATCGGCGCAGGAATCTGCGGCTCAGGCGACCTCAGTGTCTGCCGCCGCCGAAGAAGCCGGTACCAACGTCACGTCAGTGGCAGGCTCTGCCGAAGAACTGGGCGCCAGCGTCGCAGAAATCAGCCGTCAGGTCGATCACTCGCTCACCAAGGCACGTGAAGCCGTGACCGAGGCCGATACCACCACTGCCATTGTCTATGAACTGTCGGAAGCGGCGTCTCGCATCACCGGCATTGTCGACATCATTTCGGCCATTGCCCAGCAGACCAACCTGCTGGCGCTGAATGCCACCATTGAATCGGCCCGCGCCGGTGAAGCGGGTCGCGGCTTTGCGGTTGTGGCCTCGGAAGTCAAGACCCTGGCGCAGCAAACCGCCAAGGCGACTGAGGAAATTAACCAACAGATCGCCGCCATTCAGGGCACGACCAAGCAGGCGGTGACGGCTATCGAGAGCATTGCCGCCACCATCCGTGAAGTCAATGACTCCTCAACCACCATCTCAGCCGCCGTCGAGCAACAAGGGGCGGCCACCAATGAGATTGTTCAAGCCGTCAATCAGGCGTCGATGGGCACCACCGAAGTGACCGTCAACATCACCGGCGTGGCCCGTATGGCCGAAGAAACCGGTGCCGGTGCGTCTCAGGTGTTGAGCGCCTCATCGGAACTGGCGGAACAGGCCGAGCAGCTTCGCCATCAGGTCAGCGCGTTCCTCGCCAGAGTGCGAGCAGCTTAAAGTACACAAAACCCCATGAAAAAGCCCGCCTATTCGGCGGGCTTTTTTATTGTCTTTATGGGGAGAAGCTTACGCCGCCGCCCCAATACCAGCGGCCTGCATCAGCGGCTTGAGTTGCATAAATGCGGCGGGGTCACTCATCAGGTGGTTACGCGCCTCTGGGCTTTTCAACAGCTTCATCACCTCGGCCTTGGCCATATCGCTGACCGGCCCCAGCGGTGCCGATTGTCCGGCCGCAAAGCCAAGTAAAAGGGTCAGTTTCTGCATCGATGATCCGCCGACCCGCGTCAGGTGCATCATCAGATTGACTTCGGACGCAATCGACGCCCCCAGCGCCCCTAGCTTATCCCGCAACTCCTGCGCTTCCTTTTCCGGCAGCTCGGCTCGGATCAGACGCTTTTGCAAGCCCGCCAAAAAGCTCAGGCGTGTGGGCGCGGATTTAGACGCATCCCGGATTTCACGCTCAAAGCGATGGCCGGTCAGGGATGAAGATACCCAGCGTACCGCCTGACGCTTATTGGCGGAACCGACGACATTCTCGCACAACCAGATCAGGCGCTCGATCTCTTCAAAGGCGCTAACGGTGTCCTTGATCAGACTGTCAACAAAATCGCTCGACACTAGCGTTTTGGAGCGCTCAGCAAAGGCTTCGGCGATATCCTCACGCTGGGTCTGTTCCTTGCCCGCCGCGGTCATAACCAGGGCCAGAGCACGCAGGGTTTCGATCTCAAGAACCGGGCTTGACGGGCGCAACCGGCGCACACTTTTCAGCTCTACCAGCAGCCGTTTGGAAACACTGGCCGTAAGCGCCTTGAAATGACCGGCTTCGATCAGTTTCAGAATGTCGGCCAGAACCCCGGTCAGTTCCGGCAGGGTCCGCGACACCACCGGATCGATTTTAGCCACCATCTGCGCTTCCGGCCCGGCCACCAGCCGCGTCAGAATGGCAAGGCCCGACCCAAGGTCAAGCTCTTGCCCCACAATGTCGGTCAGCGCGGTCTTGCCCGCAAAGATTTCCATGATCGGCGCTTCAAATACCTGAACCGCCCAGCCTCGCCCCTCACCGCTTTCGGCCAGGCGCTGCACAAACGGCAACAGGATAGACAGCTTGCCCGCAGGGGCCGTGGCGGACTTCATCAGCTTGGCCACACCGCCACCCAGCACATAGGTCTTTTCCGGATGGCCGCTGATCTTATCAATCTGAGCGGTCAGCCCCTCAAGCGTCAAATCGGGAAACAGATTCTTGCGCCCATCACTGATGACACGCGTACACGCCTTATCGATCAGGGCGGTCCAGCGACGCATGATCTCATGGATCGAGGCACCAGTTTCCTGTGCTTCCGGCACGGCCAGTTTTTGCGCAACATGCTGCACGTCATTGTTTGAAGCTTCGAAGCGCTCCACCAGATCAGGCCGGTGCATCATTTCAAAGGCCGTCACACGGTAACGGCGCAGCCAGTCCTCAAGCAGGCGGGCCACTTTTTCGCGGGCCTGCGCCGTATATAATTCCTGCGGGCTACCGCAGATGTTCTCAGCGGGTTGGGTGGGCCGGTCTTTTTTCTTTTGTTCCGCCGCGCCCTTGTTGAGCACAGTAAAGCTTTTGAACTCACCCGTGCCCTCAGAAAAGACTTCTTTGGTAACCATGACCGCGGCCGCACGATTCTGCGCCAGCATGTCTTCGGCCATAGCCACCGCCGCCTCGCGGTTTTCAACTGCGCTCTGAAGCGCCCAGCCGGAGGCAGGCGTTTTACGCGCGAACACTTCGTAATGGATCGGGCCGGACATATTCTTGACCTTAATGTGACCACGTCATTCTGACAGGGCCGAATTTCTGGAAAGCGCTTTGTTTACTCACGCGCTTTTTAGCCCAAAAACCGCAGACACTTTTTGGAAAGCGCTAGAACTTATGACAAACCATACACAAACGGCGTTAAATTAAGGTTGAAGCCGCATTCCGGCCCGATTAAGACCTTTAAGGCGTCAACTTAAAGACTAGATCATTATGATAGATCATAACGATCTAAATTATTGTTTTGACGCAATATTGACGCGAAACGAAGTTCGGCGAAGCCAAAAACCGCTGACACTTTTTCGCATATTGCTATAGAATTAAAGCCTTATCAGTCACATACTAACGACTAAGATAATTTGCGGAGACAGACCCGACATGGCGAAGATCACTTTGGTGGATGATGACGAAAACATCGTAACGTCCGTATCTTTGGCGCTGGAAAGCGGCGGCCATACGGTCACCGCCTATTATGACGGAGCCTCAGGTCTGGCCGCGCTTGAAAAAGATGCGCCCGACCTGGCTATTCTCGATGTGAAAATGCCGCGCATGGACGGCATGGAAGTCCTGCGCCGCCTGCGTGCCACCTCCAACCTGCCGGTCATTATCCTGACCTCCAAGGACGATGAAATCGATGAACTGTTGGGCTTTAACCTCGGCGCCGACGATTATATGCACAAGCCCTTCTCACAGCGTTTGCTGCTGGAGCGGGTCAAGGCCGTCCTGCGCCGCGCGGGCATAGTTGAACAGGGCGAGGCCCCGGAAATCACCGAAGCCCTCAATGCCAAATCGCTTAAGCGCGGTAAGCTGGTTATGGACGCCGCCCGTCACGAATGTACCTGGGACGGCAAGCCCGTGCGCCTGACCGTGACCGAGTTCCTGCTGCTGCACGCGCTGGCTCAGCGTCCGGGTTTTGTCAAAAGCCGCGACAATCTGATGGATGCCGCCTACGACGACCAAGTCTATGTCGATGACCGCACCATCGACAGCCACGTGAAGCGGATGCGCAAAAAATTCCGTCAGGTCGATGATGAGTTTGATTCCATTGAGACTCTGTACGGCGTCGGTTATCGCTACAAAGAGGCCTAAGGGCCGATTGCTATCATGCAGCGGTTCAGACTGACCTTTGGAAATTCACGCCTCAGCCGGCTGGTTCTGGGGCTGAATTTGCTTGGGTTGCTGGTTCTGGTGGTGGGCGCGCTGGCGCTGAACGAATTCCGGCAGGGGTTGGTAGAAAACCGCAAAGAATCATTGACGGCGCAAGCCGACACTATGGCTGAAATCATCGCCGTGGTGGCGACGGTCGGCGACCCGCAGCCCTATCTTGAGGCCTCCAGCGCTCATTTGGCCCTGAGCCGCTTTATCCCCAAGGGACAGCGCGCACGCCTGTTTGATGCCGAAGGCGAACTCCTGTCCGACAGCTACGTCGTTTCAGAAAGCGTCGATGTCCGGCCATTGCCCCCGGCCCGCGATCCTGGGGAGGCGGTGCCCGACCGCTCTGCCCAGACCGCAAGTCTTGAAAAAGCGCAGGCTGCACTGAGCGATGAGGTCGCGTTGGCGCTTGGCGGCACGCAGGTCACCTCGGTGCGCCTCAACGAAAGCGGCAAAAAGGTTGTGTCGGTATCAATACCGATCCGGCGGGTTAAGATGGTTTTGGGCGTACTCACGCTGGAAGCGGGCGACGTTGATGCCATCGTCGCCGCCCAGCGCCTCGCCATGATGCCGTTCATTCTGGTCGCGGTGGGGGTCAGTTTGTTTTCAGCCATGCTGATCAACTGGTGGGTCAGCCGCCCGATCCAGCGCCTGTCCGCCGCCGCCGACAGTGTGCGCATGGAAAAGATCCGCGCTATTTCCCTGCCCGATCTCGAAGACCGTAAGGACGAAATCGGCACACTGGCGCGATCTCTGGAATCCATGACCGACACCTTATCCAAACGCATGGATGCGATTGACCGTTTTGCCGCTGATGTATCCCATGAAATCAAGAACCCGCTAACCTCAATCCGATCGGCCCTTGAGACCCTTAATCTGGTTAAAGATGACAGCGCCAAGATGCGGTTGATGAATGTTATTAATCAGGATGTTCATCGCCTCGACCGGCTGATCACTGATATCTCCAACGCCTCACGCCTAGATGCCGAGCTGTCGCGCGATACGCCTAAGCCCGTCGACATCGGTGCTCTGATGGAAGATATCGTCTCGCTCTATACGCCCGAAGACAATGAATCCGTTCGCGTGGTTTTCACCCGCTCCATCACACCGTCATCGTCCCGCGTCATTGGCCGCGAAGGCCCGTTGGGGCAGGTGTTTCGCAACCTGATCGACAATGCCCGTTCCTTCAGCCCCGAAAGCGGTACGGTTCACATCCAATTGGGCCATTCCGACCGCGATCAGGCTCTGCCGCTACAAATCACCATTGATGATAATGGCCCCGGCATACCTGAAGACAATCTGGAAACTATTTTTGAGCGATTTTACACCTCCCGTCCCAAGGGCACCCGCTTTGGCCGCAATTCGGGCCTTGGCCTGTCGATTTCGCGCCAGATCATTGAGGCTCATCACGGGCGCATCTGGGCCGAAAACCGCAAGGATGAGCAAGGCAACCTCATCGGAGCCCGCTTTACCGTCGCCTTGCCGAACACCTATGGTGCCCTGTGAGTAAGCTCATTGTTCATGCCACATCCATAAGCTGCCTGATCGGCGGCACCTGGCATGGCGTGCTGATCAGCGGCCCGTCCGGGGTGGGCAAGAGCGATCTGGCCTTACGCACTATGTCACAGGGTTGCGCCCTTATCAGCGATGACTATTCGGTGCTGTGGCGCTCAGGCGATCAGATTTACGCCAGTGCGCCTGACACCATCAAAGGTCAGATCGAAGTCCGCGGCATCGGCATCACCACCTTACGAACCCGCCATTTTAGCCGCATCAGCCTTACGGTGCACTGCCAAAATTCAGCCGTTGAGCGCCTGCCAGAACCGGAATTTACCGACATACTTGGCCTGAAAATTCCGGCATTGAGACTTAACCCAAGGGAAGCGTCAAGTGTGGCCAAACTGCTTATATCCCTGACACAAACCGTCCGCGCACCCTCAATTCGCTTGGATTAGGACGAATTTACGCCTAAACAGGTAAAAGGACTTTTTGCAGTGCATACAATCCGCTAAGATCAGCGGTCTTGGCCCAGAGACTAAACGGGCTGTGACGGCGGTTCCGGATTTTACGGATCGGTTTGAGGAAGTTGTCTTTATGATCGGGCTTGTGATCGTAACCCACGGCAGGCTGGCGGAAGAGTTCATTTCCGCTATGGAACATGTGGTGGGCCCGCAAAGCGCCGTCACGGCGATCTGTATCGGCCCTGAAGACGATATGGCCCGCCGGCGTCAGGATATTTTAGAGGCCACCTTTGCCAATGATCTGGGTGACGGCGTTATTCTGCTGACCGATATGTTTGGCGGCACCCCGTCCAATCTGGCCATCTCCGTCATGGAGCAAACTAAGGCTGAGGTCATTGCCGGCATCAACCTGCCTATGCTGATCAAGCTGGCATCGCTACGTAAGAATGAGCCCCTGTCGACCTGCGTTCTGCATGCCCAGGAAGCCGGTCGCAAATATATTACCGTAGCGTCTTATGTCCTGTCAGGTGAAAGCTGACCCTTAAGGTTATGCTTACCCAAATATTAACTTAAATAAGCTTTTTATGAGACTTGAAGACCGAGCGGCCATTACGGATGATGGCAGCTCATTATTTTCAGGGTTGCCCAAAGTCATGAGCGTCGCACACGCCGAAGTCGAAATCTGCAACGAAAAAGGGCTGCACGCGCGCGCTTCAGCCAAATTCGTCAAGCTGGCCGCTACCTTCAATGCCCAGATCTATGTCCTGCGTGACGACCACCGCGTCGATGCCCAGTCGATCATGGGCCTTTTGATGCTGGGCGCCGGTAAGGGCAGCCATATCGGCATCGAAGCCGAAGGCCCGCAGGCCGCCGATGCCGTTCAGGCCCTAGTCGATCTGGTCTCTGATCGTTTCGGGGAAGAGGTGTGATGCGGATCGCCATCGCCACCTTTGCCCTTGTGCTAGCCTTGCCCGCTTTGGCCCCATCTTTGGCCGTGGCCGAAGAATGGGATGCCGCGGCGGCCGATACGCCCAAGCCTGTGGTCAAGCGGGTGCCCAAAAAAACGGTCGTGAAGAAAAAAACTGAGCCGGCACCTACCTTGCCGTCAGCCCCAGTGCCTTATACCAGCCTGAAACCCAGCCCCCCCACTGTTCAGGCGGCGCCGCTTAAGCCGATCACCTCATCGCAACCGGTAGCGGCCATTGCCGCGCCAAACGTGACGGATGTGGCAATACCTGAACCGCCACCACCGGCCGCGCCGCCCACGGTTATCGTCAACCTGAAAACACCACCGGCAACTAAGCCCAGCGGGCGCGAAATTACGCTGAAATGCGATACAGTGACGACGATGGGCAAGGATCAGACCACCCGCGGTACCTTTTATCTCAGTCTGATCCCATCCGAGACCTTTCCGGACACGGCAGCGGATTTCAAGGTCATGTCGATCGATCCCGACCATAGCTCGATCATCCGCGATACGCTCTGTTTCAGCTTCCGCTGCAATGCGGCCGTAAGCCCAACCTATTACGAACTGGTCGATCAGACCCAGAAAAAGGGCGGCTATCTTAAGGTGTCGCTTAATCGCACGACCGGCGCATTCTACGGCCAGAAACACTGGACCGAGGACAAGCGCTTTGGCCGCGATTCCACCGAAGCCCTGTCGGAAACCGGCACCTGCCGCCCGCAATCCGCAGGCGGCCCAATACTGTTTTAAGGTTAGTATTTAAGCTTCAGGGTCACGCCATACATGCTGGGCTCCCCCTGAATGAAGGTCGCGATCCCCAGATTATCACCGACATTGCCCGCATCCTTGATGTAGTCTTCGTCCGTGACATTGGTGCCGAACAGCTCAACCTCCCACGGCCCATTGGCTGGTTTGAAGCCCAGGCGCAAATTGAGCAGGCCGTAAGCATCCTGCTTTTCGTCCTGCTTGGTGTCGGCGACCGGACGAAGGCCCGCCACCGCGGGCTGGAACTGGGGCAGGTCATTATTGTCATCGAAATAGACTTCCGACTGCCAGACATAGCTTGGGGTGAACGACACGGTACCCAGGCCAAATTCTTTTTTCAGCCGCGCGCCTAATGACACCGTATGGTCCGGGCTCAGGCGGAAGTGATTGCCGTCATAAAGGCCGTTGCCGAAACGGGCGTGATTATAGGCATAGGTGGCAAACAGATCGATCCCCGGCTTGGCGCGGTAATAGGCCTGCGTTTCCAAACCATAGGCCTTGGCCTCACCCGCGCTGACCGTGATGACATTGCCGGTGCTGGTCGCGACCGACGTCTGGAAATTATCATACTGATAATAATAGACCGCCGAATCCCAGCTCATGCGACCGTCAAACAGACGCGCCTTAATCCCGGCTTCAAGACTGTCCACCGTCTCAGAATCGGCCTCAGTAAAGACCGCCGCACTTAAGGGGGTGCTGCCGGAATCGCCGCTTAAGGTTTTGGGCTGACGCCCGCGCGAGAGGGAGGCATAGGCATTGAGCGTATCGCTGAACAGATAGCGCCCGACCAGACGATAGGTGAAACCATCATCATCAAAATCGCGGTCAATGCGATTGCCGTTACCGGCTGTCGGCTGCTTGAAAATCCCCAGCGGCAAACTCAGCGCCCCTGTCAGGGCCTGATTAAACACCGCCGTCTGCTGTGCCGATGACGGCATCATGCCGGTCGCCTGCACGTATTGAGTGACATAGCTGGTCACGGTCGACTGAGCAAAGCTGATCGAGGCCAGACCGGAATTACCAACGACGCTTGCTGAATAGCCAGAGGTCTTGTCGTCACTTGTGTAACGCACCCCGGCGCTGATCTCAAATTTCGGCGTCAGGCGATAGGTGATATCGCCAAAGACATCAAATGAGCGCGTCTCGCCATAGCTGGTCGAGGTTTCGCGGTGCGCCGGATCGAGCAACGGATAGAGCGCGGCCAGCGACGGCGTCGATTGCAGGCCCGCCTGAATGAACGGATAGGCCAGCGGCGTCGGGCGCGGCAACTGATTGGTCAGGAATACCGAGGCGACCCGTTCATCGATCTGAAGCGGCACGGCCGTGCGGGCCTCTTCGTCGAAATAGCTGACGCCGGCAAACCACGACAGCTTATCATTGCCGTCATAGTTGAGGCGCAGTTCCTGGGTCCAAACCTTACCATAGGCATCTTCGCCAAACACGGTCAGTGGCAAGGACATGCCGTCGGCATCAAACACTTCCGAAGCCGTAAAGCGGCGATAGGCGCTTAAGGACGACAGGGTGAGGCTATCACTGATCTCATAGCGCCCCAGCAGGGTCGTGCCCCACACATAGCGCTCCAGGCCCAGATCACGCCCGCCCTTAAAACCACCCACCGCCGACAAGGCCGCGCCACTATGGGGGCTCAGGTCGCCGATCACTGCGCCGGTTTGTGGATTGGTCGGTGTAAAGGTTCCGGATTTAAAGCCCGTGCCCGCAGGTGTGTCTTCCTGATAGTTGACGATCAGATCGAAATTCAGCTTCTCGGCCGGGGCATAGCTGATGACCGCCCGTGCGGCGCGGGTATCGAGGCTGTTGAAATCCTCCCCCCCCAGCAGATTTTCCGTATAGCCATCACGCGACTTAAAGCGCGTGGCCAGACGTACCGCCAATTTATCATTGACCGGCAGGTTCAGCATCAGTTCGGTCAGACGATAGTCATAATTGCCAAAACCGACCTGCGCTGCCGCATTGAAATCGGTCGGATCAGCCTTGTTCTGGATGACATTGACCGCCCCAATCAACGCGCCGCGCCCGAACAGGGTCGATTGCGGCCCCTTGGCGATTTCGACGCGGTTCAGGTCAAACAGTTCGATATAGGCCCCGCGTGAACGCGAAATGCTCAGGCCATCCTGAAAAACCGAGACACGGGCCTCACCGGTCGCCGTGCCGGAATCCGACGTGATCCCGCGCATGATAAAGCCCGGATTGTTAGGCGATTGATCCTGAACTTCGAAACCCGGCACAAACTGCGCCAGTTCCTGAAAATCGGTAATGCCTAAGTCATTCATAAAGGATGAGTTGAAGGCCGTCACCGCAGCGGGAACGCTAAGCAGGGTCTGCTCACGCTTTTGCACGGTGACTACGACTTCGGTGATAGGCTCATTCACAGGGGGTTGGGCCACAGGTGTTTGCGCATGGGCGGCACCTGCCATCAAGGCGACCAGACTTACACCCAAGCCAAACGATTTCAATCTGCCGAATTCCGTCATAATTACACCCGCTCTGTTGGCCTTAAATATGCCTCACCTACACAGGCCTAATGACAGTATGGTTTATAAATTGTGTCAGTCCGTCAAAGCGCCTTATTTGCGCGGGCAGTGTTACCCAAAAACACCTGAACCGGATCACGAAACTGTTCGTACCAAGTCCTCTACCTTACGCGTAAACTCTCAAAAAAATTTCAGCCTGTCTTGAAATGGCAATTCGTAACCATTATAGTTACGTTTCAGATTTGCGTTCCTCACACCAAATTAAGAGAGATCATTATGAAATTTGTCAAATCCGCCCTGCTGGCTACCGCCGTCCTGAGCCTGAGTGCTGCGGGTGCTTTTGCCGCCCCGGAAACCTATAAGCTCGACCAAAACCACACTGAAGTCGCCTTTAGCTGGAACCATATGGGCTTTTCCAACCCGACCGCAAAGTTTATGAATGCGGTTGGCACCGTGACCTTGGACGAAGCCAATCCGGCCGCCTCTTCGGTTGAAGTCTCATTTGCTACCGACGGTATCAACAGCGGCGTGGCCGTGTTCAACGATCACCTTAAGGCCGCAGATTTCTTTGATGTTGCCAATCACCCGACCGCGACCTTCAAGTCAACCAAGGTTGATGTCACCGGCGCCAATACCGCCAAGGTGACCGGCGACCTGACCATCAAGGGCGTCACCAAGCCGGTAACCCTGGATGTCAAGCTCAACAAGATCGGCATGGCTAAGAAAAAGACCGCAGGCTTTTCCGCCACAGCCACCATTAAGCGCTCTGACTTCAATATGGCCAAGGCCGTCCCCTTCGTTAGTGATGAGGTCAATCTCGTAATCACCGCCGAAGCCAACAAAGACTAAATTTTACCGGGCAGGTTCGATATGAGTGAATTAATGTCTTCAGGTTCGCGCCTGCCCGCCCTCTACATCCCCCACGGCGGCGGCCCGTGCTTTTTCATGGACTGGAATCCCGCCGATGTCTGGACCGGCATGGGGGATTATCTGCGGGAGATCGCAAGTCAGGTCGGCCAAAAGCCTGCGGCCATTTTGGTCATTTCCGCTCATTGGGAAGAGGCCGAATTTACGCTGCAAACTGCGCCTCAGCCGGATTTGCTGTTTGATTATTACGGCTTTCCGCCCCATACCTACCAGATCACCTATCCCACTCATAATGCTTCCGGGCTAATTGCCCGTATCGGGCAGTTGACGGCGCAGGCCGGGATTACGCTCAACCATGATGAGACACGTGGCTATGACCACGGCGTCTTCATTCCACTCAAGCTGATTTACCCCGATGCCGATATTCCGGTGGCGCAGTTGTCGCTGAAAAAAGGTCTCGATCCGGCCGAGCACATCCGGCTGGGGCAGGCCTTAGCCCCCTTGCGTGACGAAGGTGTGCTGATCATCGGCTCCGGCATGAGCTTTCACAATATGAAGGCCCTGATGGGGCGGGGCGTTAATCTGGCCGGTCAGGCGCATAATTTCTCCCACGATTTCGATGACTGGCTGAAAGCCACAGCTACGGAAGTTTCGTCTGCGGAACGTGTAGATCGTCTGATCCACTGGAGCCATGCCCCCGCCGCCCGTGATGCCCATCCGCGCGAAGAACATCTGATCCCGCTGATGGTCGTGGCCGGTGCCGCCAGTGACGATGCGGGCGCGGTCACCTATAGCCAGACCCTGCCCCACATCAATGCCGCCATCAGCGGCTATCAGTTCGGCTGACTTTACATATGAAGCGCTAAGCGGCACTGTAGACAAAAACCTACAGGGATGTTCCATGCACCGCCGCCAAATCCTCACGGGTGTTTCTGCCCTTTCTGCCGCAGCCATTGTGACACCGGTGTCCGCCAAAGACCGCTACCCGCGCGTCGCAACCCGCGCCGGTCCGGTCGAGGGCTTTGTCAAAGGCGGCATCAGCACTTTTTTAGGCATCCGCTACGGCATCGCCCCCCGCTTTCAGCCGCCCATACCACTGCCCGTATCAAAGCAGGTCTATAAAGCCGATCATTATGGCCTGTCATCGCCGCAAAGTGGACGGGCCGATATCGGCATCAGCGAGGACTGCTTATTTCTGAATATTTGGACGCCTGACGCGTCGCCCCGCAAGAAGCGCCCGGTCATGTTCTATATTCATGGCGGGGCCTATAATGGCGGCTCAGGCTCCGATCCGCTCTATGACGGAACCAATCTGGCGGCCCACGGTGATGTGGTGGTCGTCACCGTCAATCACCGCCTCAATGTGTTTGGTTATCTCTATCTGGCGCGCTTTGAGAGGCTGTTGAGGGGCGGTGCTAACGCTTCGCTCCTTGAGCACACGCCCCTGAGATTTTCAGGAAATTGCGGGCAGATGGATCTGCATCTGGCGCTGTCATGGGTGCGCGATAACATCTCAGGCTTCGGCGGCGATCCGGATAATGTCATGGTCTTTGGTCAGTCCGGCGGCGGGGCCAAGATCGCGACCATGATGGCCACCCCGGCGGCGAAAGGTCTGTTCCATAGGGCAGCGACCATGAGCGGTCAGCAGGTCACGGCGTCTGGCCCCGGCAATGCCTGCCTGCGGGCCGAAGCATTCCTCAAAACCCTCGGTCTGAAACCCGACGCGGACGGTTTGGCCGCGGTACAGAACCTGCCGATGCAGGCCCTGGTTGATGCCCTGAAAACCCCCGATCCGGTAATAGGTAAAGGCAATGTCTATATGGGGCCGGTGCTGGATGAGACTATCCTGTTCCGCCACCCCTTCTATCCTGATGCGCCCGCGCAGTCCCATCATATCCCGATGATTATCGGCAATACAAAGGGTGAGACCCGCGGCTTTCTGGGGGGCAATCCAAAGAATTTCGAACTGAGCTGGGATGACCTGCCCAACAAACTGCCGCCGGAATATCGTGTCGATATCGACCCCTATCTGGTGGTCGATACCTATCGCAAACTCTACCCTACTATGTCGCCATCCGATGTGTTTTTCGCCGCGACGACCGCCGGGAGATCATGGCGCGGCGCGATTATAGAAGCCGAAGAACGGGCCAAGGCGGGGGCTAAAACCTTTGTCTATCAGGAGAACTGGCCAACACCTAAGGACGGTGGCCGGCTGGGCGCACTGCATACCATCGAAATCCCGCTGGTGTTCCGAAATACGGGTGTCGAAGGCGCCATCACTACCAACACCCCGGAAGCGCAACACATGGCTGATCTGTTCAGCGATACCTTTATTGCCTTTGCCCGCACCGGATCGCCGCAGACCACCGCCCTGCCCGAATGGAAACCCTACTCCTTACCTAACCGTGAGACGATGCTAATGGATTTGAAACCCGAAATGGCCAATGATCCCCGGAGTGAAGAGCGTAAGCTGTTTGAAAAGGTACCGTTTATTCAGCAGGGAACCTAAGCCAAAACCCGGTCGAACCAGCGGGCCGCCAGTTCCGGCCAGTAGGCATGTGTGCCGATTGTTTCACGAAGCGCAAAGCCGTGCGGGGCCTGATCGAAAATATGGGCTTCGACATCGCGTTTTAAGACCTGACCGGCCTTGATCATGTTGAGCGCATGATCGACCGGCACGATCTCATCATAAAGGCCGTAAGCCAGAAAGACCGGACAGTCCGGCACGCCGTGGGGCTCAGTCGCAATCCCGATCGGCCAGTCATTATAGAAAGCCTGCTTTTCGACCGGCGGATAATCAGGCTTTCCCGCCGGGAATTTATAATCTTTGTGGTTGGCATTGATCGGCGCATAGGCAATCAACGCGCCGGCGGCTTTCAGCGCATGATCCTGACAGGCCATAACACCGGCCAGATGCCCGCCCGACGACAGGCCCACATGCAGCAGCGGCAAATCCTTGAACTGCGCCAAATAATCAAGACAGGTCAGGCCGTCTTTCAGCGCCATATCCTTATCGTGATTGCCTTGACCGGGCAGGCGGTGGGCCATGATATAGGCATCGATCCCAAGGCTGTTAAGCCATAACGCGACCTCAACCCCTTCCTTGTCGTGCATCAGGCGGTGATAGCCGCCCCCAGCATAGACCAGCGCCCGCGCCCGTGCCGCTTTTGTGTAATAGCCATGCAGTTCCAGCCGCGTCACGGCTTCGATCTGACGGTTCGGCCATTGACCCGACAGCACATTGGCCGCCCCTTCCGACAGGGCAATCACATCAGCAGGTACAGGTTCAGCGGGTACGCTAAAGGCAGGATTTGGCATGGGGACGGTCTCTTTTTCAGGTTTATCCTGACCTAACCGATACCGCCCTATGGTGGCAAGTCTACGCCGCAACCTTTTCCGCCGCCAGTAAATCAGCATAGGCGACCTCTAAGGCGGCGCTAACTTTTGCATCACTAGCCAAGGCTTCGGGGAACACAGCGCGCAAAGCCAGCACGGTCTGAACATCCGACACATCGTCTTTCAGCATCTTACCCAAGGCAATCAGCTCTGCCGCCAGCGGATCGGTAATGGCTTCACCGGTGACAGCTTTGTGGCGCACAAACCGAATCCACGCCGCCAGCGGCACGCCAAAACGGCGGATGTCCGCACCGCGAGCCAGCGCCTCGGACAGGGAACCTAACAGTCGGATCGGCAGCTTTTGCGAGCCGTCCCACGCGATCTGCGACAGCAGGTGACGGATGGCCGGATTACGGAAGCGTTTCAGAATGGCCTCTGAATATGCCACCAGATCAAGACCCTTAGGGGCCTCCAGCAAGGGCACCACATCTTCGATCATCAGATCACGGACAAAGCCTGCCAACTCCGCATCGGTCATGGCTTCGGACACGCTCTCATAGCCCTTGTGCAGCCCCACATAGGCCAGAGTCGAATGCGGCCCGTTGAGCAGGCGCAGCTTGGCGCGTTCATAGGCCGGCACATTATCGGTAAGCGTTACACCCGCCCGAGCCCAGTCCGGCCCGCCGTCATGAATATGCTCTTCGATCACCCATTGGGTAAAGGCTTCGCGCTGGATTGGCCAGGCATCCGCCACACCGGTTGCCGCCTCAACGCGCGCCCGCAAGGCATCGTCCGTGGCCGGAGTAATGGAATCGACCATGGTGCACGGGCATTGCAGATTGGCTTCGATCCAGTCCGCCAAAGCCTGATCATGTTTGGCCGCCAGCGCAACCACCGCCGCTTTCAGGCGGTGGCCGTTTTTCGGCAGGTTATCGCACGGGATCAGCACAAACGGTTTTTGCCCCTTGGCATGGCGACGGCGCAGGCCTTCGACCACATAGCCGACAAACGACTTAGGTGTTTGCGGATGGGCAACATCGTGGACGATATCGGCATGGGCGAAATCAAGCGCTCCGTCCGGCATCAGGCAATAGCCTTTTTCGGTGACGGTCGAGGAAACTATGCCGACGCTGTCGCGCGTCAGGCGCTCCAGCACGGCTTCGATATCTTCGGGGCCGACCAGTACTTCGCGCATGGAGCCGATGATCTGGTATTTGATCTCTTCATCAAGTATGGCGAGAGTATAGAGCCCATCCTGAGGCACCAGCGCATCGCGGACGCCGGTGGAATGTAGCGACACGCCGCAAATGCCCCAGCGCGGATCAAAGGCCGCAATCGCATCGAGATACGCCGCCTGATGGGCGCGATGAAACGCCCCCGGCCCAAAATGCACCACCCCAATCGCAAGGCCTGCCGGATCATAGGCCGGTCTAATCACATCGGTTTTCAGTGCATCAAGCGTGGCAAGCGACAGTCGGGACATCAGGCATTTCCTATAATATATCTTGTAAGAGGGTTCGTGGGGGAAAAACAGTTTTCCCCCACGCTATAAGGTCACCCCGTTCTTCCAGATCGCGATCTCGCGTTCCTCGTTTTTCTCATTGCAACTCGGCTGACCAGACGCGGTTTTCAGTATCAGATCCATCAGATCATCCGCCGTCTGGTCAAGTGTCTTTCCTTCTAAGGCCTGACCAGCATTAAAATCAATCCAGTGCGGCTTTTTATTCGCCAAAGCCGTATTAGACGCGATCTTGAGCGTCGGTGCCGGAAAGCCCAGAGGCGTGCCGCGGCCCGTAGTAAACAAGACAATCACCGCCCCTGCGGCCGTTAGCGCGGTTGAAGAGACCGCATCATTGCCGGGCGCCTCAAGCAAAGACAGGCCCGGCACCGTCGCCCGTTCGCCATAGCGCAGAACCTCATTAAGCTGGCTCAAACCGCCTTTTTGCACCGCGCCGAGGGATTTTTCTTCCAGCGTGGTAATACCACCGGCCTTATTGCCCGGTGACGGATTTTCAAACACCGGCTGTTTGTGATCAAGGAAATATTGTTTGAAGTCATTGACCACATCCACGACGCCGTGAAAGACGGCTTCATCCCTGGCGCGCGCCATCAGGATGCGCTCAGCGCCGAAGATTTCAGGGATCTCGGTCATGATCGACTTCCCCCCCGCCAGCGCTACACGGTCAGCAATCCGGCCCACCAGCGGATTGGCGGTCAGGCCAGAAAATCCGTCCGAGCCACCGCATTTGACACCGATCACCAGATCGGAAACATGGCATTCTTCGCGTTGGTCTTTTTCAACCACGGCCACCAGTTCCTCCAGCGCCTCAAGACCCGCCTCATGCTCATCCTCGACCATCTGGGCAGCGAAGTATTTCAGACGATCGGGTTCGCGCGACACTTCCTTGATCAGGGCGCTGAGTTGGTTGTTCTCACAGCCCAACCCCACAATCAGCACACCGCCCGCATTGGGATGAGACGCCAGCGCTGCCAGAAGTTTGCGCGTGTGATCAAGGTCATCACCCAGTTGCGAACAGCCCAGCGGATGGGTCAGGGCATAAACCCCGTCAACACGACCTTTGAAGCGTTCACCGGCGATCTTAGCCAGCCGCTCGGATGTGCGCGCCACGCAGCCCACGGTGCATAATATCCAGATTTCATTGCGGATACCGACCCGGCCATCGGCACGGCGATAGCCCATAAAAGTGTGGGCGTCCGGCGCATCACCCGGTTTCGGCGCGGGCCGCGGCTGATAATCATAATCCTCAACCCCGCTTAAAGCCGTCACCAGATTATGGCCATGGATGTGTTCCCCGCGTTTGATATCGACAGAGGCACGGCCGATGACAAAGCCGAACTTGCGCACCTCCTGCCCCGCCGGAATATCATAGAGCGCCAACTTATGGCCCTTGGGGATATCGGCCTCAAGCACAAGCGGCGGCTGGCCGTCGATCTCAACCACCGTCCCCGCCGGCAGTTCCTCGACCGCGATCACCACGTGGTCGCTGTCGTGGACGCGCACATAACGGATCAGGGCGTGATCCCCCTCGCCCAGTTGGCCGCATCCGGTTTTAATATCATCTGGCATAGTTTTCAAACCTTAAGGCCCTCTCTCCCGCAGGGCCGGTAACACGCTGATTTTTAGTTTGGACAGCCGCATATTTTCGCGTTATGGTAACCGGTGTCATTAATCTGTTTATGACCCGATAGCAAGCCCATCTTACACCCGAACTCCGTCCGCTAAAACATATACATGCCGATCTGGCCACCCCTCCCACGGCTTTCGTGCATCTTGTCATCATAACCGACGCACTTTACACATAACTTAAACGAACGACCGGGAGCCCATGACTTTACCCCCCCAAACTCAGCCTGTTAAATCCGCCGCAGACCCTGTCGAAGAGTTCCTGAAGCGGCGCAAAAAAGCGACCATCAATGATGTCGCGGCTCTGGCGCGGGTATCCAAAAAAACCGTCTCCCGGATCATCAATAACTCACCGTCAGTGCGTGAGGAAACCCGCGAAGCCGTCAACGCTATCATCGCCCGCATTGGCTTCCGGCCCGATCCGCAGGCGCGCGGACTGGCGTTTCGCCGGTCGTTTCTGCTGGGGCTGATCTACGACAACCCTAATGCCCAGTATATCGTCAACATGCAGATGGGTATTCTGGATAAGGTGCGCGGCTCCGGCATCGAACTGGTGGTCCACCCCTGCGATAAAACCTCAGACAGCTTCCTTGAAGAAATCCGCGACTTTGTGGAACTGCAACGCCTGTCAGGTGTGATCCTGCTGCCGCCGATCGCGGAAAACCGGCAACTGATCCAGGTGTTAGAAGAACTGGCGGTGCCGTTCGTGCGCATCACCGCCCGACATGGTGACGATAATTCCCCGCCGATCAAGACCTCTCAGGTCGTGTCGCGCGACCGCATGGGCTGCCAGCAGGCCGCCGACCATCTGGTCTCCCTCGGCCATCGCCGCATCGGCTTTATCGAAGGCCCGCACACCTATGCTTCCGCCAAGGAGCGCCGTCAGGGCTTTGCCGAAGGCCTTAAGGCCCACGGACTCGATATTGACCCTGAAATTACCGCCGAAGGGGCCTACTCCTTTGAGTCCGGTTTCGAGGCGGGTCAGAAAATCCTAAGCCATCCTGACCGGCCCACCGCTATTTTTGCCTCCAACGATGAAATGGCCATCGGCGTCTATAAGGTCGCCTTGCAAATGGGCCTGTCAGTACCCGGCGATCTCAGCATTATCGGCTTTGATGACAGTCCGCTGGCCGCGCGCGTCTATCCGGCACTGACGACCGTGCGCCTGCCGATCCGTGATATGGGCCGCATGGCGGCAGAAACTCTTATCGATCAGGAAGATCACCGCAAACACACCACGGTTTTTGATGCGGCTTTGGTAGTGCGCGATTCCACCGCCCCCGTTCCAAAAAACTTTAAACCCTAATTCCGGCCATTGCCTGAGATACCGTCGCAAATAGTCTCTGGACAAATGCGATGACACCGGTTACCTATGGAGGCAGGGAGTAGCTGAATTGACCGCCCCACGAAAAGGCGCGGCGCTTCATAATTATTGGTAACGAATACATGCCCGAAGCCTTGAAACTGAATGAAGATCGCCTCTTTTCCAGCGATCCGTCCCAACGCGCCATTGCCCGCGAACTGTACGCACTCGTCAAAGATTTCCCGATCCTCAGCCCTCACGGCCATACTGATCCGCAGTGGTTTGCAGATAACGAGTCTTTCGGCAATGCTACCCAGCTATTTCTGGCACCTGATCATTATATCTATCGCATGCTCTATTCGCAGGGCATTGCTATGGACGATGTCGGCGTCGGCTCCAAGGCCGGCCCCAGCCCTGCCGATGCGCGTGAAGCCTGGAAAATTTTTGCCAAAAACCAGCACCTGTTTCGTGGTACGCCAACCTCGATGTGGATGGGCTATGTGTTCGACCAGATCATGGGCTTTGAGGTCAAGCTGAGCGAAGAGACGGCGGATTTCTATTTCGACCGTATCGGTGAGTTACTGGCGTCCGACGCTTACCTTCCGCGCGCCCTGTTTGAGCGCTTCAACATCGAACTGCTGGCGACAACGGAATCACCGACCGATACACTGGAGCATCACCAGAAAATCAAGGACACCGGCTGGAACGGCCGCGTCGTCACCGCCTATCGCCCCGACCCGGTGATCGATGCTGAGCATGAAGACTTCAAGGCCAAGCTGAAAATTTTTGGTGAGCTGTCCGGTGAGGATGTCTATAGCTGGAAAGGCTATCTGCGCGCCCACCGCAACCGCCGCGACTTTTTCATGACTATGGGTGCGACCTCGACCGACCACGGTCACCCGACAGCAAAGACCGCCAATCTGTCGCCTGTTGACGCAGAGGCCCTGTTTAACCGCATCATTCGTGGCGGGTTCAGCCTTGATGATGCCGAGTTGTTCCGGGCTCAGATGCTGACCGAAATGGCGCGCATGTCGCTGGATGACGGCCTGACCATGCAGATTCACCCCGGCGCCTTCCGCAACCATAACCTCAAAGTGTTTGAGACCTATGGCCGCGATAAGGGCTGCGATATCCCGCTGCCGACCAACTATGTCAACGATCTGAAACCCTTGCTGGACGCGTTTGGCAATGAAAAAGACCTGACGGTCATTCTGTTTACGCTTGATGAAACCAGTTATTCGCGCGAACTGGCGCCTCTGGCCGGTCACTATCCGATCCTTAAGCTCGGCCCCTCCTGGTGGTTCCACGACTCGCCCGAAGGCATGACCCGCTTCCGCGAGCAGGTGACGGAGACCGCGGGCTTCTACAACACCGTCGGCTTCAATGATGACACCCGCGCCTTCCTGTCGATCCCGGCCCGTCACGATGTCGCCCGCCGTATCGATGCCAATTTCCTGGCGCGACTGGTGGCCGAGCACCGGCTGGAACTTGATGAGGCGGCGCAGACGATTAAAGATCTCACATATAATCTTCCCAAAGCGGCCTATAAGCTTTAAGGGTGGATCAAACGTGATTTAAGATGCTTCGATTTGATTGATCGAAGCATCTGTTCCCCGCTTTGAGGGCTTGCCATGTGCGATAAACATTCGATCTATTCCAAGACCTTGTACGCCACTCACCCTGACATGATGACCAATGTCGGCAATCAGGATTTGCGCGATAAGTACCACATGGGCGGCCTGTTCAAAGCCGATGAGATCGTCCTGAATTACACGCATTTTGAACGCTTCGTCATTGGTGGCGCGGCCCCGGTGAATGAGGTTGTCAAACTGCCGGATCAGACCGAACCGGCGTCGGCCGCCGGTCATCCGTTTCTGGAGCGGCGCGAACTGGGCATCATCAATGTCGGCTCCGGCGCTGGGGTCGTCACTATCGACGGCGTTGACTATACGCTGGCCCAAAAGGACGGTCTTTATGTGCCGATGGGCACGGCTGAGGTTCTGTTTAAATCGGATAATGCGGCAAACCCGGCTAAATATTATCTGACCTCGACGCCTGCCCATCAGCGCTATGAGACCGTCAAGATTTCGATCGATAAGGCGGTTCCGCTGGAGCGCGGTTCGCTGGAGCAATCGAACCAGCGCGTCATCTATCAGTATATCGTGCCCACCACCGCCAAGTCGTGCCAGCTTCTGCTCGGCCTGACCGAACTGGCCCCCGGTTCGGTGTGGAATACCATGCCGCCGCACCTGCATGACCGCCGCTCAGAGGTTTATTTCTACTATAACCTTGGCGACAATGACCGCGTCTTCCACTTCATGGGTGAGCCGGATAACTGCCGTCACATCATCATGCAAAATGACGAAGCCGTCGTGTCACCACCGTGGTCGATCCACATGGGCGCGGGCACGTCGAACTACACCTTCATCTGGGCGATGGGCGGGGAAAATCTCGACTACACCGACATGAACGTACTCGATATCTGTCAACTTAAATAACATCGAGGAGAAGTCCCTCGGCCTTACGGCCTCAGTGTACTTATCCTCGCAATCAGTGAGGACAAAAATTTCATCGGGGCGGCCCTTCAGAAATTTTTGACATAATTCATTAAGTGAGCGGGATCGATATAACTCGCTTTTAACATCAGGGCCGAAAGCAAAAAGGACTCTATCATGACACATCCATTCGATCTGACCGGCAAGGTTGCTCTGGTCACCGGTGCCAATACGGGCCTGGGCCAAGGCATCGCCATTGCACTGGCTGAAGCCGGTGCCGACATCGCCGCCGCCGGCATCGTGCCCGCCGATGAAACCGGTGAAAAGATCAAGGCACTAGGCCGTAAATTCATCAATATCGACGCCAACCTGATCTCAATTGAGCCCGTTGACCGCATCATCAAGGAAACCCTCGAAGGCCTCGGCGGTCTCGATATCCTCGTCAACAATGCCGGCCTGATCCGCCGCGCTGACGCGGTTGATTTCTCGGAAAAAGACTGGGACGACGTCATGAACGTCAACATCAAGTCGGCCTTCTTCATGTCGCAGGCCGCGGGCAAGCACTTCATCGCCAACGGCTACGGCAAGATCATCAACATCGCTTCGATGCTGTCGTTCCAGGGCGGCATCCGCGTCCCGTCCTATACGGCGTCAAAGTCGGGCATTGCCGGCATCACCCGCTTGCTGGCCAACGAATGGGCCGCCAAGGGCGTCAATATCAACGCCATCGCACCGGGTTATATGTCAACTGACAACACGGCTCAGATCCGCGCCGACGAAGCCCGCAACAAGTCGATCCTCGACCGTATTCCGGCCGCCCGCTGGGGTGATCCGGCCGACCTCGGCGGCACCGCTGTGTTCCTGGCCTCACGCGCCTCGGATTACGTCAACGGCTCGGTCATCCCGGTAGACGGAGGTTGGTTGGCCCGCTAACCCAGCCTGAATTTAGCTCAAAAGAAAACCCCTTCCGTTTACACGGAAGGGGTTTTTTGTGCGCTAAGGCGATAATCGCTTAACCGACAAGACCTTTGATGTAAGCCTTGATCTCTTCGTCCTGCGCATTGGCAAAGAAGTATTCCGAGAACTTCTCACCGGCGACCGCGGCCTTCAGCAGATCCTGATCAACGGTCTTGAGGACGGTCAGCATGTCCTTACACGACGCGGCCTTGAGGTCTTTCAGGATGCCACGGTTCTTGGCCATGATTTCGGCGCGCTCTTTCGGGTAGCCCAGACCGCGCTCACCGTCGAACAGCTTACGGTACACGTCCTGCAGGTTCAGTTCGGCCGCCCAGCCAAAGCCCTTGGCGTAAGGCATGGAAATGGCGTTGCCGTCATTGATCTGGCCAAACAGGAAGGCGTCGGTCGGGTCGATCACCAGACCGCAGAAAACGCCCGGCATCGAGTTACAGGCCAGCATGGCGCCCATGCCGGTGCCGCAACCGGTGACGACGAAATCAGCCGCCTTTGAGTTCAGCAGGATACCCGCCAGCAGGCCGTTCATGACGTAGGTCAGTGAGGCCTTATCTTCGGCGCCGTACATGCCATAGTTAAAAACCGTGTGACCAAGCGGTTCGGCAACCGTCTTAAGCGCGTCGAAAATGATGCCGTTCTTGGCGGCCTGGCTGTTCTCGTTGATCAAAGCAATCTTCATGGCATATCCTTTTTCATAGTTGTGATGAGTTGCAGCCTCAAATAGCCGCCGAAGGCCGTCTCAGCAAGCCCGCATAAGCCCAAATGTCAGCTTAATTCATAATCGGCGTTGAAAATGACACCGGTTTCCTATACTAAGGTTCTCAACAGCAAAAATAACAAAATGTACAGCGGGGAAATGTGACTTCAAGCAGCGTAAGGCTTAGCGCCGTCACCAAATCGTTTAACGGCACCGATGTCATCAAGGGCGTAAGCCTTGATGTCAAAAAGGGCGAACTGGTCGTCTTTGTCGGGCCATCAGGGTGCGGCAAATCCACATTGCTGCGCCTGATCGCAGGGTTAGAGACGCCAACTTCGGGTGAAATTGTTATCGCCGATAAGGACGTGACCTATGCTCATCCGTCCAAGCGCGGCGTGGCGATGGTGTTCCAGTCCTACGCCCTTTATCCGCACATGACGGTCGAAGACAACATTGCCTTTGCCCTCAAAATTCAGGGCCGCCCCAAGGCCGAAATCCGCGCCAAGGTTCATGAGGTTGCTGAGATTCTGCAACTGGACCATCTGCTGCAACGCCGCCCCAAGGCGCTATCCGGCGGGCAAAGACAACGCGTCGCCATCGGTCGCGCCATTGTGCGTGAACCGGATGTGTTTTTGTTCGATGAACCGCTGTCCAATCTCGATGCCTCTTTGCGCGGTCAGATGCGCGTTGAGATCGCCCGTCTGCACCGCAAGCTGGGTGCGACCTCGGTCTATGTGACCCACGATCAGGTTGAGGCCATGACCTTGGCCGACAAGATTGTTGTGCTGCGCGCCGGTCTGGTTGAGCAGGTCGGATCACCGATGACGCTGTATCGCCATCCGGCCAATTTGTTTGTGGCCGGATTTATCGGCTCGCCGCGGATGAATATCCTGCCAGCAACCTACGCCGGGGCGACCTCCGACAGTGTGCGTATCCAGACGGCACAAGGCTCGCTGATCATTCCGCGCAAGGATGTCTCGAAACCCACATCCGATAAAATCCAATTGGGCCTGCGCCCGGAATCTTTGAGCCTCGCCGCCCCAGGCGCAGAGGCGCACCTGACCGGCTATGTCACCCTGATTGAGCGTTTGGGCGGTGAGACCTTCGCCTATGTCGCCCTGAAAGAATTTGAGTGCGAGCCGATCATCATCAAGCTGGACGGCGAAACGGCCGTTCATAACCATCAGGAAGTGGCACTGACCATCGACCTTAAGCGCGCTCATATCTTTGACGCGGATGGTCTGGCGCTTGGACATGCGCTCGATTTCAACCCCGACGTGGTGTGAGGCCGCCATGTTCAATGACAAGAAAATCGGTGCCCTCTATGTCGCTCCGTTCGTCATCGGCTTTTTGCTGTTTACAGCCTTTCCGTTTGTGGCCTCATTCGTCCTCAGCCTGACCGACGCGCAATTGCAGGATCAGTTGGGTAGCGCCAATTTTACCGGCCTTCAGAACTATACCGAAATGGGCCGCGACGCGACGTTTCAGAAATCGCTCGGTGTCACGTTTTTCTACGTGTTCATCACCGTGCCGCTGAAGCTGGCTTTTGCGCTGTTTATTGCGGTGGTGCTGAACTTCAAACTGCGCGCCATCGGCTTTTTCCGCACGGCCTATTACCTGCCGTCGATCCTTGGCGGTTCGGTCGCCATCGCCATTGTCTGGCGCTTTGTGTTCGCGGGCGACGGCCTGATTAATCAAGCCTTGGAGATGATCGGCATTACCGGCGTCAACTGGCTGGGGGAACCCAACACCGCCATGTTCTCGATCATCCTTTTGCGCCTGTGGCAGTTCGGCTCAGCGATGGTGGTGTTTCTGGCGGGCCTCAAGGCCATCCCCGAAGACCTTTATGAAGCCGCAGACCTCGACGGCGCCTCACGGATGCGTCAGTTCTGGATGATCACCCTACCGCTTTTGACCCCGGTGCTGTTCTTCAACTTCATCATGCAGATCGTGCAGGCGTTTCAGGAGTTTAACGGCCCCTACATTATTACCGGCGGCGGCCCGCTCAAATCCAGCTATCTGCTGCCGCTGATGATCTATGAGGAAGGGTTCAAATACTTCAATCTCGGCTATTCCTCGGCCCTGTCGTGGGTGCTGTTCGTCATCATCGCCATCTTCACCGCCATTGCCTTCTGGTCGCAGAAGCACTGGGTCTTCTATGCCCAAGAGAGTGATAAGAATCGGGGAGACAAGAAATGAGCGTGTCCGCACCCGCTGACGCCGGATGGCGTAAACACCTGCCAGTCATCAATGCCTTCCTGCGTTATGGCATTCTGATCGCTATCGGTTTTATGATGCTTTATCCGTTGTTCTGGATGATCGGCGGATCGTTCAAGAACAATCAGGAAATTTTTTCCTCAATCGGTTTTATCCCGAAAGAGCCGACGCTGAATGGCTTTAAAAAGGGTTGGGAGACCTCGACCGAATATACCTTTGCGACCTATCTGATCAACACCATGAAGATCGTGGTGCCCAAGGTGATCGTAACGGTCATCTCTTCGGTCATCGTCGCCTATGGGTTTGCCCGTTTTGCCATTCCGGGTCGCAATCTGTTGTTTGCGCTGCTTATGGCGACCGTGCTTTTGCCAAAATCGGTGCTGCTGATCCCGCAATATCTGATGTTCCGTGAATTTGGCTGGCTTGATACCTATCTGCCGCTGATCGCCCCGCAGGCCTTTGCGGTTGAAGGCTTCTTCGTCTTCATGATCATCCAGTTCATGCGCTCCCTGCCTATGGAAATGGAAGAGGCCGCCGTCATGGATGGCTGTAACAGTTTTCAGGTGCTGACGCTGGTGGTCGCACCGGTGATCCTGCCCGCCATTATCTCAGTCGCCCTGTTCCAGTTCATGTGGTCGATGAATGATTTTCTCCAGCCCCTGATCTATCTGTCGTCAGTCGAGAAATATCCGGTGGCGCTGGCGCTCAAAATGTCGATCGACGTGACCGAAGCGACCTCATGGAACGAGATTCTGGCCATGTCGACCATTGCCCTGGCACCGTCCCTAATCCTGTTCTTCCTCGCCCAGAAATACTTTGTTGAGGGCATCACCTCCGGCGCGGTGAAGGGGTAAGCTATGTCGCATACAACTCTTGACGCCCTAAGGCTCCACCGCCGCAAGGTGTTACTGGGGGCCGCCGCACTCACCGGCCTGTCAGCCTGCTCACAGAGCACAACGTCATCGTCAGACGGCGGGGCTATCACCCTGCGGATGAGTTGGTGGGGCGGCACATCGGCGCACAAAGCCACGCTCAATGCCCTGCAACGGTTTGAAAAACGCCACCCTCACATTCGGGTGCGCGGCGAATATACCGGCTTTACCGGCCATCTGGAGCGCCTGACGACCCAGATCGCCGGCGAGACCGCCCCGGATGTCATGCAGATCAACTGGTACTGGCAGACCCTGTTTTCGCGCGATGGCGAAGGTTTCACAGACCTCAATCAGTATAAGAACGAGATCGATTTCAGCCAGTTTGATGCCCGCACCCTGTCGATGGGGACAACGAAGGGCAAGCTCAATGCGGTGGCCATTTCCAATGCTGCCCGCCTGATGTACCTCAACAAAACCACCTATGATAAGGCGGGCTTAAGCCTGCCCGATACCTGGGACGCGCTCTTCGCGCGCGGGCCGCAGTTCAAGGCAAAGCTCGGCGATGCCTATTATCCGCTCGATGGCCTGTTTCAGGACTTTATTGCTCTGGCGCGGTCATACATTGTGCAAAAGACGGGTAAGGCGCTGGTCAATTCTGAGACCAAATCACTTAACTGCACCCGCGCCGATATGCACGAATATGCCGGGTTTTATGCGAAGATGATCCGCGATCATGTCTGGCCCAGCGCGCAGGTGCGGGCCTCTTACGGCTATCTGCCGCAGCAGGAAATGCGACCGTGGATCAACGGCGAATTTGCCGGCACCTATCAATGGAACAGTGCCATTGAGAAATACACCGACACTCTGGCCGGAAAGCAGGAAGTGGCGCTGGCGCCCTATCCCATGCGGCCAGGGGCGACCGATGCCGGGTTACTGTACCGGCCGTCGATGATGTTCGCTGTCAACGCCAAATCCCAGCACCCGAGGGAATCGGCCATGCTGATCAACTTCCTGCTCAACGACCCGGAAGGGGTGCGGGCGATGGAAACCAAGCGCGGCGTGCCGGTCTCCAAAGCCGCGCAAGCTATCCTGCGTGAGGATGGTCTGATCGGCAAGCTTCAGCAAGACAGCGAAGACATGCTGGCCCGTCTGCCCATAAATGTGCTGGAAAGCCCCTATTTCGAGCATCCGCGCGTCCGTGACGGTTTTCAGGATATTCTGGAATCGTTTGGATACGGCAAGATCACACTCGAACAGGCGGGCGATGCGCTTTACGATGACATCAACGCCATACTGCACCGGGTCATCCGCTAACCATGCCACGAGATGAGATACCGCGCCTGAACCTGATTGCTGATTTGCCGACGTCGCTTAGCTTTGAAATCAGCGATGGCAGCATCTACCGGGCGGACGCGGCGCGTAAGGTCTACGTCGATGGCGTGCTTAAACTCACCACCGATCTGAATGTGTTTACACTGACGGGCCTCACGCCGGATACGCTCTATAAGGTGACGGTGAACGGCGAAGAACTGGTCGCCCGAACCGTCCGGTGCAAGGCCGTGCTTGATCCACGCGCCTTTGGGGCCAGAGGCGATGGTATCGCTGACGACACCGCCGCCTTGCAGGCTGCCATTTCCGCCTGCCCCAGTGATGGCCGGGTGCGGCTGTCAGATGGTAATTATGTCAGCGGACCGCTGTTTCTGAAAAGTGATATGGCGCTTGAGATCGCTAAAGACGCCCGCCTGTTGGGGCGGCGCGACCTCACGGGATGGCCGATCCTGCCCGGCATACTCTATGACGACGAAGGGCGGGAAAAGGTCTGGCTGGGGTCATGGGAAGGTGAGGCGCTCAATTGTCATGCCGCTTTGATCAATATCATCGCCGCCCGCAATGTCATGGTCTATGGCGAGGGTGAAATCGATGGCCGCGCCGGTTTCGACACCTGGTGGTCGCGCCCCAAGGTGCCGTTTGGCGACGGTGATCACACCGCCTGGCGGCCGCGGCTGATCTCGATCATCGACAGTGAGAAAATCACCTGTGAGGGCCTCACGGTCGCCAACAGTCCGTCATGGACGATCCACCCCCTGAACAGTCGCTGGCTGACCTTCACCAACCTTAAGATCAAGGCCCCGTCCGACAGTCCCAATACCGATGGCCTCAACCCCGAAAGCTGCACCGACGTTAAAATATGCGGCGTGCATTTCACGGTTGGGGACGACTGCATCGCGCTGAAATCCGGCAAGATCAGCATGACCCGCAAAGCGCTTCGCCCGACGCGGCGGGTGACGATTTCCAACTGCTGGATGCAGGATGGTCACGGCGCGGTCGTGGTTGGATCTGAAATGGCCTCAGGCATTTATGATGTCACGGTGCGCGATTGCCTGTTTACCGGTACGGATCGCGGCCTGCGGATCAAAACCCGGCGCGGGCGCGGTAAGGATGCCGTGGCAGCCCATATCCGCTTTGACAATATCCGCATGAAAAATGTCGGCACAGCCTTTGTGATCAACAGCTTTTACTGGTGCGATCCGGACGGCAAGACCGATTATGTCGGTAACCGCAGTCCATTGCCTGTTGATGACCGCACGCCCTTTATCGGTGAGATCACTCTGACGCACATCCATTGCGACCAGACCCGCCACGCGGCCGCCTATCTGCTCGGCCTACCGGAACAGCCGATCGACGGCATCCATATCGACGATTTCAGGGTTAGTTTTGCCGAGACCGCTGATGCCGGCTTCCCCGACATGGCCGCCTCGATTCCCGCCGTCGCCCGCAAAGGGCTCTACATCTGCAATGCCCGCAATGTCCGCCTCAGTAACCTGTCCCTCAAAGGCTATCTGGGGCAGGACATCGAACTGGAAAACGTCCTATGATGAATCTATCCCACAACATCCCCGTTGATGTCATTGACGCACCTATGCGTCGGGCCTTCACGATCAGCAACGCCACTATCCGCACCCTGTCGGCATTCGGCGCACAGGTGCCCGTGTTTATCGGCAACTACTTCAAAAGCTGGGAACCGTACCGTCCGTTCTGGAACTATGAAGACGGCATCGTCTGGAAAGGCGCGCTCGACCTTTATCAGACGACCGGTGATGAAGCCTTTCTGGACTATATCCTGAAGGAGATGGAAACCCGTGTCTTGCCTGATGGTTCCATGCCGACCTTCTTGCCGACCGAGTATAATATCGACCACATTAATGGCGGCAAGATTCTGTTTCCGCTCTATGAAATCACCGGTGAGGATCGTTTCCGTAAGGCGATGGATATCCAGTTCGCCCAGTTGAAAAACCATCCACGCACCCAGTCCGGCAACTACTGGCATAAGCAGATTTACCCGCATCAAGTATGGCTCGACGGCCTGTTCATGGCCCAGCCGTTTCAGGTCGCCTATGCCCGTATCACCGGCAATGAAGCTTTGTTTGCCGACAGCGTGCAGCAGTTTTCCAGTGTCGATCGCCTGCTGAAAAAAGATAACGGCCTTTATTTCCACGGCTGGGACGAAAGCCGCGCGGAGCGCTGGTCGAATCCGGAGACGGGTCTGTCGCCCAATGTCTGGGGACGATCTATGGGCTGGTGGATCGGGGCTCTGGTTGAATCCTATGAACATTCAAACGGCTTTGATGACGCTTTACGCGCCGAATTGGCCCGCATTACCCGCAACACCCTAAACGGTCTGCTGAAGTTTCGCTCTGATAATGGCCTGTGGTATCAGGTGGTAGATCAGGGTGATCGTGCGGGCAATTACGAAGAAGCCTCGGCCTCCCTGATGATCGCTTATGGTTTGATGAAGGCGGCACGGCTGGGTATTGTGGGCGAAACTGAACAAAAAGCCGGACGCGACAGCCTTCAGGCCGCCATTGACCGCTTCCTAACGCCGTCAACGCTGAATGGCATTTGCGGCGTGGCGGGACTTGGCAATGTGCCCTATCGCGACGGTACGTTTGAGTATTATATGTCTGAAAAAATCACCCCTAATGACCCCAAGGGTGTCGGGGCGCTGATGTGGAGCCTGAGTGAAGGCCTGAATGAAGGAAAAGTCTGATGCCGTTAAAAGATATTGCCAAAAACTTCGTAAGTGCGCGCCGTGCCGCCACGGCGCTCAACGACTATCCCGGCACGATCCCTTCGGTTCTGGATGAATCCTACTTCATTCAGGATCAGGCCATTGCCCTGTGGGACAAGCCGGTTATTGGCTGGAAAATCGGCCGTCTGGCGCCGGAAAAACAGGCCGAACACGGCACCGAGCGTCTGGCCGGCCCGATCTTTCAACCGATGTTCAAGCTCTATAGTGGCGAACCCGTTCATGTGCCGGTGTTTGAGCATGGCTTTGCCGCCGTTGAAGCCGAATACATCTTCCGTATCGGTAAGGACGCGCCGGTGGCCAAGACCGATTACACTGAGGCGGAAGCGCTCAATTTAATCGACGCCATGTTCGCAGGCATTGAGATGGCCGGATCGCCCTTACCGACCATAAACAAGTTGGGCCCTACCGTCGTGGCCTCGGACTTCGGCAATAATTTCGGCCTGATTTTGGGACCGCAACTGATGGCCTTTGACGAGACGTCTACGGTCGGCGATCTGGATGAAAATGCCGTGAAGGCGTTTCGCGCCACCACTGAGATTGACGGACACGTGGTGGGTCAGGGCGGCCTGTTCACCATGCCGGGCGGCCCGCTCAAAGCCATCGGCTGGCTGGCCGGGCATCTGGCCCGTCGTGGAAAACCATTGCGCAAAGGTCAGCTCATCTCATCGGGGGCGACCACTGGTATTCATGATATCCTGATCGGACAATCTTCGACGGTCAAGTTCGACAGCCCAAATCTGTCTCAGATTGAGTTAAAATTGCAAACCTACCGCCTTGAATCTGGCAACTCAGAGCTGACTTGATTTACCCATAAAAGCGAAACCTATGCCAAAAGCGGCTGAAAATGCCGCTTTTGCGGCATCTGGACACCCAAAAATATGGCAGAATTGCCACTTTTGACAACAACGTCATTTCCATACTTGTTTTATTAAATCATCTATGCGTACCATATGCCACCGGTGTCATAACATCAAACTCAAATGACACCGGTGTCAGATTTTAGCCAGAACGGGCGCCCTATCAGGGCTCTTAAAACAATGACTGATCAACCACCTCATCGTGAGGGGTATGATCAATGGCAAAAACGGGGAGTTGATCTATGCCTGCCAAAATCACGCACGCTACAGGTGCGCCTAAAATTTATCGTGCCCGCATCCGCTTCGGAGCATCGCTGGCCGTCCTGATGGCCGCATCGCTCGGCACCGCCGCCTTTGCTCAGGATGCAGCACCCGCCGAAGATGTCGAAACCGTAGTCGTTACCGGCTTCCGCGGTTCGCTGCAAAGTTCAATCAGCACCAAAAAGCAGGATCTGGGGATTGTCGATGTCATCAGCGCCGAAGATATTGCTGATTTTCCGGACAATAATCTGGCTGAGTCCCTGCAACGTATTCCGGGCATTGCCATTGATCGTGATGGCGGCGAAGGCCGTACGATTACGGTTCGCGGCCTGGGCCCGACCTTTACGCGCGTTCGCATCAATGGCCTTGAAGCTTTGGCGACCACAGGCGGTAAGGATTCAACCGGCGCCAACCTTGATCGCGGCTTCGATTTCAACGTTTTTGCGTCCGAGCTGTTTAAATCGCTGACCGTGCGTAAATCGCAATCAGCCGAAATCGATGAGGGCTCGCTGGGGGCTACGGTCGATCTTCAGGCGTCCCGACCGTTTGATTATAAAGGCTTCACCTTCGCCGCCGGCGCACAAGCGGCTTACAATGACCGCTCAGAAGATACCAGCCCGCGCCTGACCATGCTGATCTCCAACCGCTGGGCTGACGGCAAGCTGGGCGCACTGTTGTCGGTCGCCTATTCGGAACGCAATCTGTTTGAAGAAGGCCCCTCGACTGTACGTTGGGAAAATGCGTTCAACCAAACCTCCGGCGCACGTTTCCAAAGCTATTCCACCAATGGCGGGTCGAGCTTTACCGCTATACCGACCACGGGCACTTTGACCGGAGAGGCACTGGCCATCTCAAACGCCCTGCACCCACGCATTCCGCGCTATGGCCGCCTAAGCTATGATCAAAAACGTCTGGGCGTGACCGGTGCATTCCAGATGCGCCCGAGCGACAGCACCTTAGTCACCTTAGAGGCCATGTACTCAAAGTTCCGGGCTGACCGCACAGAGCATTATCTGGAAGCTCTGTCCTTCAGCCGCGGCGGTCAGGGTAATCCGCAATCGGATATTTATAACTACACCATCGACGGCACCGGTACGATCACCAAGGCTAGTTTCAATGATGTCGATATTCGCTCCGAAATGCGCTTCGACGATCAGTCATCTACCTTTGGCCAGTTGAATCTGATTGTCGATCATCAGTTTACCGACCGCCTGAAAGCCAAGGTAATATTGGGATCTTCAAAATCGGTTCAGGATAATCCGCGTCAGACGACCCTGTCGTTCGATGCTTACGATGTCGACGGTTATTCCTATGATTTTACCGATTCTCGTAACCCGACATTCAACTACGCCACCAAAAATGGCTGTACAGTCAATCAGGCCTGTTACTGGGCCTATTCGTCAGCCACAACGGCAGGCGATGCCTCATTGGTGCGTATTCGTCCGAACAAAACGGATAATGAATTCAAAACCGCCAAGCTGGATCTCGAATATGATCTGACGTCTGATTACAAACTAAAGTTTGGTGTCGCGCGTAAAGAATACGACTTTTTGACCCGTCAGGCCCGCCGCGCTAATGAAAATGTGCCCGCAGCCGCCGCCACCTTCCTCAATGCCAATATTGCCAACATCTCCCGAACCGTTGAGGGCTTTGGCAGTTCATGGCTGGTGCCGGATGTCGATAAGATCGTCGCTGCGATTAATTTTGAATGTAACTGCGTCAATTCTTATGGGGATTTCACCACCGGTACGTCCAGCGTCGGCGGGGCCCGCGGCCTCAACCGGGCGGCCAGCGAAGTCGATAACAGCCTCTATGCGCAAATCGATTTCAGAACCCAGCTTGGCAATATGCCGGTCAAAGGCAATCTTGGCGTCCGATATGTCGAAACCAATCAGCACACCGAAGGCTATTTGACAGCGACCACCTACGTGTCGGTTGACCGGACTTATAATGACACCTTGCCGGCCCTGAACGTCTCTATTGAGCCGCTGGACAACGTCTTTATCCGATTTGCCGCGGCTAAAACGATGGCACGGCCCTTACTCACCAACCTGACGCCGGGGGGGACGCTGAATACCTCAACCCTGACCTATACCGGCGGCAACCCGATGCTGGATCCGTTCCGCTCGACCAATTACGATCTGAATTTTGAATGGTACGCCGATAAGGACACGCTGTTCTCAATCGGTTTTTTCCAAAAGGATATCAGCAGCTATATTCAGAACTTTAACTACACAGCACCTTACAGTGATCTGGGCCTGCCGCTTGATCTTCTGCCGAATGGCCAGACAGGCAGCACGAACTATGTTGTGACCAACCCGATTTCAACACCGGGCGGCACACTCAGAGGCTATGAGATTAGCCTGCAAAAGCCGTTCACTTTCTTACCCGGCCTGCTGAAAAACTTTGGCGGCATTGTGAACTATACCCACGTTGAATCGCAGATTGCCTACCGGACATCGACGACTTCGACCACCACCCGTACCGAAGACCTTCTGGGCATGTCACCGGAATCCTGGAACGCCACGCTCTATTATGAAACCGAGAAGTTCTCAGCGCGTGTGTCGGCAGCCTACCGTTCGCGGTATCTGACCAACCTGTTGCCCGGCAGCGGCGCGGACTTCCAGGGCAAGAATGAGACCCTGAACTACGACATGTCGGCCACCTATCAGTTAACGGACAATGTTACCTTATCGTTCGAAGGCATTAACCTGAGTGACGAAGCCGATGACCGCTACAATGCCTATAATCAAGCCTTGACCGGTAACACCAATCAGGACGCGCTTCTGGAATACACCAGGTCAGGACGGTCTTTCCTGTTTGGCATCCGTTACAAATATTAATTCATGAGATCGGTGCGCCGAAGCCGGGGGGCAGGGGGGCGGCGCACCGTAAGTAGAGTACGCCTGATCTGCCTGAAACTGTCCCTTGTGCCGGATACCTTCACGGTGCATCTGACCCAGAGCTTCGCGCCTTCCCGGCCCGAAGTTCTTTTTTTATGAGAACGGCCAAAACCGCTTCACAGGCACGGTTTTGCGCACTACACACAAACCCATACGGAAAGAGGGAAACTGAACATTATGAAGGCCTTTGCGTGCTTTGGGGAATTGCTGGTTCGGCTGACGACGACGGGGGTTGATCCGCTTTATGGCTTGCCGCAACTGGTGCCCTTCATCGGTGGCGCTGAAGCCAATGTCGCTGTGGGCCTGCAACGCCTTGGCCACAAAGCCAAGATGATCAGCGTCATCCCTGACAACGATCTGGGTCTGGCTGCCGTTCAGGAAGTGCGCAAATGGGGTGTTGATACCTCTGATGTCACCACAGCCCCCGGCCGGATGGGGCTCTATTTCCTGACCACCGGCGCCATTCACCGCCCGTCGGATATTCTTTATGATCGGGCGGGCTCAGCCTTTGCCACGGCGGATTTTTCAAAGCTGGACTGGCCGGTGCTGCTGGCGGACGCCTCATGGCTGCATGTCTCCGGCGTGACCGCCGCTCTGGGTCAGAACTGTGTTGATGCCGCTCTGGCCGGTATGAATGCGGCCAAGGCTTTAGGGGTCAAGGTCTCGTTCGACTGCAACTACCGCCCAAAGCTGTGGGAAGCGTGGGGCGGCGATGCCCCGACTCTGATCAAGCAGTTGATGTCCCATGCTGACCTGATTTTCGGTGGTTACCGCGACATTGAACTGGTGTTTAAAACGAAATTCGACGGCGAAGACGGCTCATTGGCCCGCAACCGGGCCGCCGCCGACCATGCCTTTGCGACCTTCCCCGATCTGATGCGCCTGATCTCCACGCGCCGCACCCAGGTCAATGTCGATCATAACCGTCTGGCGGGGTTGATGTTTACGCGGTCTGAGAGCCTTGAGACCACGACCTACGACATAGCAGGGATCGTTGACCGCATCGGCGGTGGCGATGCGTTTGCAGCCGGTGTTCTGCATGGCATTTTAAGCGGCAAGACCGATCAGGACGCGCTTGATCTCGGTATCGCTTGCGGTTGCCTGAAGCACGCGATTCCGGGCGATTTCAGCCTGGCGAACGCGGCTGATCTGAGCGCTTTCCTCAGTGATGAGGGCTTCGACGTTAAGCGCTGATACCTGCTTATTTTAAGACGCGCATCTTTTCCCAAAACCGCTGCACACTTTTGGGTATGCGCTTTATGCCGCCGCCCGCAGTGGATTGATCCGTGATTTGGCGATCAGAGTATTGATCAGCAAATCCGGATCGATCGGTTTGGCGAGGAAGTCCTCAACACCGGCCTCAGCCCACGCCTTCTGGTGATGCTCCATCGCATTGGCGGTCAGGGCGACGATTGGCGTATCCTGATTAGGGCCGTCCTGAGTGCGGATCCATTTGGTCGCCTCGATGCCGCCCATAACCGGCATCTGCATATCCATCAGGATGATGTCAAAGGCCTCGGAACGGCACAGGTCAACCGCCTGCTGGCCGTTTTCGGCCATGACCCATCGCCAGCCCAGTGGCTGCACAAACAGAGACACAATGCGGCGATTAACCTCATGGTCATCGACGATCAGGATGGTGCGCGGCCCGTCTGCGGGCGCTACATCCGCTTCGGTTGCAGACAGCCCCTGCGGCACATCCACAGCGGTCAGCAGCAGGCTGTCATAAGGCAGGCTGAGCGAGAAGCATGACCCATGCCCAAGACTTGAGCGCACCGAAATATCACCGTGCATCAGTTGCGCCAGCTTACGTGAAATGGCCAGACCCAGCCCTGTCCCTCCGTAACGGCGGGTCGTGCCGGCGTCAGCCTGTTCAAAGCTGGAGAAAATACGCTCTAGCTGATCGTCCGCAATACCAATGCCCTGATCTTCAACATCAAAACGCAACTCCGCACCCCCGGCCTCATTGCGTGTGCGGTATACCCGCATAATAATCAGACCCTTGGAGGTGAACTTGACCGCATTCGACAGCAGATTAAACAAAATCTGCCGCAGGCGTAAGGGATCGATCATAATCTGTGACGGCAGGCCATCTTCTATCTCAAGTATCAGCCGGACATTCTTGATCTGGGCCTGCGGTGACCATAATTGGCCGATGCCCGACACCAGTTCCTTCAATTCGACCGGCGCGCGCTCAATCGTCATCTTACCCGCTTCGATCTTGGAGATATCGAGAACGTCATTCAACAGCCCCATTAAAACTTCAGAGGCATTGCTGAGCATTTTGACGTGATCTGTTTGTTCGTCATTAAGCGGGGTACGCTTCAGAAGGTTGGCCGCCGACAGTACCGCATTCATAGGCGTGCGGATTTCGTGGGTAATAACCGCCAGAAAATTGGTCTTGGCGGCACTCTCATTTTCGGCCAGCTTACGCGCCGCTTGCGCTTCATCCTTAGCCAGCTTCAGGTCATACAGGCTTTGGTTGTTCTGCTTCACCGCCCAGGCCAGATTGCCCAGAAACACAAAGGTGCCGACATTGACGATAAACAGGGTGAACGAATTATGGCCCGGCTCGATCAAAGCTGTAACTGACGGCAGGAACAGCAGATAAAGGGTATGAGGCACCAGCCCCGCAAACAGATAGGCCCGTCGGTTATAAAGCTGCAAGGTCACATGCAGCAACGCACCACAGATCGAAATGACGGCAAAAATCCGCCCCTCTTCGCCGCCGAAAATCCACGTATAGGCGGCCATACCAGAGAAAATGAGCGTGGACAGCGCGATGGCGAAAATAAACTTCGCTTCATCGCCTTGCTTTTTGGGATTTTTCAGCGCCGCCTTGAACAGATTATTGTCGATAATCTGTGAAAATACGTAAACGCTATACCAAACCAGCGGCCAGATTGACGGATGGAGCAACATGGCCGTACCGCCCAGAAACGCCGCCAGACCCAGGCGGGTCTTAAATCCCTTGACGCGGGATTCGGCAATTCCGATAAAAATGGCATCGCGCATGGGCGGCTTAGTCCGTGGCTTAAAACGCGAACTTAGCCCAAAACCTTTAAAAGAGTTTTAGTTTACGACCTTATCGACACTGGCACGGGTAACTTCGTGATAACCTGACCGGGCTTCGGCATAGACCCGGCGTGCCATAGCCTGCCCCCAGCCCGGCCGCTCCATCAGATCGCGGTACAGCGGCGTGATGAATTTGCGTCGTCCCTGCGAGGTTAAGAAGGTTTCCAGTGCCGGCATGGCAGGCTCGTAATGATGCGCAATCGCCAGCTTCAACCACAGAAACAGAATTTCGGAATTATGGCTGGCTGAAAATTTAAACCTGTCATCAAGGCTAACCATCTGGTCCACCGTCAGGGTTTCCGGCATCTGGTTCAGGAACCTTTGCCATTCCTGCGTCGTCCAGTCCGTCGTCTGCAATTCGGCCGGCGCTGCCCCCCCGATAAAGGCCGCGACCTGCGCATCCACCTTATCGAACGCATCGGATTTCGGGACAATAATATTGGTCGGCAGGCCCGGATCGTAAATCCATGCCCGGACATTGATCTTATCCTCCAGCGCCTTATCACCCTTGAGCAGGTTTTCACTCAGGTCTTCGATAAAGGCATCTGTGGTCATGCTCTTGAAAGCATAGCGATTGAAATAGCCCTTAAGATAGGCATCAAACCGGCGGCGGCCAACCGTATCTTCGATCACCCGCAGGAAGGATGCGCCTTTTTCATAAGGGATCTCCGAGAAACCATCATCGGGATGTTTGCCCTTAAGATCAATATAAAGCGCCGTCAGTTCCGGATGCTTGTCATCCATATAGCCCTTAACCGTGTCCTGAAGATCCTGATAGCCCAGAGTGCGCAACATAGCGGCGCGGTCCTTGCCATAAAGTTCCTCCATGATGCGGTTCTCAAAATAGACCGTGAAGCCTTCATTGAGCCAGAAATCATTCCAGGTGGCGTTGGTGACCAGATTACCGGACCATGAGTGCGCCAGTTCGTGGGCGACCAGCGACACCAGTGAGCGATCCCCGGCCAGAATCGTCGGCGTGGCAAAGGTCAGGCGCGGGTTCTCCATTCCGCCATAAGGAAACGATGGCGGCAGAACCAAAATGTCATAGCGGCCCCAGCGATAGGGCCCGTAAAGCTTTTCGGCGGCCCCGACCATTTTTTCGACATCGACAAACTCATCGGCGGCGGCTTCGACGGTGACTTTTTCGGCATATACACCGGTGCGCTTACCCAAGGGCCGGAAGTCAATTTCTCCCACAGCGATCGCAATCAGATAGGGAGGGATCGCTTCGTCCATCTTGAAACGGTAAGCTTTTTTACCGGGCGCATCGATCACGTCTTCGCCGTCGGGCGTCAGCATATCGGCGCTCATCACGGCCTTAAGCGCGCGCGGAGTCACTATGCGGGCACTATAGGTCTGGCGGATGGCCGGGCTGTCCTGCGTCGGCAGCCACGACCGGGTCAGGATGGCCTGCCCTTGCGAAAACAGGAACGGATGCTGTTTGCCCGCGGTCTGTGAGGGGGACAACCATTGCAGGGCTTCGGTCTTATTGGTCGTTTCATAACGCACAATGACCTTTTGCGCGCCCTGCGGCAGTTCGATGGTCAGAGGCGCGCCCAGAATGGGGTCAGACTTGCCGAGCGCATACTTCAACGGTGCGCCCGCAGCATCGGTCACGCCCAGAATATTCAGAGCCTTGGTATCGAGGATGACCTGACGGGCATCAGGCTCAGTCTCCAGCGACAGGGCCGCCGTGCCAGACAAAATCTTGCGGTCAAAATCCGCCGTCAGATCCAGATCAACGTGGCGCACCCGCGCTTCCAGCGGTTTGGCATAGGAATGATGATCAACGGCCTTGGCAGCAATGGCCAGCGGGGCCGCGCTGCCTTCGTCAGGTTTGGGTGAACAGGCCGAAACCGTGAAAAGCACGGCAAACGCCATTCCAACGCCCGCAAGGATTCGCGCATAGCAACTACCGGCGTTCATTCGTCCTGTGACCTGCATAAAAATCAAAACCCCATCAAGACCGCATTAAACGAAAAATAAGCTCATCACACAACTGTGAAAATAAGGAAAAAGCCCGCGACATGATATGCCACGGGCTTTTCTTAGCGTTTTTAACGTAGGGGCAAGCTAAATTACCCTGCTTGTTTTTGGCGGCGCTTGAATTGCGCGCCATCCGCACGGTTGACCTTGGGCTCAGCAGCAGGTTGGCCGGAGCCGCGCTTAGCCCCACCATCACGACCTTTATAGCCGTGGGCATCGCGGGCCTTGTGGCCGTCAGCGCCCTCGGAACGTTTACGGTCGAACGGTTTCTTCGCACCAAAGGATTTTTTGTCGCCGTATGGCTTCTTATCGCCCTCAGGCTTAGCACCATTCGACTTTGCAAACGGACGCTTGCCTTCGTCTCCACGACGGTCAGGGCGGTCATCCTTCGCAGGACGCTCAGTGCGGGCCGGGCGATCAAAGAACTGATCGGCCTCAACCGGTGCGTCGAAGCGTTTCTTGCCGAATGGCTTTTTCGCACCAAACGGTTTTTTGTCGCCATATTTGCGCTCACTGAACGACTTTTTCTCAGTGAAATCGCGCTTAGGGGCCGTGGCTTCACGCTCAGCCGCCATCGGATCGAACGACGGAGCACGCTCAGCCCGCTCAGGACGACCGTTTTCACGCATTTCGCGGCGCTCATTGCGGCCCGGACGGTTGCGCTGACGCTTATGGACGCGCTCAGCATCGCCATCAATGTGACGGGCAACGGCAATGCGCTCAGGCGTCTTCGGCTTTTCGGTATTGCCCGACGCCAGAATGGCCTCGTCCAACAGTTTCAAAGCCTGATCCTTACGGCGATCGAACGACGGGATGCGCTGACGCGTGACACGTTCGATGTCTTTCAGGAACTTACGCTCGTCATCGGCGCACAAAGTGATCGAGATACCCGAACGGCCAGCACGCGCAGTCCGGCCAATGCGGTGAACATAGGCTTCGGCCACATAGGGCAGCTCGAAATTGATGACGTGGGTCACGCCGTCAACATCGATACCGCGGGCGGCAATGTCAGTTGCAACGAGTGCGCGCACGCGACCATCGCGGAAGGCCTGAAGGGCGCGCTCGCGCTGGCCCTGGTTCTTGTCACCGTGAATGGCGGCGGCTTCGATGCCACCGGCTTGCAGATAGGCGGTGACCCGGTCGGCAGAACGCTTTGTACGCGTAAACACCAGAGTACGGGTAAGCGCATCTTCGGCATAAAGTTCAGACAACAGGGCGCGCTTACGCAATTGTTCAACGAAGATGACCTGCTGGGTGACGCGCTCAGCCGTGGTGGCTTCGGGGGCGATTTCGACCTTCTTCGGGTCGGTCAGCAGTTCGTTGACCAGACCTACGATTTCCTTCGGCATAGTGGCCGAGAAAAACAGGTTCTGACGCTTATGCGGCAGCTTGGCGGCGATCTGGCGGATCGGCTTCACAAAGCCCAGATCCAGCATCTGATCAGCTTCATCGAGCACCAGGAATTCAACGCCGCGCAGGTCAACCGTCTTTTGATCCAGATGGTCAATCAAACGACCCGGTGTCGCTACCAGAATATCGAGCCCGTTCAGCAGGGCCTTATATTGCGGGCCATACTTCACGCCACCAAAAATGGTCGCGATCTGCAGACCCATGCCGCGCGAATAGGTCTTGAAGCTGTCGGCGATCTGAGTCGCCAGTTCGCGGGTTGGCGACAGCACCAGCACGCGCACGGTCTTCGGTGCCGGAATGATGCGATTGGTCAGGATGTGGTGCAGGATCGGCAGGGCAAACGCCGCCGTCTTACCCGTACCCGTCTGGGCGATCCCCAAAAGGTCATGGCCCTTCAGGACGATCGGGATCGATTGCGCCTGAATAGGGGTCGGGTTGACATAGCCTTCTTTTTCAAGGGTCATCAACAGGGATGACGTCAGGCCTAAATCTTTGAAGGTTACAGAATTATTGCTCACGCAGAGACTTCGCTTTCTGGGGTGAGGCCGCTCAAGACATCTCACGCAAACGCGAAAGACACGCAAACAGCCCTGCCCGCGCCATCATCTGTGAGGCCGGGCGGTTTATGGGCGAGGCTCCGCGTGTCACGAGCCATCGTATTTTTTTGATTGTGACCACCATTCGGCATGGCGGTAATTTATAAGTCTGTCAGGCGATACGGCACACACAAACATGTGGTGTAATTTTTAAAAGCCTTACCTCACGCGGCCTGACAAAGAGATTTCGCGGATGCGAAGAAGGTCACATGATGGATACGGCTGCAAATGTCAAGAGATAGTGATGAGAGACATTTTTCTAAAATACGTGATCACTGACCGTTTTGGACACGGTTTGTAAAGAAACCGGGTTTAACGTGCACCGCAACATGGCAGATTTGTTATCTGCCAAACGCTGGTTACACGATCCGCCCACCCTTGGTGCAGGGTCGCGAATGCGGCACAGTAAGCTTAAAAAATTCAGTTCTATTAAGGCGTTGCGTTCAGTCCCCTGTTCGTCTCAACGAAGTGCACTCTATCATGGCCACACCGTCTGCTCCCGTCTCTTCGCCCCCTCATTCCACACCGCTGGCCACACCGCCGGCGGCGTCATCTAAGGTCGAAATCATTCAGCCCTATGAAATGTTCGCCAATCGCCGGAACGAACCGCGATTTGAGTGTAACGACCGTGGCTGCCTGCTATTTCTGAATAGCCAGCAAACTATTCACTGTACCATACTTGATCAATCAGCCTCCGGCGCACAGGTTCTGTTCGACTCTATCGGTGAGATTCCGTCTGAGGTTTGGCTGATCGATCTGGATGCTCATGTCGTGCGACGCGGGCGCTCCGTCTGGACCATGGCCCACAAGATGGGTCTGAAATTCGATTTCATCGAAAAACTGACACCAGGCAAGATGTCTTCTCCTAAAGTACCACGTGCCGTTTATGACGCGTGGCAGACACTGAACCAACCGCCCCCCCCCAAAGACGAAGATACCTTTTTCTTAGATTAAAGCGCATCCCAAACGGAGTTCGGCGAAGCCAAAAAGTGTTGCGCGGTTTTTGGACAAGATGCACGATGCTAAAAGTGAAAAAAGGCCCCGGTTTCGGGGCCTTTTTTTAGGTCAGAGATCTGAATTTCAACGTCCCGGTGACGGCCTTAAGTTCTTCCAGCGCTTCTTTCGAATAACCACGGTCAACATCGACGATCACATAGCCCAGAGACTCATTGGTCTTGAGGTGCTGGGCCAGAATATTGAGATTATATTTGGCGATGATGTTGTTGATCGCCGCCATGACCCCTGGCACGTTCTGGTGAATATGCAGAAAGCGGTGACGCCCTTCGACTTCGGACAACTGCACGTTCGGCATATTGACCGAAAACGTCGTATCGCCCCGGTTCAGGAAATTCAGCAGACGTTCCGAAGCAAACTCCCCGATCGCTTCCTGGGCCTCTTCGGTAGAGCCACCGATATGCGGGGTCAGGATCAGGTTCTTGATACCGGTCAGCGGGCTTACAAACGGATCGTCATTGGTGCGCGGCTCTTCCGGGAAGACATCGACCGCCGCCCCGTAAATCTTGCCTGATTTCAGCGCTTGCGCCAGGGCATCAATATCAACGACATGGCCGCGCGACAGGTTGATAAACAACGCGCCGTCTTTCATCTTGGCAAATTGCGCAGCCCCCATCAGGTTCTTGTTTTCGGCCCGGCCATCGACATGGATGCTCAAAACATCGACCTCGGCCAGCAGCGCATCCAGTGAGCGATAGCGGCGCGCATTACCAAGCGTCAGCTTTTCGGCCACATCATAATAGATGACCCGCATCCCGAACGCCTCGGCCAGGATCGACAACTGCGAGCCGATGGCACCATAGCCGATGATACCGATCGTTTTATTGCGCACTTCGTGGGCGCCGGTCGCGGACTTATCCCACTTGCCGGTGTGCATCTGGATCGACTTATCGTAGATATTGCGCGTCAGGATGACCGTCAGCCCCATGACCATTTCAACGACTGATCGGGTATTGGAATAGGGGGCATTAAAGACCGCAATACCCTTTTTCGAGCAGCCCTTAAGATCGATCTGATTGGTCCCGATACAGAAGGCGCCTACCGCCAGCAGCTTATCGGCCGCATCAAGCACCTTTTGTGTCACTGTGGTCTTGGAGCGGATACCTAAGATATGCACACCCTGAATGGCGTCGATCAGGTCATCTTCATCCAGCGCGCCTTTAACGGTCGTGACGTCATAGCCCTCTTCGCGAAAGGCCTGAATCGCGGTCGGGTGGACGTTTTCGAGCAGCAGCACCTTGAGGCGCGAACGCGGGAAGGAATAACGCCCCTCGAAACCTTCGTTGTGCAGCACCTCATCGAACGACACGACGACCTGCGCGGCCTCAATACCGTGGGTGGCCTGAACGACCTTTTCGCGCTTCACATTTTCAACAAAGGCATAAAACCGGTCAGCGGCCCCGCCCTTGTAGACTTCAAAATCGGTCCAGCCATCGCCGACCATGACCACTGGCCCGGTAATGTCCCAGCCTTGCAGGGCCACCACCTTACCGCCGTCTTTTGACAAAGGATTACCCTGATCAACGCTTACGGCGATACCGTCATCGCCGAACACCAGCCGGTTGGCGAGGATATGCTCAGGCCGGATGCCATACTCGGCCACCACGGGGGCTATGAAGTCATGAAAGCCGCCGGAGATAATGCGAAACTTGCCCGGATGGCGCAGGAAGGCTTCTTTGTTACGGGCGACCGACGCGCTGACCAGTCCTTTGAGCGTCTCCACCAGCCCTTCCAGATCGGCCTTGGTCGGCTTCAAAATCTGAACCCGGCGTTGCAGCGCTTCTGCAAAGGAAATCTCCCCCGACATGGCCAGATCGGTCAGATCTTTGATGGCCGTAATATCGGTCAGACGGGCCGGATCGGAAGAAAACAACTGCTCGGCCAATATATCCAGCGCCTCAACCTGAGTGAAGGTCGAGTCGAAATCCAGAACTATGGTCGGCAGAACCGCCGCCTGAATTTTGTCAGCTACAGGATTTTCAAGGGTTGTGGTCATCGCAGTTGCACTCACAAAGGGGGTGTTACGTCGCAGCGTAAAACAGACATCAGCATGGCAATATCATGTTGATTTTCGCCTGCGCAAATAGGGCAAAACCCCCCGTAAAACAACTGGCCATACGTGATTAAAAAGCGCCGCCCCCTCTTTTTTTGGCAAAACCCTTGATTATCTATGCCGTTCCGTTTCAAGACTTAGCCAAATTCCTTAAATTCGACGCTGCGTTTGCGCAGTGGCTCCATAAGATCAGGTTTCATGAGTAACGACACCCCGCCCTATCAGGACTTTTCCGCTCGCTTTGTGATCGACACCTTGCCGGTTCATGGCCGCGTGGTGCGCTTGGGCGACAGTCTGAACGCCATTCTTGCCGCCCATAGCTATCCGGATGAGATCGCCCATCTGGTGTCCGAAGCCTGCGCGCTGGCGGTGCTGGTCGGCTCCGCTCTGAAATTCGAGGGTCGCCTGATCATGCAGGCGCAGGGCGAAGGCTGCGTGCGCTATGTCGTGGCGGATTACGATACCCGCGGCGGATTGCGCGCCTTCTGCCGCTATGACGAAACCGAATTAAAAGACCTGATTGCCGCCAATGCCTCGGAATTCACCAGTCTGGGCGCCCGCGCCCTGATCGGCAAGGGCACCTTTATCATGACGCTTGATCCTGACGGTCAGATGGATCGCTATCAGGGGGTCACGCCGATAGAAGGCGACAGCCTGTCTTTGTGCGCGGAGCATTATTTCGCCCAGTCCGAACAAATACCGACCCAGATCAAGCTGGCGGTTTCACGTGAAGACTCAGGCGATGGCCCGGTGTGGCGGGCCGGTGGCGCTATGATTCAGGCCATTGCCGGTGACCTTAGCCGCGGCGAAACCCGCGAGGCTTTTGATCATATCCGCGCCCTGTTTGCGACCCTGGGCGAAGATGAACTGACCGATTTTTCGCTGGAGACCGAGCGTCTGCTGTACCGCCTGTTCCATGAGGACGGCGTGCGTTTGTCGACCTTTAAGGACGTTTACCAGCAATGCCGCTGCTCGCAGGAACGGGTGGAAAGTCTGGTGCAGTCCTTCTCCCCCGAAGAGCAGAACGATATGATCGAGCCGGACGGCAAGGTACACATCACCTGCGAATACTGCTCAAAGACCTATTTTATCAGTCTCTGATCTGATCACCCTGCCCGATTGCAGCTTTTGGCCATTTGCGCTAGTTTTATAGCCAAGGCCATAAGCTCATAATCACACGGCCGGGGGAAACGCATGTCAGATATAAACCGGCACTATCTGTGCCGGCGCACGCTCATTCGCGCCGGTGCCGCCACCTGCCTTAGCGGCCTTAATCCGGCATGGAGTGCCGTCGCCCCGCCCAAAACCGATAAAGACAGCGAAGACGCAAAGCTTGCCGCGCGTAATACCGCGGCTAATCAGATGACCGTGGGCGTGTTTATAAACGGTCAGGGCCCTTACCAGTTTGTGGTCGACACCGCCGCCGAACAATCGGTCATATCCACAGAACTGGCCAGCCTTCTGGCTTTGCCGGGTGGCCGCGAAGTGGTGGTCAAGGGCATAAATGGCCTTGTCCCCGCCTCCACCGCGCGTATTAGCAAACTGACGCTTGGGCCATTCGTCCATCGTGATCTGACGGTACCCGTATTGCCGCGCGCTCTGCTGAAAGCCGATGGGTTTCTGGGGCTGGATGTCATCAATGGCACACGCGTGACCTTTGATTTCAAGAAGCGCACACTGCGGGTCGAAGCCCCACGCTATGCGACGCAACGGATTTACGCGCCCGATATCACCCGCGTCAAAGCCTATGGCTCAGCCGGGCACTTACGCATCAGCGACTGCCGGATGGATGGTGTGCTGGCGTCGGCCATTATCGATACGGGTGCCGAGGTTTCCATCGGCAATACGGCGCTAAGGGACGCGTTGCTGAAAAAGAACGGCAAACTATCCGAGATGGGCCCTATCAGCTTAAGCGGGGTTACCGGCGGCGAATTAATCGCGCCTACAGTCCGGATAAACAGACTGCGTATGCAGGAGCTGACCTTCAGCAATGCGGCCATAGCCATTGCCGATGTGCCCGTGTTCGATAGCTGGCGATTACAGAATAAGCCCGCCCTGCTGGTCGGGATGGATTTTTTGCGGCAGTTCGCGGTTGTCTCTATCGATTATCGCGCACAGGAAATCCGGTTTGAACTGGCCGACGCGCCGCCCCATCCCCGACCCGAAGTGCAGATTGAAAAAGCCTGAATTTTCTAATCAGGCCTGCAAATCCAGCGAATAGCCGGCAGAGCGAACCGTGCGGATCAGATCTTTTTCCGCGCCATCGTTCAGGGCCTTACGCAGGCGGCCGATATGAACGTCAACCGTGCGGGCTTCGACATAGACATCATTGCCCCAGACGGCGTCCAGAAGTTGCTCCCGCGAAAAGACGCGCTTGGGATGCTGCATCAGGTAATCCAGCAGGCGGTATTCGGTCGGGCCCAGATGGACATCACGACCGCCGCGCTGGACACGGTGCGACAGACGGTCGACCGAAATCTCACCGAACTGAACACGATCTTCACTGAGGCCCGGACGGATGCGGCGCAGCACCGCCCGGATACGCGCGATCAGTTCCACCATCGAAAACGGCTTGACCACATAGTCATCGGCGCCGGTATCGAGACCGCGGATGCGGTCGCTTTCTTCGGAGCGGGCGGTCAGCATGACGATGGGCAGGTTGCGCGTTTCAGTCTGGGCACGCAGTCGGCGGCAGACTTCGATGCCTGACACCTTGGGCATCATCCAGTCACACACCAGAAGATCGGGCATGCGCTCTTCGATCATCATCAGGGCTTCGTCGCCGTCGACAGCCTGCGCGACCTCATAACCTTCTTTTTCAAGATTATATTGCAAAAGCGTCGATAAAGCGTCTTCGTCTTCGGCAATAATGATGTACGGCTTCATGGTATGCTCTTACGGTTCCATCGTGGTCAGCTTGGGGCGTTCGTTCATATAGTCTTCGCCGGTCACTTCGTAGTGGATGTGCTCAGCCATATTGGTGGCGTGGTCGCCGATCCGCTCCAGGTTTTTGGCCATGAACAGGACGTGGGTGCAGGCCGAAATGGTGCGCGGATCGCCCATCATGTAGGTCAGAAGTTCGCGGAACATGGCGTTATAGTGTTCATCGACTTCGGTATCCGACGACCAAACGGCTTGGGCGATATCGAGCTTTGAGCCCTTGTAGGCATCCAGCACATCGCGCAGGCGCGACGACACCAGCTTGCCCATGCGCTCGATCGAGCGGGTCAGGCCCGACATCGGCTCGGACTCGGAAATGACCAGTGAGCGTTTGGCAATGTTCTTGGCCAGATCGCCGGTACGCTCCAGCGAGGTGGCGATCTTCATGGCCGACACGGTTTTGCGTAAGTCAGACGCCATCGGCTGGCGCAGGGCGATCAGGCGAATGGCCTTGCGCTCAATGTCTTTTTCCAGTTCATCCAGACGCTGATCGCGCTGGATGACGCTTTGGGCCAGAGCGACATCGCGGCGGGCCACGGCTTCGACGGCATCAGCGACCTGAGCCTCAGCCAGCCCACCCATCAGGATGACCTCAGCCGACAATTGATCCAGTTCTTCGCCGTAGGTCTTAACGGTATGCGGGTTCATGTGTCAGTCCTTATCCAAAGCGCCCAGTAATATAATCCTGAGTGCGCTGGTCTTTAGGATTGGTGAAGATATCTTCGGTGTTGCCGACTTCGACCAGATTGCCGAGGTGGAAGAAGGCGGTTTTTTGTGACACCCGCGCGGCCTGCGCCATCGAGTGCGTAACGATAACGATGCAGAACTGCTGACGCAGTTCATCGATCAGTTCTTCGATCTTAGCGGTCGCGATCGGGTCAAGCGCCGAACAGGGCTCATCCATCAGGATGACTTCGGGGCCAACCGCAATGGCGCGGGCAATGACCAGACGCTGCTGCTGGCCGCCGGACAGGCCGGTGCCCTGCTGGTGCAGGCGATCAGAGACTTCGTTCCACAGCGACGCTTTTTTGAGCGAGCTTTCGACAATGTGATCCATCTCTTCTTTCGAGGTCGCCAGGCCATGAATCTTCGGGCCATAGGCAACGTTCTCATAGATGGTCTTGGGGAACGGGTTCGGCTTTTGGAACACCATACCGACGCGGGCCCGCAGGACGACCGGATCAACCTTACGGTCGTTCAGGTCTTCGCCGTCGAGCAGGATGGTGCCGTCAACGCGGGCGCTTGGGATGGTATCGTTCATGCGGTTCAGGCAGCGCAGGAAAGTCGACTTACCGCAGCCCGACGGGCCGATGAAAGCGGTTACCGACTTATCGAGAATGTCGATATCAATGCCGTGCAGAGCTTGCTTGTCACCGTAGTGGACCTTGACGTCACGGGCGACGAACTTCGGGGTTGTGGCGGTCGTGGTCATGGACGGGTCTCTGGGTTTACCGATGGACGTATCAGGGGCGTAGAGCGGGCGCGTATAGAGTTTCATAATTACCACCGTCTTTCAAAGCGACGACGCAGCAGAATCGCCGCCAGGTTCATGACGATCATGAAGACCAGAAGCACGATAATGGCGGCGGCGGTACGTTCATGGAAAGCGCGCTCAGAGGCGTTTTCCCAGATGAAGATCTGAACCGGCAGAACCGAGGCGGCCGAGGTGACGCTTTCCGGCAGACCCGGTACGAAGGAGATCATGCCGATCATCAACAGCGGTGCCGTCTCACCCAGAGCGTGGGCCAGAGATATGATGGTGCCGGTCATAATACCCGGCATGGCCAGCGGCAGCACATGGTGAAACACCGCCTGAGTCTTTGAGGCGCCGATACCAAGGGCGGCTTCGCGGATCGATGGCGGCACGGCCCGCAGCGATGAGCGGGTGGCAATAATCACGGTCGGCAGGGCCATCAGGGCCAGCACCACACCGCCAACCAGCGGCGATGAGCGCGGCATACCCAGCCAGTTGATGAATACCGCAAGCCCCAGCAAACCATAAACGATCGAAGGCACCGCGGCCAGGTTGTTGATATTGACCTCGATCAGGGCCGTCCAACGATTCTTTGGCGCAAACTCTTCAAGGAACAGAGCCGCCCCCACACCAATCGGAATAGCCAGCGCCGCCGTCACCAGCAGCATCATGGCCGAACCCATGATCGCCCCTAGGAGGCCAGCCAGTTCCGGTTGGGTCGAGTCGGTATTGGTGAACAGATAGGTATTGAAATGGCCCTTGACCAAACCTTTGGTTTTCAGGTCATCCATCCACACCATCTGCTGATCGGAAACATTGCGATCCGCCTCAACGATGTCCCGGCTAATTTCGCCTTTGTAATAAAGGTCGGCATTGGCCGCGATCGGTGATGTCAGGCTGATCTTCTTACCCAAAAGCTTTGGATCATCACGGAGGGCCTCAAGCGCCTTAAAGCCCAGATCCGGCGACAGGATTTCTTTATACTCACCCGATGTCGTGCCGTATTCATCTTCGGCCACACCCATCTTGGCCATGACCTGCTCAGTGATCATCTGGTCGTAGTTGGCGCCCATAATGTCGGTCGGGTCGATCCGGTTGGGGTCGAGATAGACCTCCGTCGTGATCGAGTGGGTGACAAAGGCAGTATAGCCCTGATGGACAATGCGCTCCAGCAGGATGCCGAGAAACAGCACCGCCACGCAGATGGCCAGTACGCCATAGGCACGAAAACGCATCTCCGCCGCGTGACGGGCTTTCAGGCGCTTGGCCACAGCCGTTTTCAGATCGACTTTTGCCGGCGCGCGGGTTTCAGCCAGAGAAGATTGAACGGTATCAGTCATATTGTTCCTGATATTTCTGGACGATGCGCTGGGCGATCAGGTTAAGAGCAAGGGTGACGATAAACAGGGTCAGACCAAGGCCGAACGCGGCCAGGGTCTTTGGGCTGTCGAATTCCTGATCGCCGGTGAGGAGGGTAACGATCTGCACGGTGACGGTCGTGACAGTATCAAGCGGATTGAGCGTGGTCTTGGCCTGCAAACCCGCCGCCATAGTCACGATCATGGTCTCACCAATCGCTCGCGATACGGCCAGCAACATAGCGCCTGAGATACCCGGCAGAGCCGCGGGCAGGACAACCTTTTTGATGGTCTCGGAGCGCGTCGCCCCCATAGCCAGAGAACCGTCGCGCAGGGATTGAGGCACAGAGTTGATAATGTCATCGGACAGAGACGACACGAACGGGATCAGCATGATGCCCATGACCACACCGGCCACCAACGCCATCTGGTTTTGCACGTTCATCAGGTACTCGCCCATCGGCGTACCCGGCATGAAGGCCCCAAGCCAGTTGAAAAATTCACGAAAGCTCGGCCCGACCACAAGCGCGGCAAAAAAACCGTAAACCACGGTTGGCACGCCGGCCAGAATTTCCAGCACCGGCTTGATCCAGGCGCGCATGAACGGCGTGGCATATTCTGACAGATAAATGGCCGAGAACAGCCCCACAGGCGCCGCCACACACATGGCGATAAGCATGATCAGGAAGGTACCGATAAACAACGGCACCGCGCCGAAACCACCCGATGAGCCGACCTGATCGGCGCGCATGGCGATCTGTGGCGACCAGTGAGTACCAAACAGGAAATCAAGCGGCGATACGGACTGAAAGAAGCGCAAAGATTCCCACAGTAGTGACAGGATTATCCCAAGCGTAGTCAGAATCGCCACCACCGAACAGGCGACCAGAAACACCGACACCCAGCGCTCCACGCTGTTACGGGCGCGGAACTGCGGCGAAATGCGCGTATAGGCCAGAAGGCCGCCCGCCAGCGCCAGAACCGCCGTAAGGACATAGGCGCCGAGATTAATGGTCGAATCGACGCTCCTGGCCTGAGCCACCTTGTGGTCGAATGCGGCCTTCAACTCACCGTCATAAACCGTCGTGCTGGGCGTGCCGCCGTTGGCTATGGCGCGCACATCCTGAAAGAACAGGCCTTGATTCAGTTCCGGCAACTGCTGGACGGCAGCAGGAACATCCGACTGCACAATGGCGTTTTCCAGCCGAGCACCGAATATGACCAGAACCAGCAACACCACAGCCGCCGGAATGAAGCTCCAGATCGCCACGAACCAACCCGAAAAGGCAGGCAGGGAGTGCGCACGCACCCCTTGGGCTGCCGCTTTGCGCCGCGCCAGTGACCGGCCAAACATAAAGCTGGCGACTGAGAAAACGATCAGCGCGAGAAAGAGATAGCCGGTCATAAACGGGGAAACCCTGAAATTGCGTAGGCCGGACTTACACCCGGATAGGACGGCCTATAGACTGTCTTGATGCGCCCTTTAAGTACTTTTTATGACAGTTTCATAACACGTGTCACAAAACCGTGTGATATGGTGCAAATTCGGCTTCAGACTGTGTTTTTTCAGCCTGCGCTTTTCAGCCCACCCTCCAAAGCGCGCGGCCCGACCGGCACCTGTCCATAAACTGACTTCTGCGGAAAGTAGGCACTAAACGCCGTCCAGGTTTTAACGTCAACGGTCAGCGGCACCACCCGATCAGGCTTCAAGCCATCAGCCGCAGGCACCTCAGCCGCGACGCTTTCGACCACCAGTCCACCGCGGTGGCGGCTGATGATGTGCTTGACGATGGCAAGGCCAAGTCCCGTGCCCAGCTTATTGCCGCTTTTCTGACCTTCGACACGGTAGAAACGCTCGGCCAGTCGGGGCAAAAACTCACGGCGAATTCCGGGGCCATGATCACGCACCCGCACGACTGTGTAGACATCATTCAACTGCCGGTCGGGACGCAGCAACATCAGACGCGATGCCTGCCCTTCAACCGGGGCGGTCGCCTGCGGCAAGGCCTGATCGAGCAGGACCTCGATTTCAACCACTGAACCTTCGGGCGCGTATTTCAACGCATTGTCGGTCAGATTCTGCACCACCTGTAAAATCTGGTCACGGTCGCCAACAACGGGGAACAGGCCAGGTTTGGGGGCGACAACTGAAATCGCCACGCCCTTTTCCTGCGCCAGTATAGTCAAGGAGTCGACCACATCCTTAACGGCCAGCGGAATATCGGCATCGCCCGTGGGCGGCACGTGCTCGTTCATCTCAATCCGGCTGAGCGACAGCAAATCATTGATCAGCCGGCCCATACGGTCAGCCTGCGCCGCCATGATGCTGAGGAACTTATCGCGCGCCCCTTCGTCGTCCTTGGCATGGCCGCGCAGGGTATCGATAAAGCCTGACAAAGACGCCAGCGGCGTGCGCAATTCATGGCTGGCATTGGCCAGAAAATCAGCCCGCATACGCTCAATGCGGCGCACATCGGTCTCATCGCGCATAACCATAAGCGCCAAGCGCTTGCCCGTGCCTTCGACCGGCAGGGGTGACGTCCAGGCCTGCCAGAACCTGTCCTGCGCCCCGCCGGTTTCATCAAAGACTGTGGAGCGGCTAACATTGCCAAACAGGGCCTCATCCACCGCCTCAAGCAGTTCGGGGTTACGAATATAGGACACTAAAAGCCCACCCTCACGCTCCATGCGGAACAGCTTCATGGCCGCTTTGTTGGCAAACACGACCCAGCGTCCGGCAATGTCATCGGGTTCAAGGCCAGAGACGACCATCACCGGATCTGGCATAGCGCGCAGCACTTCCTGAAACGAAGGGCCTTCGGGCTGAACCTTGACACGGATCTCAGTCGCGGGCTTTGCCGACTGCACCTCAAGATAGGTCTGAAGACGCGAATAGCAACTGATCAGGCCATAGGCCACAAGGATCAGCGACGCCCAGGCCGTATAGGGCTGAAAATCAGGAATAGCGGCCATAAGGATCAGCCCCGCAAAGGCCAAAATACCGCCCAGCGGGACATAATGTTTAGCGGGCGGTTTATAGTCCGGCATGACCTATCCGAAAAGATTATCCTTACACGGATCACAGTACGCCAAATGAAACGAAAAATCCGTAAACTTCGCCTAACCCGATTCTGCGACAGGCTTATGACAATCTCAGGTCACACCTGACACAATTCTAACACCCTAAGGCGAGGCGCGGTAACTCAGTAACGGGCATATCTTACTCGGCGCATTTGCGAGTCAAAATGGTAGCTGGCCAGAAGATCAACGACGGCTGTATATGAATACAGCCAAGGCTGATCGACGCCGCCAGAAGCCATTTTCAACGCAAAGGCTCAGGGTCGGGTCTGGCCGGTTCCGCGCACCTGATATTTGAATGTCGTGAGCTGCTCGGCACCGACCGGCCCGCGGGCGTGCATCCGGCCGGTGGCAATACCGATTTCCGCCCCCAGACCAAATTCACCGCCATCGGCGAACTGGGTTGAGGCATTCCACAGCACAATCGCGCTGTCGACCGAGTTCAGAAACAGCTCCGCCGCCTCAGCGTTTTCAGTGATGATGCACTCGGTATGTTCGGTGCCATAGGTTTTGATGTGGTCCATAGCCTGATGGATATCGTCGACCACCCGCACCGACAAAACAGTGTCGAGATATTCGGTGCGCCAGTCCTCTTCGGTGGCCGCTTCCATAGCAAAAATTGCCCGCGCGGCTTCGTCGCCTTTGAGGGTACAGCCCTTATCTACCAAGGCTTGTGCAATCTTCGGCAGCAGGTCAGCCGCCACCGACTTATCGATCAGCAAGGTCTCGGTCGCCCCACACACCGACACCCGCCGCATTTTGGCGTTCAGCGTCAGCGCCACCGCCTTATCAGGGTCTGCATCCGTATGGACATAGGTATGGTTGAGCCCTTCAAGGTGGCTCAATACCGGCGCCCGCGCATCAGCCTGCACCCGCGCCACCAGCGACTTGCCACCACGCGGAATAATCAGATTAACCGCCCCATCCAGCCCGCCAAGGATCAAGCCAACCGCATCACGATCCGACACGGGCACAAGCTGGATGGCGGTCTTGGGCAGACCGGCGGCCACCAGTCCGTCCTCAATGGCCGCAAAAATCGCCAGCGCCGAGTGCAGGGCCTCGGAGCCTGACCGCAAAATCGCGCCATTGGCCGAGCGGATGCACAGGGCGGCGGCGTCCGCCGTCACGTTCGGACGGGACTCGTAGATGATGGCAATCACGCCAATGGGTGTCGAGACGCGGGCGATATCAAGTCCGTTCGGACGGCTCCAGCGCGCCAGTTCACGCCCCACGGGATCGGGCAAGGCGGCTACTTCTTCAAGTCCCTTGGCCATGGCCTCAACGCGATCGTCATTGAGCACCAGACGCTCAATCATCGCCTTGGTAATACCCTTGGTGGCAGCAGCGGCCTGATCGGCTTGATTGGCAGCGAGGATTTCAGCTTTGCGCGCCCGGATCGCCTTGGCGGCCTCCCAAATAGCCTTCGTGCGAACCTCCGGCCCCGCCAGACGCAAGGCTTCAGCGCCTGCCTTGGCGGCTCCCGCCATATAGGCCATCAGGTCTTTTAAGGGCATCTCACTCATGGTCGCACCTAAATCATAGCTAAGTTGTCGCGGTGAATGACCGCATCGCCGCTGGTATATCCCAGCAGCCCTTCAATCTCTTTCGACGGACGCCCTTTGATCAGGCGGATTTCGTCAGCCCCATAGGCGACAATGCCGCGCGCGTGCTCGGCTCTGTCCATACCCAATATGGAGATGCTGTCGCCCTTGTCAAAGCTGCCATGCACCTCAACGATCCCCGACGGCAAAAGACTCTTACCGGATTTCAGCGCCGCCACCGCCCCGTCATCGAGCACGACCTCACCCGCCGGCACGACCGTGCCCGCAATCCAGGCCTTATAGGCTGCCGTCACCGAGGCCTGCGCCCGGATCAGGGTAAATTTCGCCCCCGCCCCCAAAGCCAACAAAGGCCGCAGCATGGCCCCGTAAGCAATGGTGGTTGAACAGCCCGCAGAGCCCGCAATCCGGGCCGCCGCAATCTTGGTCGCCATGCCGCCGGTGCCCACGCCCGCAGACGCATTGGCCCCACCGGCCATGGCCTCAATTTCTGAATCCAGCCGCTCAACCAGCGGGATATGGCGCGCGTCCGGGTTTTTGCGCGGATCAGCCGTATAGAGCCCGTCAATATCCGACAGCAGGATCAAGGCCTCGGACTGCACCAGTTGCGCCGCGCGCGCGGCCAGCCGGTCATTGTCACCATAGCGGATTTCTTCGGTCACAACCGTGTCATTTTCATTGACGATCGGCACACACCCCAGATCAAACAGGGTCTCGATCGTCGCGCGGGCATTGAGCCAGCGCCTGCGCTTTTCGGTATCTTCGCGGGTCAGCAGCACCTGCGCGGTCTTAAGGCCCAGTTCGTTGAACACCCCTTCCCACGCCTGCATCAGACGGGGCTGCCCGACCGCCGCCGCCGCCTGTTTCTGATCAAGGCGCAAACGCGAACCTTTGAGGCCCAGATAGCGCCGCCCCAAAGCGCCGGCGCCAGAGGAGACAATCATCACCTGCTTGCCCTCACGCATCAGGGCCGCCACATCCTGCGCCATACCGCGCATCCAGTCGATGTCAGCCTCACCCGTTTCGGCATTAACCACCAGAGCCGAGCCGATCTTGACCGTCAGACGGCGGGCCTTAAGCAGGGGCTCAGGCAGGGTCAGGACTTCGGTTTTTGCGGCCATGACGGTCATAAATGTCTTTTCTCAGACAGCGTAAAGTGTTAGGGCGTGCCCGACTTAAAATCGGTTGCGGGACTTCTAATTCGTGACAGCCCTTAAGTGAAGCCTTTTCGCTTAAAATCGAAAAACTTACCCTCAAAGCGGTATCCATTGGAACCATTTTGCAGGTCACGGCTTTAAATCCGGCGGGTTCAGCGAATTTTCACCCCGACACAGACCAAAGGTACAGGCTTTTGACGATGAACTATATCGGTACGCGCGGCTTCAACGATCATCGCACCTTTGCGGGCGCATTGCTGGATGGCCTGTCCCCCGATGGCGGACTTTATGTGCCGCAAAGCTGGCCTGAGATTGATGCCACCGAACTGGCGACCGCCGCCAAGGGCGATTATGGGACACTGACCGAAAAGCTGCTGACCCTGTTTGGTGTCGATGTGCTGGGCGCAGATGCGGTTAAGGCCGCTGCCGCCAAGACCAAGGCCGCTTTTCTGCGAAACGGCGAAACCCCGCTGACGCAGGTCGAGGACAATCTGTGGATTCTGGAACTGTGGCACGGCCCGACTCTGGCCTTCAAAGACATGGCCATGCAGATGATCGCGCCTCTGACCGATGCCGCCCTGTCGCAGCGCGGCGAAAAGCTGACGCTGGTCACCGCCACATCAGGTGATACGGGCGCTGCCGCCGTGCGCGCCTTTGCGGGTTCCGCGCATGTGCGTCTGGTGGTCTTTCATCCGCTCGGTCGCGTATCGCCGGTTCAGCGCCTGCAAATGACGACGGTTGAGGCCGACAATGTCCTCAATATCGGTGTCGAAGGCGATTTCGATGACTGCCAGCGCTTTGTGAAGCAGCTTCTGGGCGAGGCGTCGCTCAAAGAGCGCGGCCTGATCTCCAGCGTCAATTCCATCAACTGGGGTAGGCTTCTGGGGCAGGTGCCCTACTATCTGGCCGCCGCGGCAGCCTCCGGTGCCGACCATCCGGAATTTGTGGTGCCGACGGGCAATTTCGGTGACGCCTTTGCCGGCTGGGCCGGGCGCAAGATCGGCGCCAATGTCGGCCATCTGCACGCCGCCGTGAATTCCAACGATGCGCTTAATCAGGCCATCAATACCGGCCGCTATGTCCGCCGTCAGGCGACGCCAACCGCCAGCGTGTCTATGGACGTTCAGGCGCCATCGAATTTTGAGCGTTTGGTGTTTGAAGCCTCCGGCCGTGACGGTGCCGCCACCAAGGCGCTATTTGACACCTTTGCCGCCGATGGTGACGTCTCTTTGTCGGCAGAACTGCAAGCCGCATTGAAGGCTGAGGTTTCGGCTTCGACCGTGTCGGAAGAGACGACCAAAAAGACCATCAAGCACGCCCATGACGCCTGGGGTCAGGTCATCTGCCCGCACACCGCCGTCGCGGTTGCCGCGGCTTTGGAAAGAAAGTCGGGTAAGCCGATTATCGCTCTGTCGACCGCCCATGCCGCCAAGTTCCCGGAATTTGTAACCGAAGCCCTCGGTTTCGCTCCCGAAGTCCCGGAAGCCATCCAAAAGCTGCATGGCCTCAAGGAAACCATCACCCCGATCAAGAACGACTATGCCGCGGCCCTCGCCGCCGTTAAGGGGTTTGTGAAGGGATAGAGGATTGCCGGCCCTCTATTAAATACCCTACTTCTGCTGTGCTTCTTACGAGAGTTATTGCGATTTGGGGCGCTTTAAGCGCCAGTCGATACTCATGGCCTTAGCATCAGCGATTTGTTTTGGCGTCATCTTTTGGGAGAGCTCATCCAGCATTTTTGTCGCTGTGAGCTCACCTTCATCCTTGCCCAGATTAAACCACATGCAGGCTTCTATCGGATCAGATTTTTGCCCCTGACCTATGGCGACCATAAAGCCTAGAAAGGTAAAACTTTCTCTAAAGCCGTTCTCCGCAGCTTTAATGTGCCAGCGTTTGGCCATTTCATAGCTTTGGACAACGCCGATACCATCAAAGTACATATTTGCAACGTAGGACGCCGAGATCCCCATGCCATTAGCAGCGGCTTTTTCAAACCAGTCACGGGCCTTATTGTAATCTTTTGCTACAATCTCACCTTCATAGTAAGCTAAGCCGACGACATGCTGAAGTTTTGCATCGCCCGCCGCAGCAAGTTTTTGTATAAACTCAAACTTTTCGGGCGTTACCCCCTTGAGAGATGACTCAGCAAAAGTTGGAACCTGTGCACAAATCAAAAGCATCAGCACGGACAGAAATAGTTTAAAGTTTTTCATATAATCCCCCTTGTTTTCATCACGTCTCAAAATACGCCCAACCATCCTTGATCGCCCGGTGATAATCCAGACGGCGGTAAAAGGCTTCCGGGTCTTTGGGCTTCACCACCCATGACGGGTCGTGGTTGAGCAGATCATAAAGCCGCGTCAGGGTAAAACGCACCGCTGATCCGCGCGCAAACAGCGGCAGGGCTTCAACTTCGGCATCGCTAAGGGGCCGCTCAGCATGATAGGCTCTGGCAAAGGCCGCGATCATCTCAGGCTGGGCCTGCCCGCCCGGTGTAAAGCCCCAGGCATTAAGACTGACCGCCAGATCATAGGCGTAGAAATCGGTGCAGGCATAGTAATAGTCGATAACGCCGGTGACATTGCCGTCATCGTCCATCAGCACATTGTCGGTGAAGTAATCGGCATGGATCGCGCCGCTTTCCAGCGCACCTGACTTCGGCCAAACGCTCTTCAGGAAATCCAGTTCCTTTCGAAAATCCTCTAAGATCGCCATCGCCCGTACCGACTGACCCGCCTTGGGCTCACAGCGCGCGATCAGGTGCGGCCACGCCGCAATACCCATCGAATTTTCGCGTGTCTGCGCGAAATCCGCCCCGACCTTATGCAATTTGGCCAGATATTCTCCGGCAGAGGCTGCATGGCGCGTGTCCGGATTGCGCGGCCAGCGTCCGGGCAGCCATTTAATCAGCGCCGCCTTACGCCCCGACACTTCGCCAATAGTTTCGCCAGACCGCATGATCGCAGGCCCTGGCGCCGGGTAGCCTTTGCGATCCAGATGCAGGGTATAGTCCATAAAATAGGGCAGGTCATCGATCGGCGTCGCCGCCTCAAACAGCGTCAGGGCATAAAGACCCGTCGTTGTTTCCACCTTGAAATTGGTGTTGGAAACCCCCTCCTCAATCCCTTCGAGATGGATCAGGTCACCGATATCATACTGGCTGAGATAGGCTCTGGCCTCTTCCAAAGATACGGGCGTAAAGACGGCCATGAGCCTTAAGGTTCCTCTGTTTGTTTCGCCAAGCTATAGGGGAGGCGATGCGCTAAGAACAACCATTTTTGCTTAAGCGGTGCGTAAAAATTCCTGATTCAGCGCAGGTTTTCCTGCGAACGGTTTTCAATGCGCTTGTCTTAAGGCCACAGAACCACTAAACCCCGCCATTAGAAACTATCGCTTGGGCTGTCATCGGCCTTTGATTAAAGAGACACTCGAAAAACCGTCCCTCAAAAGGAGCGCCGTCTTGTCACACTCGCAAAAGCCCGTTGCCTCCGTCATCGACCTGATCGGCAACACGCCGCTTATCCGGCTGAACGCCGCGTCTGAAGCGACCGGCTGTGAGATTTTGGGCAAGGCCGAGTTCCTCAACCCCGGTCAGTCGATCAAGGACCGCGCCGCCTTGTGGATCATCCGCGACGCTGAGGCCAAGGGTTTGCTACGTCCCGGCGGCACCATTGTCGAAGGTACGGCAGGCAATACCGGCATCGGTTTAGCGACCGTCGCCAATGCCTTGGGCTATAAAACCGTCATCGTTATCCCGCGCACCCAGTCTCAGGAAAAAAAGGACGCCATCAAGCTTTTGGGCGCTGAACTGATCGAAGTCGATGCCGTCCCCTATTCCAACCCCGATAACTATGTGCGCTATTCCGGTCGTCTGGCCGAAGAACTGGCCGCCAAGAACCCGGAAGGGGCCATCTGGGCCAATCAATTCGACAATGTCGCCAACCGTCAGGCCCATATCGACGCCACCGGCCCCGAAGTGTGGGCGCAGACCGACGGCAAGATCGACGGCTTTATCTGCGCGGTCGGATCGGGTGGCACGCTGGCGGGCATGAGCCTTTACCTGAAACAACAAAACCCCGACATCAAGATCGGTCTGGCCGATCCGCTGGGGGCTGCCCTCTATAGCTACTACACCACCGGCGAGTTGAAATCCGAAGGCTCGTCCATCACCGAAGGCGTGGGTCAGGGCCGCATTACCGCGAACTTAGAGGGCGCGGTCATCGACCATGCCTATCAGATTTCGGACGAAGAATGGCTGCCGATCGTGTTTGATCTGGTGCAAAACGAAGGCCTGGTGATGGGCGGATCAACCGCGCTCAATATCGCCGGCGCCATCCGTCTGGCCAAGGACCTAGGCCCCGGCAAGACCATCGTCACCGTGTTATGTGACTACGGCAACCGCTATGCCTCTAAGATCTTCAACCCGGAATTCCTGCGCAGTAAAAATCTGCCCGTGCCGGGGTGGCTGGCCTAAAATGTCAGATATCTTGCGCCGCAAACACAGGCTTATCAAAGCCGCCGAGCGAGGGGTTGCCCTCGTCTCTAGCCTGCGCGCGCAACCAATCCATGAAGCGCGTCTGGGCCTGAGAGGGTTCACGCGACTGCGGCCAGACCAGATAATAGCCGTAGGAAATCGGGCTGAAATCCTCACCGAACAGAGCCTGCAACCGTCCAGCCTTGAGGTCGGCCTCGGCAATGGTGCGCTTGGCCAGGGCCACACCGCGACCGGCCACAGCGGCCTCAATGACCATGTGGCTCTGGTTAAAACGCGGCCCGCGCGACGCATCGACACCCTCAACCTTATGGGCCTTAAACCACATCGGCCAGTCGGGGCAGGTCGGATCGGTTTCAAAGCCAACATCGTGCAGCAGGACGTGGTTGCTCAGGTCTTCGGGCTTGCGGATCGGCGCGGCCTCATACAGCAGCGGCGAGCAGACCGGCAAAACCCCCTCTTCCAACAGATGCTCGACATTGACCCCCTGATAGTTGCCGTGGCCGTAGCGGATAGCCAGATCGACATCAGAGGTGGCGAAATCGGTCGTGGTCATGTCGGCGCTGACCCAGACATCAACATCGGGATTTTCGGCGTTGAAATCGCTCAGGCGCGGCATCAACCATTTGGCGGCAAAACTGGGGGCGACCGAAATAGTCACCCGGCCCTTTTGCTGCACCTGTTTCATCAGGCGCGTCGCTTCGAACATCTTCTCGAACGCTTCCTTGAGGATCAGGGCCGAGGCCTTACCCGCATCGGACAGCACCACACGCCGGCCATCGCGCACAAACAGTTCCACACCGACATGATCCTCCAGCAGACGGATCTGCTGGGAGACCGCACCGGGGGTTACAAACAATTCCTCGGCCGCATGCTTGAAGCTTTCGTGGCGGGCGGCCGCTTCGAATACCCGAAGCGCCGACAATGGCGGCAAACGATCGCGAGACATAGAGAACCCATCAACAAATCTAACCCGGTCACCTATATAGGTTTCGGTACGGTTTAAAAATACTAATCTTACAGAGTGATTGCCAAATCCTGAAGGCCGTTTGGAAATCGCTTAGACCCTTTGAGTTCGAGAGCCTATCGGAGACGAATATGAGCCACGCAGACCTGATCGCATCGCTTGAGGTGCTGGATGCCGGACAATCCTGGACCACCGACGTCATTATCATTGGCGCGGGCCCCGTCGGATTGTTTAGCGTTTTTGAACTGGGCCTGCTCGATATCAAGGCCCATCTGGTCGATATTCTCGATAAACCGGGCGGGCAGTGCGCCGAGCTTTATCCGGAAAAGCCAATCTATGACATTCCCGCCTGGCCGATCATCAGCGGCAGCGACCTGACCGACCGCCTGCTGGAGCAGATCGCCCCGTTTGGCGCCAAGTACCACTTCAATGAAATGGCCGTAGCCATCGAAAAGGTTGAGCAGGAAGACGGCACGATCAAGTGGAAACTGACCACCGATCAGGGCACGAAGATTGAGGCCCGCTGCATCATCATCGCCGCCGGTGGCGGTTCGTTCCAGCCGAAAAAGCCGCCTATCCCCGGCATTGATGGCTTTGAAAACCTTGGTGCCGGTAAGGGCGTGCACTATGCCGTCCGTAAGATGGAAGCGTTTCGAGGTAAGAAGATAGTCATCTCCGGTGGCGGTGATTCGGCCCTCGACTGGACGGTCAACCTCGCCAATGTGGCCGAACGCATCACCCTCGTTCACCGCCGCGACGACTTCCGCGCCGCGCCGCACACGGTATCCCAGATGCGCCAACTGGTCGCCGACGGCAAGATGGACCTCGTGATCGGTCAGGCGACCGCCCTTAAGGGCGAAACCGGCCACAACCTTGAATCTATTACGATTGAAGACAATGACGGCAATGAGCAACACATCGATGCCGACGCCTTCCTGCCTTTCTTCGGCCTGACCATGAAGCTTGGGCCCGTGGCCGAGTTCGGCCTCAACCTGCACGAAAACCTGATCCCGGTGGATACCGAAAAGTTCGAGACCTCAACCAAGCAGGTCTTTGCCATCGGCGACATCAACTACTATCCGGGCAAGCTCAAGCTGATCCTGTCCGGCTTCCACGAAGCCGCCCTGATGTCGCAGCAAGCCTTCCGCTACGTCTATCCGGAAAAGAAACTGCGTTTTCAGTACACAACCTCGTCGTCGGAACTGCAAAAGAAAATGGGCGTGAAATAGCAGGGTCACAGACCCTGCACCCGTTAGTTACCAAAGCCCCTTCGGCACCACCGGAGGGGCTTTTTTCTCCTCCCCTGTTTACGGGGGAGGGGGACCCCGAAGGGGTGGAGGGGGCAAACCACATAAACGGGATTTGCCCACAGCTTTCAGATTCGCTAACCTCCGGCAAAACAGGAGAAAACCATGCTGCACACCGGAAGCTGCCATTGCGGCAAGATCAGTTTTGAGGTTGAAGGCGATTTCAAGGACGCCATAGACTGCAATTGCTCCTATTGCCGACGGCGTGGCAGCCTGCTGGCCTTTGTGGGCAAAGATGCGCTTCACCTCAAAACCGATCCGGCCGATATCGAAACCTACCGTTTCAACACAATGAAAATCGCCCATAATTTCTGTAAGGTCTGCGGCGTTGAACCCTACGGCGAAGGCACAGCCCCGAATGGCAAACCGATGATCGCAGTCAATTTACGCTGCCTGCCCGATGTCGATCTCGAAAAATTGACCATCAATAAGTGGAACGGTGCCGAACATTAGGTCATTCTGTCGGTCTCTGACGGGGAAGCACACATGGGTACGGTTGAACAGGCGCTGGAAACCCAGCTTTCAAATATCGAGACAAAGACGGGCAAATCCCGCATCGCCCTGATGGCGGACATCACCGCATCTGGCAAAACCAAGCACGGCGACATCGTCGCCTGGCTGAAATCCGATTACGGTCTCGGCCACGGCGACGCCAATAGCTTAACGCATTTTGCCCTGCGCGGCGGGACATTCGCGGTCCCTGAAAATGCCGCCGCCGATGATGTTCTGGACGCCATCTATAAAGACAAAAAAGCCCATCAGCGCCCGATCCACGAAGCCCTGATGGCTGGCATCAATGGCTTCGGTGAGTTCGAGATCGCCCCGAAACAGGGCTATGTCTCCCTGCGCCGCAAGAAGCAGTTCGCTATGCTCGGCCCCAAGACCAATGACCGCTTTGAACTGGGACTAAACCTGAAAGACGCGATAGACGATCCGCGCGTCAAGGCCTTGCCGCCTGGCGGCATGTGCCAGTATGTGGTGCCGCTGACCGAGGCGGCACAGGTCGATGACAGCCTGATGGCCATCGTTAAGCGCGCCTATGACGCGGCAGGTTAGCCGTATTAGGGTCTAATTGTTCCTTTATTTGCACTGCACTATATCTGTGCACTGTATAATTAACGCGCATCTTATCCTAAAACCGCTGCACACTTTTAGGGATGCGCTTTGTAAATATCGGAGGCGTATCATGCTCCACTTAGGCGCGGCTCATTTTGGCGACATCAATTTCGACCTGTCAGAACTGACCGGCGACACCAAGGACTGCACCTGTGCTCTGTGCCAGCGCAGCGGAACCAAGCATCAAATCAGGGTTGCCCTGCGTCTGGCCGATCTGGATATGAATGAAAATACGCGCGAATTCGGCCGTCATCCGCTCCAGCACCATTTCTGCCTGACCTCGGATACCGGCCACGCCGATAGCGGCGACTTCAGCACGCCATCAGACTTTGGTTATCTGCTGAACGCACGTTGATTTGCGTATAATTCGCAATAACTTAGGCTTATTTAGCCCCTCTAATCCCAGAGGGTAAAAACCATCGCTTTTCCCATCCAAGGCTAGAGATTAAAAGTCCACACTAAGGTATGATACCTAGGTCTGCCTTTTGAGGATGGTTATGATCGCTTTACCCCTGTCCTGGCCGTTGGAAGGCCGTAAGGTCGCGCTGATTGGCGCGGGGGTGACGCTTGCGCGCAAGCTTAATCTGGTTGAGCGCACACCGGCGCAACTGCTGATCTATGATATCGAACACGCCGAATGGCCGACCGCCGATGATGTGCGCGACGCATCCCTGATACTAGTGGCGTTTGAAGATCGCGCTTCCGCGGAGCGTGGCGCGACCTTGGCGCACACGTTGAAAATCCCGGTCAATGTCGTCGATCAGCCCGACCTAAGCGATTTTCACATCCCGGCCATTATCGATCGCGGATCTCTGTCGATTGGCGTCGCCACCGGCGGCACAGCACCCGTTCTGGCGCGCGAAACCCGCCGCAAGATCGAGGCCGCTGTCCCGCCGTCAGAAACCCATGTGGCCGAATTTGCGCTCAAACTGTCACCGCACCTGCGCGAAGCGTTCAGCAATGTCGATGATCGCCGCCGGTTCTGGGAGCATATTCTGACAGCGCCCGCGACAACCTTGGCGCGTTCGGGTAAAATTGATGAAGCCCTGACCGCCGCACTGGCTGAGATCAAGGCCCCCAAGCCCCGCACCGGTGTGGTGCATCTGGTCGGTGCTGGCCCCGGCGACCCGGAACTGCTGACGCTTAAGGCCCTGCGCCTGTTGAGTGAAGCCGATGTCATCATCTACGACCGGCTGGTCGGGGATGCCATTATGGACTTAGCCCGCCGCGACAGCGAACGGTTCTATGTCGGCAAGCAACGCTCAAACCATTCGGTGCCGCAGGATCAGATTCACGCTCTGCTGGTCGAGCAGGCCAACCTGGGCAAGCGCGTCGTGCGCCTCAAAGGTGGCGACCCGTTCGTGTTCGGCCGCGGCGGCGAAGAGGTTGAGGCGCTCAAAGCCGCCGACATCGAGGTTCATGTCACACCGGGCATTACAGCTGCTCTGGGCTGTGCGGCATCCGCCGGTGTACCCCTCACCCACCGCGACCATGCCCAAAGCGTCACTTTCATCACTGGCCATGCTAAAGATGGGGACGCGCAACACAACGATCTGCAACTGGATTGGGCCGCCTTGTCACTGGCGCATCATACGCTGGTGATCTATATGGGCGTGGCGACCGCACCAAGGGTATGTGCCCAACTGATGGAGCATGGCCGCGCAGGTTCGACACCCGCCCTGATTATCGAAAACGGCACGCGCCCCGATGAGGTGCGCACCGCCACACAGTTAAACGAACTGGCAGCGACTCTGGCTGCCACCCCACCCAAGGGGCCGACCCTCGTCATTATCGGCGAGGTCACGGCCTTAAGTCACGAACACTGGGATCGCGCACAGGCGATGGCTCAACCAACGATAAAGGTTTCCGCATGAAGCTTCTGACCGCCAACCGATTAACCGACGGCCTGGTGCTGTGGTATTCCGGCTCAGGCTGGGTTGAGGATGCGGCTCTGGCGGCGCGTCTTGAGGATGACGCGGCTGAGGCGCTTAAGGCTGAGTGGGTCGCTCGCGAAACCGAAGTGGTCGCCCCTTATCTCATTCCCGTGACCGACGCCGGTGATCCGGTACAGCGCGAGCATGTGCGCGAATTTGTGCGCGCCAATGGCCCCACGATCGGCCAAACCACGTTTGACACCGCCAAACAATTTAACCGTGACGAGGTATTTTAGTAATGTACGTCTATGATCAGTTCGATCACGCCCTTGTCCGTGAACGTAATGCCGAGTTTTCCGATCAGGTCGCCCGCCGCCTGAGCGGGGAGCTGTCCGAAGACCAGTTCAAACCCCTGCGTCTGATGAACGGTCTTTATCTGCAACTGCACGCCTATATGCTGCGTATCGCCATTCCTTACGGCGTTTTGTCGTCGGTTCAGATGCGCCGGTTTGCCCACATCGCCCGCACCTATGACCGCGATTTCGGCCATTTCACCACGCGTCAGAACCTTCAGTTCAACTGGATCAAGCTGGCGGACACGCCCAAGATTCTTGAAGAACTGGCCGAAGTCGAAATGCACGCCATGCAGACCTCGGGCAACTGCATCCGCAACACCACTACCGATCAGTTTGCCGGTGCCGCTAAGGACGAGCTTGACGATCCGCGCCCGTGGGCCGAACTCATCCGTCAGTGGTCGACCATCCACCCGGAATTCACCTTCCTGCCGCGCAAGTTCAAGATCGCCATTACCGGCGCCACCAAGGATCGTGCAGCCATCCGCGTCCACGATATCGGCCTGCACCTGACGCCCAAGGGCTTTGATGTCTATGTCGGTGGGGGCATGGGCCGCACACCGCATCTGGGCCACCTGATCAAGTCGGGCGTACCGGGTGAAAAGCTGCTGAGTTATCTTGAGGCCTGTCTGCGGGTCTATAACCGCTATGGCCGCCGCGATAATATCTATAAGGCGCGCATCAAGATTCTGGTATCGGCGCTTGGGCCTGATGAATATGCCCGTCAGGTCGAAGAAGAATGGGCTCAGCTCGATCAGGCCGCCATTGACGCGCCTTATTACGAAATTGATCGGATTCGCACGTTCTTCCCCGATCCGGCCTATGCCGATAAGGCCTTTGATGCCGCCGCTCTTGATCGTGCCAAAGCCGCCGATCCGGGCTTTGCGCGCTGGGTGCGCAACAACACCCATCCGCATAAGCGCGACGACCACGTTAGCGTGACCATCTCGACCAAGCCGGTAGGCCTGCCGCCGGGCGATGCCTCATCCGCGCAGATGGACGTCATGGCCGATGTCGCCGATAGCTTTGCCTATAGCGAACTGCGCGTGGCCCATGACCAGAACATCATCCTGCCCCATGTGGCCAAGGCTGATCTCTATGATCTTTATCAGCAGTTGGACCGGGTTAATCTGTCGACCGCCAATGCCAAAAAGATTACCGACATCATCGCCTGCCCCGGCCTGGATTACTGCTCGCTGGCCAATGCGCGCTCGATCCCGTTGTCGCAGGAAATTTCTAAAAAGTTTTCCGATGCTAATCTGACTGATGAGATCGGTGAACTGGAGATCAAGATCTCCGGCTGCATCAATGCCTGCGGTCACCACCATGTCGGTCATATCGGTATTCTGGGCGTCGATAAGCAGGGCATCGAGGTCTATCAGATCATGCTGGGCGGTCGCGCCGATGAAAAAGCCGCGCTTGGCGTCATCACCGGCAAGGGTCTGTCGGCTGAGGCCGTGCCCGGTGCCCTTGAGCGCGTCGTGCGCCTTTATCTTCAACTTCGCACGTCGCCTGCGGAGCGCTTCATCGATGTGGTTGAGCGTCTGGGCCGTGAAACTTTTGCAGAGGCGCTTCATGAGCCAGCTTAACTCTTCAGCTACCCCCACCCTGATCGCCAAGGACGGCACCCGCATCCTTGATGGCTGGGCATTGCTCAATGACGAAGATGTCGTCGGTGCCGACGGGCCCTATGTGCTGGGTTTTGAGCGCGCGCTCAACGAACTGCCGGGCCTGAACGGCAAGTACGGTGTGCGCATCAATCCGGGGGATGATATTCGCGCGCTTAGTCCCTATATGGAAAAGATCGCACTGGTCGAGGTGAACTTCCCCGGCTACCGCGATGGCCGCGGCTATTCCACCGCCCGTATCCTGCGCTCCGACCTGAACTATCAGGGCGAAATCCGCGCGGTCGGTGATGTGCTTCGCGACCAGTTGTTCCTCATGCTGCGCTGCGGGTTCAACGAATTTTTGCTTAAAGACGCCGATCCCGAAGGGGCTATTAAGGCCGCGACCGACCGGTTTGAAAATGCTTACCAAAGCGCCACCGACGCCCGTCAACCTATCTGGGCGTTACGCAAACAGCTTGCCGGAGCCTAAACCGGTTAGGATCAGATCATGACTATGATCATCAACAATCTGGCCGATCAGGTCGCCTCTGCTGAGGCCCTGCGTGCGGCAGAACTGTCGGCCCGCTATGAAAGCTGGACGGCTCAGGACATCCTGCGCGATGCGATAGAGCATGAGTTTATAGGCTCCATCGCCCTGTCGTCATCGTTTGGCGCGGATTCCGCCGTCATGCTGCACCTGATTGCGCAGATCAACAAAGACCTGCCGGTGATTTTTCTGGATACCGACCGGCACTTCTTTCAGACCCTGCAGTACCGCGATCAACTGGCCAAAATCTTAGGCCTGACCAACCTGATCAACCTCAAGGCCGATAAGGGTGAGGAACAGGATTTCGACCCTAAGGGCAATCTGTGGAAGCTGGCCCCTGACGCCTGCTGCGCCCTGCGTAAAGTGCGCCCGCTGAATAAGATCACGGACGATTACACCGCCTGGATCACCGGCCGTAAGCGTCATCAGGCGGCGACCCGCGCCAATATGCCGATAGTCGAATGGGATGGTCGTAATTTCAAGGTCAATCCGCTGGCCAACTGGACGGCGGACGATATTGCGGACTATATCGAAGCCCATGCCCTGCCGCCACATCCGCTGGTCGAACAGGGCTATCCGTCCATCGGCTGCTTTACCTGCACCAAGCCGGTCGAGGCGGGTGAGGATGCCCGCGCCGGCCGCTGGGCCGGTCAGGACAAAACCGAGTGCGGCATCCATAAGCCGATATTTGGTGGGGACGGAATTTGATCTCGTGAGAAAGTCCTTCGGCGTCGAGCAAGCTCTCGCCTCAGTGTACTTTATCACGGATTAACAAAGAAAACCCTGAATGGGCGGAACTGCATTCAACGTAAGAAAGTACACTGAGCGTAGCGAGGGACTTTTTTACGGGTTAACCCGCCGATAGTGGTTTTGCATCAGTCGCCTCCACTCGCCGTCCACGGTTTGCACCATTGCCGTCAGCGTGCGGGTATCGTCATCATTCAGCGTATAGATATCGCGGTATTTCAGGGTCTGACCGGGGTTTTCCCAGTCAGGCCCTTCGCAATCCAGCGACAGGGATTTATGCGCCTCATTCCAGTGACCGTCATAGACCCACAGATGATCCATCATCGACCCCACCCATGAACCGACAAACCGACCTCTGGCGCGATCAAAGCCAAGCGTCATAAGGGTGGTTGCCTCACCACCGCCCGGCATCTGACCGTGACCTTCGACCACCAGCCATACCCCGTGCAGCATACGTCCGCGCTCAATCCACGCGGTCGTGCGCTCAGCTTCGGGCAGCGAGGAGTCAGGGAGGATCTCCCAATCACCCGTCAGCTTCTCCAGCCAGTGATGCTCAGTTTGGATATCGACTTTCATGGCGGCCTCCTCTTATGTTTGGCTACACCATAAAACAAAAGCGGCTCGCTGTTAACGAACCGCTTTTTTACTTTAAGCTATTTTCTCCAAGCGGGCCTGTAGCGCCAATATCTCGTTCGGCATAACCTGAACAAACGCCTTAAGGCTGTTATCCCAGTCATCAAGCAGGGCCTCGGCACGTGGCGAAAGCGTCATTTTGAAATGCTCCTCGATCAGGCCCTTCAACTCGGCTTCCGCTTCATCCGGTACCGAACGTAAAGTGATACCTTCGGGGTTGATGTAGTTGGCGAACGACTTATCCGGGTCCCAGACATAGGCAACACCGCCGGTCATGCCCGCACCAAAGTTGGCGCCGACCGAACCGAGGATGACGACCTTACCGCCGGTCATATATTCACAACCATGCGCACCGGCCCCTTCGACAACCGTGGTCGCCCCGGAGTTACGCACAGCAAAGCGCTCACCGACGGTTCCGGCAATGAACAGCTTACCCGACGTCGCCCCGTAAAGGATGGTGTTGCCGGCCAGAGCCTGCTTTTCTTGCCAGTGGCGCGGACGGATCGAGATGGTCGCCCCCGACAGGCCCTTACCGACATAGTCGTTGGATTCCCCGACCAGATCGATAAATAACCCCTTGACCGCGAAGGCCCCCAGAGACTGACCCGCCGACCCGCGCAGTTGCAGGGTCAGGTGACCGTCGGCCAGCGTATCCTTGAACCGGCGCACCAGCGCCGAGGATGTGCGGGTGCCGACCGCGCGCATGGTGTTGCGCACATCATAGGTCAGGGACATCTTTTCACCGCGCTCCAGAAGCGGGGCAGCATCCTTGACGATCTGGGCATCCAGCGTATCGGCCACCGCATTGATCTCATGCGGCAGGGTGATCAGGGCGTTCGGATCGCGCTCGACCTTAACCAGCAGCGGGTTGAGATCGAGGTCATCGAGGTGCGCTCCGCCGCGGGATATCTGACGCAGCAGATCGGTGCGGCCGACCGCCTCATCCAGTGATTTCAGGCCGAGCGAGGCCAGAATTTCGCGCACTTCTTCGGCGATGAAGGTGAACAGGTTGATGACCTTTTCCGGCGTGCCGGTGAACTTGGCGCGCAGACGTTCATCCTGCACGCATACACCGACCGGGCAGGTGTTCGACTGACACTGACGCACCATCAGGCAGCCGATGGCCACCAGAGACGCCGTACCGATACCGAACTCCTCGGCCCCAAGCATGGCGGCGATGACGATATCGCGGCCGGTGCGCATCCCGCCGTCCGAACGCAGACGGATTTGTCCGCGCAGGTTGTTGAGCGTCAGCACCTGATGGGCTTCCGACAAACCGATTTCAAACGGCAGGCCGGCAAACTTGATCGAGGTCAACGGCGATGCGCCCGTACCGCCGACCTGACCGGACACCAGAATGGCGTCGGCCTTGGCCTTGGCCACGCCTGCCGCGACCGCGCCGATACCCGACTGGGACACCAGCTTGACCGTCACGCGGCAATCCGGGTTGATCTGCTTGATGTCATAGATCAACTGCGCCAGGTCTTCGATCGAATAGATGTCGTGGTGCGGCGGCGGCGAGATCAGGCCAACCCCCGGCGTCGAATGACGCATACGGGCGATGAATTCCGTGACCTTAAAGCCCGGAAGCTGACCGCCCTCACCGGGCTTGGCCCCTTGCGCGACCTTGATTTCGACTTCGCGGCACTGGTTGAGGTACTCTGCCGTTACGCCGAACCGGCCTGAGGCGATCTGTTTGATAGCCGAGTTCGGGTTATCGCCGTTCGGACGACGAACATAGCGTTCGGGATCTTCGCCGCCTTCACCGGACACCGAGCGCGCGCCGATACGGTTCATGGCGATGTTGAGCGTCTCATGGGCTTCTGGCGACAGTGCGCCCAAAGACATGCCCGGCGTTACGAAACGCTTACGGATTTCGTTGACCGACTCGACCTCATCAATCGCCACCGGTGCGGCCTTCGGGGCCCAATCGAGCAAATCACGCGGTGCGGTTGGCGTATCCTTCGACATCTTCCCGACCAGATTGGAGTAGGTCTTGAAGGTCTTGTAATCGCCGCGCGTCGTCGCATCCTGAAGCAGGTGGATCAGCTTGGGTTGATAATAGTGGGTCTCACCGGCGGCCCGCAGCTTATAGAAGCCACCAATCGGCACCAGAGCGCGCTTGGACGCCCATGCCTTTTGGTGCAGTTCCAGAAGCTTGGTCTCGATACCGGCCAGACCGATACCGGAAATGCGCGAGGTCACGCCGGGGAAGAATTCGGCCACCAGCGCCCGCGACAGGCCCAGCGCCTCAAACTCATAACCGCCGCGATAGGACGAGATGATCGAAATGCCCTTCTTGGCCAGGATCTTCATCAGACCAGCTTCGATGGACTTCTTATAGTTCATGAACGCCTTGTAGGAGGTGATCTGACCATAACGGCCCGCCTCGAAACGCGCCTGCATCAACTCCAGCGACAGATACGGATTGACCGCCGTCGCCCCAACCCCGACCAGAACGGCAAAGGCATGGCTATCCATCGCCTCAGCCGAGCGGACGATGATCGACACAAATGAGCGTAAGCCCTCCTGCACCAGACGGGCATGAACACCCGCCGCCGCCAGAATCATCGGCACACCCATGCGGGCCGGGCCAGACGCCTTATCCGACAGCACGATCATGGCAGCACCGGCTTTCACGGCGGCCACCGCTTCATCACGCAGGCGATCGAGCGCCACCCGCAGGGCAGCCCCCGGCTTTGCCGCTACGTCCGGCAGCGCAAACGAGCAATCAAGCTGCGCCACCTGACCGACGTTTGAGGTTTCCAGCAGGCGGTCATACATGCCCGTGGTCATGAACGGCGAGTCCATGACCAGCACATTGGTCTGGGCTTCGTCTTCGGCCAAGATGTTGCCGAGGTTCTTAAAGCGCGTCTTGAGCGACATGCCGGCTTCTTCGCGCAACGGGTCGATCGGCGGGTTGGTGACCTGCGCGAAGTTCTGACGGAAATAGTGCGACAAAGGCCGCCATTCATTCGACAGAACGGCCAACGGGGTGTCATCGCCCATAGAACCAATAGCTTCCTTGCCATCCTTGATCATGGCGTCAAGGACGGTGTCGAGGTCTTCGACCGTAAAGCCCGCAGCGATCTGACGGCGATCCAGTTCTTCGCCGTGATAGGCGCGCGGCTCAGGGCCGGGCTCGATGATCGAATCGACTTCGACCATGTTTTCAAGCCACTGGGTATAGTCGTGCTTTGAGGCCAGGGCATCAAGGATTTCGGTCTCGGAATAGAGCTTGCCCTCTTCCAGATCGACCGCGATCATCCGGCCCGGATTGATGCCTGAACGGCGCGAGACGCGCTCTTCGGACACACCCGTCATACCGGCTTCGGAGCCGACGATCAGCAGACCATCCTTGGTTTCAGTGACACGTAAAGGGCGCAGACCGTTGCGATCCTTACCCGCCACAACCCAGCGGCCATCGGTGGCGCAGACGGCAGCGGGGCCATCCCACGGTTCCATCACCGCATTGGCATAGGCATAAAGCGCGCGATGCTTATCCGACATCGTGACTTCTTGTTTCGACCACGCTTCCGGAATCAAAAGCGCCTTGGTCATCGGAGCCGAACGGCCCGCGCGCACCAGAACCTCGAACACGTTATCGAGCGCGGCTGAGTCCGAACCGCGCGGCTGGATGACCGGCTTTACGTCTTCGGCGTGGTCGCCGAAGGTCGTGGCCGCCATGCGGATTTCATGCGACTTCATCCAGTTAACGTTGCCGCGCAGGGTGTTGATTTCACCGTTGTGGGCCAGCATACGGAACGGCTGGGCCAGCTTCCATTCGGGGAAGGTGTTGGTCGAGAAACGCTGGTGGAAGATGGCCACCGACGATTCAAAACGCGGATCCTTAAGGTCGAGATAGAAATCATCGACCAGTTCGGCCCGGAACATACCCTTATAGATCAGGGTCTTGGACGAGAACGAACAGAGGTAGCAATCAAGGTTGGCCTCATCAACGCGCTTTTCGATCCGGCGGCGACACAGGAACATAGCGCGTTCCAGCGCTTCGCCCTCTAAGCCTTCGGGGGCGGCCATCATGATCTGCTCGATCTCCGGGCGGGTCGAGGCGGCGCGCGTGCCTAATTGCGCGACATCGACCGGCGCCTGACGCCAGCCATAGAGATAAAAGCCAGAGCGCAGGATCTCGGATTCGACGATGGTCCGCGCGGCCTCTTGGGCCCCAAGGTCTGAGCGCGGCAAAAACACCTGTCCGACCAGAACCGGGCCGGAGCGCGGGTTGTGACCGATATTGCGAACCTGCTCCTGAAAAAAGGCCTGCGGGACGGACAACATAATCCCCGCACCATCACCAGACTTGCCATCAGCATCAACGGCGCCGCGGTGGAACAGGGCTTTCAGCGCCTTAACGGCCAGTTCAACCACGTCACGGCGCGGCTTACCGTCGATGGAGCAGACGACACCCACACCGCAGGAGTCGATTTCCGACGCCGGATCATAGGCGTGGCCGTCGATCAGGCGTTGGCGTTGTTCGAGATAGCGTTCGAGATCAAATTCGTAAGACATTCTTGCATTCTTGCTCATTGGGCAGCCTCCGACAGAGACAAAGCCAACTGGGTTTGCAGATAGTGGTGGATATCGGCGGCGGCATCCTGACCTTCACGGACAGCCCACACCACCAGAGACGCACCGCGCACAATATCACCGGCCGCAAATACGCCGGGCACGAGGGTCTGGAACTCACCGGCAAGGGTTTTGATCGTGCCCCACTTGGTGACCTCAAGACCCGGCTCATTGAACATGACCGGAATGTTTTCCGGCTCAAAACCCAGCGCCTCAATGATCAGATCGGCCGGCAGATCGTTTTCAGCACCGGCAATGTCTTCGATACCCTGACGCCCCTGTGCATCCGGCGTGGTCAGGCGCATACGCTGCACCTTCAGACCGGTGACGGTCTCGGCATCGCCCAGCACCGCCATAGGCGCCGACAACCATTCGAACTTCACGCCTTCTTCTTCGGCGTTATACACTTCGCGGTCTGAGCCCGGCATGTTGGCGCGGTCACGGCGATAGACGCAGGTGACGGACTTCGCGCCCTGACGGGTCGCGGTGCGCACGCAGTCCATCGCCGTGTCGCCACCACCGATGACGATGACGTTCTTGCCTTCGGCATTCAGACGGCCCGACACATAGTCCGGCACCGTGTCGCCAAAGCCGACGCGGTTTGATGCGGTCAGGTAATCGAGTGCGATCACCACGCCCTGCGAGCCACAGCCCGGCACGCTCAGTCGGCGGGTCTTGTAAACGCCGGTCGCAATCATGATCGCGTCATGTTTTTCGCGCAGTTCCTCGAACGAGACATCATTGCCGATGTCGCAGTTCATCACATATTCGACGCCCGACTGCGCAAGGCGGTCGGTACGGCGCAGCACGACGTCTTTTTCAAGCTTAAACGACGGGATGCCATAGGTCAGAAGGCCACCGGCGCGGTCATAGCGGTCATAGATGGTGACTTTGTACCCAAGCGTGCGCAGACGATCCGCCGCCGCGATACCCGCAGGGCCAGCCCCGATGATGCCGATGCTCTGGCCACGTTCCTGCACAGGGACGATCGGCTCGATCCAGCCGTTTTCAAACGCCATGTCGCCTAAGAAGCGCTCAACCGAGCCAATGGTGACGTTTTCCCATCCGGATTGTTCGAGCACGCACGAGCCTTCACACAGGCGGTCCTGCGGGCAGATGCGGCCGCAGATTTCCGGCAGGGTCGAGGTCGCTGACGACAGCAGATAGGCTTCTTCGTAACGGCCCTCAGCAGTCATACGCAGCCAGTCGGGGATGTTGTTCTGCAGCGGGCAGCCCGACTGGCAGAACGGCACGCCGCACTGGGCGCAGCGCGAAGACTGGGTCGTGGCTTGTGTCGGTTTGAAATCGGCATAAATTTCCGAGAAGTTGGTAATGCGGGTTTTCGCATCATGCTTCTGCGGCGTGCGCCGGACTTCGACAACAAAGCGGTTCGTTTCGCCCGTCATTGTTAAACCTCCAAAACCTGTCGAAAGTCCTTACACCTTCGACCCCAAAACTATTGCCTCACTGCGCCTGATCCGCTCAGCAAAAGCGCTTGGGTGAAAGCGCAATTGCTGCCAAATAAAAAGCACAAAAACCAAGTTAGATAAAGATTTCACCCGTGGGTGAGATTTTTATCAGCATCAGGCCACTTAGTATCAATGGATACCAGTTTGCCTTTTGTTCTCTTCACAGACATCGTCCGAATGCGAACGCCAATTGCAAACGAATGTCTTTTTCAAAAACCATAGTCCAAACATACGAACCCCCTCGGTTCTGGTCTCTGCCCGGCCTGACTGCCGAAAGCGGAGCCAAAACGCGAGGGGGAGGATAAACGCCCAAGCCTTTTGGAAAATGTGGCTTGTTTCTATCCGTGCTGGGTCTCTCCGTGCTGCGTGCTGTCGAGACCCTCAATTTCCTGTTCTTCAGTGACCCGCAGGCCGGTCGTGTATTTGCAAATCATCAAAATAAGGAACGTCACCACACCCGACCAGATAATCACAGCCACCAGACCCAGCGCCTGCTTGCCGATATTGGCGCCTTCGGCAAGAGCATTTACCGAGGTCGTGGCGAAAATACCGGTCAGTAACGCGCCGACCAAACCACCAACACCATGCACACCAAAGGCATCCAGGCTATCGTCATATTTCATGGCCTTCTTGATCGCGGTCGAGGCCACAAAACAGATCGGGCCGGTAATCAGACCGATCAGCAACGCCCCGCGCGGGTCGACAAAACCCGCCGCCGGGGTAATGGCCACCAGACCAACCACCAGACCGGTGATCATGCCCAAAAGCGTGGGCTGCTTGCGTTCAATCCACTCCGGAATAATCCAGCCGATAGCACCCGTCATGGCTGCCAAAATCGTATTAAGCGTCGCCACTGCCGCCAGAGAATCTGCCGCCAAGGCTGAGCCGCCATTGAACCCGATCCAGCCAAACAGCAGCAAGCAGGCGCCAATCATCGTAAAGGCCAGATTATGCGGCGCCATGTTATCACGGCCGTAACCGCGGCGCTGCCCCAGAACATAGGCGCAGACCAGACCCGCGACACCGGAATTGACGTGCACCACCGCACCACCGGCGAAATCAAGCACACCCATAGCGCCTAAGAAACCGCCGCCCCATACCCAGTGACAGACCGGTGCATAAACCAGCAGGTGCCACAGGCCAACAAACAGCAGAAAGGCCGAAAACTTCATGCGCTCAGCAAACGCCCCGGCGATCAGGGCGGGCGTGATGATCGCAAAGGTCATCTGGAACACCACCCATAAATATTCAGGCAAGCCCGGCAAGGTAGAATAGGCCGTATCCATACCAACGCCGTAAAGAAGGGCGACCTGAAAACCGCCCAGAACCTTGTTCCAGCCGTCATTCGGGCCGACGCCGAACGACAGGCTGTAGCCGATTACGATCCACAGCACCGACACCAGAATGGTCGCGGCCACTGATTGGGCCAGCGTCGCCAACAAATTTTTCTTACGCACCATGCCGCCGTAAAACAGCGCAAGGCCCGGCAGGGTCATCAGCAGCACCAGAGCGGTCGAGATCAGCACCCACACAGTGGCCGCCGGGTCGAGCGAAAGCGGCGCCTGATGGGCCAGCAATGCTGAGACCGGTTCAGGGTTTGCCGCAGCAACCATCGCATCCGTGGCGGGTGTAGCCGTCATTCCCGATATATCCCCGTATCAAGCCTGAAAAATTAGCGCTTCGCCTGTTCATCCGCACGTTTGCACACGCGAAGGCTACGCTGTTTTTCTCAAGCATATAAACTGACGTCTTGTCAATTCCACGTCAAAATTTTTCCTGCAAAAATGGCTTTGGTGACAAATTTTACCGCCATAGAGTCATTTTGTTGCGCATCACGACGCATTTTAACCCTTGAAAGATTTCACCGCCTCAACGATCTCATTTTGCGTCTCCGCCGTCAGGTAAGGCGAAAACGGTAAGGAAATCACCGTCTTGGACTTGGCTTCAGATACCGAAAGATCGCGCGTGCCAGATGTAAAGGCTGCATAGCCCGGCTGCTGGTGCAGCGGGATCGGATAATACACCGCCGTGGGGATGCCTTTTTCGCGCAAATGCAGTTGCAGCCCATCACGATTTTCGTGCTCAATCGTATATTGCGCCCAGGTCGAGACGTAGCCGTCCTTCACATAGGGCACACTGGTCACAAAGCCTTCCAGCGCTTCGTTGTAGCGCTTGGCCACGGCCTGACGCAGTTCGATTTCCTCACCAAAAATGGCCAGCTTTTCGATCAGAACGGCGGCCTGAATGGTATCAAGGCGTGAGTTCATGCCGATACGGACATTGAGATACTTGGTCTCATGCTCGAATTTGGCCGCCGCCGCATCCGCAGGGGTCGCCCCACCGTGAACACGATATGAAATCAGACGATCCTGCAACACATCATCACTGGTGACCACCGCCCCACCATCGCCGTAGCAGCCGAGCGGCTTGGCCGGATAAAAGCTGGTCGCGGTCGCAACCGCCCATTCCAGCGGCTGCTTACCGTCAATCGTGCCGCCAAAGCCCTGAGCGGAATCTGAGATCAGCGGCAGACCATACTTGTCGGCTATGAGTTTGAGCGCCGGATAATCGGCGGGCTGACCAAACAGATCAACCGCGACAATAGCAGCCGGCTTAAGACGCCCCTCTTTGATCACAGCCTCAATGGCGGCTTCAAGCTTGACCGGATCGATATTGTAGGTACGGGCATCAATATCGACAAACACCGGTTCAGCCCGCGTCATCGGCACGACTTCCGCCGTCGCCACAAAGGTAAAGGCCGGGACAAATACGGCGTCGCCCTCACCAATCCCAAGTCCCAGCAGGATCAGCTCAATGGCATCGGTGCCGTTAGCGCAAGATAAAGCGTGCTTTGATTTGGCAAAGGCGGCCAGATCGGCTTCAAAGGCCTTGACCTCCGGCCCCATAATATAGGCGCCATGACCAATGACCTTAAGCACACCGGCTTCGATTTTCGCGCCGATACGCGCGCGTTGGGTGCCGAGGTCGATAAACGGAATAGCCATAGGACGCCTTCTTAAAAAGCCTGAATTTTCAGTCAGCGATATGCCGAAAAGTGTATGCGGTTTTCGGCTACAATATCGCGTCAAAACCTAAAATGGTGATGTATCAGGTTATGAGACGCGCGCACCTCAAAAGGCATTACCCAACATTTCAATCCAAAAAAGGGATTTGCGCGACCATTTCGTATACGATTTTCTGAAATCAGCCCTTTAATTTGTCGGACTTTTCTTTATATAGAGGTCGGCTCGCACAAATTCCGGTTTAGCCGGACTTTTCACTTTTTTGCGAGAGGCGGTTGACGTAAAGCGGCTTTTGCGCGACCACATGCCCCTTAAGTTAGCGCTAACATTCTGGCGCGTAGCTACAAAGATTTTCAGACACTCCGGGAGAGCGGACTTTGACAACATATGGCAACCTGATCAACGGCGAATGGGTCGTAACGGGCAACACCTTCAACGACATCAACCCTTCGGACACCAACGACATCATCGGCACCTATTCGACCGCCGGTGAAGCCGAGGTAAAGGCCGCCATCGAGGCCGCCCGCGAAGCCTTTAAGACCTGGCAGTATTCGACGCCGCAGCAGCGCTTTGACGTGCTCGACAATGCCGGTACAGAAATTCTGGCCCGTAAGGCCGAACTAGGCGCACTCCTGTCGCGCGAAGAAGGCAAGACCCTGCCCGAAGGCATCGGCGAAGTCACCCGCGCCGGTCACATCTTTAAATATTTTGCCGGTGAAGCCCTGCGCGCCCACGGTGAAGTGCTCGATTCTGTGCGTCCCGGCGTTAAGGTTGAGATCACCCGTGAGCCGGTCGGCGTCATCGGCCTGATCTGCCCTTGGAACTTCCCGATCGCCATTCCGGCCTGGAAAATGGCCCCGGCGATTGCCTTTGGCAACACGGTTGTCTGTAAGCCTGCCGAACTGACCCCGGCCTGTGCCTGGGCTCTGGCGGACATCCTGACCCGCGCCGGCCTGCCCAAGGGCGTGCTGAACGTCGTGTTCGCCCGCGGTTCGGTCGCAGGTCCGCTGCTGATCGACGGCTGCGACGCCATCTCCTTCACCGGCTCGGTTCCGACCGGCACGCGCGTCCGTGACGCGGCTGTGGCCAAGGGCAAGCGCATCCAGTGCGAAATGGGTGGTAAGAACCCGGTCATCGTGCTTGATGACGCCGACCTCGGCATCGCCGTTAACTCGGTTCTGAACTCTTCGTTCTTCTCGTCCGGCCACCGCTGCACGGCTTCTTCGCGCATCATCGTGACCGAAGGCATCGCTGACACCTTTGTTGCCGAGCTGGCCAAGGCCGCCAAGGCGATCAAGGTTGGTGACAGCCGCGCCGATGGCGTTCAGATGGGCCCGATCGCGTCGCAAGAACAACTCAAGATCGCTCAGGATGCGGTTGCCACGGCCAAGGCCGAAGGCGGCGTGATCGTCGCTGGTGGCGAAGACCTGACGTTCGGGACGCCGGGCTACTATTATGCCCCGACCCTGATCGATAAGACGACGCCTGACATGACCATCAACAAGGAAGAAGTCTTCGGCCCGGTCGCGTCCGTGATCCGCGTTAAGGACCTGGAAGAAGCCATTGCGGTTGCCAACGACACCGAAATGGGTCTGTCGGCCGGTATCTGCACCACCTCGCTCAAGTCTGCCGAGACCTTTAAGCGCCGCGCTCAGGCCGGTATGGTCATGGTCAACCTGCCGACCGCCGGTGTTGATTACCATGTTCCGTTCGGTGGCCGTAAGGGTTCATCCTACGGCCCGCGCGAACAAGGCGCCTATGCCAAGGAATTCTACACCATCGTCAAGACGGCCTACACCTCGGCTTAAAGGATTGTGGGGTTACAAACCCCACACCCCATTAATAAAAGCGGCTCCGATAACGGGGCCGCTTTTTTTGTTGCCGATCGAATACTTACCATGACAACATTACCGGCAATGGGGGAATGAATGCGTTTCGTGCAAACTTACGACAGGCTGATGGCCGCATTTTACTGGCCGGTTGTTGTCAACGCGATTGCCGGCCTTATTGCGATACCTGCGGCCACATTCACGGATTGGCTGCCTGCGCCTATATGGTACGCTCTGATGTGGGTTTCAGTCATCGTTGCGGGCACGCAATTTATATTAGCTTTGTCTGACGGGCGTGTACAAAGAGCCGTGCGGGTCTTCCCCGAAGTAAAATATAAAAACGGGACGCCAGATTTAATCGATTATTTTAGCGAACCTATTGTTCCGCAAAGAACACTTAGTGTCCTTTGGAAGCTTACGGTTATTCAGTATATAATTTTCGGCATTATCGCGATGTGGGGTGACAATGAATATCGGGATATCATCCTAACGCATGGCTTCTCTATAGCTTGCAGCGTACTTGGTCATATTTTCTTGTTGTTGAAGTACGACCCCGAACTACACGGTAAGGCGTTTCAGGATGATCCCTACCATACAAACGAGGTTCTTCCGATTGCACCACCCGCACCTACAGCAATTGGGCTGGCCTTATGGTGCATGATCGTGGCAGCCGTTATTGCCGCCGCTTATTGTGGCATCTTCAACTCGCTTGCCGACACTATGCACAAAGCCATTGACCAAGGCTAAAAGCGACCTCTTTTCAGAGGTCGCCTTGCGCGATCAGAACTTACCCTTGCGCGGCTCCAGACTGGACTGAAGTTGGGGGCTTGCCTTGCGGTACTGAATATCGCTGATCCGGTCATTCTGCCCTTTGGCCGTGCCTTCGATCCAGACCGTCTGGCCATCGCTGTTTATTTGCGAATAACGAAAAGTCGCCTCAAACTTACTGCCGCCGCCTTCGCAGCGCAGGATGTCGATCACCGGCTTTCGGGCGGGTGTTATCACCCCCGACAGGTCTTTTTGGGTGACGCGGGTGATGGCCTTACCCACCTGCTGGCCCTGAATGATGTCGCATTCGGCAAAAGCTGAGGTGGTCATAAGCGTCCCAAACGCCGCTGCCACGGCGATCGCGGTTAACTTGATCATGATTTCACTCCCGTTTTTTATATCGGGTTAAAGCCGAAAGTTCGGCACAGCCCTCCCTGGACTGTTATGAAATCATGCGCTCTTTTAGAGACTTAGCAACAAAAATAAATCCGGATACGGAATAATTTCACGCATTTTTGAACGGAATTATTTGATCTGCATACAGATCAAATTAAACCTGCGCCGGATCATCACGCTCCAGCACATCTGGCAATGTCTCGCCGTCCGGTACAAAGTCCATAGCGACCGAATTCATGCAGTAACGCAGGCCGGTCGGACGCGGGCCATCTTCAAACACATGGCCCAGATGCGCGTCACAGCGCCCGCAGCGGATTTCCGTGCGCACCATACCGTGTGAGCGATCCTGAATATAGCGGATGTGATCTTTGTTGATGCTTTCATAAAAGCTGGGCCAGCCCGAACCGGAATGAAACTTGGCGCGGGATTTAAACAGCGGCAGGTGACACAGGGCGCAGGTATAGATGCCCTCATCCTCATACTCATCGAACTTGCCGCAAAAGGGCGGTTCCGTGCCATGATTAAGCAGGATGCGTACCGCTTCGGGATCAAGTTTGGCCGCAAGCGACTTATACTGCGTCTCTGTCGGCGGGGTCAGGTCAAAACCGAGCGATGAACGGGCCATATGTGATCTCCTATATTCGATTAGTAATATAGGCCCGCGCCACTAAATCTCAATCGGCAACGACGACTTAGGGACGCGCTACACCATCCCAGTCACGGGTGTCGGGGTATTTCCGCCGGAACTGCGCCCATTCCTGCGCCGTCTGTTCAAACACATGCAGATTATGGGCGACGCCGTCCTTGATGATCTTGCCCTCTTCGACACCGATCTGACGGTAGCCGTTATATTTCTGAACCTTGATGACGCGCGGATTCCAGTCGACGATGTGATTGACCAGCTTATTCAGCCGCAAGGCGTAGAAGGCATGGTTCAGGGTCGGTACGAAATTATACATGGTCAGGTCGCCTGACACGCCGCGTTCGCCCATATAGATGCCGATTTCACCGACGCGATGTTCCATATCAACTATGGTGATCGAGGTATAGCCGACCGGTCGGCCGTGGATCAGGATAAGGCGGTGGTGATAATCGTCGCGGGCATTACTGCGCTCAATCCACGCCCTCTGTTTATCGAGATCATAGTCGACCGTGGTCAGCATATAGGGCGCGACATGATCCGCCGTGCGCCAGTCAAGGATCATTTTGGCGTCATCAGCCGTAGGTTCACGGAAGGACATATGCGCGTAGATCATGATTTAAACACTCAATTCGTTCATGATTTCAACAATCCGGCGCGGCCCCTGCCCGTCGATTAAGGCTTTGGCGCGCGTGGCGGTTTCCTGACAGATTTCAGGGTGCATCAGAAAGGTTGCTACCCACTGCGCAAAATCATCCGGTAAACCCGCGCGCGCATCCATCACCGGATAGGGTGAGGATTTGAGCGACATGATCTGATTATCAACCACGATCAGTACCAGCGCCATCAGGCTCTGGGCCGCAATTTCCCCGACGCTGCCACCGGCGGCTGTTACCACCAGGGCCGCCCCATTCAAAGTCTCCGCCACACTGTCCGGGGCCACATGTAATGACACCTGCTCCATGCCCGCAATCTGGGCTGACAGGGCCTCAACATGGGGATTAGCCGGGCCTGCGATCAGACGGATCGGCACGCGCTGGCCGATCATCGGGAACATCTCATGGTACAGATGATTAAGCGCCTGTCCCGTCAGGTTGTTAGGATCTGATCCGCCAAACATCAGGGCGATAAAGCCCTCCTGCTCGGACTTTGGATAGTCGCGGCTGAACTCAGCACGGATCGGTGCATAGAGTGGCCCAAGGCAGGCCACGGCCTGCGGGGCAATATCGTCGTAGGGTAAGGTTTTGGCCGCCGCTGCCGCATTGACCACCATATGGGCACGGATATGGCTCAGTTGCGCCAGATCATCCATGACCAGAACTTTGGCATGATCATACATGGCGGCGATATAGTCTGCGGTGGCGATATAGCTGTCGATGATCAGCCAGTGATGGCTGGAAATCAGTACGCGCAACGCGACCCCGTCCGCCTGAGAGCCGATCCGGCTTTGCACCTGAACCCAGTTGGCGCCGATGGCCGCCATATGTTTTTGGGCAGCGCTTGAGGCCTCATTGAGGATGAAGCTGACCTTCCACCCGTGCGCACGGGCGGCTTCGGCAATGGCGAAACAACGCATGAAATGGCCAAGGCCGATAACGGCAGACGCTTCGGTTCTGATCCACAAACGCGCCATTATACCTGATCCTTATGCGGCAGACGGATAATCTCGCAATAGGTCGGCAGGGATGTCCGCCAGACGGCTGACGCCCACGACCAGCCGACACCGAAACCACTCAGCAGCAGATTTACCGGATATTGCGATGCGCGCCCGCGAAACAGATCACACATGGCCAGCGGGATCGACGCCGGGCCGGTATTGCCATAGTCCCTGACCGCCTCAACCACCTGATCATCGCGCAAGCCGATCTTTTTGGCCAGAGACTGAATCATCATGGCATTGGCCTGGTGCAGGATGACATGATCCATGTCACTTGCGGTTTGTCCCGTCACTGCCAGCGCCCGCGCTACCGAAGGCGCCACCTGACGCAACGAAAACGACAACACCCGCGCCCCGTCCATATAAAGCTGCGGATTGCCGGACTTTGCCACACCGCCGGTTTCTGAGATCAGATGCGGCACACCCGACCCATCGGCGCCCAGATCAAAGCCAATCTGATGATCGTCATCTGACGCTTCCAAAGCCGTTGCCGCCACCGCATCCCCGAACAACAGACGAAGCGCCCGATCATCCTCGGCGATCATAGTGTTGATGACATCGCCGCCAATCAGCAGGGCCCGCTTTAAGCCGCCCGCCGCCATCATCGACGATATGACACTTAGGCCATAGACAAAGCCCGAACAGCCCAGCCGCAAATCCAGCGTCGCCGTCGTCATCGGCAGACCCAACCGGCCATGCACGACATAGGAGGTTGCGGGTAAGGGATAGTCCGGCGTCTGGGTCACCACGACCAACAGGTCGATACTGTCCGACGTCCAGCCCAGCCCCTCCATCAGATTTTCCGCCGCCGCCACCGCCATATCACTGATCAGCAGGCCGTCCGAAACCGGACGGGTCTCGATCCCCGTCGCCCGGATGATTTTATCGACCGCCTCTTCGCCAAAGAGGGTGGCCAGATCACGGTTCGCGTCCTGACGCTGAGGCATGGCCGTCACAATGCCCCTGAGGGCCGGGCCGCGGGTGACAAAGGTGACCATGACCGCCCTATCCCTCCCAAAACGCTTTCAGGTGCGACACAACGCCTGCCGCCGCCTCAACATGGGGCAGATGGCCGGTGTCCGGCAGGACGTGAACCACCGCATCCGCTGGCAGATAGGCCACCTCATGTAAGGGCGTCAGCCGATCCTGATCGCCCCAGATAAATTGCAAGGGGCAGCGCAAGCGCGACCAGTCGCGCCATTGCGGCGACAATTCCACACCAAAGGTTTTGGCGGTCTCCAGCAATTTTATGAAGGCCGCCCGTCGCCCCGCATCGCTGACCGACTCAAAAAGCGCCTGAGCCAAAGCGGGCACCATCTGGGCGTGGCGCTCAGTCACCAGAAACCGGGATAGATCATGGGCGGTCTTTAGCGACGGCGCGGCCAGATAGGCATCCATCGTCTCATAATGAAAAGGCCCGCCCAGCCCCGCCGGTGCGATCAGGGTCAGGGATTGCACACGCTCAGGGTGACGATGGGCCAGACCAAGCGCCAGCTTGGCCCCCATCGAATGACCGACCACATGGGCCGAGGGCACCTTCAGCAGCGCCAGGGCTTCGTCCAGCCAGCCGGTCATAAAGGCGACATCGCCGTCACCCACATCCTGACCTGATTTCCCATGTCCCGGCAGATCGAGCGCCAATACCCGGTATTTTGATATGAACGCGGGCAGGCAATAATGCCAGGCCAGACAATCCGCCCCCAGCCCATGCAGAAACACCAATACCGGCCCGTCCGCCCGCCCCATTTCCAGATAGCTGAGCGGCGCACAGCTATGATCATGATTAAGCGACAAACTGATGCGCCGTGACGGGGCTTTGGGCGCGGCAACCGTCATGCCAGCAGGCCTCCGTCCACGGCCATGATCGACCCGGTAATCCAGCGTGAGGTATCGGCCAGCAGGAAGGCGACCGCCGCGGCGACATCTTCAGGGTAGCCAATCCCCAGCGGATGCGCTGCGGTCAGTTTCTGATAGCCGTCCTCAGTCAGCTTACGATAGGCATGGGCGATTGGCGTATCGACCAGGGCCGGCGCCACACAATTGACCCGCAACCCGTCGCGCACCAGTTCGATCCCCAGACTGCGCGTCATGGCCGCCATACCGCCTTTTGACGCCGCATAGACCGAATTGCCGGATGCCCCGCGCAGGGCCGAGGTCGAGGCCACAAACACCAATGAGGCCTGCGGCGTGTGGCACGCCTTTAGCCGCATGGCCTGAGCCAGCACCAGCGCCGCCGTCAGATTGGCGTCGAATACCTCACGGATATAGTCGAGATTAACTGTCTGCAACGGCCGCATCGACTGGATGCCCGCACAATGCGCCAGACCGCTCAAAGGGCCATAAAGCGCGCAGGTTTCCTTCATCCACGGCACTATCTTCTCGTGTTCCGACAGGTCGAGCACCCGCCCAACATGGCCCTCACCCGGCATTTCGTTGAGCGTTTCCTGCAACCGTTCGGCATTACGCCCCGACGCAATGACCCGTGCGCCCAGTTTCGCCAGATAGATGGCCGTACCCTTACCGATACCGCTCGACGCACCGGTCACCAGAATGGTGCGGCCTTCGAGCGACATTGGGTTGAAAGGTGCGCGGGATGGATTTTGAACCGGCATCAGATCGCTCATAAAGCCCCCTTCATTCGGTTGGCATAGACAGCATGGAAGTGAGCACAGGCATCTTCCATCTTACCCAATAAGGGCGCGCGCGGCGTGACCATAGAGCTCAGCCCCTGATGCACCTTGGCGCAGATATCGTGATCCTCAGCCCGCACCTTATCGGAGAATTCCTTTAGCTGCGCCACAATCATGTCGCGGGCAGCCCCACCCTTATTGTGGCCCAGAAACAGCCCGGCATTGACCGCCGTCGTCTCCGGCCCGATGGGATCAAACATCAGGGCTGAATAAAACCCGCCCCAGCTCATATTGATGACGATATTGGGAAAGACCAGAAAACAGGCATATTCAGGAAACCGTAGCGTGGTCTGCAACCCGATGGCCTTTGACACGCCTGTCCACCATTTCACCGACTGTTCGCGGAAATCACCGACAAAATAGCCATGCTCACCCTCAGGCGTCAGGCGCAGGTCGGGTTTGAGCATGGCCGCGAAACTTTCCGGATGGACCAGCGGGACATGATAGCCTTCGGCGGCATTGTCCATGCCCAGCTTCCAGTTAAAGTCCCAGGATGCCTGATGGCTATCGAACCGTTCCGGGCAGGTTTCGCTCAGGTGCTCGAGGATTTCATAAAAATTGCCCAAAAACCCGCGCAGATCCGGCCCGCCCGCTGCCATGCGCACAAACACAAACCGCCCGCAGGTTTCAAGTTGAAACGCCTCCAGCCGCAAGTTCTGCCGATCCGCATCATTGAGGTCAAAACTCTTGGCATTGTGCGGTACGCCCACCGGCACACCTTCGCCATCAAACGACCAGCCATGATAGGGGCAGGTCAGAGACCGGTTGCCCTTCGCCTCACACTGAATGCGCGAAAACCGGTGGGTGCAGACATTGCGAAACGCGCGCAGCGTGCCTTTGACATTCTGCACGACTATGTTCGTACGCCCGGTCTGACGGGTAATGAAATCGTTCGGGTTTTGCAGGTCATCGGTAAAGCCCAGACACAGCCATGACGGGGCAAACACCCGTTCCATCTCGGCCTCAAACACGTCAGGCCTGAGATATACGTCGGAGCTAAACCCGCTGTAGAGACCGTCAAACATATTCGTCGATCTTGGGTGCCGGAATGGCGGCCATATCCAGCCTGACCGCCCCCCACGACCAGCCTACCCCAAAGCCCATCATTACCAGACGCTGCGGCTGCGTCAAAGCCTCCGACAAATGCGAGGCCATAGCCAGTGGGATCGAGGCCGACGATGTATTGCCGTAAGCGCCCAGTGCAATCGGCACCTTTTCTTCCGGCAGTCCGATTTTCTTGCGCAGGTGATTGAGCATAAAGGCATTGGCCTGATGCAGCACGACATAATCGACGTCATCGGCGGTAATGCCTGCCGTCTCGAACAGCTCTTTCGCCAGCGCCGGCACGGCCCGCAGGGTGAAGTTAAACACTTCCGCCCCGTTCAGATGCAGGCGCGATTCCTTGTATAAAGCCGCCTGCTCTTCGGGCGATTGTGGCTCATCGGTCGGCACCAATGAGCGCCGCATAGCGCCCGCCTTGACCATGATATGCTCGGCGCCTGATCCATCCGTGCCGAACACGCCGTGCCAGATACCGCCTGCGTCATCGACCTCCAGCGCCGTAGCCGACCCGGCATCACCAAACAAAGGCACGGTCGCCTTATCGTCTTTCAGCAGCTTTACGGTCGAAATATCTCCGGCCAGCACCAGAGCCCGCGCCGGACGGCCCTCAACCGTCAGGGTCTTCAGCAAACTGGCCGCCGTCCACAAACCGTAGGGATAGCCGGAACAGCCCAGATTAATATCAAAGGCCAGACAGTTGCCGATACCCATCCGCGTTTGCAGGGTGCAGGCGGTGGCCGGAATAACGTAATCCGGGCTTTGGGTGACCATGATCAGCACATCGATGCTGTCCTTAGCCCAGCCCAACTCAGCCAACAGGTTCATCCCGGCCTGTTCGCACAGATCAGAGGTCGTGACCCCTTCACGGGCCACCCGGCGCTCAATCACCCCGATGGAGCCAGTCAGGCGGTCGCGGTCTTTCGCTTCCGGAAAAAGGTCTTCGTCCTCAAGGCGGCGGATATCCTTCGGCACGCACACCCGCACGCCCTTGATACCAATGCCGCTTAAACGGGCTGAAGTCATGCCGGCCCTCCATAGTATCTGGGACGATTTCGCGTTAACCTTAGTTAGCAAGTTTTAAGCAAATATTGACGAAAACCATATTCCCTGTGACCAGACCGCGACTTTCAACCTCACGATTCGCACAACGCACTACCGGAGTACCGCCCAATGGATAAACCCGCCTTTTTCGCCGCTGTGGCCGAAATTCTGGAAACCGAGACGACTGGTCTTACAGGCGCTGAAACCCTTGATGACCTCGGCAACTGGGACAGCCTGGCCGTTATCTCGTTCGTGGCGATGGTCGATTCAGACCTCGACCGGATCGTCGATAATGAAAAGCTGAAACAGGCCAAGACCCTCAACGATCTGGCGGATCTCGCAGGGCTTTAAAGATGGCCACAACCTTTTCAGAACGGCTAAGGACCCGCGTGCCGTCCCTGAAACGGTTTTCCGAGCGTGCCTGTCAGGATTCGCGCCATATTGCCTATGATCTTCTACCCACGCTGGGCCTGCCGCAGCGCGGCGGGGTAGCGGCACTCATCGGCGCACTTAAACCAAAAACCTTCGATTTTGCGCCGTCCGATCAAGCCCGTGCGTTGTGTCAGGCTTTGAAGCAGGATGGCCTGACCCCGATGCAACCGGCCATACCGGCGGATATACTGAATGATGTGGTCGACTATTTTAAGGTCACGCCCTGCCATGATCCGTTCCGCCCCCATGTCGGTACATTCGCGTGGGATCAGCCGCCCGCAGATGAGATCAATATGGGCTACTATACCGCCGAAGAAACCCTGCGCGCCCCCCATATGCTCGATCTGATGAACCGGCCTGACGTGCTGGAGGCGATGGAACTACATCTTGGCTGCAAGCCTGTGGTCGATAATATCGGGGCCTTCTGGTCATACCCCGACCGTCATACCGCCAAGGGCGTGCAGCGCTTTCACCGCGACTATGACTGCGTACAAAACATCAAGCTGTTCTACTACCTGACCGAGGTCGACGACGAGGCGGGCCCCCATATGTTTGTGCGCGGATCGCACAATGACCGCGCGTTAGAGACCGGCAAGGCCCAGACCGATGAAGCCATTACAGAAGCTTTTGGGACGGATCGCCTCACCGCCATTACCGGCCCGGCCGGATCGTGGTTCCTTGAGGATGTTTACGGCTTTCACAAGGGCCAGTTGCCAGTCAATAAGCCGCGTCTGTTGCTGGCCATCCAGTATAATCTCTATGCCTCACCGCACTGCCCGAAAGCGCCCATTATGGATAATCCCGGCGGCTATGATCCCTATATTAACCGGATTTTTTTGAAATGAGCGCTATTGCTATCATACCGGCCCGCGGCGGCTCAAAGCGCATTCCGCGTAAGAATATCAAGCCCTTTCATGGTCAGCCGATGATCAGCTATTCGATCCGCGCGGCCATCGACAGCGGCTTGTTTGCGCGGGTGATCGTCTCGACTGACGATGCGGAAATCGCTGAGGTCGCCAAGCAATATGGCGCGGAAGTCCCGTTCCTACGACCGCCTGAACTGGCCGATGACCATACCGGCACGGGTGCGGTGGTAGTCCATGCGATCAACTGGTTTAAGGCGCAAGGTATCGATTTTGATCTGGCCTGCTGCATCTACGCGACCGCGCCGTTTATTCAGGTTGAGCGCCTGATTGAGGGCCATGACGCGCTGATCGCACACAACAAATCCTTTGCCTTTTCGGTCACTTCGTTTGCCTTTCCCATTCAGCGCGCCTTAAAGCGCACGCCGGACGGCAGCGTCGATATGTTCTGGCCGGAGAATCTAAATAAGCGTTCGCAGGATTTAGAGCCCGCCTATCATGACGCCGCCCAGTTCTATTGGGGTAAGACCGAAGCCTGGCTTAACGGTCATATCGCCTTTTCACCGGTCTCCGTGCCGGTCATCCTGCCTCGTCATCTGGTCCACGATATCGACACCCCGGAAGATTGGGAGGTCGCGGAGGTCGCGTTTGAGGTGTTGAAGGCACGAGGCGAGATATAATTCATCTCCCGCTCGCGGGGAGAGCGGGGCGGCCCGTGCCGGTTGGGGTGAGGGGCGAAACGGTTGGGGTAAAACCACCGTTGAATTACCCCCTCTTTGATTTTAGGACACCCTAAAATCAAAGCTCCCCCTGCAACAGGGGGAGTTCTATCATTTCGTCCGTTAGCGGTTCACCACGCACCAGATCACGGGCGGCGGGTTTACCCAGTACGTCCCATAGTCTGACCGGCGGCAAACCCAAACCCGGACGGATCGAGCGGACATTATCTTTGGTCAACAACTCACCAGCTTTGACATCGGCCACCACATAGAGAGAGCGCCGGAAGGTCTTTGAGCCGCGCTCAGAGCCCAGAGTGTCATAATGCACACTCCCCAAGGCCCGATGCGCGTCCTTGCAGTCACGCACCAGAGCGGTAAATTCGGCCGGTTCCAGCGAAAAACTCGAATCCGGCCCGCCATCTGCCCGCGCCAAAGTAAAGTGTTTCTCGATTACGCAGCCGCCCAGAGCTACCGCCGCAATGGATGCCGCCGTCCCAAAGGTGTGATCCGACAGGCCCGACGGGCACTGAAACTTTGCCCCCAGATCGGGAACAACCCGCACATTGGCATCGTTGATATTGGCCGGATATTCGCTAACACAGTGCAGTAGCACGAACTGGCCATTGCCGTATTTACGGACGGTTTCGACGGCGGCTTCGATCTCGGCCAGATTGGCCATGCCGGTCGACAGGATCAGCGGCTTCATCTTAGACGCCGCATAGGCAATCAGCGGCAAATCGATCATTTCAAACGAGGCGATCTTATAGGCCGGCGCCCCCAATCCCTCCAGCAGATCAACCGCCGTTTCATCGAACGGCGACGAAAAGATGGTCACGCCGCGCGACTTCGCCCGTTCAAACAGGGCCTCATGCCAGTCCCAGGGGGTGTGGGCTTCGTTATAGAGATCCCACAGCCCATAGCCTTCCCACGGCCCGCCGCCGATGAAAAACTCAGGTCGGTCGGATTTCATAGTGATGGTGTCGGCGGTATAGGTCTGAAGCTTTATGGCGTCACAACCGGTCTCCGCCGCCGCATCGACCAGCGCAAGCGCCCGCTCCAGCGAGCCATTATGATTGCCGGACAGTTCGCAGATGATATAGGGCGAATGGGCCGATCCAATCTTGCGACCGGCAATGTCGATTTCATAGGTCATAGGCCGCACACCTCTTTCAGGATGGCAATTACCGCCGCCGGATCGCTGTCGGTCATATCAGGATAGAGCGGCAGGGACAGGGTTTGGCTGTAATAGGCATCGGCTCCCGGCAGATCCCGCTGACCCAACGCGTGCTGCTGCCAATAGGGCTGACGATGGACGGGGATGTAATGCACCTGCGTACCAACACCGCGCGCTTTTAGCTCTGCCATGACCTCGGTGCGGGTTTTGCCTATTGCTCTAAAATCAATCTGCACCGCCATCAGGTGAAACACTGGATCGGTCTGCGCTGCGGGTGCCGTCCAGCTTACCGGCAGACGCGCTGCCGTGAGCGCCGACTGATAAAGCGCAACCAACCGGCGGCGACGGGCGGCAAAGTGCGGCATCTTTTGGAGTTGCGAAACCCCCAGCGCGCAGTTCAGATCGGGCAAGCGATAGTTATAGCCTAACGCCTGCATCTCATAGACCCAACCGCCACTATCCCGGTCATCGCCGTAACCAAGGCCGGTAAACCGCGCCGGTTCCCGCTCAAGGCCATGACTGCGCAGAGCCCGCAGTTTGCGTGCCAGTTCCGTGTCATTGGTGGTGATCGCCCCGCCTTCACCGGTCGTCAGGGTCTTGACCGGATGGAACGAAAATACCGCCATTTGCGAATACTGGCACGCGCCAACCATAACGCCTTTATCAAGCGTCCCCAGCGCATGGCAGGCATCTTCGACCACAAAGGCGTCCAGTTCCGCGCACCGCCCCGCGATCTGATCCAGCGCCACCGCACGTCCGGCATAGTGCACCGGAACGACCCCGGCAAAGCGCAGTTCGCTATAGTCGCACCGGACGATCTTCAGCGCATCCTCAAACGTCTCATCGGTCATCAAACCCGTCAGCGGATCAACATCGCAAAATACCACCTGCGCCCCGCAAAAGGCGGCACAATTGGCCGAGGCCACAAAGGTGATCGACGGCACAATGACTACATCGGACGGCCCTACCCCCAATGCCAGCATGGCCAGATGCAGCGCCGCCGTGCCGTTTGCGACCACCACCGCTTCTTTCGCCCCCACATAGGCGGCCAGTTCGCGCTCAAACCGTTCAACCCACGGGCCGGTGGTCAGAAAATCGGATTGCAACGCCTCAACAACATGATCAATGTCGCTCTGATCGATCGACTGACGGCCATAGGCCAAAAAGGGCTGGCTCAGCATCGCGCCTTATCCCGTATAGGCGGCCAAAAGCGCCTTAATGCCGTCAATGTCCAGCCGTTCCGGATTGACATCCGACGCGTAGTAGAAATCTTCCGACACGCGCTTTGCACCACGCACCTTGGCAAAGCTTTTGCGGGTATATTCGGCAAATTCCGGCTCAATGATATAGCGGTCATCCAGCTCATAGGTCGCGCGCGCATCATCGGCGGAAATCATGACCTCATGCAGTTTCTCGCCTGGCCGAATACCGACCGTGGGTTGCTCAAGCTCAGGGGCCATAGCGGTGGCCAGATCGGTCATCAGGGTCGCCGGGATTTTGGGTACGAAAATTTCCCCGCCCTGCATCAGTTCCAGCGACGACAGGACGAAATTGACTCCCTGATCCAAGGTGATCCAGAACCGCGTCATGCGAGGATCGGTGATCGGCAGCGTTTTCGACCCGTTAGCGATCAAGCGCTTAAACAACGGCACCACCGACCCACGCGAGCCGATCACATTACCATATCGCACCGCACAGAACCGGATACCGGTATCGCCCGCCATATTGTTCGCCGCCACAAAAATCTTGTCCGACGCCAGCTTGGTGGCGCCATAAAGATTGATCGGTGAACAGGCCTTATCGGTAGAGAGCGCCACCACCCGGTGTACGCCGGTCTGAAGGCAGGCCGAGACGACATTTTCCGCCCCGTTGACATTGGTGGCGATACATTCCGACGGGTTATATTCCGCCGCCGGCACCTGTTTCAGGGCCGCGGCATGGATGACGATATCGACCCCGCGAAACGCCATGACCAGCCGCAACCGGTCACGCACATCGCCTAAGAAAAAACGCAAGCGTGAGGTTTTTTCGCGCGGAAACATTTCCTCAAGCTCGGCGCGCATCTCATATTGCTTGAGTTCATCACGCGAAAAAATGATGACCTTGCGCGGATCATAATCCCGCAGCAGCGTCATGACCATCTTGCGCCCGAATGAGCCGGTAGCCCCCGTGATCAGCACGACCTTACCTTGTACGGGATCCATCTGAGGGGCAAAATCACGATATAACGGTGCGGACATGCCAAAACTCCGGTTACTTTGACGAATTAGAGCCAATTTTGATCTGATTGCATCAGATGAAATGCTCTAATTTTTAGTGGTCGCTCTTTCTGATCCATCAAATGATCCCATTTGATAGGAAAACGCTCTAGGTCTTGTGCGCATGATGCGGTGGTGCGCTTAAGGCGTAGTTAACGCGGCCTGCGCCGCATCAGATCACGCACGACATGGGGGATCAGCACCCAGGGCTCCAGAAAATAACGGCTGAACAAACGCTTCGGCTCATGAAGAAACCTGACCAGCCATTCTAACCCCACCCGCCCGGTCCAGCGCGGCGGCGTATACATAACGCCCGCCTCATAATCGAAGGCCGCCCCGATCGGCATGATCGCACAATCAGGCAGTTGCTCCAGATTATTCAGAATCCATAACTCCTGACGCGGCATGCCCATGCCGACCAGCAACACATCCGGCTTTTTATCGGCCAGATCGGCCAGAAGGCGCGTATTGTCGGAGCCGTTCACATCAAAATAGCCGGTGTGCATAGAAAGCCGCACATTCGGATAGCGTTTAAGGATCGCGGCCCTGGAGCGTGGATTATGCTCAGGTGCCCCACCGACATGATAGACATGCCATCCCTCACTTTGCGCCTTAGCCCAAAAGCTTTCGCGGAAATCGAGATAGGTACAGCGATGGGCCCGCGACACGTCTTTGCCAAGCAGGCGACCCCACAGAATCATGGGCGTAGAATCGATCTCGATCAGGTCGGCCTTATCGTAAAAGGCCCGCATGTCCGCACGGCGATGAAACAGATAAAGACTATGTAGATTGTGATTGGCTATCACCATCCGGCGTTTTGCTACGACCGATTGCGCAATGGTGTCCATCACCTCATCGGGCGTGATGGCATCAACTTCGGCTCCTAACAAAGACAGGCGGCATGAGGGTGTCATGCCGCCTGTTATAGCTCAGAGGTGTTGAGAAATTACTGCCTAAACCTATTGCTCAACCGGACGCAAGGTCACTTCGACCCGGCGGTTCTGGGCGCGGCCTTCGGGCGTATCGTTCGTGGCGATCGGCTGATTGAAGCCAGCCCCGGCGACATAGATGCGCTGATAGGCGACACCGCGGCTCGACATATAGTTGGCGACCGAATTGGCGCGGCGTTCCGACAGGGCCTGATTATACTCAGCCGAACCGGTACGATCCGCATGGCCGACCACATCGATATAGGTCGACGGATAGTCTTTCAGCACGCCCGATACGTCATCCAGCACCTTATAGAAGCGGGAATCGACCTGATCGCCATTGACCGGGAAGGTCACATCAGACGGCATGTTCAGGGTAATGATGTTGCCCTTACGATCCACGGTCACGCCGGTATTGTGCAGCTTTTCGCGCAAGGCCGCTTGCTGCTTATCCATATAGTTGCCGATAGCCGCACCACCGAGTGCACCAATCCCAGCGCCGATGATCGCGTTTTTGCGGCCCTGCTCACCCTTATTAGTGTTGGTAGCATAACCCGCCGCAGCCCCTACGGCCGCACCGATGATGGCGTTGGTTTTGGTGTTATCACGCACCACCTGACCCGTATTCGGGTCGGTCGTCGTACAGCCTGCCAGCAAAATACCGGTGGCGGCGAAACCTAACAGAACTTTTTTCATGCTTAAACTCTCCCTTAAGCTCAGACCTACCGCCATTCATGGGTTGAAGCGGTTATAGCCTGAAACTATTCCAGTTTTGCTGAACCTAGAATGAATGACACAAACAACCAATGCCGTTGACCCATCCAAAAATAAGGGGGCCATAAGCGCATCATTAAAACATGATGAGGTTGTTATTTTACAGCCTTGGCGGCCTCAGTTTTATGACAGCGCCACACGGTCTGGGTTTCCGGCGCCGCTGTCAGATAAGACTGCGCCAGGGTGCGCACTTTTTGCAGATTGTCTTTCAGGGCCGCCTGCTGACCGGCATTGTCAGGCGATGCACAGCGCAGGGTACCTAGCGCCGTGCGCTGTGACACATAGGCCTGATGGGCCTCCGGCGACAGGCGATAATCGCTTCGCTTAAACCTTAGCCCGTCCTTGGACAGTTCGAGTTTCGCCGCAAACGGCTCAGAATCGCTGACCGTAAAGCGCAGCAATGACCCATCCGCCTGACGCTCATAGGGGGTGCGGTTGTTGACGCAAGCCCGCGAGGCTTCGAACTCAAATTCGGTCGGGCCCGCCCCGTTCAGCGGTCGCGGAGATGCGGATTTATCAACCTCACACGCCAGACGCACCAGCCCTTCGGACACGGTCTCAGCGGCGGCTGTCTTGGCCGCATGACGCTCCCACAAACCGGAGTCGCGCACCACAAACACCAGCGCCAGTATGACCACCAGCACCCCAAGCAATGTCCAGCCCCACGGGAAGGGGTGCTTGATGCGTACCTTTTGCGGGGCCGATTTCAGTTGCAGCGGCTTGGCGTCCGCCGTTTCAGGCTCTGGCGCATAGGCCGTCGGTGCCGCCTTTTCCTTATGCTCACGCTCACGGCGGATGTGCACAACAATCAGCACCAAAACCAGCAGCGACAGCACCACAAGAGCCGCCAGTTGCAACTGATCCATCAGGGCCGAAGCCGCTTCGGCTTTTTTGGCCTGCTCCAAACGCTGACGCTGGGCTTCGGCGGCGGCAGCCAGGGCCTTGGTCAGGGCGTCGTCTTTCGAGATTTCATCTTCGGTCTTGGCGTAACAGGCATCGGGCTGGATCTGCGGGGTAATGCCCGCCGAATTTAAGAATGTATTGAGCGCTGAGACGTGGGTAGCGACATATTGCCCTGCCGGCACATCGAAATCACCGCTATCCGACAGGGAAGAGGCCGCGCTCCAGGTATTGACGCCGACCACCTGACCACATTCATCCAGCAGCGGCCCGCCGGAATTGCCGGGATTAACCGGTGCGGTATGAAACAACGTATCTACCCGCCCGCCATCAGGGTTGGTTGAGGCAAACAGCGCGATCGAGCCTTGGGTGACATAGGCATCCGCCGGTACCAAAAGCTCCGTCCCGCCGCGCTTCAGCAAGCGATCGGTTACCCCCGGATAGCCCATAGCCACAATGCGCTGGTTCTTTTGCGGGGTCAGATAAAGCTTGAGCGGAGCCACTTTTAAGGACGGTGCTTTCAGCAGCGCCAGATCGCCTTCGGTCCAGGACTTGACCAGTTCGACCTGCTGATAGGCTGCGCCGGTGTCCTTATGCGGCACGATGTAGATTTCCGCCGATGACGCTTCGGGTGGCGCTTCGACCACATGGAAATTGGTGACGATATAGTTAGGCGCGACCACAAAGCCGGAGCCCATGCCAACAGCATCGAGCGGCACGCCGCCGAAACCGCGGTAAACCACCAGCACCCGCACCACCGACTGCTCAGATGATTTCAGGGCTTTTGTCGAATTGATCGGCTGAAATTTCGGATCGACCATTTCGGCCAGAACCTGATCCGTCGACGCCGAGGCGGGCGCTTCCGTTACCGCAGGTGTGGCGACGGCAGGCACGGCCGCAACCAGTACCAGCCACAAGGCGCACAAAAGCCCCCCGGCGCTAAGGCCACGGATATTTGACGCTAAGGGTTTGTGAGCCCACAATCTCATGGCTATACGCAACAGCTCTTTCGATTCCAAACGGCTTGACTTCAACCGATATGAACAATGGTTAAAGCCGCCCCGCAATTAAAATTTCCTCAGACGCCGAAGTTTTGGGCGAGTGTGATAGAATTACGCGAATTAATACGGATTTAACGCCCCCACAAGTGCGGCAATTGATCCCTTGCGCCCCCGCCGTAGCCGGACTAAGGCATAACGGCTGGAAAAGTATATTTTGTGACAGGTTTTATCATGACCGCTTCCGCCATTACGCCCGTTCCGATCAGCCTTTATGCCGAGGATATCGACGCCTTTTCGCAAAGTCTGGGCGCGTCGTTTGAGCGTTATGGCTTCGCCGTATTGTCGGGCCTGTTCGATAAGGACGGGGCAGGCCTCGATAAGACTCTGGTTGATCAGGCACTGGCCGACACCAAGGCCTTCTTCGCCCTGCCGACAGACACCAAGATGCAATATAAGACCGGCGTCGGCGGTCAGCGCGGCTATACGCCGTTTGGGATCGAGACCGCCAAGGGCGCCAGCCATCACGACCTTAAGGAGTTCTGGCACACTGGCCGTGACCTGTCCGAAGGGCACCCGTACCGCGATTATATGCCAGAAAATGTCTGGCCCGGCGAAGTCAGCGGCTTTCGCGACCATGTGTCAGAGCTTTACACCGCGCTCGATTTCCTCGGCAAACGGGTGCTGAAAGCCATTGCCATCTATCTGAAACTCGACCCGGAATTTTTCACCCCGACCGTGCGCGAAGGCAATTCGGTGCTTCGCCTGCTGCACTATCCGCCGGTGACCGCTGCGGGTGAAAGTGTCCGTGCCGGCGCCCACGGCGATATCAATGTCATTACCCTGCTGATGGGCGCCGAAGAACCGGGCCTGCAACTTCAGGATCGTGACGGCACATGGCTGCCGATCACCCCGCCGGAAGGCTGCATCGTCATCAATATCGGCGATATGCTGTCGCGCCTGACCAATGGGGTGCTGCCGTCGACCATCCACCGCGTCGTTAATCCCGCCGAAGGCCGCAAGGATTTTTCACGCTATTCGACGCCGTTTTTCCTGCATTTCGAGCCGCCCTATGTCATTGAGACGCTTGAAAACTGCATCAGCGTAGACCGCCCGAACCAGTTCCCCGACCCCATCTCCGCCGAAGATTTCCTCCAGCAACGCCTGCGCGAAATCAAGCTGACTTAAGGTTCTTGCAGCGACGATATAGCCAGAACCCCACCCCATACGCCAACGGCGTAAGAAGAAGCGGCGCGACGCCTAACGAAAGCAAAGGCCCCCAAAGAATTTTGCGCCCACCAGATGCCAAGGCTTCGGGAGACAGGTTTTCGGGGAATGACATAAAGCTTTGCCATACCGAACCACTGAAAATTAGCAGTAAAATGGCCATAGAAACAGCGAGCATAATCGCTCCCACTTTAGGCCCTTTACGCCACGCCCAGAACCCAACCCCTAAAGCAACAAGCGCATTTAAACCGAGCCAAATATAAAAATAGCCCGGTGAAAGCGTAACGTAATATGTGTCGTGTAAAGAGTAATCCATATCAGACTTAGTGCCATTGCTCTTAAAAATTGAAACACCCCCACGGCTTAGCCGTGGGGGTGACATTTCTTGCACCTCTAAAGTACACTGAGCGTCAGCGAGGGACTTTAGAGGTGAGTTATCACACCTCCCACCCGCACTTCTGGCCCTTGTTCTGCTGGATCAGCCAGGTGTTGAGCGGTGCGAAATATTCCGCCACCGCCGACGCATCGGTCTGGCGTGTGCCGGTAAAGGCCTCAAGCGCATCAGGCCACGGCTTTGACTGGCCCATTTCCATCATCTTGTTGAACTTTTCGCCCACGGCCTTTTCCCCGTAGATAGAGCAGCGATAGAGCGGCCCCTTAAAGCCGATCTGATCGCAGGCGGCTTTCTGGAACTGGAACTGATAAACGTGGGCTAGGAAATAGCGGGTATAGGGCACAGACGCCGCCACATGGTACTTGGCTCCCGGATCGAAGGCGGCGGTCGGACGGGCACCCGGAGGGGTCAGGCCCTGATACTTTTTGACCAGCGCCCACCAGCGGTCATTATATTGCGCCGGTGTGATCTGGCCGGAATAGACTTCCCAGCGCCAGCGATCGACCAGCAGACCAAATGGCATGAAGGCAATCTTCTGCATCGCCATTTTCAGCAGGTACGGAATATCTTCGCCGGTTTGGGCGGGCACCTTATCCAGCAGACCGATCTGGTTGAGATAGTTAGGTGTTACTGACGACAGGCCTACGAAATCACCGATCGCTTCGTGGAAGCCATCATTGGCCCCGTTTTTAAATAGGAACGGCTGGTTCTTATAAGCCCGCTGATAGTAGTTATGGCCCAGTTCATGGTGGACGGTATAGAGGTCTTCGCCGTTGACGAGGGTACACATCTTGATGCGGATATCATCGGCATTATCCAGATCCCAGGCCGAGGCGTGGCAGACCACTTCGCGGTCTTTCGGACGCACGATCATTGAGCGCTCCCAGAAGGTTTGCGGCAATGGCGCCAGACCCAGCGAGGTATAGAACCCCTCACCCGTCTTGACCATTTTCACTTCGTCGTATTTCTTGGATTTCAGCAGGGCATCAAGGTTGTAGGCGGTCTTGTAATTGCCGGTTTTTGGGGCCGCGATATCATAGATATTGGCCCAGTCCTGCGCCCACATGTTCCCCAGAAGGTCCGCGCGGATGGCACCATTTCTGGGCTGCACGGCATCGCCGTATTTCTCATTCAGTTTGGTGCGCACATAACAGTGCAGGTTCTTATAGAACGGCTCAACCTGCGCCCACAGACGGTCGGTTTCAGCCGCAAAGGCATCGGGCTCCATATCATAGCCCGACCGCCACATGGCCCCGGCATCCGTGAAGCCTAACCCTTTAGCGCCCTCGTTCGACAGCTTGATCATCTGGGTGTAGTCGGCCTTCATGGCCGGCGACACGGTGCGCCAGCCTTCAAACATGGCGCGCAGTTCCGCCGGATTGCGCGACTTGGCCATGACTTCGGAGGCGTCGTTCAGGGTATAGGTTTTGGCGTTATAGGTGAATTTTCCGGTCGAATAGACCGAGTCCAGACGCGTTGAAATCTGCGCCAGTTCATCGGCGGCGCCCGGACGATCAGCGGCAGGCAGAGACAGGGCCAGTTTCAAAAGCTTGAGTTTACGCGCCGTCACCGGATCGACATTAACGCCATCATATTTAGCGGCTTCCATAGCGTATTTCACCGTCTGCTCGGTAAATTCGCCGTTGACCTTGGATTCCAGCCACATGCTGTCGAAATTGATGTAGGTCGCCCGCAGCCACTGCACGCGCGCCGCATATTCGCTCATTTCGGACAGTTTGGTCTCCGCCGCATCGACAAAGGCCTTGGCCTCAGCCGGTGTGGGCTTCGTCGCCATAACGGGCGCTTCGGGGGCCGTGGCCACCGGCGGGGCGGCGGGCTCTACCGATGAGGTGGTGGCGCAGCCGCTTAAGATAGCGACCATAGCGGCGGACAGCATCAAACGCTTGATGATCATGAAACCCTCTCCCTGAAACAGAACGGGCACAGGGAAAGGCATTTGGGGGAGATCGTCAAGCCTTCAATGGTTACATTCGCAAGCAGGCGTTAACTAATTCAAACACGCCATATCGCCGGTCGCCTTGATGGATGAGGCATTGGCGCGGATACGGCCGGAGCGTTTAGCGACGTATTTACCTGGTTTTGCCGCCCGCCACTTGCGCGGGCTGGGCAGTATAGCCGCCAGACGTGAGGCTTCGGCACGGGAAAGCTCTGACGCGCTTTTTTTAAACCAGTACCGCGACGCCGACTCGGCGCCATAAACCCCAGGCCCCCATTCGATACTGTTGAGATAGACTTCCATGATCCGCTTTTTCGGCCACAGGGTCTCAATCAGGACGGTATAATAGACCTCAGCGCCTTTGCGCACCCACGACCGCGCGGGCCACAGGAAGACGTTCTTGGCCGTCTGCTGAGAGATGGTCGAGGCCCCGCGCTTACGTTTGGTGTGGCGGGCATTGTATTTCTGGGCCTTTTCGATGGCTTCAAAATCAAAACCGTCATGGCTGCAAAAGCGGGCGTCTTCGGCACCGATTACCGCGGTCTGCAGGTGCGGGCTGATGTTTTTCATCGACACCCAGCGGTGATCATAGCCTTCGCCTTCAAACAGGCGCTGCACCATCAGAAAGGTCACCGGCACCGGCACAAAGCGGTGGATCAGAACTGATCCCACGCTGAACACAAAAAACCCAAGCACAAGCCCTAACAAAACCCGTCCCCACTTGACGGATTTAAGCTTTGCGAACAACCCCGACATAAAACGCCCCGAATAACCTAGTACGGCTATCTATACACGACTTTGGTAAATAACTTAATGGGTCGATTCAAACAACCAGACGCCACCGTCTTCGTTGCCAAACAGGATGCGCGCGGCATCACCGGATACCGCAAGAGCCGTAATGGGTGAGCCTTTTTCGCGCTGAATATATTCAATGCCGGTCGATTGCAGCTCAGCCACCCACACCCGGCCATCATCAAGCCCCGCCGCCAGCACTGTATCTTCTGGCGCACCGGCCACCACCGTGACCATCGACGATTCATCGGCGTTAATCTCAGACGCCTCTTCACCCATCGGCCCGTTGGCTTTCAGGAACGGCCATACCACCGCGCCATTGGCGCCGGACGTGGCCAAAAGCTTGCCCTTGGCGAAGAAGTCGATCGACTTGATCTTGGTCGGATAGCCGCCCATGCGCATGTCTTTGGAATCGGATAACCGCCAGCCGTGCAGGGCATTTTCCTGCATCGAGGTGACCACAAACTTACCATCAGGCGATATGGCAATGCCGGTATGCGATCCCGCCCATTTCAGCAGTTGCGGTTTTTGAGGGTGGATGCGCGAAAACCAGACATAGGCGCCGTTATAGGAGGCGCAATAAAGCTTGCGGCCCTTAGGGTCGAACACCAATCCTGAGACGCTGTTGGGGTGCTCGAAAATTTTGGACTCACCCTTTTTAGCGAGGTCATAGATATAGACCTTTTTGCCAGAGGCGGCCGCCAGAAGCATGGCCTCGGCATTCACAGCGACCGAGTCAAACCACGCGCCCTTTATGTTCAAAAGCTCAATCGGCTGGGAGTCCTTGGTCGTCCACACCACCCGCCCGTCATCGCCGCCGGTGACTATGCCCACACCGGTCGGATGGGCCACGGCGCACAAAATCCCGGCACCCGGGTGGGCGTCAAAGCTCATGTCGACATCGACAAACACCACTCGACCGTCGGACAGGGCGACAATCGCTTCATCGGCGGCATCGAACAGGGAGCTGACGACATAGGCGCCGTAGTCTTTTTGAACAGCAAAGGTCATTTTTATATTCCTCCTCCCCTGCGTGCGGGGGAGGTGTTGTCGAAAGCATGAGACAACGGAGGGGGCAACACCTTCCGTGACGCTGCCCCCTCCGTCTTGTTGCTAAAGCAAAAATCTACCTCCCCCGCAAGCCGGGGCGGCGGGTTTTAAACTTTGATACAGGCTTCGAAACCGGCGCGCAGGGCCACTTCATCGAGATGGCGGCCGATAAACACCGCGCGTGAGAAGCGGTTTTCGCTGTCTTTCCACGGCGCTTGCAGTTCGCCTTCGAGGATCATGTGCACCGCCTGAAACACCAGACGCTTATCTTCGCCGGCCACGTCGATAATGCCCTTGGCGCGCAGAATGTCAGGGCCTTTAGCGGCCAGAAGCTGATCGATCCATTTGGTAAAGCGCACGCCGTCCAGCGGTTTGTCCGACGACAGCGATACCGAGCGAATTTCATTGTCATGGATCGGATTAATGTGCCCATGATCATGAGCGTGACCGTGATCATGGTGGTGATGGTCATGGCCGCAGTGTTCGTCATGGACATGGCCAGCTTCACCGTGGGCCGGATTATGATCGTGATGGTGGTGACTATGATCGTAATGGTAATCATGGCCGCAATCATCGGCACAGTCCGGGCCGTGGTCGTCATGATTGGCGATGCCGTCCATCTTCGACAGGTCAAAGCGGTGTTGGTTCAGCAGGCTTTTGATATCGACACCCGAACGCTCAGCGCGTTGAATGGTCGCCAGCGGGTTCAGGCCGCGGATACGGGCCTCGACTTCATTCAGCTCCTCCGGCGTCACCAGATCGGTCTTATTGAGGATAACCTGATCGGCAAAGGCGATCTGTTCCTTAACCACCCGGTCGGCATCCAGCGCCGATTTGAAGTGCTTGGCATCAACCAGAGCGGTCACACTATCCAGATAGGTCTTGGCCTTAACGTCCTCGTCAACAAAAAAGGTTTGCGCCACCGGCCCCGGATCAGCCAAGCCCGTGGTCTCCACAATAATGGCATCAAACTTACCCTTACGGCGCATCAGCCCTTGCAGGATGCGGATCAGATCACCGCGCACCGTGCAGCAGACACAGCCGTTGTTCATTTCAAAGACTTCTTCGTCGGCCCCGACGATCAGGTCGTTGTCGATGCCGATTTCGCCGAATTCATTGACGATGACCGCGTATTTCTGACCGTGGTTTTCCGACAGGATGCGGTTGAGCAGCGTCGTCTTGCCCGCCCCCAGATAGCCGGTCAGAACCGTCACAGGGGTCTTTGAGGAAATGGATGCAGTATCGGCCATAAATGCGCCTTCACAGTAATATAGACAGGAGTTGGTGTTTAAGTATGCTTTTTAAGATCGAAATCAAGCGGCAAACATTGTCACGATCAGCGCCTGCACTATTTTTCGCTCATCCGTGCGCCAATAATGCAGATTTGCCGCGGCTTTGCGATTGACTCATCAATAATCGTCTGTATAAGTCCGCCCCTCACGCCCGACAGGCTTTTTGTCTGCTGGGTCACCCGTTTATGGCGCGGGCTTGAAGTCACCTTAATTCGGTAAATTCAGGGTCTGCGCATTAGTCTATATAGATAAGAGGCGCTTGACCATGTACGCGGTCATTAAAACTGGCGGTAAGCAATACCGCGTTTCAGCCGGCGACCTTCTGGTTGTTGAGAAGCTTGAAGGCGAAGCGGGCGCAGAAGTCCGTTTTGAAGAAATCCTGATGATCGGTGACGAAGCCGGTGCTGTGGTCGGCGCTCCGCTGGTTGACGGTGGTGCGGTCGTTGGCACTCTGGTCGAAACCCGTAAGGGCGACAAGGTCAAGATCTTCAAGAAGACCCGTCGTCAGGGCTATCGCCGCACTCGTGGCCACCGTCAGGTTGAAACCGTGATCCGCGTCACGGGCATCGATGGTGCCGGTAAGTCCGCTAAGTGGGACGGCACCGTCTCGCTGACCACCAAGGCCGAGCTTAATGCCCGCGCCCGCAATCTGGCTCCGCGTGACGTGGCTGCCGCTGTCGAGGCTCCTTCGGTTGCAGACGTAGCTGTGGCTGAAAAGCCCGCGAAAAAGGCTCCGGCCAAAAAGAAAGCCGACGCTTCGGACACCGAAGCTTAAGCGACAACCATTTTATTAGGAGGCCACCATGGCTCACAAAAAATCTGGCGGTTCGTCGCGTAACGGCCGCGATTCAGAATCCAAACGCCTAGGCGTCAAGAAGTACGGCTCCGAAGCTGTCCTCGCTGGCAACATTATCGTCCGTCAGCGCGGCACCAAGTTCTTCGCGGGTGAAAATGTCGGCATGGGCCGCGATCACACCCTTTTCGCTACGGCTCATGGCCAGGTGAAGTTCACCACCAAGCGCGATAACCGCTGTTATGTGTCGATCATTCCGGCAGCCCAGGCTGCTGAATAAGCCGATCGAAGACATGTTTCAGATCGCGCTTAACCCTTAAGCCCGATCTGAACTAAAGCGATAAGCGGGGAGTTCGGATCATACCGGCTCCCCTTTTTCTTTGCCCCGCGTTCAGTTTTCTAAGGACACACTCCGATGATCTCCAAGGATTTCGGGGGCAGAGATTTAAGTTTAACGCCCCCCATTTTGCATACACCCCTCCCGTCCGCGCGGGTTGAAAGCGCGCGGCTGGTTTTAAGCCCGCTGACCTTTTCCGATGTCACGGCCCTGACGCAGGTATTTGCCTCGGCTGAAACGGCGCGGATGACCCACGACATCCCGCATCCGTTCGAACTGGACGACGCCTTCGCGTTTCTCAGCATGGCCATGACCCAGCATTCGCGCCGTTTCCCCAAGTGGGGCATCCGGTTGGGCGGGAGACTGATTGGTGTCCTGCTGTTTTCCGAAACCGTAGGCCAGGACAGCTTTGGCCCGATGCTGAGTCTGTTTATTGCCCACCCTTACCAAAACCACGGTTATGGGACTGAGGCTGTGACAGCCGCGCTTGGCTGGCTGCGCACATATGGCGGCGCGAGAATCGTTCATGCGGCGCACTTTGCCGATAACGCGCCTTCCGCTCAGGTTCTGATCCGGTCAGGATTTCTCTACACAGGCCGTCGCACGCAGGAAACCTCCCTGATGCGTGATAGTGGCCATACGGCCCTGCACCTGATCAAAATCCTCTGAGAGTATAAGAGGCTCGCCCCTTATACTCTCAGAGACTATTTGATATTTTTTCCCTTTTAGTTCACATACCCCTCATGAAGTTCCTCGATCAGTGCAAAATTTTCATCCGTTCCGGTAACGGGGGCGCGGGTTCCGTGTCGTTCCGCCGTGAAAAGTTCATCCCGAATGGTGGCCCCGATGGCGGCGACGGCGGTAAGGGTGGCGACGTGTGGATCGAAGCGGTCGAAGGCCTGAACACCCTGATCGATTACCGCTATCAGCAGCATTTCAAAGCCAAGACCGGCACCCACGGTATGGGCCGCCAGATGCACGGCGCCAATGCCGAAGATATCGTCATGAAAGTCCCGGTCGGCACGCAGGTATTTGAAGAAGATCAGGAAACTCTGATCGTCGATCTGGATACAGCCGGTCAAACATACATGCTGGCCAAGGGTGGCAATGGCGGCTGGGGCAATACCCGCTTCAAGGGCCCGGTCAATCAGGCCCCGACCTTTGCCCTGCCCGGTCAGGACGGCGAGGAACGCTGGATCTGGCTGCGCCTGAAACTGATCGCCGATGCCGGGCTTCTGGGATTGCCCAACGCCGGTAAATCGACCTTTGTAGCGGCCTCTTCTGCGGCCAAGCCCAAAATCGCTGACTATCCGTTTACGACCCTGACGCCCAATCTGGGGGTGGTTGATCTGGGGCCGGAGCAACGCTTTGTGATCGCCGACATCCCAGGCCTGATCGAAGGCGCGTCTGATGGCGCGGGTCTGGGCACCCGTTTCCTCGGTCACGTTGAACGTACAAAGGTGCTGATCCATCTGGTGGACGGCACTCAGGAAGATCCGGTCACCGCCTATAAGGTTATCCGCAAGGAGCTTAAAAAATACGATCCGGACCTGGCTCTACGACCTGAAATCCTGGCGATCAATAAGGTTGACGCCATGGATGCCGACGCCCGCAAAGAGCTGACCAAAGCCCTGAAAAAAGCCGCCAAAAAGACACCTTATCTGATTTCAGGCGTGACCGGCGAAGGTGTACGCGAACTACTGTTTGTCGCGTTCGGTATCATCAGCGGTCAATCAACTGTGGCTGAGGACAGCGACGATACGCCGGAAGCCGCCCCCTACAGCCCGTGGGACAACTAGACGTGTTTTTTGGCCGCGCATTTATATCCCAAAACCGCCATGAAAGTGTTTTGGCACTTTTGGGAATGCGCTAACTCATGTGGTTCGCCGGTCCCGCCCCTCTTTATCATTCTGTGCGGCCCGGTGCGCTGCGTACCGGCCTGCATCTGGAGCGCGGCATGACGATCGGGCTGTTTGGCGGCTCATTCAATCCGGCCCACGAAGGCCACGCCCATGTCGCCAATACCGCGCGCATCGCCCTTGGGCTGGATAAGATCATCTGGCTGGTGTCGCCACAGAACCCTTTGAAATCAAATCATGAAACGGCACCTCTATCCGACCGGATCGACGCCATTCGCCCGTTTATCGGGCCGCGTGACATAATCTCTGATTTTGAAACCCGCATTAAGGCTAACTACACGCTCGACACCCTGCGCGCCCTCAAGGCCCGCTACCCCGGTGTGAATTTCGTCTGGATCATGGGTGGCGACAGTCTGGCCTCCTTCCATCGCTGGCGCGGCTGGACGCAGATCGCGCACATGATCCCGATGGCCATAGTGTCGCGGCCGGGCGCCTTGATGAACAGCCGTTTTTCACCGACTGCGCGCCGTTTTGCCCATGCCCGCGTCTCAGCGCAAGCTGCCAAAACCCTTGCCCATCAAAAGGTTCCGGCCTGGACCTATCTGACCGGCCCGCTCCATACCGCCTCATCGACCGCCCTGCGCAACCTTCGGCGCAAATCGGTCACCTAAATGTGGTCGCTCTTTCTGATCCATCAAATGATATCATTTGATGGGAAAACGCTCTAAAATTACCCACAGCCCCTAACCAACGTGGATGACCTTGGCGATTTAATGTGCTAAGGTCGACGTACTATCTGTAATCTAAGGAACCATGACACTGTCTCGTCAACCGGCCGCAACGGCCCCGTCCACCGCTCCATCCTCCGTGCATGATGCCGGTGAACCTGCCATCGATCTCAGTAGCCTGTCCCCGGCGGACGGCGAAGATTTGGCGCTTGAAACCCTAATCCTCAACCGTCTGGATGACGATAAGGCGCAGGATATCGTCTGCATCGACCTGCGCGGCAAATCATCCATGGCCGACACACTGATCATCGCATCGGGCCGCTCGCACCGCCACGTTGGCGCTCTGGCAGACCATGTGCTGCGCGCATTGAAGGATGCCGGTCACGGGAAGGCCAAGATCGAAGGCCTGCCGGCTTGCGACTGGGTATTGATCGATGTGGGTGATGTGGTCGTGCACCTGTTCCGCCCGGAAGTACGCGCCTTTTACAACATTGAGAAAATCTGGTCGGTTTCGGCGACCGGCACCGGCCATACGGTGTCCACAAACTAAGGTCACCCGCCTGTATGAAGCTAATTCTGGCGGCAGTCGGGCGCTTAGGCTCGACGCCTGAAAATACCCTTACCCGCGACTACCTTCAGCGCGCCTCCAATACGGGGCGCGCTTTAGGTTTGGGCCCTGCTGAACTGCTCGAAATCGAGACTAAGAAAACCAATAAAGCCCCCACTAAAGCCCAAGAGGCCGAAGCCATTCTGACAGCACTTGGCGAAGGCGTGGCGATTGTCGCTTGCGATGAGCGCGGGGAACTTCTGACCTCACGCCAGATCGCTGCCCGCATCGATAAATTCAAGGATCGCGGTGAACGTAAGATGGCCTTTGTCATCGGTGGCGCCGATGGCCTTGATCCGGAACTGGTCAAGGCCTCAGCCTTTACACTGGCCTTTGGCCCCCAGACATGGCCTCACGCTTTGGTACGCCTCATGCTGGCCGAACAGATGTACCGTGCGACCACCATACTTTCCGGGTCGCCATATCACCGCGACTAAACTTGACACGCGCCTCAGTTGTATACAGTATAATTATACAGACTGAGGGGGCTATCATGACATTAAAATGGTGCGCGCTGCTGGTGGCGTTGTGGGTGGCAGCGGGGGCGGCGACCGCTCAGGACAAACCTGATAATCCTGAAAATGTCACAACCGTGACGGTGACCGCCAATCTGCCGCCGGATCGGATGTCCAAGCCCCTGACGACCATAGTGGTCACTGAACCCGCCGATTTGCGGACATTGGCCGACAAGGCCGGATATGACGGGAAATCCCCTGCAAACTTCCTGTTCGTGGTCGAAAAACAGACGACCATCATGGGCAAACCCGGCGGCGGAACGGCGATCGATACCGGCGACTGGCCCGACACCGCTTATCTTGCGTTGGCCATCAACGGCAAGGTCTATGGTGGGGGCGGCAATGGTGGCGATGGCGGCCCTGTCCCCGGTGCAAAATCCGGCACGAAAGGCGGCGACGCCATCTATGTGCGTGCGCCCATCCTTATTGTAATCGCTGAAACCGGCACTGTTGAAGGCGGAGGCGGAGGGGGCGGTGGTGCTGAGGTCAGCGGCGGCTCGATTGGAGAGGGCCAGGGCGCGCCCGGAGGCGGAGGCGGAGGGGGCGGCTTTCCCAATGGTCAGTATGGCATTGGCGGCTCCGGTGGAAATGGCGGTGCCAATAATGGCCGGCCGGGTACGCTCCACAGCCCCGGCCGTGGCGGCAATAATCACTCAGTGACAGGATGGTACTGGAGTGGAAGCATCATACCACCCCCCATGTCCGGATCGGCAAGTACGATGGCCAATGCCACACCTGGCGGAAACGGCGGCAATGCGGGTCGCGACGGCGAACCCGGTCTGGGCGATCGCGGGCGCGGTGGTGGAGCGGGCGGCTATGCGGTTCGCGCCAATAACATTCCGGTCGAACTGATACTGTCGGGACGCATCAGAGGCGAAATCGGCTAACCTATTGAGAAGCGCGTCAAACCGGTTTACCCATAGGTAATGCGCAAACCACCCCGTCAGCTTAAACCCGCCAGTGTTGCGGCTTTGGTCGTGACGGGGTTGTTGTGCCTGACCGGGCCGGTGACCAGCCAATCCAAGCCCCCCCTGTCAAAACAGGCTCAGGCCGAACTGGACGCCATCGATGCACGCCTGACCGCTGCTGAACGCACCACCAACACGCGCCGCGCCTCGGCCCGTCAGATTGCGTCTGAGATAGAAAAACTGCGCGAGCAGATCGTCGCGATTTCCCGCCAGCAGGGCGCTTCCGAAAAACGCAGCGCTATCTACCGTGCTAAGCTTGAGACCCTCAATCAGATGGAAGCCGATCTGACCCGAAGATTAGGGGCCGTTCGCGCCAAACAATCGCGCCTGCTATCCGCCCTGCAGCTTTATTCACGCAATCCGCCACCGGCCATTTTCGTGTCCTCACGCCGCGCCAATGATGCCGTGGTCGCCGCCATCATCATGAAGGAAATCACGCCGGAGTTGAAACTGCGCGCCGCCAAGCTATCCGAACAGAACAAAACCCTGATCAACGTCAGACGCGCCGCCGCCCTGCAATCGGAAGCCCTGTTCGTGTCTGAGAGCGATGTATCGGAACAGCAGGCCAGGATCGAAGCGCTGATCGCGGAAAAATACGATCTGGAAGACCAGCTTTTGCGCGAAGCCGATGCGGCGGAACGTCAGGCCCTGGTGCTGAAAAGCCAGTCCGACCGCCTGCGCGGTAACCTGCCGCTCAAAGGCCTTCTTGGGGCTTCGAAAGATAACCGTCTCAAATCCCCGATCTTGGGTAAAAAAGTCGGTGACTATGGCGTCGAAGGCAGCCGCGGCCTGACCTTGGAATCGGCACCCGGCGCGCAAGTGACCGCCCCCGGCAATGGCACGGTAGAATATGCCGGGCCGCTCGATACCTATGGACAGGTGGTGATCGTGCGCACGGGTGCAGATGAGCGGATCGTGCTGACCGGTCTTGGTCGGGTCTATGTCGATGCGGGTCAGACCGTGATCGCCGGTGAACCGGTCGGGCGCATGCCCAATCTGTCGTCAAAAAAGACCGAACTTTATCTGGAACTGCGCCGTGGCGAAGTGCCGGTGAACCCCAATGCGCGCTTTGATCTGGCGGCATCTTAAGCGTTAACCGCCTGTTTGCCTCTGTTACGCCATAGTTGCATGTCTGGATAATTTCACGGTCACCCGCCTCGCCCCCTTGTAAATTATGGCAAGGCTCGTAACCTATGATGTTAGGCCAGTTGCGGCATATCTTTGTTTGGACAGCGTTTATGAAGAAGTTTTTGACGGGTGGCGTTGCGGCACTGGCCTTGGGGGTTGGGGCTATGGCCTATGCCAACCAGCCGGTGTTTTCGCCTAAATCCGACACCTATGAGATGCTGGAACTGTTTGGCGACGTCCTCGCTCTCGTTCAGCAGAACTATGTGGTCGAAACCGACGACAAAAAACTGATCGAAGCTGCGCTTGAGGGCATGCTGTCCTCGCTCGACCCCCATTCAAACTATCTGCCGGCCGAAGATTTCACCGATCTTAAGGAAAAAACCCGCGGCTCCTACGGTGGTCTGGGCCTTGAGGTGCAGTCCGAAGACGGTGCGGTCAAGGTCGTGACCCCTATGGACGACACGCCCGCCAGCAAGGCCGGGATCATGTCCGGCGACTATATCACCGCCATTAACGGCACCTCGATCCTGGGGCAGCGGCTCAATGACGCCGTCTCCCAGATGAAGGGTGAGCCTAAGACCGACATCACCATCACCATCGTCCGCGAAGGCCGCGATGAGCCGTTTGGTGTCACCCTGACGCGTGAGATCATCAACGTCAAATCGGTCAAGGCGCGCATGGAGGGTGATTTCGGCTACCTGCGCATCTCGTCCTTCAATGAAAACACCGCCAAGGAAGCCCGCGACGCCCTGACCGAGCTTAAGGCCAAGCATAAGCTCAAAGGTCTGGTGCTTGACCTGCGTAACAATCCGGGCGGTCTGCTCGATCAATCCGTAGGGGTGGCCGACATGTTCCTGGAGGGCGGCGAAGTCGTCTCCCAGCGCGGGCGCGACACCTCCGACATCGTGCGCTATCACGCCAAAAAGGGCGACATGATGAAGGGCCTGCCCATCGTCGTCCTGACCAATCCGGGCTCAGCCTCGGCGGCGGAAATCGTTGCCGGTGCCTTACAGGATCAGAAGCGCGCATCGATCGTAGGCCTTACCACCTTTGGCAAGGGATCAGTGCAGAGTGTTATGGACCTTGGCGAAGGCCGCGCCGTCAAACTGACCATCGCCCGCTATTACACCCCGTCTGGCCGTTCGATCCAGAAAACTGGTATTGAGCCGGATCTTGAGGTTGCGCAAACCAAGGAACAGGCCAAAATCATCGCCTCTTCGGCCTTCCAGTATTCCGAGGCCGCTTATAAAAACGCGCTCGATGCCGACGAAGGCAAGGCTCGTCGCGAAAAGCACGAGGTCTCCGAAGTGCCACCAGAGGATTATGATACCAAGGCCGGTGATTTCCAACTGGCGCGGGCGCTGGACGTGCTGGGCTACAACGGCGATGTCAAAATGGCCGCCGCTCATCCGCGCGGTAAGGCCTATGCCGCCGCCGCGGAAGCCAAGCCCGGTTCGCGCTTTGAAAAAAAGATGCAGGCCAAAACTGCCGCAACCAAGAGCGCCGCGACCAAGGATCCGGTCAAGGCTGAGCCCGCGCCTCCCGCAGCTCCGGCCAAACCTGCCGAGCCAGCCAAACCCGCCACGCCGAAACCCTGACAAATTTAACTTTCGTTAGTCTTTGTTAACTGTAAGTCGCGCATATTGGATCAATGATCTCATATGCGCGCTTGTTTTACGACGCGCTTTAAGGCTTGCGTCACATGTTCGCTAAATTCAAGGCCACGAGCGGAGCGGCAGGATCGGTGTTTGGTAAGACACCGAGAAAGCCCGGCCTTGACCTTAAAGCGAAGCTGGTTCCTATACTGACCACGCTCAATAAACCCTATGTCGCCCCTGCCCTCGCGCTTATGGTCTTTTTGGGGTTGGGTGCTACCTTTATCGCCCTGTCCTCAGACCCTGACGCCGGCTCACCCAGTATCCGCGTCAAAATGCCGAAAGAAAAACCGGCCACCACAGCGGCGCACCTTACAGATACACCGGTGGCACCCTCAGGCGCCGACGCCTTTACCATCGACTCTCTGGGTTTATTTTCCGACGCACCGGTAAGCGTATTGGATGCCAATGGTCAGCCGGTTGATAACCGCGCCGTCATTACTTTGCCCGGCAGTGATGGCGGCACGGTTAATGCGCCAAAACTGAGCGCCCAGCCCCTGCCGCCCGCCCCGATTGCAGGTTTGTCACAACCATCACCGCAAGGCCCGCTGCCAGCCATCGGGCCGAATGGTCAGACTCCGGCGCAAGGATATGCCCGCCCGTTCCGCAGCGATGGCCGCCCGATGGTCGCCCTGATCGTCGGCGGTTTAGGTATCAATCCCGCCACCACCAAGGCCGCCATTGAACAATTGCCAGCCGATGTGACCTTAAGCTTCGTGCCCTATGCCGATAATCTTCAGACCTGGATTGATCTGGCGCGCGCGCAGGGCCACGAAGTCCTGATCGAAGTGCCGATGCAGCCGGTCAACTATCCTGACAATGACACCGGCCCGGACACCCTTTTGATCAATGCCCGCGCCGATGATCTTAATCTGCGCCTTAATAAGGTGCTGGGACGCGCTACCGGTTATTTTGGCATCACAAACTATCAGGGCAGCGCTTTCCTGAAAGACCGCACCGGTGTTGGTGCCCTGACCGGCAGTCTGCGGGCGCGGGGCCTTGCCTTCATTGATGACGGACAGGGCCGGGCCATTGACGGTGCCGCCGCCACCATGCCACGCGCCAGTGCCGACCGCATCATCGATCAATCCCTGACCGCCGCGGCTATTCAGGCGCAACTGGCAGGGTTAGAAACCGCCGCCAAAAGCCGCGGGCAGGCCTTGGGCACCGGCTTTGCCTATCCGGTGACGGTCGCGACGGCGATTAAGTGGACGCAAACGCTCAATCAAAAAGGGCTGCAACTGGCGCCCGCTTCGGCTATAACGCGCCGATGACTGATGACACTCTGAAAGCTTACCGCCCCAATGTCGGCATTGTGGTGGTCAATCGTGACGGCAAGGTATGGCTTGGCCATCGCTTTGGTATGACCGGCGCTTACGTCTGGCAATTCCCGCAAGGGGGTGTTGACGACGGCGAAGCGCTGGAGCCTGCCGCCAAACGTGAGCTTTATGAAGAAACCGGTATGACTTCGGTCGAACTGATCGGGCGCACTCAGGATTGGGTTATCTATGACTTCCCGCCCGAAGTGCTGGCGCAGAAAAAGATCGGCCGCAATTTTAAAGGCCAAAAGCAAATCTGGTTTGCCTATCGGTTCTTAGGCGACGACGCCGAGATCAACCTGCAAGCCCACGGTGAGCAGGAGTTTGAAGCCTGGGAATGGTGCGATCTCGATAAGGTCATGGACCGGGTCGTCTCGTTTAAGCGCGAGTCCTACCGCGCCGTGATCGACACGTTTAAGCCGCTGATTACCGGCTAAATTCGAGTATGACTGGATAATCCGGCAGGTCGATGGTCACCTGGCCCTCACCGCCATAGCTCTTGACGGGCTGATCGCTAACAAGCGGATCATAGAGTGCGCGGGCCTCGGCCCCGTTGGGTAGTTTGACTGTCAGCGGCACCGGGGGGTTGTCCTTACGCTTGCCCACCTCGCGCACCCAGATCTGAGTCTCGCGCCAGATCGCCAGTTGTGTCACCCCATCCGCCTTATCCAGCGCCAGCGTAAACGTCCCTTCCGGCAGGGTCAGGCCGACCTCCAGCGAGCGCGGAGTAAACGTTTTTGCGCCCTCACCTTTATCCTCAATGATACGGATCAGGTTGCGCACGGCGGTGGCCGCCGGTTTAGGCTTATAGTGGTAATCAAACAGGCCAAAGTGCATCTCCCGATGCGGCTCCAGCTTCTGATCCAGCAACTCATAAAGATATATGCTGGATGCTCCCAAATGATAGGCATCAAAAATGCCCATCAGTACACCCTTAGCCTGAGTACGTTCATCGACCCCAATCACCAGCCAGTCGATTTCCGGGTAGGTCGCATAGCCAAACTCCGTCACCACCCACGGCTTAAGGCCACTCAGGCCACGGTGAGCCCCCTCGAAATGCGGGCGGGGCGGATTGCCGTTCTGGGCATAGACATGTTTGTTGGCATAATCGCCGCGCGGCCCCAAAGCCTGCGGAACCGCTGCCCCGGTCAGGTCATATATAGGGAGATGTTTCATACGCTTACGCTCACGGATCAGGCGCACCGTTTCCAGATGGGCGGCAATCGATGACGCCTCAGTGCGCTGATCGCCATAGGTCACCGGCGCATGATCGATTTCGTTAAAACCTTCGATCGCGACCACCCCGCCGGGATAGGCCCATTCGAGATTATCGATCAGATCAACCGGGATTTTCGGGTCATAATTAGCCCCCGGCCCTTGCCCAAAGACCAGAATATTGAACTTCACCCCCTGTTTCATCAGGTCGGTATAGGTGTTTACCCCCGTGCTGCCGCCGACCCACGGGAACGGCGAGGAGTCGCGGATCAGCTTGATGCCGAGATAATCGAGCGCCTTATAGACCTCATCCGGCGCGCGGTATGATCCGTCAGTATAGTTGACATGGGTATTGATACCAATAGTTGAGCGCACGTCGTGCGCCCGCAAAGGGGTAAGGGTTTCTGCGCAGACCGGGACGGCGAAAGTGGCCATTAACGCGCACAACAGGCTTTGGATCAGTTTCATGGTATCGGCCTTGTGCAGATTATACCCGCACGCAACCTGCCATAAAAAAAGCCCCGCTGAAAGCGAGGCTTTGATCGATTGCGAATACCGGCAGGATTAGTGCACGGTCTCGACATATTCTTCGGCATGTTCAGCCAGAATGGTCATGCCCGAAGCGTTCACATCGGCAAAGCCGCCACGGACGTTGAACACACGACGTTTATCACCATCAAGGATCACAACAGCGCCTTCGGCCAGTGTGGTCATGAACGGCGCGTGGTTAACCAGCACACCGAATTCACCTTCGGTGCCGGGGGCAATAACCTGATCGACATCACCGGAAAAGAGTTCCTTTTCCGGGGTCACCAGCGAAACGTGAAGTTTGTCAGCCATATTTGCTGCCTTACTTTCCTGATCGAGATTTGCTGAGCAAATCTCTCACTCAAAATGTGAAAATTTTCGCAGGGCCGCCCCTAGAAAATTTTCCCGATATTGTCCCACATCAAAGTACACCGAGCCCGTCAGGGCTCGGGACTTTTATGTGATTGGCTTAGGCCTCGCCCGCCAGACGCTCAGCCTTAGCGATGGCGTCTTCGATGGTGCCGACCATGTAGAAGGCGGCTTCCGGCAAGTGATCGTAATCACCGTTGCAGATGCCTTTGAAGCCCTTGATGGTGTCTTCGATGGTCATCAGAACGCCCGGCGTGCCGGTAAAGATTTCGGCCACGTGGAACGGCTGCGACATGAAGCGCTGGATCTTACGGGCGCGGGCCACGATCGCCTTATCTTCTTCGGACAGTTCGTCCATGCCGAGGATGGCGATGATGTCCTTAAGCGCCTTATATTGCTGCAGGATTTCCTGAACGCGGGTGGCAGTCGAGTAGTGCTCTTCGCCAACCACACGCGGATCAAGAATACGCGAGGTCGAATCGAGCGGGTCCACAGCCGGATAGATGCCTTGCTCGGCGATCGAGCGTGACAGAACGGTCGTCGCGTCCAGGTGAGCGAACGAAGCGGCCGGTGCCGGGTCGGTCAAGTCATCGGCGGGGACGTACACGGCCTGAACCGAGGTGATCGAGCCCTTGTTGGTCGAGGTGATGCGTTCCTGCAGCTTACCCATTTCCGTCGCCAGCGTTGGCTGATAGCCCACGGCCGACGGGATACGGCCCAGCAGCGCCGACACTTCGGAACCGGCTTGCGTAAAGCGGAAGATATTGTCGACGAAGAACAGAACGTCCTTGCCTTCGACGTCACGGAAATATTCAGCCTGAGCCAGACCGGTCAGGGCGACGCGGGCGCGCGCACCCGGAGGCTCGTTCATCTGACCATAAACCAGCGAACAACGCGAGGTGCCGCCACCGCCGTGTTCGTTCACCTTGGATTCGATCATTTCGTGGTACAGGTCGTTACCTTCGCGGGTACGCTCACCCACACCGGCGAACACCGAATAACCACCGTAGGCCTTGGCAATGTTGTTGATCAGCTCCTGGATCGTCACGGTCTTGCCGACGCCGGCGCCGCCGAACAGGCCGATCTTACCACCCTTGGCGTAAGGACAGATCAGGTCGATAACCTTGATGCCCGTGACCAGCAGTTCTGCCGAAGTCGCCTGATCGGCAAAGGCCGGGGCGTCAGCGTGGATCGGGTTGAAGAATTTGGTCTCAATCGGGCCGGCTTCGTCGATCGGCTCACCGATCACGTTCATGATGCGGCCGAGGGTCGCCGGGCCCACCGGAACGGTGATCGGCGCGCCCAGATCGGCGACTTCCTGACCGCGCACCAGACCTTCGGTCGAGTCCATCGAAATGGCGCGGACGGTGTTTTCACCCAGATGCTGAGCGACTTCGAACACCAGCCGCGTGCCGGAGGCGGCATTGGTGGTTTCCAGCGCGTTCAGAATGGCGGGCAGGTTGCCATCGGGAAATTCGACGTCGACGACGGCGCCGATGATCTGGGTAAGGCGGCCTTTATTAGCCGTAATCTTTTGATGGGCGGACATAGTTTTGATCCTATATGGCTTCAGCGCCAGCGATGATCTCGATCAGTTCGGTCGTGATCTGGGCCTGACGTTTACGGTTATATTTCAAGTTCATCGCTTTGATCATTTCGCCCGCGTTGCGCGTAGCGTTATCCATCGCGCTCATCTGGGCGGCGTAGAAGCCAGCGGTGTTTTCCAGCAGGCTGGACAGGATCTGCACCGTCAGATTGCGCGGCAGCAGGGTTTCCAAAATCTCTTCTTCCGACGGCTCATATTGGTAAACCGCGTCCGAACCGGTTGAGGGCTCTTCCACGGCATCTATCTGGGCCGGGATCAGTTGCTTGGGCGTCGGCACCTGCGAGATGACCGATTTAAAGCGTGAGTAGAACAGGGTCACAACATCGGCGCGACCGTCATTGAATTCAGCGACCGCCGCATCGGCGATCGGCTGCACGGCGTCCAGCGTCAGGACTTTGTGTGCCGACATGTCAAATGTCGCAATGATGCGATCAGCATATTGACGCTTAAGCTGGTCATTGCCCTTACGGCCAACGGTGATGATCTTCACACCCTTGCCGTCGGCGATCAGGCCATTGATGTAGTCGCGGGCCGCACGCACGATCTGGGAGTTAAAGCCGCCGCACAGACCGCGATCGGAGGTCGATACGATTACCAGATGATTTTGCGTAGAGCCGTTGCCACCCAGTAACACAGGCGCACCGTCGCCGGACACGCCCTTAGCCAGATTGGCAATCACAGCGGCCATACGCGCAGCATAGGGGCGGGCGTTTTCCGCCGCATCCTGAGCGCGCTTAAGCTTCGCCGCCGCCACCATCTGCATGGCTTTGGTGATCTTCTGCGTGGCTTTCACGCTGGCGATCTGGTTGCGCATGTCCTTAAGACTTGCCATCAATCTCTCCTCAAAACAAAATCAGGATTTTGCTTTGGTTCAATAAAGACAATTCGAGGCTAGAGACGGCTCGTCGCCTCGAATTGACATAATTAGGTTAGACAAGACCTGAGCTGGCTCAGGTCTTGGGCTTAGGCGAAGTTGCTGCCGAAATCGTTCAGCGCGCCTTTGAGCGTTTCTTCGAGTTCCGGCGACAGGGCCTTCTTCTCGCGGATGCTGGTCAGGAGGGCGCTTTGCTTGCCGTGCAGATAGCTGATGAATTCACGCTCAAAACGGCCGATGTCAGACACGGCGATCTTGTCAAGGTAACCACGGGTACCGGCATAGATCACGCAGACCTGCTCTTCGACCTTCAGCGGCGAATATTGCGGCTGCTTCAAAAGCTCGGTCAGGCGCGCACCGCGGGCCAGCAGGCGCTGGGTCGCGGCGTCGAGGTCAGAGCCGAACTTGGCGAAGGCCGCCATTTCGCGGTACTGCGCCAAGTCGCCCTTAATGGCGCCGGCAACCTGCTTCATCGCCTTGATCTGAGCGGATGAGCCCACGCGCGACACCGACAGACCGACGTTCACCGCCGGACGGATGCCTTGGTAGAACAGGTCAGTTTCAAGGAAGATCTGGCCGTCGGTGATCGAGATCACGTTGGTCGGGATGTAGGCCGACACGTCGTTGGCCTGGGTTTCAATGATCGGCAGGGCCGTCAACGAACCGGAACCATTATCTTCGTTCAGCTTAGCCGCACGCTCCAGCAGACGTGAATGGAGGTAGAACACGTCGCCCGGATAGGCTTCGCGGCCCGGCGGACGGCGCAGCAGCAGCGACATTTGACGATAGGCCACAGCTTGCTTGGACAGATCGTCATAGATGATCAGGCCGTGCATGCCGTTGTCGCGGAAGAATTCACCCATAGCACAACCGGCAAACGGAGCCAGGAATTGCAGCGGGGCGGGCTCAGAAGCGGTCGCCGAAACGACGATGGTGTATTCCAGCGCACCGTTTTCTTCGAGCGTTTTCACGATCTGCGCGATGGTCGAACGCTTTTGACCAATGGCGACATAGATGCAGTACAGCTTGGCTGACTCATCGGTGCCAGCGTTAGCAGCCTTTTGGTTCAGGATGGCGTCGATGGCGACGGCGGTCTTACCGGTCTGACGGTCACCAATGATCAGCTCGCGCTGGCCACGGCCGACGGGGATCAGGGTGTCAATCGCCTTGATGCCGGTCTGCACAGGCTCATGCACCGATTTACGCGGGATGATGCCCGGCGCCTTCACGTCGACGCGGCGGAACTCAGTGGCTTCAATCGGGCCTTTGCCGTCGATCGGCTCACCCAGCGGGTTGACGACACGGCCAAGAAGACCCTTGCCGACCGGAACCTGCACGATTTCGCCGAGGCGCTTAACTTCGTCGCCTTCCTTGATTTCGCGGTCTTCGCCGAAGATAACGACGCCGACATTGTCTTTTTCGAGGTTCAGGGCCATGCCCTTAACACCGGCCTTGGGGAATTCGACCATTTCACCGGCCTGAACCGAATCAAGACCGTGAACGCGGGCGATACCGTCACCGACCGACAGAACCGAACCGACGTCGGAGACATCGGCGTCTTCACCGAAACCGGCAATCTGAGCTTTGAGGATGGCCGAAATTTCGGCGGCATTAATGTCCATGAGTATTACGCTCTCTTAAGGGCGAATTTGAGGGAATCGAGTTTGGTTTTGAGGGACGCATCAAACAGACGCGACCCGACGCGGACCTTAAGCCCGCCTAGGATGGCCGGATCGACCAGGGTAGTAATATCGGCCTCACGGCCCAGCGCCTTGGCCAGTTCCGCTTTGAGGTTTTTGAGTTGACCATCGTCAAGCGCCACGGCCGACGTCACGGTCGCGGTCACAATACCTTTGTGAGCCGCATAGAGCGAATTGAAACCCGCAATCGTCGCCGCCAGTTGATCCAGACGGCCTTTTTGACCCATCAGGTTTAAGGCTTTTGTGGTCAGGGCGTTCAGCTTGGCTTTTTTGGTGACGGCCAAAAGACCTTTAAGTTTCAGGTCGCTGGCGAACGCTTGCGAGCCCAGCACACGGCGCAGATCAGCGCTTTCTGCAATCAGGGCCTTAAGTGTTGCGAAGTCTTTGTAGACCGCTTCCAAGGCACCGCCATCAAGCGCCAGCTCGAAGATCGCTTTGGCATAACGGTTGCCGACTTCGTTCTCTCTGAAAATATCGCTCACAGCTCATCCAAAAGATATTAATTATAAAGCACACGGACGCTCACACACAGGTTGCGCTCTCGGGGCTTGGATCGCGGCCTATTAGCATGTGAGTTTGCGCATCGCAACCAAGCAAAGGCGCATTGCCTGAAAAAACTTGACACAATTTGCGGATAAATTCGCAATCGCGACATTGCGCTTGAGTATAATTGCCCTATGTAAGAATCTTACGTCAGGATGTGGTTGGCATGACAACGTTTATCACAACCGCGACGATTCTTTATTTACAGCATCAGCCATGATGCAAGGGGAGATAATCCGAGATGGACCAGATAATGGCCCTGTTTGCTGATCCTACCGTATGGGCAGCGCTCATTACACTTATTGTAATGGAGGTTGTCCTTGGGATTGATAACCTCATCTTTATTTCTATTCTGACCAATAAGCTGCCCGAAGAACATCGCGCCCGCGCCCGCGCATTGGGCATTGGTGGCGCGCTGATCATGCGCATCCTGTTACTGTTCACCCTGTCGTGGATCGTGGCCCTGAAAGAGCCGGTGATCACCCTGTTCGACAAAGGCTTTAGCTGGCGCGACATTATCCTGATCGCGGGCGGTCTGTTCCTGGTCTATAAGGCCACTAAAGAGATTAATCACGCTACCGAATCTCACATGGATAAGGACGTCCATGAAACAAAAACACCCCCCAAGCCCGTTACCAACTCCATAACCGCAGCCATTGCCCAGATTCTGCTGCTAGATCTGGTTTTCTCTATCGACTCAATCCTGACGGCGGTCGGTATGACCGACCACCTGCCGATCATGGTCATTGCCGTTCTGTTTGCGGTCTTTGTGATGTTTGTGGCCTCGGCCCCGATTGCCAACTTTATCGCCAAGCATCCTTCGATTGTCATGCTGGCGCTCGGCTTCCTGCTGATGATCGGTATGGTGCTGATTGCCGAAGGTTTTGGCGCCCACATCGAAAAGGGCTATATCTATGCCGCGATGGGCTTCTCGGCCTTCGTGGAGGCTCTGCAAATGTTCCGGCGCAAGCAATCCGGTTCGGCACACTAAATTAAAGAAAGTCTGACCTTACGCCCCCGTCCTCAAACGGGGGCGTTTTCATGAGAAGGGCACATGTGCGGACGCTTTAAACGCCACAGCAGGTTCTGGGATCGGATATATGAAATTCTCAGCATGACCGCGCCCGCACCGGACGTGCACGGCGATGATGAGGTACGCCCCACCGACCTATATCCGATTATCGGTACCGGCCCTGAGGGTTACACGCTCAAACCGGCCCGCTGGAGCCTTATCCCGCGCAGCCACACCGGCCCGGTGAAAGATTTTAAACTGACGACCTTCAATGCCCGCATCGAGACCGCCACCACATCAAAGGTGTTTGCAACGCCGTGGCGTAAACGTCATTGCCTTGTGCCCGCCGACGCCTTCTGGGAATGGTCAGGCGAGAAAGCCCGGAAACAGAAATGGCAGATCACCCGCGCCGATAATCATCCGCTGATGTTTGCAGGGTTATGGGATCGGGCTGAAACCTCCGACGGCCCTGTCACCAGCTTTACAATCCTGACCCGTCCGGCCGGCGAGGATATGGCGCCTATCCACAATCGTGAGCCGGTCATTCTGCACCCTGACCAGTGGCGGGACTGGCTTGATCTTGCGCCGATAGCCGATCTGGCCCAACCGGCTAGAACCGGAACATTCCGGCCTCAGGCGCTGCAACCGGACACAGCCACAGGCTCGCTCCTATAGTCCTATAGGAAGCTATACGGGTCAATATCCGTCACCATGCGGATGATATTGGGTTTTTTTACCGTTCTCAACCACGCGGCCATAAAGCCCTGCAGGTCACGGTTTCGATCGGCACGCACCAAAAACCGTTTACGCCACTGCCCGCGCACCAGACTTAAGGGCGCATCGGCTGGCCCGTAAACTTCAACCCCATCGGTATTGGGAATCGTCAGTGCCAGTTCGCGCGAAAAGCGGTTAAGCTCCGCTTGATCCTTTGACGACATGATCACCGCCGCCAGTCGCCCGAACGGCGGAAATTTGGTGATTTCCCGCGTCATCTGCTCATAGGCGTAAAAGGCGTCACGATCCTGCGCTTTCAGGGCCTGCATGACCGGATGTTCAGGACTATAGGTTTGCAACAGGGCTTTACCCGCCTTGTGCGCCCGCCCGGCCCGGCCGGTCGCCTGCGCCAGCAATTGAAATGTGCGTTCCGCCGCCCGCAGGTCTCCGCCCTTGAGGCCCAGATCGGCATCGACAATCCCGACCAAGGTTAGATTGAGAAAATTATGGCCCTTGGCGGCCGCCTGAGTGGCAATCAGAATATCGGTCTGATGATCCTGCACCCGCCGGATCAGGGCCTCGGATGACGCGGCATCGGGTGTGGTATCAGAGGAAAAAATCTCCGCCCGCGCCTTTGAGAACCGGGACTGGACTTCCTCCAGAATCCGCTCCACCCCCGGCCCGATCGCCGCCAAACTATCCAGCGCACCGCAATGCGGGCAGCGATCCGGCTTCTTCATCGAAAAACCGGTTAGGTGGCAGACCAGCCGACCGGTCGCCCGATGTTCGACCAACCAGCTATCGGTATTGGGCGCCGTCATCCGCTCCCCGCACGCCCGGCACAGCACCAGCGGCGCATAACCGCGCCGGTTCAGGAACAGCAGCACCTGCTCCTTTCGTGCCAGAGTGCGCTCAATTTCGGCCACCAGAGGGGCGGACAGCCACAATGGATCACCCATCTCGGTCTTGCCAGGTGGGTGGGCCTTCATATCAATCAGATGAATGTCGGGCAGTTGTGCCGTACCGTGGCGCTCGGTGAGGCGTATCCATTCATAGCGGCCTTTCTGAGCGTTGCTCAGGCTCTCCAGCGACGGAGTGGCCGAGGCCAGAATGATCATGAACTTGTCACGGTGAGCGCGCACCACCGCCAGATCGCGGGCCTGATAGCGCACACCGTCTTCCTGCTTGTAGGAGCCGTCATGTTCTTCATCGACCACAATCAGATCAAGCTTTTGGTACGGCAAAAACAGGGCTGAGCGCGCCCCGACCACCAGCCGCACCTCACCGGAGGCCACTCCCTCCCAGATTTTACGCCGTTGCGAAGGGGTAAGCGCCGAATGCCACGGCACCGGATCGGCCCCAAACCGCGCCTTTAGCCGCGCCATGACGGCCTGTGTGAGCGCAATTTCCGGCAGCAGGATCAGAACCTGCGCCTTGGGGTCACGCGACAAGGTGCGGGCGACCGATTCCAGATAAACCTCGGTCTTGCCCGATCCCGTCACCCCATCCAGCAGCACCGGACAAAATCCACCGGCAGCCTGTTTTTGCGCCAGTAGCGCATCCGCCGCCGCCTGAGACGGATTAAGCATCGGCACCTTAAACTGCGGATCGGGCACAGCAAATGCCTCAGCCTCAACATCTATCCGTGCCAGAACCCCCTCGGCCTCAAGCCCTTTAATCACCGAAGGCGATACGCCCGCACCTTGCGACAATTCGGTCAGACTGAGCGGCATGACCGCCTGTTCAAGCACCCGTTCGCGAGCCTTGGTCAGTTTAACCGGTTGCGTGCCGGTCAGGACATAGGCCTGCCGCATCTGCGCCTTCGGGGTTTTGAGCGCGCCGATGCAGCCATTCAGGAACACCCCCGGCGGGGTCAGGGTCCAGCCCGCTGCCCACAACCAGAACTCAAGACTTGCGCGCGGCACCGGCGGATCGTCGATTTTCGCCACGATGGCTTTAAGTTTGAAATGCGTCGCCCCCGCCGCCGCAACCGACGCCACCACCCCGCGCACCTTATGGTGGGCCAGCGGCACCATGACATGATCGCCGACCTCAAGCGTCATCCCATCCGGCACCACATAGTCCAGCACCTCGGCCACCGGGGCCAGGACCGCGACCTTTGCCACCACCTGAGACGGCAGATCAAAATCTAACAGGGTGGGGTTGATATCGGACGGGCTCATAATCTAAAGTGAGATATAGGTTTTACGCGGGTTATCAAGACCGTTCCGGTTAATCCGCCTGTTGGGGCTTTTAGGGCATATGGCGACCGAAATCAGCGACAGCGAAAATGCGGCTCCCGTAAGCGCCGAAGACTGGGCCGATGTGCGCGCGCGTCTGCCGCAATTTGCCGATAAGCTCAAGGCCGACCGGCCCTTGCTGGATAGCCTCGGCCTGAAACCAGCCTCACGCAACCTGATCGATTTCGGCCCGGCAGCCCTGGCGCGGCTTGAGGCTAAGGCCCTGAAAGATATCGATGTCCGCCGCCAGATGGAAGCCACAGCGCGCGCCAATTTCGATGCCCAGAACCAGACCCACGGCATGGTGCTCAGCCTGATGGAGGCGCGCAATCATTCTGATCTGGCCCGCCGCCTGAACGAAGAGGTCAAGCATCGCTTTGGGCTTATCGCTGCGACCATCGCGTTAGAGGATACCGGGCCGGTGCCGCTGGGGTGGAAAACCCTTGATTACGGCGGTGTTGATTACATCATCGGCGAAGAGGCCCTGTCGCTGCTGGGGCCCGACGCCGTTGCACGGGTTCTGTTTGATGAGGACGTTAAGCGCATCAAAAGTGCGGCAGCCTTACGCATCTCTCTGTGGCGCGAAGGCCGGCCGGGGCTGGTGTCGTTCGGGTCTGCCGATTTTGACGGCTTTACGCCGGACATGGGCGCTGAACTGGTTGCCTTTGTCGCCCGCGTGGTCGAACGGGTGGCCGACCGGTGGCCTGTTCTATAGTTAAAGTTAAGACTTTATTACTGACTTACTCGATAACCTTACCCCACCACCGCTGCGCTCACGCTGGCGGTCCCCCTCCCCTCCAAGAGGGGGGGGCTGCTCATGAGAACTCCCCCTGTTGCAGGGGGAGCTGACTTAAACGCTCGCGTTTAGGTCAGAGGGGGTAAAATTGATCACGATCGATGATGCACGGCACCAGTGGTTACTGTACCTCAAGGCCCAGAGGCGCGTCGCGCCCAAAACGCTTGAGGCCTATGCTCATGCGACTGCGCTCTATTTCGGACATCTGCGCGCAGCTATTGGCGATAATCTGAACCTGACTGATCTGTCTGAGCTGACCTCTGCCGATATCCGTGGCTGGATGGCCCATTTGCGGGCTAAAGACCCGCCCCTGTCGCCGCGGTCACTGGCCCAGCATCTGTCGGCAGTGAAATCGTTCCACAGCTATCTGGATCTGCATCTGGAGGTCACCAACGCCCATGTCGCCCTGATGCGTGGCCCGCGCCTGAAAACCACCCTGCCGCGACCGCTCAATCCCGATCAGGCCATAGGTCTGATGCAGGACACTCTGATGCGCGACGACCTCGATCCTTGGGAAGCCGCCCGCGACCGCGCTGTGTTCATGCTGCTCTATGGCTGCGGCCTACGTATCTCCGAGGCCCTTTCTTTAACAGTCAAGGACACGCCGCTGTCCGATACTCTGCGCATGATGGGTAAGGGCAATAAGATGCGTATTGTGCCCGTGCTGGATGAGGTGCGCGCCGCCATTGACACCTACAAAGCCCAGCAACCGTTTAGCCTGACACCCGATGACAAACTGTTCCGTGCCAAACGTGGTGGCGACCTGTCCCCCCGTCAGGTGCAGTCGAGCATGGCCCTGATGCGTGGGCGGCTGGGGCTGACGGATCGCGCCACACCCCATGCCCTGCGCCATTCCTTTGCTACTCATTTGTTGGGTTCAGGTGCCGATCTGCGTTCTATTCAGGAGTTGCTGGGCCACGCATCCTTATCGACCACCCAGAAATATACCCAGGTCGATACGGAACGCTTGCTCAACGCCTATGCCGCCGCTCATCCGAAGGGGTAGACATGCCCAAAATCATTCGTCTGGCGACTGGTCTGATTGTTGATCCCGTGACCCGCCGCGCCCTGATCGTGCGCAAACACAGTTCTCCCATTTTCATGCAGGCGGGCGGCAAGATCGAAGCCGGTGAAGCGGCCTTTGCGGCCCTGCAACGTGAATTGACCGAGGAAATCGGCCTCAACATCACATCAGATAACGCCACCCCTCTGGGCCAGTTTACCGCACCGACTGCCAATGAAACCGGCCATCAGGTTCTGGCCGAGGTGTTCTACATCGAACATTCCGAGCCGGTTACTGCGCAGTCGGAAATCGCAGAAATCCTGTGGGTCGATCCGGCCAGTCTGCCCGACATCGCGATCGCCCCCTTGTCGCGCTATCAGCTTATGCCGATTGCCGCCCGAAGACTGGGACTAAAGTAAGCTTAGAAAGCGTTGATACTGCGCCTCGCCGCCACAAACCGCGCCGCCATGCATAACGGCGGCCTTAGCACTCACAGCTTTCGCACAGGTCAGAGCCGCCGTGACAATCTGCCGGTCTATCACCGGATCATGTACCTGAATGTTCTGCACTGAACCTGATAATCCCTGACGCACCGGCGGCTGATAGATGCTCATCGTCTTTGATGTCGAAGCCGATGCGGCTTTCAGCACATATCTTTCGCCCGTGTTTTTAAGTATGTCGCCTCCGCGCCCCATGATCAGCGCCAAACCCAAAGTCAGTTCAGCATAGGGGCTGCCCGCCGCGGCTTTTTCATATAAAACCGGCAAGGGGTCGGCCAGGGCGGTTTCAACATAGCCCATAGCAATCTTGCGACCGGCATCATTTAAACCGACCGGATCATTAGTGACACAGCCGGTTAACACCATCAGTGCCGTTACAACCATACCTTTGAAAATGCGCATAATGTCCCCGAAAACATCCCTCACGGCCTTATGCCATGAGGGATGCAAACTGAGAACCTGAAAAGGCGCTATTGGCCCTGTTTCTGCTTAACCGCCTCTTCATTGGCCACCGCCCGGTCTTCGGCATCAAAGGTCACCGGCGCCGGTGCTGCGGGTGCAGCCACGCCATAGTCGCGGCTTTTTTTCGCCAGTCGCTGCATAGTCTCGCCCAGGGCTGATTTATCGACGGCCATCGATTTGGTACGCTCAATCCCCACGCCGTCAGCGTCCGAGAAATTGGCAAAATCAGCGCCCAGGAACACGACTTCCCAACCCTTCTTTTTAGCCGCATCCAATGCCGCCTTAACCGTTTTCTGGGTCATTTCGCGTGAGGCATTTTCCTGCCCATCGGTCATGATGACGATCACCGCTTTTTTGGGATTGTCCCGGTTGGCCGTGGCCATGATCTGCCCAATCGCATCATAAAGCGGCGTCATGCCACGCGGCGAGGCCTCGGCATTGGTGACATTCTGCCAGTTTTGCGGGGCCACCTTATTGCGCAAGACATTGAATTGCAGCCCATCCTGCGCATCAAACACCGCCAGCGTCACCTGCGTTTTCAGGTTCCGGTCAAACGGTTTGGCCAGATCAGACTTACCCAGATTTTCGGCATAGGCATTGACGGAACTGAGCGCTTCCGTCCACATCGACGACATGGAACCAGTACGATCGAGCAGGATATAGGTATTGAGATCGGCCCTCACCTGCGCCTGAACGCGGGCTGGAGATTGAGCCAGAGACTGAGCCTGTACATTGGACGCAACGCTTATTGATACAGTGAGGGCCATAGCGGCCAAAAGCAGCTTGCGCATCTTTATTCCCCGTGCGGATCGTGATGATCCTGAGCATGAGGCTGCGCGCGGAACAAGGCGGACACGCGGCGCAATCATGGCGCGATATTTGTATTTTAACGTCGGGATTGTGGCGGGTTCAGAAATAATTAAACGCGCAGTTCGACCGGAATTTCACCACGCCACAACGCTTTGAGCAGGTCTGCGTCTTTTAAGGCCACAATCGGCTTATTGCCGTCAAACATTTCCTCAGCAATTATGCCCAGTGCTTCGCAATAATCCAGCACCAGCGCCAGTTCATCGGCATCATAATCCTTAGCCACACCAAAGGTTTTCATGCGCGTGCTGAAATCCTTTGGGCCGGATTCCTTGCCCAGCACATGGTCAATCAGCTTTTTGCGGCCGCGCGGGCCATTAAAACGATAGAGCGCCGACATCAGCATCTGTGCGGCTTCGGTCAGATCAGAAGGCTTTGAGCGCGACAGGCAGTTATCGCAGTGGCCGCACGGTTTACCTGCCCCTTCGCCGAAATATTGCCGCACCATGTCCTGACGGCAACCGGGTTCCATCATAAAGCGGTGAAAGCTGAGGGCCTTTTCCTGCGTATGGCTTTGGACAGGCGCCCCATCCCGCTCACGCAAATTCTGACGCCGCAGGGCCCAGCCGAGATCCGTCGAAGTATAAAAACACACACCCGCCGCCGGTTTGCCGTCGCGCCCCGCCCGACCGACTTCCTGCCAGTAGGCCTCCAGTGACGCGGGCGGATCGGCATGGATCACAAAGCGGACATCGGCCTTATCAATGCCCATCCCAAAGGCGATGGTCGCCACCATGATCGGCGTATAGCCCGATAAAAATCGCGTCAGCCGGTCTTCGCGCTCAACCGCTGACAAACCGGCATGGTAGGCTTCAGCGCGGTAGCCTTGATCCACCAGTTGCCGGGCTAGCTTTTCGGTGCCGTCGCGTGACCCTGAATAGATAATACCGCCCGCCTTGGGCTGTTTTTTCAACACCTCAAGAATGTGTTTGATGACCGGCCCTTTGCGGCGCACGAAGCGCAATGACAGGTTCGGCCGGTCAAAGCTGCCGATCACCTCAGTGGCATGGGTTATGCGCAAGGCCGCCTTGATGTCCTGACGGGTATGGGCATCGGCCGTAGCCGTCAGGGCCAGGGTCGGGACATTTGGAAACAGCCCCTTGAGCTGCCCCAGGGCGCGGTATTCTGGCCGGAAATCATGGCCCCACTGAGAGACGCAGTGGGCTTCATCGATCGCAATCAGATTGACCTCAAGCTGGGCCAACCGGTCCAGGACATAGGGCTGCACCAGTCCTTCGGGCGACAGGTACAACAGATCAAGATCGCCGTCACGGGCGGCGTCCCACAGGCGGGCGCGCTCCTGCGAACTGAGCGATGAATCCATGCGCGCGGCGCGCACGCCCTTGGCTTCTAGAGCCTGCACCTGATCGCTCATCAGGGCAATCAGCGGGGATATTACCAGACCAAATCCCGGACGGATCAGGGCGGGGATCTGATAGCACAGGCTTTTGCCGCCACCGGTCGGCAGAATGGCCAGCACGTCCTCACCGCGCAGGATCGCCTCAATCACCGGCGTTTGCTCACCGCGAAAACGTTCATAGCCAAAGGTATCCCGCAGGCACTTTACCGCCGCCGCCATGTCAGCGGGCGCGGATGCGTGTGGCAATTGCCGTAAGGCCTGACTCATTAAGCACTTTTCATGTGATTCTATATATCCTATGAGCTATAAGCCTATTCGGGGGGCCTTTCACAGATCAAAACAATGCGTGACGCCGCTTTAAATCGCGCGCATAATTTTGACGAAATTAACCTCGAAGATTAAGTTTGATTATCCGGTGACCAGAGGACGTGCATGGCCCTGCAATTTAAACGACCCCCGCTGAAGGCGTTCATCTATTGGGCCACAGTGCTTGGGGTGTGGGCGATCATCTTTGTCACCGCCTTTATAGCGGTGTTTTCGTTTGGCCTGCCGTCGATCGACGATATCGATAAGGTCGAAAAACAACCCGCCATTACCTATCTGGATCGTTCCGGCGCCTTGATCGCCGTGCAGGGGTCGCAGTCGGCCCCGCCGGTTAATCTCGATGAGTTGCCGCCCTATGTGCCCGCCGCCTTTCTGGCGGTCGAGGATCGCCGTTTTTATCACCATCCCGGCTTTGATCCGGTGGGCATTATGCGTGCTGCCGTGCGCAATGTGACCAAAAAGGGCGGCAATCTGGCCGGTGGGTCAACCATTACCCAGCAATTGGCACGAAACCTGTTCCTGTCGTCCGATCAGAATATGAAGCGCAAGATTCAGGAACTGATCATGGCGGTCAAGCTGGAGCTGAAATTCACCAAAAAGGAAATTCTGGCACTCTATCTCAACCGCGTCTATTTTGGGGCCGGCGCTTACGGGATCGAAGCCGCCTCTCAGCGTTATTTCAATAAACCGGCCAAGGAATTGACCATTGCCGAGTCGGCGTTGCTGGCCGGCATGATGAAGGGGCCGTCGCGCTATTCACCGCTGTCCGACAGCGAGCGCGCCCAGAACCGCGCCAACATCGTGCTCAACGAAATGGTCGAAGCCCGCGTTATCACACCTGAGCAACGCGCCGAAGCTGTCTCAAAACCCTTAAAGGTCACCAAGACCCTGGCCACCGCCCACGCCCTCTATTTTATCGACTGGTTAAGCAGCGAAGTGCAGCCGATTGCCGCTTCGGCTAAGGAAGACCTGATCGTCGAGACCACGCTCGATCTGGCCATCCAGACCGATGCCGAACGTGCCGTTCAGCGCATTATGGAACGCGACGCCAAGAAAAAGGTCGAACAAACCGCCCTTGTCGCCATTGACGGCGAAGGCCGGGTGCGGGCCCTGATCGGCGGGGTTTCCTATGCCGACAGCCAGTTCAACCGCGCGATTGAGGCCCACCGTCAGGCGGGGTCATCCTTCAAACCCTTCGTCTATCTGGCGGCAATGGAGGCCGGATATAACCCGCTGACGCCGGTGGTCGATGAACCGTTTGAAATCGGCGGCTGGTCGCCGGAAAATTACACCAAAAAGTTCTTAGGCCCGATGGATCTGCAGACGGCACTGGCCCAGTCGATCAACACCGTAGCGGCCCGCGTCGCCAATGATGTCGGCCGTGAAAACGTCGCCCGCGCCGCCCGCCGCTTAGGCATCGAATCCAAGATCAATACTGACCCCGCGATGGCTTTGGGGACGGCCAGCCTGACCCCGCTTGAGATGGCGCGCGCCTATGTGCCCTTCTCCAACGGTGGTTATAAGGTCGCGCCTCACGGCGTGATCCGTATCCGCACGACTTCGGGCAAAATCCTTTATCAGTACCGCGAAGATGTTCGCACCCAAGTCATTGCCAACCCGCCCCTGGCCTATATGAACCAGATGATGCGGCAAGTGGTCATTTCCGGCACCGGCAACGGCATCAAGATCCCCGGCAACTATGATCTGGCCGGGAAGACCGGCACGACCAGCGACTACCGCGATGCCTGGTTCGTTGGCTATACCGGCGGCTTTACCACGGCGGTGTGGGTCGGACGCGACAATAATACGCCAATGGCCCGCGTGACCGGTGGCGGCACCCCGGCTGCGATCTGGCGCGATTTCATGGCGTCGGCCCTGACCCGCATCAAGACCAGCGCCATCCCCACCGGCCCGGTCAGCGAAATGGATGAAGCCGCCAGTGCCGCCGTTGATGAACTGCTGAATTCAAGCCCGGCGGCGAACGATAATGCCGTGCCGCCGATGGTAACTATGGAGCCGATCCCTAACCCCGAAGATCAGCCACAACCGGCACCCGCCAATGCAGACGACATTTTCTCCGAGGCCCAAAGGCGCAATCAGTAAGCGCTAACCGGCTCCATAGGCAAACAGGCTGTGACCGTGGGTTTTCAGCCATTGCCGCGCGGGTTTGTAGTCGCCGAATATGCGCTCAACCTCCGCCCAGAACGGCGGCTGATGATGCGGGTGTTTCAGGTGGGCCACTTCGTGCGCGCACACATAGGCAAACACCGGCTCCGGAGCCATGATCAGCCGCCAGGAATAGCGGATGGCCTGACGCGACGGCGTACATGACCCCCACCGGCCCTTAGGGTCGAAAATGGCGACTTTCACGCCGCTATAGCCAAGGCTTTGGGCATAATCTTCGGTATAGGTCTGGGCAAACTCCAGCGCCTGTTTCGACAGGTAGCGCGACACACGGCGGGCATAGGCCTCATCCTGACCACCTGCCGTCAGGATCAGGCCTTCATTGGTTTTCAGAAACCGGGCCGCCGCCATATTACCGGAGGACTTAAGCGCCAGAGTACTGCCACGGTAGGGAATATCCATATCCGGTGCGAACATAGCGGCTTTCGGTTTTTTGGCGCTAAATTTGCGAACCCAGTCAAGGCGGGTGCGCGCAAACGCAATGGCTTGCGTCACCTCACGTACATGAGGCACACTTAGGATCGCCTCACCGGATTTATTGTCGATGCGCAGAGATATACGGCGGGCGCGACCATTGACCTTCAGGCGCAGCGACACGTCTTCCAGCGTGACGATATCGCCGTGACCTAAGCCTTTAAAATCCGGCGATTCGCGCTTCCATAGCATCAGCCTAATTTAAAGCGCTTTCCGAAAAGTGTCAGCGGTTTTCGTTACAAAAGCGCGACTTATAGTTTCGCATCCGTCTTCGCAATAAAGTCGCGGATTTTCGGATAGATGCTTTCGCGGAACCGGCGACCATTGAACACCCCGTAGTGACCGGCCCCGGCCTGCACATAAAGCTCTTTCATGTCGGCGGGGATATTGGGGCAAATTTCATGAGCGGCCTGGGTCTGACCGACGCCGGAAATATCATCCTTTTCACCCTCGACCGTCATCAGGGCGATATCGGTGATGGCGTGCGGCTTCACGGTACGACCTTTGTGAACCAGTTCTCCCTTGGGTAGGGCATGTTTCTGGAAGACCAGATCGATGGTTTGCAGATAGAACTCTTCGGTCAGATCGAGCACAGCCAGATATTCATCGTAGAATTCAAGGTGCTTTTCCACCCCGTCGCCATCGTCTTCGACCAGATTGCTGAAATAGGTTTTCAGCGCATCCATGTGGCGCTCTTCGTTCATGCTCATAAAGCTATAGAGCTGCACAAAGCCCGGATAGACCCGGCGACCCACACCCGGATAGGGCGGCGGGACATTATGAACCATGTTCGATTTGAACCAGGCAAACGGACGCTCTTCGGCCAGATTGTTAGTGACCGTCGGGTTGAACCGCGCATCGATCGGCGAGCCCATAAAGGTCATGGAGGCCGGACGGTTGGGATGGTTCTCTTCAGCCATCAGGCAGGCTGTCGCCAGAACCGGCGGCCCCGGCTGGCAGACCCCGACCACATGGATACGTGAACCTATGGCCTCAAGCATTTGCTGAATGTGGTCCATATAGCTGTAGAAATCAAACCGGCCCTCTAACACGGGCACCTGACGGGCATTGACCCAATCGGTGATATAGACATCGTGATCGAGCAGGAACTCCTGCACCGTGCCACGCAGCAGAGTGGCATAGTGACCTGACAGAGGGGCGACGATCAGCACCGCCGGTGCGGTTTTTTTGACCCCGGCCCGGCGCAGATCGGCATTATCGCGCTGAAAACGCAGCAGTTTCACCCACGGCGTTTTCCAGTCCTCGACAATTTGCACGCGTACTGGTGTATCATTGATGGTGACACTGTCGATGCGCCAGTCAGGTTTACCATAGCGGCGGGTGACATTGGAAAACAGTTCAGCCGAGGCATAAATCGTGCGCCCCAGAGCGGTGTCAGAGGCCGGATTAGCCTTTGACCCCCAGAAATCACGGGTCATCTGCGCCAGCGCCCGCATAGGGGCTGCCGAATAATAGGCGTACTCATGAAACGAATACAGCATCTGGACTCTACCTTGGTTTATCCTGCCGCACGGCGACACTCCACTAAACCCTATCACAGCAAAGCTGCCAATAGGTTACTGCGGCTTAAAACCAAGATGTGATGAGCAGGTGCAGCATTTCAAACGCCCTGCCCGAACTGATATCACCGCATTTCCTTGAGGATCATGTCAGCGCTGTCTTTAGGGGATATTTCGCGCCCCAGGGGTAAGACGAACTCGCCCTTTGGATTCATCAGATAGATCACGGCCGTATGGTTCATGGTGTAATCCTCGCCCTCACCCGATTTGGAATAGGTGGCGCGGTACACCTTGGCGATATCATCCACCTGCTGCGCTGTGCCGGTCAGGCCGATCACGCCACCGGGAAAGCCGGGGCTTTCGATGTAGGATTTCATGGCCGCCGGACTGTCGCGTTCTGGATCGACGGTGACGAACACGATCTGAAAATCCTTGGCCTTATCACCCAGTTCCTTTTGCACCGCATTGAGGTGTTGCAAGGTCAGAGGGCATATATCGGGGCAATAAGTAAAGCCGAAAAATACTGCCGACCATTTGCCTTTGAGGATATCTTGCGTGACCGCACGGCCATTCTGGTCGATCATGGTAAAATCGCCACCGACCTTGACTGACGGATCGACCTGCGATGACCCACCCGGCGCCGCCTTCAACGTAGTGTACCAATAAGACCCGATCAGGGCGAATAATCCCACAAAAACAATAAGGATAATTGTCAGGCGCGATTTCATCATCTATTTACTCACCTCTGATTAGAGCAATATGCGAAAAAGTGTAAGCGGTTTTTCGCATCAATATTGCGTCAAAACAAAAACTTAGATCGTTATGATGTTTCCATGTAAACTCATAGCGATCTAATTCCCGCCTCAATAGGCCATTCATGGATTTTAGCCAAACCTTTAAGCGGATCGGTCTTGATTTCAAGGCGCTGAATGTCGCAGAAGCCCCGCCATTGGGAGGACGGGAGCACCTGCGCCTGCGCACCTTGGTGTTCCTGCGCTGGCTGGCTATTTTTGGTCAGACCCTGATGGTGGTGTTGGTTGCCTTTGGATTTGGCTATGAGATTAACCTCACCCTATGTCTGTCGATCATCGCCGCCAGCGTCTGGCTAAATGCCCTGCTGATGCTGGGGGGGCGGTCGCGGTCACAGCTTAAGGACTGGGAAGCGGCGGTGCAACTTGGGTTTGATACGCTGCAACTGGCGGCTCTTCTCGGTGTGACCGGCGGTCTTAGCAATCCGTTTTGCCTGATGCTGGTGGCGCCCCCAACCGTGGCGGCGGCCAACCTGCCGACGAGGCACGGCGTGGCGGTGATCTGCGTGGCACTGCTGGCATCAATGAGCCTGTTTTTCTGGTCGCTTGACCTGCCCTGGCCGGAAGGCCAATCGCTTTATCTGCCGCCCATGTATCGTCTGGGGTTTTTATTCGCCCTGCTGATCGGGATCGTTTTTACCGCCGGCTATGCCTGGCAAGCGGCGTTAGAGGCGCGCCGTATGGAGCAGGCGCTGGAAGCCACGCGCGCCGTCATGGAAAAAGAGCACCGCCTGTCGGCGCTTGGGGGCCTTGCCGCCGCCGCCGCCCATGAACTGGGCACACCATTAGGTACGATTCAGGTGGTCGCCAAGGAAATGATGCTGGCCCTGAAACCGGATGATCCGCTGCACGAAGACGCCGCGCTTCTGGTGTCGCAGTCCCAGCGCTGCCGCGACATCCTCAAAACCCTGTCGCAAAAACCGGAGACGGTGGATCAGGTCTATGACCAGATGCCCCTGCGCGCTTTTCTGGAAGAAATCGCTGAGCCCTTTCAGCATTTCGGCAAGACCATCCATATTGATATTATGGTCGAAGATGGCATGCCTGAGGCCATAACCATCAAACGCCGGCCGGAATGGCTGCACGCCGTTTCCGCCTTTGTGGAAAATGCCGTTGATTTCGCCGCCTCTCAGGTCTGGATACGGGTTGAGGTCTTCGACGCTTACGTGGCCTTAAGCGTCGAAGATGATGGGCCTGGCTTTGCGCCGGAAATCCTATCGCGGCTGGGTGAGCCCTATGTGTCAACGCGTCACAGTGACGTTAAGGCGCAACTGCGTCATAACCCCGGCGGCATGGGGCTGGGCTTTTTTATCGCCAAGACCCTATGCGAATATTCAGGTGCCCGGTTAAGCTTCGGCAACCGGGATGAGGGCGGCGCGCAGGTGAAAGCCATGTGGCGGCGCGATCAGATGCAGATATCAGGAATAGAACCATGACAGACGCGGTCAGCGAAAAACTTGCCGAGCTTGCGGATAAGACCTTGGTCTTGCTGGATGACGATGCCCCGTTCCGCCAGCGTCTGGCCCGCGCGCTTGAAGCCCGCGGTTTTCAGGTTACTGCGGCTGAAAGTGTGGCTGAGGCCCTGACGATTATTGAGGCCACGCCTCCGGCTTTCGGGGTCATGGACATGCGCCTTGAAGATGGCAATGGGCTGAGGGCGGTTGAAGCCCTGCACGCCAAACGCCCTGATGCCCGCGCTATTATGCTGACCGGCTATGGCAATATCGCCACCGCCGTCGCCGCCGTAAAATCCGGTGCCGTTGATTACTTATCAAAGCCCGCAGATGCCGATGATGTGGTCAAGGCTCTGCTGGCGATTGAGGCTCACAGCCCTGCCCCGCCGGAAAACCCCATGTCAGCCGACCGGGTGCGCTGGGAGCACATTCAGCGGGTCTATACCCTGTGCGGCCAGAATGTCTCTGAGACGGCGCGGCGCCTGAATATGCACCGCCGTACCCTGCAACGAATTCTGGCTAAACGCGCGCCCAAATAGCTATTCATCTGCGATAATAATACTGGGATTATCCGGCGGAATAAATTCAAAAAGGCCGATATCGAGCGCCTTTTGCGGACGGTAGGACATCAGCGGATTCGCGGCCAGTGCCTGCACCTCTTCCGGTGTCAGCGCTTGCCCTAATGCTTTTTTACGCACGGCCCGCGCCTGAACATAGGGCTCAAGGCTGGCGGCCGGTTTGGCCACCCGCTTTGGGATGATCTTCCAATAGGACACACTGAGTTGCCAGACTGATTTGGCCGGCTTTGCCGGCGTGGGCCAGCGCTGGCCGCCGGTCATGGCGGGGGTTGTGCGCTTGGCCGATTTCACTGGCTCGGCACGGCACATAAGCCGGGCAAAATTATCCGCCGCATCCGGTGTAAACCGCGATCCGGGTCGCGCATCCTCAAGCAACTGCGGGTACTGCGCGCTGTAATAATCAAGCGCGGCAGCTTCGGTTTCAAACTGAGGGCCTAAAACCTCTGATACAAACTGCACGGATTTGCCGGACTCAGCCATAGCCTCAGATTCACGGGCCGCACGCGCAAACCCTTTCGATGCCCAGCTATTGAGGACATCGATGCCATGAAGGGCAATGGGGTAGCGTACGCTGGCCATGATCCGAACCTATCCAAAACCGTTGCTACTCTATAACGCGGCCACAGGTTTCCAAAGGGTGAATACCGGTTAAATTCAGCGCAGGCTTATTTTGTTGAAGGCTGCGGAATCAACTTGATTTATCATGTCAAACTATCTGATTCGTTTTCGTCACCTTAAAAAGCCTGAATGTAGCGCATGGATGTATCCGCCATAGCCTTAGCCGTTGCCGGAGGGTCACTCGCCCTGGCTTTATCAACGACTTTTTTGTCGTGGCGGCAGCGCGGCACTCTGGGGGCGCAGCGTGACGCGCTCAAAGCCGACCTTGGCCTGAAACAGACCATGTTGTCAGAACTGGATGCCGCCACATCAGCGTTCGATGAAGCGTTTCTGGCGGTCGAAGATGACATGGTGCGGCTGGTATGGGGGGATGAAACCCTGAAAGCCTGCGCCGAGGCCTTGGGTGTGCCCTATGGTGATAGCGATATAACCGATTGTGCGCCGCGGGTTTTGGAGGCCTTAAGCCAAAGTTCTCCGCAGGCCGAGGCCGATCTCAAGGCTCTGATTGAGGCCGGTAAACCCTGCCGCTTTGAAATATTCGCCGAAAAAGCCGTGGGCGTGGCGGGTAAAACCCTGATTGTCGAAGGCCGCCCTTCAGGGGCCACCGCCTGGATCAGGCTGGCCATAGCCGGCGCACAGACCTCCCTGTCGTCGGGACCGTTCGCCCAAATGGCCGAGCACTTGCCCGCACCATGTTGGATCGTCTCCAAAGACGGCCGTCTGGTCTGGGCCAATAGCGCCTGGTTGAAAGCCGTTGAAGCGGAAAGCCTTGCCGATGCCCGTGAACGCGACTTAAGCCTTGATCGCTCGGCTGATGCGCTGGTGCAGGAAGCTGTGGCCACGGCCAGCCACCGCGAAGGCTTTCGCTGGCTGACGATTGGCGGGCAAAGACGTGCGTTTGCGGTGACGGTTGAGCCGTTATCAGAAGGCTATTTTGCCGCCTATGCGCTGGATGTGACCGAGGCCGAAGAAAGCCGTGATGCCCTCAAACGTCATGCCAAGGCTCATGATGAAACCCTTGATCGTCTCGAAGATGCCGTGGCGATCTTTGGGCCAGAAAAGCGCCTGACTTTCCATAACCGTGCGTTCGAGACCCTGTGGGATCTTGACCCGGCATGGCTGGCGGAACGTCCAACCCACGGTGAGTTGCTGGATCGTCTGCGCCAGAAACGCCGCCTGCCGGAAATGGGCGACTATTCCAAGTGGAAGGCACAGGAACTGGAGTTTTACGGCCTCAAGGACATCGCCCCTGATGAGATGTGGAGCCTGCCGGGCGGACGCTCACTAAAGGTCGTGCGTCAGCCCCATCCACTGGGGGGGCTGCTGACCCTTTATGTCGACAAAACCGACGAACTGAAACTCAAATCCCAGTTTAACTCCCTGATTCAGGTGCAACGCGCCACACTGGATCAGCTTCTGGATGCCGTCAGTGTGTTCGGGTCGGATGGCAAATTAAGGCTGCGCAATGCCGCCTTTGATGCGTTCTGGCACCTGTCGGCCGAAGACATGGTGACCATGATGGATTTTTCCGTCATGGCCGAACTGTGTCTGCCGCTGGTTCACGACAAAGGCTTCTGGGCCGAGCTTAAGGCGCGCGTCACGGATACTGATCCGATTGCCCGCGCCCCGCAAATGGGCGAGATCCGTGTCTCGGACGGGCGACTGGCGCGCTGGCGCACCCAACCCTTGCCGGATGGCGCGACGCTGGTGGCCTTTGCCGATATCACCGCCACCCGCAATCTGGAGCAGGCCATCGAAGACCGCGACATGGCGCTCAATGAATCGGTCCGCCTGAAGCGCGAATTCGTGGCCAATGTGTCCTATGAACTGCGCACGCCGATGACCACCATCGTTGGCTATTCGGAGCTTATGACCTCACAGTCGGCGGGCCTTAACGAGAAACAACTGAACTATCTTACAGCGATCCAAAGCGCCGGTCGTGAACTGGCGCGCTCCATCGACGACGTGCTCGATATGGCGCAAATGGATGCCGGGGAAATGCAGATTTCCCTGTCGGACGTGACCTTTGGTACGATCCTGCATGATCTGGGCTTAAGGCTTGATGGTGTGTTATCAACGCGGAATCTGCGCTTTGAGCATATGGGTCTGAGCGATGATGCCGTGATCCGGGTCGATCCGCGCCGGCTGGGGCAGATGCTGGATCACCTGATTGATAATGCCCAGCGCAATGCGGCGGCTGACACGGCGATTGTGCTGAAAACCGACCGTGAGGGCGATACGCTGCGCCTTGAAGTCAGCCACAAAGGCCGTGGGATTCCCTACGATAAACAAGCCCATATCTTTGACCGCTATGTCGGGCGTGAGCGCGGCGGCCCGGGTCTGGGGCTCGCTCTGGTCAAGGCCCTGACTGAACTGCACGGCGGCTGGATTACGCTGGAGTCTGAACCCTCCGAAGGGGCGACCTTCTCGATCCACCTGCCCCATCAGAACGATATAGAGGCGACGGAACCAGAGGCTGCACCACAGGATGACGCTGCCGATACCGATGACAACACGGTCTGGGTGGCGTGAAAAAAGGCGCGGGCCTTAACGCCCGCGCCTTGGTTTTAGTTTTCCTCTGATAATTTGCCGAACGGTTCACGCCCGTACCAGTTGATGTTGCGCGTCAGGATCATGACGATCGCAATGACTAGGAAGGCTGACACGGCGCCGACCAGCAGCGCATAATCTTCCATCCGCATCAGGATATAGATCAGGCCATAGAGCAAGCTGAACGCCCCCAGTGCACCGATAAATCGCCACAGGCTTGAGAAAATCAAACCGGCATAGCCTGAGATCAGCAGCACCGTCGCCCCAGCCGCCACCGCAAACGCGGCATCAAACCCGATCCGCTCTGCCAGCGATAACAGAAGCAGGTAAAAGGTAATCTGCGCCAGTCCGACCAGAATATATTGCGCCGGATGCAACTCCCGCTTTGAGGTGGTCTCAAACAGAAAGTAGGTCAGAAACACCAGACCGATGAACAGCAGCGCATATTTCAGCGACCGCCCTACGGACTGATAAGGGTTGGTCGGCTCAACAAACGTCACAGACAGTTCCGAACGACCAAGGTTAGACAACTGGCTCATATCAACGGCGGCCGGCATACCCCGCGCCACAAACGGCACCGACCAGCTCGCCGCAAAGCCTTTTTTGGTCACTTGCTCACCTTGCGAGGGGGCGACCGCCGGATTGCGCGGCAGGCTGCGGGTCACGGGCAGGAAGCCACCGCCAAAAGACGGGAAGTTCCAGTCGCCGGTGATTTTGGCCTCGGTCGTTTTGGCAAAGGCCAGAAAGGCAATTTTTTCCGCGCCGGTAAAGGTCATATTGAGCGCAACATCGACCGGCTGATCCGGCGTCAGGCCAGACACCGGCGTTGAAAACAGATCCATCGATCCGCCGCCCTCGTCACCCGTGCCCGCCATAGCTTGCTGGCCATAGCCGGACGGCGCCAGTGTCAAAGCCGTGCCATTGACCTTCGCTAATATATCGGTGCGCGCGCCGCGGCTATCCGAAGCACCCGACAAAACCTGCGCATCCGCCCAGTTAAGGGTCGCCGCGGGCAGGGCAGCCTGAACCTTCGACAAATCAAAACGGGCTTTGAACGCAATGTCGGACGTATAGACTGGCACGCGGAACATTGAGCGGGCGCGGACTTCGCTTTTGGTGGCGGCCGTCGCTTGCCCCGTGGCCGGGAACACAATCAGCGTGCCGGATTCGGGCGCGCCAACCGTCCGGTTGCCCTTGGCATCAATGGCGACCTTTCCGGGATTCGTATAGGGCACGGCGATCACTGGCCCCATGAACACCTGACGGCCGCCCATAAGGCCGCCAATTTCGCGGGCCACGGTGTCGGCCCGGTTTGTGCGCTCCATCAACAGACCGAACACCAGAAAGGCCGGAATGGACATGAGCACGGCCAGTACGCAAACAATAATAAGTTTGCCGCCGCGGGTACGCATGGCTTGAGGCTTAGCTCTGGGTAGCGGGGGTGGCGATGAGGTTGGGGTGACGAGGGGTTCCGTCATGGATATCGTTCCTGAACCGGACATAAGGCACGAATTTGCCGTCCGGACTGGAGGAAACTAGATCATTTTTGAACGTCGTTCAATACAAATGTGAACATAGTTCAAATTACGCCGCCTGATGGTATAAGGCCCGCATTAGATCAGACTGAGTAATGATCCCCACCAGCCTTCGGGTGGCGTCCACAACCGGCACATGGCGCAGATCATTTTCGGAAAACAGGGGCGACAGTTCGACGACATGATCCGTTTCAGAGGCGGTTTTAATGCCGGTCTGCATGATCTGCCCCACTACTTCGGGTTTGTCGGAATAGGGGCTGTCGGTGCGCTTGACCAGCGCCTTAAGCTTAACCCCGATATCCTCGAAACGGTCGGCCCCGGAATGGCGCATGAAGTCGGCCAAGGTGACCATACCCAGCACCCGTCGCTGAGGGTCCAGCACCGGCAGGGCCTTGATATCGTGCTTTTTCATCAGCGCCCAGGCTTCGTTCAGTTCGGTGGCAAACACCACCGACACCGGATTTTCGGTCATGATATCCTTGCACAGCATCTCACCCATCTGACGGCGATAGGCCTGAAGCTCGGTCAATTGCAGAATGGCGCGCAGATCATCGCGGCTGATGTCGATGACTTCGTTAAAACGCGCCATGACGGCATCGATGTCGCTGTCTCTGAACCGGCTCAGGCCTGTGGTCTGCGGCGTTGTTGCTATAGCAATATGTGGATAGGAATGGCGCGTCAGGTTGTTATAGGCAATCCCCGCCAGCACCAGCAGGGTTGAATTGGTAAAGGCCGGAAACAGCGCCCACGACCAGTCAGCCTGGGTTAACACCGCCAGCAAAGCCGCCGCCCCGCCCGGCGGATGCAGACAGCGCGCATAGAACATGACTCCGATTGCCAGGGCCACACCGGCCGCCGCTGCCAGCACCGGATCAGGGATGAGGTGAACGCACACAATGCCACACAAGGCCGAAAGGGTATTGCCGCCAATGACCGGCCACGGCTGGGCCAGAGGCGAGGACGGCACCGCAAACACCAGCACCGCCGAGGCGCCAATCGGGGCCATCAGCCATACGGCCGCATGGCTGTGCAGGCTCCACAAATGGCACAACAACGCCGTCAGACCGATGCCGATAAAGGCGCCAGCAACACTGCGCAAACGTGTGGAATGGTTGACAGCTAAGGGCTTCGGCAGAAAGGCCTGAAACCACTGGGCAGTAAAGACAGCCATATCGTCCCCGTATTTTATTTTACGGGCTGTTTAAACTAGTGCTGGCTTTCCGGCAACTCAACCGTCAGGCCGTCCAGCGCATCCGTGATGCGGATCTGGCATGACAGGCGCGAGGTCGGGCGGACATCCTGGGCGAAATCGAGCATGCTCTCTTCCATCACCGACGGATTGCCGACTTTTTCGAACCACTCATCGGCCACATAGACATGGCAGGTCGCGCACGCGCAGGCGCCACCGCAGTCAGCGTCAATGCCCGGCACGTTATTCTTAATCGCGCCTTCCATGACAGTATTGCCGACCTTGGCGTCAATCTCGTGGCGCTCGCCATTTTGTTCGATGTAGATAATTTTAGGCATACAATACTTTTTAAACGTAAGTTTTTCTAAGATTAATGAGCTTCATTTGATTGGCACATATATTCCCATTGCCATCCAGAACATCACATTCATATTCAGGAAAGCGATACTTAAACCGTTTTTCCTTCCATTCACTAACGGTAAAACTGCCTTTAGCTTTCAATAAGAAGCCATATCGCCTACGCAAATGAGCACTATCATTACGATCTCGACCGTCAGAGTTCTTGAAGACTATATCAAAGCCTTCTTTGCTTTTGATCTTTGATTGCATTGACCCGATGGTGATTGGCATATTCCCCCCTTTATGTGTCGTATCACTTATTAGGCATCATCTTTTTAATTTCCGCAATCGCCTTGGCGGGGTTAAGCCCCTTGGGGCAGACCTGCGCGCAGTTCATGATGGTATGGCAACGATAAAGCTTGAACGGGTCTTCGAGCGATTCCAGACGCTGCTTGGTCTTATCGTCGCGCGAATCCGCGATCCAGCGATAGGCCTGAAGCAGAGCCGCGGGACCCAGATACTTGTCCTGATTCCACCAATAGGACGGACATGAGGTCGAACAGCACGCGCACAGGATGCACTCATAAAGGCCATCCAGCTTATCGCGCGACGCCGGTGTTTGCAGGCGCTCTTTTTCAGGATCGGGCGTCGTCGATTGCAGATAGGGCTCAACCGAGGCGTACTGCGCATAGAAGCCCGACAAATCCGGCACCAGATCCTTGACCACCGGCATGTGCGGCAGAGGGGCAATGGTGATCTCACCGGAAAACTCATCGTGGCCCTTGGTACAGGCCAATGTATTACGGCCACCGATGTTCATGGCGCACGACCCGCAGATGCCTTCGCGGCAGGAACGGCGGAACGACAGGGTCGAATCGACGTTGTTCTTGATGTAGATCAGGCTGTCGAGCAGCATCGGCCCGTGGGCCTTGGCATCGACTTCGTACTTGTCCCAGCGCGGGTTTTCACCGGTTTCCGGATCGAAGCGGTAGATCTTGTAGACACGGACATTCTTGGCACCGGACGGGGCCTTATAGCGCTTACCGGTCTTGATCTGCGAGCGTTTAGGGAGCGTCAGTTCAACCATAATAATTCACTCCTAGTACACGCGGGCTTTGGGGGCAATGTAGGCGATGTCATTGGTCATGGTGTAGGTATGAACCGGACGGTAATCGATCGTGACCTTGCCTGACGACAGATCAAGCCACGCCAGGGTGTGCTTCATCCAGTCGTCGTCATTACGGTTCGGGAAGTCCTCACGGGCATGTGCGCCACGGCTTTCCTGACGGTTCAGGGCCGAATTGACCGTGACCACCGCCTGACCGATCAGGTTGTCATATTCCAGCGCTTCGATCAGGTCAGTGTTCCAGATCAGGCCGCGATCCTTGATGCCGATATCGCTGGAGGCCGTGAAAATTTCCGCCAGACGATTGACACCCTGTTGCAAGGTCTCACCGGTACGGAAGACAGCGGCGTCTTCCTGCATGGCGCGTTGCATCTTAAGGCGCAGATCAGCGACCGGAGTTGAACCCGATGCGGTGCGGAACTTTTCAAGGCGGGCCAGATGGGCATCAACGGCGGATTTGCCGATATCTTTGTGGGCCACACCGGGCTTAACCACTTCCTTGGCGCGCAGGCCGCAGGCGCGGCCAAACACCACAAGGTCGATCAGCGAGTTGGAACCCAGACGATTAGCGCCATGTACCGACACGCAGGCCGCTTCGCCCACAGCCATCAGGCCGGGCACAACCGAATCCGGATCGCCGTTGACCTTATTCAGGACTTCGCCGTGATAATTGGTCGGAATACCGCCCATATTGTAGTGGACGGTCGGAATGACCGGGATCGGTTCCTTGGTGACATCGACACCGGCAAAAATCTTGGCCGACTCGGATATCCCCGGCAGACGCTTATGCAGCAGGTCGGGCGGCAGGTGATCCAGATGCAGGAAGATGTGATCCTTATTGGGGCCCACGCCGCGACCTTCGCGGATTTCCATGGTCATCGAACGCGACACGACATCGCGCGACGCCAGATCCTTGGCGGACGGGGCATAACGCTCCATGAAGCGCTCACCGGCCGAGTTGGTCAGATACCCACCTTCGCCGCGTGCACCCTCGGTAATCAGGCAGCCGGAGCCATAGATGCCGGTCGGGTGAAACTGCACGAACTCAAGATCCTGCAACGGCAGGCCGGCGCGCAACACCATCGCATTACCATCACCCGTGCAGGTGTGGGCCGAGGTGGCCGAGAAGTAGGCGCGGCCATAACCGCCAGTCGCCAGAATAACCAGATGGGCGCGGAACACATGGATCGTGCCGTCATCAAGCTTAAGACAGGTCACACCACGGCACACGCCATCATCCATGATCAGATCAAGCGCGAAATATTCGATAAAGAACTCAACGTCTTCGCGCAGAGACTGACCATACAGGGTATGCAGCATGGCATGGCCGGTACGGTCAGCCGCGGCGCAGGTACGCTGCACCGGGCCTTCGCCGAAGTTCTTAGTCATGCCGCCGAACGGACGCTGATAAATCTTGCCGTCTTCGGTCCGTGAGAACGGCACGCCCCAGTGTTCCAGCTCATAGACCGCCTTGGGAGCATTGCGCACGAGGTATTCAATGGCGTCCTGATCGCCCAGCCAGTCCGACCCCTTGACGGTGTCGTACATGTGCCATTCCCACTTGTCTTCGCCCATATTGCCCAGCGAGGCGGCCACACCGCCTTGAGCGGCCACGGTGTGCGAGCGGGTCGGGAACACCTTAGTGATACAGGCGGTCTTAAGGCCCGCCTGACCGGCACCCAGTGCGGCGCGCAGGCCCGCACCACCGGCACCCACGACCACCACATCGTATTCATGTTCGATGATGTTGTAAGACTTTGTCATGGGACTTAGGACCTAACCAGCAGAAAGAGCGCATACAGGGCCGCACCGGTGACGGCGAGGCAGAACAGAAGATTAAGCAGGTTCAGGAAGCCGCGCGTGCCATCCTTACCGATATAGTCATCAACGATGACCTTGAGGCCCATAAACATGTGCCAGCCGGAAACCACAAATATCGCCGCGATCAAACCGGCATTAAGCGGGGTTTTCGCAAAAGCCAGCGCCGCATCGACGCCTTGACCGGCCAGTTGGTAACCGCTCCATACCGCCCACAGGGTCAGCGGCAGCAGGATCAGCGACGTGCCGCGTTCAGCCAGCCATTCACCCGCGCCATGCTTATGGGATTTTTTCCAGTCCTTGGCGGAGCGTTCATTCAGATAGCTATCGCTCATAACATCACCTGTACTTTGCCGGTTGAAAACAGAGCGACCCACAGGATCACGGTCAGGATAATCGCCCCCCAGAAAGTGATCGCCGCCAGAGTGTCGGCCTTTTTCGGCTCGAACATATAGCCCAGATCCCAGATCAGGTGACGAATGCCGCCAGTCAGGTGAATGAACCCGGCCAGAGATACGCCCATCCACACCACAAGGCCCAGGGGCGAAGACGCACAGGTCAGGAAGCAGGTATAGGCTTGCGGCCCCAGTGCCAGCGCCCATAGCCAGGCCACCCCCATCAGAAGTCCGGCGATTGTGGCAACACCGGTGATACGGTGCACGATCGATGCGAACATCGTCATGTGAAAGCGCCAGATTTGCAGATGGGGAGACAGCGGCCGATAGGCGGCTTTAGGAGGCGTAGGAGACTGCGTCATGGTATGGCCTTAGAGTCGCAGGAAAATCTATCCGAAATGTATGACAATTCGGTGTGGAGCTTTTGGCGGTGTTTTAGACCTTGCAAGTTATCTGTCAATGATACGCGCAAGCCTTCAAAGCGGTTTTTTGCCGGATTTGCGTATTTATCGACGAAATGTGCGATCGAGGCCCTTGGATTGACAAATTTATCGGTCTTTAATCATCTTTTAGATGAATGGGTTTTAACCAATTCTAAAAGGCGAAGGCTGATTGTCTGAAATTCAGGCAATTGATTTTGATAATTATTTTCAATTTATGGCCTAACCCGACTGAAACCACACCGCCCTCGCCGCACCCAGATGTGTGGCGTCATCTGTTAACTTTCAGTGATGAGTAAAACACGTGTTGCAGGCTATTTTTTATCTGTCTCTGGCCTTAACCGCCTCCCCCTCAGCGGACTTGGCAACTGAGGTGCTGGCACGGGCTGATGCGTCGGCGTCCGGCGCGCAAAGGCTGCAAACTTCGTCTAAAAAGGCCGAGGCCCAGAAGGCGGCAAAAAAGAAAGCCGAGACCAAGAAAACCTCATCCAAAAAATCGACCGCCAAAAAAGACGACCCAAAATCAAAGGCGAAACCCACTGAGACCGCCAAGGCCAAGCCGGTTGAAACGTCAAAGACCCCCTGGGTCATGCCGGATGCCAAGGCCAAAGCCGCCCAGCGCGCCAAACCACAGATGACGCAGGTAGTTAAGGCGACGGCACCCGCACCCGTAATTCTACCCGCTACCGTTCAAACCCCTGCCGTTCAGGCCGCGCCCCCTCAGACACCGCCCGCCACTCAGGCAGCACAGCCTGCGCCGTCTATCGCCGCGTTCGTCGCCCCGGCGCCAGTCATTGCCCCTACGTCTCCGCCCGCTGAGGCCAGCACGCCCCAGACGTCACCGCTTAATCCTCTGGCTGATATTTTGCCGCCCGAAGTCATTGCAGCAGCTCAAACAGAAGCCAGTCAGCCGGAAACAACAAAGCCCGAACCGACCGTAACACCCTTACCCACACTTAAGCCAGAGGTGGCCACCCCCGCCGCGCCCGTTCTTGCCAAGGCCGCCCCTGAAATGAAACCGGCCGTGGTCACTCCGGCCCCGACCCTGACCGCGCCGGTCGCCTCCAATATTGCCCCACCCGTTTTGCAGCCCAAAGCCGTCTTGCTACCAAAGGCCGACCTGCCGCCCGCCCGGACAGAAGCTGAGACCACACTGGCCCGTGCGGTCAAGGTCGACACCTATAGCCGCGATTACGAAGGCCCTAAGTCCGAGCGTGAACTCAGGTACGATGCTGGTATCGCTCAGGCCTTTGGCTCAAAGGTTGGTCAGATGGGTAGCCTTGAAGGGTCATGGCTGGTGTCCGGACAAGATGGAAAACGCCTGCTATCGCTGGAACTGCGCGGACGTACCGGCGGTCAGATCGATGGCGCGTGGCGCGCACTGAACAGCGGATTTGGCCTGAACCGCTCAGGGCTTGTGTCCGACGCCTCACTGAGCGACAGCAATGAACTGTCACTCAGCTATATGGAAAGAGGGGCACGCACCCCGTCGCACCTTAAGTTACAAAAAAGCGAAGACGGGCGCTGGCGCGGCACCCTGACCGATGGCACGGGCCATGCAACGCCGGTCATCATGATGCCGGATCAGTCATAAGGCTTTGCGCAAAACCGAAATCAAATCTGTCGTGTTTGCGTAAGCCTCATTTTGACCAAAGCCCCACACCGGGCCGGGCCAAGCGGGGTCTGAGCTGTTGCGACCAATGACATGAATATGCAGTTGGGCGACAATATTGCCGAGATTGGCGATATTCAGTTTTTCGACCTCAAACCCCAGATGATCCGCGGCGACGCGCACCAGCGTCTCAGCCACCCTGATGTCGTTCATCACATCCATAGTTTGCGCGTCGGATAGCTCGGTCAGTTCCCTGAAATCCGCAATCGTCGGCACCAGCACCAGCCACGGAAAACGAGCATCGTTTTGCAGTCTCACCTGACACAGGCCCAAATGTGCAATGAAGTATGACGACGCTTCGATCCGATCATCAAGCGCAAACCCGTCATCAAGGCGATAATCACAGTCAAGGCAGGGCACATTAGCGGTTTCGGGGGCGGTCATGGGCAAGGCTCCTTTTGCGTTCCTGTGCCAGATTTGCCGACATATTGCATCACATAAAGCCCGCCCCACATCAAAGACTTGCGAAAGGGTCTTAAGAGGATTAAGGCATCGCCATTACAAAAGAGATGCCGCACTGCAAAGAGGAGTTCCCATGGCGCGCGCGAAGATTGCTTTGATTGGTTCGGGTATGATCGGTGGGACACTGGCCCACATCGCGGCCCGCGAAGAACTGGGCGATGTCGTCCTGTTCGACATTACCGAAGGCGTGCCGCAGGGCAAGGCGCTTGATATTGCCGAAGCGACTGCCGTTTTCGGTTCGGACGTCGCCCTCAAAGGCGCCAATGACTATGCCGACATCGCTGATGCCGACGTCTGCATCGTGACCGCCGGTGTACCGCGCAAGCCCGGCATGAGCCGTGATGACCTGTTGGGCATCAACCTCAAGGTCATGAAGGCCGTGGGTGAAGGCATCAAGAAATATGCCCCGAACGCATTCGTGATCTGCATCACAAATCCTTTGGATGCGATGGTATGGGCGCTGCAAAAGTTTTCGGGTCTGCCGGTCGAAAAGGTCGTCGGCATGGCCGGCGTTCTGGATTCGGCGCGCTTTGCCTACTTCCTCGCTGAAAAGACCGGCATCTCGGTTGAAGACATCCACGCCTGGACCTTGGGTGGTCATGGCGATGACATGGTGCCGATGGTGCGCCATTCGACCGTTGGCGGTCTGCCTCTGCCGGAACTGGTCGCTCAGGGCTTCCTGACGCAAGACGAGCTTGATGCCATTGTGAAGCGTACCCGTGGCGGTGGCGGCGAAATCGTGGCCCTGCTCAAGACCGGCTCGGCCTTCTATGCCCCGGCTGAATCCGGCATTGCCATGGCCAAGTCCTACCTGTCGGATAAGAAACGCGTCCTGCCGGTCGCCGCTTTCCTGAACGGCGAATATGGCCTGTCGGGTCTTTATGTCGGCGTTCCGGCGGTTATCGGCAAGGACGGCGTTGAAAAGGTCATCGAGTTCTCGACCAATGAGGACGAGAAAGCCATGTTCAAGAAGTCGGTTGAAAGCGTTCAGGGTCTGATCGCCGCCTGTAAGGAAATCGATCCCAGCCTTGCCTAAATGAGATCACTCAAAAGTTTTGCGTTACACGCAAATACATTTTGAGTGGATTTAAGAAAATTTTTGAGGCCAAAATCGCAAGGTTTTGGCCTCAATTTTTGGACACAGCAATGACCCTACCCCTGACCTCGCCGCTGGGCCCGACGATAGAGACGCAGCGCCTGATTTTGCGCCCGCCTGTGACTGAGGATTTTGACGCTTTTTGCGCGTTTCATGCCGATGCGGATGCCATGAAGTTTATCGGCGGCGCGGTTTCACCGGCCTTGGTCTGGCGTATTATGCGCGTCCTTGCCGGGGCCTGGGCGCTGGACGGATTTCATATGTTCAGCGTCATTGAAAAATCATCGGGCCAATGGATCGGCCGGATCGGGCCGCTGTATCCGCACGGCTGGCCTGACCGCGAAGTCGGCTGGGGCATCATGTCGTCGGCACAGGGTAAGGGCTATGCCAAAGAAGCCGCGACCGCCTGCATCGACTATGTGTTCGATGTGCTGGGCTGGGATCACGTTGTCCATACCATAGCACCGGATAACCATGCCTCCGCCAATCTGGCCAAGGCTTTGGGTTCCTATAATCAGGGACCGGGAAAACTGCCCGACCCTTACGCTAATGAGCCTGTCAATATCTGGGGTCAGACGCGCGACGAATGGAAGCAGCGTAAAGGCCAATAGCTTTCCTTATTGACGAAGCCAGATCACCGGCGCACGGTTTAAGCGCATTCCGAAAAGTGTGAAGCGGTTTTCGGATATAAATGCGCGTCAAAGTAAAAGACTAAAACAGGAGCGCCCCCATGATCGACACCCCCGTCATTGTCCACACCCATCGCCAGCCAACGGCGGTCATTCACCTGACCATACCGCGCGATCAGATTCAGGTGGTTATGGGCCCTGCCATTCAGGAAGTCATGGGCGTGGTCGGCGCCGAAGGGATAATCCCACAGGACGCCCTGTTTGCCTATCACCTCACCATGTCGCCGGATGTGTTCGATTTCGAAGTTGGTGTGCCGGTGGCCGAGCTGATCGCCCCGAATGGCCGGGTTATCCCGTCGCACCTGCCGGCCGCCAAGGCCGCACGCACCGTCTATCATGGCCCTTATGAAGGTCTGGCCGAGGCGTGGGGGAAGTTTGATCAGTGGGTGGCCGATAATGGTTATGAGCCCGTTGGCGATCTGTGGGAAGTCTATCAGGCCGGGCCGGAAACCGGTGACGACAGCTCAAAATGGCGCACTGAACTTAACCGCCCGGTAAAATAAATCGCATAACCACAATTTCTGAATTGACTTGGTGTGTCGCAGGCTTTATTTAACCAATCAGTTAATAATGAGTATTGCCGATGTCTCCGGAAGTTCCCGACCGCCTGTCGCTGACACTGAACGCTCTGGCCGATCCGACCCGGCGAGCCATATTGGCGCGACTGTCTCTGGGCGAAACCTCAGTCAACGAACTGGCTGAACCGTTTGAGATGAGCCTGCCCGCGGTCTCGAAGCACCTTAAGGTGCTTGAGCGGGCCGGTCTGATCAGCCGCAGCCGCACGGCTCAGTGGCGGCCGTGCAAGCTGGAGCCGGAGCCGTTGAAGGAGGTCGATATGTGGCTCAGGGACTATCGCAAGATGTGGGAGCAGCGCCTCGACCGGCTGGAGGCCTATCTCAAGGAACTACAGGCCAAAGAGACACAGGCGCAATCGGCAAAACCAAAAGACGACAATACCAAAGACGGAGAGATAAAATGAGTGCAGCTCTGAAAAACGACCTGATGTTGGGTTTCGAGGTCAGCTTTCCGTCCGAAATCGAAATCGTCATGACCCGCAGCTTTGCCGCCCCTCGTGCGCTGGTGTACCGGCTGTGGTCAGAGCCTGAGCATGTTCAGAAATGGTGGGGGCCTGCCGGGTTTGTGAACCTTAATGTCGAAATGGATTTTCGCATCGGCGGGCGCTTTCACATCGATATGCGCGCCCCGGATGGTGTCGTCTATCCATGCGAAGGCACCTATCAGGACATCGTGCCGGATGAACGCATTGTCTATGAAGGCGCACCCCACATAGAACATCCCTGTGGTGCGGGCCTGCCACCCAAGGCCACGGTTTTCATTACCTTTAAGGATGAAGCTCAGCGCGATGGAACTATAGGCACAAAGCTGGTGATCCATAGCCGGATGATCAGCGCGAAGCAGCGTGAGGACGCCATTGCCGGTGGCTTTGCGGGGGGGTGGGCCGACAGCTTTGAACGGCTGGCGGATGAGCTTACCCGATTGCCGCGCTTTGAAATCGTCACCACTCACCGTATTGAAGCGTCGCCGGCTGAATTGTTTGCCCTGTTTGCTGACCCGGCGCACCTTAAGGAATGGTGGGGGCCGGATGGCTTCACGAACACTATCCCGGAGTTCGAATTCGTTGAGGGCGGTGCGTTCCGCATTATCATGCACGGCCCGGATGGCCGCGATCATGACAATCACAAGCGCTTTGTCGAAATCGTTGAAAACGAGCGCATCGTCTTTGACCATTATCAGCCGTCTCACCAGTTCCGCATGACCATCGAATATGTTGGCAATGGTGATCATACTGACATGATCTGGCGCATGGATTTCGCACCCTCTGAGCATGAGGCCATGCTCAAGGCCTTTATCCCACAGGCCAATGACCAGAACTGTGAGCGGCTCATGGCCTATCACGCCGCCCTTAAAACCCAGTAATCCCGAACCCTCATAAAGGAGCGATCATTATGCGTATCGAAGTCCACCTGAGTTTCAACGGCAATTGCGCCGAAGCGTTCGCGTTCTATAAATCCATTCTGGGCGGGGAGTTGTTCCTGTTCAAATACGAAGACGCCCCTGCCGATGCTGGCGGTAGTGATCCCTCATTGAAAGACCGCATCATGCACGCAACGCTGAATGTCGGTGAGACATCCTTCATGGGGGCCGATGCCCCACCGCAGTGGGCCAGCACACCCCAAGGGTTCTGCGCCTCAATAGGAGTCGAGACGGTCGAGGACGCCAAGCGCATCTGGGAGGGCCTGTCCGCGGGCGCCAAAGCCATACACATGCCGCTGGCGCCCACCTTCTGGTCGCCCATGTTCGGCATGCTGATCGACAAATATGATCAGCCGTGGATGATCAATGCCGCCGCCCCTGAAGGCTATATGGCTTAGGTCACACCTTTAAAATCTGCGCGTTTTTCACCGGCCTAACCGCCGGGGGGAGTTTTGCGCCCTCAATTCGCCCGCATTTGGGCACTGAAATCTTACAATTCTAACGATAAGGCATAATCTCATGACCACTGCCACCGACGACCGCGAACTGGTTATTACCCGCACACTGGATGCCCCGCGCCATCTGGTCTGGCGCTGCTGGACCGAGCCGGAACTGCTGGCTCAGTGGTACTGCCCCAAGCCCTGGTATGTCGATCAGGTGGTCTGGGATTTACGACCCGGGGGCCGGTCAGCCTGTGTCATGCACGGCCCTGATGGTGAGGCCATGCCTCAGGAAGGCGTGTTCCTTGAAGTTGTCGATCAGGAAAAAATCGTCTCAACCGACGCTTTCACAGTCGGTTGGGTGCCCTCACCCGACCCGTTTATGACCGCCATTGTCACTTTTGAGGATGCCCCCGACGGCAAGACGCTTTATGTCGCCCGCGCCCGCCATTGGTCACCTGAGAAAAAACAGCAGCACGAACAAATGGGCTTTCATGAGGGTTGGGGGGCCGCCGCCGACCAACTTGAGGCTTTAGCCAAGTCTCTCTGACATAAGGAAACGCTGATGATGAAATATAGCCCCATGTTGTTCGGATTTTTGGCACTGATCGCCTGCTCTCCCAAGCCCGGCGATGCCCCGCCCCCGCAACCGGCCACTCTGCCATCGGATATCGAAAAGATCGCCTCAACCGAAGCGCCCGCCGGCGATTATAAACTGGATAAATCCCACGCCAGTTTGACGTTTAAGGTCAACCACACCGGCTTTTCCAACTATACGGCGCAGTTCAAATCCTTTGACGCCAATCTGAAACTCGATCCGAATGCGCCAGAGACCGCCTCGGTCAACGCCACAGTCGATGTCAAATCGCTGGATATACCGACCCCGCCCGAAGGATTCCTGAATACTCTGCTGGGGCCCGTCTGGTTTGATACGGCCAAGTTTCCGCAGATCAGCTTTCGCTCTACCAAGGTCGATATGACGGGCCCTGATACGGCCAAGATCGACGGCGACCTGACCCTGAAAGGTGTGACCAAACCGATCACGCTGGAGGCCAAATTCAACGGTGGTTATGCCGGTTTTGCCCCCTATGACCCAGCAGCCCGCATCGGGTTTTCAGCCAAAGGGAAAATCAAGCGCTCTGACTTTGGCATGACCTACGGCATACCCGAACCCGGCACGACTATGGGCGTCGGCGATGAGGTCGAGATTGCCTTAGAGGCTGAATTTACCGGCCCGCCTCTGGAAGCGGCTGCATCTTCAGCCACGGCCACACCGGCGAGCTAAAGCATGACCCGTTCAGCAAATCATCACCTTATCACCATTGAACGCGATCTGGCCTTTAGCCCTGCTGTAGTCTTTAAAGCCTGGGCCGATCCCGCCGCCAAAGCCAAATGGTTCAGCGGGCCACCCGACTGGGAGGCCGAGCCCCATCAACTCGATTTCCGCGTCGGCGGCCGTGAGACCTCCGCGGGCGGCCCCAAGGATGGGCCGTCGCACCGCATGGAGGCCGTCTATCACGACATCGTGCCGGATCAACGCATCATTTCCAGCTTTTCCATGTATCTGGATACGGCCCTGATTACCGTCTCGCTGGCGACGATCGAGTTCAAACCCTCGGCCAAGGGCACAAAGCTGATCCTCAATGAGCAGATCGTGTTTCTTGACGGCTCGGATCATCTGGACGACCGCATCCACGGCACCAATGCCATGATCGACATGATGGAAGCCTATTTAAGCGGAACGCACTGATTACAACCAGCCGTCAGTTTTCAGCGCTTTCTGAAAGCTGCGGCTGACGGGTGCGCTCACCTGCCCTTTCAGGCGGAAGGTGACGCGCCCCCCCTCTTTGGACACATCCTCAATGGCGTCCTTGGCGACCCACCACGACCGGTGGGTTTGAGAACCTTCGATGCCGTCTAACTCACGGATCGCATCATAAAGCCGCATCAGGATCAGGGTCTGGCCCGCACTGGTGTGTACCCGCAGGTAATGATCCTCCGCCGACAGGGCATAGAGGTCGGCGCTGCGAAATTTGAACGGCAGGCGCTGGCGAAATACATTTGCATCCAAGGCCACCACCTCTGTGACAGCATGAGCATGGCTCTGCATCGGGGTGCGGTTGGCCATACAATACAGCGTCGTCATGGCCACACAAATCGGCGCCACTGCACCTAAAAGATGGGGCAGATACTTAAGGGGAAGCGGTACGCCGTTAATAACGATATTAGCGACCCATACCATAGCCGTTATGGGGACGATAATCAGCACCAAATGGATTACAATACGCAGCCCGTTTGAACCACGACCGGGTATGATGCGATCCATTAAAAAGCTGACGCCGTGGGCAATGAATGTCCCGCCGATCATCAGGCTGGCCCAGTAAAGAAACCGTGCCGGCAGGTCGAATACATCCGTGCCTGACGCGGCAATCGCCGTCAGGAACAGAGCCATGCCAATCGCGATACCATAGGTCTTCGCCCACGGCATCAACGCCTCAGTTATTCGCGAAGCGCGAACGGCAGTGGCTGGCATTTCACGTATGTCACCGGCGGTTTCGCGCATAGGGGCGGGCATCCTGAAAAACTCTCTGACAGATTTAGCGCCATTGGATCACCCCCGTCAAAGGAGAACCGCCTGTGGTTCGCAAACTTCTGCTGCAATTCATTCTGCCAACACTTTTGTCCGTCGGCATTATTTATCTGGCCTTGCAATCAATGGATGCCAATGTGCGCGCCAGCATGATATCTGCGGCTGAAAATTTCACGCCCCACGCCCCGAACTGGGCACTGATTATGCTTCAGCCGACGGCGATCCAAATCCATATTGCCGCCGCAGCCTCTGCCTTTGTGGTCGGGCTCATTCAGTTTTTAGGCCCGAAAGGTAAAACGCCGCACCGCATACTGGGCTGGATCTGGGTTGGGCTGATGCTGACCACAGCTATATCCAGCTTTTTTATTCGGGAAATCAATCAGGGCAGCTTTAGCCTGATTCATCTGCTGTCCGGCTGGACCGCCGTGTCAGCCCCCATGATCATTTATGCGGCCCGGAAGGGTAATATTAAAAACCACAGAAATTCAGCGATCAGCCTGTTTATGGGTGGACTGATCATAGCCGGGGCGCTGACCTTTATGCCAGGACGACTGATGTGGCGGGTCTTTTTCGGATAGAGAAGCGTGATGGTAGCGCTAAAATAATATATGATATACATTTTGCGCAAGCGTTATGACAGCGCTTACCATTCAACCTAAGGCTTGATTTATATGATATAGGGCCAGTAAATTTGGCTTTGCGATTGCAAAATAGGTGCATTTGAGCGGTTGCACATAAGGCTTTGGGACTTTATAAGGCGGCTTGGTCGCGGGACGGACAATGAGGTTCGCCCTCTCTGCCGTTCGCCAAGGGGCGTCCGCCCCCAAAATTTCCCAAGCTTTCCCCAAGCTTTCACAAAGCACAGACGGGTTCCATGAACATTCACGAACACCAAGCCAAGGCCGTACTGAAAGAGTTCGGCGTTGCCGTTCCGCGCGGCTATCCCGCGTTTTCCCCCAAGGAGGCCCTTGAGGCCGCCAAGAACCTGAAAGACGACTCCACCAAGGTGTGGGTGGTCAAGTCGCAGATCCACGCCGGTGGCCGCGGCAAGGGTAAGTTTGAAGGCTTGGGCGCCGATGCCAAGGGCGGCGTGCGCGTCGTCAAGTCTCCGGCTGAAGTCGAAGCCAATGCCGATGAAATGCTGGGCCGCGTGCTTGTAACGCACCAGACCGGCCCCGCCGGCAAGCAAGTCAACCGCCTCTATATCGAAGAAGGCGCGGACATCAAAAAAGAGCTTTATCTGTCGCTGCTGGTTGACCGCGTCACCTCGCGCGTGTCGATCGTCGCCTCGACCGAAGGCGGCATGGACATCGAAGAAGTCGCCCACTCGACCCCTGAGAAGATCCACTCTTTCACCATCGATCCGGCCACCGGTGTCTTCCCGACCCACGGCCGCACCCTCGCCGCCGCTCTGGGCCTCAAAGGCGATCTGGCGAAGCAAGGCTTCAAACTGCTTCAGCAACTGTACGCGGCGTTCAACGCCAAGGACATGGACATGCTGGAAATCAACCCCCTGATCATCACCGGCGACGACCAGCTTCTGGTTCTGGACGCCAAGGTGTCGTTCGATTCCAACTCCCTGTTCCGTCATCCGGACATTCAGGCCCTGCGCGACCTGACCGAGGAAGACCCCAAGGAAATCGAAGCCTCCAAGTTCGACCTGAGCTACATCGCCCTTGATGGCGAAATCGGCTGCATGGTCAATGGTGCGGGTCTGGCTATGGCCACGCTCGACATCATCAAGCTTTATGGCTCTGAGCCTGCCAACTTCCTCGATGTCGGCGGCGGCGCCACGACCGAAAAAGTGACCGCAGCGTTCAAGATCATCACCTCCGACCCCAAGGTCAAAGGCATTCTGGTCAACATCTTTGGTGGCATTATGAAGTGCGACATCATCGCGACCGGTGTGATCACCGCCGTGAAGGAAGTCGGCCTTAAGGTTCCACTGGTAGTGCGCTTAGAGGGCACCAATGTTGAACTGGGCAAGAAAATCATCAATGAAAGCGGCCTGAATGTTATCGCCGCCGACGATCTGGCCGATGCGGCCGCCAAGATCGTCAAGGCAGTGAAGGGCTAAGGTTTAGACATGTCAATCCTGATCAACAAAGACACCAAGATCATCACGCAGGGCTTCACCGGCGCGCAAGGCACCTTCCACTCCGAGCAGGCCATTGCCTATTACGGCACCAAGGTCGTCGGCGGCGTGACACCGGGTAAGGGCGGCACGACCCACATCGGCCTGCCGGTGTTCGACTCGGTTGCCGAAGCCAAGGACCGCACGGGCGCTACGGCCTCGGCCATCTACGTCCCGCCGCCCTTCGCGGCTGACGCTATCCTTGAGGCTATTGAGGCAGAAATCCCGCTGATCGTCGCCATCACCGAAGGTATTCCGGTTCTGGACATGGTTAAGGTCAAGCGCGCCCTCTCAGGGTCAAAGTCGCGCCTGATCGGCCCGAACTGCCCCGGCGTCCTGACCCCGAACGAGTGCAAGATCGGCATCATGCCGGGCAACATCTTCTCCAAGGGCTCGGTCGGCGTGGTTTCACGTTCCGGCACCCTGACCTATGAAGCCGTGTTCCAGACCACCAATGCCGGTCTCGGTCAAACGACGGCTGTCGGCATCGGCGGCGATCCCGTCAAGGGCACCGAGTTCATCGACATGCTGGAAATGTTCCTCGCGGATGATGAAACCAAGTCAATCATCATGATCGGTGAAATCGGCGGCTCTGCCGAAGAAGACGCCGCTCAGTTCCTGATCGACGAAGCCAAGCGCGGCCGTAAAAAGCCGATGGCGGGCTTCATCGCCGGCCGCACGGCCCCTCCGGGCCGCCGCATGGGCCATGCCGGGGCGATCATCTCCGGCGGCAAGGGCGGCGCGGAAGACAAGATTGCGGCGATGGAAGCGGCGGGCATCAAGGTGTCGCCGTCTCCGGCAGCCTTGGGTGAGACGCTTCTGTCAGTGCTTAAGCGTTAATCAACACCCTTAAATTATTCAGAAAAGGCGGTTCTTTACAGGGCCGCCTTTTTTGTGGGCGAAAGCCATTTTCAGACACGAATATCCGGTCACAAACCGAAATGAAAAATTTTGTCTGACAAATTGATTCACCCGTTTTTGGCGGTTCTCAACCGTCAAAAAAAAGAGTATGCGTAACTTAAGCCTGCGAATGGTCGCAGTGCGTCTATTGCCTAGTGATCAAGGCAGGCGGTGTCGTCATTGGCCGCCTTAACCGAAACATGAAAGGGAAGCGGTGTCGTAGTTGGCCGCTTCAGCAGGTAACCTCATGGCGGATGATTCCGGCCGACTAAATCAGGTGTTCGCAGAAACCTCGTTTCTGTATGGCGGCAATGCCGTTTTTATCGAACAAATTCAGGAAAAATGGGCCAAAGACCCCAATTCCGTATCTCCCGCCTGGCGGGCTTTTTTCGATCAGTTGATGGACCAGCCTTCGGTCGTCGCGGATAACGCCGACGCCGGATCATGGGCGCGCGATATTCCCGCCGTCCGTGATGAGCTGACCTCGGCCATGGACGGGCTGTGGCCTGCGGTCGAAGCCAAGGCCGCCAAGATGCCGGAAAAGGCTGCCGCCACCGTGACCGGCACTGCCGCCCCGTCACCGGAAGCCCTGCGCGCCGCGGCGCGCGACTCCGTGCGCGCCCTGATGCTGATCCGCGCCTACCGTATCCGCGGGCACCTGCAATCGAACCTCGATCCGCTCGGCATTTCGCCCAAGGGCACCAACCCTGAGCTGGAACCCTCGCACTGGGGCTTTACCGATGCTGACCTGAACCGTCCGATCTTTATCGACGGCGTTCTGGGTCTGGAAACGGCGACCCTTACTGAAATCCTGACCATCCTTAAGCGCACCTATTGCTCGAACGTCGGTGTGCAGTACATGCACATCGCCGATCCGGCTGAAAAAGCCTGGATTCAGGAGCGTATCGAAGGGCGCGACAAGGAAATCACCTTCACCAAGGAAGGCAAGATCGCCATCCTGAAGAAGCTGATCGAAACCGAAGGCTTTGAACGCTTCATCCACCGCCGTTTCCCCGGCACCAAGCGCTTCGGCCTTGATGGCGGTGAAGCCATGATCCCGGCGCTGGAGCAGATCATCAAACGCGGCGGCGCGCTCGGCATGAAGGACATCATCTTCGGCATGGCCCACCGTGGCCGCCTGAACGTGCTGGCTGGCGTGATGGGCAAGCCCTATAAGGCGATCTTCCACGAATTCCAGGGCGGGTCTTCCCTGCCATCGGACATCGAAGGTTCCGGTGACGTGAAATACCACATGGGCGCGTCGTCTGACCGCGCTTTTGACGGTAACAATGTCCACCTGTCGCTGACCGCCAACCCGTCGCACCTTGAAATCGTCAACCCGGTCGTTCTGGGTAAGGCCCGCGCCAAGCAATATTACCAGATCAAGGAAAAGAACGACGGCACACTCGATCGTTCGGGCGCCCTGCCGCTGCTGATCCACGGCGATGCTGCCTTTGCCGGTCAGGGCGTGGGCATGGAATGTTTCGCGCTGATGGGCCTTAAGGGCTATAAGACCGGCGGCACGATCCATTTCATCATCAATAACCAGATCGGCTTTACCACCTCGCCGCACAATTCGCGCTCGACACCATACCCGTCGGACGTGGCCCTGATGGTGGCGGCTCCGATCCTGCACGTCAATGGTGACGATCCCGAAGCCGTGGTGTTTGCCGCGAAACTGGCGACCGAGTTCCGTCAGACCTTCGCCAAGGACGTGGTGGTTGATATGTTCTGCTATCGCCGCTTCGGTCACAACGAAGGCGACGATCCGACCTTCACCCAGCCGCTGATGTACGCCAAGATCAAGGATCATCCGTCCACGCGTGAGCTTTATTCGCAGCGCCTGATCGCTGAGGGCGTGCTTAATCAGGCCGAACTGGACGGCTTCATCAAAGACTTCGATACCTTCCTCGATTCCGAATTCGATGCCGGCAAGGCCTATAAGGCCTCCAAGGCCGACTGGCTGGACGGCAAGTGGTCGGGTCTTGGCCTGCCCGAAGAAGATGAGCGTCGCGGCACCACCTCTGTACCCCGCGCCAAGCTCAACGAAATCGGTCGCAAGATCACTGAAATCCCGAACCACGTCGATATGCACAAAACGCTGAAGCGCGTCATTGATGCCCGTCGCGCAGCCATCGATTCCGGTGAAAATATCGACTGGGCACTGGCCGAGCACCTGGCCTATGGCTCGCTGCTTGATGAGGGTTTCCCCGTCCGCCTTTCCGGTCAGGACTCGGTGCGTGGTACCTTCTCACAACGTCACTCGGCCTTCGTTGATCAGACCACGGAAGAACGCTACTTCCCGCTCAATAACCTGCGCGAAGGTCAGGCTCAGTACGAAGTGATCGACTCGGCCCTGTCCGAAGAAGCCGTACTCGGTTTTGAATATGGCTATTCACTGGCCGATCCGAACACCCTCACCCTGTGGGAAGGCCAGTTCGGCGACTTCGTCAACGGCGCTCAAGTGGTGATTGACCAGTTCATCTCATCGGGTGAGCGTAAGTGGCTGCGGATGTCGGGCCTTGTGATGCTTCTGCCGCACGGCTACGAAGGTCAGGGTCCGGAACATTCGTCCGCACGCCTTGAACGCTTCCTGCAAGCCTGCGCCGAAGACAATATGCAGGTCGCCAACTGTACGACCCCGGCCAACTACTTCCACATCCTGCGCCGTCAGATCCACCGCCCGTTCCGTAAGCCGTTGATCATTATGACGCCGAAGTCGCTTCTGCGTCATAAGAAGGCGGTATCTACCCTGGCGGATATCTCTGAGGGTTCAAGCTTCCACCGCGTCCTGCACGACGACGCCCAGACCCGTCCGGAAGTGGCCGGTGTTAAACTGGTCGCCGACGACAAGATCCGTCGCATCGTCCTATGTTCGGGTAAGGTCTATTACGACCTGCTCGAAGACCGCGAAAAGAAGGGCATCAAGGACGTCTATCTGATGCGTCTTGAGCAGTTCTATCCGTGGCCGATGAAATCGCTGCTGACGGAACTGGGCCGCTTCAAGAACGCCGAACTGGTGTGGTGTCAGGAAGAACCGAAAAACATGGGCGGCTGGACGTTTGTCGAGCCGTGGCTGGAACTGACGCTCGATAAGCTGAAGATTAAGGCCAAGCGCGCCCGTTATGTCGGTCGTCCGGCCTCAGCCTCGACTGCCGCCGGTGTCATGAGCCGCCACCTCAAAGAGCTTGAAACCTTTCTCAATGAGGCGTTCGCGTAAGCGCGAGCGCCTTCCTCCACACGCATTTTTCAAAATTCAAATTCGGAGCCTGAAACCTCATGGCTGATATCCTCACTCCCGTTCTCGGCGAATCTGTTGCCGAAGCTACTATTGCCCGTTGGACCAAAAAGCCCGGTGACGCCGTCAAAAAGGACGAAGTTCTGGTCGAGCTGGAAACCGATAAGGTCTCCCTCGAAGTTGCCGCCCCCGCTGACGGCACCCTGTCGGAAATTCTGGTCGGCGAAGGCGATACCGTCGTTCCCGGCACCATCCTTGGCCGCATCGGTGCGGCTGGTGCCACCGCGGCTCCGGCACCGGCTGCCGCTCCGGTAGCAACGCCTGCGCCCGCACCTGCGCCTGCCGCAGCACCGTCTTCCGGCAATCTGGTAGACGTCAAAACCCCGGTCATGGGTGAATCGGTAGCCGAAGGTGCCATCGGCACCTGGCTGAAAAAGGCTGGCGACGCCGTCAAAAAAGACGAAGTTCTGGTCGAAATTGAAACCGATAAGGTCGCCGTCGAAGTCGCCTCTCCGGCCGATGGCGTGCTGGCCGAGATCGTTGCCGCCAATGGTGCGACCGTCACCCCGGGTCAGGTAATCGCTAAGGTCGCCGCCGGTGCCTCTGCCGGTTCGGTCGCAGCAAGCCCGGCTCCGATAGCCGCGCCTGTAGCTGCCGCTGCCGCCCCTGCCGCGTCTCAGCACCTGTCGCCGTCGGTGCAACGAATCACGACCGAGAACAACCTCGACACCTCCGCTATCGCTGGCACCGGCAAGGACGGCCGCATCACCAAAGGTGACGCACTGGCCGCCCTGTCATCACCAGCACCGACGCCGGTGGCTCTGGCCCCGACTCCTGCCGCTCCGGTGGCTCCGCGTCCCGCCGCCGCCCGCGAAGAGCGCGTGAAGATGACGCGCCTGCGTCAAACCATCGCTCGTCGCCTGAAAGAGTCGCAATCGACTGCCGCTCAGTTGACCACCTTCAACGAAGTTGACATGTCGACTGTCATGTCCTTACGCAACACCTATAAGGATGCCTTTGAAAAGCGTCACGGTGTGAAGCTCGGCTTCATGTCGTTCTTCGCCAAGGCTGTGGTCGCAGCTCTGAAAGACATTCCGGCGGTTAACGCTGAAATCGACGGCACCGACATCATCTATAAGAACCACTACGACATCGGCGTTGCTGTGGGCACCGATAAGGGTCTGGTCGTGCCGGTTCTACGCGATGTCGATCAGTTGTCATTGGCCGGTATCGAAAAGGGCATTGCCGGTCTGGGCAAGCAGGCCCGTGATGGCACCCTGTCGCTCGATCAGCTTCAGGGCGGCACCTTTACCATCACCAACGGCGGTATCTACGGCTCGCTGATGTCAACGCCAATCCTCAACATGCCGCAGGTCGGTATCCTAGGGATGCACAATATCGTCCAGCGCCCGGTCGTCGTGAACGGTCAGATCGTGGCCCGTCCGATGATGTATCTGGCCTTGTCCTACGACCACCGCATCGTTGACGGTAAGGAAGCCGTGACCTTCCTGGTGCGCATCAAGGAAGGCCTCGAAGATCCGCAGCGCTTTATCCTCGACGTCTAAAATCTGATAAAATCTCCTCAGAAAGGCCGCCCCGGATGGAGCGGCCTTTTTTGTGGTGTTTGCGCGCTGTTAGCGCTATCGTATCCTCAACGATAAAATACGGGACGGGGAAACATCATGGGGCGGCCATTCACGGTCGGACGGGCGCTTTTGTGCGCCACAGCTTTCATTATCTCAGGTACAGCCAGCGCAGCACCGAAAAGCCCGCGCCTGCAAACCTATGGCAAGTTCACACCGGGCGCGGCCAAAAAAGCCCAGGCCTATGTCACTACCGCCATGACCGTGCCTATGGCCGACATGTTGTCACAGGCATCGGAGTTAAAAGCCGAAGCCATGCTGACCTATGGTCTGGGTCTGGAATTGGGTCGTGCGCCCGCCACACGCGATATGTCTGCCAATGAGCGCTCCCGGGTGCAGGCGGTATTCAAGGAAATGCTGATCCTCTATGTCCGCGCCAAGGATGATATCAATTTGCGCGGTGATGAGGCCATACTGCTCGATCAACCGGACTTCTGGATCTTGATGGCGCGCTCGCTAAGCTTCAAGGAACGTCCGCCATCGCTTTATCTCGACAACCCGGATGGTTCCGGCACCGTCATCACGACCGATGCCAACATCATTACTGCCAGCGATGGCAAGCAATATAGCCTCGTCGGTCAGCCGCTACTGGATGCCGGCAGGGTGTCTGCGGCACAGTCCTGCATCATCTATGCCCGCGCTGAGGCCCGGATGCAAAAGGTGCAGATCGTGGACGCATCTGCCGCCCCGCATCTGACGGCTGAAAAGCTGGCCGAATACAAACAGTCAGCCAAAGCGCTTGGCGCAAATGCTCGCCGCTTTGGCACTGATGCCTGCGGGAGTAGCAATTATTACAAAGCCGTGCGCGCCTATGCCTCACTTAATCTGGGTAAGCTGGGCCTGCTCACAGACGATCCCTCGGCCCTGGTTGGCCTCTCTCCTGACAGCGAATAATCTATGAAGACCTTAAGCCTAATTACCGCCTGTCTCTGCCTGATCGCACCGATTACAGAGGCCGCCACACCCAATAAAGGCGGGCAATTCAATAGTGCTGCCTCACGCAAGGCCTATCCCCATATTGAACGGGCCATGACCCTGCCTATGGCAGAACTGGCCGAAAAAGCGACCGAGCTTAAGCCCGAATATGTACTGTCTTACGGTTTGGCTCTGGAATTGGGCCGCGCCCCGATTGAGTTAAACTCTGTGCAGCGCGGCCGCGTTCAGGGCGTCTTTCAGGATTTCCTGAACAGCTACGTGCGCAAAAAAGATGGCATAAAACTCGAAGGCACCGAAGAGGCTTTGCTGGGGCAGCCGGATTTCTGGATTATGATGGCGCGTGCCTTTGGCCGGAAGCAAAATCCACAACAAGCCTTCATTGTCGGCTCGACGGTTGACCGCACAGGTGTCGGCCCAAGCGCGGGTTTTAGCATCACTATGAACACCCTGAGCGACAACAGTTTTACCAAAGAAGACTACACGCTCAAGGGCGACGCCGTCCTTAATCGCTATATGGTGTTTGCCTCTCAGGCCTGCGCCATCTATGGCAAAGTCTCCGAACAAATGAAAAAAGCACTGGTGATTGATGCGTCAGCCACCACCCATCTGCCCCCTGAAAGGCTTGGGGAGTTAAAGGCGACTGCCAAGAGTGTCTATAAGGATGCGCAGCGTCTGGGCCCACAGGCTTGCGGCAGCCGTGAGTATTTCAATCGGGTATCGGTTTATGCCGCGGCTCATCTGGGTACACTCGGCACACTAAAGAGTGACCCTGATGCGCGTGTCGAAGAGGTGGCCGCGACCCTGTCTGACACCTCTGAAGTCGTAAATTAGGCTGTGGGCAAATTAAGGTTAATAGGCTAATATCGCGCAGATTTCAGATGATCCGAGGGGGCTCATAGTGGATGCAGCAATGAAAATTCTGCGCTGGCTGATATCAGCGCTGGTTCTGGCCTATACGGTCTGGATTAGCTGGCCGGTGATTCAGGCCAAGGTGCTGGGCCAGCCCGATGAGCCATTTGTATCGTCGCGCGCCGCTGATGATATCGACTATCGCGGCGGCTACAGTACGGCGCCTGTTCGCGACCCTTATGCCCCACCTATGGCTGAATCCATTCAGGGTCGCACCGCGTTAGAGGCCATAGAAACCGATAATAAGCCGGTAATCTGGTTATGGGCGTCGGTCGTGGCCCTCTATGTCATCGCCGCGTTTCTGTTTGCCAATGGCAATTTGCGCGCCGCCTTTGCTTACGGTCTGGGCTTTATCGCCGATGTCGTCCTGACCTATCTGACCAAGGGTGAGGCGGGCTCAGGGATATATGACAAAATCCTTGAAATCCTGTCGGGCTGGGATCCGCGCTATGTGCTGACGCTGATCGCGCTGGGCTTAGGTTTTATCATGGCAATAGCCCGTCTGCGCCCCGTCAACCGCCGCCCATTCTGACGATCGGGTCAAACCTGCAAAAAATGCGGCTTTTCCTTGTGAACAGGCTTGACCCATAAGGCTTAGGCTCCTACGTCAATCCCAGCATTTGATATGAAAAAAGGGCAGGTATCATGGCGGACACGAACTTTGACGTAGTCATCATCGGCGGTGGCCCCGGCGGCTACAATGCGGCGGTGCGCGCCGGCCAACTGGGGCTGAAAGCGGCGATCGTGGAATCGCGCGGCGTACTGGGCGGCACCTGTCTGAACGTCGGCTGTATGCCGTCAAAGGCTCTGCTGCACGCTTCGGAACTGTTCGAGGCCGCCTCCGGTGAATTTGCCCATATCGGCATCGACGTCCCAGCCCCAAAGCTCAACCTCATCCAGATGATGAAGGCCAAGCAGGATAGCGTAGGCGCCCTGACCAAGGGTGTCGAGTTCCTGATGAAGAAGAACAAGGTTACCTACTTCGTCGGCTTCGGTAAGATCGAAGGGGCGGGTAAGGTGTCCGTCACGGCCGCTGATGGCAAGGTCGAGCAACTGACCACCAAGCATATCGTCATCGCCACCGGCTCTGAGCCGACCCCGCTGCCGGGTGTCACGGTTGACCAGAAGCAGATCGTCGATTCCACCGGCGCCCTGTCGCTGCCGGCCGTGCCTAAGCACCTCGTCGTCGTCGGCGCGGGCATCATCGGCCTTGAACTTGGCTCGGTCTGGCGTCGTCTGGGTGCCAAGGTGACCGTGGTTGAATTCCTCGACCGCATCACACCGGGCATGGACACCGAACTGGCTACCCAGTTCCAGAAAATCCTGACCAAGCAGGGCTTTGCCTTTAAGCTCGGCACCAAGGTTACCTCGGCCAAGACCGGCAAATCTGGCGTCAGCCTGACATTAGAGGCCGCCGCCGGTGGCAATGCTGAAACGCTGGAAGCCGATGTGGTTCTGGTGGCCATTGGCCGCCGTCCGTTCACCGCCGGTCTGGGGCTTGATACGGTTGGCATCACGCCGGATCAGCGCGGCTTTATCGCCACGGATCACTTCAAGACCTCCGCGCCGGGCGTATGGGCCATCGGTGACGTGATCCACGGTCCGATGCTGGCCCACAAGGCCGAAGAAGACGCCGTCGCCGTGATCGAATTGATCGCTGGTAAGGCCGGTCACGTCGATTATGATCTGGTGCCGTCGGTCGTCTACACCTTCCCCGAAGTGGCGTGGGTCGGTAAAACCGAAGATCAGCTTAAGGCCGCTGGTGTGCAGTATAAGACCGGCAAGTTCCCGTTCATGGCCAACAGCCGCGCCAAGATTAACCATGAGACCGATGGTTTCGTGAAGTTCCTGGCCGATGCCAAGACCGATAAGGTCTATGGTGTGCACATCCTTGGTCCGCAAGCCGGGGAAATGATCGGCGAAGCGTGCGTGCTGATGGCCTTTGGCGGCGCGTCCGAAGACCTCGCCCGCACCTGCCATCCACACCCGACCCGCTCTGAAGCCGTTAAGCAGGCGGCTATGGGCGTCGAAGGCTGGACGATGCAGGCGTAAGGGTCGCACTCAAAAGTCCTTCGCTCCGCTCAGTGTACTTTTGAGTGGTTTAAGAATGAAAAAAGTCTCCGCAAGGCTATCCTTGCGGAGACTTTTTTGATGCCTAAGCCTCGGAGTAAAGCTTTAACGCGGTTAATAGGCTCTGGTTTTCTTCTGATGAGTAATCTCCCCCGAATAGGTCAGAAATTACCTGCTTTAAAAGCAGCGTATAAATGAACAAGAAGGCAATGAAATACAAATATAGCTCTCTTGAAAAAGCAGATTTGTATACCGGAAATAAAGAAGCCCCAAACACGCTCTCTTCAGAATCGTCATAGACGATAATTTGCGATATATCTTTGAATGACATGTGGGATACGTCATTGAGGAGCCCATTTACGGGTCCCATTATGTCATGAAATCTTTCTTTTAATTTTTTGATGCTGGGTTTTGAATCGCTTAAACCCAGCTCAATCTGATTAATTAACGCTATTGTCTCTTGCTGCTGCTTAAGACATGCGCAAGCTTTGAAATAAATACCCTCTGAAATAAGACGCTCAGTTAAAACTATTCCTTGAAAATAGTGAGCGCACAAACTCATACGTTTGCGCAAATTGTCTGAGATATCTTCGGCCTTTTCCTCAGAATACCGGCTAAAAAGACTTACCAAAGCCTCTAAAATTGACTGATAGCATGATGTCAGTTTAAGATTTTCTTGGCTGAAAAGAGTTCGGTTGCTTGCTGATTTTTCAGCGAAAATTTTATTAAATTGGTTGAAGAGTTCCATAACCACCTCAATATAAAACCCCTCTAAGCAGGCTTAGAGGGGTGAAAAGTTCCGGGTGCAGGGGCCGCGCCCCTGCCTGCTAGGCATCAACCTCGGCGTCAAGGGCGTTGTCCTGAATGAACTCGCGGCGCGGTTCGACCAGATCCCCCATCAGGCGGCTGAACATGTCGTCGGCCAGATCGGTGTTTTCGGCATCGACCCGTAACAAAGTGCGCACGTCCTTATCCAGCGTGGTTTCCCACAATTGCTCGGCGTTCATTTCCCCAAGGCCTTTATAGCGCTGGATCGACAGACCTTTACGACCGGCATCCAGCACTGCGGCCACCAGATCGAGCGGCCCGCGAATGTCCGTGACCTTATCCTTACGGCGGAAGACAGAGGCTTGCGTATAGAGGTCGCCAATCGCCTCCGCCCGCTCAGCCAGACGGCGCGCATCGGCTGAGTGCATCAGAGCCTCATCCAGCACGATCCGCTCACTGACACCGCGACGCACGCGCGAGAACACATAACCGCCCCCCTCACCGACCATGACCGACCACGGGCCATCACCGTCCTCGTTGCGACGGTCAAGGCGCATAGCTGTCTGGGCCAGATCAGGGCTGGCCCCAAACAGGCCCGACAGCGCCGCCTGCTCAATCGCAAAGGCCGGTGCACGCGATGACAAACGATCGACGCTTTGCTTGAACGATTTAGCGGTGCGCACCTGTTCTTCGAGATCAAGACCCGTCACACGCTCCCCGCTACGCAGTTCAAGCGTCGCCTCCTGCACACCTTCTTCGATCAGGAAGGCATCCAGTTCGGCATCGTCCTTGAGGTAGCGCGACGACTTACCCTTGGCGACCTTATAGAGCGGCGGCTGGGCGATATAGAGGTAACCGTTGCGGATCACTTCGGGCATCTGACGATAGAAGAAAGTCAGAAGCAGAGTCCGGATGTGCGCGCCGTCGACGTCAGCATCGGTCATGATGATGATTTTGTGGTAGCGCAGCTTTTCAATGTTAAAATCGTCACGACCAATGCCAGCCCCCAACGCCACAATCAGGGTGCCGATCTGCTCGGATGACAGCATCTTATCAAAGCGGGCCCGCTCGACGTTCAGAACCTTACCGCGCAGGGGCAGAATGGCCTGATTTTCGCGGTTACGGGCTTGTTTTGCTGAACCGCCAGCGGAGTCACCCTCGACGATAAAGATTTCAGACTTGGCCGGATCGCGTTCCTGACAGTCAGCCAGCTTGCCGGGCAGAGACGAGATATCGAGCGCCGACTTACGCCGGGTCAGGTCACGGGCTTTGCGGGCGGCTTCACGGGCTGACGCGGCTTCGATGATCTTGGAGACGATCTGCTTGGCCTCGACCGGGTTTTCTTCAAACCACTGGGTCAGCTTATCGTAAACCAGACCTTCGACCGCCGGGCGCACTTCGGAGGAGACCAGCTTGTCCTTGGTCTGGGAGGAGAACTTAGGATCCGGTACCTTAACCGACAGCACGCAGGTCAGGCCTTCGCGCGCATCTTCGCCGGTGACGGTGATCTTTTCTTTTTTGGCCGCACCGGACGATTCCATATAGGCCGACATCACCCGCGTCAGGGCCCCACGGAACGCCGCCAGATGGGTGCCGCCGTCGCGCTGAGGGATGTTGTTGGTGAAGCACAACATAGTTTCGTGGTAGCTGTCGTTCCATTGCAGGGCCAGATCCAGCTCAACCTTGTCACGTCCGCCGCGCACCGCGACCGGTTCCTTAATGATCGGCGACTTGGCCTTATCGAGGTGCTTGACGAACTCAACGATACCGCCGTCATAATGCAGGATGATGTCGTAAGGTTCGGCTTCGCGCAGGTCGGCAAACCGGATGTGAACGCCGGAATTCAGGAACGCCAGTTCGCGCAGGCGGTGCTCCAAGGTTTTGCGATCAAATTCAATAAAGGCAAAGGTCGTGATCGACGGGAAAAACGTCACCTGCGTGCCGGTATATTCCTTGCCATTTTCCCGCAGAGGAGAGTCACCTGTAACTTTCAGTGGACTGACGGTCACGCCGCGCTCAAAGCGCACCTCATGCTTTTTGCCCTGACGGTAGATGGTCAGATCCAGATAATCAGACAGGGCATTCACCACCGAAACACCCACGCCGTGCAGACCGCCGGAGACCTTATATGAGTTCTGGTCGAACTTACCGCCGGCGTGCAGTTCGGTCATGATGACTTCGGCCGCCGACACGCCTTCGCCTTCGTGGATATCGACCGGCACGCCGCGCCCATCGTCGGTGACCGTGCACGATCCGTCGGCATTCAGAATCACTTCGACGCGCGTGGCATGGCCCGCCAGGGCCTCATCGATCGCGTTATCGACCACTTCGTAGACCATGTGGTGCAGGCCCGAACCGTCGTCTGTGTCGCCGATATACATGCCCGGACGCTTACGCACGGCATCGAGCCCCTTGAGCACCTTAATCGAATCAGCGCCGTATTCCGCAGCTACCTGATCATCGCCTGCGGCCTCGATCGGATCGATAGGGTCTTCGCTCATGATTTTTCCAAACTTTAATCAACAAATTCCGTAAGTTGTCCGCCATCTATGCGAACACCAAGGGCGCGCCCTTTGAGAGCATCAAACAGATTTTCATCCGTCCCTGTAAAGAGCGTTTGTAGCCTTAAATGGGTGGTTTCGTCAAACAAAGCCGCCCTGCGGACGGGGTCAAGATGGGCCGCCACTTCGTCCAGCAGCAGCACCGGATTAGGCAGGTCAGACCGGCGCGACAGGCGCGAGCCTTGCGCCAAAATCATGTTGAGTACCAGCGCCTTTTGCTCACCGGTGGAACAGTCCGAGGCCGTGCGGTTTTTATCGCGGTGAAAGACGCTGAGGTCCATGCGGTGCGGCCCGAACAGGGATCGACCGGCGGCGGCATCTCTGGCGCGGGCACGACGATAACCCTCGGCCAGATCATCGGGATTATCAGCCCCCAGCAGGGCCAGATCCGCCTTGGGGAAAGCGCCGTGATGGTCTTCGATCTCGGCTTGCAGAGCGGTCATGGCGCGCTGCCTCGACGCGATCATGCGGGCGCCGGATTCGGTCAGACGCTGCTCCAGCACACTCAGCCAACCGTCATCGGCAGGGCCATGCACCAGCAACCGCAGCCGCTCCCGCAAGGCTTTTTCATAGGCATTGACCACGCTGGCGTGGGCCGGTTCATCGGCAAAGACCAGCCGGTCAAAAAAGCGCAACCGCTCGGCGCGGGCCTCAAGAAAGATGCGGTCTTGGGCGGGCGTCAGCCACACCAGCCGCAGGTGATCCAGCAGCCGCGCCGCCGAGACGTTCTGCCCGTCCAGCCGCACGCCGCGCTTATTGAGGTCGCGCGGATCGGAACCCGTGCCGATATTTATGTCATCGTCTTCGCTGATCAGGCGGGCGGCCACCCCCCACGGACGGCCCTTAGGCTCATCCGGGTTCTTGCGGCCCAGATCGGCAAGCGCCGCCCCGCGCAATCCCCGACCGGGACTTAAAACGCTGATGGCCTCAAGCAGATTGGTCTTACCCGCCCCATTCGGCCCAAACAGATAGGCGCTGCGCCCCGCCAGATCAAAATCCAGCGACGTATAGGATCGGAAATCGGTCAGGGACAGGCGATGGATATAGGTTTTCACTATATGATCTCCTCCCTATCAAGCCTGTTGGCGCAGATGGGGAGGTGTCTGAGCGCGAAGCGATCAGACGGAGGGGGATGGCACCGATCACTAAGAGACCCCTCCGCCTCGACAGGCTCGGCACCTCCCCACGCAAGCGTAGGGAGGAGGAACAGGATCATACGCGCAAAGGCATCAAAACGTACTGTACGCCCTGATCCGCCGGATCGATAACCAGCGTCGGCGAAGACGCATCATTCAGGCGCAGCTCCACCACATCGCCGGTGATCTGGCCCATAACATCAAGGATGTAGCGGGCATTAAAGCCGATTTCGATGGTGTCATTGTCGTAGTCGATTTCGGCCTCTTCGACGGCCTGACCGGCTTCGATATTGCGCACGGTCAGGGTCAGGCGACCGGGCTCAATGGCCAGTTTGACCGAGCGGCTTTTCTCCGCCGAGATCGTCGACACCCGGTCAACAGCCTTGGACAGGACGCCGGAATCGACGCGCATGATCTTTTCGTTGTTCTTTGGGATCACGCGGCCATAGTCAGGGAACGAGCCGTCGATGATCTTGGACGTCAGCGCCGCCTGACCGAAATTAAAGCGGATCTTGGCGGGGCTGACGGTCACTTCGACCGAGCCGGAACCATCATCGAGCAGGCGACGGGCCTGATCGATCGTCTTGCGCGGCACGATCACGCCCGGGCCGCCCATTGAGCCGTCGGGAGCCGGCATTTCAGCCAAAGCCAGACGGTGGCCATCAGTCGCCACGGCGCGCAGATAACCGGAACCCTCTTCGGTCAGGGTGTGCAAATAAAGGCCATTGAGGTAATAGCGGGTTTCTTCGGTCGACACCGCAAAGCGGGTCTTATCGATCAGGCGCTTAAGGTCTTCTTTTAAGACCTGAAACGTCACCCCTTCGTGGTCACCGGACATGACCGGGAAATCTCCGGCCGGCAGCACCGGCAGGGCAAAGCGCGAACGGCCGGCTGAAACGGTCAGACGCGGATCTTCACCGGACGCAAACTTCAGCTCGACATCGGCGCCTTCCGGCAGCTTGCGCACGATTTCATAAAGGGTGTGGGCAGGGGCGGTAATCTGCCCAGGAATGGAGACGATGGCTTCGGCGACATCGACAATTTCCATGTCAAGGTCGGTCGCTGAAAACGACACCTGAGAGCCTTCGGCCGACAACAGCACATTGGACAGAATGGGGATCGTATTGCGGCGTTCCACCACGTTTTGTACGTGACCCAAAGCCTTTAAAAGCGCGCCCCGCTCGATGATCAATTGCATCTTATCGTCCCGATTTTTACCCTGCCGATCTTTTACCGGCGCAACAAGGAGGGCGGAGATTAGTGTGCAAACCGCGCCCTGTAAATGGGGTTTGGGGTCTGAGACCCCATATCTTTTAATCGTTTACGTAAAAAAAGATGCGGGGTCATAAGACCCCGCACCCCGTAACTTTAATCTGTGTTTTAGCTGTCTTAGTTGCTGCGCAACTTACGGGTCAGGGCCTCAACATCACGGGCGATCTGATCGTCCGTTTGCAGCAGCTCCTCGATCTTTTTGACCGCATGAAGAACGGTAGTATGATCCCGGCCACCAAAGCGGCGACCGATATCCGGATAGGAACGGGTGGTGTGCTGCTTACACAGCCACATAGCCACCTGACGCGGACGGGCAACGCTGCGGGTCCGGCGCTCCGACAGCAGGTCGGCTTGTTTCAGGCTGAAATGATCAGCCGTCAGCTTTTGAATCTCATCAACAGTTACACGGCGCTCAACAGAAACCTTAAGGTTCGGTTGCAACAGGGCCATAGCTTCGTCCAAAGTCAAACTCCCCAGACGCGCACCTGCCGAAGCGGCAAGCGTATTCACCGCCCCTTCGAGTTCACGAATGGAACCGGGTACGCTGTCTGCTATAAATTGTAATACGTCGACATGCGGCATCCGGGACAATCCCAGACGACGCGACAGTTGTTCGAGCTTGCGCTCGATGATGCCTATTCTCAAGGCCTGATCGGCCACGTCCAAAGCACAGACGAGACCGGATGACAAGTGCGATCTTAGCCGCGCCTCTATTTCCGTAAGCTGAGTAGGCGGACGATCGGCGGTAAAGACGACACGACGGTTCTTTTCAATCAGCGCTGTCAAGGTATGGAACAGCTCTTCCTGAGACGAGGTCTTGCCGCCGATAAAATGAACATCATCGATCAGCAGCAGGTCGGCACTGCGGATTTCTTCTTTAAAGACACTTTGCGAGCGATCCATCACCGCCTTGACAAAGGTATTGGTGAACTTCTCCGCCGTCAGATACACGATCTTGGCATCCGGGCGGCGCACCTTGGCTTCCCAGGCAATAGCGTTCAGAAGGTGGGTCTTGCCGTAACCATAGGGGCCATGAAAAAATACCGGATTGAAATGCCCATCACCCCAGCCCGCCACCTGACGCGACATCGTATAAGCGAATTCATTGCCGCGGCCGGCGACGAAGGTTTCAAAGGTCAGGCGATCCTGCAAACCCGCAATGCGGTTGAGATCAGCCCGCGCCTGGGCCAGAGCCTGGACTTGCGTCGCCTCAAGACCTGACAATTCATTTGATTTTGAGACACCGGTATCGGCGACAATCGCCGCATCGTTTGCCTTCACTGAAGACAACGGCATATCAGACTCTGAACGGCTTACCGATTTCGCAACGTCTAAAGTTTCCGAAAGAGCCTTTTGGGCCTGACGCTGGCGCTCACATGTGTCGAAATCGATGCGCGATTGCAGATCGAGTACCCGGCCTTCCGGATCGAACTGCGCCCATAACTCATGGATGCGACGCAGAGCGTTACGCTGAAACCAGTCGCGTGCATACACGGTCGGCGTCACCAGAACCGGATCACCGTCAACCGTCACCTTCAGCGCCGAAGGCGCTACGTAAGAATTATAAGGCCCGTCACCCAACTCCTGGCGAAGCGCCGACGCCACTTTGGACCATACCGTTTCAGGCAGGATCGGTGACCAGTTTGTTAAACCTGGCATTTTGTTATCGCCCCGATCAATATTCCCCAAACCAACACTCAACTCTACCACCCTGATATTTTAAGCCACGCCACTTATAGCCAGCCCCGTCATCCGCACAGACGTTTCCCTGCACACCCAAACCTAAGGGTGATCAATGCCCGTCACCTTACAAGCCAGCCCCCGATTTCACGAACAATCAGGCCGGTCGGGCCGTTTTTTTGCCACCACCGGAATTGATGTCCGCTTTTTGCCTCTGTCGAACAGGTTCAAGGCTTATCCGTCTGCGCCCCGAAATCATAGCTGATTGCCGCAAACGACCCGTGTAACAGAGACAGTCTCTCTCCCACCGCGCGAGCATAGCTCACGCAGTGTCCAATTCATCCGTGTTGGGATGGAAAGGGTGAAGAGACCTACAACTTAATCAAGCCAGCGCCTCGGTCAACGAATCTATTTGCATGGCGGTGCGGAATTTTCTGTTGACTCCGGTAACCTATTCGCTCGCAAAGAGAATTTAATAAATCTTTTACGATTTATTTTTCGGCCTTTCCGAGTGGTTTTTACACACGCAGTTCACCGTCTCCGGAAGGTTTAACCACACCTCACAAAGTGAAAAACTGAGATCACAATAGCGTTGAAATGACAGCCATCAGCCATAACAAAAGGGCCCGTGCATAAGCGGTCGGGCCCTTCTGGAAAGGCTTAATCAGCAGTGACCGCCCGCATCAGGGATAGACCCCGCACAGGCAGATCCTTAGTTAGGCAACCGCCAGCTTCTTCAGGGCAGCCGCCAGGCGCGACACCTTACGGGCGCCGGTGTTCTTGTGAACCACGCCCTTAGATACCGCACGCATCAGCTCGGATTGCGCTTCAACAAAAGCGGTCTTGGCCACAGCCACGTCGCCCGCACTCAGGGCTTCTTCGAACTTACGAACGAAGGTACGCACGCGCGAACGGCGCGCCTTGTTAACTTCAGTGCGGCGGGCGATCTTGCGGATCGCCTTCTTGGCGCCGGGATTATTAGCCATTCATCACCTTTGGGGACGAGAGTAAAAGATATATGTCCTGCAATCCGTGAACTTTATCAAGTTCATGACCGCGAAAACATGAATTTCAAGAGGGGCGGGATATAACCGAACCCCGCCTTGAGGTCAATAACGTAATTTGGGAATTTTCCCCATGTGGACAAGGCCGGGCCTTGCGCCGTTACAGCTTGCGCCACAACGTCATCATTTCTGACAGGTTGCACAGTAAAATGTAGAGCGGCCCGTGTGAACCTTGCGCTCGATCACGCCCGCGCAACCCTCCGTCAGGCATGGCTGGCCCTTGCGGTCATAGACCTTGAAACGGTGCTGAAAGTAGCCGAGTTCACCCGACGTGGCGGCAAAATCGCTGATCGATGACCCACCCGCCGCTATGGCCTCACTAATAACCGATTTAATCGCCGCCGACAGCCGTGCGGCACCATCAGCGGAAAGATCGCGTCCGGCCATGTCCGGGCTCAGGCGGGCGCGGTACAGGGCTTCGCAGACATAAATATTGCCAAGACCCGCGATCAGCCCCTGCGCCATCAGTAGCGTCTTGAGGTTGGCGGCACGGCCTGCAAATTGCGCCATCAGAAAATCTGCATTCAGCGCCTCATCCAGCGGCTCAACCCCCAAACCCTGAAACCATTTTGAGGCGCTCAGCTCATTTGGCGTCAGCAGCAGCATAAACCCGAACCGGCGGGGATCGTAATAATCTATCAGATGGGTCTGGTCGCCTTTGGTAGCCACCACCGACATATGTAGGTGCTTAGTATTCGTATCAACTGAATGGTAGTAATTACCGTCCAGCGCCTTGGCGGCATTGTCACCCAAAGCTGTGACCTGAAACCGTCCCGTCATACCCAGATGCGTCACCCAGACATCTTGGGTATCCATATAGGCCAGTAAATATTTCGCCCGCCGCTCCAACCGCACAACCGTCGCGCCATTCAGCCGTTCGGCAAAACGTTCGGGAAACGGGTAGCGCAGATTTGGCCGGTTCAAGCGCACATTCGACAGAACCGCACCTTCTAAAGACGGCGCCAATCCGCGCTTTACGGTTTCTACCTCTGGCAGTTCCGGCATAAATGACCTCACACAGGGCAGATGCCCCCTCCGTCTTAGGCCTTCAGCCTAAGCCACCTCCCCCGTGAACAGGGGAGGAGAGATATACGGACACAGATTTATGCTGGCAACCTCTGGTCAAAGGGTTCTAGGGGCTTGCCCCTAGGCGGCTTTGATGACTTGGGAAGCAGGTTTTTGCGGCAAATCTTCGTCCGGCAGGAACCACAGGCGCGGATCGAGGATGCGATCTTCGCTGAGCGCAAAACCTGACCAGGGCAGATCGGGCTTGGGGCGTTCAGAGGCGGCCACAATAGCGCGCAGTTCGGCCGCCGAAGTAACGCCCACGATCACGGTCGAGACGCCTTTGAGGTTCATGACATAACTCAGGGCGGCATGGAGCGGGTCAGTCCCGGCTTCGGCCATGACCCGGCGCAGCTTAGACAGATGCGGCCCGAAGGGCTGCAAACTGGCGGGCAGGGTCTCGCGCGGCACGAACAGCAGGCCCTGGGTGAAGACCGAGCGCACTTGCACTTCAACCCCCATATCGGCCAGAGCCTCAAGCGTGCCGTCTTCGACCAGACGCTGGTCAAGGATGGAGACCGGCACCTGCATGATGTCGGGCTTGAAGCGCTTGGCCAGCAGCAGGGGCTCATCATCGATGTGGGCGCTGATGCCGATTTTGGAGATCATGCCGTTGCCGCGCAGGGTCTCCAGCCGGCGCCACAGATCGGCACCACCGGCACCCATTAAATCTTCGGGACAATCTACCAGAGCTGCATGGGCGCGCGCCAGACCCATATGGTCGACACTACGCTTGAGGCGGGCTTCGATCCAGTCAAGGCCCTTATCGAGACTTTGGGTGCGGATTTGCGGTTTGAACGGTGACGGAAACGGCCAGCAGCGACCCAATATGCGTTCGACATCGCCATCATAAAACGCTACATCAATCGGCAGGATTTTGCAGTCGGCGGCATATTGCAGGATGTGGCGCACCTCATCCTCAGCCACCCGGCCGCGCGGGTTGGAAATACCGTAGTCGGTGCCAAACTGCGCCGAACCAAGACCCAAGGCTGCGGTCATAGGGAACCGCCCGACGCAGCGCGGTCGCGGTCATAAAACCCATTGAAGATAAAGGTTTTCAGCGTCATGAAGCCTTGTTCAACACCCGATATTATGGCGCGGCAAATGTGCTACGAATCTACCGCTTTGGGCCATTACATCGAAAAGTGCTAAACAAGTTCTGAAGATTTCGAGGCCATCGTGATCACGGCCCCTATTTTTATGGGTTATTTACAGGTTTCACCTGAAAAACCGCTCTGCCCCATATTTATCCGCCATAAAATTTAGATATCGAACAGGCGCTGACGGTCGGCCATGCTGCGTACCGACACGTTCATATCGGTCACCAGACCATTGGCGATCGAGTAAACCCAGCCATGAATAGCAACCTGATGACCCTGCACCCAGGCAGAATGAATAATCGGATTGACCGAGACATTACGCACCTGAGCAATCACATTCAACTCACATAGCCGGTCGATCTTGGCATTGTCATCGTCAAAAGCTGACAGTTCATGGCGATGGTCGTGGGCGACATCGCGGATAGGCGAGAGCCAATGGTCGATCAGGCCATGATCCTTAGAGTCGATAGCGGCCCGCACCCCACCGCAGCCATAGTGGCCAACGACCAGAACATGCTTTACCTTCAGCACATGAACCGCATATTGCAGAACCGACAGGTAATTGGCGTCCTGAGCCGGGGCCAGATTGGCCACATTGCGGTGAACAAACAACTCGCCCGGGTCGAGATTAACGATTTCATTGGCGGGCACGCGGCTGTCTGAGCAGCCAATCCATAAATAGTCCGGGGCCTGCTGACGCACCAAACGCGAAAAGAAATCCGGATCGACGCGGGTTTTCTCGCGCGCCCATAGACGGTTATTTTCAATGAGGCTGTCAACCATGTCGCGGCGTCCTTTTCACTGAGAGAAACTACCGGCGAGATAAGGCCAAGCCGCACACCTGACAACCCCCAAAATGGTAAATGACGTGGCTAACCGATGAGGCCGCGGACAAAACCGATCACGATAGCGATCCCCTCGACCGCTTTGGTTAAACCCACGTCCATAAAGGCTCCAGCCTTGGTGAACGAGCCTTCTTTCAGCAGCAGGATCAGCACCACCGCCCCCAGAAGACTTAATATCCCCGACAAAACATTTATCAGGCTCTGGGTAGGGGAAGCTGTTTTATGGGACGCATAGCTGTCCACCCCTTCGGCGCGGCGCGTCATAGCTTGAAATTTCATCGCAAAACCCCCGTTTGTCATCCCGTGCCAAGCTTACACAGCTTAAGACAAATTACCACGAAGTTTCTGTGAAATCATCCCGCGTTACAGGCGTGACCACAAAACGCTTGTCATTGCGCAGACGGTTTGCCAGACAGAGTAAACAAAATCAGGGAACACCCATTCACATGGCCAATGACACTGCACCTGCCGATACTGAAAATGCCGCCAAAAAATCCGACCTCAGAACCATAGTGGCGGCCTCCGCTGCCGGCACGACCTTTGAATGGTATGATTTTTTCATCTTCGGCACCCTGACCAGCATTATTACCAAAAACTTCTTCACGGGCCTGTCAGAAACGACGGGGATGATCTTGGCCCTGCTGACGTTTGCGCTCGGCTTTATGTCGCGCCCGCTGGGGGCCTTGATCTTTGGCCACATTGGTGATCGCAAAGGCCGTAAGGGTACATTTTTATACACCATCTTGATCATGGGCATAGCGACGGTTCTGATCGGGTTTTTGCCAACCTTTGAACAGGCCGGGATCGTGGCGCCTCTGCTGCTGATGGGCTTACGCATCGTTCAGGGCATTGCGATGGGCGGGGAATATGGCGGAGCGGCCATCTATGTGGCTGAGCACGCCCCGGCCGATAAGCGCGGCATGTTCACAAGCTGGATCCAGACCTCAGCCGGACTTGGGCTTATTGCGGCGCTGGCGGTCATTCTGGTTACCCGCACCCTCACTGGCGAAGAGGCGTTCGCAGACTGGGGCTGGCGGATACCGTTCATCATCTCGATCGGCCTTTTGGCGGTGTCGGTCTATGTCCGCACCAAGACCGCAGAAAGCCCGTCGTTCAAGGCCCTGCATGACAAAGGTGCTGTCGTCAAAGACCCGTTCCGCCAGAGCTTTGGCAAATGGAGCAATCTGAAAAAAGTCCTGATCGCCCTGTTTGCGTTCATGACCGCCCAAGGTGTGGTCTGGTACACCACCTTTTTTTACACGCAGGTCTTTCTGGAAAAGACGGTCAGGCTTGAACCCGCCACGATCAATTATCTGGTCATGGCCATGACCGTGCTGAGCGCGCCGCTCTATATTTTCTTTGGTTCCCTGTCCGACCGTATAGGGCGAAAGAAAGTCATGGTCACGGGTATTGCCGTGGCGGTGATCAGCTTCTTCCCCGGCTTTCACATGATGGTCAAATTCGCCAATCCGGCGCTTGATCAGGCTATATCAAAGACCCCGGTTCTTATCTTTGCTGATCCACGCGATTGCTCGGTGCAGTTTGATCCGGTCGGCAAGGCCCAGTTCACCTCCCCCTGTGACCTGGCCAAGGCCATTGTGACTAATCTGGGCGTGCCTTATGAGAGCCGCGCCTCTGAACCCGGCGCAGTCGCCGCAACCGTGCAGATCGGGTCTGAGATGATCGCCATCAGATCGGGCGCCAGCCTTGAACCGGCTGAGGTGCGCGACCTTAAGCTGCAAGCCACAACTCAACTCAAAGCGGCCCTGAAAGATGCAGGCTATCCTGAAAAAGCCGACCCAAAGCAGGCCAATCTGTGGGGTGTGTTTGCCGTGCTGATGATCTTTGCGCTGGGGGCAACCGCGCTTTACGGGCCGATGGCGTCGATGCTGGTCGAGATGTTCCCGACCAATGTGCGCTATACGGCGCTCAGCCTGCCCTACAACATCGGCACCGGCTGGTTCGGCGGCTTGTTACCCGCCATATCGTTTTCGATGGTCGCAGGTTCCGGCAATATCTATTTCGGACTATGGTATCCGGTCATCATTGGATCTTTGGCGGTTGTGGTCGCGGTCTTGTTCCTTAAGGATCATACGGGCCGCGACCTGGATAGCATCCCGGATGATGAGTGACCTGAGAGCGAATCCCAAAAAGTGTGACGCGGTTTTTGGATTCAGATGCGCGTCAAATAAACGGTTTAGAGCGTCTATAGTGCTCTAAACCGGCATAAGATCGGGATCAAACAGGGTCGTCAGCCCTAGGATTTCCATCTCACTGGCCTTGGTGCGATAGACTGGAATCCCTTTCAGGAAGCTGATCACCCGACCCTTATCGTAAAAGCGCGCCGCAAACGCCTCAAGGTCGAACAGGTCACCGACAAGATCACCGATCCCACCCGACAGATAAATCCCGCCACGCGCACCCATCATCAGGGCCGTATCAGAAGCCATAGCCGCATACCAGCCCAGACTAATGGCAATGGCGCGTTTTGACCGCTCATCCTCGGCATAGGCCCGCGCCACAATCTCTTCCGGTGGAGGTGTTGCCACATCATCCTTATCCAGTACCGCCAGACAGCGCCAGATTTCAGCCAGACCGGCAATTGAAACCGCCCGTTCGCGCGACACATGGCCGAATTTTTGGACCATAAGCGCCAGCACGGCCGCCTCTTCGGCATTGGTGGCGGAAAGGTCCGTATGCCCCCCCTCAGATGGCATGGCCGTCCAGTTGCCCATGCCATCGGGCACCAGCAGCGCCACGCCCAGGCCATGTTCAGGCCCGATAACCGCAATCGGCTGATCCGGCGTGGCATCGCCTCCGAATAGTTTTTCTCGCTCATGGGGCTCAAGCTGCGGCACCGCCAAAGCCTTGGCCACCAGATTGTTGACAATATTGAGGCGCTGAATCCCCAAAAGATTACGGATATCGGCCCGTTTCAGGTGAAAACCGTAACGCACCAGTTCCACCACGCCATTGGTTTCCCAGCCCGATGTCGAAAAGGCCGCCCCCCTCAGACGCGGATTGCCATTCGCCGACAGGAACTCTGTGATATCGGCATTGAACTCATCAAGGCTTGAGCACGTATAGTGCATAAACGCCCCCGGACGCTCGCCCGGACGGGCCAAAGCCAGTTTCAGATAGTCGCCACTTGAGATGTCACTTAAGAGTACCGATTGTACCATGTTCCCGTATGTCCCTGTATCTTATGTCCATTTTAGGACTTTCTTTATGTGTTACCGCTCACAGTAGGCGATAAGTCTTGATTAATCTTAAAAGCTACCGCAAATAAGCCCGCAATGCGGCCATAAATGCGGTATGTGCTTCTCATGACTATACTAGCAAAAATCTGCGGCATTAACAGCTTTATAGCCGCGCAGACCGCAATAGACAGTGGGGCCGACCTGCTGGGCTTTATCTACTTTAGCAAAAGCCCGCGCCATCTACCGATCGACAACGCACAGGCCCTGATGCAGCAGGCACGGCAACATGCCTCTGCGCGCGCGAACAAAGTAAATTTAGTCAGCGTCGTGGTAAACCCTGACAATGAACTTCTGGATCACATTGCGCGTGAGCTAAAGCCCGATTTTATTCAGCTTCACGGCCATGAAACGCCGGAACGGGTCGCCGATATCCGCGCGCGTCTGAATGTGTCCCTGATCAAGGCCATCAGCGTATCCTCAAAGGACGATGTGGCCACCGCCCGCGTCTATGAACCCTTAGTGGCGCACATGCTGTTTGATGCCAAACCGCCCAAGGATGCCACCCTGCCCGGTGGGGTGGGAGCCAAATTCGACTGGACGCTGATGGAGGGCCACAAAGGATTGGCTCCGTGGTTTCTGGCCGGCGGGCTTGATCCGTGGAACGTGGCCGACGCCATCGCCACCGCAAAAGCGCCGATGGTGGATGTTTCTTCTGGTGTTGAGCGCGGCCCTGGCTTAAAAGACCCGTCCCTGATTACGCAGTTTCTTAAAAACGCCAAAGGATCATGACCAATACTTCGACCCTGACCAATGCCTATAACCTGCCTGACTCTAAGGGCCGGTTCGGTGACTTCGGTGGGCTTTATGTGCCCGAAACCCTGATGCCGCTTGTGCTCGAACTGACGCAGGCCTGGGAAGACGCGAAGCAGGACGAAGCCTTCTGGCGTGAGTATCACAGCCTTCTGAAATTCTTTGTCGGCCGCCCGTCTCCGCTCTATTTTGCTGAGCGTCTGACCGAGCATTTCGGCGGCGCCAAGATCTATTTCAAGCGCGAAGAACTGAACCACACCGGCGCGCATAAGATCAACAACTGCATCGGCCAGATTCTGCTGGCCAAGCGTATGGGCCGCACCCGCATTATCGCTGAAACCGGTGCGGGTCAGCACGGCGTGGCCTCGGCCACCGTCTGCGCGCGCTTTGATTTGCCATGCGTCGTCTATATGGGCGCACTCGATGTTGAGCGTCAAAAGCCCAACGTGTTCCGCATGAATCTGCTGGGGGCTACGGTTAATCCTGTAACCGCGGGCAATGGCACACTCAAAGACGCCATGAACGAGGCCCTGCGCGACTGGGTAACTAACGTTCATGACACCTATTACATGATCGGCACCGCCGCCGGTATGCACCCCTACCCTGAGATGGTACGCGATTTTCAGACCGTGATCGGTAAGGAAACTAAACAACAGATCATGGAACTGGAAGGCCGTCTGCCCGATGCGGTGATTGCCGCCGTCGGCGGGGGTTCCAACGCCATCGGCCTGTTCCATCCGTTTATCGATGACGAAGGCGTCAAGATCGTCGGTGTCGAAGCTGCCGGTCACGGGCTTGACGTCTATAACGGCCATGCCGCCTCGCTCAACGGCGGCCGTCCGGGCGTTTTGCATGGCAACCGCACCTATCTGCTGCAGGATGATGATGGCCAGATCTTAGAGGGCCATTCGATCTCGGCCGGTCTTGACTATCCGGGCATCGGCCCTGAGCACGCCTATCTGTTCGATATCGGCCGCGCCAAATATGTGACCGCCACCGATCAGGAAGCGCTTGAAGCTTTCCAGTTAACCTCAAAGCTTGAGGGCATTATTCCGGCGCTGGAATCCTCCCACGCCATTGCCCGCGTCGGCGATCTGGCCAAGGAGGTCGGTAAGGGCGGCATCGTCGTCCTTAACCTGTCCGGTCGCGGTGACAAAGACATCTTCACCGTAGCCAATGCGCTCGGTCAAACCATGAGCGGCCTGTAAGACCATGAGCATTTCACGTATTGATGCCCGCTTCGCCAAACTCAAGGCGGAAAACAAAGCGGCGTTTGTGGCCTATATCATGGCCGGCGACCCCGATGTTGAGGCCTCGTTTGAGGTTCTGAAAGGCCTGCCCGCCGCCGGGGCCGACATCATCGAACTGGGGTTTCCGTTCTCCGATCCGATGGCCGAAGGCCCGACCATTCAACTGGCCGCCGAGCGTTCGCTCAAATCCGGCACCAAAATGGCCCATGTTTTTGAGTTGGTGACGCGGTTCCGTGAACTGGACAAAGAGACGCCGCTCATCCTGATGGGCTATATGAATCCGGTCGAGAATATGGGCTATGACGGCTTTGCAAAGACCGCCTCAGAGGCCGGTGCCGATGGCCTTATTGTGGTGGATTGCCCGCCGGAAGAAGCTGATGGCCTGACTGATGCGCTGGATGCCAATGACATGGCGTTAATTCGTCTTGCGACCCCGACGACCGATGATAACCGCCTGAAAACGCTGGTGAAACGCACCAAGGGTTTTGTCTATTACGTTTCGGTGGCGGGTGTGACCGGTGTCAAGTCTGCCAATGCCGACAGCGTCAAGGACGCCGTTGCCCGCGTACAAAAAGCGTCCGGTTTGCCCGTGGTCGTGGGCTTTGGCATCAAGACGCCGGAAGCCGCCGCCGCCATCGCGCGCGTCGCCGATGGCTCGGTTGTAGGCTCGGTTCTGGTCGAGGAAATCAAGAATTCTTTACCGGAAAAAGCGCCCGTTAACACAAAAGTGCTGGAAACGGCGGCCATTTTGGCTCAGGCTGTGCATTCTGCGCGTCTGTAAGCCTCATGCCAAAAAGTGGTTACCGGTTTTTGGAACCACATGAGGCGACAAAGTAATACGTCTGGAGCTACTGTACATGGCTATGGCCGACAAACTGGGTAAGGGTAGAGTATTGGCTACGAACGTCAGATCAGGTGAAAAAGCCGGAGAGCGTCGTGAACGCGGCGGCTGGCTGGCCAAGATTGCGCCGGGCGTATCGAAGCTGGTGTCTAAGCGTGAAACGCCGGAAAACCTGTGGGTCAAGGATCCCGATACCGGTGAGATGATCTACCGTCCCGACCTTGAGGCCGCCCTGTGGGTCACGCCTAATGGCCGCCATATGCGCCTCAATGCCGAAACGCGTCTGCGCTATACGTTTGATGACGAACAGTGGGAAACGATCGACTACCCCAAGGTCTTTGAGGATCCATTAGGTTTTTCCGATGGCAAGGCCTATACGGAACGCCTGAAAATCGCCCGTGAGAACACCGGCGAAGACGACACCATGGCCATTGGTTATGGCAAGGTTCAGGGCGTGGACTGCGTGGTGTTGGTTCAGGACTTTACCTTTATGGGCGGGTCTTTGGGTATTGCTGCCGGTGAAGCCTTCATCGCTGCCGCCCGCGCGGCCGTCGCCCGCAAATGCCCGATGGTCGCCTTTACCGCCTCAGGTGGCGCCCGCATGCAGGAAGGCACCCTTTCCCTGATGCAGTTGGCCCGCACAACCCTGGCCATTCAGGAACTGAAAAAAGCGCAACTGCCCTACATCGTGGTTCTGACCGATCCGACCACCGGCGGCGTGACCGCGTCCTACGCCATGCTCGGTGATATCCATCTGGCCGAACCGGGCGCGCTGATCGGCTTTGCCGGTCCGCGTGTGATTGAGACCACTATCCGCGAAAAACTGCCCGAAGGCTTCCAGCGCTCAGAATACCTCGTCGAAAAAGGCATGGTTGATCGTGTCGTTCCCCGCGACGAACTGCCTGCGGTTCTGTCGGCCCTGATGTCAATGCTGATGGGTGGCCGCCGCAAGGGTCAATGACCCTTGACCCGTAATTGGGGTTAGGCTGTGGGGGCGGTTCTATAATCTTCTCCTCCCTGTTTACGGGGGTCGAGTTCACGAAACGATCCAGTGAATCGTTTCGTGAAGGAGGGGCGGGCAAAGTCTAAGACGGGGGGGGGTAGATACCGTCGAAAATGTGGAGACTATTGGGCAAATCAATCTTTGCTTGTGCAGTAGCGGCATTATTGGCTTCCTTATTGTCGACAGCACTTATCATTTTAGTATTTTTCCAAGATCCGCTACAAACAGTTGGCGTGAAATACGTCCTCTCACAATACATAGTTATGAGCGGTTTTTTTGCAGCGTTCTGCTTTACGGCATTACTTGTAATTGGACTGCCTTTTCAGTGGGCTATGGCTAAAAGAGGCTTGTTCAGTATTAAATATTTCATTATCCCCGCTGGGGTTTTAGGGGCAATTCTACCCCTTTGGTTCCCTCTAGGTATGCTTTACGCTCCCTTCGGGTTGCTTAATGGGCTTATGTCCGGTTCATTATTCTGGCTGATCCGCTGCCCTGATCTGGATGATAAGCAAAGACCTTAGAACTCCCCCTCTTGGAGGGGGAACTGACACTGAAAATATTTTTCAGTGTCAGAGGGGGTAAATATCCCTATAAACCCCACCACCACGATCATAAGGTATGATCGCGGTCCCCCTCCCCTCCTCGAGGGGAGGTTCTAGAGGGATTATATGACCGACCGCCTACTGCCATTCGACGCGCCCTTAGAGCGCCTGAAAGCCCTGCACCCCAAGCGGATTGATCTCACCCTTGAGCGTATGCTGCGGGTCTGCAAAGCGCTGGGTAATCCGCAAGGTAAACTGCCACCCGTCATCCATGTCGCAGGCACCAATGGCAAGGGCTCGACGATCGCCTTCCTGCGCGCAATGGCGGAGGCCGAAGGGTTAAGCGTCCATGTCTATACCTCCCCCCATCTGGTGCGCTTTGCCGAGCGCATCCGCCTCAATGGCACCCTGATCGATAACGACTATCTGGCCGGTGTTTTAAACCGCGTTGAAATCGCCAATGACGGCCAGCCCCTGACCTTTTTTGAGGCCACAACCGCCGCCGCATTCATCGCCTTTTCAGAGCGGCCCGCTGATCTGTTGCTGCTGGAAACCGGCCTTGGTGGGATACTGGATGCGACAAATATTATCGCCGCCCCAGCCTTAAGCCTCATCACCCCGATCGACTATGACCATCAGGCGTTTTTGGGCAACGATCTGACCACCATCGCCAAACAAAAGGCGGGCATCATAAAACCCGCCTGCCCGGTCATCAGCGCCCGCCAAGCCGAGGAGGCGCAAATCGTTATTGAGCGCGCCGCCCTGAAAGCCCACAGCCCCTTATCGGTCATGGGCCAAGGGTTTGACGCCTATCGTGAAGCTGACCGGCTGGTGTTTCAGGATGACGACGCCCTGCTGGATCTGTCGCTACCGCGTCTGTCCGGCGCGCATCAGATTGATAATGCTGGCCTCGCTATCAAAGCCGCACGGCTAATGGGCTGGTCAGATGAGGCTATCGACAAAGGCTTACAAAGCGCAACATGGCCGGGACGGTTGCAAGCGCTTAAGGCCGGGCCGCTTTATGCGGCCCTGACCGATAAGGCGTCTGAGCTGTGGCTGGATGGTGGCCACAATCCCCACGCGGCCAAGGCTTTGCGCGCACACTTAGACATCTTGGGGTCCAAGGATCCCAAACCCCTGAAACTGATTTGTGGGCTGCTAAACAACAAAGACGCCGATGAATTTTTCGCGGCCTTTGATGGTTTGTCACTTGAAGTCGTGTGTGTCGGGTTCTCAAGCGACGCCGCCACTGACCCCGAAGTTCTGGCCGCCGCCGCCCAAAGCAAAGGGCTTACCGCGACGACCACGATAAGCCCTTTGGAAGCCGTTAAGGCCGTGCAGACCGATGCGCCGGTGCGTGTCCTGATCTGCGGCTCGCTTTATCTGGCCGGAGATGTGCTGGCCCTGTCGGAAGAAACTTGGCCCATCTAATTTTCTAAGGCTTCAATTTGGATGAGATGCCAGACGGTTTAATGTCGAGGCGCGTAAGTGTACTAAAGTACATGCGCACCGCAGACATTAAACCAACGCCGCAGATCGCCAAATTCAAGCCTTAGGCCACACCTGACTCGGCCAGCCATTCAATCAGCTTGGCCTTCGGCATGGCACCGACCTTCATGGAGGTCATCTGGCCGTCCTTGAACAACATCATGGTCGGTATCCCGCGCACGCCAAAGCGCGACGGCGTCATCGGTGAATCTTCGATATTAATCTTAGAGACCACCAGCTTATCGCCGTAAGCCTCGGACACTTCTTCAAGGATCGGCGCGATTTGCTTACACGGGCCGCACCATTCCGCCCAGAAATCCACCAGAACCGGCTTATCGGACTTTAAGACATCGCTCTCGAAAGTCTCATCGGTAATTTTTACAGTCGCCATGACTTTAATCCTCTAACTGTCACTGAAACGGTTCCGTTTCGTGACCAACTGTCCTCATAGGTAGTGAAGGCTGTGAAATAATCAATCGTAAAAAAATTAGCGCGACAGTTCAGCTAACCTAACCGTGATCAGCTCATCGGAAAACGGCGTCAATTTCGGTCCGTCCGTCCATAGTAATGCCGCTTCGACCTTGGCCTTTGGATAGATTTGGCGTAGTAACGCGACATAACCGGCCATCTGGCGCTGATAGTCGATAGCAGCGTCCTCGGCCCGATCCGGCGCGGGACGGTTGGATTTATAGTCGATCACCCAGACATGAGCATCACTGACCACCAGCCGGTCGATGCGACCCGACAGATAGACCGGCTCACCGCGGCCATTGACGCCAATCTGCCCGGCCAGAGCGACTTCGGGGCGTGACCTGGGCGAAAAGGCTTCGGCAAAACGATCATCATTTAAGACCGCCATGACCGCATCCTTCATCTCCGCCCGCTGATCATCATCAAGGTCAGTCTGCTTAGCGAGATATTTAACCGCCACGGCCTCGCGTTGATCCGGCGGCAGATCGGGCAGGATTTCAAACAGCTTATGGATCAAATTGCCGCGCCGGTAACGGCCCAAACCTTTTTGCGTGGCAAGTGGCGACGGCGACCGCTCAGTCTCTGTGCGGTCATCGTCACCCATTTGCGATGCCGCCCGCCACACCGCAGACGGATCATCTTCGCCATAAGCCCCGGCGTTGAGAAACTCAGGCAGGGGCGATTTCGCCCGCACCGATTTTTCATCGGCAACATAGGTACCAGCCCGCGCGCCATAGATCATGACCTGTGCGCGGTCTGGCTCATCAAGCCCAAAATCAGCCCGCAGCGCCATATTGACCGCCGACACCTCACCTACCGGCAATCTCGAAAACGCATCCGCCGCCAGCCCATACCATGACCGGCCTGTGCCTGCCCGTTTGCCCTGATAGCCGCACACCGTCAGCCGATCGCGCGCCCGCGTCAGGGCCACATAAAACAGGCGTAAAGCCTCCTGTTCGTCCTTTTCAGCCTTGGCGGCCTTGAAAGCGGCAATCGCGTCGACCTTGCCGCGTTCCGGTTTGACATCGACAAACAGGCCGCCATCGTCGTCGATCAGCAGCAAGTCATCATTACGGCTCGATTTGAAATTCGGCCCGATGGGGATGATGACCCACGGCGCCTCAAGACCTTTCGAGCCATGCACCGTCATGACACGGACACGCTCACCGCCTTCTTCCTGCTCGCGCTTGATATCGGAGGCGTTAAATTCACAAAGGTTCAGGAACGCTTCGACGCCGATATCGTCAATGCCTTCCCCTTTGAGCGCCAAGGCAAGCGTTTCATCCAGCACGTCCTCACACTCTGGCCCCAGACGGGTCAGAAACCGCTGCCGCATCGTCAGGCCATTGCGGTCACGCCGGTTCAGCAGCCGGGCCAGAAAATCAAACGCGGCCCGACGTGGCGCTTCGGCCAAAGCCCACTGCATTAAGCTGCGGGCATCATCAAACCGGCCATTATCCGCAGGCCTGTTCAACAACGCACCCCACAAAGAACCCGTTCGGCCTTGCGCCAGATCATAGAGGCCCTGTTCGCTCAGGTCGCACAATGGTGAGCGCAGTACACAGGCCAGCGACAGATCATCACCGGGCTGCATGGCAAAGCGCATCAGGGTGCGGATATCCTGAAAGGCGATATGTTCGGACAGCTTCAGCCGGTCCGCACCCGATACAGGCACGCCCTGCTGCTTCAGTTCACGGATGATATTTTCAAACAGGGCATCGCGTTTACGCACCAGTATAAGCACATCGCCGGCGTGCATGGCGCGCCACTTATCCTTGACCATCACCCCGCGCCCGGCGGCAATTTCAGATTTGATATGAAAGGCCAGTTGTTGCGCCAGCCGTTTAGCCGGTGTCGCCCCGGCTTTGTCGACCGGATCAACCTCGGTGCCATCATCCTCAGAATCATCGGTGTCGATCGGCTGAACCTGCGGCCACAGTTCGATGCAACCGATGTCATTACGCACCGCCGCGTGCCTGACGACATTGCTGGTGAAGTTCAGGGCGTAGGATAGTTCCGGATCGCCATCATAGACCGCATCCACAAAGCCCAACACCTGCGGCAGAGAGCGGAAACTGTGCACCAGTTCAGGGATTTTGAGCACCTGACCGACACTGACCGCGGCCTCATCGTAATATTGCCGGGTTTCAAGGAATTTATCCGGCCGCGCCCCCTGAAAGCCATAGATCGATTGCTTTTCATCGCCAACCGCAAAGACCGTGCGCATGGTTTTGGTCAGTTTGAGGCCCGCCCCTTCACCGGCAAAAAATTCGGACGTCAGGGCCTTGACGATCGCCCACTGATCCTCAGATGTGTCCTGCGCCTCATCGACCAGAATATGCTCAATGTCGCCGTCCAGCTTATAGAGCACCCATGACGACATATCCGTTTGATGCAGTAACCGGCGGGTCTGGACGATCAAATCCTGAAAATCGAGCGCCCCTGAGCGGCGTTTCAACGTGCGGTAAATCGCGCTGAAATCCATGAACAACATAAGCACATCATAGGTAATCTCAGCAATCCGCGCCCCATTATGCTGCGCAACATAATCCACCACAATCGGCGCCAACCAGTCGAGATAATCCTTGTCGGTTTGGGCTACATCCTTGGTGTAATAGCTTTTGCGCAGTTCGCCCTTAGCCGTCAAAAACACATTGATCAGAATGCTAATATCAACCGGCATTTGGTTGAGATGCTGCTCATATAACTCAAGAAACGCTGCCGCGCGCTCCTGATCGGTCTTGCCCTTGGCCACAGACAAGGATTGCGCCAGAGATTTAATATCGCTCCAGTTCAGCCGCCCTAAAAGCTGCGCCGTCAGTTCATCCGGCGACAGAGCCTCTGCCACTCCAACCGACTGATATAAAAATTCTTTTTCAGATATGCCGTTATCGCGCGCGCTCCCGATCAAGGCCGCCACAGTTTCCAATATATCTTCATGCTGCATCGAAAACTGGCGCAGCAATTTCTCGAAATTGGCAATTCTAAGCGTACGGATCAGCCGGTCGCGGCCGCTGATATCGCCATGTACCCCCTCGGCATCGGTCAGGGTCAACAGCCGCTCCAGCGCCTGCGCCATCAGCGCCTTGGCCTCCAGATCATCGAGGATTTTGAACGATGGCGACAGCCCCGCCTCCAGCGGAAACCGGCGCAGCAATTTCTCACAAAACCCGTGGATGGTCTGAATCTTCAAACCGCCCGGCGTCTCCAGCGCCCCCGCAAACAGGGTGCGGGCGCGGGTCAGATTTTCCGCACTGATGTCTTCACCGATTTTGGCCAGTTGCTGCGACAACTCATCGTCGCCCATGACCGCCCAGCCGCCCAGTTGCGCGAACAACCGCCCCTGCATTTCCGCCGCCGCAGCCTTGGTGTAGGTGACGCACAATATATGCTCAGGCCGCGCCCCGCGCAGCAGCAACCGCGCCACCCGGTTAACCAGCGTAGAGGTCTTACCCGATCCGGCATTAGCGGTGACAAAGACGTGCGCTGAGGGGTCAGCGGCGACATTTTGCGGGGTCATGCCTCATCCTCCGAGGCGGGCTCAGACGACGCATCCTCATCACCCATAATGTGCCACTCATAAAGCCTAGCCAACTGATCGTAATCGCCTTTTTTCTTAAGGTACTTCGGTGCCACCCACGACCGATAGGGCTGAGACGCCTTCTCGTAAGCGTTTATGCGGGTCTTGAACCTATCCAGCGCCTGATCGGTCAGTTCATCGGAACTTATGCCTTTTTCCGCCACAGGTTTCAGTTTGGCGCCATCCGGCGACAGACGCACATAAAGCAACTCGCCCATTGGCTTATCATGGCGTACGCCATCAAACGTACCATACTTCACAATGGCGGCGGTCAGGGTCAGTTGCGGGAAAAAGCCCGCCACCGCCTCCTTGGCCGACGGCGGCTGACCCGTCTTGAAATCGAGAATATCGATGCCATCCTCACGCACTTCGATCCGGTCGGCGCGGGCTTTGAGCGTGAACGTACCGCGCGCGGTTTCAAAATTATAAGCGCCCTCTTTTTCGATGATGAAACGCGGTTTACCGGCGCGACGTTCGGTTTCAAAGGCCACGAAATGCTTAGCCCAATCCTCGAACAATGGCCGCTGCAATGCGATTTCAGCCTCGGTCAAGTTCTCAGCACGCAGGGCCTGTTCCAGCAAATCAACAAACGCCGCTTCACCGGCAGCCCCCAACGGATAATCGCGCTCTACAAATATTTCCGCCGCCTTGTGAACCGCCCTGCCGCGTCTTGCACTCTCAAACGGCTCATTGGCCCGGTCACGCAGTTTCAGGTTTAAAATGCGCCGCGCATAGATCGCATAGGGGTCGCGCACAAATTTTTCGACTTCAGTCACGCTCATGGATGTGGGCCGCACCTCAGAAGGCGGCCGCGGCTCAGGTCTGGCAGCCGGTTTCAGACTTTCCGGCGCATCTGTCACCGCTTCGGACAGTTGATGGGCCCAGTCGGCAATATGCGGCGCATCGCTGATCTCGACCTTCGCCCCCTGACACAGGGTTTTCAGACGCCACAGCCAGCGAGACATGACTTGAGGTTCACCCTCCCGGCGCTTACGGGTGATCAGCCAGACATCCTCCGCCGATGCCGCCTGGACAAAATCATGCGCAGCTAATCCGGTGCGGCGCTCCGGCGACGGCAGGCCCAACGCCGCCCGCATTGGCCGCGATAGAAACGGGTCCAGTGGCGGCGATTGCGGCCACACCCCGTCCTCAAGTCCCGCCAGAATGAGCCGATCCGCCTTGACCAGGCGCGCTTCAATCGCGCCCAAAATCAGCAGACGCGGATGCGTGTTACCACCAGTCCGCAGGGTCTCGGTCTTAATCATGTGGCCGACAATCTCGGCAAAATCATCGGCTGAAGCGACCTCAAACCCCTCACCTTCGGTGATCAGGCCGGACAGGAGGGATGAAGCGGAGGCCCCCGCCGCGCCCTGCCACAACATTTGCCCATCGTCACGCGTCAGGGTTTCTGCTGTGGCCACAAAACGCCGCACAAAATCACTTAAGGCCCGCGCGACGCTAAAAGCATCATGCCATGCGCTGATACGCGCCGAAAAATCCAGCCAGACGCCTTGCGCCTCCGGGTAGTTATCCAGCCGCGCGGTGACCTCCGTCATGTCACGCGGACGGACGGTTCTTAACCCCACCCGGTCAATAAGGTCGGACTGTTCGCGATATCGTCCGAACGTGTGTTTCAGCACCGACAGCAGCCGCACCGGGTCGAGCGGATCAACCGCCAGCGCCAGAATATCCAGCAGGAACCGGCCTGTTAAACTATGCGCCAAAGGCTCACCCGCCGACGAATCCGCAGCCAGTCCCCAACGCGTCAGATGCGCACTCACCCGCCGTGCCAGACCGATATCCGGTGTGATCAGGGCGGCGATCTTATCCGGCGTTTCAAGCGTTTCGCGCATCAGCACCGCGATTTGGGCCGCGGCCTCTTCGTCCTGGCGCGCCTCTATCAGGGTTAAACCGCGCAAACCTTCTGTGAACGGATCAAATCCTGAAGCGTCAGCCTCAGATTTCATTATGGCTATCTGCTGCAACCAGTCCTCAGTCGCCTGAGCGGGCCTGAGCGCCTCATTCAGCAGCCGCCTTCGCGCCCGTGAGCCGCGTTCCGTTTCCACCGAAACCGGCCATGTCTTGACATCAGCCCGCGCAACATCATGCCGTTCCAATAAACGTTTCAATGCCCCTTGGGGGTGAGAATCCTCAACCTGTCGCCACGCCTTATCATCCAGCGACAAATCAAGCCCCGGCAGCACCACTGCCCCTTGCGGCAGGTTCGCCACCAGCCCCATCAGATCGGCCATAGACGGCGCCGTACCGGTTGAACCAGCCAGCACCAACGGATGTTGCGGCGGGCGCAGGGTCCACTGTTCCCCCAGCTTGCGGATCAGCGCCACCCGCCGCTGTGACGGATCCATCAGGCCTAGTTCGTTAAGCCGACGCGGCCATTCATGCACCACAATCGACAGGAATTTCGCGGATACCTGCCAGTGCCTGGCCCACTCATCAATGACGTACTGTGAAGCCGCAGAACTATGCACCAGATCGTCCAGTCGATCTGAGGCATCGACTTCCTCAAGCGCCAGAGAGTCGAAAAACCCGCACAGGGATGACGCCAGTTCGAGCGCCACCTTCGACGTCATCTCATAACCATCAGGTCGGTAATGTGCCATGACCAGCCGCGCTAACTCAAACCGCCGTCGCGTTGAACTTAAGGCCGGCGGCAGATCGAGCGCCAAAAACTCAAGGTCAAATGGCGGCTCGCCCTCATCCAGATCACCGATTGCCCGCACCTGCGGTAGCAGCAGCGCGCCGCCGTGGGCCAGTTCCGAAAAGGCCCGCGCCATAGCTCGCGCCCCACGCCGCGTTGGGGTCAGGATTTGCGCTTCACTTAAACCCAGCGGCCCCAGATCTTCATAAAGCCCGCGCGCCAGATCATCCAGAAACGACCGCCCCGACGGGATAGAGTACCAGCGCGGGCCGATTAGCGAAAATATTCCGCTCATTTAATCTCAGCCAGTCTGGCTTCGGCGACATCACGCGCCACAGGATCGCCAACGTGCATCCAGTCACCGTGCATTACGCAACCATATAGCCGCCCCACCGCCGCCTTTTCACGCCATATCGGTGACAGGGAAAAGGCATCGTCCACAACATGATCGACAATATCGGGCTTGGTGATATGCACGCCCATATAGTTATAAGGGGCCGATGGCGAGCTCCCTCTGAAAGTAATTCGTCCGTCATCGGACAATATAAAATCACCCGCACCGTCAAAGCCGCTGGAACGCGGCATTGGTGCCAGCATCAGGATCGCATCCATCCGCTCCGGGTTCCAGCGCGTGGCCATCTCAGCAATCGCCGCACCGTCATCATCCTCGATCCACACACTGTCGATATTGGCGACAAAGATCGGATTATCCCCCAATAGAGGCCGGGCTTTTTTCAGGCCGCCGCCGGTTTCCAGCAGCTTTTCACGCTCATCGGAAATAATGATCTCGACATCGGTTCGCGCCTTCAGGTGCGCTTCCAGCCGATCAGCGAAATAGTGGACATTGACCACGCAGCGAGTAACCCCCACCGCGATCAGCCGGTCAATCATGTGGTCGATCAGAGCTTTACCGCCGACCTCAACCAAGGCCTTAGAGCGGTCATTGGTGAGCGGCCGCATACGGGTGCCAAGGCCCGCCGCCAGGATCAGGGCTGTCGTCGGTGCACTCATGACAGTTTGTCTCCGAAACCGTAAGCTTCAAACCACTCGCGTATCGACTTTAAGTGCGGCGCCTTAAGGTTACGCGACAGGTGACCCCACATGCGCGGCATAAAGGCTTCATAACGCGGCTTTTTAAAATGAATAATCAGGCGGGCGAACACCCCCAGAATGCGCGCTTCATTGAGCGTCGCCAGTGCCTGATACATTTCCATGAAGGCCGCGCGATCCGTATCTGGCCTAAGGGCAAAATAATGCTCCAAAGCCGCCGCTTCAATGTCTGGCGATACATCCCGGCGCGCATCCTGCAACAAGGAATGCAAATCCCAGCTTGGGTGACCTTTGAGCGCATCCTGAAAATCAATCAGCCCGACGCGTTGATAACCGTTACGTTCCGGCAGCCACAGCAGGTTTTCGGCATGAAAATCGCGGTGAATAAACACCGACGCCCCGGCCTCAGCCCGCGCCCGGATCGGTGCCCATATCCCCTCCCAGTCCGCCTTTGCCTGATCGTCCAGCACGCATGACGGATCATATTTTGGATACCATTCGACAAACAGATCGGCCCCGGTCTTTAGCGCCAGATCATCATAGACCAGCAGCGGCCACCCCCCCGGCAGAGTATCCGGTGGCGGGGTTTGGTGCAGCACGGACAGCGCCTCAACCGCCGACAGATAAAGGCGCGTCTCGTCCTCGCCCTGTTCAATCAGGCGGGCAAACAGGCCATCGCCCAGATCCTCGGACACCAGAAATCCAGCCTGCGGATCACAGGCCACGATCTCCGGCGCCGACAGGCTTTCGCTGCGTAAATAGTCAGCGCAAGCCGCAAACGCCTCAATCCGGCCTGCAGACAACCGCGTCATGGCGAAATAGCCTAACCGTTTGCGCTCAGCATAATCAGCCTCCGGCGGACACGGGATAAGTTCCGGCGATGGGGGCTGATCCATCAGCATCAGACTGCGGCCTTCAGCGCTTAACCGCTCATACCGGCGCGTCGAGGCATCGCCCGGCAGGGGTGTACGCGCCATCCCCGCAAGGCCGTGGGCCTTAAGAAGGGCGATTTTTTGCGTCTCTCGGTCAGGGATCATCTGCGCCTTATTTGTAGTGGCCATGCGGGGTCAGAGTCGCGATGCGTCCCTGATGTCCGGCGTCATCCTGACCCGCTTCGAGGTGAATTTCCAGATAATCTTCAAAGCCCAAATGGCCCAGTCGCTGCGGCCATTCAATCAGGCAGGCATGGTCTTCCGCCAATTCAAACAGGCCGATTTCATACACCTCTTCCGGGTCGGTTAGGCGATAGAGGTCAAAATGGGCAATGTCCACGCCCTCGGCCTCATAGGTTTGCACCAACGTAAAGGTCGGTGACGGCACATCCTGATCGGGTTTTGTCCGCGAACGGATCAATCCGCGTGCCAGGCAGGACTTTCCGGCGCCCAGATCACCGGTCAGGTATATAATATCACCCGCTTTCAAGGTTTGGCCGATCCGCGCGCCTAGCGCCTCGGTCGCGGCGGCATCCTTAAGCCATACAGTTTCCGCTATCATGACCCCACCCCCGAAAAGCCAACATCGCCATAACAGAGCTGCGTTTCCACATAGTCCTTCACCGCTGCGCACACCGCCGACACCTCTCCGGTCAACACATCCGGCGCAATCACCGGCCCGACCGTCAGGTCAAAACGCTTACCCGCCTTATTGAGCAGTTCCAGAAACAGGGTCACATCGCGCAATTCTTTGGAAATCTTATCGAAACTATGGAACCACACGGAATTGGGCCCGGCCACATGCACCGGTACCATCGGCGCCTGATATTTTTGTGCCAGCGATACTGCCGTGGTCGCCCAATCCGGATCACGCAACACACCGGCCCGCTTTCGCGCCAGCCGCCCGGCCGGAAACAGCACCACGCACCGCTCCGCCTCAAAGGCCGCCCTGGCCGCCATCAGGGTGGCGCGGGTCTTTTCACGGGTGCGCTTGGCCTCAACCCACTCGACCGGGATCAGCACTTCGCCAAGACGCGGACTGACCCGCAAGGCATCGGCATTGGCGAAAAAAATCAGATCGTTGCGCCGGGTTTTCAGAGCATCATAGACCGCCACGCCATCCGCTATGCCGGTCGGATGATTGCACACCACCACGCACCGGCCGGACGCAGGCACGCGCTCAAGGTTTTGGGTCATGACCTTAAGCGACAGCAGGTTTGAGACATGATCAAGCGCGGCCTGACCCGACAGAGGGGCAATCGCATCAGCCATTCGCACCGCCGCGCCATAGCCCAGAATGCCATAAAGTACCGGTCGCACCACAGGCCACAGGGGTGATGCCTTAAGGCGCGGGGCCCGCTCATGGATCAGCACATCAACAATATGCAGGCCGGTCGGCTTAACAGGTTTGGCCACAGACAAATGATCGGCATAGAGGTCGTGCATGGCGCAGATGTTGCCCAAATGCACCCGCTTGGCAAGGTCAAATCTTTGGGTATAGACTGTGATCACAAAATCCCGGAGACCGATATGGAAACCCCGATAAAAACCCCAGTAAGAACCATTCCTCACCTTATCGACGGCGCGTATCGCCTTCGCCATGATCAACGCATGGGGCCGGTGTTCAACCCGTCTTTGGGGGCCCAGAGCGCACAGGTGCAGTTGGGTGATGCCACTGATCTTGAAGCTGCCGTCGCGTCGTCGCAAGCGGCGTTTAAGGACTGGTCGCGCCTGAACCCTCAGCGGCGGGCGCGGGTCATGTTCAATTTCAAGGCCTTGTTAGAAGCGCATATGGACGAACTGGCCGAAATGATCGCCCATGAACACGGTAAGGTCATCAGCGACGCCAAGGGTGATATTCAGCGCGGGCTGGAGGTCATCGAATTTTGTTGCGGCATCCCGCACGCGCTCAAGGGTGAGTTCACCTATGGCGCGGGGCCGGATATCGACGTCTGGTCGATCCGTCAGCCACTGGGGGTCGTGGCGGGCATCACCCCGTTCAACTTCCCGGCCATGATCCCGATGTGGATGTTCGGCCCGGCAATTGCCACCGGCAACTGCTTTATCCTGAAGCCGTCGGAACGGGATCCGTCCGCGCCCAACCGTCTGGCGGAATTGCTGATCGAAGCCGGGGCGCCCAAAGGCGTGCTCAATGTCGTTCACGGCGATAAGGATATGGTCGAGGCCATCTGCGCCCATCCCGCCATTCGCGCGGTCAGCTTTGTCGGCTCATCCGACATCGCTCACAGCGTCTATAAAATGTGCGCCAATACGGGTAAGCGCGTGCAGGCGATGGGCGGGGCAAAAAACCACGGCATCATCATGCCCGACGCTGACCTCGATCAGGCAGTAAAGGATATTATGGGTGCCGCCTTCGGCTCGGCCGGGGAACGTTGCATGGCCCTGCCGGTCGTGGTCGCCGTCGGTGACAAGACGGCTGACAGATTACGTGAAAAATTGGTTGCCGAGATCAAGACCCTGAAAGTGGGGGCCAGCACTGACCCCGCCGCCCACTATGGCCCGGTCGTATCGGCGGCGCACAGACAGCGCGTGTCCGACTATGTCGATCTTGGGGTGCGCGAAGGGGCGGAAATCGTGGTCGACAACCGCGACATCACCGTCGAAGGCTATGAAAACGGCTTCTTCATCGGCCCGGTGCTGTTCGATCACGTCAAGCCGCACATGACCACCTATCAGGAAGAAATCTTCGGCCCCGTCCTGCAAATCGTGCGCGCCGATAGTCTGGAAGAGGCCGTCCAACTGGCGTCCGATCACCCTTATGGCAATGGTGTGGCCATCTTTACCCGCGAAGGACGGGCCGCGCGTGATTTTGCCATGTCGGTGCAGGTCGGCATGGTCGGGATCAATGTCCCCATTCCGGTGCCGGTCGCCTATCATTCCTTTGGAGGCTGGAAGCGTTCGGCCTTTGGCGATATGAACCAGCATGGTATGGAAGGGGTGCGGTTCTACACCCAGGTTAAAACCGTCACCGCCCGCTGGCCCGAACATAAGGCGGCAGACGGGGAAACCTCCTACATCATGCCGCAAATGGGATAAGTATGACCAAGCCAGACGAGGCCAAACTTAATGAAGATAAGCGCCACCCCAAGGCGTTGAAACCCTACCTGACTCTATGGGCCATCATGGTGGTGTGTGTGGTATTTGCCCTGATCGGTTTATATAATCTGTCCTGACCCTTAACAAAGACCGTGAATACAGTGTATCATGGTTAATATGGCTGCGTTGTGCGTGGCAAAAGGGGCTTATTGGGGGTTTTCATGCGTAAGTTTTTTCTGTGGGCGGCCTTGGCGCTTCTGATTATCTCCACAGTTGTGGGGGTCGGCTGGTGGGCTTACTGGAACTATTTTGAGCGCTATAAGCCGATCACGGTCGAAAAAGAGCAGGCCGCCATCCAAAAGCTTTTGGACTCCGCCGGATATGTATCCTCCGGTACCGAAGGCCCGCCGCTCTATGTGGTGACCTTCCGCGACTGCAAGGAATGCAGCACCTATGAGGATCAGGAATTTCCGAAATTCGCCGCCATCGGTGTCGATCGCCGCGTGATTGCCTTTGCCCCGGCTGATGTCGAGGGCCTGCAAAAATCAACCCCAGCTGAGCGTTCGACCATCGCGGAACTATGGTTGAACCGGAACTGGTCGCTGTATGAAGCGTGGCGCACCACGCCGGTCAAGGCCTGGGCCGCGCCCGGCATCCGTCCGGCGGATGGTGATCTGGCGCGCTCTGCGGTCGTGCAGGCCAGCCGCGATTTCAAGGATCAGCTAGAACCCCTGCTGCGGGCCAATGGCGTCGAAGTGCGCTATCCCATCGTTATGTGGCGCGATAAGGACAACAAGCTTAAGGTCTGCGCCTGCTCAGATGAAAAGATGTACCATTTCGTGCGTGAAGATCTGGGCGCACCGGAAAAAGCTCCGGCGGGCAGCCTGCTTGAGACCGTGGCCCCCACACCGTCAGCCTCTGCGGCGGTAGAACCGACCCCGACCACTATCGCCCCCGAAGCCTACAGCGCCTCTGTCGAACCTCAAGCTACGGGCGATTACGGCCCCGGCGCCCCGGAAGTGACTACGGTTCAGTAAAATATACATAAAATCTGGGCGGGACCATTTTGAACTGTGAGTCTAACGCAAATGCCACAAATTCATAAGTGAAAAATTATGAATCATACAATACGGTATACTGTTAGTCTTTGTTTAATAGCAGTAATAAGCTTTTTTTATTCAACGGGATTTTACTACAGCAACAAATATGCTGTTATTATATCCTTTATAGCAGCATTAATGTTTTTGCTGATAATTCGGTTTTTATATTTGAGTGGGCGTTTTAGTATTTTTTTGCTTTTGTATTGTTTTCTAGGCAGTTTTTTTCTAATAGCTGCATTAGACATTCATGCCAAAATAATTATGGGCTTAGAGATTAATTATACCGCCTCGTTGCAGTCATTGAAATATGCAATCAATGCGTGGGCGTTTTTGTTCATTGCCAGTATTGTTACAGGCATAATTATGCCTAAAAGAGCTAAGCTTGTTAAAAGCATTCCTACATAGGCGCTTACTATATCTATTAGGAATACCAGTTCGTCGCCGACGATGATGTGTTCTCAGAGTATCTGGCTCAGTTAATTTATTGGGTGTGGGGCCTGTGACCCCACGATTTCGCCCCTTTATTTTGGTTGCAAACGCACGATCCGGCCATCGCCGCTGTCGTAGGCGACATAGATCAGACCATCCGGGCCTTGGATCACATCGCGGATGCGTTCGGCTTCGTCTTCCAGCAGTTTGGTTTCCGACACGACCTTTTTACCGTCGAGTTTGATATGGTTCAGGTACTGGAACTTGAGCGAGCCTATAAACAGATCGCCTTTCCATGATGGGAAGGCATCACCGGTATAGAACAACATACCGGACGGAGCGATCGACGGGTTCCAGTAGTGCAGCGGTTGTTCCATGCCGTCCTTGGCCGTCTCGCCTTTACCGATCTTGGCGCCACTGTACTCAACCCCCCAGGTAATGACCGGCCAGCCATAGTTCTTACCGGCTTCCGGCGCATTGATTTCATCGCCGCCCTGCGCACCGTGCTCATTGGTCCAGATCTGGCCCGTGGCCGGATTGATCGCCGCTCCCTGCATATTGCGGTGACCGTAAGACCAGATTTCCGGTTTGGCGTCGCTGCGGCCCACAAACGGGTTATCCTGAGGGATGGTGCCGTCGCTGTTGATGCGGATGACTTTACCGAAAGTGTAGGTCAGATCCTGCGCCTTTTCGCGGTAGGATGCGCGGTCGCCGGTGGTGATAAACAGCTTGCCGTCGGGGGCGAAGACAATGCGCGACCCCCAGTGATTGGGGCTTTTAACCTTGGGGCTCTGCTGCCAGATGACCTTGAGATCGGTCAGGGCCTGACCTGTAAATTTAGCCCGCGCCACCGATGTGCCCGCCGTGCCGCCTTCGCCGGGTTCGGAAAACGACAGATAGATATACTGGTTTTTGGCAAAATCCGGATCGACGGCGACGCCCAGCAAACCGCCCTGACCGTCATCGGCCACCGCCGGCGTGCCGCTGACCAATTTCGGCTTGCCGTCCTTTGAAATCACCTGCAACCGCCCGGCTTTCTCGGTCACCAGCAGACGCCCATCCGGCAGAAAGGCCATACCCCACGGCTGCTCCAGCCCTTCGGCATAGGTCACAACCTCATAGGATTCGGTCGCCGCTGCTGCGGGCGCTGCATTTTGTGAGGTTGCGGGTTTATTACACGCCGCGGTCACCGCCATCACACCAAGGGCAATCCCCATCATCCAGTTAGAGCGCTTCATATTACCACCTGTGAAATGTTTATAGCGTTCAGTTTAGAGCACAAAAAACCCCTCTGTGAAGTCACAAAGGGGTTTAATTATACATTACTTGCCACGGTGATCGAGTAAACTAGTTTGGGATTTTGAATCATATGGATGTTGGGGGAGCTTGAAATGACTGGCAATTTGGAAACCGATGAGCTGGAAGCCCTGTTCGTCAATAATGCCGGCATGGAACAATTAGGCGCTTACCTCAACCGCTTCAATCCGATCCGGATCATGAAGATGGAAGGCATGGAGATCCGTCATTCGTCGATTTTAAGCTGGTTGATGAACCCGCTTGAAACCCACGGTTTAGGTGACCGGTTTCTGAAAGCATTCCTCAGCGAGGCGCTGCGGGGAAAAAGGTGGCAGGACAAACCCACAGCGCTCGATATTGTTCAGGCTGATTTGCGCGATGTCGAAATTCGACGCGAATGGCAAAACATCGATATTTTCGTCTTTTCGCCCAAGTGCAAATGGGCCTTTGTTATCGAGAACAAATATTATAGCCGCCAGCACGAAGGGCAGTTGGTTAAATATGCTGAAAAGGTCAGATCGATTTATCCTGATATGACCGTGCGTGGCATATTCCTAACCCTGCTGGAGGAGGAGCCACACGATCCAGCCTATGTGCCGATAAGTTATGAAACCGTAGCTGAAATTCTATCGCCGATGGTTGCACAGGCGGGACAGGCTTTAGGCACGGAAGTGACTACCTTTTTACGACACTATATAGAAATTATTGAGGAAGAAACCGGCATGAGCCAAGATCAAAACGATATGGAACAGCTTGCTCGTGATCTTTATCGCACACATAAAAAGGTGCTGGATTTTATTATGGAGCATGGGGCCGCCACAGATTTCATAATAGCTGCAGAAGCATTATTCGGTGAAAATCTTGAAAGCGGTGGGATTACAGAAACAGGGCATGGCCGGTTTATGTATGACTGGCATAACCATTGGAAGTACAGTTTTCTACCGGAAAGCTGGTTTACGAATTTGGGTAGCGGCCTTTATAGCTGGGCTGGTTGTGAAAAATGGTGGGCAGGCTATCCGATGATCTGCTGGTTTCGACTGGAGACTGGCGAAGACGGTACAAAGGGTAAGTTGCGTCTGATCGCAGAAGTCGGCCCAATTGCCGACTCCAAATTTCGAGCAGACATCATCGAGCGCATTAAATCATTGGCTGAGACCCAAGACCTTAAAGATATCCGCTTCCAGTCCGGCGCAGCGGAGGCGGGTAAAAAGTATTCCAAATTCCTGAAAAATAACGCCGTCGATATAGACAACATTCAGGACGCCAAGGAAATATCAGACGCGATGATCAAACTGCTGGCAAGGTTTGCGCCTTACTTCGAGGCGATTGCAGAGATTTTGCCTGAGTTCAGACCATACGGACAATCTGTTGCATCTTGAGGTAAGGCTTCAGCATAATCGAACAAATAAAAAACCCACCTGCGAAAATCGCGGGTGGGTTTTTTATTTATCTGACTAAAAAGGCGATTAGCCCTCAGACGACTCGCTTTGGGCCGCCATCTGAGCGCGCAGCTCAGCGCCCTTCGAGCCGCGGGTCGAGTTCTGCGAACGCTCAACGATACGGGCCGACTTACCACGACGATCACGCAGGTAGTACAGCTTGGCGCGACGGACGACACCGCGGCGCTTGACTTCGATCGAGTCGATCATCGGCGACAACAGCGGGAATACGCGCTCGACGCCTTCACCGAAGGAGATCTTGCGGACGGTGAAGTTTTCGTTGATGCCAGCGCCGGCGCGGGCAATCACAACGCCTTCATAGGCCTGGACGCGCTCACGGTCGCCTTCCTTGATCTTGACGTTGACGCGGACGGTGTCGCCCGGCTGAAATTCGGGGAAAGTTTTGCCAGCGCGCAGCTTGGCGCATTCTTCGGCTTCGAGCTTTTGAAGCAGGTTCATAATATAACTCCTAGTTCGTGCAGATGCACATAGTTGAGGCTTAGGTGCCTTTTGCCTGTGATTTGGAAAGATACGCCGCCCACAGATCGGGTCTGCGTTCCTTCGTGGTTGCCTCTCTTTGTGCCTGTTTCCAGGCGGCCGCTTTTTTGTGGTCGCCGTTCAATAGAACTTCGGGGATGTCGAGGCCCTCAAACGTCCGCGGTCGCGTGTACTGCGGGTGCTCAAGGAGACCATCCTCAAAACTTTCATTCTCAAGGCTGGCTGAGGCTCCGAGAACCCCCGGAATAAGCCGCAACGTCGCCTCAATCGTTACCATCGCAGCCGATTCACCGCCCGCAAGGACGGCATCGCCAACGCTGATTTCTTCGAACCCGCGGGCATCGAGCACCCGCTGATCCACCCCTTCGAACCGCCCGCACAGGACAATAAGGCCATCGGCCTCAGACCATTCGCGGACTCTGTCTTGCGTTAGCGGTTTGCCACGGGCACTCATATAAATGAGCGGTCGATTGGAAACATCAATCGAATCAAGCGCTTTGGCGATAACATCCGCTTTAAGCACCTGTCCGGGGCCGCCACCCGCAGGGGTGTCGTCAAGGAAGCCGCGCTTATCGCTCGAAAAGGCGCGAATGTCCACCGTTTCCAGCGTCCACAGCCCAGATTCTTTTCTAGCATTGCCAATGACCGACACATCCAGCGGCCCCGGAAAGGCTTCCGGGAACATGGTCAGCACCGATACGGCGTAGGGTTTTCGAATATCATCGGTCAATGGAGCGGCTTACCAGAATTAATACGTCCAAGTTAGACGCTAGGAATTTTTGTTCAGTTCTAGGCGTCAAGCGCCGCAGGTATATATAATACCTGCAAGCGCAGACAACGAAGAAATGGATAAAAAGAACAGCGTCTAACGCCTTAGCCGCAAAGTAAGTCCGAGAGTTCGGGGCTGACACAGGAACGCGTTAAACGTCCCTGACTGGAACGGCGCACCGAACACGACCTGATAATAGGTCTCATCGGTCAGGTTCTGCCCCCACAGCTCAACCGCCACGCTGTCATCCGGTTTCGACAGGGACAGGCGGCCATTAAGAAGCGTAAACGCTTCCTGCACCTTGATCGCCGCCAGATCTGAGCCGGTATTGTAGGCCGAATTATAACGCGCCGTCAGATTGGCGCGCAGCATCCAATTCGCCACCTCACGCTGATAATCGATACCAGACGTTACCGACCACTTGGGCGCAAAGGCCGCCCTATGGTTGGTAAGCTTGGGCAACCCCGCCACGGTTTGCGGCCCGAACTGGGCCTCAGCAAAGGTCGCCCCGCCCCACAGCTTTAACCCTGCGGAGGGTATAGAGTAGCGCGTTTCAAACTCCACACCGCGTGATTTAAGCTCAGGGATCGATTTTACGAGGAAGCTGGTGCCCAGAAACGTATTAAGTTGAAAATCCTCGAACGACTGATCAAATACGGCGGCATCGAGCGCCAGCCGCCCGCGTAGCCACCGACCCTTAAGACCAACCTCATAGGATTCAGACGTTTCCGCCGCAAAGGATGTATCCTTATCCGCCGCAAACGTCGCCGTCTGCTCACGGTCGAGGTTGTAGCCCGCCCCTTTCCAGCCACGCGCATAGGACACGTAGGTCATCAGTGACGGCAGGGCCTGCCATTTCACGCGGAAAGAGCCGGTCGTGGCCTCCTCCTCATGGCTTTGGCCATAGGACAGATTGTTAAAGGCCGGATTGGCAAACGACTGACAGATCGTGCCAACCCCGCCGATATTGACGCTTTGGGCCGCCGCACAGGCCACACCGCCATCGGAATTGGTGTGGCGGCTGATCAGGTTCTTGTCCTGTTTGTTGACGCGCAGCCCCAGGGTCGCGGTCACGGTTTGGGTAACATACCAGCTATTGTCCGTGAACAGAGCAATATTTCGCTCTTTCTGGTTATAGACATCATTCATGCCTTCGCCAGCCACAAAAGACTGCCCCACGGGTCGTCCGGTAAGCTGGGACACGCGGTTGATATTAGCGCCCGCCGACAAAAGCAGCCCCAGATAGGGCTCATAGGCCGGGCCATAAATATACTGATCATGGCGGGTCAAATCTTCGGACGACAGATAAAGACCCACCATCCAGTCCAGCTTTGGCGTGCGACCGGCGATCCGCAGTTCCTGACTGAGGGTATCAAAACGATTGCCGAACCCGCCGTCCGGTTCGCGATAATAGATGTCGGCCGTTGAAAAATCCGCATCATAACCGTTGGTGTGATCCCAGTGGCGCGCGGCGGTGATCGAGGTCAGATCGACCGTCTCAGACAGCCTGACCGTCGTTTCAACCGAGATGCCCGCATCGGTCAGGCTTTGCGCGGTTGAGCGGTTCGACCAGACTTCGCGGCCTTCGACATTGATCGTCTGCGCCACCCCACTGTCGGGGGCCAGAAGGTCGATATAGGCGGACGTCGCCCCCTTAGCGATGGCCACGCCAGCGCAGCAGTTTTCATCACGCTTGGTGTAGTCACCGATTACGCGCACACGCACCGTATCGTTGGGCACGAACACAAGCTGGCCGCGGGCCGAATAATAGTTCTGATCATTGTCTCGGTCGTCGCTGCGCGGGCCATTGCCGGTATGAACTTTGTACTGACCGTCACGGCTGCGGTAGGTCAGGTTCAGCGATCCGGCCACGGTGTCACTGAGCGGCCCGGTGGCATAGCCCGCCACGCCGAGCGTACCCTGCTCACCGGCGGTCAGTTCCAGAGCCTGCCGCGCCTGCCATTCCGGGGTCTTAGTTACCACCTGAATAAGTCCGGCGGAGGCACCCTTACCAAACAGGCCCGACTGCGGCCCTTTGAGGATTTCAATGCGCTCGACCTCGCCCAGATCACTCATGGCCGTGGCCGTACGCGCCCGCACCACGCCATCAATGACCACGCCGACCGAGGATTCCAGACCCGGATTATCACCGACCGTGCCGATACCGCGCAGGCGGGCCGTGGTCTGGGCTTCGTTGGCGGTGGAGGTGACGATCAGCGACGGCGTCAGGCTTTGCAGATCCTTGAGGTCATGAGCGCCCGCCTGCCTGAGTTGATCGCCCGTGACGACCGCAACCGACAATGGCGTTGTGGCCAGAGGCTCGGCCCGTTTCTGGGCCGTGACCACGACCTCAGTCACATCTTCGGTGTCCGCATATACCGGTACGGCATATGCGCCCGCCATCGCCACGACGCTTGTCATGGCGGTAGCAGTTAAGGCCCTAGCGCTCCCCAGCGAGGCCTTAAAGGTTTTTGAGTGCATTAAATTTTCCAGTTACAGCTATGTCACCCTAAGGTAACGGCGTTTGCGTAGCCGGTTTTTATATGGGTCACAAGCTATTTGCGGTTGATGATAACGCTTACCTTACGCTACGGAAACCTAAACCGGTTTAAGGATACCGGTCTATAGCTTATAGCACTTTCAGGCCCAGTTCGGACAGAAGTTCTGCGGCCTGAGCGCGCGAAATCGTTGCCCCTTTGAAGCGGCGGGCATCCTCAAGGCGCACCCCGCCAATGTCCGTCCCGCGCAGATCAGCCCCTTCAAAGCGGGCATTGTCCAGAATGGCGTCGCGGAGGGAGCAGTCCTCAAACACCGCTTTTCTGAAATCGCAGCGTTGCAGATCGGCATTGTGCATATCCAGCGATTTCAGCGTCTGCTTGCTGAACGAAAACCCGCGCAAATGAGCATCGTTCAGGCGACACTCTTCAAAGGTCACATCAATATTGCGACTGTCGCTGAAATTCGCACCCGTCAGTTTGCAGCGTTTAAAGACGGCTTGCGGCAGGATCGCACCCTTGAATGAGGTGTTATTGAAATCGCAGGCGGTGAATTGCGCTTCGGTCAGATCAGCGGAGGTAAAATCGGCCTGCCCGCCCTTGCAGCCGATGAACTGAGCATGTTCCAGCTTGGCGGATTTGAATTTGGTTTTACGCAGGATACAGTCCTCAAACACCCAGCCGTTGAGGATAAAATCCGACAGATCGGCCTCTTCGATCTCACAGCCGATAAGCTTTACCGGCTCGCCCTTATTGGCCAGCAGCAATATCGCGCCCCGGTCGAGGATTTGGTCTTTAATTGTCATCAAGCACTATTTCACGCGGTTCTGGCGGTAAGACATGATGAGAAGACACCATATCTTTAATTTTCTTTTGGACAGATTTTATGAGCAAACCCATATTTCGATCCGGGTCTTTGATTGCTGAATTTACAGATACTTCTGAAAGTTCTTCAAAAGTAGTCGTATCTATATAACTCGTATGTGACAAAAAATGCGCTTCAAAGTTACCAATTTCAACAGCGAGATTCTTAGCTTTTCTAAAGGCCGGCGGGTCGCTATTTATGAAGAAAAACCAGCCCTTTTTAGCGTCTATTACAATACAAAATTTATTGTGTGGTTGCGCTAAGTGGGCGCACCATATCTTTAATACAGTCCATTTCGGTGGAAAATTAGACGACAATCCGCACGCGCCTATCAGTAAGAGACGCAATAGCTGTTTCTCGATCTTCTTCGGGAAGTTCGTTTAGCCAAGTGGCTGGATTCATAACAGAAGCCTCTGAAATCTCCCAAGCTTCTTCCCATGCTTCGTCATGAGATATCCGTGTTAACTCCGAGAACGGCATCTTCCCATATTTATTTAAAGCAGTAAGAAGATAATCCTTATCGCTTCCCGATAGATGTCTGAGTTCGCCATTTGAGATAGAGTTAATATGCTGCTTTTTACCGTGCTTTTTTATTTGAATATGTGAATGAAAATTATCTAGAACTTCGTCAGGTAAATCAGAGTGTTCATTTAACAAGTCGCGTATAGATGATGGTACAGGCCCGTATTCCATAGCGATGTATCGGTCACCAGTAACCGGGCGACCGTAGTCTAGCATATGTTCTTTGTCGGCAAAGTAGCATACTTTACCTACGTAATATTGAGTAATTCCATTTTGATGGCGAGCCAAAAAGTCGACCGCTTCAATGGCCTTATCCCAATTAATTCGAAAACGGATTCGTTGCTGGTTCATGATAACAATTTTTACGCGCCTATAGCACGTTCCCCTAATGTACCAACATATAATGATTTGAATAAAAAATCACTAGGGGGGATTGATTTTTTCTCGATTTAGAGTCCGCGAGTCGCTACAACAAAGCTTAACCAAAAAAGAAAGGCGACCCCAAACGGAATCGCCTTTCGATTATCCTTACCCGTTCAGCCTTGCCAAGCTAACGGGTGCAGGGTCTAAGACCCTATTAATCACGGCGCGGACGGCGCGGTGGACGGCGGTCGCCGCGATCACCACGGTCGGAGCGCTCGGCACGTTCTTCCGACGGCACTTCTTCACCGGCCTCGATACGGGCCGCGCGTTCAGCCGCCAGCTTTTCAGTCAGGTCTTCGCCAGTTGCCTGATCGACCACCTTCATCGACAGCTTGGTCTTGCCGCGATCGTCAAAGCCCATGAACTTGACCTTGACTTCGTCGCCTTCTTTCAGAACGTCAGCGACGGTTGCCACCTTTTCGTTCTTGATCTGGGAGACGTGGACCAGGCCGTCCTTAGCACCGAAGAAGTTCACGAACGCGCCGAAATCGACGACCTTCACGACCTTACCGTTATAGATGGCGCCGACTTCGGGTTCAGAGGCAATCGACTTGACCCACTCGCGGGCGGCGTCGATCTTGGACTGCTCAGAGGCCGAGATCTTGATGGTGCCGTCGTCAGCGATGTCGATCTTCGCGCCGGTCTTTTCGACGATTTCGCGAATAACCTTACCGCCGGTGCCGATCACTTCACGGATCTTGTCGGTCGCGATCTTGATGGTTTCGATCTTAGGCGCAAACTCACCCAGCTCTTCACGGGCACCGGAAATGGCCTTGTTCATTTCCCCAAGGATGTGCAGACGGCCTTCGTTGGCCTGACGCAGCGCCTTGGTCATGATTTCCTCGGTGATGCCGGGAACCTTGATGTCCATTTGCAGCGAGGTGATACCGTTGACGGTACCGGCGACCTTAAAGTCCATGTCGCCCAGATGATCTTCGTCACCCAGAATATCCGACAGAACCGCAAAGCCGTCTTTTTCCAGGATCAGGCCCATAGCAATACCCGATACCGGCGACTTCAGCGGCACACCGGCATCCATCAGCGCCAGCGACGTACCACATACCGTGGCCATCGAGGATGAACCGTTGGACTCAGTGATTTCAGAGACCACGCGCACGGTGTACGGGAACTCTTCCGCCGACGGCAGCATCGGACGGATCGCCCGCCAGGCCAGCTTACCGTGACCGATTTCGCGACGGCCGGGCGAGCCCATACGGCCGGTTTCGCCCACCGAGTACGGAGGGAAGTTATAGTGCAGAAGGAACTTTTCTTTGTAGGTGCCTTCCAGGCTGTCGATGAACTGCTCATCATCGCCGGTGCCCAGGGTGGCGACGACGAGTGCCTGAGTTTCACCGCGGGTGAACAGGGCCGAACCGTGGGTGCGCGGCAGGACGCCGACTTCCGACACGATCTGACGAACCTTATCGACCGGACGACCGTCAACGCGGCGGCCATGATCGATGATGTCACGACGCAGAACGTCGGCTTCACATTCCTTGAAGGCCGAACCGAAGATGGCGGCATCGACGCCGTCCGGGTTTTCGTCGGACTTCACCAGAGCCGCAGAGGCCTTTTTCTTGGCATCACCGACCGCATTGCGGCGCTGTTCCTTAGCCTGATGGGTATAGGCTTCGCGGATGTCGTTGCCGACCAGACCCTTGATCTGGGTGACGACCTCTGAGAAGTCTTCGGCTTCGAACTCGAACGGCTCTTTGGCCGCGTGGTCGGCCAGTTCGATGATGGCATCGATGACCGGCTGCATACCGGCATGGGCGAACATCAAGGCACCCAGCATCTTGTCTTCCGACAGTTCCTGAGCCTCAGATTCCACCATCATAAGGGCGTCTTGCGTTCCGGCAACCACCAGATCAAGCGAGGATTCCTTGGTTTGATCCACGGTCGGGTTCAGCACGAACTCGCCGTCGATCACAGCCACGCGGGCACCACCGATAGGGCCCATGAACGGCACGCCCGACAGGGTCAACGCCGCTGAGGTCGCGACCATCGCCAGAATGTCGGGATCATTTTCCATGTCGTGCGACAGGACAGTGACCACAACCTGAACTTCGTTCTTAAAACCCTTAACGAACAGCGGGCGGATCGGACGGTCGATCAGACGCGACACCAGGGTTTCTTTTTCAGATGGCCTGCCTTCGCGCTTGAAATAACCACCGGGGATCTTGCCGGCGGCGAAGGTCTTTTCCTGATAGTTGACGGTCAGCGGGAAGAAATCCTGCCCCGGCTTTGGCGAACGTGCGTACACGACCGTGGCCAAAACGGTGGTTTCACCGTAGGTGGCGAGGATCGCAGCATCTGCCTGACGCGCGATACGGCCGGTCTCAAGGGTCAGCTTACGGCCAGCCCAGTCAATTGTTTTTCTTTTGATATCAAACATGTATTTTTCTTTCAGTTCCCATCAGGCCCATTCCCAATGGTGCGAAGCGCTTTCCGAAAAGTGCTCTTTGTTGTTTTGGCGGTTTTCGGAATCGAAAGCGCGACATTTTAGTGTGCATCGATATTTAACTATGCCCGCGCCCCATATCGCATTTTACGCGAAAGTTCCATTGAACTTTTTAGTGAGGAGCCGGGCGAAGCTGGCTTCGCGGTGATGATACGCGAATAGCAAAAAGGGCTTGAGGTTTGGCCCCAAGCCCTTTTGTGATTTTACCGCAAGGATTAGCGGCGGATACCCAGAGTCTCGATGATCGCCTTATAGCGCTCAGTGTCACGAGAAATGAGGTAGTCCAGAAGACGACGACGCTGCGAAACCATCTTCAGAAGGCCGCGGCGGCTGTGGTTGTCTTTTTTGTGCGTCTTGAAGTGTTCGGTCAGGTTGGAAATCCGCTCAGTGAGGATTGCAATCTGGACTTCAGCGCCACCCGTATCAGCTTCGCTGCGGGCGTGGGTATGGATCAGTTCGGCCTTACGGTCGGGAGTGATCGACATCGTGTTTCTCCATCATTAGAGAGTTAAGGATTAAGAATCCGGGTGGGCCATAGCTGACCTGCCCGTAATTCGCACAGGGCCTGAACCTCGCCTTCGTGACGCGCCTGAACGGTTCTTAAGTGTTCTTTGCGACCCGCCTGATGACGAATTTCAAAGGCACTTTTGAGCCATTCCACCTGACGCGGCAGAAGGGTCAAAGCCTGACCCCGCTTGAGCCTGAAAGCCTCATCTTCGGTCACAGGCAACGCCGGGATGTCGTCCAGCGCCGTCTCAACCGCAAGCAAAGCCTCCAAGGAGGCGGCTCTATGCACCATTTCCAAAAGGTTTTCCAGTGTTTTTGTGTTGGTCAGGTCAAACGCCCCAACCCGCTCCCGGCGCAGGAACGACACATGGCCGCACGCCCCCAGATCAAGACAGATATCACGGGCCAGCGAGCGTACATAGGTGCCCTTGCCGCAGTGGAGTATAAACTCGGCCTCATCAGCACTGATTATGGCTTCCAGTCGCAGGTCAAAGACCCGCACGGTGCGCGCCTCCAGCTCCACCTCGATACCGTCGCGGGCCAGATCATAGGCGCGCTTACCGTCAACCTTGATCGCCGAAAAGGCCGGCGGCACCTGCTCAATGTCGCCCACATAGGCGGGCAAAACCTTAACGATCGCCACCTCATCCGGGCGCACATCCGACGTGGCCGTGACCGCACCCTCAGCGTCATAGGTGTTGGTGGTCTGACCCCATTTGATGCGGAACCGGTAAACCTTATCGGCCTCCATCAGATAGGGTACGGTCTTGGTCGCCTCACCCAGCGCAATCGGCAAAATCCCCGACGCCAGCGGATCAAGCGTTCCGGCATGACCGGCCTTCTGGGCATTAAACAGCCGGCGGATTTTAGAGACCGCGTCGGTCGATCCCATGTCATAGGGCTTATCGAGACAGACCCAGCCGCTGACCGGATCGCCTTTTTTAGTGCGACCCATCAGTCTTCGTCGTCTTCTTCGTGCGCCAAATCCTGCGCCACTTCCGGGCGGGAGAACAGCGCATTGAGGCGCGAGGCTTCGTTAAAGCTTTCGTCGTGCAGGAATTTCAGATCGGGCGTAAACTTCATGTCGATCATGCGACCCAGCACGCCGCGCATAAACTTGGCATGACGGTTCAGCGCATCAATGGCAGGCCCCACCTTCTCAGGTGCCACACCGGTCAGCAAACCCGCCCCCAGCGGTTCGACAAACACAGTCGCATGACGCAGGTCAGGCGAACAGCGCACTTCGGTCACGGTGATCGATACCCCGTGCAGGGCTTCGTCGTGGATTTCTTCTTCGCGCAGGATTTCAACCAGCGCGTGGCGAACCAGTTCCCCGGCGCGCAATTGTCGCTGAGAGGGGCCTAAGCTTTCAGCCTTTTGGCCTTTGCCGGATGTATAAGATGCTCGTTTCATCCGCGCCTTATAAATCATTTTCATTAAAGCGCATCCAAAAAGTATCAAACCGCTTTTAGGGCCACATCCTCATCTATGTTGCACCGCCGAGATATTTCTGCTTTTTAAGATGTGTAGGGTAATGATTACCGCATAAAGCGTAACCGACGGAAAACTTCTAAAATTCCCGATATTTAATACGGCTCTTGGTATGGGAATTGCACAAACCACGATCCAATACGCCCGACACCGGATTATCGCATGGCAACCGCCTCGTTTTTCAGTTTGACACACCCCTCACGCTCGATCGCTCTGATCGAGGGTGATGTCAAAATCAGCTATGGCGACCTGTCGGCACGCTGCGATCAACTGGCCGGACACCTGAAAGGCGCCTTGCCGGATCAGAAGGCACTGGTGTTTCTGGGCGTACGCAATGATGCCAAATCCGTGGTGCGGTATCTGGCCTGTCTGCGAGCCGGCTATGCGGTTCATCTGTATTCGGACTATGAGCCGGCGCGTCTGGACGATCTGATTGCCCGCTATAATCCGCATTTCGTGATCCGCCCAGAAGACTCTGACGGCAACATTACGGTGCGCCACACGCAAGGTCTGGGCCTGCATCCGGACGTCAGTGTGCTGTTGTCAACATCAGGCTCAACCGGCACCGCTAAACTGGTCAAGCTGTCGGTTAAGAACCTGCAGGCCAATGCCCGATCAATTACACAATATCTTGAACTGACGGCCAAAGACCGCGCTCTGCTTAATCTCAAGTTCAGCTATTCTTTTGGCCTGTCGATCCTGCACAGCCATCTGTTGTGTGGCGGATCGGTCGCCCTGAGCGAAGCCTCGTTCACTGATCCCGAACTCTGGCAGGCGGTTGAAGCACACAAGGTGACCGGATTATCTGGTGTGCCCTATAGCTTCGAAGTTCTGGAACGCAGCCGCTATCTCGATAATCTGAAAACCCTGCGCTATGTCACCCAGGCGGGCGGTAAACTGTCGCCCGCACTGGTTACCCGTTATACCGAACTCAGCCAACAACAGGGCTGGAAGTTCTTTGTGATGTATGGCCAGACCGAGGCCGCCCCGCGCATGGCCTATCTGCCGCCGGACATGGCCCATCAGCATCCGGACTGTATCGGCCGCGCCATCCCCGGTGGGCGCCTGTGGCTCAAGTCAGAGGACGGCACTGAGATCACTGCACCTGATATGCCCGGTGAACTGGTCTATGAAGGCGATAATGTGATGATGGGCTATGCGGAAAGTCTGCCCGATCTTGCCCATGACGAGCGGCTTCCTCACCTCCTGACCGGGGATATTGCCTGCCGGAACGCGGACGGCCTGTTCTATATCATCGGTCGCGCCAAGCGCTTTATCAAACCCTTCGGCGTGCGGCTTAACCTTGATGATGTCGAGCAAAGACTGCAGGAGCGTTTAGGCGAGGTTGCCTGCACCGGCACGGACGATAAGATTGTCATCGCCACCACCGCCGAGACCGACACAGACGCTTTGAGCGCATGGGTCAGTGAAACCTATAAACTGCCGGCCTTTATGGTCTCAGTGCTTAAACTTGACGCTATGCCGCGGCTGTCCAACGGTAAAACCGATTATCAGGCTCTGTTGCGCCAGGCCGAAAGCCCAAAGGCAGCAGCCAATGACTACTCGGCACCCAAGTCACGCTGGGCCAGCATTGAAGCCATATATGCGGCTCTGTCCGGTGCCAAAGCGCTGGATGGCAGTTCCACTTTTGCGTCCCTATCCGGGGATTCACTGTCCTATGTGCAGATCTCTCTGGCGATTGAGGACTATCTCGGCTTCCTGCCTGAAGACTGGGAATTGCAGACCATAGATGCCCTCGAAGCTATGAGGGGTCAGATCGTGCGCGAATCTGCGGGCAACCGGCTTCATTATCTCAATACCTGCCGCGTACTTATGCTGCTGATGGGCATCCCTTATCACGCGGCTATGGTCTTCAGCGAACATAAGGACTGGCTGATCACCTCAGCTCACACTTCGCATTTTGCCACTATTTTTGCCGCCTTGACCCACAGCTTTCGGATGTTTGCGTTCTTTTTCATCAGCGGATGTTTCTCGCTGCTGATCCTGAAGCGGACCGAGGTCAGAAAATGGTTCGACCGGCAATTCGTGCGTCTGGGTGTCCCCGTCGTTTTGGGCAGCCTGCTGCTGGCCCCGCTTGAAATGGCGGCCATCGCCATAACCCCCGGCCGGGAGGGCCCGCCGGCTTTCGAGTATTGGCTGAGCATGGTCACAACCCTGTCGCCGCAATGGGTCACCCACCGCTGGTTCCTGATTACGCTTTTGGCTCTGATTGGCCTTTTGGCGCTATTCTGGGCGGCTCATAAGCGCGGCCTGACCGGCCACCTGGCGCAGCGCTTTCTTGATAAGGTCAGCACCAAACCCAATCTGGTCTGGTGCCTGATGCTGGTCTTTCTGTCTGGCTGGGGCCTTGGGCTGGCGGCTTTGGGCCGGATTTTGAGCGCGGAACATGACCTGCTGTTTGGTGTGTATGAGTATCGTTCGATCCTGGCGTTCGGCCCGGCCTTCTTTTTGGGCGCCATATTGGCAAGCCAGCCCAAGCTGCTTGACTGGTTTCTCAAACCCTCAGCATTTGCCTATATCCTGGGGGCGGCACTGATTTGTGTGTTTGTATATTACGACCACTCTCAAACCTTCATCGGTAAGATCGCTCAGAACATTAACTGGCTGCCCTGCGGACTATTGGGGACGCAGATTTTCCTCAGCCTGATGCACAAGTGGGCCAATAAACCCCATCCGATGGTGGCGCGGCTGCTGGATGCCTCGTTTGTTATCTATCTGTGGCACATGGTGTTTGTGCTGGTGTTCAGTGGTATATGTCTTAAGCTGGATATCGAACCGATCCTGTCGATTGCCCTGACCACCACAGGCACACTGATCTGTTCGTGGGGCGTTTATATGGGCATTGCCCGCTCAAAAACCTTAAGCTTTATCTTCAACGGCGGGCCACTGCGGACGGTTTGACCCCGTCTGGCCCGACGCTCCAAATCCTGTTATACGGCTAAAAAAGCGCCCGCATTAGTCAGGCGGAATAACAGATATGGGGAAACACCGTGGCGCCGACCAAACCTGAATTCACCCCGCGGATGGAGGGCCTAGACGCCCTGCGCGGCTTTGCCCTGTTTGGGCTGTTCATCGTCCATATGCCTGAGCTTTATGAGCTTTACTGGGCCCATCCGGTGACCGATCCGGCCCAGCTTATCTGGCACGATATCATATTCACTATCTTTGCCGGTAAGGCCTTTGCCCTGCTGGCACTGTGTTTTGGGGTATCGTTCTTCATAATCATGGATCGCTCCGCCCAAAAGGGTGTTGATTTCACCGGCCGGTTTATCTGGAGACTGGTCGTTTTATTCCTCATTGGCTGTGCGCATGCGGTCTGGTATCGCGGCGATGTGCTGCAGGTTCTGGCCGTTATGGGCCTGTTTCTGCTGCCATTTTACCGTCTGAAATCCAACGCCGTGATCATTACCATCGGCGTGTTTTTCTTGGCTCAGCCTTTGATGTGGGCGCAAATTATCAGCGGCCTGAATGGTGCCGAATGGGCCAATCAACCCCTGAAGTTCTGGAGCGCAAAGATTCCTGAAGTGTATTTAAGCGGCGGATTTAGCGATACCATCGCCATGAATATCACCGACGGCCATGCGTTTAAGTGGTTGTTTATGTACGAATCCGGCCGCCTCAGCCAGATTTTGGGTCTGTCCCTGATCGGCATGGTACTGGGCCGGATCGGCTTTTTCCGCGAGCCCTCGCGGTTTGTGAAAGCTCGCGTGATCGGACTGGTCATCGCCATTGTGACAGCCCTGACGCTTTATCACGTTCGGGGTTCAGTTACCGGGTTGATGCCCGCGTCAGAGGCCATGTTCATGCCTCGCAGCCTGTTTGGATCGGTTGTCTCCAGCCTGTTTGACCTGAGCGTTATGGCGGCACTTATGCTGGGTTTCATGAGCCTGTATTACAGCCTTGCCCACAAGGCGCTCAACGTTCTGGCTCCAGCCGGGCGGATGACTCTGACGCTTTATGTCGCACAATCGCTGATTTTCGTACCGGTATTTTATGGTTATGGCCTTGGGATGCACGCCACCATGACCCAGTCGGAAGCTATACTGATCGGGCTGGCTGCCTTCGCCGCTCAGGTCGGCTTTGCCCATCTTTGGTTTAAGGCATTCCTGTACGGCCCGCTGGAATGGCTGTGGCGTGCGGCGACCTATCTGACAATAAAAGTGCCGTTCAAGAGGTCAGAAACGCCCTGAGCGGCACATATAGACCCAGCCGGTTATTCCACGCCGCCCGCTGCATCAGTGCATTCAGCCAGGCCACATAGGCCTGTGCCATCATGAACGACAAATCGTAGTACGAGCGGATCATATCGCTTACGGCATCGGCCTGAGCGACAGGAGTTTCTATCTCTGCAACAACGGGCTGAAAACGGATCGGTTGCACAGGCACATCCTCAACCGCGCTTAGTCCCACCAACAGAGCATGCCGAACATATGCTTCCAACCCCTCACCATCATAGGCCCTGAAATGTAGTTCGGCCTCCGGCTGGGTCTGCCGTCCTGCATCAAAGGCATAATAGGCGAGGATCGCCCGGCACATCGCCATATCATAGGTATGCTGGATGCGGCCCTTATGGCTCATGACACGGTGAGGGCTTGAGCGGTTTTCATTCACCGTTTCAAGCCGCGCCTTAATCGCCCGGATGCGCGGCTTATCAGTTTGCCAGTCGGTACTGATCGTGCCGATATGTGCATTCTGAACCCCGCACAGGCGCGCCAGACCGCGCTGAGTGAGATAAAGACTGTCATCGCTGAGGCAGCCCATACCGACGCCATCATATTCGCCGTAAAGCGTTATATAAAGATTTGAAATCTGGGGTTGTTTTCGCTTACGCCCTTTTTTTACAACCGTTATGACGGCATCGGACATGATATTAGGCCCCTCTGTATGGGGCCGATACTGCAACGCCAAATTGCGCCTGACAAGAGCATTTAACCGCTTATTAAGAGAATCTTTTGCGTCCGCTCACACGGTTCAGGAGAAGACCACCGTTTTACTGCCATTGATAATCACCCGGCGCTCAGAGTGCCAGGTCACGGCCCGCGCCAGCACGCGCGCCTCAATATCCTGACCGATGGCCACCAGTTGTTCCGGTGTATGACCGTGGTGAACACGCTGAACGTCCTGCTCAATAATCGGGCCTTCATCGAGGTCAGAGGTAACGTAATGCGCCGTCGCCCCGATGATCTTTACCCCGCGCTGATGGGCCTGATGGTAGGGCTTGGCGCCCTTGAATGACGGCAGGAACGAGTGGTGGATATTGATGCAGCGGCCATCCAGCTTACGGCTCATTTCATCCGACAGAATCTGCATGTAACGCGCCAGCACCACCAGATCGACATGATGGTCATCGATCAGTTTCAGGAACTGCGCTTCCTGTTCGGCCTTGGTGTCTTTGGTGATCGGCAGATGGACATAGGTCAGGCCGTTCCATTCAACAAAGGAGCGCATGTCTTCGTGGTTTGAGACCACCGCCGCGATATCGACCGGCAGCAAACCCGCCCGCCAGCGGTGCAGCAGCTCATAAAGGCAGTGGCCGAATTTCGACACAGCAATCAGAACCTTGGGCTTGACGCTTAGGTTATGGATTTTCCATTCCATGCTGAATCGATGCGCGATGGGCTTAAACCCTTCTTCAAGAATCTGCATCGGCGGCATCCGCCCGCCCGCCTGACGGAACACGACCCGGACATAGAATGTGTCACCCTGCGCGTCGTTAAACTGGTTCGACTCGACGATCGAAATGTCATTGTCGTTCAGATAGCCCGACACCGCCGCGACAATACCGCGCGTATCCGGGCATTTGATGATCAGGACGTAATGAGACGGATCGAAAAAGGTCGTATCAGGCACAGGCGTATTCCAAAGGTTTGTCCCGCTATAGCAGGCAAATCTTGCGAAAAGTCAAAGGTTTCAAATGAAAGAAAAAAGGCGTGGGGTCACAGACCCCACACCCCTTAATTTTAGGCTTAACTTTTTAAGACTAGAGACTGCGCTTGATCTCTTCGACCGTAAAGCATTCGATAAAGTCACCGGCCTTGAGATCCTGGAAGCCATTGAAGGCCATACCGCATTCCTGACCGACCACGACCGAGTTGACCTCATCCTTAAAGCGCTTGAGCGTCGAAAGCACACCCATTTCCTGAATGACGACGTTGTCGCGCAGGATACGCACACGCGCCCCCTTCTCGACCCGGCCTTCGGTGACGCGACAACCCGCAACCTTACCGACCTTGGAGATGTCAAACACCTCAAGGACTTCGGCATTGCCGAGGAAGGTTTCGCGCTGGATCGGCGCCAGCATGCCCGACAGCACGCCCTTGATGTCATCGATCAGGTCGTAGATGATCGCATAATAGCGGATTTCCACGCCTTCACGTTCGGCCAGATCACGCGCCTGCTTGGAAGCCCGCACGTTAAAGCCGATGATCGGAGAGTTAGAACCCTTGGCCAGTTGGACATCCGATTCCGTAATCGCACCGGCACCCGAATGGATGATACGGGCACGAACTTCGTCGGTCGCCAGCTTATCGAGCGAGCCGATAATCGCTTCGGTCGAGCCCTGAACATCCGATTTGATGATCAGCGGCAACTCTTTCAGCTTCTTATCCTGCAACTTCGACATCATGTCGGTCAGAGAGACGGCACCCACCGGAGCCACCATCTTTTCGCGACGCAGACGTTGACGATACTCGGTAATTTCACGGGCACGGGCGTCATTTTCGACCACGGCCAGCGTATCACCGGGATCGGGTGCCCCATCAAGGCCCAGGATTTCGACAGGCTCAGACGGCCCCGCCTCAGCCAGTTGTTCATTGCGCTCATTGATCAGGGCGCGCACGCGGCCCCAGCTTGAGCCGGCCACCACGATATCGCCACGCTTCAGCGTACCGCGCTTGACCAGAACCGTCGCCACCGGACCCCGGCCCTTGTCGAGCTTGGCTTCAATGACCACGCCTTCGGCAGTACGGTCAGGATTGGCGCGCAGGTCAAGCACTTCGGCCTGAAGCAACAGGGCTTCGATCAGATTATCAAGGCCCAGACCGGTCTTGGCCGAGACTTCGATAATCTGTGTATCACCACCCAGCGATTCCACCACGACTTCGTGTTGCAGAAGTTCATTGATGATGCGCTGCGGGTTGGCTTCGTGCTTATCCATCTTGTTGACGGCTACGATCAGCGGCGTCTTGGCGGCACGGGCATGGTTGATGGCCTCAATCGTCTGCGGCATGACGCCGTCATCGGCGGCAACGACCAGCACCACGATATCGGTGACATTAGCACCACGGGCACGCATGGCCGAGAAGGCGGCGTGACCTGGGGTATCAAGGAAGGTGACCTTTTCACCCGCCGGCAAACGCACCTGATAGGCGCCGATATGCTGAGTGATGCCACCGGCTTCACCCGCTGCCACATCGGCCTTGCGCAAAGCATCCAGAAGCGAAGTCTTACCGTGGTCAACGTGACCCATGACGGCCACAACCGGCGGCCGCACAACGGTGTCATCATCGTGGTCTTCGGCGTCGATAAAGCCTTCTTCGACATCGGATTCAGACACGCGCTTAACGGTGTGACCAAATTCGGTCGCGACCAGTTCAGCCGTGTCGGTATCAATAATGTCGTTGATCTTGAGCATCATGCCCTGCTTCATCAACATCTTGATAATATCGACGGCACGAACCGCCATACGGTTGGACAGCTCCTGAACGGTAATGACGTCAGGAATGACCACTTCACGGGCGGTGCGGGTCTGTTCGGCCTGTGAGCCCTTACGCTTTTCACGCTCACGTTCACGCGCACGGCGCACCGACGCCAGTGAACGCATCCGGTCAGCCGAGCCCTCATCGTCACCGACAACGGCTTGCAAGGTCAGGCGGCCTTCGCGGCGCTTAGGTTCACCACGGGTTTGCGAGACGGCCTTGACGGGCGCGCCCGCCTTGCCACGCTTGCCGCGGGCATCATCATCTTCACCGACACGGCCACGGACATCGGCAGGCTTACCAGCAGGCACCGCACCCCGCGATGAGCGGATACGATCAACCTCAGGCGTCGCCGGCGCATTGGCCGAAACGCCTGTGCCAGGACGCGGCGGACGCGGTGAATTGGCCGAATAGCGGACGGTTTCACCGGCGGCCGGACGCGGTCCACGATCGCCCTGCGGACGATCACGGTTAAACGGCGGACGATCACCCTGAGGGCGGTCACCTTGCGGACGGTCGCGATTAAACGGTGGACGATCGCCTTGCGGACGATCACGGTTAAATGGCGGACGGTCACCTTGGGGCCGATCGCCTTGCGGACGATTGCCCTGATAACCCGGACGATCCCCTTGCGGGCGATCGCGGTTAAACGGCGGGCGATCGCCTTGAGGCCGGTCGCCTTGCGAACGATTGCCCTGATAACCAGGACGATCCCCTTGAGGACGATCGCCCTGAGGACGGTCGCGGCCACCTTGATAGGTCGTGGTTGGCCGGTCACCCTGATGACGATCGCCTTGCGGACGATCATTACGGCTGTCGGGCGTGCGCTGATCATAGCGCGGACGCGGTTGATCTTCGCGTGGCGCACGGGCCGGACGCGACAGGGCCTGATCGATAGCCGGATTGAGCTGAACCGAAGGCGCTTCCGCCTTAACGGGCTCAGGAGCCGGAGTCGGGGTCGGCGCGGCTACCGGCGCAGGTGCCTCCGACTTAACAGGTTCGGCGGCTGCGGGCTTTGAGGCCTCTTCGGCGGCGCGGCGGGCGGCATCGGCCTGCTGGCGCTGGCGTGTTTCAGCCTCACGACGATCCTGATCGGCACGGGCCTGCTCGATCACGCGGCGACGCGCATCCAGCTCTTCCTGACGCAAGCCGCCGGGATTGCCGCCTTGGGCAGGGCGCGGCGCGGACTGAGGGCGTGGCTGGCCCTGATTTTGAGTGTTTTGCGGCTTGGTTGCGGCCATATTGCCTTCAATACGCGATCCGCCACCGGCGGGCGGCGGCGTACCGATGCGGCGCTTGGTTTCCACCACCACGGTCTTGGAGCGGCCGTGGCTGAAGCTTTGCTTCACCGTGCCGGTCGACACACTGCCGCCGACACGCGGCTTCAAGGTGAGAGGTGCCCGTGTATTGTCGCCTTTCGGCCCATCGTTCTTATCGTTCGCGTCGCTCATTCGCTAGCTTATAATCCTTTTGGAAACGAAGATCGTTTCGCTCAACTACCCATCCGCAAAAATTGCCAAAATGCGAGCCATAGCCCGCCCAGGCAATGAATTGTGGCGTTCTTACTGCCTTGAGCCTCAAAATACTAGGCATAATAGGCCCAAGGTCGATAATTCATCCGCACGTCGGCGTATTAATCAGGTGCTGTGGCTTGCGCACCCTCCGTATAGTTCCAGTGTGGCGGTACGAGCGACGCAAACCCTGACAGGCGCGTCACTTCGTGCTTCCAGCGCCTGATGCGCTTACCGTTCACCAGCGCCAGATGGACCGCGTTCTCAAGGCCCAGCGCCAGACTTAGCTCGTCATTACTGAATAGTCCGCACACTTTGGGCGAAACCGAAGCCCCACTACCCACAGCCCTAGCCAGCGCCAAAATCTTTGAACGTCCATCATCGGCACTGTCCGTCGCTTCAATCAGCCATGTCGCCTTACCGGAGCGGATGGCCGCCATGACTTTTTCAAAGCCTGAGATAATCTCGCCTTCACGGCGCGCCATCCCCAGCAAGTCAAGACACCGCCTGCGCAACAGATGACATACCGTATCCGACAGATCAGCATTGGCCCTGACCTGACGCTTAGCCGCCCGGGCAAACAGGTTTTTCTTGACGGCCAGATCAAGGCTGTCACGCGACGCCTTAACCCACAGGCCGCGACCCGGCAGCTTTTGCAACAGATCCGGCGTCACCTGCCCATCGGGGCCAATGACAAAACGGATCAGGCCCGCAACATCCGCCGCTTCACCAGAGGCAATGTCACGACGCTTCAGCCCCTTCACATGGGCAGGCTCGCACAGGATTTCAACCCCATCTTCGGCAATCCGTTCAAAATCGGACGCCGAAGACAGGTTCGTATCAGACTGAGAGGTTACAACCGGATCATTGTTCGGTTTCGGCGACGTCATCTGCGGTCGCGCTCCCTTCATCGTCATAGGACTCAGGTTCAGCCTCGACTTCCGGGGCTTCGATCCAGCCAGCGGCGACGCGAGCATTGAGGATCAGGCTTTCCGCGTCCGGTACCGACAGGCTGAAGCTTTCCAGCGCACCAGCCACCTTAACCCGGTCAGCGCCGCGCTGCTCATAGCCACCGCGGATTTCGTCGGTCGCCAGATCGGCCAGATCCTCAACCGTCTTCACACCCGCTTCACCGAGCGCCACAGCCATAGCGAGCGTGATGCCATTAACGGTCAGCAGATCGTCATCGACACCCAGAGCGACACGCTTGGCATCCAGCTCCGCCACTTCTTTTTCAAGGAAATCACGGGCACGGGCCTGAAGCTCGGAGGCGGTATCTTCGTCAAAGCCTTCGATGACGGCGATTTCATTTTCATCGATATAGGCCAGATCTTCGACCGTGGTGAAGCCTTCGGTCACCAAAAGCTGAGCGATAACCTCATCGACATCAAGCGCTTCCTGGAACAGGGCCGTGCGTTCGGCAAATTCCTTCTGACGGCGCTCAGAGTCTTGCGATTCGGTGATGATATCAACCTGCCAACCGGTAAGCTGCGACGCCAGACGCACGTTCTGGCCGCGGCGGCCGATGGCGAGTGACAGTTGCTCATCCGGCACCACCACTTCAACGCGGTCTTCTTCTTCGTCCAGAACCACCTTCGACACTTCGGCAGGCGCCAGAGCGTTCACGATAAAGGTCGCGTCATCCGGCGACCACTGGATGATATCAACCTTTTCGTTTTGCAGTTCGGCGACGACCGCCTGAACACGCGAACCGCGCATACCGACGCACGCCCCGACCGGATCGATAGAGCTATCATTCGAGAACACGGCCATCTTGGCACGCGAACCGGGGTCACGCGACACCGACTTGATTTCAATCACGCCGTCATAAACTTCCGGCACTTCCTGGGCAAACAGTTTGGCCATGAAGCCGCCATGCGCCCGCGACAGCATGATCTGCGGGCCCTTGGTCTCACGGCGCACGTCATAGATATAGGCGCGGATACGGTCATTGATCTGGAAAGCTTCACGCGGAATCGACTGATCGCGGCGCATGATGCCTTCGCCACGGCCCAGATCGACAACGACATTACCATATTCGACGCGCTTGACGGTGCCGTTGACGATTTCGCCGACGCGATCCTTAAATTCGTCATACTGACGCTCACGTTCAGCTTCGCGCACCTTATGGGTGACGACCTGACGGGCCATCTGGGTCTGGACACGGCCCAGCTCAAACGGCGGCAGAACCTCTTCGTAAGACTTGCCGACAAAGGCTTCTTTGTCGTCTTTCAGGGCGTCGGTCAGAGATTTTTGAGCGTATTCGTTTTCCAGCTCTTCGTCCGGCACGACCGTGACATAACGGGTGATGGTCATTTCACCGGTACGGGCATCGATGTGCACGCGGATATCATGATCGGCGCCGTAACGCGACCGGGCAGCCTTTTGAATGGCTTCTTCGATCGATTCGATCACCACATCCTTGCTGATCTGCTTTTCACGCGCAACCGCATCGGCAATTTGCAGCAGTTCAAGGCGGTTGGCGCTAATTCCGGTAAAGCTCATGGCTTTGTTCCCTCTTGGTCATCGTCGTCGTCGCCGAAGTCGTCATCATCGAACGCTTCGTCGTCAAACTCTTCTAAATCGTCATCGTCGTTGGCAAAGACACCATCATCGCCATCGTCAAAATCGTCGTCTTCCTCACCGGCCTCGCGACGGGCGGCAGCTTTTTCAGCCCCCTCCTTCATCAGTTCGTCGGTCAGGATCAGCTTGGCATCAACCACCCAGGCAAACGGCATGAGCGCTGTTTCCTCTTCGCCTTCAAGGTCGATCGCCACATGATCGTCTTCGATACCCGCCAGAATACCGCGAAAGCGCTTGCGGCCCTCGGCCAGCCGATCAAGCTCGATACGGGCCTCATAGCCCTCATAGGTCTCAAAATCCTTAAGGCGGGTCAGCGGCCGGTCGATACCGGGCGAAGACACCTCAAGGATATACTCACCCGTGATCGGATCAGCTTCGTCCATATAGGCCGAAATAGCGCGCGACAGACGTGCGCACTGATTGACATTGATATCGCCGTCAGACTTGCGCTCGGCCATGACCTGCAACCGGCGCGCGCCCCCCGGCGTATTGGAACCCATCAGACGCACCCGCACGATATCAAGGCCCAGTGCCTCGGCAATCGGCTCGAATATCTCGATAAGCTTACGATCTTCGGTCGTTTTGGCGCGCACGCGGTTTACGGTCTCCATTAAGTTCCGGCTGGCTTGGTTGCCCTATTTTTAGTTGTGCTAACGCTTCGCTCTTTGAGCACTAGACAACAAAAAAGCGGCTGGCCGTTCTATGGGCCGCCGCCGATGGCCCGAAGGCATCCGGTCGATGTTGACCCTTCTATAGACCTGCATTTCGTTTTTGCCAAGCGATTTCAATCCGCAGTGCGATCAAACTTGCAGGGGTCGGGCTTTTATGATTTGGCTGAAGCCTCAATTTATGGACGCATTGCCTTGTCTCAGCCAGAAGTTCCGGCCCCAAAATCGACGGGCCTTGTCAAGTCGTCGATGATTTTTTCAGGCTTTACCCTGATTAGCCGGTTTATGGGACTGGCGCGGGATCTGGTGGTCTCGGCCGCCCTTGGAGCCTCGGGCAATATCATGGCCGATGCCTATTATACGGCCATCAGCTTCCCCAACCTGTTCCGTCGCATCTTTGCCGAAGGGGCCTTTACCGCCGCCTTTGTACCCGCCTATTCGCAGGTTTTGGAAAAGGACGGTAAGGACGCCGCCGATAAACTGGCGCGCGACGCTCTGGCGACCGTGACCGCCTTTACCATTGCCCTCACCCTTGTGATCCAGCTTGCCATGCCGTGGGTGATGCAGGTCTATTCCTCGCCCTACATGGACAACCCGGAAAAGTTCAACTGGGCCGTCTTGCTGACTCAGATCACCATGCCCTATCTGCCGTGCATGGTGATCGTGGCTCTGCTGTCAGGCGTGCTGAATGCCCGTGGCCGGTTTATCCTGTCGGCGGTCGTGCCGACCATCATGAACCTGTTTATGCTGGTTGCGGTCATACCGTTCCGCCATAACCCGCAGGACGCCGCCGTCGCCCTGTGCTGGGCCGCCGCCGCTTCCGGCGTGGCTCAGGCCGCCCTGCTGGTCTGGGGTTGCCGCCGCACAGGTGCGAAGATCGGCTTTGCTGTGCCGACGCTGAACCCCGAAATCAAAGCCCTGATAATGCTTGCCATACCGGGCGCACTGGCGGCGGCGGCCACCCAGATCAATATCTTTGTGTCGCAATGGTTTTCGGCCAATGTCGATGGGGCGCGGGCGTGGATGAACTATGCCGACCGGCTTTATCAGTTGCCGCTTGGTCTGGTCGGCGTGGCTATCGGCGTGGCCCTGCTGCCAACCTTGTCCCGCGCGGTTCAGGCCGCCGATCATGACCGCGCCCAAAGCGCTATGGACGAAGCCGTCGTCTTTTCCATGGCCCTGACCCTGCCCGCCACCGCCGCCCTGATGGGGATGCCGTTTTTCCTGATCGACGGCCTGTTTACCCGCGGTGAGTTCACTACTCACGATGCAGTCATGACCGGTAAGCTATTGTTCCATTACGGCTGGGGCGTGCCGGCCTTTGTGCTGACGCGGGTGCTTACCCCGGCCTTTTTTGCACGTAAGGACACACGCGGCCCCATGAAGTTTGCCTTTGCCTCGGTCGCCATCAATATCGCCCTGTGCTTTGGCCTGTTTCCGGTTGTGGGGGTCGAAGGCCTCGTGATCGCCACCTCAGTCTCGGCCTGGGTCAATGTGTTTCTGATGGTCGTAACGCTTATGCGCCGCAACACATGGTCACCGACCTTAAGGGCGCAGGCATCTCTGTTCAAAATCGGCCTCGCCGGCCTTGGCATGGCCGCCTTCTGCGCCGCTGCCAGCTATTTCCGCGCGGTCATTGAATCGCCTCTGCCCCAGATCGCGGCTAAGGAAATCGCCATTTTAGGCGTTTGTTTCGCCGGCGTTTTGGTTTATGGCCTGTTGCTGCTCATTACCGGCGCGGTCCGCCCGGCCGATCTCAAACGCATAGTGAAACGACAAAAGTAATCTCATGGCTACGCAACGCATTCTGTCCGGCATTCAGGCGTCCGGTTCGCTCCACCTCGGCAACTATCTGGGCGCGCTCAAGAAGTTCGCCGACATGCAGGCTTTGGATGCCGAGCGTTACTACATGATCGCCGATTTGCACGCCATCACCGTCTGGCAGGACCCGGCACAGCTTTTGTCGCAAACCCGAGAAATCGCCGCCTGTTATCTGGCCGCAGGCGTTGATCCGGCCAAGTCTGTCATCTTCCCGCAATCAGCGGTACCGGGCCATGTTGAACTGGGCTGGTTGTTTAACTGTGTGGCGCGCCTTGGCTGGCTCGACCGCATGACCCAGTTCAAGGATAAGGCCGGTAAGGACAAAGAGCGCGCCTCGATCGGGCTCTATACCTATCCGGTGCTGCAGGCCGCCGATATCCTGTTGTACAAAGCCACCCACGTTCCGGTCGGCGAAGACCAGCGCCAGCACCTTGAGTTGACCCGCGACGTCGCCAAAAAGTTCAATCACGACTACAAGGTCGATTACTTCCCATTGCCTGAAACCCTCTATCAGGGGCCGGGCGCGCGCATCATGTCGCTGAGGGATGGCACGGCCAAGATGTCGAAATCCGATCCTTCCGATAATTCGCGCATCAACCTGACCGACGATGCCGACACCATCGCCTCCAAGATCAAAAAGGCCAAGTCCGATGCCGATGCCCTGCCGTCCGAAGAGGCGGGCCTCGAAGGCAGGGCGGAAGCTAAAAATCTGGTCGGTATCTATGCCGCCCTGGCCGGTGTGTCGGTGACGGATGTTTTGGCCGACTTTGGCGGTAAGGGCTTTGGCGCGTTCAAACCGGCCTTGGCTGAGGTGGTGGTGGACAAGATGTCGCCCATCTCTGAGCGTCTGCGCAGCCTATTGAACGATCCGGCCGAAATCGACCGCGTGCTCCGCGCCGGTGCCGATAAGGCCAATGAAGTCGCTGCACCAGTGGTGGCTGAGACCAAGAAAATCATCGGTTTGTGGGGATAACGAGTCTCGCATTAAAGTTTCGGCCCTTCGGGCTAAATACTTGAATGCGGATTTAGAAAGGGATGTAGATGAAGCGTTTCGTAATTCTGACGATGGCTACACTGGCTCTGACCGCCTGTGAAGGGCAAAAACCGTCTGAAACCCGCGCAACCACCGTCACCAAAAGTACCGATATCGACGGCGTTAAAACCCATGCTGCACTCAAATTATCCGCTTACGGCATGCGCACCCCGCTGGGCCAAAACCCAAACACCGGCGCCTATGTCACGGTAGAAAATACCGGCAAAACCGATGACCGGTTAGTCTCGGCGTCATGCACGTGCGCGGCGCGTACCGAACTGCACACCATGTCGATGGCCGATGGTCAGATGTCCATGTCCGCCGTCCCCGAGGGGTTTGAAATAAAGGCCGGTGAAAAACTGGTTCTGGCCCCCGGCGGCAATCATATCATGCTGTTTGACCTGACCACACGCCCTGCTGATGGGGCCACTCAGAAAGTCACCCTCGTGTTTGAAAAAGCCGGTGAGGTCACCATCGATATGCCAGTGTCAATGACACCTGCCGCTCCGGCCGCACACTAAATCTTTCTCAGGAAATCCACAAAGGCCGCGATGGTGTCTTTGGTCGCCTGCGGGTGATGGCGCATCGGCTGGTTCGGCGGCCAGTCGATGGCAAAGCCCGGCTCATCATAGGCATGGGTGGCGTCGAAATTTCTGATCTCCAGTGGCAAGCCCTGCGCCTTCAGGTCAGCAAACACCGACTGGGTAAAGTCTTTGGCCGTAATATGATCCTGATCCGAGATGACCAGCATCGTCTTTGGCCACCACCGCCAGCCATGTGTTGGCGTGCGCGATTTTGGCCCAATATAGGGATAGACCAGAAACAACCCCGCAACGCCGTGCAACAGATCGCTGTCTTCCGGCTCCAAGGTCATCAGATCCATGATCGTCCAACTCCCGTGGCTCCATCCAGCCAGCACGATCCGGTTCTGATCAACATCGCCGCGCTGTTTCACCCCCCACAGGGAGGCCCGCACATCGACGGTCCGTTCATGGCCATGAAATAAAATCAGTGTACTGATGAATATAAATGAGAACCAGCGCTTCCAGCCGCGGTGGCCGTAGGAATCGACCACAAACGCCCGCCAACCGGCATCCACCGCCGCTTTAGCATAGTCATGCAGATGCGCGCGCACCCCGCCAGAGCCATGAAACAGCAACACCGCCGGACGCGGTTTATCATCGTCCGAGCCATAGACCGTCATATGCGGCATCAGCTTTGCCCAATGCCCGCCGATATCAAACCTTTGCGTCACGCCTTTTCTTCCGCCAATTCAAACACCCGGTCGATAAATTCCATCATGGCCTGTAGCGACGCCTCCGTCGCCTTCTGATCATATTTCATGATCGAATTGCCGAAGCTTTCTTCCTCAAAGGCATGGGTCGCTTTGAGTGTCAGCGTTTCCAGCGGCACCCCGCCATCTTTCAGGCGTTTATAGATTTTTTGAGCAGCCTTCACCGCCGACAGATGATCCTTATCGGCAATAACCGCCAGGGTTTCAGGTTTATAATGCCAATTGCGGCTGACACTGCGCGCCGGAAACGACAGATAGCTATAGACCAGAAACAAGCCCGCCACAGATTTCAAAATCGCCGGATCAGGATCGCTAAGCCCCACCTCACCCTTGCGGGTCAGTTTATGGGTCATCAGGTCCATGATCGACCAACCACCGTGGCTCCAGCCAGCCAGCATGACCTTATCGGTGATAACATCCGTGCGACGGGATACACCCCACAATGACGCCAGCACATCGCCCGCCCGCTCATCACCCTGAAAAACCGCACCCGAACAGACCATGCTGGTCGCAAACAATCTCCCCCACCCCCGCGGGGCAAAAGAATCGACCACAAACGCCCGCACACCGGCCAGCACCGCCGTTTCGGCATAGAGATGAATATGGGGCCGCAATCCGCCGCAACCATGAAACAGGATGATCGCCGGACGGGGCAGATCATCCTTGGGGCCAAAAACCTCTATATGCGGCTCCAGCTTATGGTAGCGTGCGCTTACGGTATCCAATACGTCCCCCACAGATGAATGACCCAAACCGTTACTTTATCAGTTGCGATTTGGCCCGTATCCAGACCATACTGCCGGTAACAACGCCTCTGTCAATCTTATGAGCCTTCCAATGACCACACCCAGAACCTCTGAACACCCGATTCTGCCCATGTTTATCGAGCGCTGGTCGCCGCGCGCGTTTTCGGACAAGGCCGTGACTGACTCTGATATTCTGACCCTGCTGGAAGCCGCGCGCTGGGCCCCGTCGGCGTCAAACCTGCAACCGTGGCGGTTTATCTACGGCATCAAAGGCACGGCTGAATTTGATCAGATGGTTGAGCTGTTGGTGCCGTTCAATCAGGGCTGGGCGAAATCTGCCGCCGCTTTGGTCTTCACCGCTGCCGTGACCACGTTTGATGGTGAACGCCCGGTCGCCACCCACGCCTTCGATGCCGGTGCGGCGTGGATGTCGCTGGCGTTTCAAGCCCACAGCATGGGCCTGATCACCCACGGTATGGGCGGGGTTGAGTTTGATAAGGCGACCACGGCCCTGAACCTGCCCGATAATCTGAAGCTGATCATGGGCGTGGCGGTCGGCTATCAGGGCGATCCGTCAACCCTGCCCGAAGGCTTGCAGGCGCGTGAAGCGCCGTCCGGTCGTCAACCGCTGGAGGCTATGACCTTTAAGGGCAAATTCTCCGGTGAAATCAAAGCTCCGTAAAACGAAAAAGGGCGGGAATTAATCCCGCCCTTCTTTCTAATCAAGCCACCGCCCGACTAGTGTCTAAAGACGCGAATGCCGGTAAAGGCCATTGTCAGGCCCGCCTCATCAGCCGCGGCGATAACATCGGCGTCCTTGATCGACCCACCCGGCTGAATAACAGCCGTAGCCCCTGCGGCGGCCGCCTCAAGCAGACCGTCCGGGAACGGGAAGAAGGCTTCCGACGCACAGGCCGAACCCTTGGCCAGCGAATCCGTAAGCCCCAACCCTTCGGCGGCTTCCTTGGCGCGCAAGCTGGCGATGCGGGTGGAATCGCGGCGGTTCATCTGACCCGCACCAATCCCCGCCGTGCGGCCATCCTTGGCAAAGACTACGGCATTTGACTTGACGTGCTTGGCCACGGTGAAGGCAAACAGCATGTCCTGAATTTCGGTCGGTGTCGGCTGGCGCTTAGTGACAATCTTCAGATCAGCCGGCGTAATGCGGGCCGTATCACGTGACTGGATCAACAGGCCACCGGCGACCGAGCGGAAGACATTGCCACCGGCCAAAGGATCCGGTAGCGAGCCCGTCACCAGCAGGCGCAGGTTCTTTTTGGCGGCAAACACTTCGATCACATCGTCATCGACTTCGGGAGCCACGACGACTTCGGTAAAGACCTCAACGATTTTTTCGGCGGTCTTGCGATCCAGGCGACGGTTGAGGGCCACAATCCCGCCAAAGGCCGAGACCGGATCGCACTCCAGCGCGCGCTGATAGGCGCTGATCAGGTCATCACCCACCGCCACGCCGCACGGATTGGCGTGCTTGACGATGACGCAGGCAGCGTGTGCCGTCGGATCAAATTCCGACACCAGTTCGATCGCCGCATCAGTATCGGCAACATTGTTGTAGCTCAGTTCCTTGCCCTGAAGCTGCTTCGCCGTCGCCACACCCGGACGGTTCTCACCGGTCTTATAAAACGCGGCTGTCTGATGCGGGTTTTCGCCGTAACGCATGGTTTGCAGGCGCGACGCCCCGATGGTCAGGCGCTCAGGGGCCACATCGTTTAGTTGCGCGGCAAACCAGGTCGACACCGCACTATCGTAAGCGGCGGTGCGGGCAAAGGCCTTGGCCGCCAGAGATTTGCGAAGCGCCAAGGTCGTGCCGCCGCTCTCGGCAACCGCCGCCAGCACCTGATCGACACCGGCCTTATCGACGCACACCGCGACATAGCCGTGGTTCTTGGCCGATGAGCGGATCATGGCCGGGCCACCGATGTCGATGTTTTCAATCGCCGCCTCAAACGCGCCACCTGCGGCAATGGTCGCTTCAAACGGATAGAGATCGATCCAGACAATATCGATCGGGGCAATATCATGATCAGCCAAGGCCTTAGCGTGTTCCGGCGCATCACGATAGGCCAGCAAGCCGCCGTGAACTTTCGGGTGCAGGGTCTTGACGCGGCCATCCATCATTTCCGGAAACTGCGTAAGCTCCGCCACATCCTTGACCGGCACACCGGCGGCAGCGATCGCAGCGCGCGTCCCGCCAGTCGAGATGATCTCAACGCCCGCCGCGTGCAGGGCCTGCGCGGCGTCAACCAGTCCGGTTTTATCCGACAGGGAAATCAGGGCGCGGACGGGTTTGGCGAAATCGGGGGCAGGGGGAAAATCAGGCGCGGCAGGCATGGGGCATCCATATGTGGGGGAGGAATTGCGCGCGGTTTACAATACAAACACGAGGATGACAAATAAGAACTCCCCCTGATGTAGGGGGAGCCTGACTTTTAAGCCAGAGCTTAAAGGTCAGGAGGGGGTTAAACCCCGGCCCGCAATTACCCCCTCTGACTAAACGCCAGCGTTTAAGTCAGCTCCCCCTCCCAAGTTCTTGGCAAGAGGGGGGGTCTAAAGGGTTGCAACGCTTTAATCGGCAGGGGCCAGTTTCCAGCGGATTCTCGTCGGCCCGTCGAGGCGACAGACCCCACGTAGAGCCACTGTCGAGGTTTTGCGCAACTGGCCTTTTTCAAACAGGTTGCCGTGCTCAATCGTGACCTCTTTGGCATCATGGCGCAGCGTCCAGCCGCGACCACTCAGACCCCGCAACAGGACACTCTTGCGATCACGCGACAAAGATACCTGCACATCCGGGTGCAGCAGGAAGCGGATCGTGAACGGGGCGGCCATCGGTAGGTCAGGCTTGGCCTCCACCGGCACCAGGCGGTCTTCGCCACGCAGTTCGTCCTTATGCGGATCAACAAACAGCCGCCGCTCATGTTTCAGGCCATATTTTGGCCGCCAGCCTTCGTGCTCCATCTCAAGCAGGGCACCAGATTCATCGGATTCTACCCGGCGGCTGCGCACACGGTAACGTAACCCCTCCAGCGTAAAGCCCAGCAATTCCGCAAACTTGCCACTAACCGGATTGAGAATGGCACTTTCGCCGATCGTGACGGTATTGGCCGCACCCGCGACCCGAAATTCCTGCCGCTCAGACTGCGGCGGGGACCAGCCCGGCCCGATAATCAGCTTATCAAATCCGCCCGACACTTCAAAGGTCAGTGGATGATCGCAGGCCCCGTAACCCAGCAGCCCCGATTTAGGCTCCCCGGCATCGGCAAACACCAGCAAGGATCGCCCATTCAGCCGGTGATAACGGCCATGCTCAAGGAATGTGGCGACCCGCGCCTGTGCATTGGGGCGGTTATCTTCATGCACCAGAGCCGGTGTCACCTGCTCGGCGGGTAAGGATTCCGAGCCCTGAAACGCGCACAGCGATCCGTCCGGGTGGGTCAGGGTGCGCACGGCCCGCGTCAGTTTTTCGATATAATCGGCAAGGTACTCCGGCAGGGGCAGACCCCGTTGCGACAGGGCATCCTCAAGCAGCAGCAGATCATAGAGCAGGTTCAGACCCTGCTCCGGATTGCGCGACGCATGGCACCCATCCGGCAGGACGGTGCGCTTCAGCGCCTTCGGTAGTAATCTCAAGCCGGTCTTGCGCAGATTATCACCGGCCTTGCCGCCCAGCACGCAGCCGACCAGTACCAGCGCCACCGCCTTTTGCGCAAACCATGACAGATTGCGCGGCAGCCGCAGCAGATGGCGCGCCTGCTGCACTAGAGACTGGGCCATAACGCCCGCCTCTTCCTCACTGGCAAACGAGGCAATTTTACGCGCAAACACGCTGACATTAATCAGGCGACGCGCCAGAATTTCCTGTCCCCACACAAACGGCGTCCAGGTGCGAAAAGTCTTATGCCACAGCATATAGAGCCTTAGCCCCTCTTTCGCCCCGGCATCGCCCTGCGTCATCAGGTGCATCAGCCATGAAAAGCGGTGCAGCTCCAGCGCAAAACCACGGTTGGGGCTGGGCCGATTCCACGGATCGCCGGACCCCTGCACGCTCATGCGCGCCCCGGCAAAGGCATAACGCCCGGATAGAATAGCCTTCCCAATCTGAGCGGACGCAGGTCTCACCTCATGGGGCGCAGCCTGAAACCCGTCCACAGCCGCCCCGCCCAAGGTAAAGCGATAGCCGGGCATACCAAACACTTCGGCCCCGATCTGCTTTAAGGCAAAAGCCTTGACCACAGCCAGCCACGGCACGCGGGCACCGGATTGCTGGCTTACAGGGCTGGACGACTCGTAGGTGAGCATAGGCGGCTTAAAGGCCTTTCAGGGTCTTGATATTAGAGGCATACATCGACGGGCCGCCCTTAAACACCGCCGTGCCCGCGACCATAGCGGTGGCGCCAGCGGCGATACATTTATGGTAATTCTTATCGTTGACGCCGCCATCGACCTGCAGGATCGCCGGATGGCCGACGCGATCAAGCTTGGCGCGGATCGCCTCAATCTTGCGCAGTTGATCATCGATAAAACTCTGGCCGCCAAAGCCCGGATTGACACTCATGACGAGGATAAGATCAAGGTCATCCATGATCCATTCCAAACCTTCAATTGGCGTGGCCGGATTAAGCACGACCCCGGCCTTGGCCCCCAGGGTTCGGATCTGGCGCAGGGTGCGGTGCAGGTGCGCGCCGGATTCCGGGTGGACGCTCATGATATCGGCACCCGCCGCGCGAAACGCCTCAAGGTACGGATCGACGGGCGCGATCATCAGGTGCACATCGAACGGCAGATGCGAGTGGGGGCGCAGCGCCTTAACCACATCCGGCCCGATGGTGATGTTAGGCACGAAATGGCCGTCCATGACATCGATATGCACCCAGTCCGCGCCCGCTTCGGTAATAGCGCGCACTTCTTCACCGAGTTTGGAAAAATCGGAGGCAAGGATCGATGGGCAAATGAGGGGTGTGGTCATGACGGGCTCAGGTGGTATCAGGTTAAAGACAGTGGGCGGCAGATGGTAAATGAAAGACTAATAGCAAGGATATCATCACACTCTTTTCAGATGCGCGACAAAGAATCCGTCCTGCCCACCCTTGCGATGGTGGGGCAGCAGCCGCAGCCAGCCCTCAGCCGTCACATCGCGGGCATCTAACCCCAGTTCAGCGTTCGCGAAAGCCGGATCAACGGCGGCGGTAGTAAAGTCTTTGTGACGGCGCAGGAAGGCCAGAATTTGGGTCTCGCCCTCTTCGCGCTCCAGCGAGCAGGTCGAAAAGACCAGACTGCCGCCCGGTTTTACGCGCGTGGCCACCGCATCCAGCATCCGGTGCTGGACATCGGCCAGTTTTGAGACTTCTGAGGGCTTAGCCGCCCACAAAACGTCCGGTTGACGGCGGAATGTACCCGTCGCCGAACAGGGCGCATCCAGCAGCACCACATCGAACTGCCGATCATCGTCAAAGCTTTCGGCGTCCACGCAGTGGGTTTCAGCGCTGAAATTCAGGCGGGTCAGATTTTCCTCAACGCGCTTCAGACGGTTTTTGGAGCGATCCAGCGCCACAACCTCGGCACCCTTGGCCAGCAGTTGCAGAGTCTTGCCGCCCGGTGCCGCGCAGATGTCGATAGCCGTTTTGCCGGTCAGGTCACCCAATATGGCCACAGGAATGGCCGCCGCCGCGTCCTGCACCCACCACACGCCGTCCTCATAACCCGACCAGGTGCGCACATCGCCGCGCAGGTTTGAGCGCAGGGTCAGCCCGCCGATGGCTTCGCCTTCCAGCGCCTCCGTGTGGGCCTTCATTGCGTCCACATCGCGGAACGTCAGGTCGGTCGCCGGCTCTTCGGTCAGGACGTTTGCAATCCCTCCGGCGGATTCTTCGCCGTAAGTCGCCTTCCAGCGTTGCCACAGCCAGTCGGGTACCAGCCGCTGCGGGTTAACATCTTTCAGGCCGCCTTCACGGATCAGGCCGCGCAGGATCGCGTTGATCAGGCCCTTGAACGGGCGGGTATTGTTATTGCGCTCGGCCAGTTTGACGGTCGTCGACACAGCCGCAAAATCCGGCACCTGCATGAAGAAAATCTGCGCCATGCCGATACGCAGCAAAGCCTTCGGCGCATCGGGCGGCATTTTCTGGGTTTTCTTGGCGATGATAAAATCAAGCTGACCCAAACGGCGCAATACCAGTAGCGCCAGCGCACGGGCAAAGGCGCGCTCAGACTCGCTCAAGGCCATAAATTCTGCTGACGATCCGGCCTCATCAAACCCGTTGCGTTTGGTTTGTGCGGCCGCGATCAGGTCAAGGGCGGCAATCCGCGCCCGCAAACCGATATCATTGTCCAGCGTTTCGGCATCATCCGGAATGCGGGGATTGGGTTTGCCACCCGATTTCGAGGCAGAACGCGGTTTTGACATTTAAGATCCTTGGAATACCTGATTAGTCGCGCATAGTAAGAGCCGTCCTTTACAGGAAAGGACGGCTCTACATCAACCTTTAGGCGGCAATTAAACCGTAGGCACGCTGGTATAGGCCTGCGGCTTACGGCTGGCCCCCATGCGACCGGCCAGCTCAAACAGCGCCTTGACCCGGTTATCGGTATTGGGGTGGGTCGAAAACAGATTGTCCATACGCTGCCCCGACAGCGGATTTATGATGAACATGTGCGCCGACGCCGGATTGTGCTCAGCCTGATGATTGACGATGCCGCGGGCATAGGCTTCGATCTTTTTCAGAGCCCGCGCCAGGCTTTCCGGGTCGCCGCAGATTTCAGCACCGACGCGATCGGCTTCGTATTCACGCGAACGCGAAATGGCCATCTGCACGATCATGGCCGCAATTGGCGCCAGAATGGACATCAACAGTACGACCACGATATTGGGCCGGTCTTCGTCATCACCCCCGCCGAAGAACATGGCAAAATTAGCAATCGACGAAATGGCCCCAGCCAGGGTCGCCGTGACCGTCATGATCAGGGTATCGCGGTTTTTAACGTGAGCCAGTTCGTGCGCCATCACCCCACGGATTTCATCACGATCCAGAATTTGGAGCAGACCGGTCGTGGCCGCTACCGCCGCATTTTCAGGATTACGGCCCGTCGCAAAGGCATTGGGCTGATCGTTCTGGATAATGTAAACCTTGGGCATCGGCAGGTTGGCCCGCTTAGCCAATTCGACAATATCGTCGTAATAGTTACGCACCAGCGATGACGACGCGTTCGGCCCGACCTCTTCGGCGCGGTAGGCCTTAAGCACCATCTTGTCCGAGTTCCAGTAGGCGAAAATGTTGAGCGCCAGCGCCAGACCGAGCGCAATCAACATCCCCGTAGGCCCCGCCAAGGTCAGGCCGATCACGCCGAACACGGCGGTCATCCCTGCCAAAAGCATAAAGGTCTTTAACGGGTTCATCGGGTGGTATCTCCTTGTGAGAATTAGGGTTCAGGTTTAGATATTGCGATGCGTCCCCACGATTTCAAGAGGATCACGCCCTATGGCCAGCGATAAACCCGTTACCGCTTCCGAAACATCGGAACCCATTCCCGTCAAGGTTTTAACGCCGCAAGCCCAGCGCGCGCTGGCCGAGGCCGCCGAGCGCCGCGCACAATCTGACGCCGCCGAACAAGTCCGCCTCAAAGCGATCGAAGACGGCGGTCCCGCAGGCTTAGAACCCACCCGCTACGGTGACTGGGAGCGCAAGGGTATAGTTACGGATTTTTGAGCAGGGTCAGTTTTTGGCACTACCGCTACGCTGCTTGAGCGCGGCCCTGCACCCTAAACTTAGAGCGAACCCGTCATTAGTTTTGAGTATCGGGGTGCAGGGGACAAGTCCCCTGCGAATCCCTTACATTTATTTCGCCACTGGCCGCACAATACGCGGTTCAAGGTTTTGCTTCACCTCACGCGCGTCAAAGGCCATAGCATCATTTGCAGGTTTAGGGCCCTTACCAAAAATGACTTCGGCATTGGCCTCATATCGACGGAATTCCTGGGTGTCGACATCGTCAAAGGCGCTATACCCAAAACCCCACCGGCTCCAGCGGTTGCGCTGATAGTAACGCCACGACAGAGACCCATAGAACGGGCTGTAAAACGGATCGCGGGTAACGGTCGTGCGATAGGTCTTGTTCTCTTCGGTATTGCGGTGGGCAAGCGTAAACCAGTCATAACCGTTTTCAATGGTCAGTTCGGCGGCACGATACAGCATATAGTCCTCAACCGTTTCACGCGGGGTCGAGGTATTGCCGGAGAAACTCAGGCGGTAACGGTTGCTCTCGATCTTTTGTTCCTGATAGCCGCGCGCAAAGCTGGCTGACGATTTCGGATCGGCCGGCTGGTAGGGCGTCGGCGTCGCACAGGCCGCCAGAGATAATGCCGCGATGCCAACAAAGGCGATTAAGGTTTTACGCATCGGTTTCATGATCCAGACTCCCCCGCTGTTTTGCGGATACACTATTGCCCCCAACAGCTTATACGTCAATGTGGCTTTAATAGGTCACTTATAAAGGCTGCATCATCAGTAGTTCGTGGGCGGCATGGTAAAAGATCATGACAGCAATCCCCATCAGCAGCACACCGACCAGCAGATCGAACTTCTGTTTGTTGTGCGGATCATTGAGCACTTTTGCCAAGCCAACGGCGCCTAATCCATAGGCGGTCATGGAAATCATATCCATACCAATGGTGGTGGCGGCAAAAACGCTCATCTGGGCGGGCATAGGCCGGTTGATATCGACAAACGGCGGCAGGACTGCGCTGAAAAACAGAGTGACTTTCGGATTGAGTATCTGCACCCCGAAACCACGCTTAAACGTGGCCCACAGACTATCGGTCGCCACCTCCGTGGGTAGGGCCACCGCTTCACCGGCAAGGTTCAGCCCGCCTTTGAAAGCATTAAACCCGATCCAGCCGAGATAGAGCGCACCCAACACCGCAATAAGCTGAAACACCAGCGGTACGGCCAGTATCAAGAGGTGCAGCCCAAAAGCGGCGGCGATAAACCAGATCAGGGTGGCGACGTTTAGTCCTGCCACCGCTGAAAAGACATGGGACGGCTTGCCTGAACGACCGGTCGCTATGGCAAACAGATTGGCAGGGCCGGGTGCAATCGCCATGACGAACATGGCGACCAAAAAGGCAGAAAACTTGGACGGATCGACGGGCAGGGTCATGCAGGTGCTACGTTATGGGGCGCGGGGTCTGAGACCCCGCAGTTACTATTCAATAGAAAAGCCCGACCTTATGGCCGGGCTTTTCTATTGAAGGATAAAGGCTGGGGCCACAAGCCCCAGACCCCGGAACTTATCCCCGCTGATCGCGCTTGGCCGCCACCCGCAGGCGCAGCGCATTGAGCTTGATAAAGCCCGCCGCATCGCGGTGATCATAGGCAACCTTACCTTCTTCAAACGTGACCAGATCCTGATCGTACAACGAATATGGGCTTTCACGGCCGGTGATGGTGACATTGCCCTTGTAGAGCTTGACCGTCACGCGACCGGTGACCTTGGCCTGAGAGTAGTCAATCGCGGCTTGCAGCATTTCGCGCTCCGGCGAGAACCAAAAGCCGTTATAGATGATGCTGGCATATTTCGGCATCAGCTCGTCTTTCAGGTGCATGGCGCCGCGATCGAGCGTGATGGATTCGATACCGCGGTGCGCCGCCAGCAGGATCGTGCCGCCGGGGGTTTCATATACACCGCGCGACTTCATGCCCACAAAGCGGTTTTCCACCAGATCGAGACGACCGACGCCATTGTCATGGCCCAGTTGATTAAGCTTGGTCAGCAAAGCCGCTGGCGACAGGGCCACGCCATCAATGGCGACCGCATCACCGCGCTCAAAGTCGATGGTGAAGACGGTCGGGGTGTCAGGGGCGGCTTCCGGCGAAATGGTACGCTGATAGACAAACTCAGGCGCTTCAACCGCCGGATCTTCCAGAACCTTGCCCTCACTTGAGGAGTGCAGCAGATTGGCATCGACCGAGAACGGCGCATCGCCGCGCTTATCCTTGGCGATCGGAATCTGGTGAGCTTCGGCAAAGGCCAGCAGGGATTCACGCGAGGCAAACTCCCACTCCCGCCACGGCGCGATCACATTGATATCGGGCTCAAGGCCGTAATAACCCAGCTCGAACCGGACCTGATCATTGCCCTTGCCGGTCGCGCCATGACAAACGGCATCGGCGCCAACTTTGCGGGCGATTTCGATCTGCTTCTTGGCGATCAGCGGACGGGCGATCGAGGTGCCGAGCAGGTACTGGCCTTCATAGACCGTATTGGCGCGGAACATCGGGAAGACATAATCGCGCACAAACTCTTCACGCAGGTCTTCGATATAGATGTTTTCCGGCTTGATGCCGAGCAGTTCAGCCTTTTTGCGCGCCGGCTCCAGCTCCTCGCCCTGCCCCAGATCGGCAGTGAAGGTCACGACCTCCGCGCCGTATTCGGTTTGCAGCCACTTCAGGATGATCGAGGTGTCCAGGCCGCCGGAATAGGCAAGGACGACTTTTTTCACAGAGGGTTTAGGGGCCGAGGTCATGGGGCAAAACCGCCTTAAACAAGAGGGGACAAACTATGTCCGCGCGTTTAAGGCCAGAGGGGGCGTGATGCAAGGATTAATGCGGGCGCATCCGCTTAAAGATCATCATCACTGACGCAATAATCCATGCCGGTCACATCGACAATCACGCTTAGTGCATTTTGCGTAACCCGGATCTTTCCTGAATAAAGCTCTTGCCCGTACTTATTCTTGCCGGTGGTGCGCATCATAGGCTCAAGCCGGGTTTTTATTCTTATATCCTCATAGATATACCAACCCGCAGCGGTCTTGGTTTCTGTTCGGTGTAATTTTATCACCTTACCATTGAGGCGCAGTGTCGCTTTGCTGGTGAACTCGACAAGGACAGGTTTGAAGCCCTCTTTGCCCGCTTTGTCTGATGCGCGAGATAAACCCACAAAACAGTCACATTCACAACTGTCCTCAGTCGTGATCGGGCTTAAATTCAATGAGGCGCTTTGCGTCTCAAAAGCCACGCCGATCAGTGCCAGCACTAAACCCATACGTTTGAAAATCATCGCAGCCCCCGCCCAAGTTCTGGATAGCAGCCTACCAAATGATACTGTGAAGTACATAAAAAAGCGCCCCTGACACAAATCAGAGGCGCTTTCATTAAACCGTTACTTGTGTGCCCAGCTCCACCACCCGTCCCGGCGGAATATGGAAATATTCGGTCGGGTTGGCGGCGTTCTTCATCAGGAAGATATAGAGCTTGTCCTGCCACAGCGGCATGCCGGAATTGGCCGACGGCACCACCGAGCGCCGCCCCAGGAAGAACGAGGTCGACATGATATCGAACTTCAGCCCCTGTTTGCGGCACAGCCCAAGCGCTTTGGGCAGGTTGGGGCTTTCCATAAAGCCGTAGGAAATCACCACTTTTTTGAAATCGGCATTGATAATTTCAATCGTCACCCGGTCTTCGGGAGCCACGCGCGGGGTGTTGGCGGTCTTAACGGTCAGGATGACGTTTTTTTCATGCAAAACCTTATTGTGCTTGAGGTTGTGCATAAGCGCCACCGGCGCCACATCAGGATCTGAGGTTAAAAATATGGCTGTTCCGGACGCGCGATGCGGTGGGCGGGCTTGCATCATGTCGACCAGATCGTTCAGGCCCACACTGTCGCGGCGGGTCTTTTCGGTCAGGATCTGCGTGCCGCGCATCCAGGTCGCCATCAGGATGAACAGCGCCGTCGCAATCAGGATCGGTAGCCAGCCGCCGGTGAAAAAGCGCAGCATATTGGCCGTGAGAAACACCAGATCAAGAATCATGAACGGGATGAGGAAGGCCAGAACCTGCGCCCAACGCCACTTCCACAACTGGCGCATGACGATCCCGGCCATAGCCGTAGTCACCACCATCGTGCCGGTTACCGCCAGACCATAGGCATGGGCGAGCGCCGAGGAGGTCTGGAAGCTCAGCATGACCACCAACACCCCGATCAGCAGCATAGAATTGATCTGCGGCACGTAAATCTGACCGGATTGGGTCTCCGAAGTGCGCAGGACATCCAGACGCGGCAGAAGGCCAAGCTGGATCGCCTGTTGCGTCAGGGAAAACGCGCCGGTGATTACGGCCTGAGAGGCAATAAAGGTCGCGGCACCGGCCAGCAGTACCAGCGGCAGACGCAAGGCCAGAGGCGCCATTTCAAAGAACCAGTTCAACTCCTGAAACGGCGCGCCGCTTTCAATCGACAAGTCGAGCATGGTCAGGGCCAGAGCGCCTTGCCCCAGATAATTAACCGCCAGACACGGCAGTACAAAGAATAGCCACGCCGCCTGAATGGGCCAGCGCCCGAAATGGCCCATATCGGCGGTCAGGGCCTCGGCCCCCGTCACGGTCAGGAATACAGCCCCCAGAACGATAAAACCGGCGACCCCGTGCTCGGCCAGAAACTTGGCGGCATAGTGCGGGCTGATCGCCATCAGGATATCGGGGTGAGTCATTAGCTGGCTTATACCGAGCGCCGCCATAACCGCAAACCACAACACACAGATCGGGCCAAAGAAGCGACCAACCTTTTCTGTGCCGTGGCTCTGGATAAAAAACAGCCCCAGCAGCATGACAATGGCGATTATCATCACCATCTGGGTGCTGATGGCGTTTTCAAGGCCCGGAATGGTGCGTAGGCCCTCGACCGCCGACAACACCGAAATGGCCGGCGTAATGACGGCATCGCCATAAAACAGCGCCGCCCCTATGACCCCCAGCACAAACACCAGCGTCGTGCGCTTACCGATCGCCTGCATGGCCAGCGCCATCAGCGACAACACCCCGCCTTCGCCCTTGTTGTCGGCGCGCATGATGAAAAAGACGTACTTGACGGTCACGACAAGGATCAGCGCCCACAGGGCCAGTGACACCACGCCTAAAATCTCAGAGCGCGTCACGCCATCGTGAGCTGCGGCATGAAGCGCTTCTTTGAAGGCATAAAGCGGCGACGTGCCGATATCGCCAAACACAACACCTACCGAGCCGATCGCCAGCGCCAGAAATCCGGCGGATTTAGCCCCGTGCCCGCTATTACCATGACCACCATTGTGGCCAGGCGGTACGGATTCGTCCGCACGGGCGCCATCACCGCAATCTGTTTTTGCAGCCGCCTCTTTATTCGAGGCCGCAGCATCCTTAGATATAGTGGTGTGAGGAGCGGTTTCGCCCGAAGTGGCTCCGGGTGTTGGCGACGCGGAGGAGGTTGCGTCGTCTTTTGGGGTATCCCCGATCATATGGTGTACTCTCCTGAGGGCGGAAACTACGTTACGCACACACGCACTACGTAAATACCCTCGTTTGAACGGCGGGCCTATTACGCCCTTTTTAAGACTCTTTCAATCGTTCTCCCTGCTTTTCACTAGGAACCGTCTTAAAATTATCGTAACAATGTTTTGATCATGTCTGATAGTCAAAGATTTCCCGTAGCCGCACATACGCTGGCTTATCTGGCTCACAAAGGCGCCTATTCACGCGAACAGGCGGTGTCATCGTCTGTGCTGGCGGCCTCCATACCGACTAATCCGGTCGTCATCCGCCGCATGACCACTCAGCTTTCCAAGGCCGGGCTTGTGGCGACCTGCTCAGGAGTCTCCGGTGGGGCATGGCTATTGAAAAAAGCTGACGCCATTCATCTGGATGAAGTGCTGTCCGCCGTTCACGGCTGCGCGCATCTGGGCAGCGCTCCTCCCGGCGCAAAGGGCTGCCCCGTAGGCCAAGCCATCCCCAAGGCGGTCAATGAAGCCATGAAGGTTGCCAACAGCGCAGCGTCCGGGGCTTTGTCTAAAATCACCGTGGCCGATCTGATTAATAGTATCTGAGGTTCCCGTGTCGCGACGTCTTGCATTAATCACAGGCGCTTCCGCCGGTATCGGTCTGGCCTTTGCGCGGGTCTATGCGTCCCACGGCTGGGATGTCGTGGTGACCGGCAGGCGGGCTGAGCGGCTGGAAAAACTGGTCGACGAAATAAAGCTGCGCTTTGGCGTCGAAGCCTTTGCCGTACCCGGCGACCTGTCCGACCCCGCCACCCCTGAAAAACTGCTGGGGGCCATAACCGCTCTGGGCCGTCAGGTAGATGGTCTGGTCAACAATGCCGGTTACAGCGTCCCCGAAGGCTTTGTCGGCAATGTGTGGGACAGTCACCGTAACTTCCTTCAGGTCTTATTACACGCGCCGACCGAGCTGGCCCACCGCGTCCTGCCCGGCATGATCGAGCGCAAATTTGGCCGGATCATCAATGTCGCGTCGCTTGCGGCCTATCTGCCCGGATCGCCGGGTGATACCCTGTACGGCCCGGTCAAATCCTATCTGCTGAAATTTTCGCAAGGGCTTCATCTGGAAACCCGCGACCACGGCGTCCACGTCTCGGCACTTTGTCCCGGCTGGACCTATTCCGAGTTCCATGACGTCAACGGCACGCGCTCAAAGCTGTCGCAGTCGTTCCCGGAATGGGTGTGGATGGGCGCCGACGAAGTGGCCCGTGAAGGCTACCTCGCCGCTGAGGCCAATCGCGCGGCGTGTGTCCCCGGTGCACCCAATAAGGTCGCGGCGGCCGTGCTTAAGGTTCTGCCCGACGACTGGACGCTGGAGTTTGCGTCTGATCGCCTGCGTAAAATTAATCGGTAAAGCAGAATGATTTCTCAAAAATCATTCTGCTCAAGCCGCCATTGAGGCGGCGGCCAAGGTGGCCTAGCCACCGCCCGGCGAGGGGAAATTACGCCCCATGCGCTGTTTCATAAGGATGGGCGGCGGACGGCGTAATGATGTCCTGCGTGATGACGCTTAAGGACGAGATGATGATCTGAATGGCCAGCGCACACAGGATCAGGCCCAGCACGCGGATCACCACCACCATACCGACCCGGCCCAATAGTTTTGAAATCGTGCCCGTAAACACGAAGGTCACAAATATCGCCACAGCGGTCGAGACAATCGCCCCCAGACCCACCAGCATACCGGCCCAGCCGTGCTTTTGTGCTTCTCCGGCCTGAATGATGACGGTCGAAATCGCCCCCGGCCCGATCAGCAGGGGTATTGCAAACGGCACGACCAGCTTTTCAAAGCTGACATTGGCTGAGGCGCGGCCGGTCAGGATTTTGACCTGCTTGTCTGCGTCCGGCTTTTCATTGACGTGCTCGACCTCTTCGAACATGGCCAAAAAGTCGCCGCGCGTCATATCAAGACCCAATAGAAACAGCAAAATCCCGCCGGCAATGCGGAACGCATCCATTGAAATGCCGAAAAATTGCAGCAGTTTCAGCCCTGTAAAGAAAAAGAAACTCAAAAACAGGGCTGCAAATATCGCGATATAAAACGTCAGCCACTTGCGCGTCGATCTTGAGTGCGAACGCGTCGCCGCGGCGAAAATAGGCACATTGCCGATCGGATCCAGCAGGGCGAACAGGGTGATAAAAAAGTTGACGTAGAACTCGACCAGGTTCATGGGTGACCCGAATTTGAGGCGGCGAAGCAGAGATTGCATGACCCTATCAAATCCTACCGTTCGGTTACAGCAGAAACTTTGAGGATTGCACCATGATCAAGGCTGACCCCCGATTGATTGTCGCCCTTGATGAACCGACCCTTGATGGTGCCCGCGATCTGGCGAAGCGGCTGGGTGATCAGGTCAGCTTTTTCAAAATCGGCTTGACCCTGATGGCGCAGGGCGGCCTGAAACTGGCTTACGAACTGCGCGATCAGGGTAAGATGGTCTTTCAGGACTGGAAGTTGCACGATATCGGCGCGCAGGTCGAAGGGGCCGCGCGGGCGGCATCCCTGGGGGCCTGTGATTTCCTGACCGTCCATGCCGAGCCGCAAGTCATGCGCGCCGCCGTTAAGGGGCGCGGGTCATCGAACACCAAACTTTTGGGCGTCACCGTCATGACCACCCTGACCGACGCCGACCTCATTGAAATGGGGTATACGGACAAAGCTATGGATCTGGTGCTGAAACGCGTCGATCAGGCACTGGATTGCGGCATGGACGGGGTCGTTGCCTCACCGTTGGAGGCCAAAATTATTCGCGAACGGGTGCCTGCAGACTTTCTGATTGTGACCCCCGGTGTGCGCCCGGTCTGGGCCGCCGCCAATGACCAGCAACGCATCGCTACCCCTGAACAGGCGCTGGGCGACGGCGCGTCTCACCTTGTCGTTGGTCGTCCGATCACCGCGGCGGCTGATCCGGTTGAAGCGGCACAGAAGATTTTGGCTGAGATCACTTAATCTCCTCCCCACGTGTGGGGAGGTGGCACGGCGTGAAACGACGTGACGGAGGGGTATCCTCAGCTTACCCATACCCCTCCGCCTCGTAAACTCGGCACCTCCCCATAAAATGGGGAGGAGGAGAGCCTGCCTATCTTTTCTTACCTAAATTAGGCCGCGGCGCTTCAATCGCTGATTTCAGTCTACGCCGCACCATATGCTCTGCCGGGGCATCGGCGTCTTCGACCGGAATTTCGCCCTTAAAGTAAAAGCGCTGCCAGGCCTGTTTCATGGTTTCCGGATCGCGTTCTTCCAGCTTGGCATTGAACTCGGTGCGCTTTTCGGTCCAGACCTGATATTGCTTGAGAAGCTCCGGATCGGCATCGAGGTATTTCAGAACCGGCTGCACCGTATCCATTTTCTGATGCTCAACCAGATTGATAAAACAAAACGGCTCACCCTTGTTGAAGTAAACCCGCCCCGGTCGCGTCATGATCCAGTTCATCGTAAACGGAAACGGCAGCCAGTCGGTTTCGATCAGGCCTTCCAGAGCCTGCACCCCGTCCTTAACGTGGTTGGGCGCGCCCGAACACCACACGGCCCAGCCTGGCGGCGTGCGAAACAGATAGCCCGTGTGCATGGTCAAAATACCGTGCGTAAAGTGCGACTGCACAAAATGGCCAAGGCTGTCGGTGGGATCAAGCGGTGTCAGTTTCAGGTCTTCGTTGCGCGGGCCGCCGTTCCATTCGGCCATAAAATCGACCGGACACAGGATTTCCCAACCGGTCGTATTGGCCATGGTCAAAGGCAGGCAACGGTAAGGAAAGCGCGACTGAAACGCATCCATCCATGCCCGGTCAGGCCGGCCCGGTACGATTTCCGGCGCCGGGTCCTGCATCCTGAAGCATTCCAATTCCATTGCACAATTCCCTTAATCGCCACACTCATGTAATGACCTTTTCAAACCATTAGATTTTGCGAAAATCAACCTGAGAAAATGCCACATACCAAAGACAGCTTACTGAAAACCCTTGATGATCTGGGGCTCGACACCGAAACCCTAGAGCACGAGGCCGTCTTTAAGGTCGGTGAAGGCGATGATATCAAGGCCGGATTGCGCGGTGCCCACACCAAAAACCTGTTCCTTAAGGACGACAAGGGAAAGCTGTGGCTGATCAGTGCCGAGCAATCGACAACCATCAACCTCAAGGCCCTGCCCAAATATATCGGCTCAGGGCGGTTATCGTTCGGGTCAGAAGATCGGCTCTATGACGCGCTAGGCGTCAGGCCGGGATCGGTGACTGCTTTAGGACTCATCAATGATCCTGACCACCGTGTGCAATTTATTCTGGATAAACATCTGGCCGACGCTGAATTCGTCAATTTCCATCCGCTGGTCAATACCGCGACCACCACCTTATCTCAGCCCGATTTTCGGACATTCATCACCCATCTGAAGCGCGATCTTACGGTATTTGATTTTGATCAGGTCGAAGCGCGTCCGATCAGCTAAGGTTGTGACTTAAACCCTTGCGCCGGTTGCGGCCGCACCCCATCTTGATGTAAACAAACTTTCCAATTCACAGGTAATCTCAATGGCCGACAGCGACCTTATTATCGACGGCTCCGACGCCAACTTTCTGGCCGACGTCATCGAAGAATCCAAAATCCGCCCGGTCATCGTCGATTTCTGGGCGACCTGGTGCGGGCCCTGCCGGCAGTTGACGCCTGCGCTCGAAAAGGTCGTCAGGGACGCCAAGGGCGCGGTTAAACTGGTCAAGATCGACGTCGATAAGAACCCGATGATTGCCGGTCAGTTGCGCGTGCAGTCCATCCCCACCGTATATGCCTTCGTCGACGGCAAACCGATGGACGGCTTTTTGGGCGCGAAATCTGAGTCCGAACTGCGCACCTTTATCGAACGGCTCGGTGTCGGTAGTGCCGGTGATGGCCCAACCATTGATGATGCCCTCGAACTGGCCGCCCAATCCGCCGCTCAGGGCGATGTCACCAGCGCTATGGAAGCGTTTAGTTTTGTGCTGGAGCAAGACCCGCAAAACCTGAAAGCTATTGCCGGCGTAGCGCGCATCTACCTCAAGGTCGGTGAGCCCGATCAGGCCAAGGGTTTTCTGGATATGGCCCCGGCCGACACCAAGGACAGTGACATCTTGAGCCTGCGCGCCGCCCTTGAATTGGCCGAAGATGCGCCCGCTGATCTGTCGCCGTTCTATGATGCCATCCACGCCGATCCGGTCAATCATCAGGCCCGCTTTGATCTGGCCAAGGGCCTCGCGGCCCACGGCGATATGGAAAAAGCGGTCGATGAACTGCTGACCATCATCAAGGCCTCACCTGACTGGAATGACAGCGCCGCCCGTGACTATCTGGTGAAAATTTTCTTTGCCATCGGTCAGATGTCGGAGCTGGCCAAGTCCGGCCGCCGCCGTTTGTCCTCCATTCTGTTTAGCTGAGTACCTGCATGACCGAGACAACCGAAAAGCCCAATATCGAAATCGACCCGCGCCTGCTGGAGGTTCTGGTCTGTCCGGTCACACGCCGCCCGCTGACCTATGATCGCACAGCGCAAGAACTGATCAGCCCGACCACCGGTCTGGCCTTCCCGATCCGTTCCGGCGTGCCGATCATGCTGGTCGATCAGGCCCGCAAGTTCGAGCCGCAGAAGAGCTGATATTTCCTTCTCCCGCATGCGGGGAGAGGGGAAATTACAGCTCTTGGCCTTGCAACAACCGCGGCAAATCGCCCGTGGCCCCGCCCGCATCTTCCATAAAGAAGCGCCGAAATACCCCGATCTGGTTGACCACACCCATGCCGAGCCCACGCAAAGGCCGCAGAATCGGGTTATTGTTGGAAAACAGGTGTACAAAGCCATCGGTGGCCAGTGAGGTCGTCACATTATCGAACCGGCGCCATCTGGCATAGCGTTCCAGCACCAGTTCCGAGCCGATATCCTCGCCCAGACGCGCCGCTTCAATCACCACCTCGGCCAGAGCCGCCACATCTTTCAGGCCCAGATTTAACCCCTGGCCCGCGATCGGGTGAATGCCGTGGGCGGAATCCCCCAATAGCGCCAACCGGCCTTTGTGCATATCTTCGGCCAGACTTAAGCCCAGCGGATAGATGAATTTCGGGCCGACCAATTCGATCTCGCCCAGAAACTCTCCGAACCGTTCCTGAAAATGGGCGAAAAACAACTCATCGCGCACACCCATCAGGGCCTTGGCCTTATCGTGGCTTTCCGACCAGACGATGCAGGCGCGATTATCGGTCAGCGGCAGGATCGCAAACGGGCCGGACGTGAGAAAATATTCATAGGCGACATGGTTATGCGGATGCTGCATCTTGACCGTCACCACCACGGCACTTTGGCCATAGTCCCAGGCGATATTACGGATACCGGCCCATTCTCTTAAGCGCGATTGCCGCCCTTCGGCCCCGACCAGCAGAGGCGCACTTAAAACGTCGCCGGTGTTCAGCGTCACCGAAATCCGCGAAGGATTTTCTTCAATGGTTTCAATGGCCGCAGGGGCAATGACCTCAATCCCCGCCGCCATAATACCCTCATAAAGAGCCGTACGGATATGGCGGTTTTCAACCATATAGCCGAGCGGTTCATCGCCGGAACGGTCCGAGATTTCCTGCGCCCGGAAATGCAGATAAAATGGTAAAGGGGCCTTAGTCGCCGCCCCCGGCAAATGGCCATCCGTGACCATGATCTCATCCATCCGGCACGATAGGGGTGCGAGTTTTTCCCCGACGCCCAGCACATTCCATTGCCGGAAGCAGCTATAGGCAATGGCCGAGGCGCGACCGTCATAGCCCGCGTCCAACTGATCGGTCACCGGCTGACGCTCGATCAGCACGGGCTTCAGGCCATTCTGTGCCAGAGCCAGCGCCAGAGTCATGCCCGCCATGCCGGCACCGGAAATGATTACGTCACAGTTTTTTTCCATAGTCGCTCTTACCACTTTCGGCCGGTGAAAACAGGCAAAATGAGTTGCCAAAATGATAAGCTTTTTTTGACTTCGTAAACAGCTCTTAACCATATCCGTGGCAAATTAGCGCATTCCGAAAAGTGTGAAGCGGTTTTCGGACTCAAATGCGCGCAAAAAAATAATTTCGAGTTCACTAAAACCTATGGCCAGCCTGACCGCGACGATTTTCACTCATTTGGAAACCCATGCCCGCCTGATCTGGCGCTCTGTACCTGTGGCGCGTCTGCGGGGAGCCCTTGTCATGTTAATGGGTCTGGCCTGTCTGTTTGCGTTCGCAAGTTTCGACGCGGGCGATCCCAGCCTGAATACCGCCTCGTCCCAGACCCCGCACAATATCCTGGGCGGCTTTGGCGCGACCATAGCCGATGTCGGCCTGCAATCCCTTGGCGTCGCCGCATGGCCAATGGCGTTGTTCATGACCTATTTCGGTTTTCTGCGCATGATGGAGATTGACCCGGACGCCACCCGCAACTTCCTGCGCCGCCATAGTTTCTGGTCATTCCTGTTTGGTCTGGCGCTGGCGGCGACGCTGGCCCCCATCCATACCGGCAATCCCGATCCGGTTCTGGCCCAAAGCTGGGGCGGGTTCTGGGGCGAAGGTATTCACGGCCTGCTGGCCAGCCTGTTTGCCTTTATGAAACTACCCTATGGCGACATTATTGCGGCTATTATCTTCGCGGCATTAGGTCTGTGGTGTTTCAACAATGCCCTGCGCCTGAACGGCGATACCTATATGAAGATCGGCTCTAAAATCGCCTTCGGTATTCAGAATTTTGCCGCCACGATCGGCGTCAAGGCCTATGAGCCCGATGCCGATATCGATGAACCGGTACGCAAAAAATCCAAGGCAAAGACCCCCAAGACCTTCATCGATGACGAACCGCCCTTTGATGTGACGCCGCAAACCGAGCCGATGGTCGCCACCCGCGATGCGGCACCCTACGATGCTGACGACGCGGATATACCGCCTTATGACGACTATGTCGCCCCCGCACCGCTGCCATCGGCATCTAATGAGCCCAAGCTTGCCATCAAAATGCCCAAGGCCCCAAAGCCGGTGGTTGATGAACGCCAGTCCAGCTTTGAGTTCCTTAAACCCGGCAACTTCCGCCTGCCGGAACTGTCGATCCTGTCCAAGCCCAAACCCCGCGCCACCAGCTTTGACGAAGATGCCCTGCGCCAGAACGCCCGTATGCTGGAAAGCGTCCTGGCTGAATTTGGGGTCAAAGGCGTGATCGATCAGATCCGCCCCGGCCCTGTGGTTACCCTGTATGAGCTGGCCCCCGCCGCCGGTGTCAAGGGCGCGCGCGTCGTGGCTCTGGCCGACGATATCGCCCGCAATATGTCGGCCCGCTCTTGCCGCGTGTCGATCGTGCAGGGCCGTAATGCCATTGGGATTGAGCTGCCCAACGCTGTGCGTGAAACCGTGTACCTGCGCGATATGCTGGCTTCAGCCGAGTTTGAAAAAGCCGGTCACATCCTGCCGATGGTCTTGGGGGAAAATATCGGCGGTGAGCCCTATGTCACTGATCTGGCCAAAATGCCCCACCTTCTGATCGCGGGCACCACCGGTTCGGGTAAGTCGGTCGGCGTCAACGCCATGATCCTGTCGATTCTGTACCGCCTCGATCCTGAGCAGTGCAAGTTCATCATGATCGATCCCAAGATGCTCGAATTGTCGGTCTATGATGGCATCCCGCACCTGATCGCCCCCGTAGTGACCGACCCGAAAAAGGCGGTGGTCGCGCTCAAATGGACGGTCAAGGAAATGGAAGACCGCTACCGCCGCATGTCCAAGATCGGTGTGCGTAACGTAGCCTCCTTCAATGAGCGCGCCAAGGCGACCGCCGCCGAGGGCAAAAACTTTATCCGCAAAGTTCAGACCGGCTTTGATGAAACCGGCCAGCCGATCTTTGAGACCGAGGAAATGGTGCCCGAACCCATGCCCTATATCGTCGTCATTATCGACGAAGTGGCCGACCTGATGATGGTGGCGGGTAAGGACATCGAAGGTGCGGTTCAGCGTCTGGCCCAGATGGCCCGCGCCGCCGGTATTCACCTGATTATGGCGACCCAAAGACCCTCGGTTGACGTTATCACCGGCACCATTAAGGCCAACTTCCCGACCCGGATTTCGTTCCAGGTCACCTCGAAAATCGACTCCCGCACTATTCTGGGGGAACAGGGCGCTGAACAACTGCTGGGTCAGGGCGACATGCTCTATATGGCCGGCGGTGGTCGCATCACCCGTCTGCACGGCCCGTTCGTCGGCGATAACGAAGTCGAAGCGGTGGCGCAGTATCTGCGCTCGCAAGGGTCACCACAATATCTTGAGGACATTACCGCCGGTGGCGATGATGACGGCGATGGCTCTGGTGATGGCGGCATGGGTGAAGGCGGCGGCTCCGGTGACGACCTGTATGACAAGGCCGTCTATTATGTCACCTTCGACCGCAAGGCCTCGACCTCCTACATCCAAAGAAAGCTGCAAATCGGTTATAACCGCGCCGCCTCCCTGATGGAAAAGATGGAGATGGAAGGCGTGGTCGGCCCCGCTAACCATGTCGGCAAACGCGATATCCTGGTCGGCCCGCCCCCCGGCCACTAGGGGCAAGCCCCTAGAACCGGAACTTAAGAACCTCCCCTGATGCAGGGGAGCCGGGCGGCCGTTGCCGGTGGCAGGCGATCCATTAGAATCGGATGACGGGTGGGGTTAAATGTCAGCCTGTGCGCGTCTCAACAATTGGGCTTTCGTTTCTGACCAAGGACGGCCAGTTGGTGAGTTTAGCCCACCAGTAATAAGCCCACGCATTATATTCTTGCTGGCCTCATTCGGAGTCTTAAGGACAAGATTTCGAAGCGAAGTGTTTGTAGCCGTGGTTATAAAACGAAAATAACATCGATTATAGAAAGCGCATATAACTTTACGCCATTCCGGTATGTAGTTATGATCACGTAGAAAACTTTGTGGGGAAATCTAATGTCCAAGCCTATTTTTTGTAGCCTTGCCGTCTCGGCAGGTCTGTTTTTCAGTGCGTCTGCGCAAGCGGGTGTGTACGGCGACGACCTAGGTAAATGCCTGGTCAAATCAGCCAGCGCAAAGGACAAGACTGATCTTGTTCGCTGGATGTTTTCAGCCATAGCCTTGCATCCGGATATCAGTAGTCTTTCAAATATTACGCCTCAACAGCGTATAGATATTGATAAGCAAGGCGGCGCTCTCTTTGTCCGTTTACTTGCAGAAGACTGCCGCACGGAAGCCATTGCTGCCATAAAATATGAGGGGCCAAATGCTATCGAAAGCGGCTTCAAACTTTTGGGTGAGATTGCCTCAGTTGGCTTGTTCACGGCTCCGGAAGTCGCTGCGGGCTTGGAAAGCCTAGCTGCCAATATGGATATGGCAAAAATCGAAAATCTGGCCGCTGAAGCGGCTAAACCTTAATTGTCATTCACGCCCCATTCAGGCCAAATCCGCTAAACCATAAATCACCGTCGAAAAAATGCCGTTCTAAACGTTTAAGGCATTCGATAATTATGATTTTGGATTTATGGGTAAGCTTATGACGCAACATACCAAACGTGCTTTCATTCTGGGGCTGACGGCCCTTGCCGCCACCCCTGCCCTGCCCGCGCTCGCCCAGAACAAAACCACCGGCACCACATTTGTGCGTGTGCCGACCTTTGCGGCTGAGGATCAGGCCCGTATCAAACGCGCCACCGCCTATCTGCAAGCTTTAAGCGCTGCCTCCGGCCGGTTCGAGCAGACCGATTTTCGTGGCCGCGTGACCACCGGTCAGTGGTGGCTGCAACGGCCGGGCAAGATCCGCTTTGAATATGACGCGCCCTATTCCGTACTGGTCGTGGCCGACGGCAAGAATGTCAATATGTGGGACCCGCGCCTGAAATCGTTTGATCAGTACCCGCTATCTTTCACGCCATTGTCGCTGTTTCTGTCGAAGCAAATCCGTCTGGATCAGGGCGTTATCGTCACCGAAGTCACCCGCACCACCGACGGGTTTCGCCTCAAAGCCCGCGATCGCCGCAAGGACGTCGAAGGCGCTATCACCATGACCTTCCGCGATCAGGGCGGTAAGCTGACGCTTGGCGACTGGACGGTGGTTGATGCGCAGGGTAAATCGACCCGCGTCAATCTGCTGACGCTTAACACCGCCGCATCCCTCAAACCGTCGTTGTTTGTGCTCAATAAGCCATCAGCCTCCCGAAACTGATACGCCTGACGGGGGAATTTAGCCCTTGCGAAAAACCGTAAGGGTGTTACGGTTTCGTCATATGCTGAGGCAACCTGCTTAGGTTAGCGGCTTTGCAGAGCCCGACGCATCTCTCTTGTGTGCATTTCCTTACGCTTTCGTGTTAAATGCCAATCCTTTAAGGCCCGCCCTGTTTGCAGAGCGGGCTTTTTTCTTTATATGCGCTTAATATGCGCTCAGAGGCCGCGCAGGCTCCTCGCATAAAGCTCGGGCGGGCGCCCTTGCCAAACCTTACGGTTTGGAAATTTCATACTGGAGACTCTATGCGATTGTCAGTGGTGTCATGGAACGTCAATTCGGTGCGCCTGCGCATGGAGCAGATTGCCAAATTCCTCAATTCCATTGATGCCGACGTCATCTGCCTTCAGGAAATCAAGTGCCAGGAGCATGAGTTTCCGCGTCAGGCCTTTGCCGACATAGGTTTTCCGTACATTCATATCGCCGGTCAAAAAGGCTGGCACGGCGTCGCCATCGCCTCACGCTACCCATTTGAAGCGAATGAGCTTTTGCCATTTTGTCGCCGCGGCGAAGCCCGCGTTCAGGCGATTGTGGTCAGCGGCGTCGAAATCTGGAACTTCTATATCCCCGCCGGTGGTGATGTGCCGGATCGGGCCGCCAATGACAAGTTCGACCACAAATTGGAGTTCTATGAACGCGTCAGTGCCCATCTGAAAACCCGCAACAAAGACCATCCGCTGCTGATCTGCGGCGATCTCAATATCGCCCCCGGTGAATTTGATGTCTGGAGCCACCGCCAGATGCTGAAAATCGTCAGCCACACTCCGCAGGAAATCGACGCCTTCGGTGAGTTCATAACTTCGGGTGAGTTGTATGATCCGTTCCGCGACGCCTATCCTGTGCCCGAAAAGATTTTTACATGGTGGAGTTACCGTGCTGCCGATTTCCGCAAATCCAACCGCGGCCTTCGGCTGGATCACATTCTGCTTAATCCGGCGTTGAAAGCCCGCACCACCGGCGATATCACCGCTAAAATCCACGACTGGGTGCGCGAGTGGGAGCGCCCGTCCGACCACGCCCCTATTCAGGTAGAGTTTACGATATGACCTCAAGAACTCCCCCTGAAGCAGGGGGAGCTTCTGTTTAAGCTGGCTTAAACAGAAGAGGGGGTTATTCTTTGCCGGGGGTTAACCCCACCCGTCATCCGATCCCAAGGAATCGTCTGCCACCCTCCCCTCCTTGAGGGGAGGTTCTAATTAAAGGCCACACAATGACTGAAACGACCCCGTTAGAAGCCCAATTGCCTGCCCATATCTTAGCCAAGGCTGATTTTCAGCATGGTGAATATGCCTGGCGGGTCAAAGACATCCCCGAAGTCATCAAGGCCGTGGCCGATGCCGGTTTTCTGAACCTTGGCGGCCAGCTTCAGATCCGTATTCCGGGATGTATTGGCGAATGTGACTGGGTTGACGCTGATCCGGCCGCAATGGTGCCACCTGACCTGCCGTGGGACGTGCGCGTACGCATGGCGGCTGAGCTATCCCATCAGGAAATGACCGACCTGCAACAGCACTTTGATTTTCATCAGCAAATCCGTGAAGCCTTCCCCGCCCACGTCGAGCCTTATCTGGCCAGCGGCGGCAAAATCGAAGACGCCACCTGGTTCGTCTGGTACGTCATGGACGAAGCGGGCGATAAGGCGTTTCAGGAAGCCCAAACAGAAGAATAGCCACAAAAAATCCCGCAGGCTTTGACCTGCGGGATTATCTTTTACCGTTCAAAGTACGCTAAGCGCAGAGAGGGACTTTGAACGGAGATATTAAAACTGCAACCTATACCCGCCCGCGTCGGTCATCAGCAGCCGCGCATTGGCCGGATCGGGTTCGATCTTCTGACGCAAGCGATAGACGTGGGTTTCAAGCGTGTGGGTGGTGACGCCGGCATTATAGCCCCAGACCTCGGTCAGCAGTTCTTCGCGCGTAATCGGTTTGCCGCCCGCCCGATAGAGATATTTGAGGATGTTGGTTTCTTTCTCGGTCAGGCGCACTTTTTTCTGGGCCTGATCGATCAGCAGCTTCAGCGCCGGTTTGAACTCATACGGCCCGATGCGGAAGGTGGCGTCCTCTGACGTTTCGTGGCTGCGGACCTGCGCACGAATGCGGGCCAAAAGCACTGCAAACCGGAACGGCTTGGTCACATAGTCATTGGCGCCCGCGTCCAGCCCCAAAATCTGATCGGAATCTGAGGCCTGCCCGGTCAGCATGATCACCGGCGTGGTCAGGCCCGATTTGCGCAGCAGGCGGCAAGCTTCGCGCCCGTCCATATCCGGCAGATCGACATCCAGCAAAATGATATCGGCATTGATCGTCTTACCCAACCGAATGCCTTCGGTGCCGTTATTGGCCTGGGTCACTTTGAACTCTTCGTGCAGCTCAAGCTGTTCAGCCAGAGCTTCGCGCAGTTCATCGTCGTCATCAACTATAAGCAGGGTTTTTTGTTGCACCATATTCCTGTAACTTATTTTTCTTTGAGTTTTGCCAACAATAGTGACGAAATGGTCAAGATTTTTACCGCAACCGCCCATGATATACCAGAGCAAAACCGCGGAGAGGTCTCTCTAAACCAACATAGGGTGCGTTGCGCGCTGGGGAAAGAGGGCGTTATTGCCGCGGATCAGAAAAGAGAGGGCGATTTACGCTCTCCGCTGGGGGTCTGGCCAATAAGGTTTGTATATTATCGCCCCGACCGGATCGCACCGCCGAAGACCGTGCTTCCGCTTGTGGCGCTCACGCCCGATGACGGCTGGTGCGACGATGCGGCGGATGAGGCCTACAACCAGCCGGTCAAACTGCCCTATAAGGCGCGCACGGAAAGCCTTTGGCGCGAAGACCATGTCTATGATGTCATTATCGTGCTCGGCTATAACGATGATCCGGTCGTGCCGGGGCATGGGTCAGCCATCTTTGCCCACGTCGCGCGCGCGGGTTATGTCGGCACGGAGGGTTGTGTGGCGATGAAAATCGAAGATGTTCTGACGCTTCTGGAACTGGCCGAACCGGACAGCGCAATTGAGATCAAATCTGCGTGAGTATTGCGTGTACTGACTAGCGATGGCCAAAAATAGCCGTGCCGACCCGAATTTCGTTCGATCCAAACCGTAACGCGACTTCGAAATCGTCACTCATGCCATAGGACAGGTGGCCGATCCCGTTGCGGGCGGCAATTTTTTGCATCAGGGCATAGTACGGCCCCTTGGGGCCATCAACCGGCGGGATACACATCAGCCCCTCAATCTTTAACCCGAAAATGCTGCGGCAATTGTGCAGGAACTGATCGGCCTCTGAGGGTAAAATCCCTGCTTTTTGAGGCTCTTCGCCGATATTGACCTGAATGAATAACCGCGGGCAGCGGCCTTTTTTTTGCACCGCATCAGCAATAGCGCGCGCGATTTTTTCACGATCGACGGTTTCGATCACATCGAAAAAGGCGACGGCCTCTTCGGCCTTATTGGACTGCAACGGCCCGATCAGGCGCAGATCTAAATCAGCATAAACATCGTCCCGCACCGGCTCCCACCGCTCAATGGCCTCCTGCACACGGTTCTCGCCAAAGGTACGGTGGCCCGCCAATAATACCGGCTCAATCACCTCCCAGGGCTGGTTTTTAGACACGGCGGTCAAGCGCGCAGCCCCTGACGGGCGAGCAGCAAGCTTTAAGGCCTTCGACATTTGCGCTACAATGCGGCCGTAAGCGACGGCCGATGCCGCCGGCTGGGTGCTGATGACCATGACCTACAAAACCCGTTTTGCATTCCTGATGAATAAGGCCAAAGACATAGCCCGAAGTGCGCATATGTCCAGCCCCCTGATACATCTCAATGGCCATGCCCCGCAGATTCAGGGTCATGAACCTGCGGCGGATCTGCCGCCACTGTTCTTTTTCACCGACCCTGAGCGTACTCCGCACCCGGAAGATGTCGCCAGCCTCCTGCCCGAAAATTGCGGCATTATCTATCGCAGCTTTGGCGACAAACATGCCTCTGCCCACGCCCGTGTGCTTAGAAGCATAGCCGAGCAGCGCAGGTTGAAACTTTTCATCGGCAACGATGTCGATCTGGCTCTGGAGGTCGGTGCCGACGGCGTGCATTTGCCGGAACGTAACCTGGAGGCCGCGACAGACATACGTCGCCTGCATCCACAGCTTTACATCACCGCCGCCTGTCATAGCTTGGCTACTCTGAACAACGACGGGATTAATGCGCTCGATGCTGTGTTTATTTCGCCAGTATTCGCGTCAAACAGTCCGTCGGCCAACGGAGCTGAGCCTTTAGGTGCCAAGGGGGTTAAGGCCTTTTGCGAGCTGTCGCCTGTGCCGGTTTATGGTCTGGGCGGTATCGGCGTGGATACGGTTGACGCGTTAATGGGCACGGGCTTACGCGGCCTGGGCGCCGTCGATGCGTTTATGATCGAAGATGAGATGAGGGTTTAAGTCGTAAAACGCTTAGAATTTAAAACGGGTTTCCAGACGGACGCGCGGTTTGTCCTCAGACTCCTGCTGCTGCTTGGTCACTGGCTTCAAGGCGTTGGTTTTTTCACCAAAGCCCACTGATCCGCCCACACGCAGCTTGGGGTTCACCTTATAAAAGGCCCCGGCTTCGACATCATTCCAGCCGGATGGACGAACCGGTTGCTCGCTGACATCGACCTGCACGCCCCAGCGGCCACGGCCGTTGAGCTGGATCGACTTGGATTGAGGTTTGTTGAAATTCGATGCCGGACTGACAGCGGGCTCAGCCGTCACGTTGGAGGCCAGCGCCAGAGTGGACTCAGAGAGTCCAGCCACCTGAGTAGATGCGGACGGTTTTGCGGATTTACCCTGAGCAAGCGCAGGCATAGCCGTACCAGCCAGCGCCAGCACTGCAACTCCTGCCAATATTTGCCCGAACCGTTTCATCTTTTATACTCGTTAGAACGCGCTACACGACCTGAATATCGTCCGTACCAGGCTAAAGTCACCCTTAGTCAGATTTTGCGACGGATATATGTCAAAAATCAATTAAGTCTGATCATATCAGTGGTCAAGCCAATCACGAAGAGTCAAACCGGCTATGCCGGATTCGCTCAGACAATGTGTTACTTTAGCAACGCCTTATGGCTAACCGAGCTTAACCGTTCTGATCTGAGTTTAAGTTCACGAAACGCTTGTCAGACCCCCGCATCGCCATGCTATAGAACGCTCAACGGTTGCCAAATGACGTTTTAGCAGCCATTTAATGCGGTTAATAATCTTGACACACTTAAGTCCAGTTTCGCGACGATAAGGGTGATCATCCTAAAAAGACTAATGCGGAGTGATCCTTCAGATGACCATTATTCGTAGCGCAGTGTTTGGTTTTACCGCGTTATCCCTGCTTTCCTTGAGCGCCTGTTCGACCTTCGCCAAAAAGGATGACACCGCACCTGTGGCTACAGGGTCCGAGAGCAAGGGCTTTCTGGGCCTGTTCAGTGGCAACAGCCAAACTTCGACCAACACAACCGAAGCCAGCATCGGGGTGAATGCCTATCTGTGGCGCGCGTCGCTCGATACCATTTCCTTTATGCCTCTGGCCTCGGCCGATCCGTGGGGCGGCGTGATCATTTCTGATTGGTACGCTAATCCTGAAAAGCCCGATGAGCGTTTCAAGACCACGGTCTATATTCTGGACTCGCGTCTGCGCGCCGACGCGCTCAACGTCACGGTCAATAAGCAGGTCATGCAAAATGGCGGCTGGATTGACTCAGCGGTATCGGCCCAGACTGAAATCGACGTGGAAAACGCCATCCTGACCCGTGCCCGTCAGTTGCGTCTGTCCAACGTCAATAAGTAATAACCAGACCGCTTTTTAAGCCTTAACTTCCCAAAACCCACCGGTTTAATGTCACGTTATAATCCCAAAGAGTCCGAACCCCGTCAGCGTCAAAGATGGGATGATGAAGGCGTGTTCCTGACACGCACCCCCGAAGACGCTAAGGGCAAGGACAAATATTATGTCCTTGAAATGTTTCCCTATCCTTCGGGCCGGATTCACATGGGCCATGTGCGCAACTACGCGATGGGTGACCTTGTCGCCCGTTATAAGCGTGCACGCGGCTTTAACGTGCTGCACCCGATGGGCTGGGATGCGTTTGGGATGCCGGCGGAAAACGCGGCTATGGAACGCGGCATCCACCCCAAGGGCTGGACATACGACAATATCGCCGCCATGCGCGCGCAGTTGCAACGCTTAGGCCTGTCGATTGACTGGACGCGCGAATTTGCGACCTGTGATGCCGCCTATTACGGTAAGCAGCAAAAGTGGTTTCTTGACCTGCTGAAACACGAACTGGTCTATCGTAAGGAAAGCGTCGTCAACTGGGACCCGGTTGATAATACTGTGCTGGCCAATGAGCAGGTCATCGACGGTAAGGGCTGGCGCTCCGGTGCGGTCGTCGAAAAGAAAAAGCTGACCCAGTGGTTCCTCAAGATCACCCAATATGCCGATGACCTGACCGAAGGGCTGGAAACACTCGACCGCTGGCCGGATAAGGTGCGCCTGATGCAGGCCAACTGGATCGGCCGTTCCAAGGGTTTGCGCTTTAAGTTTCAGTTTGCTGAGCCGCGCACCGACCTGTTTGAAACCGGCCTTGAGGTCTATACCACCCGACCGGATACGCTTTATGGCGCGGGCTTTGTGGCCGTGGCCGCCGATCATCCGCTGGTCAAGACCCTTCCGCAAACGCCTGAATTGACGGCATTTCTGGAAACCGTCAAACGCGGCGGCACCACTCAGGAAGAGATTGATACCGGCGAAAAGCTTGGGTTCAATACCGGCCTAAAGGTTGTGCATCCGTTCGATGCCCATAAGACACTCGATATCTGGATCGCCAATTTCGTCCTGATGGACTACGGCACCGGCGCCATTTTCGGCTGCCCCGCCCATGATCAGCGCGATCTCGATTTCGCCCGCAAATACGACTTGCCGGTGATTGAGGTTGTCCTGCCACACGGTGAAAACCCCGACGTGTTTAAGGTCGGTACAGAGGCCTATACTGGCCCCGGCACGATCTTTAACTCCGGCTTCCTCGACGGACTGGATATCGAAACGGCCAAGGAAACCGCGATTGCCGCCATTGAGGCCAAGCATCTGGGCCGCGGGGCGACCGTCTATCGCTTGCGTGACTGGGGCGTATCGCGTCAGCGCTATTGGGGTTGCCCGATCCCGGTCATTCACTGCGATGACTGCGGCGTCGTGCCGGTGCCGGACGATCAATTGCCAGTGACCCTGCCCGAAGACGTAACCTTTGATGTGCCCGGTAATCCGCTGGATCGTCACCCGACCTGGAAGCACGTTAAATGCCCGCACTGCCAAAAGGATGCGCGCCGCGAAACCGACACGCTTGATACCTTTGTCGACTCGTCATGGTATTTCGCCCGCTTTACCGATCCGAAGGCTTTAGCACCGATCGATAAGGCCGCAGCGGATTACTGGCTGCCGGTTGATCAGTATATCGGTGGCATCGAGCACGCCATCCTGCACCTGCTCTATTCGCGCTTTATTACGCGAGCGCTCAATACCTGTGGCTATCTGGATGTGAAGGAGCCGTTTGCCGGCCTGTTCACCCAAGGCATGCTGACCCATGAGACCTATAAGACCGCTTCCGGTGACTGGGTCGAACCGGCTGATGTCGAGTTGACGGCTGAAGGCAATAAACGCACCGCCATTAAACTCTCGACCGGTGAAACGCTTAAAATCGGCGACATTGAAAAAATGTCAAAGTCGAAAAAGAATGTCGTCGCTCCCGAAGACATTTTCGATACCTACGGCGTCGATGCCGCGCGTCTGTTCGTTTTGTCGGATTCGCCGCCTGAGCGCGACGTGCAATGGACGGCGTCGGGCGTCGAAGGGTCGTGGCGCTTCACCTCGCGCGTTTGGGATCAGGTTGACAGTTTTCCGGCGGAACATATTACCGCAAAAAACGAGACTGCCGCGCAGGAAATTCGCAAGGCCGCACATAAGGCCGCCAAATTCGTCACAGACGGTTTTGAGTCGTTCCGCTTTAACTCGGCTATCGCAAAACTATATGAATTTGTTAATGTTTTGCGCAATTCTGATGTCAATGAGACCGGCACCGAGGCCCGCCGTGAAGCCCTCACGATCCTCGCTGGACTGATCGCCCCGGTGACACCGCATCTGGCCGAAGAATGCTGGACACGCCTGGGCCACGACGGACTGATCGTTGACGCCGCCTGGCCGAAGTTCGATCCGGCCCTGGCGCAGGACGATGTTTACACCCTGCCGGTTCAGGTCAACGGTAAGAAGCGCGGCGAGCTTCTGGTCAGGCTTGGAGCGACCGAAGAAGAAATCCGCACATTGGCGCTTGAAGATGAAGCCGTTAAGCGACATCTTGAAGGCGTTACGATCCGTAAGGTCGTGGTGGTGCCGAACCGCATCCTGAACTTTGTCGTAGGATAACAGGTCATGATAAAGCCCGCTAAAGCTGTACTGATCGGCACCGCCCTTATAGGCACCGGTGCTCTCTTAAGCGCCTGCGGGTTTCAGCCGCTCTATGCCGATCGTGGTCTGGTGACCACATTGTCGCAAGTCGATATTGTTGTCCCCGATACCCGCACCGGCTATTTCCTGAAACAGGATCTGTCCAAGGGCTTGCTCGAAGATGCCAAGGCTGCCAAGCGCTATAAGTTGGAGGTCACCCTGACCGAGCGTCGTTTCGGGGTCGGTCTGGGGCTTGATGATACGGCGTCGCGCTACGAGATCTCGAACGCCGTGGCCTATAGCCTGACGGATCTGACGACCCGGCAAGTGGTTTATAAATCGAATTTTGTCGACGCCACCACCTATGACGCCGCCGAAAGCCCATATGCGTCTATGGCGTCACAGCAGGACGGACAAGAGCGCGCCGCCGTCGGCATTTCGCAAAAGATTCAGGCCGATCTGGCGCTCTATTTCCACAATAAAAAGTAAGCGGAATATCCGCTTATGAAGCTGGTTAAACGTCCTGAAATCGAAGCCTTCCTGGCCAAGCCGCAAGCGCCGATCAATGCCTGCCTGATCTATGGTAAGGATCGCGGGCAGGTTTTAGAACGCGCCAATCTGCTGGCCTCAAAGATCGTGGCTGATCCCAAAGACCCGTTCAACGTCTCTATCCTGACCGACAGCGATATCGACCATGATCCGGCGCGTCTTGATGACGAACTGACGGCGCAGTCGCTGATGGGCGGGCGGCGTCTGGTGCGCATTAAGTTCAGTTCGGAAAAGGCTACGCTCGATAAGGCCATTGCCGCCAGTCTCAAGGCCCATGCCGCCGGTGAGTTTAACCCCGACGCCTTTTTCCTGATTGAGGCCGGCGGATTGGGCACGGATTCCGCCCTGCGCCGGCAGGCCGATAACGATAAACACGTCGCCTCCATCGCCTGTTACGAAGACGAAGCTGGCGATGTGGCGCGTATGACCCGCGAAACCCTGCAGCAAAACGAGGTCAGCCTCAGCCCCGAAGCGCTCGACATCTTTGTGGCCCGCCTGCCGCGTGAGCGCGGTGTTGCCCGTCAGGAGATTGAGCGTCTGTGCCTGTTTATAGGGCCGGGCTCAAAGCGCACGCTGGATGCCAAGACCTTAGAGGATTTCTTAGGTGTAGAGCCCGAAGCGTCGCTGTTTCAGGCGGCTCAGGATGCCTTTGGCGGCAAGATGAAACCCGCACAGGCGGCCCTGCGCCGGGCCTTTGCCGAAGGCGAAGCCGGTACTGATGCCGTGCGCGCGCTCAGCGGCCATTTTGCTAAAATCCGCCTGATCCAGACTCTGATCGGGCAAGGCATTGGCGCGAAAGAAGCCGCGAAATCGGCCGGGGTTTTCTGGAAACAGGAAGCCGAATTCTTGCGTCAGGTCAGGTCGTGGCGCGAAGATGTGCTTGACCCTATCGCCCGCGAACTGATTGAAACCGACAAGGCCTGTAAATCGACGGGTATGCCCGATCTGCTGATCTCTGAGCGGCTCTATATGAGCATAGCCGGACGCGCCAAGCGGCTTGGACTCTAAGAACTCCCCCTGTTGCAGGGGGAGCTTTCATTTGATATCTCAAATGAAAGAGGGGGTAAACTATCAGAAGCATTAACCCCACCTCCGGCCCTGCGGGCCACCTCCTCCGCTGAAATCAGGGGAGGTTCTTTTTCACGACATCTTCATCAGGCGGCGGCAGACCTCATCAAGCTGCTCCAGCGACGCATAGCTCAGGCGCAACTCGCCCTTACCGCCCTTATCGTCCAGCCGCACCTTAAGGCCCAGAACATCCTGCAAATCCTGCTGCAAGGCCTTGGTGTCCGGATCGTCCCAATGCCGAGGTTTTGAGGTTTTAGACGTCGTGCCCTGCCCTTGCTGTCGAGCCAGAACCTCAGCCTGACGCACCGACAGGCCCTTTTCGATGATCAGTTCAGCCAAGACTGCCGGATCGGATGCGGTGGCAATGGCGCGCGCATGACCGGCGGACAAACGGCCTTCGAGAACATGATCCTGCACACTTTCGGGCAGGTTCAACAGACGCAACATATTGGCGATGTGCGAGCGGCTCTTGGACACCACCTGCGCCACCGCATCCTGCGTGCGCCCAAAGCGTTCCATCAGCACCTTATAGGCCTTGGCTTCTTCGATAGCGTTCAGGTCTTCGCGCTGGACGTTTTCGATAATGCCGATTTCCAGCACCTCAAGATCATCCAGATCCCGCACCAGCACCGGCACATTGCGCAAGCCCGCTTTTTGGGCGGCCCGCCAACGGCGCTCACCGGCGATGATCTGAAACTCATTCGTCCCTGCAATCGGGCGCACCAGAATGGGCTGCAAAACACCTTTTTCACGTATCGATGCCGCCAGACTGTCGATTTCAGCGTCACTGAAAACCTTACGCGGCTGATCCGGATTGCGTTTCAGCAACTCAATCGGCTGCTCCAGGCTCATTGAAACCGGCCCTACCGGTGCGTCCGCCGATTTGGTTTCAGCCTGCGGCGGTGTGACCGGCACGGGTGTTGCGGCTTCCCCCAACAGCGCTGACAAACCCCGGCCCAAACCCCTGTGTTTTTCTGACATATCAATTCCATTAAAGTTGGGTTAGGCCGCCAGTTGGCGCTTACGGCGTTTTTCACGGGTGACCACTTCTTTGGCCAGCTTTAGATAGGCCTGACTGCCCGAACATTTAAGGTCATAAATCAGCGCCGGTTTGCCGAACGATGGCGCCTCAGACACCCGCACATTACGGGGAATAACCGTCTCATAGACCTTTTCACCGAAGTGACCACGCACATCTTGCGCCACTTGCCCTGACAGAGCATTACGGCGATCATACATGGTCAGCACAATCCCTTGTATCTCAAGCTTGGGATTAAGGCTGCCACGCACCAGATCTATGGTGCGCATCAACTGCGTCAGACCTTCGAGCGCGAAAAACTCACATTGCAGCGGCACCAGAACCGCATCGGCCGCCGACATGGCATTGACGGTCAACAGGTTAAGCGACGGCGGGCAGTCGATCAGCACGTAGGAATAGAGCATCTCGAATTCCGCCATGCGATCCAAAGCATCGCGCAAACGATAGGATCGGCGCTCGGCCTGCCCCAGTTCGATTTCAACACCTGACAGATCGGGGTCGGACGGCAGGATATAGAGGCCCGGCACCAGGGTCTTAATCGCCATATCGCCGATCGGTTGCTGATCAACAATCACGTCATAGATGGTGGTGGTGCGGGCAGACCGGGGCACACCCAGGCCTGTCGAGGCATTACCCTGCGGGTCGAGATCGATCAGCAGCACGCGTTCACCCACCGCGGCCAGTGCTGTACCCAGATTAATCGCGGTCGTGGTTTTGCCTACGCCACCTTTTTGGTTGGCGATGGCAAGGACCCGGGGTTTTTGGATGGCCTTATCTGACATGTTTCAAACTCCGGATATGCACCACACGCCCGCGCGGGTCGCTTAGAGATGAATACTTGTTTGAGGCGAATTGCCAAGCCTTTTCGGCCTCAATCAGTTCGCTATCCACATTTTCACCTTTCAGAAACCATCCTTCAGCACCACGTGAAAAAAAGCCCTCAGCAAAGCCCAGCAGTTTTGGTAAAGGCGCCATGGCCCGGGCCGTTACCACATCGACTTTGAGCTTAATATTCTCAGCCCGGTCGTTGATAACGGTGGCGGGCAGATCAAGCATTTTCACGACATCGCTCAGGAACAGGCAGCGCTTGGTCAGGCTGTCGATCAGATAGACATGTGGTTTGATGTCTGACGGTTCGGCGTGCTTCAAAAGTATGGCCAGTACCACGCCGGGGAACCCTGCCCCCGCGCCCAGATCAGCCCAGACTTTAGCCTCCGGCGCGTGGTTGAGTAACTGGGCGGAATCGAGCACATGCCGCGACCAATAGTGCGGCACCGTGGCAGGCCCAACCAGATTCATGACCTCGTTCTTATCGGCCAATACCTGTTGAAAGCGGGTAAGATCAGCGATGGCCTCATGTTTCACGTGAAACACCAGATGCGACACCATCTGTTCAGGCGTCATAGGTACACTGTCACTCATCAGGCAACACGGGCTTTCAGGCCACGCACATGGAACAGCAGCGCCGTCAAAGCTCCGGGTGTCATGCCCTCAATCCGGCCGGCCTGACCAACAGTCTTTGGGCGGATACGGTTAAGCTTTTCGCGAGCCTCGTTCGACAGAGCGCCGATGGCATTGTAGTCGAGGTCATCTGGCAGCTCGAGATTTTCATCCTTACGGAAGGCATTGATCTCGGCTTCCTGACGGCCCAGATACCCGGCGTATAGCGCGTCGATTTCGACCTGCTCAAACAGGTGATCGGCCCAGCCGCATATTTCTGGCCAGATGGCTTCCAGCTTTGCGCGGTCACAGGTGTCATAGGCCAAAAGCTGCATGACATTGCGTTTTTGGCCATCGCTATTGACCTGAATGCCGTGGGCACGGGCTTCATTTGGCGTCAGTTTGAGTTCAGCAGCTCTGACCCGAACCGTCGCCAGTTCAGCCTTTTTCGCCATCCAGTGGCTTTTACGCGCCTCACCCATCATCCCGATTTTGAGCGCGATATCGGATAAACGCTGATCGGCATTATCGGCCCGCAGCTTCAGGCGGAACTCCGCTCGGCTGGTAAACACACGATAGGGTTCCGTCACGCCCTTAGTCACCAGATCGTCGATCATCACGCCGATATAGGCTTCATCCCGCCCAAGGATCGTGGGCGCATAACCGCCCGCCAACGCCGCTGCATTAATACCGGCCATAAGCCCCTGCGCCCCCGCCTCCTCATATCCGGTCGTGCCGTTAATCTGTCCCGCCAGGAACAAACCCGGCAGTTTTTTCAATTGCAAGGTCTGATAAAGTTCACGCGGATCAACATAGTCATATTCAATGGCGTAGGCGTAGCGCTTAATAACCACATTTTCCAGCCCCACAATCGTCCGCAAAAAAGCTTCCTGAGTGGCCTCAGACACCGAGGTCGAAATGCCGTTAGGATAGACCGTATCGTCGTCATAACCTTCGGGTTCCAGGAAAATCTGGTGGCTAGTCCTGTCGGCAAAGCGCACGACCTTGTCCTCAATCGACGGGCAATAGCGTGGCCCGCGGCCCGACAGATAGCCGCCGTAAACCGCCGATTCATGCAGATGGTCTTCGATGATCCGGTGGGTCACGGCATTGGTATAGGTGATCCCGCAGGTGATCTGCGGGCGGTCAATCTTAGCCGTCATCATCGAGAACGGCTGGATTTGAGTGTCGCCTTCCTGTTTTTCGAGGATGTCCCAGTTGATGGTTTTCCCATCCAGACGCGCGGGCGTGCCGGTTTTCAAGCGACCCATATCCAGTTTCAAATCATATAGCTTCTGTCCGAGGCCGTTGGCTGGCTGGTCACCAAACCGGCCGGCAGAAATACGCTTTTCGCCGATATGGATGATCCCGCGTAGAAAGGTGCCGGTTGTTAGCACGACCGCCTTGGCATGGTATTCACCGCCATTGGCATCGATAACCCCCACCACCTGATCATCATTCAGGATCAGATCTTCGACCGCCGCGGCTATGATGTCGAGATTTTCAGTGGCAAACAGTTCGGCCTGCATGGCCTCGCGGTAAAGTTTGCGGTCGATTTGCGCCCGTGGACCGCGCACCGCCGGCCCTTTGGAGCGGTTCAGCACCTTAAACTGGATGCCGCCCTTGTCGGCCATGCGGCCCATAACCCCGTCCATAGCGTCGATCTCACGCACCAGATGGCCCTTGCCCAAACCCCCAATCGCCGGATTGCACGACATTTCCCCGATGGTTTCAAGGCGATGGGTCAACAGCAGGGTTTTGGCACCCATGCGCGCCGATGCGGCCGCCGCTTCGCAGCCTGCATGGCCTGCGCCGACGACAATGACATCCCAAAAGCGCAAAGGGGATTGCGACATGTTCGGTACAAACTTTCAAATGACTGAATGGACGCTGCCTATATCAGATAGGAGCCTGTCCGTCGAATCTTCAGAGGTTAAGGTGGCAATAATCTTCATTAACGAAGTGTTTCACGTGAAACATGACCACGGGCCAATTTATTTGCCGATACAGAAATTTGAGAAAATATGGTCCAGTACCTGCTCTACATCTGTGCGGCCATAAAGGGCATCAAATCCGCTCATGGCTTGGCGGATATCTTCGGCCATCAGTTCAGGCACCTGAAACCCAACCCCCAAGGCCCGCTCCAGACTGAGGTCGATATCCCGTAGGCGTTCAAAGTGCCGTTCGCGGGTCGCTGCCGGGAAGCTCGACAGGGACAGGGCCTGTTCCAGATGGCTTTCCAGCGACTGCCGAATGTCTTTCACGCCCTGCTCGGTTGTCAGATCGGTCTCAAAAATATTGAGGCCCAACCCAACGAGCGTTTGCTTGATCGCATCGCGTGTTGCCGCCGGTGACCGATCGGCCTTGTTCAACACCAGATAATCACCGCTTTGTAACTCGGGCTGTTGGTCAGAAAGTGGTTCAGAACTATCGATAACCCAGATACGCAGGTCTGCCTGCTCTCCCCTGATGCGCGCGCGCCGGATGCCTTCGGATTCCACCACATCATCAGTTTCACGCAAGCCAGCCGTATCATAGATCAGGGCGCTATAGGCACCGATATGAATATGGGATTCAATAACATCACGCGTTGTGCCGGCAATGGGTGTCACTATAGCCGCATCAGTTTGCAGAAGCGCGTTAAACAAGCTCGACTTTCCGGCATTGGGTTTACCTAAGATCGCGATGCGGAAGCCTTCGCGAATTTGGCGGCCCTTACACGAGTCATTGATCGCTCGCCCGATTTCGGACTTCAGGGTGATGATTTCACCCAGCACCTGATCAGCCAGTTGCTGCGGAATATCCTCGTCCGGAAAATCGATCAGCGCCTCAATGTGCGCCAGAATTTTTAGCAGATCACCATGCCAGGTCTGGTACTGAACCTTCAACCCGCCGTCCAGTTGCGTCAGCGCCTGCTGTCTCTGGGCTTCGGATTCCGCATCGACCAGATCAGCAATAGCTTCGGCCTGGGTCAGATCCAGTTTGTTGTTTTCAAATGCCCGCCGGGAGAATTCACCGGCCACGGCGTGACGCAGACCCACCTCGTTGAATATATGATAGAGCCGATCCAGAACCGCCCGCGAACCATGCACATGAAGTTCGGCACAGTCTTCACCGGTAAAACTGTTCGGGCCTTTAAAGACCAGCACCAGCGCTTTATCGATCAGGTCGCCTTGCCAGGTCAACGCGCCATAAGTGGCAAAACGCGGCTTTGGTAAACGACCCAGTAGAGCCGTGACCACCTCAAACGCCTGCGGGCCAGAAATGCGGATAACTGACACGCCCGCCCGGCCCTGTGCGCTGGCCAGAGCAAAAATCGTATGTTTCACGTGAAACACCTACTTTTTGGGAAACCCGCTTAAACCGGCCGAAGCAGACATCTGAAACAGCTTAAGGAAATTATCCTGCATCTGAACGCCCAGACCCGACCAGGTCTTAAGCAATTCTTCGGGCTGCATCTGGTGGATATTCTTTTCAAAGCTGGCGCGGGTTTGTTCGACCAGAAACTCATTCAGCGGGGCTACATCCGGCAAGCCCAAAAATGCGCGGGCTTCTTCAGGTGTACATTCGCAGTTTACAGTGACTTTCATCTCTATCTCCCAACAAAGGCAAAACATAATTTCCTGATCACAATGATAATCTTATTGTGATCAGGCAAGGGCGACCGCCCGTCCGAGCTATTGCGAGGAGCCTGCGCGGCCTCTGAGCGCATAAACAACCTGATGCTAACGCATCAGGTATTCATGCTTTGGAAGAATTCGCCATTGGTTTTTGTCTGGCGCAGCTTGTCGATTAAGAACTCGATCGCATCCTGCGGGCCCATCGGGTTCAGGATACGGCGCAGAACGTAGGTCTTTTGCAGCACATCCTTCGGCGTCAGCAGGTCTTCCTTACGGGTACCGGACTTTAGAATATCCATCGCCGGGAAGACGCGCTTGTCGGCCACTTTCCGATCGAGCACGATTTCCGAGTTACCGGTTCCCTTGAATTCTTCGAAGATAACTTCGTCCATGCGTGAGCCGGTATCGATCAGGGCGGTCGCGATAATGGTCAGAGAGCCGCCTTCCTCGATATTACGCGCGGCCCCGAAAAAGCGCTTCGGACGTTGCAGAGCATTGGCGTCAACACCGCCGGTCAGCACCTTACCTGACGATGGCACAACGGTATTATAGGCACGGCCCAGACGGGTGATGGAATCGAGCAGAATGACCACATCGCGCTTATGTTCGACCAGACGCTTAGCCTTTTCGATCACCATTTCGGCGACCTGAACGTGGCGGGTCGCCGGCTCATCAAAGGTCGAAGCGATGACTTCGCCGCGCACGGTGCGCTGCATGTCGGTCACTTCTTCCGGACGCTCATCGATCAGCAGAACGATCAGATAACACTCAGGGTGATTGGCGGCGATGGATTTGGCGATGTTTTGCAGCATCATCGTCTTACCGACCCGCGGCGGGGCCACGATCAAACAGCGCTGGCCCTTACCAAGAGGCGCCACTATATCGATGATACGACCGGAACGATCCCGGATGGTCGGATCTTCCATTTCCATGGTCATGCGCTCATCAGGATAGAGCGGCGTCAGGTTATCGAAATGAACCTTATGGCGGGTGGCTTCGGGGTCTTCGAAATTGATGGTCGCGACTTTAAGCAGCGCGAAATAGCGCTCACCTTCACGCGGGCTGCGGATCTGGCCTTCGATAGTGTCACCGGTGCGCAGACCATAGCGGCGGATTTGTTGCGGGCTGACATAGATGTCATCGGGGCCCGGCAGGTAGTTGGCTTCGGGCGAACGCAGAAAACCGAACCCGTCCTGGAGCACTTCGATCACGCCGGAACCTGAGATTTCGACACCCTCTTCGGCCAGAACCTTGAGGATGGCAAACATCATGTCCTGCTTGCGCATATTGTTGGCGTTTTCAACACCGAGCGTTTCCGCGAACGCCAGCAGATCCGCCGGGGATTTTTCCTTCAGTTCCTGAAGCGACATGGACTGCGGATTGGCGATCTCTTCGGTGCCGTCCCCAGACTCATCACCTTCAGACTCATCGCCGTTAAGTTCCAGTTCGGTCTCTTCGGCCTCTTGCTCAGGCGTCGGTTCAAATTCGTTTTCGTCTTGCATAGACATGGTCTCACGATGGCGGCGTCCGCGAATAACCCCAGACGGTTTGTCTGCGATACGCGAACCCCATAAGGTTTATATAGGGCGCTTAATAGCGAAGCGCCTTGAATGAATTGTTCTTGAAAAGGCCAACCAGCAGAACCGTGGCGCCTGTCTTAAGATTTGAGGATCAGATTAAAACCCGATACATACTCAATTTGAGCGGAACCCTTACACCACGCTGAATTTCGGTCAAGTCAATTGTGGGTTTGGCGCTCAAGCAGCATACGGGGCCGCCCGAGCGGCGGTAGCGCAACTAAAATGCCCCACGCCCCATTAGAATAGTATTACGCTCCGAACTCCAGAGTCACTGCCAGAACCATAATGATGGCAATGACAAACGGCACTTCGTTGACAATACGCCAGTATTTTTCGGTACCGATATTGTCCCCACGGTCGAGTTTTTTAAATTTAGCGGTCAAATAATGATGCCAGCCGGTGATGGCGATAATCCCTACGATCTTAGTCAGAAACCACGCCTGCGTCAAAAACTCCGGGCCCCTCGCCTTATAATCGATATAGATCAGGCCGGCCCCAAATATCCACGCCGCAATCATAGCCGGGTTCATAATCAGCTTTATCAGTTTACGCTCCATCACCCGAAAGACGGAAACGACCTCAGCCTTATCTTGGTTATGAATGTGATAGATGAATATCCGCGGCAGATATAACAACCCTGCCATCCACGCGATCACCGACAGGATATGCAGGGCGCGAAACAGATCGTAGTTCATCTTAAGCCGCCTTTAGTTTCGGGCAGTGGCTGTGGCAGGTTGCACAGGCATGGTCGCTGATGACCGCCTCGGTCGTTGCCAGCGCTTTCAGAATCTGATCGCCCAAGGCGCGGATATAGTCAGGGTTCGTGCCCACTGCCGGCACCCGGATATAGGACGAAACACCGGCCACATCAGCCAGATGCTTATATTCGATGTCGAGTTCAACCAGGGTTTCGATATGTTCCGACACAAAGGCAATCGGCACCAGAACGATGTTTTTGCCTGATTGACCTGTCTGAGTGATAGTCTCATCGGTCGCCGGTCCGATCCATTTCAATGGCCCTACCCGGCTCTGGTAACAAATCACATGGTCGATATCGGTTTTAAGTTCAGCCATCACCTTGGCCACGGTCGCTTCGACCTGCGCCTGATAAGGATCACCTTCCTGGATGACTTTTTCTGGTAACCCATGCGCCGAAAACAGAATCCGGTAGCCATCCGGGTTTTTGATATCCTTGATGGCGGCGCGGATCAGATCGACCTGCGCCTTGATGAAAAAATCGTTTTCCGGATAGCAACAGACCGCCGTGACCTTGGCGCGGCCCTTATAGGCTTTTTTGAAAGCCGACAGTGACGACAAAGTCGTGGTCTTTGAAAACTGCGGATAGAGCGGCAGAAGCACAATCTCATCCGGCCCCCACGCGTCGATGTCTTTGACGGTATCCTCAACAAACGGATGCCAGTAACGCATGCCAATAAAGGTCTTAACCTCAGCGCCCTTAATGGTCTTTTCCGCATACGCCGCCAGCGCGTTTGCTTGCGCCTGGGTTTGCGCCAGTATCGGTGAGCCGCCGCCCATGAAATTATAATTGGCCTGAGCCGGTTTTTCGCGCGTCGTCGATATCATCCGCGCTACGAAATGACGCAAGCCAAACGGCAAGCTGATGATATATTTGTCTTTGAACAGATTGTAGAGAAACGGTTTGACGTCCTTTGATTCCAGAGGTCCGCCCAGATTGAACAATAAAACCGCAACTTTTTTCATCAGCCTCTGATCCGTTTCAGTGCATTTTCGACATGGGCAATCGGCGTATCCAGAAAGATACCGTGACCCAGATTGAAGATGTAAGGCCCCTGCCCCCATGCCTCAAGTAACCGGTCGATCGCGGCATCGAGCGCCTGCCCGCCTGATCTTAACACTACGGGATCGAGCGCGCCCTGGATTGGTTTTAATTTTTGTAAGTCACGACCCAGTTTCAGCGGCGTGGCGGTACCAAGCGCCAGAGCCTCGACATTGACCGCTGCAAGGTAATCAAACAGCCGGACCTCAGACCCGCGCGGAAAACCAATGATGGGTAAGGTCACGCCAAGTTCCCTCACCCGTGCGATCAGCTTTTTGTGCGGCTCAATGATCAGTTCGTTAAAGTAAGGATCGGGCAGACCTTCCGCCCAGCTTTCAAAGATTTTCAACACCTGCGCACCGGAATCGGCCTGCATCTTCAGGTAATGGGCCGAGGCTTCGATAACGATATCCATCAGTTGCGCGACATAGACCGGATTGTCATAGACAAAGGCGCGGATCAGGGTGCGATCCTGCGCTTTGCGACCATTGAGCATGTAGGTCATGACGGTCCACGGCCCGCCACAAAACCCGATCAGCGTCGTCTTATCAGCATCCAGTGCTGACCTCACCCGCATCAGGGTTTCACCGACATTTTTAAGGTGTATGCCCGCCTGCCCGGCCAGATCGCGCATGGCCTCTAACGCGGGTAGTTCTCCAAGCACCGGCCCCTCACCGGCTTCAAAGGCTACGTTTTGACCTAAGGCCTGTGGAATGACCAGAATGTCGGAGAATAAAATCGCCGCATCGAATCCAAAGCGCCTAATCGGCTGCAAAGTGGCCTCAGCCGCCTTCTCCGGATTGAGGCAGAATGAGATAAAATCAGGCGTGGTGGCGCGTAGGGCTTTGTACTCTGGCAGGTAGCGTCCGGCCTGACGCATAAACCATACCGGGGGTATGGCTTGGGTCTGGCCATTTAAGGCTTTGAGAAGCGGCGCCTTAAGGGTCGGGGAAGGTTCAATCGTCATATCTGCCACAACTATCTGGGTCAAGTCTGCCGTATTATCCGGATATGGGCTCCAATGACATAATAAAATAATAAAAGGAAGCAGTGGTAGTAGGTGGCTTAATGAACGGGACAATTTAGCGCACGCCCGCGCTTATCACGGGTTTTTCACAGTGCGAAATTAATGAAAAATTTATGTTTCACAGCCTGTGAAAAGGCGGGATAATTAACCAAATATTAGGAATCCTTAAAAAATTCTTAATTCTTAACGGGAGGTAAATATACAGGGTTAATGAAAGATTAACTTACTCACAGTGGGCTCGATATAAAACCCCCAGATCGCAGGATTGGGGAAAATCAGAGGGCGCTTGCAGGATATCTTAATCCTTTTCCCCAATCAGAGGGGAGGTGAGTGGCGCTTGACTTGACGGGGGAATTACGCACGAACTTATACGCGGGTTTTCCCCAAATTCGGTACACAGATATATTTTTGAAAGCCTGATCTTATGACCTCGGACAGCCTGAAAACCTTATCCTCTAAGATAGGCACCTATTTTCATGTCCATCTGGTCTCGGATTCCACAGGCGAAACGCTTAACGCTCTGGCTAAGGCGGCTGCGGCCCGTTTTGAAGGCATTTTACCGATTGAACATATCTATGTGCTGATCCGTTCACCGAAGCAGCTTGATAGGGCGCTGGTCGAGATCGAAAGCTTTCCGGGCATTGTGCTGCATACGATTGTGGATTCTGAATTGCGCACCAATCTGGAAATCCGCTGCCGGGAATTGGATATTCCGGCGATTGGTGTACTTGATCCGATGGTGGTGGCGTTTTCGCGCTATCTGGGGGCGGCGGTCTCCAAGCGGATCGGTGCTCAGCATAATCTTGATAATGAGTATTTCGAGCGTATCGAAGCCTTGAACTATGCCATCGCTCATGATGACGGCGCTCTGGCCGACCGTCTGGCTCAGGCTGAGGTCATTCTGGTCGGGGTATCGCGTACCTCAAAGACACCAACCTGCATCTATCTGGCTCACCGCGGCATCAAGGCGGCTAATATTCCGCTGGTGCCGGGCCGGCCCCTGCCCGAAGAAATCGATAATCTGACCGAACCCTTGATTGTTGGCCTGATTGCCTCACCGGAGCGGCTGATTTCGATCCGCAAAAACCGGCTGCTGTCGCTCAACAATGACGACCGGCCGTCGACCTATACTGATACCGAGGCCGTCCGAAATGAGATCATCGCCGCCCGCCGGTTTTTTGAGCGTAAAGAGTGGCCGGTGATCGATGTCACCCGTCGCAGTATCGAAGAAACCTCAGCCGCGATAATTAGTTTGTTGAACGAGAAACGCACAGGTCGTTTAGGCGGGATTTAAGCAGGGGACTTGTCCCCTGCACCCCGAAACTATAGTCAGGGCTAATCTGGTTAGCCGATACAACACCAAGTTACGGGTGCAGGGGGCTAGCCCCCTGCAAAAAGGCCTTACTTTATGACCTTAATCCTTGCCTCCGGCTCTAAAATACGCGCCACCTTGCTGACCAATGCCGGTTTAAGCTTTGACATCATCCCCGCCCATATCGACGAAGAGGCGATTAAGGATGAGTATCTGGCGCGCGCACATAGCCCGAAATCGGTGGCGTTGAAACTGGCGCAGGAAAAGGCGATCCACATATCCTTGCGTCACGATGGCTTGGTGATCGGTGCGGATTCGGTGGTTGAAATCGAACGAGACCTGATCAGCAAATCAGATAATTTTGATCAGGCTAAGACACTATTGAAGCGTTTTAGCGGTCAGACCCATTATCTTCATTCGGCTGTTGCTCTGGCGCAGGGCGGGCAGATTGTGTGGTCCCATGTCGGCACGGCGGAGCTGAGCGTACGCCGTCTGAATGATGCCTTTATCGACACCTATCTGGCGCAAGCTGGCGAAGAGGTGTTGAAAAGTGTCGGCTGTTACCAGCTCGAAGGGCTGGGCCTGCAACTGTTTGATGACATTCGCGGCGATTATTTTACAATTCTGGGCCTGCCCATGCTGCCACTGCTGAACCAATTGCGTCATCTGGAGGTCATTGCATTATGATTGAGACCTTACCCACAGGGGCAGCCAAAGTGGCCGGCGTGGTTGGCCAGCCGATCCATCAGTCTTTAAGCCCGTTTCTGCATAATGCCTGGTTGCGTGAATTGCGCCTCAATGGGGTCTATGCGCCGTTTAATCCAAAGGACGAGCACGGCTTTGAACGCCTTATCCTGTCGTGCCGTACCAACGGTATTAAGGGGCTGAATGTCACGGCACCGTTTAAGGAAATCGCGCTGAAACTGGCCGACAGCTATTCCGATATCGCGCTGGCCTGTGGATCGGCCAATCTGCTGACCTTTGATGATGAAGGCCATGTCCATGCCGATTCCACCGATGGCTTTGGCCTGATCCGGGCGTTTGAGCTGCAATCGCCGGATTGCGATTTGACAAAGCCGGTGGCCATTATGGGGGCAGGGGGTGCGGCGCGCGCGGTCATTGCCGCCCTGTTGGCCAAGGGGTGCACCGATGTGCGCATCGTCAACCGCACCATTGCCCGCGCCGAAGAACTGGTGTTTGCGTTTAAGGACGGCGTGTCGGCCTATGATGTCACCCAGATCGACCGGGCATTTGACGGGGTGAGCGCGATCATCAATGCTGCGTCCGGCGGGCCATTACCCTTGTTTGATAAGGCACCCGATACGGCGACCGCGATGGACATGACCTATCGGCCGTTGAAGACCGCCTGGCTACAGGCCGCGGAGGCGAGGGGGCTTAAGCTGGTCGATGGCCTGAACATGCTGATCGAACAGGCGCGGCCGTCGTTTGAAGCGTTTTATGGCGTGGCACCGCCCGTTGAGTTTGATATCCGCGATCTGGCCCTGCGCTATCTGGGAGAGGTTATGTGACCAAAAAGCCTGTAATAAGGCTGGGCCTGACCGGCTCAATCGGCATGGGCAAATCGACGGTCGCAAAGATGTTTGCTGATCTGGGCGTGCCGGTCTGGGATGCCGATGAGGTCGTCCATCGGCTTTATGCGACATCACAGTCCCTGAAAGACAAGCTATGCGCGGCGTTTGGGGTGATCCTGACCGACAACAGCATTGACCGCGCCCGTCTGTCGGAGATCCTGAAAGCCGATCCGTCAAAATTTGCGGTGCTGGACGCCATTGTGCACCCTCTGGTGCGCGAAGATCGCGCAGCCTTTATGGAAACCCACAGGGATGAGGCGCTGGTGATCGCTGATATCCCTCTGCTCTATGAGACCGGTTCCGAGAAAAACCTCGACTATGTTCTGGTGGTTAGCGCACCGCCTGAAGTTCAGAAGGCGCGCGTCTTGGCCCGACCCGGCATGACCGAGGCCAAGTTCAATGACATATTGTCGCGCCAGATCAGCGATGCGGAAAAGCGCAAGCGCGCCGATTTTCTGATCCTGACGGATCAACCGCTTGAGGCCACTCGTACTGACGTGGTGAGCCTGCATCAAAAATTACTGTCCGGCAGTATAGACAAATCAGATCAAACCGGCCGATAGAAACCCATGGCCAGAGAAATCGTTTTTGATACCGAAACCACCGGCATTGACCACCGCGGCGGGCACCGCCTGATCGAACTGGGCTGCGTTGAACTCGAAGACCTGCTGCCGACCGGGCGCACCTTTCACCGCTATGTCGATCCTGAGCGCATAATCGAAGCCGATGCCACTCGTATTCACGGCATAACCAACGAAATGGTGGCGGGAAAGCCTAAGTTTTCAGCTATTGCCGATGAGTTTCTGGAGTTTGTGGGCGATAGCCGCATCATTGCCCATAATGCCAGCTTTGACCGTAACTTTATCAATATGGAGCTGGAGCGGATAAATCGTGCGCCTCTGCCATCCACGCAATGGCTGGATACGCTGGAGGTGGCGCGTAATGTCTTTCCCGGCATGGCCAATTCGCTGGATGCCCTGTGTAAGCGCTATAATATCTCTCTGATTGAACGCGATAAACACGGCGCTCTGCTCGATGCCCGTTTGCTGGCCACAGTCTATCTTGAGCTGATGGGCGGCAAGGAGCGCGGCCTTGATCTGGCTATGGCCAGTGACTTTGGTGAGGACGGCGGTAAATTTGTCGCCAAACCTTATGGTGTGCGCGCAAAGCCCTTGCCACCGCGCATTCATCCCGAAGAAGCCGAGGCCCACAAGGCTTTTATCGCCAAATATCTGAAAGATAAGGCGCTCTGGCCCACAGATACCAACTACTAATAAAAAAGCCGCCCCTGATCGAAGAACTGCTTCGAGATCAGAGGCGACCATTTAAATCCACTTAAAAGTACCCGGAGGGCAACTTTTAAGTGACAGACTTTACGCCTGACCGGCGGTTTCACCGATGGAGCCAGCGGCTTTTTGCGACATATAGAGCGTGCCGAAATCGATCGGCTCGACCATAAATGGCGGGAAGAAGCCGCCATCGGCGGTCACATCAGCAATGATGCGGCGCGCAAACGGGAACAGGTAGCGCGGGCATTCGACCAGCAGGGTGGGTTCAACCATGTTTTGCGGGACGTTAGCCAGTTGGAACAGACCGCCATAAACAAGCTCGATATTGAACACCGGGCCTTCGGGGTTAGTGGCCTTGACCGACAGTTTAAGATCAACCTCAAACAGGCCGTCAGGGCGACCCTTGGCGTTCATTTCGACGCCCATATCGACTTCGGGGCGGACATCCATGCGCAGCGACTGTGGTGCGCGCGGATTTTCGAACGAAAAATCGCGGATGAACTGGGCCAGAACCTGCATGTTAGCGGGCAGGGGGGTGAGGCCATCGGCCTGGGCCCCGTTTTGGGTGTTGGCTTCAGGGGCCACGGTATCAGTCATAACAAAACAACTCCGGCTATGGGCGCAAGGGTGCAGCAACCCGCGCTTTAAAGTGATATGCCGAAAAGTGCCAGTATACTTTCCTGGGGTTTTTCGGCAATAATATCACGACAAACAGTGTAAAAACGCTGCTATCACGCAAGAAAACAATAAGCAATCGAACTGGAAGGTTCCGTTTCGTTAAACTTTCCCTATATAGATGGTAAATCACGCACGCAATGTAAGAGAGTTAACAGGGATGTCGGTCGAACTGGTTATATTTGCGGTCATAGCCGTAGTGGTTTTGTTCCAGCTTTATAATGTCTTAGGCCGTCGCGTGGGCTTCAAGGTCGAAGACAAGCCCGCTCCCCGTGTAGGCGAAGACTCTGATGGGCCCGTACGCGTCGAAAAAAAGCCCGAAGCGCCGAAGTTCCCAAATCTGGAGGCGCTTAAGGCCCGCGACCCGCAGTTTAATGAGATTAACTTTATCGAAAAGGCCCGCGAAACCTATGAAGGCGTGGTCGTAGCCTTCACCAAGGGTGATGTCGAGCCGGTGAAGGATCGTCTGGCGGATAATGTCTATAATGTGTTCTCAAAAGCCGTGCAGAACCGCGATCCGTCCGCCCCCAAGGAATCGGTCACCTTTGTCGATGGCCCCAAGGTCGACATGGAACTGATCGATTTCAAGGATGACTTTGCTCATATCCGGGTGCGGTTCCTGTCGGAACTGCTCTATCAGACCGAGACGCTAAAGCCTGCGGAGCCCGCCGTGCCTGAAACTGATGTTCTGCCTGTGCCAGTTGAAGCGAAGAAAACCCACAAGCGCACGGCCGAATACTGGACGTTCCAGAAAAACCTGAAATCCGGCAATAATCCGTGGCTGTTGGCCAAGGTAGAGGCGGCCAAGGCGTGAGGCTAAAGCTATTAACGGGCCTTGCGCTGTCGGCAATGGTGGCGGCGTGCGCGCAAACTCCTAAATCTGTAACACCAACCCCTGTGTCGCCGGTAACACCGCAACCAGCTCCGGTTCCCGAACCGCCTTCGTCCTTTAAGCCCCTGAGCAGCCTGCCCGGATGGGGGCTGTCGGATTCTTTTGTGGCGTTTGAAGCCCTGCGCGGGACATGCGCCTATAAAAAAGGCAGGCATTACAAGGTGGTGTGTGATAAGCTAAGCCACACCGATTTTGCCGATCCTGCTGATATCAAAGCCTTTTTCGAGGTCAATTTCGTCGTTGAAGTCTTGGACGGCGAGGGGTTGCTGACGGCCTATTTCGTGCCGGAATATGAGGCGCTCAGTCTGCCTAATGCTGAATTTTCGCAGCCTGTACGGTTGAAGCCTGCTGATCTGGTGGTCGTGCGTGGTGATCAGATGTTCCCCCCACAGACTGCGACCAAAGTTGCGGCGCGCGTGGTCGATGGCCAGTATGTCCCCTATTACACCCGCGCTGAGATCGAAGCCCAGCCCGCTGATACTCCGCTCTATATGCGGCCCGAAGACTATTTCTTTATGCAGCTTCAGGGGTCGGGCTATCTGGAACTGCCGGATGGGTCTAAGTTTCTGGCCGCCTATGCCGCAGATAATGGTCACCCGTTTGTCGGCATAGCCAAGCCGATGGTCGAACGCGGCATACTGGAAAAAGACAAATCCTCCGGTGATAATATTCGCGCCTGGCTGGCGGCCAATCGCGGACCGGTAGCTCAGGAGACGATGAATCTCAATCCGCGTTATGCGTTTTTCAAGATCGAAGACCCTCATGATCCCTTGGGTGCGGCGGGCGTACCTCTGCCGGGCGGATCAGCGATTGCGGTTGATCCGGCCCATCATCAGTATGGTGATCTGTACTGGATTGATGCCAATGCGGGCGCGTTAAAGGACGCTTTCCCGCAATATCAACGCATGGTGTCAGCCCTCGATACCGGTGGGGCCATTAAGGGTAAAATCCGCGCGGATCTCTATATGGGCCACGGCACCCGCGCCGGCACCGAAGCGGGTCGGGTCAAACATAAGCTTAAGATGTGGCGGATTGTGTCAAGGCCTTAATAGGCATCACCAATCTAGTATGATGCGAAGTCTCCTAGTCTAGGGTGGTTTTCCAACCATTCTTCTGCTAATGCGCGCTGTTGCATAATCTCAGAAAGCATGTGTTCAACCCAAGCTTTATGCTCGTAGCTTAAGCAGAGTGCTTCTGCCTCAGCTAAGTCGGCCAGATCCACTCGTGGGTCGTGGATATAAAAGGCTGGCAGTTCGTGTTGGTTATAGCTGATGTCTGCGATGATCCATTGACACAAAATTTCTCTTGCTTTTTCACACTTGGGATCAAGCTCCAGCGCCCTTCGAATGTGATTTTCAGGCTTATCGCAGTGCAGAAGGCCGAGCCATAGTGGAGGCTCAGGTGATAATGGATTTAAACTCTCCCATTCCCTTATAGTAGGAATGACAAGACGCAGTTTTAGTGGCTGAACCAGAGCTTCTATATCTATTGAGTCAAGTAGCCAAAGCGTGAATCGAAGTCTCTCTTCTAAAGGCCATAAAACCGCATCATTTAAAAAAAGATTCAGGCTTTCTAGCGCCCTCTTGCGAACACCGGCTCCATGTTGTTCTAGGTAATCGGCGAAACCACCCCAACCTTTTTCAGCCTTCGCTTTCTTGGCAAGCTCAAGCATTTTGTCTAGGTCTTCGCCAAACATGATCATTGCAGCCTTAAAAATTCAGCGTCACGCGTACGGTCCGTATCAACATATAGCTCAATATGCCGGTGGCGCACAAAAACACGCAAAAGCGCAAAATGACGATGTTATGCAGGGCCTGTATTAGCGAATGGACAATGCGCAGGCCGACATAGATCCAGGCCAAGGTTATAAACAGGCGATCACCCCAGCCGCTGAGGTGAATGACGCTGCTCAGGGCATAGAACAGCACCGGCTGCTCCAGCAGGTTGGCATAATTATCGGCAGGGTCACGGGCATAGGGCGGCAGTTGGCCTAAAAGCCGCTTATCGCTCAGGCGTTGTGGATCGACTTTGAGCGCAAACAAGGCCGTTATGCGGGCGGCATAAAGCCAAACCAGCATCAGCATCGTCCACGCAATCAGGGCCAGAACCGGGTGCAACATGACCGGTACTATAATCTGAAATTCCTAAGATAACGCCACCGCCCTCAAACAGCGAAGCGTTAGGGCACTAAAACAAGGGGGCAAGCCCCCTTGACCCATTACGAGGAGTCACCCTCCTCCCTGTCGCAAAGCGATGGGTAGGAGATTTACCGCCGCTTGGTTGGCTTCTTCATCGATCCCAACAGCCCGCGCACTAACTCACGCCCAAGGGTAACACCGATGGTGCGGATGACCGAGACCGCAACCGACGTGACGGCTTTTTCGGTCGATGAAGCTTTACGAGCCGGTTCTTTGACGGTGGTTTTGGTGAGGGTGACCGTTTCTTGTTCGACCACTTCGACCTGTTTGCGCTTGGACAAAATCTCAAACGCAGATTCGCGGTCTTTGGCTTCATCATAGACGCCCCCGACCGGAGACTTGGCAAACACAGCCTGACGTTCAGCCTCCGTGGCCGCCCCCAAACGCGAGGCCGGAGGGCGGATCAGGGCGTGGGCGGTTACCGTCGGGCGGCCTTTTTCATCCAGCAGCGACACCAGCGCCTCACCGACGCCTAAGCCTTGAATGGTCTCAATGGTATCAAACTCCGGATTGGCACGGAACGAATTGGCAGCCGCTTTCAGGCCCTTTTGCTCGGACGGGGTATAGGCGCGCAGGGCGTGCTGAATGCGGTTGCCAAGCTGAGCCAAAACCGAATCCGGCACATCGGCGGGATTTTGCGTGACGAAATAGATGCCGACCCCTTTGGAGCGGATCAGGCGCACGACCTGCTCAATCTTTTCCAGCAGGGACTTGGGCGCTTCGTTGAACAACAGGTGGGCTTCGTCGAAGAAAAACACCATGCGCGGCTTTTCGGGATCGCCGATTTCAGGCAACTCCTCAAACAGTTCCGACAACAGCCACAGCAGAAACGTCGAATAGAGGCGGGGTGAGCCGATCAGTTTGTCCGCACACAGAATATTGATGTAGCCCTTGCCCGATAAATCCGTGCGCATCAGGTCTTCCAGCCGCAGCGCCGGTTCGCCAAAGAATTTCGTACCCCCTTGGGTTTCCAGTGTCAGCAACTGACGCTGAATGGCGCCGATTGAGGTCGCTGATACCTGACCGTAGGTGGCGGAAATCTCTTTGGCATTCTCAGCCACATGGTTGAGCAGGGCGCGCAGATCGGCCAGATCGAGCAGCAGCAGCCCTTCCTTGTCGGCCACGTGGAAGGCGATGTTCAAAACCCCTTCCTGCACATCGTTCAGTTCAAACAGGCGCGATAACAAAAGCGGCCCCATCTCGGAAATCGTCGCCCGGATCGGGTGGCCTTTTTCACCGAAGATATCCCAGAAAATGACGGGTGCGGCCTTGGGCGCCAGATCAAGATTCATCAGTTTGGCGCGCTCAAGCAGCTTTTCGTTAGGGCTGCCGGCGACGGCGACACCCGACAGATCGCCTTTAATGTCAGCGGCGAAGACCGGCACACCGGCATCGGAAAAAGCTTGCGCCAGAATTTGCAGGGTCACAGTCTTGCCCGTACCCGTAGCGCCCGCCACAATACCGTGGCGGTTGGCGCGATTGAAAAGAAGGGTTTGGGCACCGCCAGAGGTCGGCGACTGTGAATATCCGACCAGAACGCCAGTTGTGTCCGCCATGATCCTTAACCCTTCACGTTTTTGTGCAATATCGCGCCTGCAAACCCTATGGCCTTAAGGGGGTGATATTCAAGATAATTTTAGGATTATCGCGGTTTTTTGGGTGGCGGGACTCACACAACTGTGATGCGAGCCAATATGGTGCAATTCCCCTTTTGTGGTACCCTTTCATCATAAGCTTTTCGTCCCCCGAAAGGCTTTGATGATCGCCCTGACGACTTCCCCCTTAAGCTTGGGCGATCTTAAATTTGAAGGCCCCTTTCCCCCATAGAGGCGCTTTCAAACAAGCCGTCAGCTCTGAATAAGGGCTGGCGGCTTTTCATTTTGATAGACTGGCCGGAGATTGTTTTGTTAAGCAAATTGGCTCATCATCCCGCCCCAAACGCCGTGATCTTACAAAGACAACCGGCCGCTCAGGCCGGGCCAGATAAGGGTAGATGAGCCTATGGACGACAATACGCCCCGCCTTCAGGACGCCGCAAAACTTAATACCCCTAATCTTAAGACTCTGGCGGACAGTTTTGCCAAGGCGCTGGAAATGACGGGTGCTGACGATTTATCGCCCGCACAGTTGAGTTTTATCCGCCAGATTATCGAAGATTATGAACCGGAAGAATTGCCGGATATAGCGCTGAGCGATCTCGGTCGCGTCATCGCTGATTTCTGGGCGCTGGGCAATGTTCGCCTGGGCGGCAATCAGGTGGTTAAGTCTTTGACACCCTCCCCTGCGGGCCCAGGCCGTTCGCATGTCTACGATATATTGAGCATTATCCAATCCGATGCCCCGTTTATAGTCGAAAGCCTGATGGGGGAACTGATCGATCAGGGCGTATCTATCCGTTCCATGTTCCATCCCGTTGTATCCGTAGGCCGTGACAGCGAGGGCCGGCGCAGTGATGACGGCGCCTCCAAAGAATCCATGATCATGGTGTTCATTGAGCGCCAGCCGGTTGAGGTACACGTCCGTATTCTGGAGGGGGTCGAAAAAACGTTAAATGACCTGCGTCTGGCGGTACTCGATTTTCCGCGTATGCTGAAACTGCTGGCGCAGGAAATCAGCGCGCTCGAAGCGCTCAAAACCCATCAGACACTGACCCTTGATCCGGCGACACTGGAGGAAAATCTGGCCTTCCTGCGCTGGGTTCAGAACAACCATTTTGTGTTTCTGGGTGCCAAAGGCTATGTCTATCCGCGTGATGCCGACGGCGGCTATACGCAGGAAGGGCCGCTTAACCTGCTTCAGGATGGTTACGGCATATTGCGCGATGCGGATCGCCCGATCCTGCGCCGATCATCTGAGCCTGCGGTGCTCAACGCGCAAATCCTCAATCAGCTTGAAAACTCAGAGCCGGTAACGGTCGCAAAGGCCAATATCAAAGCCCGCGTCCACCGGCGGGTTTACATGGACTATATCGGCATCAAGCGTTACGGCGCGGATGGCCAGCCGTCGGGTGAAATTCGCTTTGTCGGGTTGTTTACATCCGAAGCCTATGACCGTCCGGCGTTTGAGGTGCCGCTGATCCGCAAGAAGGCAGACTATGTCTTAAGTGAATCCAAGGTCATCGGGTTCAATAATGGCGGCTATGCCGATAAGCGCCTGAGAAACATTATCGAGACTTATCCGCGCGATGAACTGTTCCAGATGGAAGCCGCCGATTTGCTGCGCATTGCACGCGGCATATTGCATCTGTCTGATCGGCCCAGAGTGCGGGTCTTTACCCGCACCGACCCGTTTGATCGATTTATTTCCGTATTGGTCTATATTCCGCGCGAACTCTATCAGGTGTCGCTGCATGGCCGCATAGGCGCGCGTCTGGCGGATGCCTTTATGGGTCGGGTGTCAGCGGTCTATCCGTATGTAGCTGATACTCTTCTGTCGTGTCTGCATTACATTATAGGTGTAAATCCCGGCGATCATTTCGACCCATCGGTGGCCGATCTGGAATCGGATATTGAAAACCTGACGCGGGCCTGGCCACAAAAGGTCGAGGCCCTGATCCATGAGGGCGATCCCCAGACTATACTGGGTCTTGAGGCGTTTCCCGGTGACATCCGCTGGCACAGTTGGGCACGGGCCTTACCGGCGGGCTATCAGGAACGCTATGACGCCTATGAAGCGGTCAAAGATATCTGGTATTTGTCGCGGCTGGAGGCGCCATCGCCGCTCAATTTGCGCGCCTATCAGCGGCTGGAGGATTCGGAAACCCAGTTTGCGTTTAAGCTCTATCAGCGCGCCCGCACCCCGATCGCTTTGGCCGATATTTTGCCGATCCTCGACAATATGGGCCTGAAAACCCTTGAGGAAGACGGTAGCGAAATCATCGTGGGTGACGGTGATGGCAAAACCTATTTCTGGGTGCGCGAATTTATTGTCCACTCACCGACCAGGATCAGCGATTTTGCCGGGTTCAAACAGCGCTTTGAGCAGGGCGCGCTGGCCCTGTGGCAGGGGCTGACCGAAAACGACGGCTTTAACGCCCTTCTGGTCACCGGTGCGGACTGGCGCCAGACGGCTTTGCTGCGGGCTTTGTGCCTCTATCGTCAGCAATCGGGCCTTGATCCCTCGCAAGACGTGCAGCAGCAAGCCCTGCGCGAAAACCGTGACGTGACCGAAGCCCTGTGGCGCTATTTTGAGCTGAAATTTGCCCCAGATGGCGGCGGTGATGTCGCGATCCGTCAGAGCGAGGTTGGGGCGGCTAAAACGAAGATCGATACCCTATTACAGGCCGTGTCCAATTTCGAGCAGGATCGCGTGCTGCGCCGCCTGGCGGCCCTGATCGGGGCGATGGTGCGCACCAACTATTATCAGACCGATGGCGATGGCCAGCCGAAAACCTATATCTCATTTAAAATCAAAAGCCGTGACCTGATCGACCTGCCTGAACCCAAGCCGTTCCGTGAAATCTTTGTCTGGTCGCCGGATGTCAATGGCGTGCATCTGCGTTTCGGGCCGGTGGCGCGCGGTGGCCTGCGCTGGTCTGACCGTAAGGATGATTTCCGCACCGAGGTCTTGGGCCTCGTCAAGGCGCAGCAGGTCAAGAACGCGGTCATCGTGCCGGTGGGATCGAAGGGCGGGTTCTATCCCAAATCCTTGCCCAAAGGCGGTACGCCTGACGCTGTCCGTAACGAAGCCATCCGCGCCTATAAAACCTTCCTGTCGGGCCTTCTTGATCTGACCGACAATATCGGACCAAAGGGTGAGATTGTGCATCCGGTTGCGGTCGTCATGTGGGATGAGCCTGACCCCTATCTGGTGGTTGCGGCCGATAAGGGCACGGCGACCTTTTCCGATATCGCCAATGGCGTTTCGGCCGATTACGGTTTCTGGCTGGGCGATGCCTTTGCGTCGGGCGGCAGTGTCGGCTACGACCACAAGGCGATGGGCATAACTGCGCGCGGGGCGTGGGAGGCGGTTAAGCGTCACTTCCGCGAACGGGGCAAGGATATCCAGTCCGAGCCCTTTACCGTCGTCGGGGTGGGCGACATGTCGGGCGATGTGTTTGGCAATGGCCTTTTGCTGTCGCGCCAGACCAAGCTGGTCGCAGCCTTTGATCACCGCGATATTTTCATCGACCCGAACCCGGATGCGGCGGCCTCCTTCACAGAGCGTGAGCGGCTGTTTGCCCTGCCGCGCTCAAGCTGGCAGGACTATGATAAATCGCTGATTTCAAAGGGCGGCGGTGTCTTTTCGCGCGGCCTGAAGTCGATCGACCTGACACCGGAGATCAAGGCCCTGCTGGGGATCGAGGCCGATGCGGTCTCCCCGTTCGATCTGATGCAGGCCATCCTTAAGGCCGAGGCCGAACTGCTCTATTTCGGCGGCATCGGCACCTATATCAAAGCCCCGGCCCAGAGCCATCTTGAGGTCGGCGACAAGGCCAATGACGCCATTCGCATCGATGCCACCGATCTGCGCGTCAAGGTGATCGGTGAGGGCGCCAACCTTGGCATGACCCAGGCCGGACGGATCGCGGCGGCGCAAAACGGTGTGCGGCTCAATACCGACGCCATCGATAATTCCGCCGGCGTCGATTGCTCCGACCATGAGGTTAATATCAAGATCTTGCTCGGCTCTCTGGTCACGAATGGCCGGTTGACCATGCCGGAGCGTGATGCGCTGCTGGCCTCCATGACCGATGATGTGGCCAGCCATGTGTTGCAGCATAATTACCGTCAGACCTTGACCCTGACCTTGCAGGAAGCCAGCGCCTATGGCGATAATGGTGCGGCTCAGATGTTTATGTCGGGGTTAGAGGCGCGCGGGAAACTGGATCGCAAGGTCGAGGGCCTGCCGTCCAATGCCGTGCTCGAAGCCCGTAAAGCCCAAAATCAGGGGCTTTTCCGGCCGGAACTGGCGGTGACCACAGCCTATGCCAAGATCGTGCTGTTTGACGATATCGTGGCGTCATCAGCACCAGATGACGCGGCCTTTGAGCGGATGTTGATCGATTATTTCCCGACCGCTCTGCATGGCTATGTCACAGAGATCAACGAACACCGGCTGAAACGGGAAATCATCGCAACTGTTCTGGCCAACGATATCGTCAATATGACGGGCGCCAGCTTCCCGGCGCGGTTAATGAAATCCGCCGGTGTTGATGCGCGCGCCTTTGTGCTGGCGTTTGAGGCGGCGCGGCGGCTGTTTGGCCTTAATGCCCTGTGGGATCAGGTGTCGGCGCGGGATAATATCATCCCGGCGGCGGCCCAGACGGCACTTTATCAGGAAATCGCCCTGTTCCTGCGCCGTCAGACCTACTGGCTGGCGCGGCGGTTCGGTATGGAAGGCAAGACGGTTGATGAGCTGGTCTCAGACTATCAGGCCGGTGTCACTGAATTGCTGGCCCACGGGCCTGATCTGATCAGTGTTTACGATAGCGGCAATGTCACGCGCCGGCTTGAGCGGCTGAAAGCGGCGGGTGCGGATGAAGCCTTGGCTGACCGCATCGCCTATCTGCGCTCATTCACCAGCGCTACGGATATTATCGATCTGGCGGTAAAGCACGGCTTTGATCTTAAGGCCGTAGCGCGGCTCTATTATCTGGCCGGTGAGCGGTTCGGCTTTGATAGACTGCGGGCCGGAGCGAATGAGTTGTTCAGCGCTGATCCGTGGGATCGCATGGCCCTGCGCCGTCTGACCGAAGATCTGCTGGCGGAACACAAAAGCGTTGTCGCGGCGGTTTTGTCGGGCGTCACAAATCTTACCGATCCGGCGGGGCAACTGAGCGACTGGGCCGAGGCCAACAAAGCCCTTAGCGATCCGGCCCGTCAGGTGATAGAAGATATAGAACAATCCACCCAAGGTGCCGAAGCGTCGTGGACCTTTGCCAAGCTGACGATTGTCAATGCGGTGCTCAGGGAGTGGGTCAACAGGTTGCAGGAAGCCCAGAGTGCGTAAGTTTTTGATCATTGCCGACGATTCCCCTGAATTTCAGGCGGCCCTGACCTATGCCTGCGGGCGAGCCAGGGCGACGAAAGGGGTCGTGACTCTGCTGCGGGTTTTGCCGGAAACCGATTATACCCAATGGGCCGGTGTGCGCGATGAGATCGAACGTGAACAGCGCGCCGACGCCGAAAGCCTGTTGTCGAAGCTGGCTGATATTGCTGCCGTCAAATCCGGCCATCCGGCGGAGATTATCATCAAGACCGGTGCGGTGCGTGAGGCCATAAAAGCTCTGATTTCCGAGGACCGCAGCCTGAAGATTCTGGTGCTGGCCTCGGCATCAGGTCGTGATCCGGGGCCGCTGATTTCCAGCCTGATGCGCGATGGGGTGGCCAGCCTCGGTGGGGCGCGGCCGATACCGATCACCATCGTGCCGGGCGATCTGGATGAGGCGGCGATTCTCGATCTGGTCTGATGGGGCTTGTTTTTCGGAAGCTTTAGGGCCATGTGAGGCGTTACAGTCCTAGAGCCAATTTCTATCTGATTGCATCAGATGAAATGCTCTGGATTTTTAGCGGTCGCTCTTTTTGATCCATCAAATGATTCCATTTGATGGAAAAACGCTCTAGGAATACACCTATGTTTATTCAGACCGAAGCCACACCTAATCCTGACGTGATCAAGTTTATCCCCGGCCGTGAGGTCTTGGCGGGCGGCTCGCTTGATCTGCGCACTGAGAGCGAGGCGGAAAAGTCACCGCTGGCGCTTAGCCTGTTTCAGATTGATGGCGTGTCCGGCGTCTATTTCGGCCATGACTTTCTGACCGTGCGCCGCGATCCTGAGGCTGGCTTGATCTGGGCGCAGATCAAAGCGCCGATTCTGGCCGCGATCATGGATTTCTACACATCGGGCAAGCCGATCCTGAATGAGGCCGAGGCTGCTAAAGAAGAAACCGTCTATGACGGCGAGCTGGGGCAGATTGTGGCCGAGATCAAGGAACTGCTGGAAACGCGCGTGCGTCCGGCGGTGGCGCAAGACGGCGGGGATATCGAGTTTGACCGCTTTGATGTCGACAGCGGCACCCTGTGGCTACACATGCGCGGGGCCTGTTCGGGCTGCCCGTCATCATCGGCAACCCTGAAACAGGGCGTTGAATCGCTGATGAAGCACTATGTTCCGGAAGTAAAGCACGTGGAGTCGGTGCTCTAAGGTGCTGGGGCTGGTTATTGATACCTCAGTAGGCGCGTGTACTGTCGGCCTCTACGAAAATGGCCCGAATGGCCTGACGTGCCTTTATGATGATACCGCATTAATGAGTCGCGGCCATCAGGAGCATATCGGCCCACAAATCTGGAATTGTTTCCATAAAACGGGAATTAATACAAAGGCGCTGAATTTTGTCGGTGTAACGCTGGGGCCGGGCTCGTTTACGGGGTTGCGGGTCGGTTTGTCTTTTGCCAAAGGTCTGGCGGAAGGGGCGGGTGTGCCTTTGCGTGGTTTTTCAACCTTAGAGGCGATGGCGGCGTTTAGGGGGCTGGAGAACGCACGGCGTCTGGTGGTGATCGAGGCCGGACGTGGTCAGGTCTATGTGCAGGCCTTTGCCGGTATGGCCGCAATCACTTCGCCTATGGCATTGAATATTAATGACAATGAGTCTTTGCGGGCCTATGCGGATACCCTGTCTGACGTGGCGGTTGTGACCGGCAGTGGTTGCGACCACGTCCGGTCATACTGGCCTCAGGCCGCAGTCATACCGCAGATTTCCCCCTCTCCGGCAGCTATGGCGCGTCTGGTTTTCGATGGCCGTGACCGCTCGGATGTCAAGCCGGTCTATATTCGCGAACCTGATGCCAAGGTGTCCGACAAACGCATTGTGCGCTTCGATACGGAGCCTCCGGTGACATGATTATCGAAAATATTAGTCATTACGATCCTGATATTTCTATAATTCACGAACAAAACTTTGATTTTGGCTGGAAAGATTCTGAATTTATAGAAATATTGGCCAAAAATACAACCTTGGCCAAATACGTAAAAATAAATGATAAAATCCAGTCATTTGTGTTCTTGTCGTATATTTCTCAAGAAGCAGAAATATTAACACTGGCGACGCGGTCTGACTTGCAAAATCGTGGTATGGCCACGGCCCTGCTTACGGCGGTAATTGACGAGCTTAAAGGCCTTGGCGGCGAGAGTATCTTCCTCGAAGTCGCCGTCGACAATCCGGCGGCACTGTCGCTCTATAAAAAACTGGGGTTTGAGCGGGTGGGTTTGCGCAAATCCTATTACAGCCGCCGTATCGGCCCGCCGGTCGATGGTCATGTGCTGAGACTGAATTTGGCGTGACGCCTGCGACATTCTGTCTTGCACTTGCGGTCATCAATCCTTAAACCTGTCATTACCGCGTCGAAACCGGTTGGAATAAAGCTAAATACGGGAGCGTCATCCTCATGGATCGTATCGAAAAGCAGTGCATTGAAAAAGGCATGCGCATGACCGATCAGCGTCGCATCGTGGCGCGTGTCCTGTCTCAGGCGACCGACCATCCCGACGTTGAGGAGCTTTACCGCCGCGCGGCTGCCCTTGATCCGCACATCTCGCTGGCGACCGTATATCGCACCGTGCGCCTGTTTGAAGAAGCCGGTGTGGTCGAACGCCATGACTTTGGCGATGGCCGCTCACGCTATGAACAGGCCGGCGACGATCACCACGATCACCTGATCAACATCAAGACCGGTCAGGTCATTGAGTTTTTCGATCAGGAAATCGAGTCCTTAAAAGAAGCGCTCGCCAAAAAACTGGGCTTTAAGCTGGTCGGCCACAAGCTGGAACTGTACGGCGTGCCGCTTGATGAAGACACTAAGGCCTAGTCAGCTATTTACAAACCCTTCGACATTTTTGGTCACGACCGGCGCGCCTGTTAAGGTCTGTGCCGTCACACCCCGCAGGCTGACGTTTTTCACCGGCATTTCGGCCTCGGCTGAGATGGCACACAGGTGTTTGGCTTCACCCACGGCGATGTTTGACACATGCAGGCCCTCGATCGGGGTCAGTTTGCGCACATAGGTCGGCAAAAGGGTGCGCCACTGATAGAGCACATCGGTCTCAACGGCCAGAATACTGCCCTTGATGGTGGTGGCGCTGACGTTTGACATGTGGATGTTCTTCACAAAGCCACCGCGCCGTTCATTGGTTTTGACGAACAGCAGATTGTTGATCGGCACCGCCCAGCCGTCCTCACCCTTGCCGTCGCCGATGAAGTGGCAATTATCGACAAAGACGTTTTCGATGCCGCCTGATAATTCGCTGCCGATGGCCATGAGTTGGTGGCCGTTTCTGATCCGGCAGTTACGCACGACGATGTTTTTTGCAGGCGTATTCAGCCGCCAGGCGTCCATATCACGGCCCGACTTGACCGAGACGGCATCATCGCCTTGGTCGAACAGGCAGTCCTCGATCAGCACATTCTGGCTCATTTCCGGATCAACGCCGTCGTTGTTGTGGCCGTGAGCGCGGATTTTGACGCGGCGGATGACGACATCGCGGCACAGCAGAGGATGGATCGTCCAGAACGGGCTGTCCTCAACGGAGATATCTTCGATCAGGACGTTGCGGCAGCGGTTGAACTGCACAAAATGCGGCCGCAGATTATTGTCGCCAACCGCCATGTTGCGCTCAGCCACCGGCACATTGTGATAGGCCATGTTGTAGAGTGCCACCAGCGCGTCCATGTGCGGCTTGAGGCGCTTATACCAAAGCTGCCAGACATCGAGTTTGGCTTTCAGCTTGCCCTCGCCGGTAATGGCGACATTTTCGCACTCAAAAGCGTAGACCAGCGGCGAATAGTTGAAACACTCGATCCCCTCCCATGAGGTCTGCACGGCAGGCAGATAGTCTTCGGGTTTTTCGGAAAACAGCAGAACCGCGCCTTTAGCCAGATACAGATTAACATGGCTTTTGAAATGGATCGGCCCGGTCGGCCATGTGCCTTCGGGGATAACCACCGTGCCGGAACCGGCAGCATGGGCGGCATCTATGGCTTTGGCGATGGCGGCGGAGGTGGCGGTCTGGTCACCTTGCGAGGCACCAAAATCGGTGATCACAAAACGCTGCGCACCCGTAAAATCCGGCACGGTGATCGACGGCATATCAAACGGAACGGTGACCGAGACCTGTTTGGCGGACAGGCTGCGGGGCCATCCGGCGCACGCCCCCAGCAACGGGACGGCAAATCCCGCATACAAAACCGAACGGCGTGACAGAGGGGCGGCTAGGGCATTCGTCATGGGCGGCATTTCCTCAGTATTATTGTTTTCATCCAATTATCATACAAAATGATCAACAACAATCAGTATTGAGCAATTGGCGTTCATGGGAATCGTGGCGGGCTTGTGGATAAAATCCTGTCTTCTCTCTTGAAAAAAAAGGCCCAAACGCTCATAAGCTGCGGCATGAGTGAAACCGCATCTCCCGAACCGTCCGCTGTTCAAACGACGGGCCAAAAGCGCCTGCATATCAAAACCTACGGCTGTCAGATGAACGTCTATGACAGTGAGCGCATGGCCGATGTCCTGCGCCCGCTGGGCTATGTCATGTCTGACGCCCCCGAAGACGCTGATCTGGTGCTGCTGAACACCTGCCATATCCGTGAAAAAGCCGCCGAAAAGGTCTATTCTGAGATTGGCCGTCTTAAGGAAATGCGCGAAGATAAAGAGGCGCGTGGCGGCGGACGCATGACCATTGCTGTGGCCGGATGCGTGGCTCAGGCCGAAGGGGCCGAGATCATGAACCGGGCGCCGGCGGTTGATCTGGTGGTCGGGCCGCAGGCCTATCATCAGTTGCCGGAGCTTATTGCCCGCACGACCCGCGCGCGTGGTGAGCGCCTGCTGGCTGATTTTGCTGCCGATGAGAAATTCGATAAGTTGCCCGCCAACCGCGAAGTTTCAGGGCCGACCGCGTTCCTGACGGTGCAGGAAGGCTGCGACAAGTTCTGTACCTTCTGCGTGGTGCCCTATACGCGCGGCGCGGAATGGTCGCGTCCGGTGGCGCAGATTATGGACGAAGCGCGCCGTTTGGCCGATAAGGGCGTGCGCGAAGTCACCCTGCTGGGCCAGAACGTCAATGCCTTTAACGGCGCGGACGCAAGCGGTGCGGAATCGACCCTGTCGCGTCTGGTGGAAGAGCTGGCGGGTATCCGCGGTCTGGATCGCATCCGCTATACGACCAGCCACCCGAACGATATGGGCGATGATCTGATCCAGGCTCATGCCAACATTCCGCAGTTGATGCCATACCTGCATCTGCCGGTGCAATCGGGTTCGAACAAGATCCTGCGCGCTATGAACCGCAAGCATACGCGCGAAAGCTATATCGAGCTGATCGCCCGCATTAAGGCGGCCAATCCGCAGATCGCCATGTCCGGTGATTTCATCGTCGGCTTCCCCGGTGAGACCGATAAGGATTTTGAGGACACCATGGATCTGATCCGTCAGGTCGAATATGCCTCGGCGTTCTCGTTTAAATACTCAAAGCGGCCGGGGACACCTGCCGCCGCCATGCCGGGTCAGGTTGACGAAAGGAAAGCTGATGAACGCCTCAAGGCGCTGCAGGCCCTGATCATCGAGCAGCAGCAGGCCTTTAAGGCCGGTCTTGTGGGCCGCACCATTGACGTGCTGTTTGATAAGCGCGGCCGCCATAATGAACAGGGCATTGGCCGCTCGCCGTGGCTGCACTCAGTCTTTGCTGAAGACGCCGCCCACCTGATCGGACAGATCGTCCCGGTCAAAATTGTCGCTCTGGGCAACAACAGTTTGCAGGGCGAACTTATAAGAGAGATGGCTTGAGCACTGTAACTGACGACTTTATCGAACTGAGCGAAGACGGGGTTCTGGCTCTGACCGGCCCGAATGAACGCTATCTGGCCCTGATCGAAGGGGCCTATAATGTGCTGGTTGAAACCCCAGGTGGCGGGCTGATGATCACCGGCGATGTGGCAGGCCGTCAGAAGGCCAAAGCCATATTTGCAGCCCTTAAAAAACGCTTTGATAAGGGGCTGGATATCTCTGAGGCCGATGTGCGGCTACTGATCCAGAATCCGTTGGGTAAGACCCCCGCCTGGGCGGATCATCACTCAAACTCCCATGTGGTTGTCATGGGCCGCAAGGGTGCTGTCGTGCCCAAGACCGAAGGGCAGGCCAACTATTTTCAGCAGCTTTTGACCAAATCGCTGGTGTTTGGCCTTGGGCCGGCAGGGTCGGGCAAGACCTTTCTGGCGGTGGCGCACGGCACACAATTGCTGATGAAGGGCGCGGTGGACCGTCTGGTGATCGCGCGTCCTGCCGTTGAAGCCGGTGAGAAGCTGGGGTTCCTGCCCGGTGACCTCAATGAAAAAGTCGATCCCTATATGATGCCGATCTGGCAGGCGCTGGATGATATTCTGGGGGCGGATGGTTTGCGTAAGCGCCGTGAACGCAATGAAATTGAGGTGGCCCCTCTGGCCTATATGCGTGGGCGCACACTTTCAAACGCCTATGTCATTATCGATGAAGCGCAGAACACCACTAAGCAGCAGATGAAGATGGTGCTGACCCGTCTGGGCGAAGGCTCAAAGATGGTGGTGACGGGTGATCCGTCACAGGTTGATCTGCCCAATGCCCGTGAATCCGGTCTGGCCCATGCGGTGGCTCTTTTGGGGCGGCTGGAGGGGGTCGGCGTGTCGCGCCTGACCGCCGATGACGTGGTGCGGCATGAACTGGTGGCGCGGATTGTGCGCGCCTATGATAACGAATTTAAGGAATCCTGATGGAGAACCAAGTTCTGGTTGATATTGAGGTTGAGCATGATGACTGGCTCGACGTCCTGCCTAATGCGCCGTACCTGATCCAGACGGCGATCGAGGCGACTTTTGCCCATCTGGAAACCAGCCAACAGGCCGATATTGTCGTGCTTTTGACTGACGATGCCGAGATGAAGGACCTTAACAAACAGTACCGTCAGAAGAATGCACCGACCAATGTGCTGTCATTTCCGGCGCCTAAGATCGCAGGGGTTACCGACATCGCCCATCTGGGGGACATGGCGCTGGGGCTTGAGACCTGCGTGCGCGAAGCTAAGGAGCAGAATAAGACTCTGGCTAACCATGTCACACATCTCAGTATACACGGCGCGCTGCATCTATTAGGCTATGATCATATGGTTGAGGCCGAGGCACAGGAGATGGAAGATCTTGAACGCGAAGTCCTCAAAAGCCTGAATATTGCCGATCCCTATTTGACAGATGAGACCTGATATCCCTTAACATCATGCCCAGCTCCGACGACCCGGCGAGTCAATCGTCACAGATAGCCTCAAAAAAATCCATCCTGTCCCTGTTTGGCTGGGGCAAGCCCGCCGCTGAGGACGTCGACGCGGACCCCCTCAGTCTGGCTAAGGATGTCGCCGCCGATCTCATCAATCACGCCCGTGAATTTCAGACCCTGCGCGTGGCCGACGTTATGACCCCGCGCGCGGATATTGTGGCAGCGGATGTGTCATGTACCCTGGCAGACGTTGTAAAAATCTGCATTGAGAGCGAACATTCGCGCCTGCCGATCTTTCGCGAAACCCTTGATGATCCGATCGGGGTGTTGCACATCAAAGATCTGCTCAAGGTGCTGTCGCCGGAAACGGTCGATGGATCAGGGCCGAACTGGGCCGAGCCGATACTGCACCGACTGAGACGGGATGTGCTCTATGTGCCGGTGTCGATGAAGGCCCATGAACTGCTGCTGCGGATGCAGACTGAACGCACGCACATGGCGATGGTCATTGATGAGTTTGGCGGCACGGACGGTCTGGTGACGATGGAAGACCTGATCGAAGCGGTGGTCGGTGACATTGACGATGAATATGATGATGACGCCGCCCTTGATATTATCGAACATGGGGCGGGCGTGATTGAGGCCGATGGCCGGGTTGAGCTTAAAACCCTTGAGGAGCGGCTGAATCTTACGCTTTACCCCGAAGACACCGAAGAAGAGGTCGATACTCTGGGGGGGCTGGTCGCTGTTCTGGCGGGGCGGGTGCCGCGCCGGGGTGAGGTTGTGCGTCATAAATCTGCCGGCTTTGATATTGAAGTCATGGATGCCGATACCCGCCGGATCAAGCGCCTGCGTCTGCATCCGCTGACTGAGGCGCAAATGTCCGAAGACACAGACAAAGACGAATAAGGGCGCCACATGCTTTCAGAGGATATCCGGACACGGATTGCGGCGTTTGGTGCAAAACTTTCGCCTTATATGCGCTTTCTTGGGCCGCAATATCTGGGCCCCAAGCGGCTGGCCGCCCTGGCCGGGGCGTTGGCGGCCTTGGCCCATCCGCCGTTTGGATTTTTGCCGGGCCTGTTCGGGTATGGGTTGCTGCTTTATGTGCTCAACAGTGATCTGGGGCCAAAACCGCTGAAGCGCGCGTTTGCGGTCGGGTTCTGGGCGGGGTTTGTCTATTTTCTGATCAGTTGCTTCTGGGTGGCCGAAGCCTTTCTGGTCGATGCCGAAACCTTTGGCTGGATGGCGCCGTTTGCGGTCATGATCCTGCCCGCCATGATCGCTTTTTTCTGGGGGCTGTTTGGTGCGGTCTATGCCCGTTTCGCGCCCAAATCCGGCGTGAAAAGCCTGCTGTGTTTTGCCGTCTGGTTCTGCGGATTTGAGATGATCCGCGGCTGGATATTTACTGGCTTTCCGTGGAATCCGGCGGGCGCGAGCTGGGAAGCCGGCTCAGCCATGTCGCAGATGGCGGCTGTGGTTGGGGTTTACGGCCTGAGCCTGATCACCGTCATGGCCTTTGCCAGCATTGCCATCATCAAACCGGCACTGGGGCTTAAAGGGTATCGTCCCGTCATGGTCGCCGCCGGGGCCTTAGGGGTCTGTTTTGCTTTCGGCCAGTATCGTTTGATCAGTACACAGATCACACCGTCCGAGACTTCGGTGCGTTTGGTGCAGACCAATATCGGGCAGGAGGCCAAATGGACGGAAAGTGAGTTTTCCCGCATCGTCCGCGACTATGTGGCCATGACCCGTGCGGCGCCCAAATATGCCAAATGGTCGGCGCAGGGCGCTGATTACGGGCGTCGGCCTGATATTGTGATCTGGCCCGAAGGGGCATTACCGGCCTCGGCTGAGGAGCTGTTTTCGGCCAGTTCGTGGACGTCTGAGGTTTTTGCCCGTTTGCTGGAGGCGGATCAGACGCTGATGATGGGAGTCTATCGTTCTGACCTTGATAAGTCCGGTAATATGGTCTGGCGCAATACCATGCTGGTTATTCAACAAAAAGCGCATGAAACGCGCATCGTAGCAGCATATGATAAATTTAAATTAGTCCCGTTCGGAGAATTTCTGCCGTTTGAAAATCTGCTGGCCAGGATAGGGCTGAAAAATCTGGTTAATATTGGTGATGGCTTCACGCCGGGCGACAGAACAAAAGCGATGTCGGTTGACGGTCTGCCAGCATTCCTGCCGCTGATTTGTTATGAGGGACTGTTTCCTGCCCTTGACCAAAGTAACTACAGCTTTGGTAAAAAAGATAACCGGCCTGAGTGGATTGTTAATATTTCCAATGACGCCTGGTTTGGGCCAACAAGCGGGCCGGTTCAGCATCTAAATCTGTCAGCATATCGCGCTATTGAACAAGGTTTACCTATGGTAAGGTCAACACCTACGGGAATATCTGTTGTTATTGATCCACTGGGTCGTGTAATACCGTCAACTAAACTTGGGACAGGGCATTCGGGTTACATTGATGTAATGATACCAAAAGTGGTAAAACTTACCGCGCACGGAAAATTTCATGTCATTTATGTCACCTTTATTTCAATTTTTTGCTTGATTCTTCTGCCGTATAATACTTTGTTAAGGCCGGTCAAAAAAACCAGTTAAACGATAGCGGCGGCGTGTGTGGCCGGTGCTGTTAAATCTGGGACCCCAGCCTTTAAGGTCAGGTATAGTTTTTTACAGAGGCAGAAATTGGACGATATCTCAAAAACGGACCGGTCGCCAAACCCGGTCGATTTGCATGTCGGCGCACGTGTACGGATGCGCCGTAAATTTTTAGGCATGTCACAGGAAGGTTTGGCCGAAACGATCGATCTGACTTTCCAGCAGGTTCAGAAATATGAGCGCGGCTCGAACCGTATCAGCGCCTCAAAGCTTTACGAAATTTCCAAGGCACTTAAAGCGCCGGTGGCTTATTTCTTTGAAGGTTATGGCCAGTCAGAGGCGGTTGAGGGCTTTTCGGAATCCGAGTCTGAGCAGTTCGTGCATGGCTTTCTGATGACGACCGAGGGTATCGAATTGGCTGAAGCCTTCCCTCGTATCAAGAGCACCAAGCAGCGCCGTCGTATTCTGGAACTGGTGCGCACGCTGGCGGAAGACGAAGACGCTTAACGGCGGTTTTGAATATTTGAACTCTGATAAATAAGCCCTGCCAACGGCAGGGCTTATTTGCGTCATGATAGGCCTTGAAGTCATATAAACATATCTTTATATGGTTATGGCATTAGTTCACGGTGGAGCCAGTCATGCGTCCTTCCTATATATTCACCTCCGAAAGCGTCTCAGAAGGCCATCCGGATAAGGTCGCCGACCGTATTTCCGATGTCGTGGTCGATGCCTTTCTGAGCAAGGACCCCGAAGCGCGCGTGGCTTGTGAGACGATGGTCACGACCAACCGCATTATTCTGGCCGGTGAAGTGCGCGCCGATGATGATGTGATCGAAGACATCATTGGCGGGCTTGAGCACAAGGTGCGACATGCCGTTAAGGATATCGGTTACGCGCAAAAGGGCTTTCACTGGGCCGCGGCGGACTATGCCTGCCACCTGCATGCGCAGTCAGCGGATATCGCTATGGGTGTCGATTCAGGCGACGATAAGGACGAGGGCGCCGGTGATCAGGGCATCATGTTCGGTTATGCCACTGATGAAACGGAAGAACTGACCCCTGCACCGCTGCAATGGTCTCACAATATCCTGCATCGTCTGGCACAGGCCCGCCACAGCGGTGAGGCCAAGTCTCTGGAACCGGATGCCAAGTCGCAGGTCACCGTGCTTTATGAAAACGGTGTGCCCAGCCGCATTCTGAAAGTTCTGGTGTCTCACCAACACCATAATGGTTTGTCACCGGCCGATGTGGCTGCGATCATAAAGCCCTATGCGCTTGAGGTTCTGCCCGAAGGCATGGTGACCGATGAAACGGAGTGGCTGGTCAATCCGACCGGTAATTTCGTCATTGGCGGGCCGGATGGTGACGCTGGCCTGACCGGCCGTAAGATTATCGTTGATACCTACGGCGGAGCGGCCCCTCATGGCGGCGGCGCATTTTCGGGTAAGGATCCGACCAAGGTTGACCGCTCGGCCGCCTATGCCCTGCGTTATCTGGCCAAGAATGTGGTAGCAGCCGGCCTCGCTAAAAAATGTACGCTTCAAGTGTCCTATGCGATCGGGGTGTCGAAGCCGCTGTCGTTTTATGTCGATACCCACGGCACCGGTGAAGTCGATGCCGAAGCACTCGAAAAGCTGCTGCCGGAACTGATCGGGGGTCTGACGCCGCGCGCGATCCGCACCCATCTCGGCCTGAACAGGCCGATCTATGAGCGCACGACCGCCTATGGCCACTTTGGTCGTACGCCGGATAATGACGGTGGATTCTCATGGGAAAAGACCGATCTGGTTGAGGCGTTGCGCTCGTCGTTTTAGTGAGGCAATGGAAAGTTTTGGGTTCTAGGGGGCTTGCCCCCTAGAGTTTCTTTAAAATAGTGCCTAAAAGCGCCGCATGACCGACGACACTAAATCTCAAGACACACCGACAGATGTTCCTACTTGGGGGCCGATGCGCTCATTCGGGCGCATCAAGGCGCGCACCTTAAAGCCGCGTCAGGCCAGCCTGTTCGATAGCCTTCTGCCGCAGATCGTGCTGGATGAAGCGCGGGTGGCCAGGATCGTGGCCGATCCGCGCGCGGAACATGCTGAGGCGAGCGAAGTGTGGCTTGAGATCGGTTTTGGCGGTGGTGAGCATATGGCCGCGCAAGCGGGTCGTCATCCGCATGCCCTTATCATGGGCGGAGAGCCGTTCCTGAACGGGGTCGGCTCGGCCCTGCGCCACATCGATGAGGCGGGATTGACCAATGTGCGCCTGCTGGCAGGCGACGTGCGTCCGCTGATTGATCAATTGCCCAATGGATTTATCGAGCGCATTTTCATCATGTTCCCCGATCCGTGGCCGAAAGCGCGCCACCATAAGCGCCGCTTTATTCAAGCGGAAACCATTGCAGCCTTTGCGCGGGTGCTGAAAGACGGCGGGCGGGTGCGTTTTGCGACCGACTGGGCTGACTATGCCGATTGGACGCTGGAGCGGTTCCTGGCCAATCCTGATTTCATCTGGCCTGCCGAAGGTCAAGCCGCGTGGAATATACCGCCGGCCGATCATGTCACCACGCGCTATGAGGAAAAAAAGCTGGGCGATTGTGCGCCGGTCTTCTTCGATTTTGTCAGAAAGCCACGGTAACCCCATAATGCAGGCGGTCAAATTCGCCTGACGCGCTAAACATCGGCACGAATGCAACAAAAATCAGATTTAGATAAGTTTTTTGAAAAAACCTCTTTTCAGCCGACTGAAAATGAGACTTAAATAAGGCACGGTTTCGAGGGGCGGGGGCCCGCAGCGTACAGATGGAAAGCCTGCATAAGACTTCGGGGGCAGTCGTCTTTGCTTTCCTTATTTTACATCTGACAAATCATCTGGTGGGACTGATGGGCATGGACGCCAGCCTTCAGTTCATGGACGCTGTGCGTCTGGTTTATCGCCATCCGATCGTGGAAATGGGCCTGTTTCTGGCCCTGACTATGCAGATCATCACCGGCTACGCCCTGTGCCGTGAGATATGGACGGAGCGCAAGGACATCATCCATCAGCTACAGGCGGCATCCGGCATCTACATGGCCGTCTTTATGATTGTGCATGTCGCTATGATCGGGGTGGCGCGGTATGTATTGAACCTCGACACCAATGCCTATTTCATCGCCGCCCAGTTTCAGGCCTATCCGTGGCACTATCTGGCCTATGGTTTTTATGGACTGGCGGTCATGGCGTTGTTTACCCATATGGGCTGCATCGCCTTTGATATCTTCAAGAAAAAGAACCGGCCCGCCGCCTGGATTATGCTGCTGATGGTGGTTGGTATCGGCGGCTATGTGACCTATCTGCTGATGGCCATGTACGGTGGATACCTCTATGGCATTGAGGTGCCGGAAGAGTATGCCCGCTTTAAGCTTTAGCTATCTGGCTAAAGAGGCCCGAGCCTTAGCCAGCACCTTGCCGGTCTGCTTAAGTTCCGGATCAAGCACTTTCAGCAGCTCTTTTTTTAGCAGGGATTTCTGGTTCTTGTTCAGGTGGGCATGATCGTCATTGGCCGGATTGACATAAAAGGCATCGACCGCGCGCTCCCCATAACAATCGATATGGGCGGAGGCGATATTCAGTTTCGCCTGACTTAAAGTGTCGACGATATCCGCCAAAAGCCCGGAGCGATCACGACCTGAGACTTCGATAATGGTGGCATGGTTGCAGCTATCGTCGTCAAACACCACGGTCGGCGCGATTGCAAACGCCGCCATGCGCGCCGCCAGCGGTTTGCGGCCCATCTCCAGCGGCTTGGCTCCGCCTACAGCCGCCTTTTCAAGCGCGCTCTGGGCCAGTTTCAGATTGCGTTCGGTATCGTGGCCGTAGGGCAGGCCCTGAATATCCTGAACATAGAAGATATCGAGCGCCAGTCCGTTTTTTGAGGTGAACACCTGCGCACCGACGACGTTGGCGCCAAGATTAGCCAGAGCACGGGCCAGATCGGCAAACAGGCCGGGCCGGTCCTTGGCAGCCACAGATAAGGCTGTGGCATTGCGTTTGGGGTCGACATAGGCCAGAGCCGACGGCTGGCCGGCCTCGGCGGAGCGCGCCAGAACGGCATGATCCAGGATTTCACTTTCACTAAACGCAACCACATAGGAATCTTCCATCGTGGCCAGCCAGTCGCGGATATCTGGCTTTTGAGCAATCAGATGGCTGCGGATGGCCTCAGAGCGTTCGCGGATATTCTCACGCGCAAAGCCCGCGGCATCGGCTTCGCGGCCACCGCGGAAGACGGCTTCGGTCGCATGCAGCAAGTCGCGCATCAACTGCCCTTTCCAGCCGTTCCATACGCCGGGCCCAACGGCGCGGATATCGGCCACCGTCAGCACCAGCAGCAGCCTTAAGCGCTCCGGCGTTTCGACGATGCGGGCAAAGGCGGCAATGGTTTCGGGGTCAGAGACATCGCGTTTTTGCGCAAAATCCGACAGCACCAGATGATTGCGCACCAGCCAGGCCACCTGATCGATCTGCCAGTCTTTAAGGCCCAGCCGCTCGCAGGCTTTGCGCGCGGCCCGTTCGCCGCCGATTTCCTGACCGTCTTCGCCGCCCTTACCGACGTCATGCAGCAGCATGGCCAGATACAGCGTTTCCTTGTCCGCCAGATGCGGCAGGATCGACGACGATAGCGGGTGGTCTTCGGTATAGCGGCCGGTTTCGATATCGCGGATAATGCCGATGGCGCGCAGGGTATGATCATCAACCGTATAGGCGTGATACATATTGAACTGGGTCTGGGCGACGATATGGCCAAATTCAGGAATATAGCGCCCCAGCAATCCGGTCTCGGTCATCAGGGACAGGGTGCGGTACGGGTTTTTGCCACGCACTAAGATATCAAGAAACAGCTTGGCGGATTTAGGGTCGCGCCGCAAAGCCGGATTGATCAGCTTCAAATTGCGGTTGATAGCCGTAAAGGCATCCGGATGCAGGTCAAGCTCCAGCCGGTCGGCCATCTTGAACAGCGAAAACATCGCTTCGGGCGACTTGATGAAGATATCGGGCGACTGCACACTTAAGCGGCCGGCATCGATAATAAAGCCCGGATGATCCGGCTTGGCCAGTGACATGATCGACGACTGGATCATGTAGCTAAGTTTACGCAAAGGCTTGGTCTGCTGGGCCTCAAGCTTGGTGCAGAAGATACGGGTCAGGGCACCGACTTCTTTGGTGACCACAAAATAACGGCGCATGAAGCGCTCCACGGCCGGTTCGCCGTTTTTATCGATATAGCCCATGCGCTGGGCGATTTCGGGCTGAACATCGAACCCCAGCCGGTCATCGCCGCGCCCGGAGATGATGTGCAGCAGGATGCGCACCTTCCACAAAAACTCAAAGGCCGCCAAAAAGGTCGTGCGTTCCTTATCGGTCAGTATGGTTTCCAGCGCGAACCAGCCCTTATTGACCGGTGACGGCGTGGTGCCCGCCAGAAACTTGGCCAGCCAGAACAGGGTATGCAGGTCACGTAAGCCGCCCTTGCCCTCTTTAACATTGGGCTCAACCACATAGCGGGCATCGCCGAGCTTGGCGTGGCGATTGTCGCGTTCATCGAGCTTGGCGGCAATGAAGTCATAGGCCCCGTTGCGGATGACATCGGATGCCAGCTTGTCTTTGAGGTTTTGCACCAGATCCAGATCACCGGCGATCGGACGGAACTCCAGCACGGCGGTCAGGATCGTATGGTCATCCCTGGCATATTTCAGGGTTTCATCGACCGTGCGCGAGGCATGGCCGACCTTGAAACCCAGATCCCACAGGCTGTAGAGAATGAACTCGATCACGCTTTCTGAGTGCGGCGTCTCGCGCCAGGCCCGCAGAAACAGAAGATCGATGTCGGAATAGGGGGCAAGCTCACCCCGCCCATAGCCGCCGACGGCGACCAGCGACAGCCGCTCACCCTCGGTCGGGTTGCGGGCGCGGTAGACGTGGGTCAGGGTAAAGTCCCACAGCGCGCTGATGATTTCATCGGCACATTTCGCCACGGCGCGCGCGGTCGACAGCCCGCCTTTTTCATGGTCGATGTGGCTTAGGATGCTTTCGCGGCCCTGATCCCACGCTTCTTTCAGGATCGCAATCGCCCGCCGCCTGAGATCATAGACATCGCCCGTCGAGTCCTCATAGGCCTGCGTCAGCTTCTGACGCAGGAGCTGTCCGTTGATGCGGAACTGGTAAGGATGCGGGTGGGTGTGGGTCAACATGAACTACAGGTGGTTATGCCCTAAAGATTTGGCAACGGATGTTTAGCAAGTTTAAGCCTCTATCTTAACCAGATTCCGTAAACGATAGATGACCTCTAAGGCCTCACGGGGGCTTAAATCATCAGGGTTTAGCGCTAACAGGGCTTTTTCGGCCTCGGATTGTTGTTGCGATGCAACATTTTTGACGGGTTCGGGCTGGATGCTGGCAAACAACGGCAGGTCATCCAGCTTAAGCCGCGTGGCGTTTTCTGACTCTAATCGTTCAAGAATATCGCGGGCGCGGGCGACCACACGCGCAGGCATACCGGCCAGTTTGGCGACCTGCACCCCATAAGAGCGATCTGCCGCGCCCTTTCTGGCTTCGTGCAGGAAGATCAGATCGCCATTGTGCTCTTTGGCGGTGAGCGAGATATTTTCGCAGGCTGACAGCAATTGCTCCAGCTTTGACATCTCATGATAGTGGGTGGCAAACAGGGCGCGGCACTGAATAGTTTCATGCAGGTTTTCGGCGGACGCCCACGCAATGGCCAGACCGTCAAAGGTCGCCGTGCCGCGCCCGATTTCATCCAGAATGACAAACGATCGATCGGTCGCCTGACTGAGGATCGCCGCCGTTTCGACCATTTCCATCATGAAGGTCGAGCGCCCCTGCGCCAGATCATCACCGGCGCCAACGCGTGAAAACAGGCGGTCAACCACCCCCAGCTTGAGCGAGGCGGCCGGCACATAAAGACCTGACTGCGCCATGATGATCAGGATAGCGTTCTGGCGCAAAAAGGTCGATTTACCGGCCATATTCGGCCCCGTGACCAGTGACAGTCGCGCCCCGCTCTGCCCCGACGCATCAAGGCAGCAGTCATTGGGGGTAAACGGCTTACCCTCAGCCCGCAGGGCCTGAACCACAACCGGGTGTTTTGCGCCCTTGGCTTCAAACAGCGGGCCATCGAAAATAACCGGGCGAGTGGCTTCATGATCTTCGGCCCATTCGGCGGCGGCACAGGCGACGTCGAGCGCGCAGACGGCATCGAACATCTGCTGCAATTCGTGGGTCAGATGGCGCACCTCTTCGCGCAGATCCTCGAAAATGGCCAGTTCTAGGTTCAGGGCATCGGACGCCGCCCGCTGAATCCGGCTATCGAGATCGATCAGTTCCGTGGTCGCATAGCGCACCTGATTGGCCAGAGTCTGGCGGTGGATAAAGTGGGCGGCATTAGGTAGGGCAGCTATGCCTTCGGCCTGTTTGGCCGAGAGTTCGATAAAGTAACCCAGCACGCCATTGTATTTGATCTTGAGCGGCAGGGCGGTCTCGACCTGAAGCTGGGCCTCCAGTTGCAGGATCACCTGACGGCTATCGTTGCGCAGATTGATGGCCTCGTTCAGATTGGAATTGTAGGCCGGACGGATAAAGCCGCCGTCACGGGCCATAAGCGGCGGCTCATCGACCAGTGCCTGCTCCAGCCGGTAGTTCAGGGCCGAGGCGGCTTCGGAAGCAGTGAGCGCCCTGATCTGGGCCATGATCTCAGCCGGGTGGGTTTCCAGCGGCGAAGTCTGACGGTCGGCCGACTGCAAAAGTTGGATCAACCCGCCCGCATGGCTGAGGCAGTCCTTGATGACCTTAAGATCACGCGGGCCCCCGCGCCCCAACCCCAGCCGTGACAGGGCCCGCGCCATATCGGGCAGGCTGCGCAGGGTATTGCGGACGTCCTGACGCAGATGTCTTCGTTCAATCAGCCACTCAACGGCATCAAGGCGGGCATTGATCTCGACCGGATCGATCAGCGGCCGCGCCAGCCGCGCCGACAACAGGCGCGAGCCGCCCGATGTCATGGTGCGGTCGATGGCGGCGATCAGGGAACCTTCGCGGCCCCCGCGCTGGGCGCGATCAATTTCCAAAGAGGCGCGGGTTGACGGATCGATGGCCAGAAAGGTCTGGGCCCCCAGCCTGCGCGGCGCTTTGAGTACCGGCAGTTTACCGGCCTGAGTAACATCGATATAGGCGGCGATCAGACCCAGAGCTGAGACTTCCGCCGGACTGAACGCGCCAAAACCATCAAGGGTTTCAACCCCGTATAGTCGTTTTAATCGCGTCAGACCTGCCGCCGGATCGGACAGAGCACCCGGCTGAGGCTGAATGACCCCGCCCAAAACCTTGACCAGACCGTAAACCGCCTCATCGCCCAGCAGGCGGTCAGCTATCAGGGTTTCTGAGGGCCGCAGCGCCGACAGGTGCGACCCCAGACTTTCCGGCGTGACCTCCAGACATTCAACCTCGCCGGTCGATAATTCAACGCAGGCCAGCGCCATAACGCCGGCACGCGCAGATATAGCCACCAGCCGGTTGGCACCACTGGCCTCCAGCAAACTGTCTTCGGTCAGGGTGCCGGGGGTAACGATGCGCACAATGCCGCGTTTGACGACTGATTTTGAGCCGCGCTTTTTGGCCTCAGCCGGATCTTCGAGCTGATCGCACACGGCGACGCGGAAACCGGCGCGGATTAACTTAGCGATATAGGCTTCGGCAGCATGGGCGGGCACCCCGGCCATTGGGATGTCTTCGCCCTGATATTTGCCGCGTTTGGTCAGCGCAAGACCCAAGGCCGCCGCGGCCTTTACGGCGTCCTCAAAGAACACCTCATAGAAATCGCCCATGCGGAAAAACAGCAGCGCATCGGGTTGAGACGCCTTGGTTTCAATATACTGGGCGATAACGGGCGTGGCACCTTCTAAGCGTGCCGCCAACTCATCAGGGGTTATGTCGGGGGTCGAAAACGAAGCATTCATGTCCATAACTTAAACACTGTTAACCTTTGTGCCTAGCTATTATGCGGCACATTACACAGTCATTTTTCGGAGCCTTAGTTGACGTAGGGGTAAGTGTGCGCACCCTAAGAAACAAACGCATATTTTAAGTGAAGTTTTGTGCGCACAAATTTTAGTCGCCTTTGTTGTTAAGGTGTTGATATAAAGCCCGTAAAATAAAAATCACCGGGAATTTATAATATAAAAGGCCGAAACCGAGTATCTCATGCCAATTGAAAAACAGACCTTCAGTGATGAAGAAGCGCTAAACCTGCACCAGTTCCCCCAGCCGGGCAAGATTGCCCTGTCCGCTACCAAGCCGATGGCCACTCAGCGCGATCTGGCGCTGGCCTATTCGCCGGGCGTGGCCGTGCCGGTGCGCAAGATCGCCGAAAACCCTGACCTTGCCTACGACTATACTGCCAAAGGGAACATGGTGGCGGTGATATCGAACGGCACCGCTATTCTGGGACTGGGCAATCTGGGGGCGCTGGCCTCAAAGCCGGTCATGGAAGGCAAGTCGGTGCTGTTCAAGCGCTTTGCTGATATCGACAGCTTTGACATTGAGGTCTCAACGCAGGATCCCGATGAGTTCATCACGGTCGTGAAAAACATCACCGGTGCGTTCGGTGGGATTAACCTCGAAGATATCAAATCGCCGGAATGCTTCATCATCGAAGCCGCGCTTCAGGACATGGCCGATATCCCGGTGTTCCATGACGATCAACACGGTACGGCTATCATCGCCGCCGCCGGTCTGATCAACGCGCTGGAAGTCACCGGCAAGAAATTCGAAGACGTTAAGGTCGTGCTGTGTGGCGCCGGTGCCGCCGGTCTGTCATCGCTCGGCCTGATCAAGGCGATGGGCGTGAAGCCCGAAAACACCACGGTCGTCGATATCCACGGGGTGGTCTTTAAGGGCCGCACGGTCGATATGGATCAATGGAAGTCGGTCCACGCCACCGATACGCCCAAGCGGACTCTGGCTGAGGCTATGGTCGGGGCCGATGTGTTCTTAGGCCTGTCGGCCAAGGGTGTGCTGACGCCGGAAATGGTCGCCACCATGGCCCCTCAGCCGATCATTTTTGCTATGGCCAATCCCGATCCGGAAATCACGCCCGAAGATGTGGCCAAGGTCAGGTCGGATGCCATCGTCGCCACGGGTCGTTCGGATTATCCCAATCAGGTCAACAATGTACTGGGCTTCCCCTACATCTTCCGCGGCGCGCTTGATGTCCGGGCCCGCCGCGTGAACCATGAGATGAAGATCGCCTGTGCGCAGGCTCTGGCGCAACTGGCCCGCGAAGATGTGCCGGACGAAGTGGCCGCCGCCTATCAGGGCCGTCACCTGAAATTCGGGCGCGATTACATCATCCCGTCGCCGTTCGATCCGCGTCTGATCTGGTATGTGCCGCCGTTTGTGGCACAGGCCGCGATGGACACCGGCGTGGCGCGCAAACCGATCGATGACATGGAAGCTTACCGGAAGGTTTTGGCCCAGCGCCTTGATCCGTCAGCGGGTTTCCTGCAAAACATCACGGCTTCGGTGCGGTCGCGCCCAAGCAAGCGCATCGTGTTTGCCGAAGGCGAAGACATTCGCGTCATCCGCGCGGCCCATGCCTTTAAAGCGCAGGGACTGGGTACGCCCATCCTGTGCGGTCGTGAGAGTCTGGTGCATGAAAGCATGCGCAAGGCCGGCCTTAATCCGGCCGAAGAAAACATTGAAATCATCAATGCCCGTCTGACCGACCGGCGCGATGCCTATGCGCAGCTTTTGTATTCCCGCCTGCAGCGCAAAGGTTATCTCAAACGCGATGTCGAGCGTCTGATCAACCTTGACCGCAATTCGTTTGCCGCCGCCATGCTGATTTCCGGCCACGCCGACGGTATGGTGACGGGCCTGACGCGGTCTTTCGATCAGGCCTTTGAAGATGTGCTGCGCGTGGTCGATCCGGCACCGGGCGGTCGCGTCATGGGCATGTCGATCATCCTCGCTAAGGGCAAGACGGTGTTCATCGCCGACACGACCGTGGCTGAACTGCCGACGCCGGAGGAGCTTGGCGATATCGCGATTGAGGCCGCTATGGCTGTGCGCCGCATGGGTCATACCCCGCGCGTCGCGTTCATGAGCTATACCACCTTTGGGAACCCGGCGGGTGAGCGCGGTGAACGCGTGGCCCGCGCCGTTGAATTGCTCGAAAAGCGCGGCGTCGATTTTGAGTTCGAAGGCGATATGCCGCCGGACGTGGCGCTTAATCCTGACACCTGGGCCAACTATCCGTTCCAGCGCCTGACGGCCCCGGCCAATGTGCTGATCATGCCGGCCATTCAGTCGGCCTCTATCGGCACCAAGCTGATCGAGGCTCTGGGTGGGGCAACCGTGGTTGGGCCATTGTTGCTCGGTCTGTCCAAACCGGTGCAGATCTGCCAGTTGTCGGATTCGGTGTCAAAGATTCTCACCATGGCGACCTTTGCCGCCTATGATGTTCGTGCCGACATAGGTGGTTAAACGCGCCTTAAAACCCGAACTTTTAAACCGGCTGGGGTTTCTCAGCCGGTTTTTTCATGTCCGGATCATAAGCGCGGATCACCCACACGGCCAATATGATGGCCACCACCCCGATCAGGGCTGTGTAGGTGAAAAACAGCATGTAACCGGCCCCTAACGCATGGGGCGATACGCCGAGCGTCTCTGCCGGTTTGGCATAGGCGATGGCGGGCGTATTGGCAAAAAACCCGCTAACCCACGATTGCCCGTCCGAAGCCTTGGCTGACTCTTCGACGATTTTACCCGATTGCGACGCTAAAAGCTTGCCCGGCAAGGCGTAGAGTGAGGTGAACAGCGCATATTGCTGCGCCGCATAGCCCTTGGAAATCAGCGACGACATATAGGCGATCAGCACCGTGCCCGCGACCCCACCAGAGGCATTGTCGATACCGAGCGCAATTGAGAACGCCATCACGTCATTGCCTTTGGTCGCCAGCCACGCATAGGCGAGGTTGGACAACGACCCCACGATGGCGCCGAAAATCAGCGAGAATTTAATGCCGAAACGGGTCATGACGATCCCGCCCAGCGCGACACCGGCCATGGTCATGATGACGCCGAAAATTTTGCGCACCTCAGCAATAACCGGCAGGTCGAAGCCCAGATCGACATAAAACGCACCGTTGACGTTCAGTACGAAATCCGAGACGCGGTAGATGCAGATCATGGCGAGTATCAGCCAGGCGATGTTTTCGTAGCGTTCAAAAAACGCCACTATAGGCACCACAAAGGTCTGGCGCAGATAGGCTCCGGGACGGGTCGGTGTGCCGGGCAGCGGCAGGCACGCCATGACCAGGAGGGTAAGGCCCAGCAGCACCGCAGGTAATTGCAGGAATATGCCGGTTTCGCGGGCGGTCCAGACGGTTTTGACAGCCTCAAAGGCTGACTCGCTGGGGAACAGGCCTTTGAACAGGTCGACATTGGCGGTAAGGCCTGCCCCCAAAAGGCAGATGGCGATCAGCATGACCAGCAACCGGCCGCCCCATTCCAGCGCTTCCAGTCCCGGACGCGCCTCGGCATCGCCATAGTCGATGGACCGCACCTTATGTTCGGCTTCTTTGGGGGCAAATAGTACGGCCAGAACGCCTATACCCATAAGGGCTGCCATCAGCGCATAGGCAAAGCCCCAGCCCAGTGTGTCAGCCAGCAACAGCGGCACAATGCCGGACACGAACGGGGCGATGCGTGCGCCCCACGCGGTGGCGGTGGCCAGCACCGCCTGATTGTCAGTGGAATCGCCCGCGGTTTCGATCCGCCAGGCATCAATGACGACATCCTGTGTCGCCCCGGCAAAACCGATCAGTATGGCCACCAGCGCCATGAGGGGAAGCTGGGTTTGCGGATTGAGCGTCGATATGGCCCACAGTCCGAACATGATCACGACCTGACTGAGCAATATCCAGCCGCGACGGTGCCCCATCAGATAGGTCAGGCCGGGGATGCTGATGCGGTCAAGGACCGGCGCCCATACGAATTTCAGACTGTAGACAAAGGTCACCAGTGAAAAATAACTGATGGCGGTAAGCGATAAATCCACGCTGCGCAGCCAGATCGAGAGGGTATCGAAGATCAGCGACAGCGGCAGGCCCGACGCAAATCCCAGCCCGATCATCACCAGAGTGCGGCGCTGAAAAAAGATTTTCAGAACCTCCTTGAAACTCCTTTTGGGGGCCGCACTGGTTTTATCAGTCATGAAGGCTATGAAATCCCGTCGATTAAATCACGCTTTAGCCAATTTGGTAACGCGAAACCGGACGGGGATAAAGCCTTAAGTTTGGGCGGTTCTGGGTGTCCACGTCACCAGCATCTGACGCAGGGCATTTATCTCGATCGGCTTGGTCAGAAAGTCGTTCATGCCGGCCTGAAGGCAGGCGCGCCGGTCTTCATCATAGGCATTGGCGGTGAGCGCCACGACCGGGGTGGTAATGTTCATGGCCCGGATCTGGCGGGTGGCGCCTAGTCCATCGATGCCGGGCAGGCCCAGATCCATAAAGACAATATCGAAATTTCGCTCAGGCAGGATGGCAATGGCGTCTTCACCGGAGCACACCCGCTCGACCAGACAACCCTCCCGTTGCAGCAGGATTTTGGCCAGTAACGCGTTGACGGGGTTGTCCTCGACCAGAAGCACATGCGGTTCACCGCTAATCTTTACTTCATCTGTGCCGGTGATGCGTTCATCGTCATCATTGGCTGGGCGTGTGGTAGCGCGATTGGGGTTTTGGCTGTGTAGCGCTTCGACCTGTTCTTTGAGCGATTTCCGGCGCAACGGTTTAATGAGATATCCTGCCCAGCCCCGTTCTCGCCACTGTGGGATCTCAGCGCGCTGTTCAGGCGTGAGCAGGATCAGGCAGCGCGGGCCGGGCGCGGTTATGGGCCTTTCGGCCATATGGCTGCGGTCGGCAAGGATAATGTTTGGCCCTTGCGTCGTGTCACTCAAGTGAACCTCGGTGCCATAGGCACTCAGATGTGCCTTGGCGCCCTGAAGCAGAGTGTTATTGGCCGAAACCAATGTGACCTGAGCCGGCATGTCACATACCGACGCTTTGCGTAGGCAGTAGGGCGCGCGAAATTCAACGGCAAAGGTGGAGCCTATGCCCATTTCGCTGTCGAGGGTCAGCGCCCCCCCCATAGCCGCGACCAGTTTCTTGACAATCATCAGCCCAAGTCCGGCACCGCCATATCGCGCCGCGTCGCGTTTGGGATCAACCTGGCCATATTCTTCAAAAATGCGGCTGCGAGCCTCAAGCGGAATACCGGGACCGGTGTCGGTGACGCTGAACCGGATAAGACTTTCGGGGGTCAGGCCGATATGAATAAGTACGCCGCCAGTGGTGGTGAATTTCAGCGCATTGCCGGCCAGATTAAACAGGATCTGACGCAGGCGGCCTTCGTCAGCCTGTATGGTTTCAAGCCGTGGGTCAAGGCTCCAGACGATTTCAATGCCACCACTATAGGCGCGGGGCGACAGCAGTTCGGCCACCCCTTGCAGCAGGGATTCCAGGTCAACCCGCGTGGTTTCAAGTTCAATATGGCCGGCATCAATGCGGGCATAGTCCAGCAAGTCATTGACCATCGACAGCAAGTGTTCACCGGAATCGCGGGCGGTGCGGATGTAGGATTCCTGTTCAGCGCTCAGGTCGGTGCGCGACAGCAGCGACATCATGCCCATGACCCCGTTAAGCGGGGTACGGATTTCGTGGCTTAACAGCTTAAGGAAGTCTTCGCGGCCTTTGAGCCGTTCTTCGGCGGCAAGGGTTTCGGCCAGCTTGGCCTCAAACTCATCCGCACTGAAATTTTGCGCACCTTGGTGAGCGGTCATAGACTCTCCCGTACAGATAATTCTAACCCGGCCCTGATCTTAGACGTAAAAAGTTAATGTCCCGCCAAAAAATCCGCCGTTTTTGGCAGTGCTGTGGCTTGCCGGCCCTCGGTTTGCACGGTGCGGCGATAAATGAGGGCTTCGGCCATATGGCGCCGTAGGATCGGTGTGGTGATACCAGATATAGTGCTTTCCAGATCCGCAATGGTTCGCGCCAGTCGCACACACCGCGTCCAGCCGCGGGCGGACAGGCCTGATTGCTGTGCGGCTTGGGTGAGTAGATCGCGGGCGGTGTTATCCAGCGGGCTAATGGCATCAAGACCCGCGCCGTAAGCCGTGGCATTAAGTGTGTTGTCGGATGACAGCCCAAGCTGCTCCGCGCGTCTGATTTGAGTTTCGCGCGCGACCACCACGCGGGCGGCGACCTCTTTTGAGCCTTCTGCCGGTGGAGGCAGGGCCATGTCGGCGGCCGTGACCGGCGGTACGTCAATCTGGAGGTCTATACGATCCATAAGCGGACCGGACACCCGGCCCTGATAATCGCGCAGGCATTTTGGGGCCTTGCCACACGCGCCCTTCCCAACGCCACCGTAACCGCATCGGCACGGATTCATGGCGGCGACCAGTTGCACCCGTGCTGGATAACGAATGTGGTTGTTGGCGCGAGCCACGATAATCTCAGATGTCTCAAGGGGTTGACGCAGGGAATCCAGCGCCTGCGGTGAAAATTCCGGCAGTTCATCTAAAAACAGCACGCCGTTATGGGCTAAGGACACTTCGCCGGGTTTGGCGCGCATTCCCCCGCCGGTAAGGGCCGCCATAGACGCCGAGTGATGGGGGGCGCGAAACGGCCGGTCGCGGGTCAGTTCGCCTTTGTTCAACAGGCCCGCCATTGACCAGATTTGCGAGGTTTCCAGCAATTCGCGTGAGGTCAGGGGCGGCAATATGCCGGGCAGGCGTTGGGCCAACATAGATTTGCCTGAGCCGGGTGGGCCGACAAACAACAGATTATGGCCGCCCGCCGCGGCGATTTCGAGCGCGCGCTTGGCTAGTTCCTGACCCTTGACCTCATTGAGATCCATCGGTTTTGAAGGCTGCACCACATCGCCCGGTTCAGGACGCGATAACAGGCTGTGGCCTTTGAAATGATTGATCAGGGCAATCAGAGACCGTGGCGCCAGAATGGGTACATCCCCTGCCCATGCGGCTTCGCGACCATTGTCTTCGGGGCAGATCAGCCCCATGCCAAAGCTTGAGGCGGCCATAGCGGCGGGCAGGGCGCCGGTGATCGCACCGATGGAACCATCGAGTTTAAGTTCGCCGACACAGACATAGTTATCGAGCGCGTCTTGCGGGATAATGCCCATGACGGACATCAGGGCCAGGGCAATCGGCAGGTCAAAGTGTGAGCCTTCCTTGGGTAGGTCGGCGGGGGCCAGATTGACAACGATACGCTTACCCGGCCAGCCGAGGCCTAGGCCTGCAAAAGCGCCGCGCACCCGCTCCCGGCTTTCGGCCACGGCCTTGTCGCCCAGGCCGACGATCGAAAACGCGACCTGACCCGACGTGAGTTGGATTTCAGCCTCGACGCGACGGGCCTCGGCGCCCTCGAACGCAATGGTCGTGACACGCATGCAGAAATGCCTTTTACGGAATAATTATGCGGAGAATGTGGAATCAAATGCAGAACTTATCCACAGCACAACATATTCTCAAAGACAAATCAAGAACAAAAAATGAACAAACGCGCAATAAAGCCCATGCGCCGTTTAAGGCGTGTCCGTGAGGGCTTACGGATAGCGATTTAGGGTCTGCTGAGGAGGCGTTTATGCTCTATGCGATCCCACAAAATATCACCGGCATCAACCCCCTCAAACGCCTTAAGTTGCACCGCACCGGTGGGTGAGGTGACGTTGATTTCGGTTAGGTAATCGCCGATGACATCAAGACCCACAAACATAAGACCTTTTTCTTTGAGTACCGGCCCTACCGCAGCGCAGATGTCCAGATCACGTTTTGTTAATTGAACGGGCTCGGCCACGCCACCGACGCGTAGGTTGGAGCGTACGGCATCTTTTGGGGGGACTCGGTTGATCGCACCCACAACTTCACCATCGACGAGGATGATGCGCTTATCGCCAAGGCTTACGGCGGGGATGAATTTTTGTAAGACCAGTGGCTCACGACTGATCGAGGCGTGCAACTCAATCAGGGCGTCGAGATTGCGGTCACCAGCGGCAAGCTTAATGATTCCGGAGCCGGCGGCGCCATGCAGGGGTTTCAGGATCACATCGCCGTGCTTTTCGTGAAAGGCGTTGAGGGCGACCGGGTCGGCGCTGATCAGGGTCGGGGGCTGAAGGCCATCAAAGGCCGTAGCAAACAGCTTTTCCGGGCAATCGCGCACGGCGGTCGGATTATTGACCACCAGGGTTTGCGGATGGATGCGATCCAGCAGGTAGGTGGCGGTGATGTAGGCGATATCAAATGGCGGGTCCTGGCGCATCAGCACGACATCAATGTCGGTGTGCAGGTTCAGGGTTTCATAATCACCGGCTGTGACATGATCACCCTTAACCGGACGAAGGGTCACTTTGCGGGCACGGGCATAGACCTTACCGTTTTCGAGCGAGAGGTGGGCGGGATCATAAACCCACAGGCTGTGTCCTCGGTTCTGTGCGGCCATCATCAGCAGAAAGGTGGTGTCGGACGCGATATTGATATTTTCAATCGGATCCATCTGGATGGCGACGCGCAAACTCATGGCAAACCTCTTAGTTTAAGCTTTTTATATAGGCCAATCAAAAGCCCGCGCAATGACGGCGCGGGCTTTTAAATTTGCAAAGATGGCCGGTACTTACTTCTTTTTCAGTTCGGCTAGAATATCGGCCAGTAACTCCGCCTCAGTCGGGCCAGCCGGCGCTGCGGGTGGGGGCGGCATCAGGCGATTGATCGCCTTCACCACCATAAAGATGGCGGCACCAATAATGACAAACTGGATCAGGGTGTTGATAAACAGGCCGTAGGAAATGGCGACTTCGGCCACATCACCAACGGCCGGTTTCAGAACCCACTTAAGTTGGGAAAAATCTACACCGCCGGTCAGAAGTCCGATCGGTGGCATGATGATATTGTCGACCAGAGCCGTCACGATCTTGCCGAATGCGCCGCCAATGACCACACCGACTGCAAGGTCGATGACATTGCCGCGCATAAGAAAGGTTTTGAATTCGGAGATAATGCTCACAACCGGCATCCTTATGGTTAATAATTCTTCGGACGTTTCAGCTTCGGCAGTTCGCCAGATGTTGGCAGCTACAAATTATTCGTTGTCGTCGCCGCTGAGGTTCAGGCGCTCACGCAGTTCTTTGCCACTCTTGAAAAAGGGCACGTGCTTGGCGGGAACATTGACGGATTCGCCGGTGCGGGGGTTACGACCAACGCGCGCAGGGCGTGAGCGCACTGACAGGGCGCCAAAGCCACGCAGTTCGACGCGGCCACCACCTTCGAGGGTCGAGATCATCGAGTCCAGGATCAGATTCACGACCCGCTCGACATCTTTTTGAGTCATATGCGGATACTCAGACGCCAAACGCTCAATGAGTTCGGACTTCAGCATTTACTCCCCCAAGAGATAAAGCAGATAATGGGTTAAACCAGACAATGTAACCTTGAAGTCATGAGCATGATTTAAAATTAAAGGCAGTTCAAGGGGTTATTTAGTGTTAACGCTTATGTTACCGCTAACAAATGCAACTGGTTTAAGGTTTAAGCGATTATACCTTGGTAAAAAATATAGAAACCATAAAAAAGCTCCCGCATCCGGTATCGGGTTCGAAAACCCTATAGGATGCGGGAGCTTAATTGGATAACGCCATCAGGGCACCTAAAGTCGCCCCGATGGCCCTATATTAAGGATTACTCCTTGGTGGCGCCGCGCAGAGCTGCACCCAGGATGTCACCGAGCGAAGCGCCCGAGTCCTGAGAACCGTACTGCTCGATAGCCTGCTTTTCGTCAGCCATTTCAAGCGCCTTGATCGAAACGGAGACCTTACGGGCTGCCTTATCGATGTTGGTGACCTGAGCATCGATACGATCGCCGACAGCAAAGCGTTCAACGCGTTGCTCGTTACGGTCGCGCGACAGATCCGACTTACGCACGAAGGCGGTCATCGGGGCATTGTCATCACCGAACTTGACTTCGATACCACCGGTCGTGACTTCGGTGACGGTAACCGTCACGGTCTGGCCCTTACGGTAGGTGTCGCCGGTCATCGGATCTTCAGCCAGTTGCTTGATGCCCAGGCTGATGCGTTCCTTGTCGACATCGACGTCCAGAACCTTGGTCTTGACGACATCGCCCTTCTTGTACTTGGCGATGGCTTCTTCGCCGGCCACGTTCCAGTCGAGATCCGACAAGTGAACCATGCCGTCGATGTCGTTTTCAAAGCCGACAAACAGACCAAATTCGGTCGCGTTCTTGACTTCACCTTCGATGGTCGAACCGATCGGGTGGGCCGAGACAAAGGCTTCCCACGGGTTTTCCTGAGCCTGCTTCAGGCCCAGAGATACGCGGCGTTTGGAGGCGTCAACTTCGAGAACGACCACGTCAACTTCCTGCGAAGTCGATACGATCTTGCCCGGATGGACGTTCTTCTTGGTCCACGACATTTCCGAAACGTGCACCAGACCTTCAACGCCCGACTCCAGCTCAACGAAGGCGCCGTAATCGGTGATGTTGGTGATGCGACCGGAGAACTTGCCGTTGACAGGGTACTTAACGTCAACATTTTCCCACGGATCGGATTGCAGTTGCTTCATGCCGAGGCTGATGCGCTGGGTGTCCGGGTTGATCTTGATGATCTGAACGCGAACCTGATCGCCAACGGCCAGAACCTGCGACGGATGCGAAACGCGCTTCCACGACATGTCGGTGACGTGCAGCAGGCCGTCAATGCCGCCGAGGTCAACGAACGCACCGTAATCGGTGATGTTCTTGACGACGCCGTCACGGATTTCGCCTTCGGCCAACTGACCGACCAGCTCAGTGCGCTGTTCAGCGCGGGCTTCTTCGAGGATGGCACGACGCGATACAACGATGTTGCCGCGCGGACGGTCCATTTTCAGAATAGCGAAAGGCTGTTCCTTGCCCATAAGCGGAGCCACGTCGCGCACAGGGCGGATATCGACTTGGCTGCCTGGCAGGAAGCCCGAAGCGCCGTCCATATCAACCGTAAAGCCGCCTTTGACACGACCCACGATCGTACCCATAACAGGCTCACCCTTGTTGAAGATAACTTCAAGGCGGGTCCAGGCTTCTTCGCGGCGGGCCTTCTCGCGGCTGATGACCGCTTCGCCCATGGCGTTTTCAACGCGTTCCAGATAAACTTCGACATTGTCGCCGGCCTTCAACGCAGCCGCGGCTTCGGTGCCGAATTCCTTCAGCGGAATACGGCCTTCGGTCTTCAGACCGACATCGACGATAACGAAGTCTTTTTCGACGCCGACGACGAGACCGTGGACGACCTGGCCTTCGAGCATCTCACGGCCGTGAAGGCTCTCATCAAGAAGGGCGGCGAAATCGTCGCGCGAGGGATTGTAATCGCTCATATAAACTTGCTTTTGGTTGGCGCATGTCTCAGGGGCGTTTACGGCAATGCGTCGGGACATAAGGATATCCGGCACAGGGCCTGACCCAAAGGGGGCGGCTTTCGTGTGTAAATTTTAAGGAGATTCAGAGTCCGGGTTTAAGGACGCCAAATGAGAAACCGCAGGTCATACGACCCTGTAAGCGACCAAGAGTGATCCTTATAAGTGCTACGCCGGATAAATTTGGTGACGTCAGACGTCCCCACGGCGGGCCTTCACGATGGATCGCGCAGCTTCGATGGCGGCTTCTATATCTAAATTAGTCGTATCAAGCAAGACCGCATCGCGGGCCATCTCCAGCGGCGCACTGGATCGTGATGAATCGCGCTCATCGCGGATGCGGATATCACTTAAGACATCCTCAAATGTCAGGGCCGAATTGACCTTGACCAGTTGCAGGAAGCGGCGTCTGGCGCGGGTCTCAGGGTCTGCGGTCACAAACAGCTTAACCTGCGCATCCGGGGCGATGACCGTGCCGATATCGCGGCCATCAAGTACCGCGCCGGACGCCTGATGGGCAAAGTCGATCTGGAACTGCTTTAGGGCAGCGCGCACTTCGGGGATGGCGGCGACACGGCTGGCCCACTCACCGGCTTCGCGGCCACGCAAGGCATCGTCTTCCAGCAGGGTCGGATGGATGAATCTGGCGGCCTCACCCAGAGCCTGGGCGTCTTCAAGGTCGATATCGCGTTCGCGCGCCACATGGCCGACCGCCCGGTACAGCAGGCCGGTATCGAGAAACGGCAGGCCATAGTCGGCGGCAATAACTGAGGCCAGTGTGCCTTTGCCGGACGCGGCCGGACCATCAAATGCGATCAGGAGGGGGGGCATGTACTGAAATCCAACGCGAAATGTAAAGTAAGCAATTCGGATCAAATAAATATTGAAACGAGAGTATGGTTGTTGCCAATAAATTCTCTGATTATTCCGTGCTTTTTAAGCATTCGTGAGTGGCATCATTCGTCCACCCATTACTTATTTTGGCTTTAAACGGCACTATGTCGATAACAGCAGGCTGCACATTAATATCTGCATCCAACATGCGTCTGATATAGTTTTGAGCAGCTATCCTTGATGAGGTTTCGTGTGACGGGTCACTGTAGCCCTCTATTTTTTGACTGCAGATAGCGACCGAGCGATCATATAATTTTAGAGATTCTGGTAGAACGCCTCCTTCAGAGGCTGAAAAAACGCGCTGACGATTTAATGCCCCATCAATTGCTCCAATGTAAATAAAACCGCCGTCTGGGACTACAAAATGAGCGGCACCATTATCAAATCTGACCTGCCATGCCATTTGCACGTTTAAACCATACACGAGTGCGTCGCCCGCAGGAACTTCGCCAATATACCATTGTCTACCTGATATATCATCCCGGTACAAAGGCAGACTACTGATTAAACCTGCTCCCCGCCCATATGCAGCACCCCAAACTTTATCTACGACTTCATACGATTTTGTAGGTACGTCGAGATACGCAATTAATAATCCATAATCTGGTTGATTAATTTTCTTCCATTCCTTCAGTGCTTTTTCCTGAAGTTTTTTAGGGTTTGAACTATACGGCTCATTAGCCAAACCTTTTTTGATCTCTTCAATAGTCATTTTTTCGGGCTGAATAAGCTCTATCACGACAACACCGGTACCGGATTTAGGGGGCTTTATTTTGAATTGAGCATAAGAAGTTTGTGGTACTAATAGAATGACAAGTAAAAAAACGTACGAAAATAATTTCATCTTAAAGCCCCAATTATAAGCAGTTCTCGAAATTTAGTTATCAAACACCATTTCTACACCGACGCTATTCAGGTCGCGCCAGTAGCCGGGATAGGTCTTGGCGGTGCAGGCGGGGTCGAGGATGCGTAAGCCATCAATCACGAGGGCCGCCTGGGCAAAGGCCATAGCGATGCGGTGGTCATGATAGGTGTGAATGTCAGCCTCAACCGTCTTGCCGATCAGACTTCGGTCGGGCGTAATCAGCAGATCATCACCGATTTCCTCAGCCAGACCGGGCTTGATACGGTTCAGTTCGGTAGCGACCGCATTGATGCGGTCACATTCCTTGACGCGCAGGTTGGCGATGCCGACAAAACGCACCGGATGATTATTAAAGGCCGCCAGCACAGCGATGGTCGGAATGGCGTCCTGCATCTGGCTGCCGTCGATGACCGCGGGCAGGTTCGGGAACTGCGCAATAAAGTCATAGGCCTTAGCGTCCGGCTGCATCATATCTTTGGGGGCGATGCCGATATCAATCTGAGTGCCGAGCAGGGCATTGATGCCCCAGATATAGGTCGCGGCACTGGCGTCCGGTTCGACCCAGTAGTTGCGGGCCGCATAGGGGCGGTTGGCGATGTCCCAGCTTAACGGACCTGTCTGCTCAATCTCGGCACCGAACGCCTTCATGCACTCAAGCGTAATGTCGATATAGCCGCGCGCGCCGATATCGCCGTCCTTGACCTTAAGGCTGAACGGCGCATCACCTTTGACCCCCGCCATCATCAGGGCCGAGACATACTGGCTCGACAAACTGGCATCGACCTCAATAGTGCGATTGGCAAAGCCGCCATTGCTGGTGACGGTCACCGGCGGGCAACCGGTAGGTGCCGTGGCGGTCACACCGGCCTCATTCAGCGCCTGAACCAGCGGCGCGATCGGGCGTTTCTGCATATGTTCATCGCCGGTGAGGACGGTCGTGCCGGTGATATTGGCTGCGGCGGCTGTCAGAAAGCGCACGGCCGTGCCGGCATTGCCCAGAAACAACGGCTCAGATGAGGGCGTAAGCGTGCCTGAGCTGTCGATCACGAAATCGGTCTCGCCCGCATCCTCAACGGTCACGCCAAGCTGGCGCAAGGCGCGCGCCATATAGGTCGTGTCATCGCTTTTGAGCGCGCCGCTGATGTGACTTTTGCCGCTTGCCAGAGCCGCGATCAACAGAACCCGGTTGGTGATCGACTTCGATCCCGGCAGGGCGATCTGGCCGCTCAGGGTTTGCTGCGGACATTTCAGCTTTACGGCAATAGCAGGATTGGGCATTTGAAAGGAGGTCATGGCGTGCTTAGTAGCAAATAATGGCCAATGCACAATATTGATTTATCATCCTGATGGCCACGTCGTGGGGCCCGTAAATCACGGCTTGCGTTTCTGATGAGACGTTGCGCTTACCAAAAACACGATAAATTTTAGGGGCGGGGCATATTTAAGCCTTTGACAGATGGCCTCTCTAGTGGCATGGGCCAAGACTCAAAATTTCTGTGTGCCCGGATGACCATCCTAAATGGTTTTACGCGCATATTCTAAAGAAGGACGTCTCGTGGCTGATCCCGCCTTAGGTACCAAACAGATTTGCCCGAATTGCACGGCAAAATTCTACGATCTGCAAAAACGCCCGGCGCATTGCCCAAAGTGTGCCTTTGAATTCGATCCTGAAGAAGCGATCAAGGTTCGCCGGGTGCGCACACGTGCGACCCCGACCGACTATGAGGATACGGACGAAGAGGCCGAGGATCAGGTCAAGGGCAAGACCGGCGATGAGGACGATGATGAGGAAGAGCCCGAAATCATCACCCCGGAAATCGACGAAGTCGTTGCCGATGATCCGGTGCTGATCGACGAAGACGAAGACCTGGATCCCGCCGATCCGGCACGCATCACCCCTGATGCGGTTGATATGGACATCGAAGATGCCGATCTGGTCGATGATGGTGATGACGATGATGTGCCGTTCCTCGAAGATGAGGATGACGACACCTTCGATGAAGATATCGACGGCATCGGTCCGGAAAAAGACGACGACATCTAAACGGGCTTGTCCTGTGTATGGGCCGCATCCTGCAAAGGGTGCGGCCTTTTCTTTGGGCTCAGCTATTTGGCTGTGAAAAATTTGGAAAAGTTTGAAAAAGGGCTTGCGCTCCAAAAATGCCTGCACTAGAAGTCGCCGCCTCGGACGCGACATATGGTCTGAGACCATTTTGATAATGGGGCTTTAGCTCAGTTGGTAGAGCGCTTGCATGGCATGCAAGAGGTCAGCGGTTCGACCCCGCTAAGCTCCACCAAAACAACCCCGCCATAGTGCGGGGTTTTTTTGTGGCTCACGTCAGGCGACGCGGTTGCCCTGCGCATCGATCAGAAGGCCTCCGTCTTCCTTATAGAACGGGCCGGTTGGGAATCTATCCATCAGATCAAGGACAGCCTCACTGGGGCGGCACAGTTTTGCGCCCTTATCTGTGACCACAATCGGGCGGTTAACCAGTATGGGATGTTCCAGCATCGCCTCCAGAAGGGCTTCGTCGCTGATAGAGGGATCAAGCAGCCCCAGGTCTTTTGCCGGGGATTTGCTTTCGCGTAGTGCCAGGCGCGGCGTCAGGCCCGCCTCGGTGAGCAGGCCCATAAGCTGATCGCGCTGCCAGCCAACTTTTAGATACTCAATAACCGTGGGGGTGTAACCGGCAGCCTCAAGGATCGCCAGCACATTGCGCGACGTGCCGCAGTCGGGGTTGTGGTAAATCGTAATTGTCATGAGGCTGTTCGCTCCGTTTCGGGTTTGAGAAGCCACGCGCAGACCCGATAGGCCATAAGCGCGCCTGCGATCTGTGCCGCGATAAAGGCCGGGGCGTCCACGGGGCGAATGCCGGCAAAGCTGTCGGACAGGCTGCGCGCCAGGGTAACGGCAGGGTTGGCGAATGAGGTCGATGCGGTGAACCAGTAGGCGGCGGTGATATAGAGGCCAACGGCCACCGCAATGAAATCGGCTCTGGCTCTGAGCGTGGCCATAATGACGAAGACAAGGCCAAAGGTCGCAACCCCTTCCGACAGCCATTGTGATGGCCCGGTGCGGATGCGCTGCGAAATCTGAAGCAAGGGCTCATCAAACATGGCGTGGGCCAGCCACACACCCGCCACGGCGCCGACCCCTTGGGCGGTGATATAGGCTATCGAGCGGCGTAAAGAAATGCCACGCCTAAGGGCAAAGATGAGGGTCACGGCCGGATTGAAATGCGCACCCGAAATCGGGCCTAGCATGGTGATCAGCACGACCAGCATCGCGCCCGTTGCGATCGTGTTACCCAGCAGGGCAAGGGCAATGTTTCCACCTGACAAACGTTCGGCCATGATGCCTGAGCCGACCACAGTGGCCAGCAGTAGTGCCGTCCCGATGCCTTCGGCCAACAGTCTGCGTCCCAAGGCGTAGGTCATACCGTCAGCACCCGCACATGACCTGATCAATAAACGGCTGGCACAGATCCTTTTGACCGCCGCAGCAATCCTGCATCAGAAAACCCAAAAGTCCCTTGATGCCGTCAAAGTCGGCAAAGTAACGAATGCTGCGGCCTTCGCGGACGGATCTGACCAGTCCCGCATGGGCCAGCACAGACAGATTCGCCGACATCGTATTTTGTTTAACCCCCAGCGCGTCACCGATTTCGCCCGCCGCCATGCCATCGCTTCCGGACGTGATCAGCAGGCGCACGACGTCAAGCCGGGTTTCCTGACTGAGGGCGCCAAAAGCGGTAAGAGATTGCAATTTATCCATATATCATGATTATTAGATATAAAATCTATTGTCAATGACTGTTGCAATTCCGCAGGCGCTGGGCGGCTGTGGTATCATGCCCAAAACCGACTATAGATATTTTATCAAGTAGCCATGTAGTCAGGTACTGTTGAAAGGGACGTGGAGAATGATCGGGCAATATTCGCAAAAGGTGGGCGCCCATGCACTTTGCGCCTAAACCGTCATCGCCGGTGGTGCTGAAACGTAAGGGCGGCTTGAATGTCTGGCAGTCGCTATGGCTGCGGGCGGTGCTGGTTATTGGTCTTTTGGGGATCGCTATGGCCGGTCACTGGTTCGACCGCGGCGGCTTGCGTGATAATACTGACGGTAACGTCTCCTTCCTTGATGTTGTCTACTTCACCGCCATTACGGTGACCACGGTGGGCTACGGCGATATTGTGCCGGTGACCGATCGCGCGCGCATGTTTGATACCTTCATTGTGACCCCTATCCGGCTTTTCATATGGATTATTTTCTTCGGCACGGCCTATACTCTGGTGCTGAAAAGTACATGGGAGCAATTGCGAACGCGCATGATCCGTCAGGGGTTGAATCATCACATCATCGTCTATGGTTATGGCGCGACCGGCGAAGCGGCGGTCACCGAACTGCTGCGGCAGGGGGTGAAGCCGCAGGAGATTGTGGTCGTCGATCAAAGTCCTGCACGTATTGAAGCGGCGATGGAGCGCGGTGTCACCGGCATCGAAGGCGACGCGACCATGAATGCCACACAAGACGCGGCCTGCATCAAAACGGCGCGCGCGGTTATTATCTCCACCCACCGCGACGATTCCACGGTTCTGATCGTGCTGAGTGCGCGCCAGATGAACCCGCACGTTTCGATCAGTGCGGCGGTGCGGGCGGCGGAAAACGAAGACCTGATGCGTCAGGCAGGTGCCGGCAATGTCATCAATCCGGTCAGCATGGGCGGGCATCTGCTGGCGCGCGCGTCCGAAGGCCGCCATGTCGTCGAATACATCACCGATCTGGCCTCTGCCGATGGTAAGGTCGTGCTACGTGAGCGCGAAATCACCGCCAAAGAAGTGGGCAAATCTCTGGAGGCGCTGACTACGGGCAAGGGTGTGCGTATCTGCCGGCACGGAAAGATCTATGGCTACTGGGAGGTTGAGACCCATGCGCTGCAGGCCGGTGACGTGATCGTGGAGATTGCCCGGACGAATGCGCCCGCACCTGTTGACGTCTAACTTCAGCGCAGGCTGAGGCCGATATAGAGCGCACGGCCTTCGCCGGGGTAGAAATGGCGGCCATCATTACCGAACGCATTGGCGATGACATTGGTGGTGGTCACATAGGTCTCATCAGTCAGGTTGCGCAGGTCGGCATAGACTGACCAATCGGCATCCACAGGCTTCCAGTTGGCTCTCAGGCCCCACACCGTATAGGCTTCGGTTTTTAAGGAATTGGCCATATCGACCGGGTAACCTTGCGGTGTCCATTCAACATTGGGCGTGACGGTCACAGGGCCGATATCATAGCTCAGTTCTGCGCGCAGATAATGCTCCGGCGCGCCTGGCAGAACATTATTGCCGTAAACCGGATCATTGCGGAACCGGAAGCGGCTATAGGTATAGGCGGCGTTAAACGATACTTTCTCGTTCAAACGCCCGCCCGCACCCAGCTCAAGGCCAGCATGGCGGGTACGGTCGGCATTCATGGCTTCGGATGAGCCGTCGGGCTGACGCAGGATGATATATTCGCCGTCGATTTCACTATCATAGACGGCGGCCTGCCAGCGGATGTCGCGGTGTTGGCCGCGTGCGCCGATCTCTAAGGTAGTAGCGCTCTGGTCATCCAGACTGTTGAAACCCGGCCCATTACCGCCGGACAGTTCGCTCAAAGTCGGCGGTTCATAGGAGCGGCTGAGATTGCCAAACACGGTCACGCCGTCGCCGTCATAGCGCAGTCCAAGGCGCGGACTGAGGCCGTTGAAATCACGGTCGCGGCGCGCAATTGTGGGGAAATGCTGCGCAATATTGCGCGCAACTATGGCGGCCTGAATCCCGGCAATAGCGGTGGTATGGGGCGCGATCAGGTGTTCATATTGCGCATAGGCCTCAGTCGTCAGGGCCTCCAGATCGCGCCGGACAATGGGTGTTGTGGCGACTCCGCCCGCATTAACGAAACGCTTTTCTTTCTCAAGGCCGTAATAGACATTCAGGCCCGCCGTAAAGCGATTGGGGCGCAGGCCGTAACCATAGCGCAAACGCACGCCGGTTTCGCGTGACTGGCTCTGGATGGCGACCGTCACCGGTGTATCCAGATCGCGGTAGCTGGCGTAGATTATGCTCTGCCATTCGGACAGACCGTCCGTATAGGTGGCGCGGTAGGCTACCCGCCCCAGATCGACATCGCGCCGGAAGCGGCCTGCCACATTGGCCGGATTGGCGCGACGGGGATCGGTGGCGATTTCATCCAGGTTCAGCGTGCCGGGGATCTGGGCCTCGGCATGACTCAGGGTCAGATAAAGCCGCTGCTCGAACTGATCGTTGGTCTGCCACCCGAAATTGCCGGCGATACGCATGGACTCCTGGGCGTTATTGCGACGATAGCCGTCCTGAGCCAGATAGGTGGCGGCGATAAATCCATCAATCGAACCGTCCGCAAATCCATAGCGTACAAGATGGTGTTGGTGCCCGTCCGGCCCGCCCTCTAACCGCACGTTGTAACCATCATGATCCCGGCCGACCGGCGTGATCAGATTGATCGATCCGCCAAGCTGGGTCGCCCCCTGCTCCAGCGCATTGGCGCCTTTCAGGATTTGCAGATTGGAAACCAGCCACGGATCGATTGTGTTGAACTCAAAGCTACCGTCGGCGGTATTGACCGGCACACCGTCCTGAAGCAACAAAATCCCGCGGCCCTGAAAAGTGCGGGTAAGGCCCGATCCGCGCACGGACAATCGCATCGATTCCGCGCCGTTGCGCGCTTGAGCGACTATGCCCGGCGTGAAATCGACCATGTCCTTGAGCGTAATCGCCCGTCGGTTTGACCAGTCGTCCTGATTCAGAAATTCGGTGGCCCCTGCCACATCACCGGTTTTTTGACGTAAGGACTCGATCGGGTTTGCGGACGATCGATTGCCCTCAACGACCACGGTCGGGGTTTGCGCTAACGCGGAACTGCCTATGAAGATCAAGGCCAAAGGCAGTTGCCGCATTATGTTATCCCTTGTTGAGCCTCAGATCACCACTTTACCGGCTTTGGGTTGCGTTCGTCAAATTCCATCTGGTGCCAGTAGGGATAAGGCTTGGGCCGTGTAGAGACGGCATCCAGACGGGCCACCTGATCAGGTGTCAGATCCCAACCTAGGGCCCCAAGGTTCTGGGTCAATTGCGCTTCGTTACGGGCGCCGACGACGATATTGGCCACGGTCGGGCGTTGCAGCAGCCAGTTGAGCGCCACCTGCGGCACAGTTTTGTCGACCTCAGCGGCGATTTCGGTCAGGGCATCGACGACATTATAAAGGTATTCGTCCTCGACCGCCGGGCCGCCGGCGTCGCCACCCTGAGCAATGCGGCCTTCGCTGGCCTGAACGCCGCGGCGGATCTTGCCGGTCAAACGCCCCCAGCCGAGCGGCGACCAGACCATCGTACCGACGCCCTGATCCTGCGCCAGCGGCATCAGTTCCCACTCATAGTCGCGTCCGATCAGTGAGTAATAGCCCTGATAGGCCACAAAGCGGCTGAGGCCATAACGCTCAGATGTGGCCAGCGACTTCATCAGGTGCCAGCCGGAATAGTTGGATGCGCCGATATAGCCGACCTTGCCGGATGTGATCAGCGTATCGAGCGCCGACAGCATTTCTTCGGGCGGGGTCAGGGCATCATAGCCGTGCATGAAATAGACATCGATATGATCGGTGCCGAGCCGTTTCAGGCTGGCTTCCGCGGCGCGCACAATATGATAGCGTGATGAGCCCTTATCATTGGGCCCCTTACCGGTGGTAAAGGTAGCCTTGGTCGAGATCAGGGCCTGATCGCGGCGGCCTTTGAGGGCAGCGCCTAAGATTTCTTCGGATGCGCCGGACGAATAGACATCGGCGGTGTCGAAAAAGTTAAGACCGTGATCGAGGCAGACATCAATCAGGCGTGAGGCTTCGGACACATCGGTCGCCCCCCATTTGGAGAACATGTCGCCCTTGCCACCAAAGGTGCCGGTGCCAAAGCTTAAACGCGGAACCTTAAGGCCCGAACGGCCAAGCTGACGATATTGCATGGGTGACTCCTATGAACCGATGCTGTTCATCTAAGTCTGCAAAGATGCGATTTAAACCGTTAGCCGTCACTTTATTTTACTGCGCCATTACGGGGCCGCTCAATTGTTTCGGCGCCTGCCATGCCAGAATCAAAATGCGCGCAAATCAATTGCAAAAACACCTTGATCCTATACCGAAGACCGGCGTACCCCTTAGGCGATCATGTTTGCAGGAGAGTTTTTATGGGACAGCTTATTGACCTCAACCGACCGGATGGCGGCACGTTTGCGGCCTATGTCTCCGACCTTGATCCGGCAAAACCCAGCGTCATTGTGCTGCAGGAATGGTGGGGGCTGAACGATCATATCAAATGGATTGTCGATCGTGTGGCGTCTGAAGGTGGCTTTAATGCCATCGCTCCCGACCTCTATCATGGCCGCGTCACCGGTGATGCCGATGAAGCCAGCCATATGATGAACAACCTCGACTTTCCGGGCGCGGTCCATCAGGATATTGTGGCTACCCGCGACTATCTCAACACCCGTGGCGGCAAGATCGGTATTATGGGCTTTTGTATGGGCGGGGCGTTGACGATTGCGGCAGCAGCCCGCCTTGATGGTTTTGCAGCGGCGGTCTGCTATTACGGTGTGCCTCCGAAAGCCTTTGCTGATCCCAAGGATATCAAGATCCCGTTTCAGGGTCACTTCGGCAGCCAGGACGATTGGGTCACCCCGCAGGTGGTCTCCGACATTCAGATTGCTATGGTTGGTGCCGGTAATCCGCCGGAACTGTTCAGCTATGAGGCCGATCACGCCTTTTTTAATAAGACCCGCCCTGAGGTCTATAAGGCGGCCATCGCCGAGCAGTCGTTTGCGCGCACCCTGGCCTTTTTCAAGACCCATCTGGCGTGAAAAATATCCTAATCTATGGGGCGGCGGCCCTGACCGAGATCGCTGGGTGTTTCAGTTTCTGGGCATGGCTGAGGCTTGATAAGTCGCCGCTGTGGCTGATCCCCGGTATGGCAGCACTTGCGGTTTTTGCGTACCTTCTGACCCTGATCGAGGCGGATAATGCCGGCCGTTCCTATGCGGCTTATGGCGGGGTCTATATTGCCGCCTCGCTCGTATGGTTATGGCGGATCGAAGGGGTGCGGCCACTGGCAACTGACCTGATTGGCGCGACCGTTTGCCTGATCGGGGCAGCCATCATTCTGATGGGGCCGCGTTTTATTCGCCTTTAGCGGAAACCGCTTTGTAAACCCTTATGGACGCATTTAAATTTTATTTTTGGGTGCGTAGTTCTAAACACATAAACGCGGTCGTAAACTTCGTTCAGAAACGGTAAATTCGTCCACAACGCCTCACAACCCACTAAGACAGGTCATGTCCATGTTAGAGAAGAAAAACACCATCCTTATCGTGGATGATGAGGAAGAAATCCGCAAAATGCTGAACATCTTTCTCGATGTGGCGGACTTCAAGGTTTGTGAATGTGAGACGGGTAAGCAGGCCCTGCGGATGAGCGCTTCGGTGCGCCCTGACCTGATCCTGCTCGATCTTGGCCTGCCGGACATGGATGGCAAGGATGTCATCACCCAGATTCGTGAATGGTCGAATGTGCCGATCGTGGTTTTGACCGCCCGTTCCGAAGACCTCGATGCCGCGCCGGCCCTGAATATGGGCGCGGACGATTATGTCACCAAGCCGTTCTCGGCCGAAGTGCTGCTGGCGCGCATCAATGCCAACCTGCGCAAGTGGGCGGTGAAAGAAGTTGGTGAGCCTGACATTTCCCACGGCCCGATCCGCATGGATCTGGTGCGCCACGAAGTCTTCATCAATGATGAGCGCGTCGCCTTTACGCCCAAGGAATATGACCTGCTGCGTTACTTCTTGGTCAATCGTGGGCGGATGCTGACCCATAAGCAAATCCTGAAAGAAGTCTGGGGGCCGGCGCATCTGGATGATACGCAATATTTGCGCGTTTATATTGGTCAGGTGCGCGAAAAGCTGGAAACCGTGCCGGGGCTGGGCAAATCCATCGTTTCGGAGTCTGGTATTGGCTACCGTATGGATCTGGTGATGTAAGCGAAATTTTACCCCTATTTCTAACAACCCCTTGGCTTGAGCCGAGGGGTTTTTTCATGCCTTACCGCTTACTTATATTCAGATTGAAACTAGGTTTTGTTTCTTTATCGGCGGAAATTTAGTGTGGATGTTGAGGCATCGCCGCACGCGTTACGGTTAAGCCGTTTACACTGAATTGCGCGTTTCTGACCTGACAATGGGGACGATGCGCTAAAGGAGGAATACCATGCTCAACTGGATTATCACGTTCTTCATTCTGGCGGTCGTCGCGGCTTTCTTTGGCTTCGGGGGTCTGGCTGGTACCTTTGCCGATATCGCCAAATTCATCGCCGTTATCTTTGTGGTGCTGTTTGTCGTGGGCCTGATCTACAGAATGGTTACCGGCCGAAACGCCAATCCGCCGCTCTAAAACTATGCTATTTTAAACGACAAAACCGGCCTGGGAGGGCCGGTTTTTTTATGCCGTGATTTAAAGATTACTTTGGCCAGCACAGCTTGAATACGGCACCACCATCCTCATGGTTGGTGACCGTCACCTGCCCACCCAGCAACGTCATGATATGGCGGCACAGAGTTAAGCCCAGACCTGTGCCGGCGTTTTGCTGGTCGGCCTTGCTGAGGCGGGTATATTTATCAAAGATCATGGTTTGCTTATCGGCAGGTATGCCCGCGCCGTGGTCACGGATGCGCACGCACGGGTGCCCCTCTTCAAAGCCGAGGCTGATCTCGATGACCGGTGCTTCGGCACCATCCGGGCCACGGCTGCCGCCGTGTTTTAAGGCATTTTCGATCACCAGGCCAATGGCGCGGGCCGACAACATGGGATCGGTGGTAAGGCCGTCGTCTCCGACGCCGCGAATGACTTCGATCCGCCCACGCGCCTTGAGCGGGCCCAGCCGCGTCAGGGCATCCTGAATGAGCTGATGCAGTCCCACCGGCTGCGGTCGGGGCCTCACGGCTTCTGCTTCAAACTTGGCCATATCGAGAATATTGGTGATGAAGTTATCCAGCCGGTAGGCTTCGGTCAGGGCCGACCCGATCAGGGTTTTACGCTTATCTTCGGACAGGCGTGCGCCCATCAGGTTGATCACTTCCAGAGATCCGATGACGGTCGACAGAGGCGTCTTAAGGTCATGGGACACCGCCGACAGCATCTGCCGGTGCAGGTGCTCACGGATTTCGTCATGAGACTGCCCGTCTATTGACGCCGTACCGGAGGCATTGCTCGTCGATGTGCCATTTTCACTGGCTTTCGACGTGGGCGTGTGATCACTTTTCATAGGATTTCAATACCAACACAACGCCACCAAGGTCAAACAAAGACGGTGATCACGCGATAAGATTTAAGCGGAAAAAGAGGGAGCAAGCGGTGAACTTGCTCCCTCTCGGATCAGGTTGCTGACGCGGACGGGGACTGAGCGCGATCGCAAACCTGAATGGCGTAGGCTAAAACACCCCGAAAACATAAAGCAGGATAATAACCGGGATAGGGATGCCTAAAAGCCAAAGAAAAATCGGTTTCATAATCTACTCACCTATGATTTTGGGCCTATGTTTTGGGATTCCCGTCGGTAGCCTTATCGACCTTCTGTTCGGTGGTCTCAGCGCCTTCCTTAATATCATCACCGAGGCGCTCGGCCGGGGTGCGGTCCTCAAGCTGTTCAGCCGCCTTATCCACCCCTTGCGGCAGGGTATCGACCGCATCACCGACCCGCTCTCCGGCGGTGCGATTGTCGGGCATGTTCATGAATACGGCGGCGGCCACGATGACCAGCAGGCCGATAAGTGAAGCAATGACAAGGTTCTTATTCATCGCGATAACCCTCCGCGCGCGTCACATAGAGCGCAATATCGTTAAAATCGTCATGGACATCATAAAGGTCTGCAAACAGCGGTTCGGGCCGGGGTTCGGGCACGTCATATCCACCGGCGTAAGGCTGTACCACAGGATGTGCAGGGGGTGTGTAACGGGCCGCATTATAGGCAGTCATGGGTGTCTCCTTTTTATCTTTTTGCGTTCAGGACGGCTTGAGGGCTGAGGCAATGCCAGTTACGGGGCCAGTTACGGGGCCAGTTGCGGGGCTTAGTTCAGTTGGCTGACCGAACGAATTTTCGATGGCCGGGATGAGCTTGTTGATCCGCTTAAGGGCGTATCTCAGTTCATCGGTTTTACGGGCGTCATCGTCGTTCGACGGCAGACCACCTTCGTCATCGAGGCGCAAATATTCTTCGAGGGCTAGGGATATTTCCTTTTGCGCTTCATAAAGTCCGCTCAGGCCGCGGTTGCCAATTTTGCGGGCGGCATTGAGCCCTTCGCAATAGGTCTTGGCCCAGCGGTTAAGATTCTCGATGCGCGATTTCACGTCGCCTTTAAGGGCGGTGTTTTCCACGCCATCCATCAGGCGACGGATATCTTTGGCCAGACACTGGGCGGCATCAAGAGAGGTCGCATAGTCCGTATTGGGGGCCACTATAGTATCTTCAGCCGGCTGCGGGGCTTGTGGCACGATAGATCCCACAACCTCATGGTCGGATGCGGTATCGAGCGTTTGTGTTTTTTGAACATCAAGCACGGCAGGCTCTCCTTGCGCTGTGGGTTGTTAAGCCGACTATAGGCGCAGCCTCACAAGGCATCAGTGCGTGAGTCGCGAGCGGAAAATCAGGGCTGAGTAAGCACAGGCGCTTACGGGTTTCTTAGGGGCGGCTGTCCGATATTTATCGCAAAAACAAAACGCCTGCCGGGGGTGCGGCAGGCGTGAGGTTTGGGGGAGAGGTTGCGGGTTATGCGGCGACGGGTTTGCGGCCTCTGCTGATCAGATGATCGACGCTTAACACCCCGCCGCCATATACCGCGGCATATAGGAAGCCACCGGCGATCGAGATGTTCTTCATGAAGTGGATGAACTGGTTTTGATCACCCAGGGCATTATGGAAAAACACAGCGGTCGCGATGGTAAAACCAGCCAGCAGCAGCGCTACCAGACGGGTTTGATAGCCGAGCAGGAAAATCAAACCGCCGACCACTTCGACAGCCACGGCCCCGATATAGGCGACTTCCGGCAGGGGCAGGCCGACCGAAGCGATATATCCAATCGTGCCTTCGGGGGCGGCCAGCTTAGAGAGGCCAGAGACGATAAAGATGGCCGCGATAAGTGTGCGGGCAAGGGCGGGGGTTGCGGTTTCCAATTTAGACATGACACAGGTTCCTTTCAAATCTGAGTTCAAGGACGGCCTGCGACATCAGGTCGTTGGCGAATATGTACGCTCAATCCATGCGTTTCAGAAGATAATCAAATGCTGATTCAGTGTTGCAGAAAATGCAACGAAAAACCCTCCCCCGGATAGGGGAGGGTTGAGGTCATCGTATCGAAGATAAGGTGGCTTATACCGTCCAGTCTCCGCCCAGCGCGCGGATCAGGCGCACACTGGACTGGTACTGGGCCGCCTTGACCTGCAAGGCCAGCCGGCGCGTGCGTAACTCTGAGCGCTGGGCATCGAGCAGATCAAGCTGCGACACATAGCCGTTGCGATAACGCGACTGCGACAGGTTAAGCGCACGGGTCGCGGCGTTCAGCGCCTCGGTCTGGGTGCGGGCCTGCGCCTCTAACGTCTGGCGGGCGGCCAGTTGATCCTCGACATCGGCAAAGGCGACCAGAACCTGCTGCTGATACCCGGCAAAGGCAATCTCAAGATCACCCTTGGCAAGCGCTATACCGGCATTGCGGCGGCCCCCGTCAAAGATCGCCTGAGTGAGCAATCCGGTCAGGGACCAGTTGCGTCCTGCATCTTCGAATAAATCGCTCAGGTCTGAGGACGCATAGCCGCCAGAGGCGGTTAGCGTCAGCGATGGGAACCACGCGGCCTTGGCGATCCCGACGCGGCGTTGGGCGGCCTGCATCGAAAGCTCCGCGGCCTGAACGTCCGGACGGCGTTTCAGGACATCGGACGGGATACCAGCAGGTACAACCGGCACATGACCGGCCCACGGCTGCGACGCCCAGCTTTGGGATTCCACATCAAAGGTCGTGGCAACCTCACCCGTCAGCACAGCTAGCGCGTTTTCGATCTGGGCGCGCTGACGATCAAGGGCCAGAAGCTCGGACTCGTTGGACGACACTTCGGTCTGAAGGCGGGCCACATCCAGTTCGGCCACATCACCGGCTTCAAAACGCCGTTGAGTAACGTCTAAGGTAGTGCGGTAGGCGGTAAGCGTGTCGCGCACAATAGCCCGTTCTTCATCCAGAGCGCGCAGGGCAAAGTAGGTTTCCGCCACAGAGCCTGTGATCAAAAGCCGCGTATCGTCAAGCAGTGCCTCGGACGCCTGCGCATCCAGACGGGCCGCCTTGGCCGCACTGAACAGCTTGCCGGTGATATCGACCTCGTAAGAAAGATCGATACCGGCGCTGTGCAGGGTCGAGGCTTTCGGGTCCTGGCCCACTTCCGTGGCCCGCGATGCCCCGTAGCCGATACCGGCCTGCGGGAACAGGCTGGAACGGGCCGATTTGACCAGAGCTTTTGATTGTTCCAGACGGGCGGCGGCGATGCGGATATCGGTGTTGCGGGCCAGTGACCGCTCGATCAGGCCATCAAGGGTCGGATCGGCGAACACCTTCCACCACTGACCCATCTCAACCGGCGCTGTGGCGGCGGTGGCGGGAGTTGCTTCGCCCTTAAAGGCCAGCGGCGGGGTAAGTGCGGCAGAGTTCAGGGGTTCGGTGGCGCACCCTGCGAGGAGCAGGGCGGCCAATGAAAAGGTGGTAATGGACTTAAGCATGAGGATTTCCCTCTGAATTTGCCGACAGTGATACCGGCGTACCTTCGATCACCGGATGTCCGGCATCGTCGGTGTGGGGTGTATGGGCTTTCAGCGGACGGTTGCCGCTGATGGCGCGTAAGGTGACGTAGAAAACCGGCGTTAAGAACAGGCCAAAGATAGTGGCCCCGATCATGCCTGAGAACACCGCAACCCCCATCGCATGGCGCATTTCCGAACCGGCACCGGTGGAGGTGACCAGCGGCAGCACGCCCATGATAAAGGCAATCGACGTCATCAGGATCGGCCGCAGTCTGAGGCGCGAGGCCTCAATCGCCGCCGCCAGCGGTTTTCGTCCCGCCAGTTCCAGTTCACGGGCAAATTCCACGATCAGAATGGCGTTCTTGGCCGATAGCCCGATCAGGACGAACAGGCCGATCTGGGTGAAGATGTTGTTATCTCCCCCCGATACCCACACCCCGAACATGGCCGCCAGCAGACCCATCGGCACGATCAGGATGATCGATAACGGCAGGACAAGACTTTCGTACTGAGCCGCCAGCACCAGAAAGACCAGCAGGATGACCAGAGCGAAGATGATGGTCGATGAGTCCCCGGCCAAAATCTGCTGATAGGTCAGGTCGGTCCATTCATACTCAATGCCGGGCGGCAGGACTTCGGCGGCGATCTTCATGGCCGCAGCCTCAGCCTGACCGGACGAGAAGCCAGGCGCCGGGCCACCATTGATATCTGCTGTCAGATAGCCGTTATAGCGGCTGGCGGTCACCGGCCCGAACGACGGGTCGATCTTCATCAGGGCCGATAACGGGATCATCTCACCGGTGTTGGAGCGTACCTGTAGCTTACCGATGTCTTCGGCGCGGGCGCGGTAAGGGGCATCGGCTTGCAGACGGACGGAATAGGTGCGGCCAAAGCGGTTGAAGTCGTTGACATAAAGCGACCCCAGATAGATCTGCATGGTCTCCAGCACGTCATTGACATTAACGCCCAACTGACGGGCCTTGGTGCGGTCGATGTCGGCATAGATTTGCGGGACATTGACCTGATAGTTGGTGAACACACCGGCCAGTTCCGGGGTCTGGTACGCCTTGGCCACAAAATCCTTGGCGGCCTTATCCAGCACGTCGGAGCCCAAAGCGCCGCGATCCTGAAGCTGCATCTTAAAGCCGCCGGTGGTGCCAAGCCCCAGAATGGGCGGGGGCGGGAAGACGACGACATAGCCGCCGGCAATCGACTGGAACTTTTGGTTTAAGGCTCCGGCAATCGCGCCGGCGCTGGTTTCCTTGGAGGTGCGGTCATGGAAGGATTTCAGCGGCATGAATACCACCGCCTGATTGGACGCCAGGGTAAAGCCGTTGATCGACAAACCGGGGAAGGCCAGCGTATCGGCAACCCCGTCCTGCTTCATGGCAATGGCGCTCAGTTCACGGGCGACGGCTTCGGTGCGGTCCAGCGTGGCCCCTTCGGGCAGTTGCACCATGCCGACAAGGTAAGCCTTGTCCTGCGCCGGAATAAAGCCGGTAGGGACAGTCTTAAACATGACCATGGTCAGGCCGACCAGAAGGAGATAAATCCCCATCATCAAAGCTTTGCGCGGAATGATACCGCCGAGGCCCTTAGCGTAGTTGTTCGAGCCAGTCTTGAACAGCTTGTTAAAGCCATTGAAGAACCCACCCAGCCACTTGTCCATGAAACGGGTAAGACCGTCCTTTGGGGCATCATGGCCTTTGAGCAGCAGAGCCGCCAAGGCGGGCGACAGGGTGAGCGAATTGATGGCCGAAATGACGGTCGAGATGGCAATGGTCAGGGAGAACTGACGATAGAACTGACCCGACAGGCCGGTGATGAAGGCCAGCGGCACGAACACGGCCACCAGCACCAGAGCGATGGCGATGATCGGGCCGGAGACTTCGCGCATGGCCTGATAGGTGGCTTCACGCGGGGTCTTACCGGCTTCGATATTGCGCTCGACGTTTTCGACAACGACGATGGCGTCATCGACCACGATCCCGATGGCCAGCACCAGACCAAACAGGGTAAGCGCATTAATGCTGAACCCGAACAGGTGCATCACGGCGAACGTACCGATGACCGAGACCGGCACGGCCAGCAGCGGGATGATCGAGGCGCGCCAGGTTTGCAGGAAGATGATGACCACGATCACCACCAGAATGATGGCCTCAAGCAGGGTGTGGATGACGGAATCGATCGATTCTTGCACATATTCCGACGTGTCATAGGCGATGCGATAATCGACACCTTCGGGCATGGACTTTTTCAGTTCGTCCATAGTGGCGCGGATGTCGCGTGACAATTGCAGCGAGTTGGCCCCGGCCATTTCATTGATCGGGATACCGACCGCGGCTTTGTTGTTCAACAGAGAGCGCAGGGCGTAATCGGCAGCCCCCAGCTCAATGCGGGCAATGTCGCCCAGACGGGTGACCGCGCCGTTTTCTGACTTGACGATGATTTCGCGGAAGTCGTCTTCGGTCTTGAGGCGGCCCTGGGCATTGACCGACATTTGCAGGGTGATATCAGGCACGCCGGGTGAAGACCCGATGGTACCGGCGGCAGCCTGCACGTTCTCAGAGCGGATGGCCTGCGCGACATCAGAGGCGGACAGCCCGCGTTCAGCGACCTTTTGCGGATCAAGCCAGATGCGCATCGAGTATTCGCCGCCGCCGAACATCTGCACAGGGGCGACGCCCTTAACCGATTGCAGGCGGTCCTTGATGTGGATCAGGGCGTAGTTCCTGAGGTAGTTCACATCATAGCGGTCATTGGGCGAATAAAGATGCACCACCAACGGCAAGGACGACTGGCTCTTTTGCGTCGTCACACCCAGAGCGCGCACATCGGCCGGCAGGCGGGCTTCGGCCTGAGAGACGCGGTTTTGCACCATCTGCTGGGCAAGGTCGGCATCGGTGCCGAGCTTGAACGTGACGGTTAAGGTCATGGCGCCGTCAGAGGTGGCGGTCGAGGACATATAGAGCATGTTCTCAACGCCGTTGACGGCTTCCTCAATAGGCGTGGCCACGGTTTCGGCGATCACGTTCGGGCTGGCGCCCGGATAGACGGCGCGCACGACAACCTGTGGTGGTACGACTTCGGGATATTCCGATACCGGCAGCGTGCGTAAGCTTAACAGCCCCGCCACCAGGATCAGAAGCGACAGAACCCCGGCGAAAATGGGCCTGTCGATGAAGAATTTGGACAGATTCATGGCTTTGTGCCTTTTGGGCCCCTTTGTGGGCGAGAATTTTGAAAATGGGATAAGGGGCTGGATTAGGCCTTGGGCTTGCCAACGTCAGTCATGGCGACGATCTGCGGGGCCACGACCGCACCGGGGCGGATGGCTTGCAGGCCGGTGACCACGATCCGCTCTCCCGCTTTCAGGCCGGAGGTGACGATCTTCAGGCCGTCGACCGAGGCGCCGAGCGTAACTTCGCGGTATTCGACGGCGTTATCCTTGCCGACGACCCACACAAAACGCTTGGACTGATCCGTGCCGACCGACAGTTCGTGGATCAGCACGGCGGGCTTGGTTGAGGCTTCGCCCATGCGCACGCGCACGAACTGACCGGGGATCAGCTTGCCGTCGGCATTGGAAAAGACCGCTCTGGCCCTGACCGTGCCGCTTGAGGCATCGAACTGGTTGTCGATCAGTTGCAGCTTGCCGGTTACCGGCTCACCGCCGCCGACCTCCAGCGTGACCGGCACGCGCTCAAAGGCCACGCTGCCGCCCGCTGACTTAAGTTCAGACAGGGTGCGGGTGATCACCTCTTCGTTGGCATCAAAGCTGGCATAGATCGGCGATACCGACACCAGCGAGGTCAGAACGGACGACGAAGGCCCGGCGGCCACAAGGTTGCCTTGCGTGACGTCAATGCGCCCGACCCGGCCGGAAACCGGTGCGCGCACCTGAGTGTAGCTGAGGTTCAGGCTGGCCGATTGTAACTGGGCCTGGGCGGCGGCCAGATTGGCCTGAGCCTCCTGCAGGTCGTTCTGGCGGCTTTCGGCTTCACTGCGCGAAATGGCGTTATCCGTCAGCAGACGCTGGGCGCGGGCCTCCTCTGAGCGGGTCAGGTTAAGGCGGGCGCTGGCTGCGGCCACTTGCGCCTTGGCGCGGGCATATTCAGCCGCATAAGGGGCCGGATCGATCGTGAACAGAAGATCGCCCTGACGAACCAGAGCGCCTTCGCGGAAATGCACCGACTTGATCTGACCGGCGACGCGCGGGCGAATTTCGACGCGTTCAACGGCTTCTAATCTGCCGGAGAACTCTTCCCAGGCCGTGACATTGCTCTCGGTGGTGATGGCGACCCCGACCGGAATGGCCGGTGCGGCGGCGGTGGCGGTTTTATCTGAGGCCGCGGTTGACGATGACGCGATGATCAGGCCGCCGGTGGCAGCGCCGAGCACCAGAAGCGACGCACCGGCGACCACGAGGGTCTTACGGCGTTCCTTATAGAACTGGGAAAAAGAGAAAGTGCGCATGTGAGTGTCCTTCGGGGAGAAAGGGGTAAAATTCTTAAAGGTATGCGATCACGCAAGGCCCGCTGTCAGCGCGGAAAAGGGTCATTTTAGCTCTTGAATAACCGCCAACGTGATCTATTTATGTACTGGTTCGCAAATTAATAGACCCCAAACCCCGTTTTGTAAATAATTTTGTACTAATTCGCATAAAATTAGTTCATAACGGGTGGGGCATTTACGCATTGGCTATTAATGCTAGATGCGGTTACACTTGAGGCAATGCCCGCAGTGACTTTAAGGCTGTGACTTGAAACACGGGCGGGCAATAATAAGATTAAGGGGTGTCGCGCGCTGCACGGATGTGGCTGCGTTTAGGAGTATTGGGTATCATGGTTCACTATCGTGCCGACGTCTGGTCCAAGGCATCGTCCCAATCTGATGGGATTAAGTCCGATGGGATTGAGGTTGAAGCGGAGCTGGAACTGCCGGAAACGGCGGAATGTGCCGGCAAAGCCGTTGATGATGCCGCCTGCGCCTATGCCCGCGTCAGCCGGGCCCGTGGCCGCCCGCGTGCCTATGATCCGGGTGAAGTTCTCGATAAGGCGCTGAAGGTTTTCTGGCAGAAAGGCTTTGCCGCCACGTCTCTGGATGATCTGGTCGAAGCGACCGGCGTTAATCGCCCCAGCCTTTATGCCGGGTTTGGCGACAAAGAATCGCTCTATCTCAAAGCCATGCAGCGCTACCGCGCCCGTACGGACAGTCAGCTTGATGCGGTGCTGACCTGTAGCGGGCAAAATGATACGGTGCGTTCGATCATTCGGCGCTATTTCGATATTATGATCGACACCTATACCGGCGAGGCGGAGCATCCGTTGGGGTGCGCTTTCATGTGTACGGCGCTGAACGAAGCGCCCCAGCACGAGAGCATCCTTGAGATGCTGCAAAATACCATTGATCAGTTTGATAACCGCTTTGAGACCTTTTTCGCTCAGGCCCGCGATTTGGGATTCATTCGTCAGGATCAGGATCCCAAAGCCCTGTCGCAGATGATTATCGGCCTGACCGCCAATCTGGGCGTGCGTGCCCGCGCCGGGGCCAGCCGCGAAACGCTTCAGGACATGGTGCGTGGGACAACGGCGTTATTGTTTGGCGCGTAAGGCCTTTGCAATCAGAGGTTCGGAGGGTATAAAGCTCTGATCGTCACGGAGGGGAAGGCGCGCTTTGCGTATTACTGCGCATATCACAGCATTGGCCATCTGGGCTGTCATGGCCGCGTTCAGCAGCCCCGCTGCGGCGCAAGCTGTCCCCGCGATCCATCAGCAGGTCTATGAAGGCACGCTCGGTAAACACCCCATTGTGCTGGAGATTTTGAGCACCCGCACAGAAGCGGGTCAGGACGTCTCGGCCGCCCGTTATTTTTACCGTCAACACCGTACCCATATTCAGTTGGGTGTGGAACGGCGCGGGGTGCGCCTGATCCTGCGTGAATATGACCCGGCCTGCTACCTTCAGAGTGATCAGTGCCCGGCCAAAGCCAGCTTTACCCTGACGCCCCGTCCGAATGGCCTGAGCGGACAATGGATTGCCACCGGACGCCTGAGCGGTTTGCCAGTGATGTTAAAATCGGTCGGAGATCGTAAGGTGGTGGCCCTTTTACCTGTCCACGAGGCGGCGGAGCTTTATTACGCCCTTGATGACCTGTCCGACTATGAGGTCAGCGATAACCCCTATCTGTGGCGGCAACTGGCGGCCACGACCACCTATGGGCCGGAGCGGCGCAGCGGTATGGTTGGCTATGTCATGGCGACGGATAAGGGGACGGGCATTCACTATCCGCGTCTGTCACGGCATCCGTCACCGGACATTATGGCACGTGTCAATCGTCTGCTGGATCGTGAGCGCTACCGGATGACCCAGTACGGGCTCGATTGCCGGGCGCAGTCCGAAGACGCCGGTGGCGGTACGCTGGGCGGCTGGGAAGACTATGACTCCGAGGTCAGCTTTATTAGCGAAAGCCTCATGGTCATCCGCGAAGGCGGCTCGACATATTGTGGCGGGGCCTATCCCAACAATAGTTTCCGCTATGCGCTCTATGACCTGCGCCGGGGTGAGGTTTTAGATATCAACCGGTTGCTGAAACGGGATGGGCCGGAATACGGCCATATGCTGGCAAAACTCCAGCCGGGTTCGGCCTATGATCTCAAAATGCAGTCACCGGAGGACTGCATGGGTGCGGGCTTTGACCGTGACTACAGCCTGTCGTTCAATGATAAGGGGCTGGTGTTTTCCCTGACCGATCTGCCCCATGTCATCGGGGCGTGCATGGGCGATTACTATGTCGTACCCTATGCCGATCTCAAAGGGCTGTGGCGACCGGAGGCGGCGTTCTATTTTCCGCGCTATGCGCACAATACCGTCAGATAACATCCATCACGCCACGGCATAATCGAGATTAGTTTAAAGGCGGGTCTGTATAAAAGACAGAATTTCAGATTTATTGAGAAAATAACTCTGAAATATACGTATTAAGTCTTGACCTTTGGCACCCCAGACCTGAAATTAAGCCTCATAGGCATATTTTCATAATGCCTGCTCCCCAAATACGCTCAAAGTCAGGTCTTTCGGGACTTATATTGAGCTTAAATGATCTGCGAGCCCTAGGCTTGCGGCGTCGTACGGGTGCGCCTTCTGGCGTGGTATACTCATTCAAACTGAAAGGGCCTCTGCCGCATGGACCATCACAATATCTCGCTGATTACGACGATTGCCTGGGGCTTTGGGCTGGCGCTGGTGTTTGGCTTTATCGCCGAGCGTATCAAGTTGCCGGCTCTGGTCGGCTATCTGGTGGCGGGCTTTCTGATCGGCCCGGCAACCCCCGGCTTTGTCGCCGATGCGGGTATAGCCTCGCAGCTTTCTGAGATTGGCGTCATGCTGCTGATGTTCGGGGTGGGTCTGCACTTTTCGCTCAATGATCTGATGTCGGTGCGGCGTATTGCCCTTCCGGGCGCCATTGTGCAGATGGGGCTGGCCACGGCCTTAGGTGCCGGTATGGCGATGATGTGGGGCTGGGCCGTGGGGCCAGCGATTGTGTTTGGCCTGTGTCTGTCGTGTGCCTCGACCGTGGTTCTTCTAAAGGCGCTGGAGGCCCGTAATCTGATCGACACCATGAACGGTAAGATCGCCGTCGGCTGGCTGGTGGTCGAAGATCTGGTGACCGTTCTGGTGCTGGTGCTGTTGCCGCCTCTGTCGGGCCTGTTGTCGGGTAAGGAGGCGACGGTCTCGGCCGGAATCTGGGTCACGATCGGCCAGACCTTGCTACAGGTCGGGGCGTTCATTGCTCTGATGCTGATTGTGGGAAAACGCGTCCTGCCGTGGATTTTGTGGCAGGTAGCGCGCACCGGATCGCGTGAGCTGTTTACCTTGTCGGTGGTGGCGGTCGCGATCGGGATTGCGTTCGGGGCGGCAGAACTGTTTTCGGTCTCGTTTGCCTTGGGAGCCTTTTTCGCGGGCATGGTGATGCGCGAATCCCAATTCAGCCACCGCGCCGCCGAAGAAACCCTGCCACTGCGTGATGCCTTTTCGGTGTTGTTCTTCGTTTCGGTCGGCATGCTGTTTGATCCGAAGATCATCATGGAGCAGCCGCTGCAGGTGCTCGGGGTTGTGGCCATCATAGTTGTCGGCAAGTCCATTGCCGCGGCGGGACTGGTGCTGTTCTTCCGCTATCCGCTAAAGACGGCGCTGACCGTATCGGCCAGTCTGGCGCAGATCGGAGAGTTTTCATTCATTCTGGCCGGGCTTGGCATGTCGCTGAACCTGCTGCCGCCCGAAGGGATGTCGCTGGTGCTGGCGGGTGCCATTATTTCCATCGCGCTTAATCCGTTTGTGTTTGCGGCTATCAAGCCGTTTTCAAACTGGTTCGTCAAACATTCGGATCTGGGGCGCAAGCTGGATCGTCGCGAAGACCCTTACGCCGAACTGCCCGCCACGACCGAGGAAAAATACCTCAAGGGACAGGTGGTTCTGGTGGGCTTTGGCCGGGTCGGTAAGCGCATTGCCGATGCCCTGGAATCCCAAAACATCGCCTATGTAGTGGCTGACCAAAACCGCGAACGGGTCGAAGACCTGCGTCAGATGGGCAAGGTTGCGGTATCGGGCGATGCCACCGAACCCGAAGTTCTGATCCAGGCCCATATTCAACACGCCGCCATGCTGGTCATTGCCACGCCGGATTCGCTGAATGTCCGCCGGATGAGCGAGATCGCCCAAAGGCTCAATCCCGGTATAAAACTGGTGATCCGCACTCACAGTGAAGATGAGATGAACTTCATTCGTGAAGAAAAGCTCGGCACGGTCTTCTTTGGTGAGGAAGAACTGGCCAAGGGTATGATTCACCACATCTTAGGCGCGTTCGGCAGCGATAAACCTGAACCGAAAGCGGCATAATCTGACGCTGAATAATTGTTATTTCTTTCTTATGAATTGGTGCCGATACTCCGGGCACAGATATAGGGCGCATCAGACGCCTGTGCAGGGATAGTAATACCTAGGAGTAACAGATGGGCGATCCGGTTCTTCTGTGCGATCTGTCGATCGGGTCGCACGTTAATCTGGCGCTGGCCGAAGCCGGGCAACGGCCCGAGGATGCTGCGCAATATGAATGCACAGGGCGGGATGCTCTGGATGGGGCCATCCTCGATTTCCTGAAACGCAAAGACAATCCACGCCTGAAGGGTGCGGCAATATCCTCGCGAGGCTGGGAAGACGGCGGTATCATTCACCTGCCGGATGGAAACCTGACGATATCGCGTACGGAGCTGAGAGAACTTCTGGATGTGCAGAGAGTTAATCTGGTCAATAACTTCGTCGCACGCGCGCTGGCTATACCGTCTCTGAGGCGCAATGAGCGCTCAAAAATCTGTGGCGGCGACAATGCCGAAGAAACGGTGATTGCGGTGCTTGGGCCCCATTATGGTTTGGGTCTGGCAGCACTTGTGGCCGATGGCGCGGGCGGCTGGACCGCACTTCCGGGAGAAGGTGGTCATTCTGATCTGCCGGTCAAGACCGATCGTCAATGGGCCGTAATGAAGTCGCTAAAAGCTCGTCATGGTCATGTCTCACGTGAAATGACTGTGTCCCTGAGCGGACTGTGTGAGGTCTGGCGCGCCATAGGCGTCATCGACGGTGCCGATCCGCAAGGTGCCGACGCGCAGACCATAGTTAATATGGCGAGACGTGGTGACGCCAGAGCGCAGGAAGCGGTTAGTCTGGTTACAGACTGGCTGGCCGGCATGGCGTCTGATGTCGCCATGATCATGGGTGCGCGTGGTGGCATTTACCTCACCGGGGCCTTGCTGGACATGGTCGGTGATATGTTTGATGCGCACCGTTTTTGTGCTGGTTATTTGGATAAGGGTGCGCTGAGTGACTATGTGCGCGATATTCCGGTGTTTCGCACGACCGCCCGGCAGATGGAAATTACGGGCCTGTCAACTCTGTTTTAAACAGGTCATGCTACTCCCGACGCAAATTTTATCCCTTTGGTCTGATCGGTGTGCTATGAAACTCCGGTTCACCGTCGGTGAGACTTTTTTTAGCCATTTATGTCTATGAGTATTATTTTATGAGTATCAGATTATATGACAGCGCCTGGGTGCGCGTAGAAGGTTCCGATCAACCGCTTCAGGCGCGCAAGGATCGGCAAAATCCGGCTATATTCCATGTCGGTGACCACCGCTATGATGTGGACGCCACCGCCTCGAAAACTTCAGAAGGTGCACCAAAGATTTTGGGCATTCTTAGTCTGCAAGCCATGCGGGAAGCCGGTATCAGGCCCGATTATAACTCCGACCTTAGCCATTAATTCGTTTAATCGCGCTTTCCTTGTGAGCCGTTTTTATGGGTGGGACTCTGCGGCAGAGGCATAAATGCCACATCTTGGCTGTGTGTGCGCGTGCGGGTTACATTTCTGTGAGAGGCGCTCTGGTAAAAAGTCAGAGCCAAACCATATGGCAGAATACCAAGGCATTTGGCTTTGGTTTTTAGTGTGGTTGTGGCCATGTCCAGAATGTTTAAATCCATTATCGTTGCAGGCCTTATAGCGGGTGCGGCCTTGCCGGCTCAGGCGGAAGAACCTACCCGCGTGACCGGTTATCAAACAGTCATGATTGGACAGGCACGGGTAACTGCGCTCTATAAGGGCTTCGTTACGGGTAGTGCCCATCAGGCAGAGGTCGCCCATGCCTACAGGCGATTAATTTCTGATCAGAAAACGGCTCCAGTGCCCGCGCTGCCTGAAATTGCCGCCTTTGTGGTGGATGCGGGCGGTAAGATCACTCTTATTTGCGTTGACGGGGTGGAGCCAACGCCTGCGGTGCGCGGATATCTGATGAGCAGTCTGGTGGCCGCGGGTTACAGCCCTGAAGACATCGACGAAATCCGCGCGGCGGATGCAGATTTGAGTCTGTGACTATTTCAACGGCAGGATCATCACCGGTTTGGGCAAGGCAAACTTAACAGGCGTCTCGGCCAATGATCCGTCATTATTGATGTGGAACGTTCGGATGTCGTTGCTCCTCTGGTGGGCGACCAGAAGTCGTTTTTCATCCTCAAGCAATAGGAAAAAGCGTGGCCAGTCGCCGCCTGTGGAGATGGTCTGAAGCGGCTTAAGCTGCCCGTCGGCCTGGATGCGAAATACGCCCAGGCTGTTATGGCCGCGATTGGTCATATAAAGCGTGTCGCCTGCCTTATTTATCTGAATATGAGCGGCGAACGATTTGTCCTTATAATCGGCAGGAAGGGTGGAAATTGTCTGTAATTCGCTCAGGCTGCCGCCCGCTTCACGCTTCAAAGCGATGACAGTATTGGCATATTCGGTCACCACATACGCAAATCTGCCGTCCGGTGAAAAGGCCATATGCCGCGGGCCAGAGCCCACCGGTGTTTTAAAGGCGCTGGTCGCCGCCCCGATCGCCCCGGTCTTGGCATCGTAGGGATAGGCTCGTACTTCGTCATGGCCCAGATCAACCATATAGATTTTGTCGCCTTCGGGTGACCATTGCACCCAGTGAGCGTGTCCCGTCTTTGTGGTGTCGGTGCCTTTAAGAATGTCTGGGTTGCTCTGAAGGGCGCCACTGGCCGCATCAATCTTAAATACCGCCACGATATCACCGTGATAATTAGCAACCGCCAGTCGGCTTTTGTCCGGGCTGAGCGCCAGATAGCACGGTGAGCCAGCCAGAGATGACACATAACCGAGCGGTGTTAGCGTCAGATGATCTTCGGACAGTCTAAAAGCCCCGACCTGACCGGTATCCGCCTCACCTGTCACATAGACGCGGCCATTGTCGCTATCGTAAAGGGCAAAGGACGCGTTTTCGATGGCCTCGAATGATTTGACGATGGTGAATTCGTCGCGGGCAGCATCAAACCTCAACAGCTTCATGCCTTTGAGCGCACCATCGCTATAGGCGCCGGTCAGAAGCTGCGTCTCGCCCTGTGCGCTGACCGGCAGCAGGTAGAGGGCGGTGCTGGCGACTATGGTGGCGATGAATTTGAAGGTCATAACACTTCCCTGATCATTATGAATATGAACTTTTAGACGTGGATTTCGCGATTGGAAAAGAATTTTTTACCCAGCGTTATGTCATGGTTCAGATGTTTGAGGCATAACAGTACCAATATCGTTCCAACCAGGGTCGTTATATAAAATGTCTCAGGACATTGTTTTGATTTGAGTTTTGCGGGATACAGGGCGATAATTGTAAATGTAACCGGATTATAAGGCTTTTTTTGAACTCTGCAGACATAAAAAGCTATAAAGCGAAGGACGACGAACGTCAGGGGTTTCGGTTTGACGGGTGCATACCAATATAATAGATGTGGTAAAAACAGCAGCATCAAAAAGACTGCCATAGCCGCGGAGCACATTAATGTCGTTTATTGAGGCGGTCGGACGTCTGCAAAAAGAAGATCCGGCACCACTTTACCTGCAACTGCAAAAAGTGCTGCGCGAGGCTATCAAAAACCGGATTATTCTGGCCGAAGATGCCATTCCGCCGGAGCGCGATCTGGCTGAAGATTTTGAAGTTTCACGCATCACCGTGCGCAAAGCCATAGACGGTCTTGTCTCTGAGGGGCTGCTGACCCGCCGGCGGGGGGCAGGGACTTTTGTGGCGACCCGGGTCGAAAAAAGCTTTTCAAAATTGTCGTCCTTTTCGGAAGATATGATTTCACGCGGTCGTAAACCCCACAGTGTGTGGGTGTCTAAATCCGCAGGTGCTGTGACGCCCGAAGAAGCTCTGTCACTGGGCTTATCGCCAGGATCGCTGGTTTATCGTTTCCACCGGATACGCTATGCCGATGATGCGACCATGGCGCTCGAATATTCAACTATTCCCGGCTACTGCCTGCCGTCCGTCGATGCGGTTCATAATTCATTGTACGAAGCGCTGGAACGGGCCGGAAATCGTCCGGTTCGGGCTTTGCAACGGTTGCGCGCTATATCGTTCAATGCGGATCAGGCCGACACACTCAATATTCGCGCCGGAGATCCGGGTTTATTTATCGAACGTCGCGGGTTTCTCAGCGATGGCCGGGCGGCGGAATTTACGCAGTCCTATTATCGTGGTGACGCTTACGATGTCGTCGCGGAGTTGAATGATATTTAGGTTCCGTGGATGGCCTCAAATGGCATGTCCAATACAGAACCAATCGTTCTGATCGTTTTGGCTCCATGAGTTGGTGTAAGGTTCATGAAAGGCGCTTAAATCACTACAAATTTTCTCCTGTAAAGGGTTTTGCGCCCTTAATTATGTCTTTCACCTTAAGTTGCTGATATTTTTCTGGACAAGGCGATCATTTTATAATTTTACTAAACAATACCAAAATGGCAAATAGGTCATATAAAGGCCCTTATAAAAGGTATTGTGCAGCGCATGGAAACCACATCAGTCCCGGCCCAGCCGCTTAAGGGCGCCTCCCAGTTTGTGACGATCGGGATTATCGGCGTCATGTTCTTCATCTTCGGGTTTGTAACCTGGTTGAACGGGCCGTTAATTACCTTCGTCAAGCTGGCATTTACCCTGTCAGACGTCGAAGCCTTTCTGGTGCCTATGGTTTTCTACATGTCCTATTTCTTTCTGGCCCTGCCGTCGGCGTTTATCTTAAAGCGCACCGGCATGAAAAAAGGCATGGCGTTGGGGCTTCTGGTCATGGCGATTGGGGCCGCGATTTTCGGTCAGCTCGCGACCATGCGTATCTTTGAGGGCGCGCTGACGGGCCTGTTCATTATTGGGGCCGGGCTTGCCGTGCTACAAACGGCGGCCAATCCCTATATTTCGATTGTCGGCCCGATTGAAAGTGCCGCGCAACGCATCGCGGTCATGGGTTTTTTCAACAAGTTCGCCGGGATTCTGGCGCCTATCGTTATCGGAGCCTTGGTGCTGCAAGGTGTGGGAGAGCTGGACGCGCAGGTGGCCGCCGCCACGACGCCAGAGGCCAAAGACGCCCTTCTGAATGCGTTTGCCGCGAAGATTCAATACCCCTATCTGGCCATGGCCGGGTTTCTGGCCTTGCTGGCTCTGTTTGTGCTCAAGTCGCCTTTGCCGGAAATCAAGGGCGAATCGAAGGTGGCAGACTCCGGTGCCAATGGCGGCAAAAGCCTGTTTTCCTATCCGCATCTGTGGCTTGGCGTGGTGTGTCTGTTCCTTTATGTCGGTGTGGAGGTCATGGCGGGAGACGCTATTGGCACCTATGGCCACGCCTTTGGTTTGCCGATCGAGCAGACGGCCTATTTCACATCGTTCACGCTGGTTGGCATGTTGGTGGGCTATATTGTCGGCTTGATTGTTATTCCGAAATTTGCCTCTCAGGAGCGCTATCTGGGTTTTTCCGCTATGCTGGGTGTGGCCTTTGTCATCGGAGCCTATTTCACACGCGATTATGTGTCGGTGGGTTTTGTGGCAGCGCTTGGTTTTGCTAATGCCATGATGTGGCCGGCGATTTTCCCGTTGGCGATCCGCGGGCTGGGTCGTCACACCGAAACCGGCTCGGCGATCATGATTATGGGTATCTGTGGCGGCGCTATAATACCGCAGGCCTTTGTAGTGCTCAAAGAAACCTATGACTTTCAGTTGGTCTTTCTGGCGTTAATGGTTCCAGCCTATCTCTATATACTGTTCTTTGCTATCATAGGTTCAAAAGCAGGCACCCGAAAGGTCGCCGGACAATGAAGCCGACTACATTCTATATTGGCATTGATGGTGGCGGCACCAAGTGCCGGGCCCGTTTGCGCGCAGCCTCTGCATCAGGCGTGACCGGTGACGGGCCGCTCTTGGGCGAAGGGGTTGGTGGATCGGCCAATATCCGGCTGGGGCTGGATCTGATCTGGACGCATATTCTGGATGCCATCGACGGGGCCTTGGCGCAGGCTCACCTGACACGCGCCATTTTCAGTGACACCAGTATTGGTCTGGGCCTGGCGGGGATTACGACAGCGGCGGACTGTGAGCGCACCATCGCGGCGGGCCCGCGGTTTGCCTTTGCGAATGCGGCGACCGATGCCCATGCCGCCTGCCTTGGCGCGTTTTCGGGCCGTGATGGCGCGATCATGATCACTGGTACCGGTTCGGCGGGCTATGCCTGGGTTGGGGGCAGGGGGTATGCGGTCGGCGGCTGGGGCTTTGAGGTCAATGACGATGCCTCGGCAGCAGTGCTGGGGCGCGAAGCGATCCGCGCGGCCCTGCATGGCTTTGACGGGCTGGCCCCGCACACCGCCTTTACCCGCGCGGTCATGGCGCATTTTGGGGGCCATCCGTCGGATGTCGTCAAATGGGTGACCAGTGCCCGCCCCGGCGATTACGGAACGCTGGCCCCTATGATCATGTCCCATGCGGCGGATGGCGATCTGATTGCGGTCGGCATAGTTGAGCGCGCCGCGCAGGATCTGGGCAAATATCTGGCACGTCTGAATGAGTTGGGGGCGCCGCAAATCTGTCTGGTCGGGGGTATGGCTGATGTCCTGACACCGTGGCTGGCACCCTGGACGCGGTCAGTTTTAGCGGTGCCGGAACATGATGCCATCGAAGGGGCGATCCTGCTGGCCCACGGCGCATCCAACGGCATGGCTGTTGAGGCGGTGATGTCATGACGACGATCCGGCTCGAAATCTGTGTCGATAGCCCCGCCGGATTTATAGCGGCGGTCGAAGGTGGTGCTGACCGGATAGAGCTGTGTCTGGCTCTGGGTGTGGGCGGGTTGACCCCGTCGCCGGGGCTTATCGAACTGGCCCGTCTGAGCCCCGTGCCGACACGGGCTATGATCCGTCCCCGCGCCGGTGATTTCGTTTACGGGCGCCATGATCTTGATGCCATGCGGCGCGACATTGATGCGGTACATCAGGCGGGTCTGGCTGGCATTGTGATTGGGGCCAACCGGCCTGATGGCCATCTGGATGAAGCCACCCTGATGCAACTGCGTCATCATGCCAGCGGGCTGGAGATCGCCCTTCACCGTGCCATAGACCTGACACCTGATCCGGTGGCGGCGGTTGATATAGCTGTGGAGTTGGGCTTTAACTCGATCCTGACCTCCGGCGGTGGCGTATCCGCCGTTGATGGTCAGTCAGTAATCTCGGCTATGGTTGAGCGTGCCGCAGGGCGCATTGAGGTCATGGCGGGCAGCGGCATAACGCCGGATAATGCCGCCGAAATCATTACCACCACCGGTGTGCGGGCCATTCATGCGTCCGCCACAGTGAACATCCCGGCTCAGGACATGAAGGCGGTTGCCCTTGGGTTCGTGCCGTCCCATATCAAAACTACGGATATCCAGACCGTCATGCGCCTGCGCCAGATCGTGACCGACCGCGCGCGTGTGGCGGCCTGAGCCGTACCCAACAAAGGAATTTCATTATGGCCATAGATCAGATGGCGCCTGCAATTATCAACCCTGAAACCACCCTGATGCACCGTGAGGCGGCTGAGGGCGGAGATGCTGTGGCGCGGTTTCTGGACACGAACGCCGCTACCCTGACACGCATTGCCGAGCGCCTACGGGCTGATCCGCCGAAGGCCGTGACGACCTGCGCGCGCGGATCATCCGACCATGCGGCAACCTATGGCAAGTACTTGATCGAGACCCTGATCGGGGTGCCGACCTCGACGGCGGCTTTGTCGGTGGCCTCGATCTATGACGCCCCCGTATTAGCCGCTGATACCCTGTGTATCGCTATCTCCCAGTCCGGCCGCAGCCCTGACCTCCTGACCTCGGTCAAAGCTCACAAAGATTCCGGCGCATTTGTGGTCGCTCTGGTCAATGACTTCACGTCACCGCTGGCAGAACTAGCCGATGAAGCCTTACCGCTGTGCGCGGGGCCGGAATTGTCGGTGGCGGCGACCAAGTCCTATATCGTCTCGCTGGCGGGTCTGGCAGCACTTGTCGCCGAATGGGCCGGGGATGAGGCCCTGAAAGCCAGCGTCCACGCCTTGCCCGATCAGTTGCGCTCAGCCTTTGCCCGCGACTGGTCCCACGCCCTGCCGACGCTTGAGGCCGCCACTAACCTGTTTGTCATCGGGCGCGGCTATGGCTTCGGCATCGCCCAGGAAGCCGCGCTCAAACTCAAGGAAACCTGCGCTCTCCATGCCGAGGCGTTTTCCTCGGCTGAGGTCAAGCACGGCCCGATGGCCATTGTGCGCGAAGGTTTTCCCATTCTGGCCTTTGCCACCTCCGATACTGCCGGTGATGGTGTGCGTGAGGTCGCTGCCGAGTTCCTGTCACGGGGAGCGAAGGTCGAACTGGTCGATGCTGGCGGCGGCGATACATCGACCCTGCCCACTGCACGCTTTGAGCCTGCGTTAGAGCCGATCCTGATGATCCAGAGCTTTTACCGCTTTGCCAACGCCCTGTCGCTGCGGCGGGGTCTCAATCCCGACGCGCCGCCGCACCTTAACAAAGTGACCAAGACCGTATGAGCCTCAAGACCACCTTCCGCAACGGATCGATCCTTACGCCTAAGGGGTTTGTCACCGGCCACAGCCTGACGATCGAGGGCGAGCGCATCGTCAGCCTTGACGCCTCTGAAACCGCGTCTGCCGGTGAGGTGATCGACCTTGACGGCGGCTACCTGCTGCCGGGCTTTATCGACACTCAGGTCAATGGCGGGGGCGGGGTTTTGTTCAATGACGACACCTCGTCTGAGGCCATTGCCGCCATTGGTGCCGCCCACAGACACTATGGCACGACAGGCTTTTTGCCGACCCTGATCTCCGATGAGCTTGAGGTCATTGATGCGGCCATGCGCGCCACTGAGCGGGCGATCGAGGACGGTGTGCCGGGGGTTCTCGGCATTCATATCGAAGGCCCGTTTATCAATGAGGCCCGCAAAGGCACCCACGATCCGGCCAAGTTCCGCACCCTGACCGACCAGAGCCTGAAGCTGCTCTCCAGCCTGAAACACGGCAAGACGCTGGTGACGCTGGCGCCGGAAACCGCGACGTCGGACGATATCCGCGCGCTGGTATCTGCCGGTGTTATACTGGCGGGCGGTCACACCGATGCCAGCTATGGCCGCATGGCGCGGGCCTTTGACGAAGGCGTCACCGGCATCACCCACCTGTTTAACGCCATGTCGCCGTTCACGCACCGTGCCCCCGGCGTGGTCGGGGCCGCCCTTGAGAACCAGAGCGTCTATTGCGGCCTGATCATTGATGGCCGCCATGTCGATCCGGTAGCACTCAAAATCGCCGTGCGCTGCCGCCCTCACGACCGGTTCATGATCGTCACAGACGCCATGCCCACCGTCGGTTCAAAGACCAAGACCTTTATGCTGCAGGATAAGCTGATCCGCGTCGAGAACGGCGTCTGTGTCGGCCCCGACGGTACGCTGGCGGGCTCTGACCTTGACATGGCCACCGCCGTCAAAAACGCCGTGGAGATGGTTGGCTTGACGCTTGAAGAAGCCGCTGTAATGGCCTCAACCGCCCCCGCCCGCTTCCTCGGCCTTGACGCCCACTACGGCACTATCGCCCCCGGCCACAACGCCAACCTCGTCTGGCTGGACCATGAACTCAACCTCAAAGCCTCCTGGCAGGGCGGAATCGGTATCGAAGGTCACAAGGCGGCCGCCTGATCAAGACTGACCAGAAGACCGGCGTGATCGGAAAAGGGCTGTGGGATAATTTCAAGCGCCAGACGGTTTTCCAGCCCCGGCGTATACAGGCACAGATCGAGCGTATGCCGCCACTGATGGAAGGTGAAGGTGGCTTCATCACGCCGGTTCAGCAGCCGTAATCTGTCGCGTGCCAACAGGCTGTCGAGTTCGCCCAGTCCGTTAAGTGTGTTGAAATCGCCCAGCACGATAACCTCGCCACCGATGTCATCCACCAGTTCGGTAATCTCATCGAACTGGTTCTGCCGGACGGCGGCTTTTAGTGAAAAATGGGCGAACAGAACCGTAACACCATTAATGGCCTCAATACGGTAGATCAGGCGTTTGGTGCCATTGCGGAAATAAAGCCGTGAAAACGCAAGCGGTGCGTTCGCCAGAAAGCCGTTGCTCTTGCCATCATGAAAGGGCAGGCGTGAAACGGCGCTCGTCTCGCCATATTTGTCAGCGATATCGAAGGTTTCGTAACGCCCACATTGCAGGGCTTTAATCTGGTTGAAAAAGCCCGAATGCAGTGAGCCGCGATCGACCTCGACCAGACAACACAGATCGGGCGTGTGAATGTCCATGATCTGGCGGAACTGCGCCAGAACCCGGCGTTGCTGGGCGGGCGGTTGATACAGGTGGCGATAGGCGCGCGTGACATGGTGATACAGACTGCCGCTGATGCCGGTGGCATAGCCGAGATTGCTGAACAGTATCTTCATCTACAGGGCCTGAGAAATCATGGCGCCAAGGTGCCCGATCAACCGGTTGTGCCAACGTAATTTCATGGCCTTGGCGGCACTGGCGGGCAGGGCATGGCGGCAATCTTCGTCGAACTGCGCGGCCAGTAAAGCCACATCATCTGCATCACGCATCACCAGATTACATTCGCGGTTCAGCATCAGGCTTAAGTGATCGAAATTACAACTGCCCAGCGTCGCCCAATCGTCGTCGATCACCGCATATTTGGCATGCAGAACGGTCGGCTGATAAAGACGCACCTCATAGTCCAGCCGCCGCCACTGCCCCAGCAGGGCATGGGTGATCAGATCGGCTATGGCGACATCAGTATGTTGCGACAGGAGCAGGCTGATCTTGACCCCGCGGCCTTGCGCTTCTTTCAAAGCGCGGCGCAGACGCTTGGGCGGAAAGAAATAGGGGGTCGCCAGCCGGATCGAATGACGGGCGGTCATGACCGCGGCCAAAAGCGCTTCATAAAGCGGTCGCTGTCCACCCTTAGGGTTTTGCGCCAGATAGACCCCGCCGCGATTGCCGCCGATAATGCCGGGATCGCCGTCCAGTTGCCCGTCATCCAGATCGCGCCACAGCACATCGAAATCGCGCCGGGCGGCGGTGGCGGCGGGCCCTTCCAGGGCGACCATAGTGTCGCGCCAATCGCGCATATATTCGGCCATGCACATACTGCCGAGATAGGTGGCGGTGTCATCGACATGCAGCAATTTGGCGTGGGTTCTGGGAAACAGGCCGCCGATACGCACAAATCGGCGCGGTTTCTGCATGTGATAGAAAATGACTTTCGCGCCGGATTTGCGGGTCTCTTCCAGCACCTTACTGGTCAGAAGTGTGCGGCTGCCAAAGGCATCCAGCACAATACGCACCCGCACGCCTTCGCGGGCCTTGCGGGCCAGAAGACCAAGAAACCGCTGACCGACCTCATCATCGCGGACAATATACTGCTCGAAATCAATGCAGGTCGTGGCCTGCTCACAAGCCTGCGCCATCGCGGCCCAGGCATCAGCGCTTTTCAGGTGAAATTTCATAGGGGATAAACCTTCATCGGCATCAGCCTATCCGCACTCTGATTAAAAACACATAGTATTCTGGTTATTCGCGCCGTTCGGGGCCGGTGCGGGATCTGGCCTTTTCGCCAAAGCCCTCGATCGACATCAGAACCCAGGAGGCGTCATCATGCAGTTTAAAGCGCGTATGCTTGATCCCATGCGGGTCATCGGTCTCGATACGGCGAAGTTCAGTTATGATACTGTCGTCCTCTCCGGCAATCAGGCGGCGCTTAATGTCGTGCAAACCGCCGATGACATAGTTTTCCCAAAGGTCGTAAAACCCGTCGGTCGCCAGTAAAATATAGCTGATATCGGCGGCCTTGAGATATTCGGTTTTCAGCCCCTCAAGGCAGACCGGATCGAGCGTCAGTACCCAGTACCCATCGGGCGTATTCATCAGGGCCCGGTTCTGGCGCAGGACCGGATTGATCTCTTCGCGAGCCGCCTTAAGGTCAGGTTCGGCCTGCTGAGCCTGCACCTTACGCAGAGCCTCTAACGCGCTGTTGTCGAGGGCTTCCAGCGGGCCGCCGCCATAAACCTTATAGCCACCAGCCCTGTCGAACACATAGGCCTTCACATCGGCCAGGTGGGACAATTCAACCTCCTCACCATTAACCCTCACCAGCGACAGACCGGCCGACGGGCGGGCAAAGGGCTCAAGTTCGGCATTGTTGGTGGCGCGGCTATAGCCTTCGCCGACCGCTTCGATGGCGTGGCCTAAGGCATCAAGGGTGTCCACTTCCGGGTCGTTGGTAAAGGTTTCAGTCAGGAAGCCGGACACCGCCCCGACCAGCCATTCGGCGTCGGTCTTATCGCTAAATTTAGAAGGGCCCAGACCGGTTGCGCCATCCATTAGCCAGGCGGCATCGCCGACATAGCCCAGACGATCTTCATTGCGGGGGTTCCCGGCATAGGAGCCTTCCGATAGGATTTTAAGATGGGTTGTCATGGTATGCGCCTCCTTGTGAGTGGGCCTGAGACGGGGTCAGGTGGTATTTTAACCTAAATCTCTGTGTGCGTCACTGTGATCACATCGCTGTTGAAAAATTCGATACTTCAAAAGCGCGTCATAAAAGCCACACGGCAGGTTTTGCTAAAAGACTGAAATATATAAATTTTATGAAATATAATCCGTATACTGATAATTGTTTTATTAACAATATTTATATTGCGCTGCCAAAAAACATGTGTGAGCCTTAGGTTCTCCAAGAGCTGAACCCAAGGCTGCGTAAGCGGTCTGCGATCCCGCGCAACCTTTTGTGTGCGCGAGGTTGTGTGTCCGAAATCGGGCTGGGTTTGCTGCTGGCTTGTTGTGTTCAGGGGATAGATTATGACGACACAGAAAAGAGTGACAGGGAAAGCCGGAATTCATCTGGCTTTATTGGCGACGGCTTCGGTCGTGGCCCTTAACATAGGGGCGGCCTTGCCCGCTATGGCACAGGAAGAACCGGCGACCGATGTGACCGAGGTGATTGTCACCGCGACCCGCCGCGCCACCAGCGTGCAAAAAGTACCTTATAATATCTCGGTAATCGGGGCGTCTGACCTCAGCACCAAGGGCATTACTGAAATTGCGGAACTGGGCCGCGCCATGCCCGGCCTGTCGGTGCGCGATGTTGGTTCCCGCGATGATGCTTCGATAATCTTACGCGGCCTGTCGGTTGATCCGCTGCGGGCGTCGACCTTGGGCGATAATGGCTCGGTGGCAACCTATATCAACGACACGCCGGTCACCAACCAGCCCAAGATTTTCGATATTGAGCGCGTCGAAGTGCTGCGCGGGCCGCAGGGTACGCTATATGGTTCCGGCTCTCTGGGCGGGGCGATCCGCTATATCGTCGCTGACCCCAAGATGAAGTATGAAGCCTCTGCCGGCGGCAAGGTTTACCAGATCAATGAGGCCGACGACGTCTCTTATGAGGTCAACGGCATGATCAATATGCCGCTGGTCGAGGACAAGCTGGCGGTGCGCGTCGCGGCGCAGTATCTGGATGATTCCGGCTTTACCGACTATCCGTTTGTCATCACCGGCCCGAAGACCGATCTCGATTTCGAGCAGCGCACTACGGCGCGGGCATCACTATTATGGACGCCGACTGAGACTTTCGAGGCGACCTTAAGCTATTATACCGACAATTCTAAATCGGGCGGCCGCACCGGCGGCAATCCGGGCTTCTCACTTCCGCCCGGTGCATCCTATCCGGCCTTTAGCTATCCGGCCAACGCGGGCAAGGTGTTGGGCGATTATGATATCGGTCTGCGCTTCGAAGAGCCCTATTCGATGCACTATCAGTTGACGGCGCTGGAGATGAAATATGATCTCGGTTTTGCCGATCTGATTTCGTCAACATCTTACACCAAGAAAACCGGCCTTGGCCACCGCGACCAGACTGACCTTCTGCTGGGCCTTGGCTTTGGCTATGAGAACTATCCGGATTTCCGCGCGTTTACGACCGAAGTCGATGATTTCGAAGCGGCCGTGCAGGAACTGCGGCTGGTGTCCAGTGACGGCGGCAGCTTTGATTATGTCGCTGGCCTTTACTACGCTAATGAGGGCACCTGGGGTACGTCGTCGGAATATACGCCGGGCTTCACCCAGTTTATCGGCGCTACCCGCACGGATGACCTGGAATATTTCGCCAAGTCCGATGTACTCTACAGCGAATGGGCGGCGTTTGGTGAACTGACCTGGCATATCAATGACCAGTGGCAAATTACCGGTGGGGCACGGGCGTTTAAGCTGATTGAAAAATCGACCGAATGCACCGCCCTGCCTCTGTACGAAGACCCGAACTCTTCGGTGGTCAACTGCCCGGATTCAGTCGGTAAAACCGAAGTCGAAGACACCATCTATAAGCTGAACACGTCCTACCAATGGACGCCGGATGTGATGGTCTACGGCACCTTCTCGCAAGGCTTCCGCCGCGGCGGGGTCAACCTGCTGCCGAGCGGCGGCCAGTTTGTCGGCATCGTCGAATCGCAACGTCAGTATGCACCTGACACCGTCGATAACTATGAAGTCGGCGTGCGCTCACAATGGTTTGATCGTAAGCTGACCGTCAATGCCGCCCTGTTCAATATCAACTGGCAGGACGTGCAGTTGTCGTCACTGGCGCCCGGCAATCTGCCGATCATCGCCAATGCCGGTGAGGCCAATTCCAAGGGCGTTGAACTGGAAACCCTTTGGAAAGCGACCGATGCCCTGACCTTAAGCTTTGGCTATGCCTATACCAATGCCGAGATCAGCGAAGACTATGTCAAAGCTGATGATAATGGCACCCCCGCTGACTTTACAGACGATACCGTGATCTCGGATTTCCGTGACGGTACGTCATTGCCTGGAACACCAGAGCAGCAGATTTCACTGGCCGCAGACTATACTCTGCCCTTTACCGACTATGGCCTTATGACCTTACATGCTGATTATTCTTACTCTTCGGGTATCACGACTTCAGCCGAGCCATATAGATGCGCTGTTTATCAGGAACCAGTTCAGCCCTGTGCTTCAGCAAATCAGAACGCCAACCTCGACTATGCCGAACTGAAGGGCTTCAGCCAGACCAATCTGTCGTTCGGTTGGGAGCCTATGGATACGGTCGGTGTCAAGCTGTTCGTCAACAACGTCTTTGATGAATATGCCTATGTCGCTCAGCAGGGTGAAGCCACCTACGGCCTTCAGGGTAAGTTCTTCATCCCGATCCGCCCGCGTGTCATCGGCGTATCGATTAACAAAAAGTTCTGATCAAAACTCGATTGCGTAACCAAACCTCCCGCTTATGATGGCGGGAGGTTTTTCTATGGATGCTTATGACGACGCTTAATGCTCACGCCGATAATCTGATCGCGCAGGCGACCGCCGCACGACGGCGGGGCGATCTGAAAACCGCTATGGCAGCGGCGCGTCAGGCGACTGAGCTGGCGACTGACCGGCTGGATGGCTGGTACATATGGGGCACCACGGCCATGATGGCGCGGGTGTTTAATGAGGCCGAGCAGGTGCTGGCCGAGGGGGCACGTCGCGCACCGCCTCAGACCCCGGCGCAGGGCCGGTTTCTGGTGCAACGGGCACGGGCGCTGGTCACCTTGGGCCGCGGCCGTGAAACCTGTGAGGTGGTGAGGGATGCCCTGAACTGCGGCCTGACCGATGGGGCCAGTCTGAACAGTCTGGGCACGGCCTTATCGCAGGCGGGACGGCCCGAAGATGCCGTGCCGCTGCTGGAGATCGCAGTGCGCGCTGACCCCAAAGTGGCCGATTACTGGTACAATCTCGGTGGCGTACAGCAGTTTCTGGGGGCTATGGATGCTGCCGAGTATGGCTACGAACGCGCCATAGCTTTGGGCGATCATTTTTCGGCCCATTTGGCGCTGGCACGGTTGAAAAAATGGTCGGCGGATAGCCACCACATCGACCGGCTGAAAGCCTTGAAACCGACAACCATTATCGATACCGCGCGGCTAAACTATGCCCTGTTTAAGGAACATGATGATCTGGGCGATACGTCTCAGGCATGGGAATATCTGCAATCGGGGGCGCAAGCCGCACGGCAGGCTTATCCGTGGCGGGCCACTGAGGAAACCGCGATCGTGGATGCCTGGCGGACGCATATGCCGCACCCGCCCGTCGCGGCAAAAACGTTCAATAAGCCCCGCCGGATTTTTATTGTCGGCCTGCCGCGCTCAGGCACGACCTTGGTGGAGCGCATCCTGACGGCCCATTCCGATGTGCAGGCTTTGGGCGAATTGCAAACTTTTGGACTGGGCGTCAAACATGGCTCCGGCGCAGGAGGGCGCAACCTTTTGGATGCTGCGACCATTGCCGAGGCCGCAAAAACCGATCCCCAAATTTTTGCGCAATATTATGACCGCGAAGTCGCCTATCTGCACAACGGTGCCGGCCATACCATCGATAAGCTGCCGCACAATCATGACTATGTCGGCCTGATCCGGCGGGCCTACCCTGATGCCCTGATCATCCATGTCCGGCGTGATGCGATGGATTCGTTATTCGGGGCCTATAAGCTGCTGTTCGCCCATGCCCACCGCTGGTCCTACAACTTAGATGATCTGGCCGCCCACTATGGTCACTATCGTGCGCTGATGGATCATTGGGCGGCGTTTGGGGTGATCGACGTAAAGCTTGAAACCCTGATCCAGTGTCCCGAATTTGAAATCCGGCGGTTGCTTAAGGCCTGCGAACTACCGTTTGAGGAGGCTTGCCTGTCGCCCCACGAAGCGAACGGGGCGGTGGCGACCGCCAGTTCCGCGCAGGTGCGCAAGCCCATCAACCGCGAAGGCGTTGGGGCGTGGAAAAAATATGAGGCTCAACTGGCGCCTTTGCAGGAGCGTCTGCGGACTATGGGGCTAATCTAGCTAAAGCAGTTCGGTACCGAACTTCAGGTTCAGAAAACTGACCAGAGCGCGCACACGGGCGGTGGTGGCCCGGCCCGGCGGCATGACGGCGTGCATCGGCACCGGCGGCCGTTCATAGGCTTTCAGTATGACCTCGATCTCGCCGGATTGGATGGCGCGGCTGGCGATAAAGGTTGGCAAACGCGCGATGCCTAAGCCTGATTTCGCGGCTTCCAGCATCATGTCGCCATTATCGGAGCGCATGACCCCGTTGATCCGGTAGCTTTTGAAGCCGTCACCGTCGGCATAACGCCAGTTCACGGTCGGGGCGACATTGGTATAGTGGATGCCGCGATGGTTACTGAGGTCATCGGGATGTTCGGGCCGGCCAAAGGAGTCCAGATAGGCGGGACTTGCCACCGTGACCGTGTGCACCTTGCCAATGCGTTTGGCGACCAGCGACGAGTCGGCCAGTTCGCCAATACGTACCGCCAGATCATAGCCCCCACCGACCAGATCGACCGAATGATCGTCGAACGAGATATCAAGCTCGACCCGCGGATAGGCCGCCGCAAATTCTGACAGGGCGCGCGCCAGATGAGTGACGCCAAAACTCAAGGGGCCGGACATGCGGATGGGGCCCGCTACGTCTGATACCGCTTCGGCCACCGCTTCACCGGCGGCCTCAAGCTGAGCCAGAGCTTCGCGGGCGCGTTCATAATAGTTTTGACCGACATCAGTGGCCTGCGTGCCCTTGGCCCCGCGCGTCAGCAAGCGCGCCGCCAGAGTTTCCTCCAGCCGCATTACCCGACGGCTGATGATCGATTTTGAGGTGCCTAAGCGATCAGCCGCGCGCGCAAAACTGCCGGTCTCAATCACCAGGAAAAAGGCCGACAGGTCGTCAATATCGACTTTGAGCTGTTCCATTTAGCGCAACACCAGTGTTCCGATTTAGTATCTTCTGGCAACGACCATAGCGGCCTATATACCTTGTCACAAGATCAATTTCCCCGAAAGGAGGGGTAAAGAAAATGTCCGTTACCAACTCCGTCATTCGTGACAGCAGCACTGATAAGACCCGCTCAGTGGCCCGTCTGGTGCGCGGTATTCCGGCCACCGATGGTGCCGGTGTCAAGCTTAACCGTGTGCTCGGCACTCAGGCCCTGCCCGCTGTTGATCCGTTCCTGATGCTGGATGAGTTTCGCTCCGATGATCCGTCGGCCTATATTGCCGGTTTCCCGGATCATCCCCATCGTGGCTTTGAGACCATCACCTACATGCTGGCTGGCCGGATGCGCCATAAGGACTCAAAGGGCAACGAAGGCCTGTTAGGGCCGGGCGATGTGCAATGGATGACGACCGCCCGCGGTCTGGTCCATTCGGAAATGCCTGAGCAGCAAGATGGCCTGATGCAGGGCTTTCAGCTCTGGCTCAACCTGCCCGCCAAGGAAAAGATGCTTGATCCTAAATATCAGGATATTCCGGCCGCGACGATCCCTGAAATCACCTATGACGATGCCCATCTCAAGGTCATTGCCGGTGAGTATCGCCACCTGAAAGGCCCGATTGCCTCGCCGACGACGCAGCCGTTTATCGTTGATGTCACGCTGAAGGCTGATGGTGATATCGGCCTGCCGGTGCCGACAGATCATGACGGCTTTGTCTATGTCTTCGACGGCTCGGTTGAGATCGACCATACGGTTGTTACCAAGGGGCAGGCGGCGGTTTTGACGGCCGGTCAGTCTTTGGTTCTGACCGCCGGCTCTGAGGGGGCCCGCGCTCTGGTGGTGACCGGTGTCCCGCTGAAAGAGCCTATTGCTCGCCACGGCCCGTTCGTCATGAACACGCCGCAGGAAATCCACCAGGCCTTTGCCGATTATCAAAGCGGCAAGTTCTAAAAATGCAGGGCGTAACAACAAATCGTGCGCCCTGAGGCAAATGCCCCTCCCGCAGAGCCGCTAACTGTGCGGGAGGGGTTTGAGGCCCTCACAACCTCTCTGATGACGCGCAATTTCATGCCCGTATCAGATCCAAATAGATAACAGTAACCATTACGGTTTCCAACGCTTAAGGAGATTTTATTATGTCCAAAGTCCTGATCATCAATTCTGCCGCCACGGGCGACGGTTCGGTTTCGGCTCATCTGACCGATGCGTTCAAGGCCAAATATGCTGTGGCTAATCCGGCGGCAACCTTCACCGAGCACGATTTCGGCAAGACGCCTCTGGCCCCGTTGTCGAGCCTGAATATCGCCGGTTTTGCCGGTGCTGCCGGTGAAAATCCTGCCGAGATCGAACTGTCGCAAACGTCTGATGCGTTGATCGCCGAACTGGAAGCGGCTGACCTTCTGGTTATCGGATCACCGATGTATAATTTCGGTATTTCGGCCTTGCTCAAGACCTGGTTTGACTATGTCCTGCGCGCCGGCCGCACTTTCCGTTATACGGAGTCGGGCCCCGAAGGTCTGCTGAAGGGCAAGAAGGCGATTATCGTTCTGGCCCGCGGTGGTCTCTATTCCGAAGGCCCTCTGGCCGCGATCGACTTTCAGGAAGGCCACATCAAGACTATGCTGGGTTTTATCGGCATCACCGATGTGACCGTGGTGCGCGCTGAGAAAATCGCGTTCGGGCCGGAGTTTAAGGCCGAAGCGATCGAAGCGGCGACGGCTGAGTTGTTAAAACTGGCGGCCTAAACAACTAAGCCTCCCCTGTGATCAGGGGAGGCTATCATACTGTAAAAGGAATTTCCGATGGGCCTGTTGGTTGACGGTAAATGGCACGATCAGTGGTACGACACCAAATCATCCGGCGGACGGTTCATTCGCTCGGAGGCGCAGTATCGCAACTGGGTGACGGCAGACGGCACGCCGGGGCCTTCGGGTGAGGGCGGGTTTAAGGCCGAGGCGGGCCGCTATCATCTCTATGTCAGCTTGGCCTGTCCGTGGGCGCACCGCACCCTGATTGTGCGCCACCTCAAAGGGCTGGAAGATCTGATTTCGGTCAGTGTGGTCCACTGGCTGATGCGCGAAGACGGCTGGACGTTTGCTGATGGTCCCGCGGTCGTGCCGGATCCGTTGGGCGCGAAATTCATGTATGAAGTCTATACCCGCGATAATCCGGCCTATAGCGGTCGGGTGACGGTGCCGGTTCTGTGGGACACGCACCAAAACCGCATCGTCAGTAACGAAAGTTCTGAGATCATCCGCATGTTCAATGAGGCTTTCGATGATCTGGGGGCCAAAGTGGGCCACTATTATCCGGATGATCTGCGCGCTGAGATCGATGCGGTCAATGCCCGCGTCTACGATACGGTCAATAACGGGGTCTATAAAGCCGGTTTTGCGACGACGCAGGATGCCTATGACGATGCGGTCGGGCCACTGTTTGACAGTCTGAATTGGCTGGAAGATCGTTTGTCGCGCACGCGTTATCTGATTGGCAATGTTCTGACCGAGGCCGATATCCGCCTGTTTACGACCCTGATCCGGTTTGATCCGGTCTATGTCGGCCATTTCAAATGCAATCTGCGCCGGATTGCCGACTATCCTAACCTGTCGGCCTATGTGCGCGATATCTTTCAGACGGCGGGTATAGCCGCAACCGTCAATTTTGAGCACATCAAGGGCCACTATTACCAGAGCCACCTGAACATCAACCCGACGGGCATTGTGCCAAATGGCCCCATTCTGGACATGTACGCGCCTCACAATCGCTCAACTGTGGGATCATAAAGGAATTACCCATTCATGGGTTTCCTCCCTGCTACTTTCAAACCGCTTCGGCTGCGCATGGCCGGGGCGGTTTTTTTTAGGTTTTGAGTAAAAGAAAAGCCCGCATCACATGCGGGCTTTGTGAGTTCTGAGGAAATGCTTGGGGCGGCTTACTTTTCAGAGCCGACCTTGGTGACCTTGGGCAGTTTGCCGTCTTCGAGGCGGCCTTCGTTGCGCAGGCGGCGGCCATCATTGGCCATTTTTTCATTGTGTATGGCTTCGCCCAGTTCTTCTTCAGCAGCACCGGCGGTTTCCTTGATCTTACCTTTGATAGACATAATGATATCTCCTTTAAGGAATGAAATCGTTTAGCGGTCACAAAGGATGACCGCGTGACGTTCACTATAAGGCGCTGCGTATAAGTATGACGCACCCGCTATGGGTGGGCTTCGTAAAAATGAGATAACGGAATTGAGCCGACCTAAGGCTTACGGGTTTTTTATATGCCGTAAGGTAGGCTCACATGGCTTCCTTAATGCCGGCGCAATAATCTAAGTTCATCACGTTCACGGGTTTCAGGAACGGGCGAAAGGCAGACCCCTTAAGGGTTCACCCCGACCCCAGCCCCCCTTGCCCCGAACTCTTAAGCCATAGGGTTTCCCGACCTTACGGTTTGCTGCATAGCCGGTTCTTAATGGCTCGTGAACGTGAAACCCTTTCTTTTCCCTCAACATCCTCAGGAGGCACAACCCATGTTGTCCGCAGCCACCAAAACCGCCGCCGGTGTTACCAAAGGTCTGGCAGAAAATGATGTGAAGACGTCCGCCCGTGAGGCTATCAAGACGGTTGAGCGCGAAGCCAAGCATGTACTGGATGATGTCTCACACTATGCTTCGGACGCAGGCCAGAAAGTGCGCCATCTCTATGATCAGGCGGTCGATGAAGTCAGCCATGTTTCGCACAATGTCGAATCTGAGATCAAGTCTAACCCTGTGCGTGCCAGCATGGTCGCTCTGGGCGTTGGCTTTATACTGGGCGCGCTTTTGACACGTCGTTAAGCCAAGACTGTTTTTCCTTAAAAAACCGGTGATGGCGCTTATTTTTAAGTGACATTACCGGTTTTTTTATTCTTTGGGGGACTATTCAATGGCCTGGAATCTGGCTGGATTATCGTTACTGGCGCCGGTGGTGGCGCCTTTGGCCAGCAAACTGATTGATGTTTTTGGCGTCAGCCGGCGCCTGAAAACGGCCTCACCGTTTGTTGAAAAACTGCTGGCCTCGCTCACCGGCTTGGTCATGATCGGTATATTTCTGATGCTGATTGCGGGGGTTGCCTTTTGCGGCCTTATTGTTGGACTTTATATCTGGATTGCCCCTGATAACGGGCCCTTGGCGGCGTCGCTTGTGGCCATAATCGCAGTGGCAGCAGTAGTGGGATTAGGCCTCTATGCGGCCCGCAGGCTGTGGCGCAATGTGCGTCACAATATTGATCTGATCGCCAATGACGGCCGCGACCGGCACGATGAACGCATCAGTTCCAAATCCGATGACCATAAACCCGAAGGCGTCATCCACGCCTTTACTGAGGGCTTTAAGGCTGGCCGCAAGCTGTAGACGCATTGTATCTCCTGGAGCACAGCTTAAAATAATATTAACCATATTTATGGGTTCCTTATTTTTCGCGTAAGTGCGCCTATTGTTACATTACGTTCCGAGTCTCTACTGTCTCAGTTGCGGGGTTACGGGTTTGGCAATCAACCCATCGATCTTAAGTATCGGAGCAAATATGAAACGCTTGGCCATTATGTTATTTGTAGCCTCTCTGCCGGTTCTGGCGGCTTGCAATACGGTTCAGGGTGTCGGCAAGGACGTCGAAGCCACCGGCGAAGTCATTCAGGATGCCGGTAAGCAATAAATTGAGATAACACGTGCGGGGGCAGATGACCTGCACCCGCACAGACTGGTTTTACCCTATGAAACTGCCGTGGGCGATCGCGCGAAAACACTATTATATAGCGGTGTTCTGCCTGATTTCCCTGGCGTTCGTCACCTTCAGCTACGTGCTCTATAAGCAGTACAACAAGGTTCAGACCCACAACGACTTTTCGCTGTATCAATCTCAGGTCATTGATCAGAGCCGCCTGATTGTTATCGATCTGGTCGATATGGAAACCAGCGTGCGTGGCTTTATGGTGACGGGCGATGAGGCCTTTCTGGATCCCTATTTCACGGCCTATGCCCGGCTGCAAAGCGGAATTGTGAACCTTCGCAATACCACCTATCCCGAAGTGGCTGCCCGCGAAGAGGTCAATAGCTGGCTTAAGGTTATTGATAATTATCAAAAGCTTTTGTCGGATCAAATTACCGATGTGCGCACCCGTGGTGCCGGATCGCCGTCAAGTGCGGCACTGAATGCTCAAAAAGCGCAAATGGATGAACTGCGTCAGATGCTCGATCAGAGCATTGCCCGTCGCGGGGTGACGTTGCGGCTGCAATCCAAGGCCGCCCAGTCGCAAAAGAACAATTTTCTGACCGTCATCGTGCTCGGTAATGTTCTGATGATCGGTATTCTGCTGGTAGGTACGGTGACTATCATCAATCTGGAAGTCGCCAATCAGCGGTTTGAAGACGCCCACAGGCGTTCAGAGGAGCGGTTTAAAACCGTGCTGAACGGCATCAATGATGGCGTGTTCGAATATAATTTCATCAATGATTCCATGTATATGTCGCCGGAATATAAGTCGATGCTGGGCTATGATGAGGCCGATATCAAGGATGATTTCAAAGCCACCATCGACCTGATCCACCCTGACGATAAGGATGCGGCTCTGGCGACGCTTAAGGCCTTCCGTGAAGGGCCGTCGGCGCTCTATACCAATGTCTTTCGCATGCACCACAAAGACGGTACATGGCGCTGGATCATGTCGCGGGCGGTGGCGCAGCGCGGTGACGATGGCCGGATGAGGTCTATGGTCGGCGCCCATACTGACATTACCGATCAGAAAAACCGTGAGGAAGAACTGCGTCAGCTTCATGCCGACATGGAAACCTTCACCTATATTACCTCGCACGATCTGCGCTCGCCGCTGGTCAACCTCAAAGGCTTCTCGCGCGAACTGGACATGGCGATCGCCGAAGTCTCAGACACCCTGACGCCCTATCAGGACAAGATCAAACCCGAAGACTGGTCAAAGATCGACCTCAACCTGCACCGCGACATCCCCGAAGCCCTGACCTTTATCGGCAAGGGGGTAGAGCGCATGGATACCTTAACTACTGCCATTCTCGACCTGTCGCGGATCGGCCGCTATGTGCATCGCTATGAACGGGTCGATTCCCGCGCTATTATCGATAAGTGTATCGGGGCGCAGAGCTTTGAAATCCAGAACAAGGGCGCCGAGGTCATCATTCATGATCTGCCGGAACTGGTGACCGATGCCCTGGCGTTGGAGCAGGTGTTCTCCAACCTGCTCGATAATGCGGTCAAATATCTCACGGTTGAGCGCAAGGGCCGCATCGAAATCGGCAGTCAGCAAACGGCCCGCGATTTTGTCTTTTACATCCGTGACAATGGCCGCGGGATCGATGCGGCGGATTCCGGTAAGATTTTCGAGATATTCCGCCGCGCCCGCAACACGTCGGATGTGCGGGGCTTGGGTATCGGCATGAGCTTTGTCAAAACCACCCTGCGCAAGATGGACGGCGCGATCTGGTTTGAATCCGCCGTTGGTGTGGGCACTACCTTTTTTGTACGCCTGCCGCGTCGTGGCGGGGTCAATGATATGGCTGATGAGTCGCAAGCGGTCCTGGCTGCAGGCACTCAAGTCCTGCCGGCCAGAAAGGCGCAACAGGCATGATCAAGTTGTTCAATGAACCTTTCAAGCTGGTGATGATCGAAGACGATGAAGGCCATGCCCGCTTGATCATCAAGAACCTTGAGCGCGCCGGGGTGGCCAATCAGATTGTCCATGTGCCGAACGGGGCGGCAGCCCTCGATTATTTCTTTAATGACAAACGCACCCTGGATCAGCACGATAAAACCGTGATCCTGCTCGATCTTAACTTACCGGAAATCGACGGGTTTGAGATCTTGCGCCGCCTTAAGGCCGATGAGCACACGAAAAATATTCCGGTCATTGTCTTAACCACGACTGATAACCCTAAAGACATAGACGAATGTTACGCTTTGGGCTGCAATGCCTATATGACCAAGCCTGTGGGTTATGAAGCCTTTGCCGATGCCATCCGCAAACTGGGTCTCATGCTCAATGTCGTCAAGGTTCCCCATAATCAGGGATGAAAGAATGAAACCAGTGTCCGCGACGATATCGGCTGATGGCCGACGCCCAAGCCGATCGGCGGTGCCGGCGACGCTTGAGCATGTGCTGTACGTGGAGGATGATGCCGCTCTGGCGCGTCTGCTGCAAAAACGTATGGCCCGCAATGGCCTGATCGTCGAGACGGTCGAAACCGCCGAAGAGGCGCTGGCCCTGATCCAGAAGACCGACTACGACCTGTTGCTGATCGATTATAATCTGCCGGGCATGAGCGGGCTTGAGTTGCTGTCGCACATCACCGATCTCGACCCCGTGCCGCCAGCCGTGATCCTGACCGCCGGGGGGGATGAGCGCATCGCTTTGCAGGCGCTGGAAAATGGTGCTGCTGACTATGCGGTTAAGGATGTCAACCAGACCTATCTCGACCTGTTGCCGGCGATCATGCTGGCGGCCTATACCAAGGAACGGTTGCTGCGCGAAAACGCTCACCAGCAGGAGGAACTGAAGGCTGCCAAGGAAAAGGCCGAAGCTGCGTCTGAGGCCAAGAGCCGCTTTCTGGCGACCATGAGCCATGAAATCCGCACACCGATGAACGTGGTCAATGGTCTGGCGACCTTGCTGGCCAAATCGCCGCTCAACGGTGATCAGCAAAAGATGGTCGATACACTGCGCACCAATGCCGATTTGCTGCTGAAGCTAATCAACGACCTTTTGGATATCAGCCGGATTGAGGACGGGCGTATCGATCTTGAAACCATCGCCTTTGTGCCCGGTGAGATCCTGAATGATATCCGGGTGATGTTTGAGTCTGACATCGCCCGCAAAGGCCTGAAGCTGGTCATGACGGATCGCACGGAGGGTGCCGCCTTGCTGGGCGACCGCACCCGCTTGCAGCAGATCATCATGAACCTGGTGTCCAATGCCCTGAAATTTACCGATCAGGGCGAAATCGAAGTTACAACCGATCTGCGCAGTGTCTATGGCGATCTGGCGGAGCTGAGCATCAGTGTGCGCGATACCGGCATCGGGATCGAAGCCTCTAAGCTGCCGCTGATTTTCGATACCTTTACCCAGGCCGATGAAACCATTACCCGCCGCTTTGGTGGCTCAGGGCTTGGCCTGTCGATCGCCAAGTCGCTGATCGAGCTTATGGGCGGCACGATCAAGGTCGACAGTCACGAAGGCCGCGGGTCGGTGTTTCATGTCCGGCTCAAGCTGAAACGCGCAGCTCCCGCAGCACCGGTGCGTCCGGTTGCCCCTGTGCCGGTGGCCCGCAGCGTCAATGCCGATACCATGCCGACGGTGCTGATTGTTGAAGACTATGCCCCGAATATCATGGTGGCGACCCTGATGCTGGAGGATATGGGCTTTAAGGCCGTGGCCGTGGAATCCGGTCTCGAGGCGCTCGAAGTCATTACCGCAGCCGATAAGCCTTATTACACCATTCTCATGGACGTGCAGATGCACGGTCTTGATGGCCTTGAAACGACAAGGCGTATACGTGAATTGGAATCTGAGCGCGGTTTGCCGCCGCAGCGCATCATCGGCGTGACCGCCCATGCTCTGGCCGGAGACCGCGAGCGCTGTCTGGAGGCCGGTATGGACGACTATATCTCAAAGCCCATCCTGCCCGATATTTTGTCGAATAAACTGGGTGTAGTCAGGGCGTGAGACTACCCAAGGCTGTAACTTTCCGTAACGTAAATTTCACTATGTGGCACCTGTATGCACCGGATTGTAGGTGACAAACGCATTTCCGCGTGGTGCTATTAACTATCCGGGGCGGGATGATATTCGGCTACATACAGCCTTTCATCTGGTTGCATCAGATGAAAGGCTGTAATTTTTTGTGGTCGCTCTTTCTCATCCATCAATGATTCATTTGATGGGAAAACGCTCTAAGTTTTCAGCCATATCTTTTCAGTCTTATCCCCTTTTATGCAGGCTACTCTCCCGATCCTGTCCCGGATACCTTATGCGGCCTGACGCGCCATCTGACGCTTACCCAGCCACAGGATAATCAGGCCGGTATAGACCGCCGCAACGATGATCCCCAGCAAGGGATAGACATGCTCACCGCCCAGTATGCTGACGAACGAGGACGCAATGGTGGCCAGAGCGATCTGCAAAAACCCAATCAGGGCTGAAGCGCTGCCGATATGGCTGGTGAAGGGCGCCAGGGCTAAGGCATTGGCATTGGGGTTGGTCATCCCTAGGCAGGACAACATGGCAAAGAAGAAAAAAATCGTCGGCCACAAGCCGAACCAGCCCAGATAGCTGCCGATCAGGAACACGGTGCTGATGATGGCTAAAGCTATCATTGCGCATTTAAAGATCTGCTCGCTGCTGTAATAGCGGGTCAGCCAGACATTGACCTGATTGGAGCCGATAATGCCGACCGCAATAAAGGCAAATATGGCCCCGTAAACATCCGGCGTAACCTTGAAGATATCGAGAAAGATAATCGGTGAGGCGGTCACATAGATAAACAGGGTCGTAAACGCAAAGGCCGACGAAAAGACATAGGTATAGAATTGCGGCACCTTAATCACTGCGGCAAAATTGGCGATGACGGGCGCCGGTTTCAGCGACACGGTCGGATCGCCTTTATAAACACTTGGCAGGAAAAAGTGGGTCAGCACCATGATCAGGGCCACGATCACCGCCAGAAAGATAAAGATGGCGTGCCAGCCCAGATAAGTCGTCACAAACCCGCCTGCGGTCGGGGCCAGCAGCGGCGATACGCTTAAAATCAGCACCAGCAGTGAGAAGATTTTGGCCGAGTCCTTGGGTGGAAAAAAGTCACGCACCATAGCCATGGTCGCCACCTGCGCGACGCAGCCGCCGAGCGCCAGAATAAAGCGCAGACCAATCAGGGTTTCGACATTCTGCGATAACAGACAGCCCAGTGAACAGACGACGTATAGTGCCAGCCCCGCATAGAGCGGCTTTTTGCGTCCAAACCGATCCAATAATGGCCCGTAAATGATCTGCCCGATCGCCATGCCTGCAAAATAGCTCGACAGCGACAATGACACCTGACCGGTCGTGGTGCCCAGATCATCGGCAATTTGCTGAAAGGCCGGCAGATACATATCGATCGTAAACGGGCTGATGGTCGTGAGTATCCCCAGGATCAGGATCGTCAGAACCTTATTCTTCAACACAGGGGTCGCGGGGGCTACGGGGGCGGTCATGTCACTGTCTGTTCAAATGTGCATCTGCGAAATGTACCCCCTGTTTACGAGTAATTTCACAAAAAACCAGTTCTAAATCCGTCACGTCTCAATATGGTGCTTCACCAGCGCCGTGGCCCAGGTCATGAACACCTGCACCCGTCGCGCCAGATGGCGGCGTCTGGGGTAGATCAGATTGACCGGCATGGGAGCGGCCTTATGGTCGGGTAAAACCTCAACCAATGCGCCGGACTTAAGATGAACGGCGGCCCCTATGCGCGGCACCTGAATGATCCCAAGTCCCATCAGGGCGGCCTGACTATAGACGGCGGTATTGTTGACGGTGATAGCGCCCGGCATCGGCAGAGTCTGGTATGTGCTGCCGTCGAAATACTCAAATCCGGCCTCGCCACTCTCAGTGCGGGCGGAGATGTTGGCGACATAATGGATCAGCCGGTGACCGCTTAGGTCTTCCAGAGTCTGCGGCGTGCCATAGGTTTTGAGATAGTCCGGACTGGCGACATTGACCAGCTCCATGTGCCCCAGAGGCCGGGCCATCAAGGCTGAATCGTTAAGCGTGCCGACGCGCAGTACGCAATCAAAGCCTTCGGCAATGATATCCACCCGCCGGTCAGTGCACGACAGGTCGATCTCCAGTTCCGGATGCTGGGCCATAAATTCGGGCAAATGGCGCATGAACAGGGTTTGGGCCAGTCCCTGCGGCATATCGATCCGAAGTCGGCCTTTGAGGGACGCCGGGGTTTGCTGGAACAGGGTTTCCATTTCATCCATATCGGCCAGCACTTCACGGGCGCGGGCATAAAACACTTCGCCATCATGGGTAAGATGTACTTTGCGTGTCGTGCGGTACAAGAGCTGGGTGCCGAGATGGGCCTCAAGCGCCTGCACCTGGGTCGAGACGGTTGCGCGCGGCAGATCAAGATCAAGGGCCGCACCGCTGAAGCTGGACAGCTCCGCCACGCGGGTGAAAATTTTCATGGCGTCGAGACGGTCCATATAGCCTCATATTGTTCGTAAATTACGATCAGTTATATCATATTTACGATATTTATCATGATTTTGACAAACAGTATGGTGGTCTTCAGTGAAAAACCATTGGAGATATCCTCATGACCATCGCACTCATCACCGGAGCCAGCCGAGGCTTAGGCCGTAACACCGCCGTTCATCTGGCGCGCAAGGGCACCGACATCATTCTGACCTATAATTCTAACAGGTTCGAAGCCGATCAGGCTGTGGCCGAGATAGAGGCTCTGGGCCGCAAGGCGGTGGCGATCCAACTTGATGTCGGCAAATCGGCCGGTTTCGCAGATTTTACGGCTGAGGTGGGCAAGCTTCTGAACCGTGTCTGGGGCCGCGACACGTTCGATTATCTGGTCAATAATGCCGGCATTGGTGGCCACGCCCCCTTTGCGGAAACGACCGAAGAGCAGTTCGACACTCTGATGAATATTCACCTCAAGGGGACGTTTTTCCTGACGCAAAAGCTGCTGCCGCTGATCAAAGACGGTGGCCGCATCGTCAATATCTCCACCGGTCTGACGCGCTTTGCCTATCCGGGGGCGTCAGCCTATGCGGCGATGAAGGGCGGGGTTGAGGTGCTGACCCGCTATATGGCTAAGGAACTGGGGCCACGCGGTATCTCGGTCAATACTATCGCTCCCGGTGCGATTGAAACCGATTTTGGTGGCGGGCGGGTGCGCGATAATGAAGAGATCAATAGACATATCGCTGAAATGACGGCACTAGGCCGGGTTGGCCTGCCCGATGATATTGGCGGGGCCATCTCGAACCTGCTGGCGCCCGACAGTAACTGGATCAATGCTCAGCGTATCGAGGTTTCCGGCGGTCAGGCGATTTAGACGGTGAGTATGGAATGAAAGCCCCCGGTGTGATCCGGGGGCTTTTTAGGGGTTGAGGCCGCCCAACGAGGGGGGAGCGGGCGGCCTCAGTCATACGAACGACTAACTTAGCGGGTTAGTCGGCCGCGTGAACGGCGCCATTGCTCATCGACTTTTTGGCAAACCAGATGAGCGGGATCAGCAACAGGGTCAGCCAGCCCGAAATCCGGAAGAAATCGAGCGCGGCCTGAAGATAGGCTTGCGACATGACCTGTGAGGTAATCACGCCCACCGCCTGCTGCAGTGAAAGACCCGCCGCCTGAAGCTTTTGGATCGTCTCGATCCACAAAGGCGATCCTGAACTCATGGTCTCGGACAGGCGGGTCTGATGAACGGCCTCCATGCGATCCCAGATGGTGGTGGCTAATGAGGCCGCAAAACTACCGGCGGTGATGCGGGCAAAGTTCGACAGGCCGGAGGCTGCGGGGGTTTGATGCGCCGGGATGTCCGCCATAGCGATGGTGATCATCGAAATGAAGAAGGTCGACATGGCCACGCCCTGCACCAGCAGCGGCAGGACCAGCGCGGTGAAATCCGCATCAGGCGTGTAGCCTGAGCGCATGAAGAACGACAGGGCAAACATCAGGATCGAAAAGGTCGCAAGGATCCGCGCGTCGGTCTTACCCAGAAGGCGGGCTGCAAACGGGGTCAGAATGACGGCGACGACCCCTGAGGGTGCGGCCACAAGGCCTGCCCAGGTGGCGACATAGCCCATGTTCGATTGCAGCCATACCGGCAGCAACAGGCCATTCCCGAAGAAGATGGCGTAGGCGATACAGAGCGCAATCGTCCCCAGCGTAAAGTTACGGTTCTTAAACATCGACAAATCGACAATCGGGTTTTTCTCATTCAGTTCCCAGATCACCCAGGCGATGAAGAACACGATGGCGACGATCAGTTCGACCACAATAGCCGGCGATGAGAACCAGTCGGCTTCTTTACCCGTGTCGAGCATGACCTGAAGCGCGCCAACCCAGATAACCAATAAAGCAAAGCCGGTGGTATCGACCGGCACTTTGCGTGTCGGGGTCTCACGCGATTTCATGTTCTGCCAGCAAATAAACGCGCAGAACAGGCCAATCGGGACGTTGATCAGGAATATCCATTCCCACGCATAGTTATCGGAAATATAGCCGCCAAGTATGGGGCCACAGATCGGCCCGACCAGCGTCGTCATCGACCACATGGCCAGACCCGTTGCCCGTTTTTCGGGCGGGAAAATCATGATCAGCAGGGCCTGAGAGCCGGGGATCATCGGCCCGGACACCAGCCCTTGCAGGATACGAAACCCGATCAGACCTTCGATGTTCCAGGCAATGCCGCACAGGAACGACGCGAAGGTGAACAACAGCACCGAGAAGGTAAAGACGCGCACCACGCCGAACCGGCCCATCAGCCAGCCAGTCAGGGGCACGGAAATGCCGTTGGCGACGGCAAAGGAGGTAATGACCCATGTGCCTTGCGATGAGGATACCCCAAGGTTACCGGCAATGGTCGGAAGCGATACGTTGGCGATGGTGGAATCGAGCACCTGCATAAAGGTGCCAAGCGCCAGCGCAATCGCGGTTATGGTCAGGGTGCCACCGGTCAAAGGCGGTGGCGAGGCCGGTTCAGCACCGGCAGTCGTTGCGGGTGAGGCCATGATGGCGCTCCCTTATAATAAATTACTTCACGGCTTTCGGGGCATCGGCGATGTCGATCTTCGCCTTCATCGACAGACCAACCCGCAGCGGATGGGCGCTCAGTTCCTTAGGGTCGAGATCGATGCGCACCGGCAGGCGCTGAACCACCTTGATCCAGTTGCCCGACGCGTTCTGGGCCGGGATCAGCGAAAAGGCCGAGCCCGTGCCGCCGGAAATGCCGCGCACGGTGCCGTGGAATTTGACGCTGTCGCCGTAGAGGTCGGAGGTCAGCTCAACTGTCTGGCCCGGCACAACGTTTTTGAGCTGCACTTCTTTGAAGTTGGCATCGACATAGGCCTTGGAAATCGGCACCACAGCCATCAGCGGTGTCCCCGCAGTCACTTGCTGACCGACCTGAACCGACTTGCGGGCGACCACGCCATCCATCGGAGCGCGCACCACCGTGCGTTCAAAGGCCAGTTTGGCGGCATCGACCTTGGCTTGCGCGGCCAGAACTTCGGGGTTGCCGGAGGGAGTGAAACCGGCGATGCGGACATTGTTGTTTTCGCGCGACCCGATGGCGGCCTGATAGGTGGCCTGAGCCTGAGCCCTGACCGACTGGGCGGCCGCCAGAGCGGCGGCAGCGCGGGCATACTGGTTCTGGGCGGTGGACAGTTCTTCTTGCGATACGGCACCCGATGCGATCAGGGCCTTGCGGCGGTTCAGGTCGATCTGGGCGCGCTCATAGTCGGACTGGGCCGATTTGATCTGCGTGTCAGTGGCGGTGATCTCTGCCTGACGGGCGCTCATCTGGGCCTGCAAGGCATCATCAGAGGCGTAATATCCCTGTACTCGGCGGGCGGCCAGAGCCAGATCGGCTTGCGCTTCGGCCAGGGCTATGCGGGCATCGGCATTATCAAGCTCGACCAGAATATCGCCCGCTTTGACCGTTTGCGTATCCGAGACGTGGATCTTGGCGATCGGGCCGGGGACCAGGGCATTGACCTGCGCGGTTTCGGCGCCAACATAGGCGTTGTCGGTCTCAACATAGTGCGACCCGACTAAGATATAATAGCCGCCCCATAGGACAGCCGCAGCGGCGACACCGGCGGCAAGGTATGTCAAAAGGCGCTTGCGGCGATTGGCACCAACGGCAACCTGAGCCTGCGGGCTCAGCGGGGCATCAGCGGCGGGAGATGCGGAAGTGGACATGGGAATATCGCTTTCTGTAATAATCAGTAATCGCCACCGAGCGCGCGTACCAGCGCGACATCAAGGCTAAGGGCACGGGATTTCAAATCGGTGACGGTTTTACGCTGGGTCAGCAGGCTTTGTTCGGCCTGAAGCAGTGTGGTGTAGTTGCTAAGCCCGCCATCATAGCGCAGCTTGGTCAGGCGGTAGGCCTCTTCATAGCCATCAAGTGCGGCTTGCGAGTCCTTCAGGCGGCCCTCTAAAGCCCGCTCAGACGCCACCACATCCGCCACGCCGTGCATAGCATTGACGATGGCCGCGTTATAATCGGCCACGGCGGCGTCCTTATCGGCCTTGGCACCGCGCAGGTCGGATTTGCGTTTGCCGCCGTCGAACAGGGGCAGGGTGATCGCCGGGCCGAAATTGGAATTGGTGGTGCCCTCTACGCTCAGGTCGCCCAGCCAGACCTTGCCCACAAACGCCATCAGATTGACATTGGGATAAAAGGCGGCCTTGGCACGTTTAACGCCTTGGGTTGAGGCTTCGGCGCGCCATTTGGCGGCGACCACATCCGGGCGGCGGCCAATCAGGTCAAGATCGATCCGTTCCGGCAGGGCAAATGTGGCGGAGGCCTTAAGCGCCGGACGGGCCAAAGATTGCCCGTAGACGGGATCGCGGCCAGCCAGAGCGGCGATCAGATTGCGGGTCGCGGCGATTTGCTCATCAATGGCGGCAACCTCGGCGCGGGCGGTGGCGGAACCGGCATTGGCCAATTGCAGTTCGGCGCGATTGGTCAGGCCGTTATCGAATTTTTGCTGCACCAGATCGGCGCTGTCGCCACGGACCTCCACCGCGCGCACGGCCAGATCGCGTTCATCATAGAGGCGGGCCAGATCAATATAGGCGGTGGCAATCGATGTGGTCAGGATCAGCCCGGCCTGCATCATGTCGGCTTCGGACGCGCGCGCCTGCGAGGATGCGGCGGCCACCGCGGCGCGGTTCTTACCCCAAAAATCCAGTTCCCAGCCAAAATTCAGACCAGCGACACCCAGTTCATCGAGATTAAGAGCTTCTTCGCCGTCGGGGCCACCGGAGGAACCTAATTTCTGCGCCGTGCCCAGAAACGACAGGGTGGGCACATCGGCGCCTTTTGAGCCGTCGAAACTGGCCTTGGCCTTGCGCAGGCGGGCCTCAGCGACGGCTAAGGATGGTGAAGTATTGATGGCGTCGGCCATGAGGCGATCAAGCTGCGGGTCGCCATAGCGCATCCAGAACGGAGCGGCGGGCAATTTAAACGTTGTGGCGACATCGAGTGCTTCGGATTTAGGTGCCGAGTGGGCGATATTGACGCCCCCGGTCAAAGCCAAAAGGCTTACACACAAAGCGAGGACGGGTTTAAACCGGCGCTTAAGAGGAAGACTATCCATATTCATTATCCTTAAAACAACCGTACGGTACGGTCATTTTTCTTGCGCATTTATACCCGTCATGATAGTTTGTCAATGACCGTACGGTACGGTACGATTATTTTATGCCGGTGTCGCGTATTTGACTCTGGCCCGTGAAGCGTAGAAAACAGGATCATGCTGGATCAAAAGGTAAAACTGGACAAAGACACCCGCCGTGAGGCCATTCTCGATGTGGCCAGCGAAGTCTTTTATGAGGAAGGCTTCGATGCCGCCTCGATGTCCACCATCGCGCAACGTCTTGGCGGCTCTAAAGGCACGCTTTATAATTACTTCAAGAGCAAGGAAGATCTGGTCGAGGCCTTTGTCCAGCGTCACTGCGCCATGCACCAGAGCGAGGTCGAGGGTTTACTGCTGGCCGACAAGGGCCATTACCGCGACTCGCTTTTGTCATGGGGGCGTAAGTATGCCCGCATCACGACCCGCGAAAAGACCCAGCGCAATTTCCGCCTGATCACCTCAATCGCCGAGCGCTGGCCCGATGTCGCCCGTCTGTTTTATCAGGCCGGTGCCCTCAGGGGGGCCGAACGGATGATGGAGTTTTTGAAAAAGGCCGAAGCCGCCGGTGAATTCAGGTTCGATGATGTTGAACTGGCGGCGCATCAGTTCATAGCCCTATGCCAGAACCGGCATTTGAAGGCGCGGTTTATGAATTACGGCGAACCGCCGAGCGAGGCGCAGATTGATGCTGAGGTGACCTCGGCAGTTAAGGTGTTTTACGCGGCTTACGGCGTTTGATTATGTTTAGTCCCTCGCCGGGCGATGGCTTTTCTGCCTTGGCCGCTGCCTTGGTGGCCTTAACGGAATGTTTTATTCTGCTTTAGATGGCTCGGCCTGTACTTCTGGGGGCAGGTCGATCACGACATAGCCACCGGTAACCGAGACTTCGGGCACATTCTCGCGCGTGAAGGCCAGATAGAAGCTGGCGCCTGATTTCGGCTGAATGTCGAGCAGGTCGCCCGCACCGAAATTATCGACGTTTTTGATGCGCCCAACCACCTCGCCACTGACGTTGCGCGCTTCTAAGCCGATCAGGTCAGTGATGTAAAAATCGTCTTCGTCTTCGGGTTCGGCAAAATCTGAGCGCGGCACATAGAGCTTAAGCCCTTTGAGCTTATCTGCCTTATCCTTATCATCGATCCCATCAGCGCGCACGACCAGAGCGCCTTTGTGGGCGCGAGCCCCCGTGAGACTTAAAGCGGGCTCGCCCTTATCGTTAAACAGCGGGTTATATTCAAGGACGCTTAAAGGATCGGCGGTGTAGCTCAGCAGTTTGAACTCACCCTTGACGCCGAATGAGGCGGCCACCTGAGCGACAAAGACAAGATCGGATTTTTCGGACATATGCTCACCACGTAAAAGGCCGGAACCTGCGGGTTCCGGCCTTATAACGATTTAGTCGCTTTGGGAAGCCATTAAGCTTCGGTCGACTCTTCGGAAGCCGGAGCTTCTTCAGCAGGGGCTTCTTCAACAACCGGAGCGGCCGCAGCGGCAGCCGCTTCTGCCTTGGCAGCGGCTTCGGCGTCCAGACGGTCCTGCTCACGTTGCGCACGTTCAGCGGCGCGTTCCTGAGCCTTCTTGCCAGGGGTGCCCTTTTGCGGGTTGTTGCCATGCTCCCACTTCACCAGACCTTCTTTGGCCAAAAAGCGTGCGACACGGTCAGTCGGTTGGGCGCCTTTTTTCAGCCAGTCAGCGATGGCTTCGACCTTAAGCGTAACGCGGGCAGCATTGTCCTTGGCCAGCATCGGGTTATAAGAACCGACCTTGGCGATGAACTTACCGTCGCGCGGGGCGGCGGCGTCAGCGATGACGATGTGGTAGTACGGGCGCTTCTTGGAACCACCGCGCGACAGACGAATTTTCAACATGATATAAGATCCTTTAGAGAGATAGATTTCAGAGTTTCAGTTATTTCTTTTTCGGGTCGAACGGATTTGATCCGCCCCCAAGGCCCGGTAAACCGGGAAGTCCGCCGCCGCCGAGGCCGGGTAACCCCGGAAGTCCGCCGGAAGGGAGATTGGGTAATTTGCCAGCGCCCAGTTGTTTGAGGCGTTCCATATCAACGGCGGCATTTTCACCAATGGCCATATTGGGATCGGCTTTCAGCGCCTTCCCCATTTGCTGCATCTGGGCCATGTTCGGCATACCGCCGCCCATACCGAGCATCTTGGCCATAGCGCCCATACCGCCGCCGCGCCCGCCTGTGTTGCGCGCCATCATCTTGAAGGCGTCGGCCATCTGGCGATGCTGTTTCAAAAGGCGATTGATTTCAGCCACATCGACACCGGCGCCGGCAGCCACGCGGCGCTTGCGCGAGGCATTAAGCAGGTCGGGCTTTTTGCGCTCCAGCTTGGTCATGGACGAGATAATCGCCACCTGACGGGCGAACATCTTGTCGGACATATCCAGATCGCTGATCTGCTTTTTGATCTTCTGCACACCGGGCAGGAGGCCCATGATACCCGACATGCCGCCCATTTTTTGCATCTGGGTAAGCTGATCGGCCAGATCGTTGAGATCAAACTGCCCCTTGGACAGCTTCTTGGCCATTTGCTCGGCCTTGGCGGCATCCAGTTCCTGGGCGGCCTTTTCAACGAGTGCGACCACATCGCCCTGACCCAGGATGCGGCCCGCGATCCGTTTGGCATCAAAGACATCGAGCGCTTCGATCTTTTCACCGGCACCGAGGAACTTGATCGGCAGGCCCGTGGTGGCACGCATGCTGAGCATGGCCCCGCCACGCGCATCACCATCGGCGCGGGTCAGGATCAGGCCGGTCAGCGGCAGACGGGCATGGAAGGCTTCGGCGGTGCGCACGGCGTCCTGACCGGTCAGGCTGTCGGCCACCAGAAAGGTTTCCGTCGGCGATGAGATTTTGGCAATCTCAGCCGCCTCATTCATCAGGGTTTCATCCAGCGTTGTGCGACCGGCGGTATCGAGGATCAGGACATCAAAGCCCTGAAGCTTGGCCGATTGCAGGGCGCGGCGGGTGATCTCAACGGCGGATTGTCCGGCCACGATTGGCAGAACCTCAACGCCGACCTGATCGCCCAGCAGTTTCAATTGCTCCATAGCCGCCGGTCTGCGGGTATCGAGCGAAGCCATCATGACCTTTTTGCGATCAAATTTGGACAGACGCAGCGCCAGCTTGGCCGAGGTGGTGGTCTTACCCGACCCTTGCAGACCGGCCATCAGGATCACGACCGGCGGCACGGCAGCCAGATTAAGCGGTTCCGGTTCTTCGCCGCCCAGCATGTCGATCAGGCCGTCATAGACGATCTTGACCACCTGATCGGCGGGCTTAACGGCCTTGATGATGGCTTCGCCGGTCGCCAGTTCGCGGGCCTTGTCCATGAACTTGCGCACGACCGGCAAGGCGACGTCGGCCTCAAGCAGGGCGACCCGCACTTCGCGCAGGGCTTCGTCAACGTCCTTTTCCGAAAGGACGCCACGGCCACTCAGTCGGTCAAATAGTCCCGATAGGCGCTCATTTAGCGAGTCGAACATCAAAAATCCTCATATCTGGAGCCCGCGATTTTGAACAACAAAAAGACCCCGAGAACGCCACGCGTTGTCGGGGATCCCTCCCATCCCTGTCCGGTCACAATGCCGGGGTCATGATGGCGAAGGTTTGTTGTCAAAAGCGCGAAGGGCGCCAATTGGACGGGCCTTTTGCGCGTTTTGAGCGGAAGAGTCAAGTCTTGGTAAGTATAGGGCTTGGCTAATATATCATCGACCGGGGTATGACGCGCGCGCGTTCGGCCAGATAAGCACTGGCGATGGTCAGGCTAAGGGCGCCAACAAAGACCATAGCCATTTGTGCCGGAACATTGACGTCAAACCATAGCCGCAATATTTGGACAAAGGCCATATGGATGCAGTACATCCACAGGTTAAGCCGACCCATATGCAATAGCCACGGATGAGTCAGGTGCCCAGGCCAGTTCAGAGCCAAGAAGAAGATGCCAAGACCAAACAGGGCTGTGCCGACGGTAAAATCTGTCGATAAAAATGCACCGTCGGCGAACCGCCACAAAAGATAGCTTTCCAGTATCTGAAGGCCGAGGCCGAGGGCGGTCAGAGCCGCAGCGGCTTGAAGGGTGATGCGGAATTTTAAGGTTGCTATATAGGCCCCGGCCACAACAAAAAAGAAACTGAAGAAAGGGCCGTTGCGCGTATACCAATGAAAGCCCTTGAAACGAATGTGGGGCAGGCCCAGCATTTCCCGATACGGCCCGAAGATCAGGCCCAACGCAAACAAAACGACAGCCACAGCAAACATGACTTTGAAGCCATAACGGCGCAGCACGAGGTAAACCACAAGGCCACAAGCCAGGGTTGGCAGAAACCACAAATGATAGCCGACAGGGCCACCACTGATCAGATATTCAGCGACCCTGTAGGCTTGTGTAAGCCAACCCCAGCTTTCCGGGAAAAAAACCGTGTAGATCAGGAGCCAGATAAAATAGACCGGCATAATCCTGAAGACGACTTTTTTGATACCCTCAAAGGCGGTGCCGCTGAACCGGCAGAAAAAATAGCCGCTGACGATAAAGTAAAACGGCACGGCAAATCTGGCGGCGTGCCATGCCAGACTATTGGCCTCTATCAGGCCGGCGGTTTGAGGCACCGTATGGATGACAAGAACGGCCACAAAAGCGATGAATCGAAACAGATCGATGCCCGCAAGGCGCGCGTTACCGGTAGTTTTTGGTATCGCGGCCTCTGATACAGCTCCGGCCATGCACTTCCCCCAATCCCCAAACGGAATGCACATATAAAATTGCCGCCAGACTAGCCGGGAGGTGGTCTGGCGGCAATAAATTTCCCCTTATACGTAAAGGGGTTTAGTCAAAAATATATCAAAGATGCTTATCGAACCATTTTAGCAACTCTTCCCAGCCCTGTTTGGCGGCGGCCTCAGAATAGCTGGGGCGATAATCGGCATGGAAGGCGTGCTTGGTATTAGGGTAGACAATAATATGCGACGGTTTATCAGCCGCCTTGAGCGCGGCGTTCATCTTATCGACATCGGTCTGCGGAATGCCGGCGTCATCCGACGCATAAAGCCCGAGCACCGGCTTGGTCAGGGCAGGTACGACATCGATCGGCCATTTGCGGTCTTCACGGCCTAAGAACTGATCGACCGGCGGGCGTTGCAGGCGGCCGTACCAGGCCACGCCCGCCTTAACGTCGGGGATATTGGCTGCCGCCATCCACGTCACCGCCCCACCCCAGCAGAAGCCGGTGACGCCGACACGGGCCATATCGGCAAAGTTCTTTTTGCCAAAGACCGGACGCTTTTGCCCCAGATCCGGATCGGTCTTGAGCCAGTTCAGGGTGGCGGTGATATCATCAATGACCTGACGGTTGGTGGCCGGTTCAACCAGATCCTTGATCTTTTCAAAATCCGTGACCGCCGCGGCATTACCCTTACGGGCAAAGAAATCAGGGGCCACGGCCACATAACCTTTGTGGGCCAGACGACGGCAGATATCGCGGATATAGTCATGAACCCCGAACACTTCGGAGACGACAATGATCACCGGACGGTTTTTGGCCTTTTCCGGCATGGCAATATAAAGCGGGATTTCGTACTTGCCTTCGGGACGAAGGGTTTTGATTTTCAGGCTCTGGGTAAACAGACCTTCTGTGGGCGTCGTAATGGCCTGAGCATGCACAGGCCCGGTCGCCAGCGCATAGCCCGCAAAGAATAGTCCTGCCAAACCGCGACGGCTTAAGTGAAAATCTTCGGGTTCTGAGCCCTCTGGGCGCGTTAGGTTAAGCACGGGGGACATTGTGACTCTCCAATAGTTTGGGCACGATCTGGCACGATTTTTATAAAAAAGCGGTATGGTAAACGGGCGCAAGGCTGATCGTCTTATATTTTTATTATATTTTTATTAACCTATTTTGACGTGGTGGCGCCCCAAGCGCAACCTCTTGTGTAACGGCTGAGGGTTCATATCTATGGGCCGTTAGGCTCGATCGACAGCGATAAAGACCGTAAGAAATTTGTGACTATAGGCCTTGCGCATCCTATGAGTGTTCCCATATCGGCTTTAGGTTTTCAGGAGACACCTCTTGAAAAAAATCCTCAATTTCAGCTTTTCGGGGATGGACATTCGCAGCGCTTAACGCATAAGGCTCGATAAACCCATTCGCCATAACGGAGTAGACTTAAACCTCATGAGCAAGATCATCGGTATTGACCTCGGCACCACCAATTCGTGCGTGGCCGTAATGGATGGCAAGAATCCCAAGGTTATTGAGAACGCCGAAGGTGTGCGCACGACCCCGTCCGTTGTTGCCCTTATGGACGACGGCGAGCGTCTGGTCGGTCAGCCGGCTAAGCGTCAGGCTGTCACCAACCCTTCAAACACCTTCTTTGCCATTAAGCGCCTGATTGGCCGCAAGAGCAACGACCCTATGGTCGAGAAGGACAAGGGCATGGTGCCCTACGAAATCTCCAAGGGCCCCAGCGGCGACGCCTGGGTCAAGGCCCACGGCAAGGACTATTCGCCTCAGCAGATTTCCGCCTTCACCCTGATGAAGCTTAAGGAAGATGCCGAAGCCTATCTGGGTGAAACGGTGACGCAAGCCGTCATCACGGTTCCGGCTTACTTTAACGACGCCCAGCGTCAGGCCACCAAGGACGCCGGCAAGATCGCGGGCTTAGAGGTTCTGCGCATCATCAACGAGCCGACGGCCGCCGCTCTGGCTTACGGCCTCGACAAAGACCACAACAAGAAGATCGCAGTTTACGACCTCGGCGGCGGCACCTTCGACGTGTCCATCCTTGAGATCGGTGACGGTGTGTTCGAAGTGAAGTCGACCAATGGCGACACCTTCCTCGGTGGTGAAGACTTCGACATGCGTGTCGTTGACTATCTGGCTGACGAATTCAAAAAGGAAAACGGCGTCGATCTGCGCTCCGACAAGCTGGCCCTGCAACGCCTGAAAGAAGAGGCGGAAAAGGCTAAGAAGGAGCTGTCGACGGTCGCGCAATACGACCTGAACCTGCCGTTCATTTCGATGAATGCCTCAGGCCCGCTGCACCTGAACCTCAAGCTGACCCGCGCCAAGCTGGAATCCCTGGTCGAAGATCTGATCCAGAAGACCATCGCGCCGTGCCAGCAAGCCATGAAGGATGCGGGTCTTAAGGCGTCTGACATCGACGAAGTTGTCCTTGTCGGCGGTATGACCCGTATGCCGAAAGTGGCTGAGGCCGTGAAAAACCTGTTCGGTCGTGAGCCGCACAAGGGTGTGAACCCGGACGAAGTCGTGGCCCTAGGTGCCGCTATTCAGGCTGGCGTTCTGCAGGGCGACGTCAAGGACGTGCTGCTGCTCGATGTGACCCCGCTGACGCTCGGTATTGAGACCTTGGGTGGCGTGTTCACCCCGCTGATCGAGCGCAACACCACCATCCCTACCAAGAAGTCTCAGACCTTCTCGACCGCTGATGACAATCAGTCGGCTGTGACGATCCGCTGCTTCCAGGGCGAGCGCCCGATGGCGGCTGATAACAAGCTGCTGGGCCAGTTCGACCTCGTTGGTATCCCGCCCGCACCGCGCGGCGTGCCGCAGATCGAAGTGACCTTTGACATCGACGCCAACGGCATCGTGCAGGTTCACGCCAAGGACAAGGCGACCAACAAAGAGCACTCGATCCGTATTCAGGCCAATGGCGGTCTGTCGGATGCCGATATCGAACAAATGGTCAAGGATGCCGAAGCCAACAAGGCTGAGGATGAAAAGCGTAAGGCCCTGATCGAAGCCCGTAATCAGGCCGATGCCCTGATCCATTCGACCGAAAAGGCTGTCAAGGACTTCGGCACCAAGATCGGTGCCGACGACAAGGCGGCGATCGAAACCGCCCTGTCTGACCTGAAGGCAGCCAAGGACGGTGAAGATGTCGAAGACATCAAGGCCAAGCATCAGGCGCTTCTGACGGCATCCATGAAGCTGGGTGAAGCCATGTATGCCGCGCAAGGCTCTGGCGAAGACGCCGAAGATGCCGCTAAGGATGATGATGGTGTGGTCGATGCCGACTTTGAAGAAGTCGACGGCGACGACAAGAAAAGCGCCTAAGCCGGCGTTTACCTAAACAGGGGGAGTCTTTGGAATCCGAAGACTCCCCTTTTTTATGAGTAGTGCGGATTTAAGCTCTCTGTGAGTCTGCGGTTGGGTACGACTTTTGCAGAGATGTTTTTAAGATGAAATCAAAGGACACGTCCTCACATGGCGCGTGATTATTACGAAGTTCTGGGCGTTGCGCGCGATGCGGACGAAGCGGCGCTGAAATCGGCCTTTCGTAAAAAGGCTATGGAGCACCATCCTGACCGCAATCAGGGTGATGGCGATGCCGAGGGCCGCTTCAAGGAAGTCAACGAAGCCTATTCGGTGCTATCGGATGCTAATAAGCGCGCGGCCTATGATCGTTATGGCCATGCCGGGGTAAATGGCCAAAACGGCGGGTTCGGTGGTGGACGCGCAGGCGCTGGCTTTGACAATGTCGAAGACATTTTCTCGGAAATGTTCGGCGATATTTTTGGTGGCGGCGGGCGTCGTCCCCAAGGGCCACAGCGCGGTTCCGATGTACGCTTTGACTACGAAATTTCATTAGAACAAGCCTATACTGGCGCGGATGTTGAAATTAATGTGCCGACGACGCTGACCTGTGAAGTCTGCGATGGTACGGGTGCCAAGGCCGGCTCAAAGCCCCAGACCTGTCATACCTGCGGTGGTCAGGGCCGTGTGCGCTCGACCAATGGTTTCTTTGCGGTGGAACGCACCTGCCCGACCTGTAACGGTCAGGGGCAGGTCATTAAGGACCCTTGCACCAACTGCCGCGGTCATGGTCAGGTGCGTGCCGACCGTAAGCTCAATGTTCGCATCCCGGCCGGTGTTGATGATGGCGCGCGTATCCGCCTTACCGGCGAAGGTCAGGCGGGGACGCGCGGTGGGCCCAAGGGCGATCTCTATATCTTCCTGAGCGTGGCCGAGCACGACCTGTTTGAACGCGATGGCCTTGATCTGCATTGTTCCATCCCGGTGGCGATGGCGACGGCGGTTCTGGGCGGCAATATCGAAGTACCGTGCCTGATGGGCGGGGCCGGTTGCGATGGCCAGTGCAAGCTTGAGGTCGCTATCCCCGAAGGCGCGCAGACCGGCCATAAGGTCAAGATCAAGGGCAAGGGTATGCCCGCCCTCAATGGCCGTCAAAAAGGCGATCTGCTGGTGGAACTGTTTGTTGAGACCCCGACCCGTCTTAATGCCCGCCAGAAGGAGCTGATGCGCGAGTTTGCGACCTTGGCCGAAGAAGAGCAAAATGCCCAAAGTCAGGGCTTTATGAAAAAGGCTAAGCGTTTCTGGGAAGACATCACGGGTGCGGCGGCTCAATAAGACTTAAGAACTCCCCCTCTTGGAGGGGGAGCTTTCATTTGATGTCATGACATCAAATGAAAGAGGGGGTAAATTACTGCCTGTACAGTTTCCTGCCACCTGTATAGTTACCCCACCCGTCATCCCAAATAAATTTGGGCTGCCACCCTCCCCTGCAACAGGGGAGGTTCTTTAATTCTGGAGGTGCTCCCATGACCCAATCCCTTCGTTTTGCTGTGGCCGGTGCGCGCGGGCGCATGGGGCAGGCCGTGCTTAAGGTGCTGAATGAGCGCGGGTTTGAGGTCGCGCTGGCCTTTGATAAGGGCGATGTCATTGATCTGTCGGGTGCGGATGTGGTCATCGATTTCACCACCCCCTATGCCAGCATTGATATTGCCCATGCTTGTGCCGATGAAGGTGAAAAACGCGGCAAAGCTTTGGCCCACATCATCGGTTCGACCGGCTGGATGCCCGCCGAAGAGCAGTCGCTGAAAACCCTGACCGATCGGGTGACCATTGTGCGCGCCGGTAATTTCTCGCTCGGCGTCAACATGCTGATGGGGCTGGTCAAACAGGCGGCGGCCAAGCTGCCCGCCGAAGACTGGGACATCGAAGTCCTTGAGGCCCACCATAAGCGTAAGGTCGATGCGCCGTCCGGCACCGCCCTGATGCTGGGGCAGGCGGCAGCCATTGGCCGTGAGGTCGATCTGGGCGAAGCCAAGGTTGCCGCCCGCGACGGCCTGACCGGTCAGCGCGTAGACGGCACGATTGGTTTCAGCGTCATCCGTGGCGGCGGTATCATCGGGGAACACAGCGTGCTGTTCGCATCCGAAGACGAGATCATCACCCTGTCGCACTCTGCGCGTGACCGTACCCTGTTCGCCCGTGGTGCTATTGAAGCCGCTTTGTGGGCAGTCGGTAAGCCTGCCGGGGCCTACGACATGCAGGACGTGTTAGGATTTACGGCTTAACCAGTCATTAAAGGGCAGGCTGCCCAAGGCTTTGGCCGTCCAGGCATCATTGACGGCTGTGATACGGGCCTTGGCGGCCGCCGCTTTGCGTGTCCGTAATTCAGGGTCATTGGTGACGCTCAGTATGGCCTCGGCGGCGGCGGAAACGTCCGGGTCGGCCCAGATCTGTTCACGGTCGCGCGCGATCCAGAACGGTCGGAACGGCTCATAGGTGCCGGTCGGGTCTTTGATGTCGATCAGTTGCGACGGGATCATATAGGCCGAATTGTCATCCATGAAATCGACATTGCCGGACCAGCCGGTGGCGATGACGCTGACGCCTAAGGTCATGGCCTCGGCCAAGGTCAGCCCAAACCCTTCGGCCCGATGCAGGGATATCAGGGCATCGAATGAGGCCATGAAATTATTGATATCGGTATCGCTCAGGCGCTCGGTGAAAAAGCGGATATCGTCACGGCCTGACATATAGGTGTCAAGACGGGCGGCAATATCGGGGTCGCGGCTTAAGTCTTGAACTTTCAAGGTCAGGCGGGCGTTGTCACTGGACACTGGAAAGGCCTTGAGCCACGCATCGAGTACTGCCCACGGGTTCTTGCGGGCCGAGGAAGATTTGGCGTCAAACAGGCACAGAAACTCAACACGGTCATGGCTTAACCCAAAACGGGTGCGATCAGGGCGCGCCTGATTAACATCGAACATCGGGTGCGGCATGACCCGCAGGCGCGGCGTCAGATCCGGACGGTTGGCGGCCTCAAAAGCGCGCGCCACACCGTCACGCACAAAGACGCTCGGCACCCAGATTTCATGCAGATAATCCGCTGTCCACACCCAGTAATCCGGCGCTTTGGGTGTTTCCCACGCCCAGTAAGCGATGCGGTAGCGGCTGGCCCACTGATCCGGCGAATGGGCCAGCAAGGCGACCATGACTTCCGGCGAATTGGCATGAATATACCATACTCCGCCGTCGGCGATCTCCGGCAGGCGGGCCTTGCCGTCGATGAAATGCCGGAAACCGGGGCGCAGATCATGGACAACCGGCGTGTATCCGGCAACCTGAAAACCTTTCAGCGAGAGGTGTCCACCGCGGGCAATGCCGGAGGATTCGGTGAGGAACCCTGAAACCAGTAGCGGGCCCGAAATGGGCGTATCGCTGTCGGAGGCTTTGCGCCATGCACCGGATTTTAGGCGCGCCAGTCCCAGAATGCCGCCATGAATAAGGGGCAGGCGGTATTTTAGCGGAATACTGCGGATATTAAGCATAAGCCTTTATGGCAAAGACCGGTAAATATTTAAAGACCGGCTCTCAATACGAGCGATTAAAGCCCAAGCCAGCGGCGGCGTTGCGACCAATAGGTCTCGAACTGATCAGCCAGACCCGCGTCTTCAAAGGTAATGACCTTGACCTGATGGTCGCCAGCCGGATCGGAATGAATCGAAATGGAATCGGCATCCTGCACGGCGGCGGCTTCAACAAACTTGAAAAACGCACCGAAGAAAGCGTCACTCTCAGATTCTGAACTCAAGTCGTACTGAAGGCTGACCATTGTGTTCTCCTTAACCGGCACAATTAAAGCCGTACCCGATATAAATATGCGATATTGGACATAAATAATCGAAGCGGTTTTGTGCGATGCACAATGCGTTAATAGAACCCTAATATAGACCCGGAGTCAAAGGCCGAGCCAGCCTTTTCGCCCGTTAACCCCAATAAAATAAGGTAAACGGGTGCGGCTGTGACCATTAAGTCGCGAAACTGTCGCATATTGGGTCACGGCCGTTTTTAAATTCCCGCAGATGGGGATATTGTCAGGACACGTCTGCTTTATCGCGCGCGGAGGATTTGGTTTCGGGCAGGAGCAACTTCTTGATATTGCGCGCCGCTTGGCGAATCCGGTGCTCGTTTTCGACCAGACCGATGCGCACAAAGCCTTCGCCATATTCCCCAAAGCCCAGACCGGGAGCGACCGCGACATGGGCTTCTTCGATCAGCAGCTTGGCGAACTCGATCGAGCCCAGATGCTTGAACTTGTCAGGGATTTCAGCCCAGGCAAACATCGATGCGGGCGGCGGTGGAATGTCCCAGCCGGCGCGCTTCATCGAGTCGATCAGCACGTCGCGGCGCGACTTATAGATATTGCGAATTTCTTCGACATTATCCTGCGGGCCATTGAGCGCCGCGGCGGCGGCCACCTGCATCGGTGTGAAGCCGCCGTAGTCGAGATAGGACTTCACGCGGGCCAGTGCCGCGCAGATTTCCGAATTGCCGACGACCATACCGACGCGCCAACCGGCCATAGCATAGGTCTTGGACAGGGAGTTGATCTCGACCGAGCGCTTGATGGCGCCTTCGACCTGAAGGATCGACGGCGGCGGGTTGTTGTCGAAATAGATTTCCGAATAGGCGATGTCCGACAGCACAATCAGGTCGTGCTTTTCGGCAATGCGGATGATTTCCTTGTAGAAATCAAGATCGACCCACTGCGCCGTCGGGTTGGACGGATAGGAGACGATCAGCACCGATGGCGTCGGCACCGAATGCTTCACGGCGCGCTCAATGCCCGACAGATATTGTTCCGGCGACAGGGCCGGAACGTGACGGATCACGCCACCTGCCATCAGGAAGCCAAAGGCATGGATCGGATAGGCCGGATTTGGGCAGATGACCGTATCGCCGGGCGCCGTAATCGCCATAGCCAGGTTGGCAAAGCCTTCCTTTGAGCCGAGCGTGGCCACCACTTCGGTGTCAGGGTTGAGCTTTACCCCATAACGGCGGTCATAATACCCCGCCATAGCCTTGCGCAGGCCCTGCACGCCTTTTGAGACTGAATAGCCGTGAGTCTTGGGCTTTTTGACCGTCTCGACCAACTTATCGACAATGTGCGGGGCGGTATCCATGTCCGGATTGCCCATGCCGAAGTCGATCACGTCGGTGCCCGCCGCGCGCAGACGCGCCTTCACCTTATTGACTTCTTCGAAGACATAGGGGGGCAGGCGGCGAATACGGTAAAAGTCACGCATGACAGAGCTATCCAGACGGGGAACGCGGGGGCTAATGTGGCCAGCACATATACCCGATCAGGGCGAATTGTCATCCCGATATTGGGTACTTTTTAGGAAATTTTATCACGTGATAATAAAGTTTGTTGCGAAACCTACTCTACCGTCACCGACTTAGCCAGATTGCGCGGTTGGTCAACATCCGTGCCTTTGTGGACAGCGGTGTGATAGGCCAGAAGCTGGATCGGCACCGAATAGATGATCGGTGCGATGAACGGATCGCAGGCGGGGCCCTTGATGATTTTCAAAGACTTAGCCGCATCGCCCGACAGGGCAGGGACTTTCTCAGGCACGCAGGTGATCATGATGACGCGGCCACCGCGAGCGGCGACTTCCTGCACGTTGGAGGCGGTCTTTTCAAACAGTTCGTCATCGGGGGCGATGACCACGACCGGCGTTTTTTCATCAATCAGGGCGATCGGGCCGTGTTTCAGTTCACCGGCGGCATAGCCTTCGGCATGGATGTAGGAGATTTCCTTAAGCTTAAGCGCGCCTTCCAGCGCCAGCGGGAACATGGCGCCCCGCCCCAGATAGATGACGTCGGACGATTTCGACAGGTCGATGGCGGCAACTTTGGAGAGTTCAGAATCCATCACCAGAGCCTGCGAAATCAGGCCGGGGGTTTCCAGCAGCAACTGCACATAGTGGGCTTCCTGAGCCGCATCGATCTTACCGCGCTGAACGGCGGCGCAGACCACCAGCGACAGCAGGGCCGATAGCTGCGCGGTAAACGCCTTGGTTGAGGCGACGCCGATTTCGGGGCCCGCATGGGTCGGCCACAGTATATCGGCTTCGCGGGCCATCGTGGATGTATGGACATTGACCAGTGCCGCCGTTTTCAAGCCTTCACCGGCACACCAGCGCAGGGCGGCCAAAGTGTCCGCCGTCTCCCCCGATTGTGAGACGGCCATGGCCAGAGAGCCTGCGGTCATGGCCGGCGTGCGGTAGCGGAACTCAGACGCCACCTCGACATCGACGGGCAGGCCCGCGATCTTTTCAAAAGCGTATTTCGCAATACATCCGGCATAATAGGCCGTGCCGCAGGCAATGATCTGCAGGCGGGTGATGTCTTTGAAGTCGATGCTGGCCTTGATATCGGCGCGCACGGATTTGGCGACCGGGTCGAGATAGGCCGACAGGGTGCGCTGGCAGCTTTCGGGCTGTTCGTGGACTTCCTTTTCCATGAAATGCCGGAACGCGCCTTTTTCGACCAATGCGGCGGAGGTGGGCACCGTGGTGGCGGGGCGGTTAACGCGGAAACCCTTATGGTCATAGACGTCGGCGTCGGTGCGGGTGACGATGACCCAGTCGCCTTCTTCTAAGTATGAGACGCGGTTGGTAAACGGCCCGACCGCCAGAGCGTCAGAGCCTAAAAACATCTCACCTTCGCCCCAGCCGATGACCAAAGGCGAGCCGCGCCGCGCACCCAGCATCAGCTCATTTTCACCCTCAATAAGGATCGCCAGCGCATAGGCCCCGTGCAGACGATCGAGCACGTCCTTGAAAGCGTCCTTGATAGAGGCACCCGTTTTCAGTGTGGCATCGAGCAGGTGGGCAATGACTTCGGTATCTGTATCAGACGTAAATTCATGGCCTGCGGCGATCAGTTCGGCCTTAAGCTCAGCAAAGTTTTCGATAATGCCGTTGTGGACGAGCGTCACGGCGCCGGAGGTATGGGGGTGGGCATTGCGCACACTGGGCGCGCCGTGGGTGGCCCAGCGGGTATGGCCGATGCCGACGGTGCCGGTGATGGGCTCATCGGTAATCACGGTCTCAAGATTGCGGATCTTGCCTTCGGCGCGGCGGCGCTGGGTTCCGTTTGGGGTGACCACAGCAATACCTGCCGAGTCATAGCCGCGATATTCCAGCCGACGCAGGGATTCCAGCAGGCGCGGGGCGGCCTCAGATTTGCCAATAATGCCGATAATGCCGCACATATGAGAGCCTCCGGGTTAAGTTTTCATGCCTGTAGCGCGAATTTGCGATTTTTAATTAGCACATAAAAATAAGCTTCGCCATAAATCCCTGTGACAGAAAGTTTCTAGGTTTGGCGGTATTGAGTTGAATAAAAAGCATTTTTTATTTAACGCTTATATTTTTGTGCGATTAAATATATATGACGCAATGAATAATTTGCAAAATATTTGGATTTTGTTGCAATCATTTGGGGTGCGCTGTAAATTGCGTGCATATTCGTGTCGGAGCCTTAGATGAGCGAACCTAAATGGGAAAGATTGCTAAGTGCTTTAGGCGCGTCCGGCATCTCGATCAAAGATGTGGCCGATGCCGCCGGTGTGGCGCAATCGAGCATCTTTCGCGCCCTGAACGGTCAGACCAAGTCCCCGCGCCCTGAAACGGTCGATAAGATGGAAGCGGCGTTTGTGTCGTTGGCGACCGCTAAGATCAACGACTATCGCTCGGCTCTCACGCTCTACGGTTTTAACCCGATCAAATCCAAAAACGAAGAATTGGCCACGCACATGACCAGCCTGAACAAGACCCGCAAATATTTCGGCACCGATGGCATCCGTGGCCGCGCCAACACCTTCCCTATGACCGCCGAAGTCGCTTACCGCGTCGGCATGGCGGCGGGCAAGATGTTCATGTCATCCGATGATCGCCGCCATCTGGTGGTTATCGGTAAAGACACGCGCCTGTCGGGCTATATGATCGAACCCGCGCTGGTGGCAGGTTTTACCTCGGTCGGCATGGATGTGCGCCTGTTCGGGCCGCTGCCGACGCCGGGGGTGGCCATGATGACCCGCTCGATGCGCGCCGATCTGGGGGTAATGATTTCAGCATCCCACAATGCCTTTGCCGATAATGGCATCAAGCTGTTCGGGCCCGATGGTTACAAACTGTCGGATGAGGTCGAACTGGCCATCGAAGCGCGCATGGATGGCAATATCCTTGATGGTGTCGCCGAACCCCATCAGCTTGGGCGGGTGGTGCGCGTAGATGATGCCCAGTCGCGCTATGTTGAAATCACCAAGGCGTCGTTTCCACGTCATTTGCGCCTCAAGGGGATGCGCATCGTCATCGATTGTGCCAATGGCGCGGCCTATAAGGTGGCCCCGCTCGCGCTCTATGAACTGGGCGCCGAGGTGTTTCCGATCGGGGTGTCGCCGGATGGTCTGAACATCAACAACAAGTGCGGCTCAACCTATCCGCAGACTATGGCGGAGGCCGTTAAGACCTACCGTGCCGATATCGGGATTGCGCTCGATGGTGATGCTGATCGGCTGGTGATCTGCGATGAAAAGGGCCAGGTCATTGACGGCGATCAGATCATGGCCATCATTGCCGCCGCCTGGGCGAAAAAGGGTCTGCTGCGCGGCGGCGGTCTGGTGGCGACCGTCATGTCGAACCTCGGCTTAGAGCGCCTGATGCAGTCAAATGGCCAGAGCTTAGAGCGCACCAAGGTCGGTGACCGCTATGTCATGGAGCGGATGCGTGAAGGCGGCTTTAATCTGGGCGGCGAACAGTCCGGCCACATCATCATGAGCGACTACGCCACGACCGGTGATGGCCTGATGGCAGCCCTGCAAATTCTGGCGGTGCTGGTCGAATCCGGTAAGCCGATGAGTGAACTGGGCAAGCAGTTCGATACGGTGCCGCAATTGCTGAAAAATGTCCGTTTTTCCGGTGACAACCCGATGGAAAAAGACGCGGTCAAAAAAGCCATTGCCGCCGGTGAAGAGGCCCTCAAAGGGGCCGGTCGTGTTCTGGTGCGCCCAAGCGGAACCGAGCCGCTCATCCGCGTGATGGCCGAAGGGGATGATGAAAAGCTGGTCAGATCGGTGGTCGACGATATCGTGGCCACGATCGCCGCTTAGATTTTTAATCTATGGTGACAATTTAATTTCACGACATTTCTCCTCCCCACATCGTGGGGAGGTGCCGAGTTTACGAGGCGGAGGGGTATCTTTACGGGCGGTTGTACCCCTCCGTCAGTCCTATCGGGCTGCCACCTCCCCACGCAAGCGTAGGGAGGAGAAATTCAATCCATTCAAATCTTAAATCGTTACCACAGCCTACTTTTTGTAATGCGTTTAGTCCTCGCGCAAGGTACGTCGTCCGGCTTCGATCTCTTTCTGTTTCTGCCAGTAGGCGGCCCCTTCATAGGGCTGAAACAGGGTGCGCGGTGCACCCTTTTTGGTCATAACGGCAAAGATGTTTTGCTCCGGATCATAGAACAGCGTGTCGCCATTATTGCGGGTGATCGTCTGGGTGCCCTTGGGCGGCGTGTGCACAAAGCCATGCACAAAGACGACATAGTCCTCATAGGTTTTGATGCCAAAAGTCGGACCGTGCTTTTCGAAGTGATAGGTGGCGTTTTCATAGGCCGAATATTTGCGGTTGGTCGACCAGAGTGGCCAGTCGGCATAGCGGGTCTTCGTGATCTCACCGGCCGGTTTTGGCACCTTGACCTTAAGCGCCGGACTGTCAAAGGCGGGAGTGGGACGTGGGGCGGTATCGGGTGGCGGCGGGGCTTGCGGTGCCGCCTCCGGCTCGGCCCAGACGGGTGGTTTGGATGGCGGGGCGATCTGCTCGGACGGCGAGGTGCCCTGACCATCCGGCAGTACCGCTGACGGCCCGGCATCACAAGCGGCGATAAACAGCGATAAAACCCCAATAAACCAAGATGCTTTAAATCCACGCACCTTGCTTTTCCTCCCCCGTCAGGCCATGTAGGGGGCCAGATATGGCATGAACTTCTCACAGAAACAAAGGGAATTACGGCATGGCCGCACCGGCTCAAAAGCGCGTTCTGCTGATTATCGGCGGCGGGATTGCGGCCTATAAATCCTTGAGCCTGATCCGGTTGCTGCGGACAGCCGGTGTGGGCGTGCGCGTCGTGCTGACTGAGGCCGCCAAAGAATTTGTCACGCCTCTGAGCGCGGGCGCGCTGAGCAATGATAAGGTCTATACCGACCTGTTTGACCTCAATGACGAAGCCGAGATGGGGCATATCGCCTTGTCACGCTCGGCTGATCTGGTCGTCGCGGCACCTGCGACCGCCAATATGATGGCTAAACTGGCGGGCGGTCTGGCCGATGATCTGGCCTCGACCCTAATGCTTGCCACCGATAAGCGTGTGCTGATGGCGCCGGCCATGAATGTGCGCATGTGGCACCATGCCGCCACCCAACGTAATCTTGTGACCCTCAGCAGCGATGGCGTTCTGATGGTTGGCCCCGAAGAGGGCGACATGGCTTGCGGCGAATTTGGTCTGGGGCGGATGGCTGAGCCGGAGGTGATCTTCAAGGCCATAATGGCGCAGCTTAACCCGCGTACTGGCGCGCTGAATGGCAAGCATGTTCTGATGACGGCAGGCCCGACCTTTGAGCCGCTCGATCCCGTGCGCGGCATCACTAACCGGTCTTCGGGTAAGCAGGGCTTTGCCATTGCCGAAGCCTTGGCGGTCGAAGGCGCGAAAGTCACCCTCATTTCCGGGCCGGTGTCCCTGCCCACGCCCGAAGGTGTTGAGCGCATTGATGTCCGCACCGCGTTAGAGATGTTTGATGCCGCCCATGCCCATTTGCCTGCCGATGCGTTTATCGGGGTCGCCGCCGTCTCTGATTGGCGCGCGCAAGCCGTGGCGACAGATAAGCAAAAAAAGTCGGCAAACAGCGACGAACTGACCGTCACCCTGATCAAGAACCCTGACATTCTGGCTTCGATCGGGCTGCATACGACGATGCGTCCAACCCTGGTGATCGGGTTTGCCGCAGAGACGCAGAACCTTGAGGTCTATGGCAAGACCAAGCTGCGCACCAAGGGGGCGGACGCCATCTTTGCCAATGAGGTCGGTGACGATAAGGTTTTTGATCAGGACACTACCAATATGATGCTGATCGACGCCCACGGCCCTACGGCAGTCAAGCGCCTGACCAAGGCCGAGGTGGCGCAGGACATCACCCACTATGTAATTAACCGACTGACTTGAGATATTAATGACCATCACCGCCCAGATCGTACAGCTTCCCCATTCCGCCGGTTTGCCGGTGCCCGCCTATGAAACCGACGGTTCGGCGGGTCTCGACCTGCGCGCTGCCGTGCCGGAAGGCGAACCCGTAACTCTGAAACCCCTGCAGCGGGCGCTGATCCCGACCGGGCTTAAGATGTCGGTGCCGCTGGGCTATGAGGTTCAGGTGCGCCCGCGTTCGGGCTTGGCGCTCAAGTTCGGCATTACCTGCCTTAATTCTCCGGGGACGGTCGACAGCGATTATCGCGGTGAAGTCGGCGTTATTCTGGTCAATCTCGGTTCGGAAGATTTCGTGATCAACCGCGGCGACCGCATCGCCCAGATGATCGTGGCTCAGCACGCCCGCATCGGCTGGGACGTGGTTGAGGTGCTGGATGATACGGCGCGCGGTGCGGGCGGGTTTGGTTCGACCGGGCGCTAAGAATTCCTCACCCTGTTACGCATTCGCCACGTTTACGGTCTTTACGGCGGCGTTCAAACGCGACACTCTGAAAACGATGTTATATTTGAGTCGCCGCTTGGTACGGAGCGTTGGCAATGCCGCAGATGGTGGAATATCTCTGGCTGATCATGGACGGGGTGTGGGCCGCCCTCATGTCGCTCAATATTGTGCCTATGGTCATGGTGGCGGGACTTATTGGCCTTTTCCAGTCTAAACCCGCACACTATGCCGTTAAAGCTTTGATATGTCTGGGGCTGGCGATTCTGATCGATGCCCTGTGGCCGCTGACCTTTGGCGGGGACATGGTTATTCCGGCCATCACCCAGCTTGAGGTTCAGCTTCAGATGGTGGTGCTCTATGGGCTGGGCTATTTGATCCTGAAAGTCATGATGAGGGTTAAAAAGGCAGTTTCCCTGACGCCGGTTGTCAAGGACGCTCAGACACCGGAATGATGCAGGCGGCCTTTCACAAAATAAAAGGGTGAGCCGCAAAGCCCACCCTTAAATTGCGAAATTTTAAAGCATTAAGCCCCAAACCTTTACGCTTTTGTGTCGACCGCCGGGTCTTCGCCGGTGTCAGTCTCATGGGCATAGGCGCTGGTGGCGGCAGAGGCTGCGGCTGAATTGGTAGCCGTTTTAGCTGCGGTTGCCACCATGGCCGGGCGAATGATACGCCCAAACAGTTCATAGCCGGTCTGCATGACATTGACGACGGTGCCGCCGGCTACGTCATCGGCGGGAACTTCCATCACGGCCTGGTGCAGGTTCGGATCAAACTTATCGCCCCTGAGCGGATTGACCTTCTTGACGCCATTTTTCTCAAACGCCTGCGCCAGTTCTTTTTCGGTCATGTCGATGCCGAGCACGAAGTTCTTGAACGCCGCGTCTTCAATAGCCTTGGGCGCCGATTGCAGGGCCCGTGTCAGGATATCGGCCACGCCGAGCAGATCGCGTGAGAAACGCTGAATGGCGAAGGCGCGGGCGTCGTTCATTTCCCGCTCAGTGCGGCGCTTGACGTTCTCAACCTCGGCGGCATAGCGCAGAGCCTGTTCCTTCAGGGCCGCGTTCTCAGCTTTGAGCGCCTCAAGTTCGGCCAGCAGGATTTCGGTGGCGTCCTGCTCCAGATCCGCGCCGCCCTCTTCCAAATGCTCGTCAGTCATATCTGTCCCTTGATCAATCACAGAGCGCATTCCGAAAAGTGTAAGCGGTTTTCGGAATCAAATGCGCGTTAAACAAATTAAGCCATCCACCTTTAGTCCAGCAGGCGGCCTAAAATTTTGGCGGTGTAGTCAACAAGTGGGATGATCCGCGCGTAATTCAACCGTGCCGGGCCGATTACACCGATGGCGCCCACGACCTTCTGACTTTGACCGGCCATGTAAGGCGCTGCAATAACAGCCGAACCGGATAAAGAAAACAGTTTCGATTCCGATCCGATGAAAATTCGCACACCTTGGGCGTCTTTCACATCATCCAGCAGTTCGATCAGCTCTTCTTTTTGCTCCAGATCCTCAAACAAAGACCGCACCCGCTCAAGATCATCCAGACTTGAGGCCTCCAGCAGATTGGCCCGCCCGCGCACGATCAGGGCGCGCTTGTTGCCCTCTTCGCCCGACCAGGCCGCCAGCCCCTGATTGATCAGTTCTGAGGCGGCTTCATCCAGTTTTTGGCGTTCCTCAATCAGTTCGGCGGCCAGTTCGCGCTTGGCCTCCCCCAATGTACGGCCGCGGATACGGGCATTGAGATAATTCGAGGCCTCGATGAGTACCGACGGCGTGGTCCCAAGCGCCACGGTCATCAGGCGGTTTTCCACCCGCCCGTCATCATAGACCAGTACCGCCAGCGCCTGATCAGGGCCGAGCAGGATAAACTCGACATGTTTGACGCCGGCTTCAAAGCTGGGGGTCATGACTACGCCCGCGCCACCGGCCAGACCCGACAACATGGAGGACGCCTCGCGCAAAGCCACATCAAAGCTGTGGCCTTTGGACGTCAGGCGGGCTTCGATGTCGCGTTTGGCGTCTTCGCTCAGATCGCCGATCTCCAGCAAACCATCGACAAACAGGCGCAGACCATGATGGGTGGGCAGCCTTCCCGATGAGGTGTGCGGGGCCGACAACAGCCCCAGATGGGCCAGATCCTGCATGGTGTTGCGTATAGAGGCCGGTGATAATGACACGCCGCTGCGTGACAGGGTGCGCGATCCGACCGGCTCACCGGTTTCCAAATAGGTCTCGACCACCTGCCGGAAGATATCACGCGCCCGCGCATCCAGCTCGGTCAGGGAAGCACCGGACGATAATATGGTGGACGCGCTTAAGGGGGATCTGATCATTGCCTTTAAGGATAGGGGTCTTATGGGCCTATGGGAAGATATTTTTATGTCTTCAAAATGCCATTAATAGGGTAAAATCTCGCACGGCAAACGCAGGAGGGTGCGATGGGTAAATGGGCAATCAGGGCTGTGGTTCTGGCGGTAGGGGCCTCTGTAGCCGCCTCAGCGGTGGCGCTGACGGTGTCAAAGTCAGAACCCACACCTAAACAAGCCTATGGCCCTCTGGCGGAGACGGATGAGGTCATCAAACCCCTGCCACCGAAATATGACGTTGAGGCGGCCCCGGATGACAAAGGCGTTGAGCCTTTGCGGGCAGATGTCATCCGCACAGAAAAATGGAAAAAGCGCGGCATTACTCAGGACAGCAGCGAAAACATCTTCCTGAAAGACAATGACACCTATATCTGCGCCAGTCCGGATTGCGCCGTGGCCCGTAAGTTGCCGGAGCGCCGGGATTAGAGCGGAATGATTGCTCTGAGGCATTCCGCTCAAGCCGCCGTGTGCGCGGCGGCCAAGGTGGGGAGCCACCGCCCGGCAAGGGGCTAAAATAAAACGAGATCATTATGTTTCTATCTGAAACCATAATGATCTAGCTATTTTGCGGCTGGGTTGTGATTTGCGGGCAGACCTGATACGGCAGGGGCCATTATTTTCGGGGTCTTAAGTCCATGTCGCAGTTCGAAGCTTTAAACGCGCTCAAAACCATCCGTCCGTCTAACCGTAAGCCGGAGCAACTGCGCAGCATTACGATCGAGACCGGCGTGACGCGCTATGCCGAAGGCTCGTGTATGGTCTCATTCGGCCATACCAAGGTTTTAGTGACCGCCAGTGTCGAACAGGGTGTGCCGCCGTTCCTGAAAGGCAAGGGGCAGGGTTGGGTTACGGCCGAATACGGCATGTTGCCGCGCTCCACACACACCCGCTCGCGCCGGGAAGCTGCTGCCGGTAAACAATCGGGCCGCACTCAGGAAATCCAGCGCCTGATCGGACGATCCATGCGCGCGGTCGTTGATCTGAAAGCGCTGGGTGAGCGTCAGATCACCATCGATTGCGATGTCATTCAGGCTGATGGCGGCACCCGCACGGCGGCAATCACGGGTGCGTGGGTCGCCTTGTCGATGGCCTGTAATTATCTTCTGGAAGAAAAGGTCATCTCGAAAAACCCGATTCTGGATCAGATCGCCGCCATTTCGTGCGGGATTTTTGCTGGCACGCCGGTGCTGGATCTCGACTATGAAGAAGACTCAAACGCTGAAACCGACGCCAATTTCGTGATTACCGGCTCAGGTGATGCCGTGGAAATTCAGGCGACCGGTGAAAAGCGCGGCTTTTCACGTGATGAGTTCAATGCCTTGTTTGATCTGGCTCATGCCGGAGCCACGGAACTGTTTGCCCTGCAAAACAAGGCATTAGGTAAGTAGCTATTCGGGCGTAGCCTCAGTCCATTCCAGCAGGTCATGGGGCTGGCACTTTAGCGCCCGGCACAGGGCGTCGAGTGTCCGCAGCCGGATCGCCACCGCGTCCTGATCGCGCAGGACTTCGAGATTACGCACGCTGATGCCGGTGCGATCAGAAAGTTCGACGATCGACAACCGCCGCTGGGCCAGCATTTCGGTAAGACGTATACGGATCATATGGTGAGGTTTGCTTCCCGGCGCAGACGCGCACCTTCTTTAAACACTTCGGCCAGCACGAACACAACCAGTACTGAAAACCAGGTGGTAACCGCCCGAAGCCCGTATACAGGTTCAAACTGCATGTCGAAAAACCGCACCACCAGAAACCGCGCCACATAGCCGAAAATTTCAAGGCCACCCAAACCAAAGCCAATCCAGCGCAGGCGGCGGGTATTGTCCGGGTGAAAGACATCACCTTCGGCCAGGGTGCCAAAGACCTGACGCGTCCAGTGCATAATGACCAGATAGCCCCCCAGAGATATGCCAAACGCCAAAAGCATAGCCGCCTGTGCCGTGGCGCCGAGCGGGGCCGAGACATTCAGCCGGGTGACGACTTCGGTGGCAAGAGTCGGCACCGACAGCAGACACAGGGCAGCCAGAACCAGACCGATAATCAGCCCGAACAGACCGAAATAGACAACATCCAGTGCCGTTTTCAGCAAGCTGGAAATCGATCTGGGCCCTAAAAACCGCATGGAAATTGCCTTAAACCTCAAGACCTAAGCGTTAATCACGGGCACGATAATCATTTTTGGCCAGGGCTGCCACCTAATGTTTTGTAATGTGCGCGAGGTCACATTTGGGGCTTTTCATTTTGCGGCGCATCGTTACAAAGAAACCAAACTCCATAGTCAGAGCCTTACATTTACATGAGCCTTAAGCTGATCTCCGGTGAAAAACTGATTGCGGCCACCCATAATCCGGGCAAGGCGAAGGAGATATCGTCTCTTCTGGGCGGACGGTTTACGGTCATCAGCGCGAAAGAGGCCGGTGTGCCGGAACCTGACGAGACCGAAAACTCCTTTATTGGCAATGCTATTCTGAAAGCGCGTCATGCCGCCATGTCGGCGGGCATTGTGGCGCTGGCCGACGATTCCGGCCTGAGCATTACGGCTCTTAAAGGTGATCCGGGCATCTATAGTGCACGCTGGGCCGGGCCGGATAAGGACTTTGAGCGGGCGATGGAAATTATCGACCATAAGCTGCTTCAGGTTCAGGTTCATGACAGTGATGCCTTCACGACCCACGCGTGGTTTACCTGTGCTTTGGCGGTGGCGTGGCCGCAAGGTCATGCGGTGGTGTTCGAAGGCCGCATTGATGGCGATATCGTCAGCCCCAGAGGCAAAGGCGGATTTGGCTATGACCCGATCTTTCAGCCCAAAGGCTATGACCTCACCTTTGCCGAAATGCCTGAGGCCCAAAAGGAAGGCATAAGCCACCGCCATCTGGCGTTTGAACAATTAGGGGTCGCGTTATTTGACTGATTCAGTCGCCCTTTATGTGCACTGGCCCTATTGTTCGCGCATCTGCCCCTATTGCGATTTCAATGTCACGCGTGACCGTGGTCAGACGGCCAGACAAACGGCCCTGTTCGAGGCCATACTGACCGATTTGAAACACCATGCGCATCTGCTGGGGCCGCGAAGGCTGGTCAGTATCTTTTTTGGCGGCGGCACCCCGTCCCTGATGAAACCCGAATGGGTGGCCGAAATTGTGGCGACGGCGCGGGCCTTGTTCCCGCCCACGGGCGATATAGAGGTGTCGTTAGAAGCCAATCCGACCGATGCAGAAATCGCCCGTTATGAGGCGTTTAAGTCTGCGGGCATCAACCGGTTGTCGCTGGGGGTGCAGTCGCTGAACGATCAGGCGCTCAAATTTCTGGGCCGCAATCATTCGGCACGCGAGGCGCTTACGGGCCTTGAGACCGCGCGGGCCGTGTTTGGGCGGGTGTCGATCGACCTGATCTATGCCCTGCCGGATCAGACATTATCGAACTGGGCCGATGAACTGACAACCGCGGCAAAGCTGGGGATCGAGCATATCTCGCCTTACCAGCTAAGCCTTGAGCCGGGGACGGCGTTTGGCCGGGCGGCGCGACGGGGGCGGCTTAAAATCCCGCCACCGGACATGGGTGAGGCCTTTTATAACAAAACCCAGTCCGTGCTGGAGGCGCTCGGTTTTGAGGCCTATGAGGTCTCAAATCACGCAAAGGGCCGCGCCGCCCAGTCGGCCCACAATCGCGCCATCTGGGAAGGCGTCGATTATATCGGGATCGGGCCCGGAGCGCACGGCAGGCTGACAATTGACGATACCCGCCATGCCACCGTTGCTCTGTCCGATCTTATGACCTATGCGGCGCAGGTTCAGATGACCGGAACGGGTGCCGAGAGGGAAGCCCTAAGTGCGCAGGATGCCGACGAAGAAGCCCTGATGCTGGGTTTACGCCTGAAAGACGGTGTTGATCTTGAGCGGTTTAAAACACTCGATATCCGCGCTCGGGCTATGGGGCTGATCGAAGATCGCTTTCTGGCCATTGAAAATGGTCGCCTACGCGCCACACCCAAAGGTCGGGTGGTTTTGGATCGTCTGATTTATGAGTTATTGTCTTGAGGTGGAGTGAAAATGTCTAAATCTACAATCGGTAAAATCATCACCGGAATAGTATTTATAGCTCTATTGATAATTATGGTTGCCAACAATTTATATCGCGCATTTGATTTTATTCCGTATGGCACACTGGTTATTTTTGTAGCCTTTTTTGCGGTATGGACGCCGATATATTTAATCTTGAAAAAGCGCGGTTACTTTGATTGGTGGGTAGGTCCAAAAGATTGATATGACAACTGAATCCTTATTTGCCCCGCCGCCCCGTCCTGTTGAGCCCGGCCTTTATTGTGTCGCGACGCCGATCGGTAATCTGCGCGATATTACCTTGCGGGCGCTCGATGTGCTCAAAGCCGCCGACGTCGTTCTGGCCGAAGATACGCGCATGGCCGGAAAGTTGTTGGGGGCCTACGACATCAAAAAACCGCTGCTGCGTTATGACGACCATGCCGGGCCGCAGGTCTTACCGCAAATTCTCGACCGTCTGAGGCAAGGTCAGGTGGTGGCGCAGATCTCCGACGCCGGCACGCCGCTGGTGTCCGACCCCGGTTTCCGGCTGGTGCAGGCGGCTCATGAGGCTGGTTTGAAAATCCATCCCATCCCCGGTGCGTCGTCGGTGCTGGCGGCCCTGTGCATAGCCGGTTTGCCGACCGACCGGTTTATGTTCGCCGGATTTTCGCCCAATAAAACCACGGCCCGTCAGCGCTTTCTGGCTGAGTTCAAATCATTGCCATCGACGGTCGTACTGTTTGAAACCGGTCCACGCCTGCATGATAGTTTAAGCGATATGCTGGCCGTTCTGGGCGACCGTGAGGCGGCGGTATGCCGCGAACTGACCAAGCTTTATGAGACCTGCGTGCGCGGGCGCCTGAGCGCGCTGGTCGCTGATCCGGCCTTGCAGGAACCTAAAGGCGAAATCGTCGTGGTACTGGGCCCGCCGGAAGAGGTGGTGCCGTCCGAGGATAATCTGAATGAGGCCCTGAAATCCCTGCTGGAAACTCTGTCGCCCTCAGAAGCTGCGCAGAAACTGGCGCAGATTTATGGTCTGCCGCGCAAGGACATTTATAATCGGGCGCTGAAGCTGAAAGACCATGAATAGGCGCATTGAGCGCGGATCAAAGGCCCACCGGCGCGGTCATTGGGCGGAATATATCGCCTTGATACATTTAATGCTCAAAGGCTACCGCATACTGGGGTTTCGCCTGAAAATCCCGCAGGGTGAGATTGATATATTGGCGTTGAAAGGCAATCGGCTGGCTATGGTCGAGGTCAAACAGCGTCGCACGGTGGCCGAGGCGCTGGAGGCGGTAACGCCCGATCAGCAAAAACGGCTGTGGCAGGCGGGATTGTCGCTACAGGCCAAACGCAAAAACCTGTCGCGGTTTGATCTGAATATCGATCTTTATGCCATCGGGCCGCGGGCATGGCCGGTGCATATCAAAAACGCCTTTATCGATATGACCTAATTGTCCTTCTCCCTGTAAAACGGGGAGAAGGTGGCTCGGTGCCGAAGGTAACGGGCCGGATGAGGGGCAAAACCCAAAGGCTGTGAGGTTGATGTAGTTGTACGCCCCTCACCCTAACGGCACGGGTCGCCCCGCCTCTCCCCGCGAGCGGGGAGAGGGAATTAGCTGAAGGTTACACGGATAATATGATCACCGCCACCAGCGTAATCAGAGACGCGGCTACCGCCACATAGCCCAAGGTTTGACTTTGTTTCAGTGTCGCCCGCAGTTCCTGAATCTTGAGCGCATTGGCGACCGTCAGCGTGCTTTCACCGTCTTCCTCTTCGCGCAGGCGCTTGACCAGCCGATCAAACAACCGCCGTCCTTCAGCCAGTGGCGACAGTTCACGCGAAATCCACGCCTTGACGACCGGCTCGGCCGCTTCCCACAGATTGTGGGTCGGATACATGCGCCGCGCCACGCCTTCGACACTCACCATAGTTTTTTGCAGCAGCACCAGTTCAGGACGCAGGTGCATATCAAACTGAGCCGTGATTTCAAACAGTTGCTGCAACAGCCGACCCATAGATACATCGGTGGCGGCAAGGCCAAGCACTGGCTCACCGACGGCGCGCAGGGCCTGAGCGAACGTATCGACATCCTGATGCTTAGGGACATAGCCCGCCTCAAAATGAACCTCGGCCACCCTCTTATAGTCGCGCTGCAGGAAGCCCCACAGCATTTCCGCCAGATAACGCCGCTCCTTGGGCTTCAGGCGGCCTATAATGCCAAAATCAATAGCGATCAGCTTGTCAGGCGCTTCGCAGAACAGATTGCCTTCGTGCAGGTCGGCGTGGAAAACGCCGTGATTAAGCGCCTGCGACAAAAACGCCCGGATCAGGTTGTCGGCCATGGCTTTGCGCTCAATGCCGGGCTGGGTCATCGCATCCGGTCGGCTCAAGGCCACGCCGCGCGCCCATTCAGTGACCATGACGCGTTTGGAAACATAGCTCCAGACGACCGCCGGTGCGCTCATGAACGATTCTTCGTTGATGATCTTGCCCAGTTCGTCGGCGGCGGACGCCTCAAGGCGCAGATCAAGCTCAAGGTGTAATGAGCGGGCCACCGCTTCGACAAAGGCCTGTGGCTCCAGACGGCGGGAGGCGGGCGACAGGGTGTGCACCATCTTCGCCGCCAGCCGCATCATGGCGGTGTCGCGGGCGATGGTATCCTCGATGCCGGGGCGCAGGATCTTGACCGCCACGGTGCGTCCGTCTTTCAGCACCGCGCGGTGGGCCTGTGCGATTGAGGCCGCGCCAATGACCTCGCCAAATTCGATAAATAGCTGATCGACGGGGCGTTCTAATGCAGCCGCCACCGCCAGTTCGGCGACGGATTTGGGAAAGGGCGGCAACTGGTCCTTAAGGTGGCGCAGATCGTCGGTAAATTCATCACCGAAAATATCGGCTCGCGTCGATAAGACCTGACCCAGCTTGATAAACGCCGGGCCTAATTGCTCAAAGGCCGCCGCATAGCGCATACCAACCCGTAGTTTCGGGCCTTTTTGGGCAAAAAGTGCCCGCAGGACGCTGGCCGGAAAGCGCCAGATCGGTGGCAACTGATCACTGACCTCAGCCGGGATCAGGGCATCATGCTTTAGGAGCACAAGCCCTGAGCGGATCAGGCGCGATAAGGAACTAAAGGTGGAAACCATATCTCCGCCTTACGCCCATCCGTGATGCAGCGCACAGACTCCGCCCGTGAAGTTGGTATAGGTGGCGCGCTTGAAACCGGCCTCAGTCATCATGTCGCGGAAACGATCCTGATCGGGGAAGCGCTTGATGCTTTCAACTAGGTATTGATAGGACTCGCGGTCACCGGCCACCATCTGGCCCATGAACGGAATGACCTTGAAGGCATAGGCGTCATAGACCGAGGCGATGACGCCCGATTTCGGGTGCGAAAACTCAAGACACAGAAACCGTCCGCCGGGTTTTAGCACGCGTTTGGCTTCACGCAGGGCCTGAGAGACATCGGCGACGTTACGAATACCAAACGAGATGATGTAGGCGTCGATGCTTTGATCCTCAAGCGGCAGGTTCATGGCGTCTCCAACCGTCCAGGTCAGTTCCGGCTCAGTCCCTCTGGCGATACCGGCTTCGATCATGGCCTGATTATAGTCGATGACGCGGATCTGGGCGTCCTTATCCGATCCACGGCGAGCCTTGGCGTGGCGGGCCAGTTTCGCCAGCCTGCGGGCGATATCACCGGTGCCGCCCGCGCAATCGACGATGATTTCACCTGGTTGCGGATTAAGGCGCGCGCAGGCGGCATCTTTCCACAGATGATGAACGCCTGCCGACATAACATCGTTCATGACATCATATTTGGAAGCGACGTTTTTGAAGACGCCGTGCACCAGATTGACCTTTTCCGTGGCATCGACTTCGCGAAAGCCAAAGGTTGAGGTTTTACCGCCTGAGGCTGCCGATACGGCATCTGCGGGTGTCAGGTGATCGGGTGAAATCTGGGACTGGCTCATGGCCTTTGCCATAGCCCGAAATCGTGGCTTTGGCGATAAAAAACCGCTGAATTTCTATGCTTTTCCCTCGGCCTTGTCTGAGGCGCGGCGGTAAGGGCCGGGATAGGCGGCGTTTTTGCGGCGTCTGCGGTCCGGGCCGGTATAGGTTGAGCATTTCACCCAGGCGCGCTCATTCTCGATGACGCTTTTCATGCGGCTGATCAGGCCCTGAGCGGTCAGGGGTTTGGCGACAAACTCATTAACCCCGGCGTCGCGCGCGGCAATGACCTTGGAACGGTCGGTATGGCCGGTCATCATAATAATCGGCACATAAGGGTGGGGGCTGTCGGTGCCGGTGCGCAACAGGCGGGTGAATTCGATACCGTCGATGGTTTCCATGACAAGGTCGACGATGATGACATCAGGCCGCCAGTCGCGCACGATCTCAAGGGCTTCGGCACCGTCCGAGGCTTCGCGGATATTGGTGATCCCCATAGCACGCAACATGGTGCAGACGATAACCCGCATGTAATGGTTATCATCCACCACCAACGCCATGACGCGGGAAAAATTACTCAAAATCGTCTACCCAAACGGCTATTCCTGATCCGAAAGTCTCAACCCATCCGACAGGCTAAACCGGATGCCTGAAAAGGGTTTAAATCTTCCTGTAAGATAATTTGATTAATTCACAAAACAAAGATTGATCTTTCATTAAATCAGCTATTCTTTTGCAACAAATATTGCAGACGAGCAAACCTTCGGGGGGCGTCATAGTGCAGCAAACAAGGCGGGGCAAACATGTTTGATTGGCAAAACCGTACCGTGATCACGGGGGCTGCGGCGGTACTTATCTCAGGGTTTTGCGTAGGTTTCTTAACCGCTAAGGCCACCGAAGGCGGCGGACGGGCCAACCGCTCGTCTGAGGCGGTGTCGATCAGTGAGACCGTTGGTAATCTGTACGGTAAGCCACGCGATAAAAATGCCCCGCGTGCCTCGGATAAGAAACCGGCTGGGTTTGCAGTCTGGAAACAAAGCCTTGACACCTCAACCGCGTCACCGCGCGCCTGTATTGAGTTCAGCCGCGATCTGGATCCGTCAAAGCCTTATGGCGACTATGTGCTGGTCTCGCCCGAATTGCCGTCGACGCCTGCGGTATCGGTCAAGGGAGCGAACCTGTGCGTGTCGGGCTTTGGCTTTACCGACCGGCGCATCACCCTGCTGAAAGGGCTGCCGGGTAAGGGCAATGATAAGCTTGAGAAAAACGTCGATCTGGACTTCGCCTTTGGTGAAAAGCCGCCCTATGTCGGCTTTGCGGGCGAGGGCGTCATTTTGCCGCGCGAAGACTCCGATGGCGTGGCCATTGAAACGCTCAATGTCACGTCGCTTAACTTTGAGGTCTGGCGGGTGGCGGATCGCAATCTGGTCCGTCAGAATATCTCAGCCCCCGATCCAGTCTCTGAGGGCGATTACGACTATGAATGGGGCGAGGATAGCCCTAATGAAAACGGCGGTAAGGTCTGGTCGGGTAAGGTCGCGGTGCGTGCCGGGAATGGTGAGCGTATAACCACCGTATTTCCGCTGGGGGCGGTGCTGAAAAATCTGAAGCCGGGCGCCTATGTTGTCAAGGTGCGTGATGCGTCGGGTGGGCGCGACAAATCCGAAAATGACCAACCGGCGCAGGCCCGGCGCTGGATACTCTATACCGATATGGCGCTCATGACCTATTCCGGTAATCCGGCGTCGGGGGCTGGCCTTGACGTGGTGGTACGCTCCCTGAAATCGGCCAAGCCCTTAAGCGGCGTGCGGGTGGCGCTGGTCGCGCGCAACGGCGAGGATCTGGCCGAAGGGCGTTCCGGCACGGACGGGCGGGTGCGCTTCAATCCGGCGCTGCTCAAGGGCGAAGGCGCTCTGACGCCGAAGATGGTCATGGCTTACGGCCCGGCCGAAGACTTTACCGCGCTTGACCTTGATCGCGCGCCGGTTGACCTTACGGCCAAGGGCACAGGCGGGCGGCAGGATGAGGCGGTGACGGCGGGTCGTGCCGGTGCGGGCATGGTCGATGGTTATCTCTATACCGATCGCGGTATCTATCGTCCGGGTGAAGCTGTGCACGTGGTGGCGATGGTGCGTGATCCGCAGGGCAAGGCCATCAAGGATCGCAAAGGCGCTTTGGTCGTCACCCGCCCGTCAGGGGTCGAGGCGTTTCGAGTCAAGTTCGACAAATCCGAAAACGGCTATGTGGCTGCCGATATTGCCCTGCCGAAATCGTCTCCGCGCGGCCAGTGGCAGGCCCGTCTTGAGGTCGAGGGCCTTGAAGGGGCGGCGGGTACAGCCGCATTTGCGGTTGAGGATTTCGCGCCTCAGCGTCTGGGGGTCGATATTGCGGCGGATGCCGATAAGCCCCTGACGCGGCCTGATGAAGCGCGCGCGGTGCGGGTCAATGCGCGCTTTCTTTATGGGGCTGTTGGTTCCGGCCTGACGGTGGGCGGTGAGGCGCGGGTGCGCGCCGATAGCAATCCGTTCCCGGCCTTTAAGGACTATCGCTTCGGCAATGAGCAAAGCCCGTTTGAGGAAAAATATGTCAATCTGCCGGAAACTGTGACTGATGGTCAGGGGCAGGCGACCTTCCCGCTGGAGGCCAGTGTGGCGGGCGATACGGATCAGCCGCTATCGGTGCTTTTGACCTCATCGGTGTTTGAACCGGGCGGGCGTCCGGTCAAGGAATCGACAACGCTCCGCATACGGACAAAGCCGCTGTATCTGGGGGTTAAGATCGACGCTCAGGACACTAAGGGCAATGAAGCGCCGCGTCTGGGGTTCAATATTATCGGCCTGAATGCGCAGGGGCAAAAGATCGCGGCCTCAGGCGTCAAGGTACGACTGGTGTCGGAAAACTGGAACTATGACTGGTATCAGCAGGATGGCCGCTGGGCGTGGCGGCGCACGGCCCGCGATGTGGTCGTGTCGGAAAAGAGCTATGATCTTAACGCCAATACCGGCCTGAATTTTGCGCGTAATCTCGACTGGGGCGATTACCGGCTTGAGATCGAACATCCGCAAACCGGCGCGCGCACCGTGGTGCGCTTTGCCTCCGGTTGGGGTAATCCGGCGAAATCCGCCGATGCGCCCGATTTCGTGCGCCTGTCAGCGGGCACAAAAGCCTACGTGCAAGGCGACACCATCACGCTTACCCTCAAACCCCCATATGAAGGCGAGGCCCAGATTGCGGTGGCGTCTGACCGCCTTATAGACATGAAGCATGTCCGTGTTGGCGAAGATGGCACAACGGTGCGCCTGAAATCCGATGCAAGCTGGGGCGGCGGGGTCTATATCATGGTCTCGGTCATGCAGCCGCGTGATCCGGTCGCCTCGCCCAAGCCGCGCCGGGCGATGGGCCTGATCTATGTGCCGCTCGATCCCAAATCGCGTAAATTAACGGTCGCCGTCGACACCCCGAAAGGTATGCCGCAAAAGCCGGTGATCGATAAGATGGGCGATGCCTGGCTTGAGGTGCCGGTCAAGGTATCCGGAGCCAAGCTGGGTGAGCGGGCCCGTCTGTCGCTGGCGGTGGTCGATCAGGGCATATTGAACCTGACCAAGTTTAAGGCGCCTGATCCGATAAGCTGGTATTTTGGCAAGCGCGCGCTGGGGGTTGATTACCGCGATGACTATGGCCGCCTGCTTGATCCTAACCTCGGCGCACCGGCAGAGCTGAACTATGGTGGCGATCAGATCGGCGGCGAAGGTCTGACCGTCACCCCGATCAAGACCGTGGCCCTGTGGTCGGGTGTGGTGGAAACCGGCTTTGACGGTAAGGCAGTGGTCCGTCTTAAGGTGCCGAAATTTAATGGTGAGCTTAGGGTCATGGCCGTCGCCTGGACCGATGAGGCGGTGGGTTCCTCTCAAGAGGCGATCACGGTGCGCGAACCGGTGGTGGCTGAACTGGCCCTGCCGCGCTTTCTGGCCCCTGGCGATAAGGCGTTTGCGACGCTGGAGCTTAACAATGTCGATGGCAAGACGGGGCTTTATGAAGCGGTGGTGACCGGCCTCAAAGGGCTGTTCGTCCAATTCAAAAAAGCTTTTAATCTGGGCACCGGCCAGCGGGTGCAGGAAGCCATCGAAATCAATGCACCGCAAAGGGCCGGGATTTCGGCGGTCAATTTGTCGCTTAAGGCCGAGGGCTACAGCTTCAACGAGGACTATCCGCTGCAAACCCGTAACGGTTGGGGCGCGCGCACGCAGGTCTTCACCGAACAGCAGGGCGTGAACCAGACCTATGCGCCGCCGCGCGCTCTGCTTGAGGGGCTGCAACCCGGCACGATCAGTATTCAGGTGTCCTATTCGCCGTTCCGCGGGATCGATCCGACCCCGTTGGCAGCGGCGCTGAATCGCTATCCGTATGGCTGCACCGAGCAGATATCATCGGCAGCCTATCCGTGGCTTTATGTGTCGCCGTCCTTAACTGATGCCAAAACCGCGTCGCGGGGGCAGATGATCCTGAAACAGGCGGTGGGCCGGATTCTGGATCGTCAGTCGGCGGACGGTGCCTTTGGCCTTTGGAAAGCCGGTGATGGCGCCGCTGAAGGGTTTGTCGGGGCCTTTGCCACCGATTTCATTCTTGAGGCGCAAAAACAGGGCGTCTATGTGCCGCAAGAAGCGCTCGATAAGGCCATGAATGCCATGCGTGATATGTCGCGCCCCGACGGGTTCACCAGCGTTAATTACCGCCTGAAAGCCTATGACGGCGGCTGGTTCGGACTGCAAAAGGACGATATTACCGCCCAGATCCGGTCACGCGCTTCGGCCTATGCGCTCTATGTCATGGCCAAGGGCGGCAATGGCGATCTGGCCCGGCTGCGCTGGTATCACGATGTGCAGTTCAAGTCGGAGCGCTCACCTCTGGCCCGCGCGCAGGTGGCGGCGGCACTTTCCATGATGGGCGATAAGGCCCGCGCGCGATCAGGCTTCAGACAAGCGGTGCAGGCGCTGGGCTACAAAGACCCCCATGACTGGTATCAATCGCCGCTGCGCGATCTGGCCGGTGTGACGGCTCTGGCCTATGAAGCGGGGGAGGCGACGATGGCGGCTGATCTGGCCAAACGTCTGGAAACCTCGATGAAGGACCCTGAACGACTGAACACCCAAGAACAGGCGTTTATCCTGCGGGCCGCGTCCTATATGCTCAAGGCTGCGGGGCCGATAAAGATTGATGCCCAAGGGGTGGCGGCCATCCCGTCGCAAGGGTCGCTGGCGCGTTATAATGTCGGCGCGGTGGCGCAGGCGCGCTTTAAAAATACCGGTTCCGGTGCCTTGTGGCGGACAGTGACGGTGACGGGGAATCCCCTGACCGCCCCGCCCGCGGAAAACAAAGGCTTTACGCTGGACAAGGCCTATTACACCCTTGACGGGGCGCGGATTAATCCGGCGCAACTGACCCAAGGCCAAAAGGTTCTGGTGGTCATCTCCGGACGTTCATCCTATGCCCAGACCCGTCCGATTGTGGTCGATGATGCCTTGCCGGCGGGTTTTGAGATCGAGACGACCCTGACCAATGAAGACACGAATGCTGGGCCGTTCCGTTTTGCGGGCGCGCTGTCGGCGCTGGATGTTCAGGAAGCGCGCGATGACCGTTATGTCGCGGCGCTGGATGTCAGTGCGGCCAATGGTTTTGCGATGGCCTATATTGCGCGGGCGACCACGCCGGGGGATTTTTATCTGCCGGGGGCTGAGGTGAAGGATTTTTATCGCGCCGATCTTTATGCCCGCACGGCGGGATCTAGGATCACCATTGCCGGACGGTAAGGAAATTCCCTCTCCCCGCATGCGGGGAGAGGGTAGGGTGAGGGGCTTTCTGCGACGGTTCGCCCCCTCCGTCGCCAATAGACGGCGACACCTCCCCCGTAAACAGGGGAGGAGAATGTCGATCGCTATCAAAGCCCTGATCATGTTCCTCGCGGTTCAGGTGGTGATCGCGGCGGTAAATTTCGCTTTGCCGCCGGATATGTCGAAGGCGCAAAAAGCTTCGGCGGTGGCGCTGGATCGGAATGGTGTGTGGTTGCGGGCGCTGCCGGTCGATGATGGGCGCTGGCGTATCAGGGCTGATCTTCAGCGTACGGACAAAAGCTTTGTGCGCCATTTGCTTAAAGTCGAGGATGAGCGGTTTTACCTTCATCACGGTGTTGATCCGGTGGCGCTCATTCGGGCATTTTCGTCCAATGTCCAAGCGGGCTCGGTGGTGTCGGGGGGATCGACCATCACCATGCAGACGGCGCGGTTGTTGTCGCCCAAGGATCGCACCTATCTGTCCAAGCTAATCGAGGTGTTGCGGGCCGTGCAGCTTGAGGCGCGATATAGCAAGCACGAAATTCTGTCGATCTATCTGACCCTGGCACCTTACGGCGGAAATCTTGAGGGGGTGCGCGCGGCGTCCTTGTCCTATTTCGGTCATGAGCCGGAAAGCCTGACCATCGGCGAACAGGCCCTGCTGATTGCCCTGCCGCAAGCCCCCGAAGCGCGCCGTCCGGATCGTCACCCAAAGGCGGCGCTTAACGCTCGCAATGAGGTGTTACTGCGCCTTCAGGACAAGGGCGCGATTACGCCAGCGGTTTCACAAGAGGCGATGGAGGAACCACTGGTGACGCGGCGCGCCGCCTTTCCGGCCTTAGCTTGGCATGCGGCGGGGCGTCTGGCGCGGCAGGCCAGGGGATTGGAGGCGACCGTTATTACCACCATTGATGCCCCGTTGCAGGCCCGATTGGAGGCTTTGGCACGGCAGACAGCTGTGACGCAAGGGCTGAACAGTTCGGTGGCCATCATGGTCATCGATATCAAAACCCGCGCGGTCAGGGCCAGTGTTGGCTCAGGTGGTTTGGACCGCGCTGGCGGCTGGATCGACATGATGCAGCGGATCAGATCGCCGGGATCGAGCCTGAAACCCTTTATCTATGGCATCGGCTTTGAAGACGGGGTGATCGCGCCGGAAACCCGTCTGATGGATGCGCCGACGCGCTTTGGCGACTATCAGCCGGAAAACTTCGACCGGGTGTTTCATGGCGAGGTCTCGGCCAAAGACGCGCTGGTCAATTCGCTCAATGTCCCGGCGGTGGCGGTGCTGAACCGGATCGGAGCCGAAGGGTTTTCATCACGGCTGGAAGGGGCGGGCATCCAGCTGATCCGGCCCAAGGCGGGGTTGAAGGATGCCGGTCTGGCGCTGGCACTCGGCGGGGCGGGGATTAAGCTTGCCGATCTGGCATCGCTTTATGCAGCTCTGGGCGACAACGGCGTGGTCAAACCGCTGGCGTGGACGGAGGCTGCGGCACGGCTGCGGCCCTATCAGTCGGGATCACGTCTGATGACGGCGGATGCAGCGCAAAAGACGCTGGCGATCCTGCGCGAAACGCCGGCACCGGCAGGGCGTTTGTCGGGAGCACTCATGAAGTCGGGAGGTCGTTCGGCCTATAAGACCGGTACGTCCTACGGCTATCGTGACGCGCTGGCGGTGGGGGTGGCGGGCGGTCATGCCATACTGGTCTGGACGGGGCGGCCTGATGGCGGGGCGCGGGCCGACATGACCGGACGTGATGCGGCGGCCCCTCTGTTGTTCGATGTCGTCGATCAACTGCAGGCCCCCGCGCAATTGCCGAACGTGCTGACGCCGGACCGTCCACCGGAAGCACTCAAAGAGATGAAAACCGTAAGTGCAGGACCAGTGATCCTGTTTCCGCCCGATGGATCGACCGTGTTTGTCGAAGTGGCCGCGCGAACATCCGATGGGGCTTTCACGCTGAAACGCGGGCTGAAACTGTCGGCGCGGGGTAAGGGCTTGCAATGGTATGTCAATGGCGAAGCCCTGCCCAGGGCCGACGGTGCACCCTTATGGTCTCCGGCTCAGGAGGGGTTCTATGATGTGGCGGTGGTTGATGAACAAGACCGCGCCCGCCACGTCAAGGTGCGGGTTAAGGCGGTGGATTAAGAATCTTTACGGTTCGTTCCAGGTTCCGGGTCAAGGGGGCTTGCCCCCTTGCGCTAACACTGCGTTTCTTGAGCGGAATTTTAAGTTGCGCTAACGCTACGCTTTTTGAGCGCTAGGCTTTCATATCCAGCAGACGGCCGGTGACTTCGTTGACTGACTTGATGACGCTGATATTGGCTTCGAAGGCGGTGCGGGCCTGAATCTGATCGACGAAATCGCTAACGACATCCTTGCCCTGAGTGATGTCCTGAACTGTTTTGACCGCACTTTTGTCAAAGCGTGCCTGGGCGCTCATCAGCCCGCCAATGGCTGTATTCATAGCCAGCATGGTACTCTATCCGATACTAAAAAGGCCCCGCCGCATGCGTTGCCCCGCCATGCGCACCCTTTAGCGATGCGCGCCCGATCTTTAAGATGCGCTCAAAAGATTAAGCTTGTGGATAGATTTCAGGTTAACGGATTTACACCATAAATCCTAAATTTGAGCTGGCAAAGTTACCAAGGTTGGGCAGGACGCCGGGCAGTTCGGTGTTTGAAACCCCGAACCAGCGTGCAAGCGTTGCCGCAAACTGATCGACCGATGTGGTCGGCAACAGGCGGCCCTGGCCCACCTGCTCATCATCGGTAATCGATACGGTCGGCGCTGTGCCGTAGAACTTCTTACCGTTCACCGCGCCGCCCATGATGAAGTGATGCCCGCCCCAGCCGTGGTCGGTGCCATCACCGTTTGAGGCCAGAGTTCGGCCAAAGTCAGAGGCGGTGAAGGTCGTGACCTTATCCGCCACCCCAAGTTCAAGGGTGGCCTGATAAAAGGCCAGCATGGCTTCATCCAGCCGCGCCATCAGGGCCGGGTGATCTTCCATCAGACCGTCATGGGTATCAAACCCGCCGAGTGACGCGAAATAGATCTGACGCTTGGTGCCCAGCGTGTTACGCGCCCCGATCATGCGGGCAATGATTTTTAACTGGTTGGCCAGAGGATTACCCTGACCGTCAGGATTGAAATTGGTCGTCAGATTAACCGGCGCGATGGCGCTATTGACCGTGCCTTGCAGGTCGATGCTGCGGCGGACGACCTTTGAATATTCCTCTTCCATCAGGTGGGTGCGGCTCTGGGTCAGAAGAGTATAGAGCGCGTCCTGCACATTGTTGTTGCCGGTGGCGATATAGCGCAGAGCATCGATCGAGACCGCACCATTTGAGCCAACCTGATATTGCAGCGCGTTTTGACCGGACAGAAACACCGCATTACCCGCCGCCGAAATGCAGGTCATGGTCGACAGGCCGTTGGACGACAGGGCAAGGTCGCCCATCAGCCCGCCCCAGCCGATGGTCGCTCCCTCTGAGCCCAGCGCCTGCCAGACCGATTGCTGGTCATTGTGCGAGAACAGCTTGGGCGGCAGGGGATAAAGTGTGCGGTTGGGGTGCTCATATTGCGCGACGGTCAGCGGCGTAATCAGCGGCCCGATATTAAGCTGCACGCCCAAACGGCCTTGATCAAACAGGGCTTTCAGGCCCGGCAGGGACGGCGACAGGGCATATTGCAGGCCGTGCGGCAGGGTCTGGCCCGTCGGCGTCAATGCGGTGGCGGCCAGTTGGCTGCGGCTATAGGCAATACTGCCGCGGATACTGCTATAGAGTGCATGGTTGGTGGCGTCATAAGGCACAACCGTATGGGCGTGGTCGTTGCCACCGTACAAAAAGATGCAGACAATGGCCTTATAGTCGGTGGCATTAAAAGCGGCGGCTTCGCCAAAACTGGCCAGATTCATGGCCAGCGGGGCGGCGACGCCCATCCCGCCAAGGGCGGCAGCTCGACCAAGGAGTGCGCGGCGGGTGAGGTCTTTTGAGCGGTTAATGTGCATGTTTACGGCCTCACTTCTGGATCAGATATTCAGGGCTGGCGATCACCAGCAGGAAGGCCGACCACATACGGTCGAGTTTCTGGGCATCGGTCGAGGTGGCGCTGACCGGCACGGAATCAAGCGCGGTTTTAATCAGGCTGATCGTCGCCGGCGATAGTTGATCGCCAGCCATGTAAAGGTTCAGCCAGTTCACCAGCGCCGTGGTATCCGTCACCATCGTCAGCGGGCGGGTATAGTTCAGGTCGATGTCGGCATAACCGTTCTTCATGACGTGCAGGGTGAAGTTGATATAGCTGGCGATCGAGCTTTCGTTGACCAACTGGAACTCCGGCGCCACGACATTGCGGTCGGCCAGCGTCGTATTGGGCGGGATATAACCGGGACGGAAGAAGTTGAACACTGACCCTGAGCGTAGCGGGCTCTGGCCCAGCCCGAAATCAGGATTGGTCAGGTCGTAGACTTCGTACTTACCGCTCCAGGACGTAAAACCGGCGGTGCGCAGCAATTGAATAAACCGGATCATCGGTTCGCGCAGCTTACCCGCCGTGTCACCGGTGGGTACGGTCAGGGCTTCCGGGTCGGTAAACAGCGCTTTCCAGAAGGCCTTGAGATCGCCGCGCACGCCGGAACCATTATTGTTGAACGCCGACGCCACACGGTTGATATAGGCGGCACTTGGGTTTGACGTCACTAGCCGCTGAATCATAGCGCGGGCAAAGAAAGGCCCGACATTGGGATGATTGAACAGGGCATCAAGCGCGGTTTTGAGTGCCGCCGTACCTTCGGTATTTGCGGGGATGCTGGTGCCCAGAAAATTAACCGCCAGCATCGAATGCCGGTTGGCGTTCAGGCGCATCGGATTGGTAGCATGGCGCGTATTGGGGATCGGATAGCTGGCCCAGGCTACAGTGGTGTTGACCACACCGGTATCGTCACGCACATAGCCGGTAAAGACTCGCGCCAGATTGGTGACATCGGATTGGGCGTAGGTTTCCAGCTTTGCGCCACTTAACAGGTCGGTCTTTATCGAACCATCGTTATTGAGCTGATAAAGGCCAAGGGTGAAAAGCTGCATCACCTCACGGGCATAGTTCTCGTCAGGCTGCCGGCCTTGCGCGTTTTCCTTCTGGTTACCGAGCGTGTTGAGATAGATGCCCATAGCTACGCTTAAGGTCACGTCCTCCAGCAGGGTGCGGAAATTGCCAAAGGCGTTTTTGGCCAGCATGTCCCAGTAGGCGGCGATGCAATAGGGTGGATAAAAGCCGTCAATGGGGTTGAGCGACACCACAAAATGCTCGGACAGGGCCAAAGCGATGCGTTTACGGAGTTGATCGGGACTGGTCAGTACCTGATTCCAGATCATCCAGTCGCCGAACACCGGATTAAAGTAAGTCTGCTCAGAGGTGATGGCATTGTGGCCGCGGGAATCGAGCCAGGCCACGCCCGTCGGCCCCGGCGCCTCGTTCATGCGGGCATCGAGCCAGCCGGAAATGCCTGATGACTGGACATTGCTGACATCGGATTCAGAGGCCGAAAACTGCGCCTGAAGTAGAAACCGCGCGGCCTGTGAGGTGGTGACTTGCGCGACCGGTGGGGGTGGGGGACTGACGCCTCCGCCAGAGCCGCCTCCGCCGCCTCCGCCGCCTCCGCCCCCGCCACCACATGCGGACAAGAGCAGGGAGGCCGAAGCGATAGCGACAGCGGCCGGATGTATATCCGACGCGACTGTACTCGCGATCTCAGGCGGCGCGGGATCGTCCGCACCACGGCTGTCATTCTCAGGGAATGTTGTTTCCGACCTGTCCATTTGCCCCGCGCCCCATATGCTGACACATAGGCTTAGGAGGCTGGCACGCAAAGGTTAAGGATTTTCAACATATGGGATATATGGTTGCCGTTAAGCCTATATTCCGAATGCTATCCTTATAAACAGGCTATCCTCTAAGGGTTGCACCGATTTTGCCTGCGGCGGCGATGATTTTTTGTGAGACAGCCTCGATATCGGCGTCGGTCAGGGTCTTATCCTGCGGCGTCAGGGTCACTTCGACCGCGACCGATTTCTGACCGTCCGCGACACCCGCACCCTTATAGATATCAAACACCTGAGCGTCGGAAATCAGCACCTTATCCGCGCCCTTGATGGCACGTACCAGATCACCGGCAGCCAGACTGTCTGCGGCGATAAACGCGAAATCACGGGTCAGCGGCATCAGGTTGGAGATGCTAAGCGCCCCCTTAGATTTGCCGGACTTGGCTTTCGGTTGCGGCAGCAGGTCGAGGCGGATTTCAAAACCGACATAAGCGCCGTCAAGATCGAGCGTTTTCAACACACTGGGGTGCAGTTCACCGAATTCAGCCAGCACCTGCTTGGGCCCAAGTTGCAGGCGGGCTGAACGGCCGGGATGCCAGTGCGCAGAGTTTGACCCCTGCACCAGTTGAAGGGAGGCTGTCGGCACATTGATCTCTTCTAGCAGGCGCATCAGGTCGGATTTCAGCGCAAACAGGGCGTCTTCGCCGGTGGCCGACCAGTGGCGCACTTTGGCGGGGGCTTTGATGGCGGTAATCACCGTTTTCTGGTCGTTAGGTTCATCACCGAAATAGACCGGCCCGATTTCAAACAGTTGCGCCCCGGCAAAGCCCTTCGACGCGTTGCGACCGGCGGCTTCGAGCAGGTTGGGCAGGACGGACGGGCGCATGCAGTTCAGTTCTGACGCGATCGGATTGGCCAGCACCAGTGTGTCGTCGCCGCCACCGAAAGCCTCGGCCCAATCCTTGCGCATAAACGACCATGTGACCGCCTCCGAATAGCCAAACGCCGCCAGAGCGCGGCGGGCCGTGCGGGCGCGGGCCTGTTGGGGTGTCAGGACGCCGCCATTTTTCGGCGCGACCGTCGGCAAAGGCGTCGATGGGATTTTGTTAAAGCCATAGATGCGCGCGACTTCTTCGACCAGATCGGCCTTACCGTCCACATCACGGCGGAAGGACGGCACGGACACCGTCCACGCAGCGCCTTTGGTGACGCCAAACCCAAGGGCGGTCAGGATGGTTTCAATCTGATCATGCCCGACGTCAAGGCCGGTCAGTTGGCCGACATAGGCCGGATCAAAAGTCACGTCAGGGCGGCGGGCGGGCGGCGCGCCATCCACGACAACCTCAGACGCCTCACCGCCGCACAGGTCAAGAATCAGACGGGTGGCCAGCTCCAGACCCGGCACGACCGATTCCGGATCAACGCCGCGCGCGAACCGATAAAGCGCGTCTGAGGTGATCTTGGTGTCGCGGCCGGTTTGCGCCGTGCGGATCGGATCGAACCAGGCACATTCAAGGAACACATCGGTGGTGTCGTCGGACACGCCGGTCGACTCGCCGCCCATGATGCCGCCTACGCCGATCACACCGGAGGCGTCGCTGATGGCGCACATGTCGGCGGTGAGTTTATAGGTCTTGCCATCCAGCGCCAGAACCTCGGCACCGTCGGTTGACAGTCCGGCCTCAATCACATTGCCGGACAGCTTTTTCAGATCATAGACGTGCAGTGGGCGGGCGCGGTCAAACGACAGGTAGTTGGTGATATCGACCAGAGCTGAAATCGGCTTGAGGCCGATCGAAGTCAGCTTATCCTGCAACCACTTGGGCGACGGGCCGTTTTTCACACCTCTGATGACGCGACCTGAAAAATAGGGGCAGGCGTCGCCATCGACCTTAACCGAAATAGGCGACGGGAAGGTGCCTTTGACCGGCTCTATGGCTTTGTCGGTGAACGTACCCAAACCGGTGGCGGCCAGATCGCGGGCGATACCGTGCACGCCTAGCCAGTCAGGGCGGTTTGGTGTGACTTCGAAATCGATAACCGGTTCCGCGCCAAAAACGACCGCTGCCGGGGTACCGACGGCCAGATCGTCGGACAGTTCCAAAATCCCGTCGCTCTCATCAGACAGTTGCAATTCGGATGCCGAGCACATCATGCCGTTGGAGATGACGCCGCGCACCGGCTTTTCGACCAGGGTGACATCAAGGCCCGGCACGTAAGCGCCAATCGGCGCATAGATGGTGGTCAGACCGGCGCGGGCATTGGGTGCGCCGCAGACGATTTCTTTGCGGCCATCGACGGTATCGACCTGCAAGACCTGCAAACGGTCGGCGTTCGGGTGCTGAGCGGCGGATACGACCTTGGCGACAGTAAAGGGCGTCAGCAGCTTTGCCGGATCGTGAATGTCTTCGACCTCAAGCCCGGCCATAGTCATGGCGTCGGCGACCGCGTTGATATCGGCGTCGGTATCGAGGTGATCTTTGAGCCAGCTTAGGGAGAATTTCATATCTTATGTTCCGGGGTCGAGGGGCCTCCCGGCCCCTCGTCTTAAATCTCTAAATCAGGAAAGGCCACTTGCGCTGTTTGGCGCGTTAAACCCGCTAAAGCCATAGTGGCTGAGCCAGCGGGTATCGGCGGCGAACATATCGCGCAGATCAGGCACGCCGTATTTAAGCATGGCCAGACGATCGACGCCCATGCCAAAGGCAAAGCCCTGATACTCGTTCGGGTCGATCCCGCAGGCGGTCAGGACATTCGGATGGACCATGCCGGAGCCTAAGATTTCCATCCACTTGTCGCCGTCACCGATTTTCAGCTCATTGCCGTTGCGGGTATAGCGCACATCCATTTCGGCCGAGGGTTCGGTGAACGGGAAGTGGTGCGGGCGAAACTGGGTGATGACTGTGTCGGTCTCAAAAAAGCGCGCGATAAAGGTATCGAACACCCATTTCAGGTGACCCATATGGATGGTTTTGTCGATCACCAGACCTTCGATCTGATGGAACATCGGGGTGTGGGTCTGATCGGAATCGTTGCGGAAGACACGCCCCGGCACGATCAGGCGAAACGGCGGCTTGCCCGAAATCATGCTGCGGATCTGTACCGGCGAGGTATGGGTGCGCAGCAGTTTCCTGACTCCACCTTCGTTGGGGTGGAAAAAGAACGTGTCGTGCATCTCCCGCGCCGGATGCTTTTCCGGAAAGTTGAGCGCGGTGAAGTTATGGAAATCGTCTTCGATGTCCGGCCCTTCGGCGACCTCAAAGCCCATATCGGCGAAGATGGCGATCATCTCATCCATGACCTGCATGGTCGGGTGGACGCCGCCCTTGGGGCGCGGGGCGGACGGCAGTGATAGGTCAACGCGCTCGCTTTCCAGCCGTTTGGTCAGGTGTTCGGCCTCAAGCACATCCTTGCGGGCATCCAGTACCGATTGCACGGCATCGCGCATGGCATTGATAGCAGCACCCGTGGCCTTGCGCTCCTCTGGCGGCAGAGTGCCCAGCGTCTTCAACAGGCCGGAAATGCGGCCGGTCTTGCCCAGGGCCGATACCCGCACGCCGTCAAGCGCCGTAAGGTCGCTGGCTGCGGCAATCTCAGCCTCGATTTCAGTTTGTAACGCGGAATAGGTGTTCATGACATCACGTGATTAAAACAGGTCGCGTGTGTTTAAGGCAAACACTTCTGCGGATAAAGAGGAAAGTGCTTCTTTCTCCTCCCTATGCCGCAGGCATGGGGGCCGGGCCGCCGGAGCGGGTGGCGTTCAAGCACAGCGAAGAATGACGGAGGGGGGATGGGGTAAACAGTGGGGCACATGGTTTAGTGTGAGTTTGATTTATCGCCAGCTTAATCCCCCTCCGTCATCCCGCCGAAGGCGGTCTGCCACCTCCCCACTTCGTAGGGAGGAGGGAGTTACACCTGCAATCGTGCCAGACCAAAGGCGGCCGGATCGGACATCGATGGCTTACCATCTTCGATATGACCGCTAAGGCGCAGGCTGTAGGTTTCAACACTGAGTGTCAAATCGTACCAGCCATGGGTTTTGGCCAGAACCAGAGGCACCGTGATTTCAGCGCCTTCGCCCGGTTCAATCTCTATGGAGCGCAGTGCATGGCCATAGGCATTGTCACGGCAGCTAAGCTTTAACGGCAGGTGGGTTTCATTTTTTACGATCAGGCCTCGGTCATCAACGAACGCGAAAAAGGGTATTTCACTGCCTTTAAAATGGCGATGGAAGCTATTGGGGCCCGTCACCCAGAGATCAAACTTGCCTTTGGGCACAGAATAGCTTGCGTCCTCATCGGGACCAATGGTGTACCTCTTGGGGATATCATACAGTTTATTGAGGTCATAAAGATGAAAAACGGCGGCGCGTAAACTTTGCTGCCAGTTGATAAAAACCAGTCGCCTGAGACCGGCCTCGCCGCGCAGATCACAGTCTATCCGGTACGGCGTCGCACGCCGTTTGCGCAAACCCTGCTCCTGAACCGGGGCGATCAGGGCATCCGGCAAAGGGGGCATGGTCTCGCCACCAAGTTTGCGGGCGCGATCGGCCCGTTCGGTCGTGTGGGGCATGGCGGCAAAAAACGGCTGATCATTGGGCGTCTTGAAATCGAAACACGAGGTCAGGTCGCCGCACACGGCCCGTCGCCACGGTGAAATATTGGGTTCATGCACGCCGAAACGGGCTTCGATAAAGCGGATGACCGAGGTGTGGTCGAACACTTCCGAAGCGACATAGCCGCCCCTTGACCACGGCGAAATCACATACATCGGCACGCGCGGCCCCAGGCCATAGGGGCGGTTGCGGTATTGGTCATCGCCCTGATGGTATTCCTGTTCCGCCCCGTCAGCAAAGCCGAGTGGCGCTCCGTCTTTATCCAGGGATGGCGGTGCGGGCGGCGGCACATGGTCGAAATAGCCATCATTTTCATCGAAATTGATCAGGAAGACGGTCTTGGCCCACACCTCAGGGTTGGCGGTCAGGGCATCTAGCACCTTAGATGTATAATCCGCCCCCTGCGCGGGTGAAGAGGTCGACGGATGCTCAGACCCTTCGGCGGTGCCGACGATCCATGACACCTGCGGTAAGGTGCCCGCCAGCACGTCTGCTTTCAGTTTATCCAGATCGCGCGTGCGCACGGATCGTGTGGCCAGTTCAGCCAGCTTGCCGCCCGAGGCTTTGTCCGCCGCCCGGTAAGTTTTGAAACCTACCAGAGGGTTGTCGGTGAAGTTGTCCTTCATGTTCTGGTAGACCTGCCAGGACACGCCGGCGGCGCTCAGGCGCTCAGGATAGGTTGTCCAGTCATAGCCGCCGTGCCCCTTGGGGTCATTCTTCAGTTCATCATAGCCGTTGTCGATGACCGGGCCATTAGGCCCTGTGTTTTTACCCGTCCAGTGAAACACCCGGTTGGGATTGGTGCCGGAGTGCATCGAACAGAAATAGGCGTCACAGAGGGTAAAGGCGTCCGCCAGCGCGTACTGGAACGGAATATCCTCGCGCGTGAAATAACCCATCGAATGGTTGTGCTTGGCGGCAGGCCAGTTGCTCATCCGTCCGTGATCCCAGGCCGCTTGCGCATCTTTAAAGCTGTGGGGCGTGCCCTCAACCCGCATCAGGCGGAAATCTTTGGTGGTATTAAGTGCAAAGGGTGCAATCAGGCGTGCCTGATCTTCCTCACGGGGCTGGGCAAAAACAGTGCGGTTGCCAATTGCCGGAATCGGGAAGCGGTCACCAAAGCCCTGCACCCCGTTCATCGCCCCGAAATAGTGATCGAATGACCGGTTTTCCTGCATCAGGATGACGATATACTCAACATCCTTGATGGTTCCGGTGCGGACTTTCGCCGGAATATCAAGGGCGCGGGCAATGGCCGGAAAGGCAGCGAACGCAGCGGCGGCTTTCAGCAGGGTGCGGCGGGTGTGGGGCATGGTGGTAATCCTTGGGCAGAGCCTAAGCCTTAACCACGACGTTTGACATATTGGTGACGATCAGGCTGCTTTATTTATGCGCTAACGCTTCGCTGCTTGAGCGCGGATTTTTTATCGGTATCGGTTTTAGCGGCCTCAACCTCATCGAAAAAGGACGGATGATGCTGGTGAATATCCTCCAGCCACACCTCGACCTGACCGGCTTTCAGGGCAAAGGGTGAGGTTTTTTTGCGGAACATGTCCTGTAAGCGGCGTTTGGCGGGCGTCAGGCGCACGCCTTCATGCGGGCCGGTTTCGCGCATCAGTTCGCGCAGGATTTTGCGCGTGGCGGTCAGCTTGCGGGCCGACTGAATGATTGCGGTCATGTTCATAGCTTCACTCCGTCGCGGTAAGCCTGATAGCGGCCGCGTTCCAGGCTGAGGATCGATACCGGCCGTGCTACGCTGGTCTCCCGCATCAGTTCGTGCTCGATCACCGGCAATTCCATGAACTTATGCGCATAGTCGGCCAAAATGGCGGCATTGGCCGAATCCAGCAAGGGCCCCAGCTTCATGCTGACCCGGTGCCAGCGTTCCATGCGCGCCACATGCAGACCGGCGTGCGGGGCCATATGGGCGATGGGGCGCAGGGCCTTGACCAGTTCGTCGGACAGCTTGCGATTGGTCTGGCCGATGCTGCCGCCGATTTCCTTGATAACCGCCAGCAGAATATCTTCGGTGGCGTGCAGGGCATGGTGCTCATATTCCGGCATGGCCCCGGTCAGGAAGGCGCGGGTCAGATCATCCTGAGCATAGGTCTCAACAATGACGGGTTCCGAGGCCGCGCTGGGGCTGTCACTGCGCAGGATGCGGTATTTGAGCGTGCCGCCAAACGCGCCGATAAATTCCAGAGATACCATAGCGGGCAGGGCATCGGCAGCCCCGAAACCTGCGATTACAAGGCCGGTCGTATAGCCATAGGTATGTTCCGGCAGCCACTCCAGCAGCAGGGATTCGGCGGCCAGTTTCAGCACCTCACGGATCAGTGATTCCGGATATTGCGCGCCCTCAAATATGCGGCCCATTTCCTCGCTTAAGGTATTGCCGATGTGGGCATAAATATAGTCGGTCAGGGATTGCCCGGCCTCGATCCGGCGGCGGGGCACGGGGTCGGGCGCCTTACCGGTGTGATCCGCTGAGGTGATCGGATCGATGGCTTCGAACAGAATATCCTCACGCAGAGCGCTTAGGGCCCGTGTGGCGATGTCAGTATTGACGGGACGGGCAAACTCCCAGCCCAGACTGACCATATGGGCGGCATAATCGAGCAGAAACCCGCGGATATAGGCCGAAAAACTCTGCTGCTCGGCGTCAGAATGGGGCGTCAGGCCCAGCCCTGAAATGTCGGACAGGCCTGCGATCATCGATTTGGCATAGGCTTTGACCGAACCTATGTCGGGCTTATGCTGAAGTTTAAACTGACCAAACACCGTCTTCCACGGCAATCCGCCGAAATCGCCACCGCCATAGATCATGGCCGCCACGGGCGCGGTTTCATCGATGACGAAGATCTTTTCGACGCCGGATTGCGATACGCGATAAGCCTCGCCGTCCGATATGGTGACCGCGCTGTCGGCCCCCAGAACGACGGCTTCAAGGTTCATCAATAAAACTTCGCTGGTCACGTAAATTCCCCCGCCGTCCCCAATTTCCCCCTGCAATATTGGCGCGAAAAACCGCTAACACTTTTTCGCATATTGCATATGGTTAATGAAACCACAGACGTGGTCAAAAGAAAAGCGGGCTGTCGGGATTCGGACATGAAAAAACCCCGCCACCTGATGATGACGGGGTTTAATGATTGTCTTTTCAGATCAATTAGGCAGCGAGGGCAGCGCGAACCTTATCGGCAATGGCCTTGAAGCCATCAGCGTCGTGCATCGCGATGTCCGACAGAACCTTACGGTCGATTTCGATCTCAGCTACGGTCAGGCCGTGGATGAACTGCGAATAGGTGTAGCCGTGGGTGCGGGCAGCCGCATTGATACGCTGAATCCACAGAGCGCGGAAGTTGCGCTTCTTGTTGCGCCGGTCGCGGTACGCATATTGACCGGCCTTATCAACGGCGGCCTTAGCGGTGCGGATGGTGTTCTTGCGGCGGCCGGAAAAACCTTTAGCCTGGGCCAGAACTTTTTTGTGCTTGGCGTGTGATGTTACGCCTCTTTTAACGCGAGCCATGTTTCAGGTTCTCCTTAGGCGTAGGGCATGTAGGATTTGATCTTGATGGTGTCGGCATCCGACATCACCTGCGTACCGCGGTTCTGGCGAATGTACTTGCCATTGTGCGAGATCAAACGGTGGCGCTTACCGGCAACGCCGGCCTTTACCTTGCCCGAGGCCGTGAAACGGAAACGCTTCTTGGCGCCCGATTTCGTCTTCAGTTTTGACATTTCATATACAGCGGGATTAGCGCTGTCCTCTGGATAGAAGAAATATCCGCCAAGGCATGTCATGGGCCCGGCGAACTTGGGAAGGCGGGTCATTACAGGATAAGGACTTTGATGGCAAGCAGAGTCTTTGGGACTCTTTTATCTAATACCCATCTTTTGTGCCGCCTTATCGACCTGCAGCGCCATCCAGGCGGCGGGCAGGCATAATACGGCTCCCATCAGGATCGGCGCATCCGGCCCGAACCGGCTGAACAGGAAACCGGCAAGGATCGGGCCTAAGATTCGCGCCACCGCGCCCATCGACATATTGAACCCCAGCATCGCCCCTTGCCGGTCGGGCGGGGCGGCTTTTGAGATCAGGGCGGAGATGTTGGAAAAGACGACCGCCTGCCCCACCGTGCCGAACATGACGATCGGAGCAATCAGTATCGCCCACTGATTGGCCCCCTGAAGGATAAAGCTGGCCCCAAACAGAGCCAATCCACCAGCCATAACTTTCGCTTCGCCATAAAGCCTGACCAGACGCCGCGTCAGCATGACCTGCATGATGGCGGCGGTAATGCCGATGCACAGGAAGATCATGCCAATGTCCTGCGGGCCCCAGTTGTAGCGGTGCTTGGCCCACAGGGCAAAGATCGACTCCAGCCCCGCAAAGGCACCCATATAACAAAGTGTGGCGATGATCACGCGGCTGATCACCGGATTGGCTTTAGCCTCTTTAAACGCGCCCATGAAATCAGGCGGCTGGGCATGGCTCTTGGGGCGGCTTTCCTTGACGAAAAACACGACGCCAAGCGCCGCAAGGCCCGCCATAACGGCGGCGGCATAAAGCGGCAGGGCGTAAACTTCATCGCCGGAATTACCGGCATCCCGCGCCAGAATCCCGCCGATAAACGGGCCGATAATGAAGCCCAGCGAGAAGGCTGCTCCCAAAAGGCTCATGCGTGACGCCCGCTGATGAGGTTCGGACATATCGGAAATATAGCCTTGAATTGTCGAGATATTGCCGGACCCCAGACCGCTCAGGAAGCGGATGAAGATGGCCAGCCAGATATTGCCACACAGGGCAAGCGCCACATAGAACAGGACATTAGAGGCGGTGGTGACCAGCAGCACCGGTTTACGCCCCATCCGGTCGGACAGCCACCCCCATAGCGGTTCGGCGAAAAACTGCCCCAGGCTATAGGCCGAAAACATCAGCGCGACCTGAAAAGGCCCGGCGTTGAGATGCTCGGCAAAAAAGGGCAGCAGCGGCATGACGATGCCGAACCCGACCATATTGACGAACACGACCGAAAACAGTGCCACCAGTGCGCCGTTGTCGCGCAAGCCGTCCCGGATGCCTTTGAAGAAAGGCGGTTTGGGTGCGTGAGGCGGAGGGGGTGGCGAGGCAGCGCCCGCATCGGAAACCAAACGCGTTTCCGGTTTTTCAGGCAGGGGTACAGGGTTCGACATGGGGCCACTTTGCAGTAGGGGGCGGCGGCCTATAGACAATTTGACCGCAGATGCGAGGGCATTTGATGGAGGCGTTATGTACGCCGTGACGCGGCATATGGCCAGTCATGACTTGACACTATTTGCATGTTCTTGTTATGTTCTTTTCTGAAAGGTGCAAGAACATGCCCGCAGTCAGCCCCGAAGACGATATAAATCAGAGTAATCTCAACTGGTTATATCTCGACATGAATTCCTATTTCGCCAGTGTCGAGCAGCAGGATGACGTGCGTCTGCGTAACCGGCCCCTGATCGTTGTGCCGGTCAAATCCGATTACACCTCGGCCATCGCCGCCAGTTATGAGGCCAAGGCGCTGGGGATCAAGACCGGCACCAGTGTCAAGGAGGCGCGGGCGCTGTGTCCGGCGATTCAGATCCGTGAGGCGCGACCGGATCGTTATGTGCAGGTGCATAACCGGATATTGGAAGAGGTGGATCGCACCCTGCCGATCGAAAAGGTCTGCTCAATTGATGAGGTGGCGTGCCGTCTGACGATGGGGCAGCGTCATGAAGCCGCCGCCAGAGCTTTGGGCTACCGCATCCAGCAAAATATCATGGCCAATCTTGGTGAATGTCTGAGGTCGTCTATAGGCATTGCGCCGTCGCGGATGCTGGCCAAGACGGCGGCGGATATCGTAAAGCCCTTGGGGCTGACGGTGCTGAGGCAGGACGATTTGCCGGGAAAATTGCTGGATCTGAAGCTGAATGACCTGCCGGGGGTGGGGGCCTCAATGAACCTGCGGCTGAACAAGGCGGGGGTTTTTACGGTGGCGGAATTATATCAATTGCCCGCGCCGCGTCTGCGTCAGATCTGGGGCGGGATCGGCGGGGATAATTTCTGGTACAGCCTGCACGGCATTGACCCGGCGGAGACGGATACCATCCGGGGTTCGATCAGCCATTCCCATGTGCTGGCGTCTGATCTGCGCCCGATCGAGGCGGCGCGTGGGGTGGCGCGGCGGCTGGTGGCCAAATGCGGGTCGCGGCTGCGGCGCATGGGCTATAAATGCGGGGGGTTGCACCTGTCGATCCGCGCCGACAGGGGCGATGGCCGCGCTCAGGCTGAGGCCCATTTCGATGTCACCGCCGACAGTTTTCGTATGATTGAGGTCATGGACGGCTTGTGGCGGCATTGTGCCAGTAAACTGAACAGCCCGCGCGTGAAGAAGGTGTCTATCACCTGCACCCGCGTAATACCTGCTGACCTGCCGCCTGATCTGTTTGGCTGGACGCCGGAAGTCGCCGAAGATGCGCGCCACATGCGGGTGTTAAAAGCGCTCGACGGGCTTAACCAGAAGTTTGGCAAGGACGCGGTCACCATCGGGCCGCGCACCAAGGTACATGGTTTTGTCGGCGCGAAAGTCGCCTTCAACCGGATACCGGAAAACGCCGAGTTCTGGGAATGATAGAACTCCCCCTCTTGGAGGGGGAGCTGAAATCAAATTTGATTTCAGAGGGGGTAAGCATACGCAGGTATATCAAAATCGTGTCAGATACGGACGCAGAAATACCCCCTCTTTGCGCGGATGGGGGCATCCCCACAAAGCTCCCCCTGCAACAGGGGGAGTTCTCAGAGGCGGATGACGTATGTTTTCAGGGTCGTCTCAACCACTTCCCAGATGCCGGTAAAGCCGGGGCGGATAACGAACTGCGATCCGGGCTGAAGCGTCACCGATGCCCCGCCGTCTTCGTGCAGGATGGAGACGCCTTCAAGGATCGTGCAGAACTCCCATTCGTCATAACTTATGCGCCATGACCCCGGCGTCGATTGCCAGTAGCCGCTGAAAACGGTTTCATCCGCTGAGGTTTCCAGATTCCATGTCAGATGCTGTGGATCGCCGGAGACTATCCGTTCAGGCAGAGGCCCGCCCACTTCCGGCTCCGGCAGCGCGCTGCTATCAAACACCAATAACCTAGACATAGCCGCTCCATGAAAAATGCCTCAGCATGAAAGCTGAGGCACCTAACAAATAAAAGCGAAAATTATCGAAGAACCGCCTCGAGATAATTTTTTCAATATGATGGGGGCACATGGGGGGAGGCTAGCCTCTCCCCATGAACGGTCTACTTCGGCGCCAAAATCATGATCATCTGACGGCCTTCCATACGGGGCTCGTACTCGACCTTGGTGGTGGCTTCAAAATCGGCCTTCACCTTTTGCAGCAGTTTCATACCCAGTTCCGGGTGGGCCATTTCACGGCCACGGAAACGCAACGTCACCTTGACCTTATCGCCTTCGTCAAAGAAGCGGGTCATGGCTTTGGCTTTTACCTCATAATCGTGAATATCGATATTGGGGCGCAGCTTGATTTCCTTGATTTCGACAACCTTTTGCTTCTTGCGGGCTTCGGCCTTTTTCTTTTGCTCCTGGAAGCGGAATTTGCCGTAGTCGAGAATTTTGCAAACGGGGGGATCAGCAGTCGGAGACACTTCGACAAGATCAAGACCGGCTTCTTCGGCAGCTTCGATGGCTGCGGAGGTCGGCATGATGCCTTGTTTTTCGCCATTGTGGTCGATCAACAGAACGCGCGGAACCTTGATGTCCTGATTGATACGGGGGCCGTCCTTAGTGGGCGGTGTTTGAATGGGGCGACGAATAGTTAAGTCTCCTGATATTGTTTATACGGTTTGCGCGAAATTTTAAGGGTCGCGTCACGCGCGCGATTATGGACTATGTAGGGGCTGCCGATCAATCCCCTGCCGCCGGAAAATAGGCGCAATCGGTTAATTTTCGGATATTAGAGCAATGTGCCAAAAAGTGTATGCGGTTTTTGGCTACAACATTGCGTTCACATTAAAGCCTGCTGCGTACATGTAGTTGCGCACTGTGGGTGTTTCAAGACAGCAGATGGCGATAGATGTCAAGGGTTGCCGCACACATGGCCTCTAATGTGAAGCTCGCCCGCACATGGGCCATACCTTTGGCGCCCATAGCGGCCCGCTCAGTTTCTGGCATATTCAGGGCGCGCTCAATCGCATCTGCCCACACATCGGCATCACCCGGCGCGATCAGCCAGCCGGTTTCATTGTTAATCACGGTCTCAGATGTCGCGCCATGATCGGCGGCCAGAACCGGCTTGGCCATAGCCTGCGGCTCAACCGCCGTGCGCCCAAAGGCTTCGGGCTCAACGGACGGGGCCAACGCAAAGTCGCACAGGCTAAAGGCGGCGGGCATATCAGCGCAGTGTCCGACCATATAGACCTGATCATTCAGGCTATAGGTATCGATCAGCCCCTTGAGGTGGCGCTCATAGTCAATCCGCCCTTGAGAATCACCGGCAAAGACGACGCGCACGCCTGTGATGCCCCGTTGTCTCAAGCGGTGCAGGGCCTCCAGGATCAGTTCATGACCCTTCCAGCGCGTCAATCGTCCGGCCAGCACCAACAAAGGGCGGGTATCGTCCGCACGCAGATCCCAGGCTTTACGTAGGCTTTCGATCTGTTCTGCTGTGACGCGGGCGGGGTCAAAGCGCTGTATATCCACCCCGCGCGGGACGGTCATAACCTTATCCGGATCGACACGGTAATGGCTCAAAATATGGCGGCGGGTAAATTCCGAATTGGCAATGGTGACATCGCCCCGCACCATCCACGAATTGTACCAGCGTTTCAGCTTGCCTTTGGCCTTATAGATGCCGTGATAGGTCGTGAGGCATTTGACCTTGCAGGCTTTGGCGGCGTTGATGGCGGCAAGTGCGGGCGCGCGCGACCGAACATGGACGATATCGACCTTGAAGGCGCGGATAATTTTCTTGAGCCGGAAATAGTTCTTAAGCTGTTTCAGCGGGTTTTTGGAATGGACGGGCAGGGGGATGAAAATAGCGCCGGCGGCCTTGAGCCGGCCTTCCATACGCCCGCCTTTGGAGGCCACGATTGCCCGCCCCCCGGCCTTGACAATGGCGTCGGCCATATCAAGCGTCGTTTGTTCGACCCCGCCGGTATCGAGGTTTGGCACGACCTGAAGCACGCAGTGGGGGAAGGTGGGCGCGGGGCTATCCGCCATTTTGATCTTTCGGGAAGGGTATTAAGTCTGATATGGCGACCTTATGACCATGAACCCTGATGATAATCAAGATGCCGACCGTTTTTGGCGAACCCAGAACGGCCACGATCTGGCCTACCGCCAAATCACCGACGATGGCCCGACCGTGCTGTGGCTGGGCGGGTTCAAATCCGACATGACCGGCACGAAGGCGCAGGTTCTGGCGGATATGGCGCAGCACGCAGGTTTCGGGTTTGTGCGCTTTGACTATTTCGGTCATGGCGCAACGGGCGGAGACTGGAACGCGGCCCGCGTCGGCCTGTGGCGTCAGGATGTGCTGGAGGTGGTCGATAACCTGACCCAAGGGCCACTGGTGGTCATCGGCTCCAGCATGGGCGGGTGGATGACGACCCTGCTGATGAAGGATCGGTCGAAACGGATTAAAGGGGTGGGCTTTATCGCGCCTGCGCCGGATTTTACGCACGAATTGATGCTGCCGAATTTAAATCCGGAAGAACGCCACGCGCTGACGGTTTCCGGGGCCTTTGTCATGACCGGCTATGATCAGGATGTCGCTATGTCTCAGGCCTTTTTTGATGAGGCCAGGGATCATCTGGTGTTCGGGACGCCGCTGGCCTTCGACGGGCCGGTGCGTATCCTGCACGGTATGAAGGACGATGTGGTGCCGTGGTCGCATGGGGTGAAGCTGGCCGAGCACATATCTGGGGACGACGTACGCCTGACCCTGATCAAGGATGGCGATCACCGTCTGTCGGGGCCGCAGGATTTAGAGCTTTTGACCGCGATGGTTCAGGAACTGATCAACGCGTAAATCGTGATTTTAGTTTGGTCGCAATGCTTTTGCGAAAAACCGCTCACACTTTTTCGCACATTGCTCCAGTCCCTCTTTATAGGTCGGATATTGCGGTCGCCAGCCCAGTTCAGCCTTAGCCAAAGCGTTGGAAACCCGTTTGTTTTCAGCATAAAACCGCTTCATACCGCCCGACAGGTTCGGATCGTCAAAGGCGATTTCCGGTGGCACCTCAAAGCCGTAGGTATGGGCGGCATAGACCAACACCTCATCGGCCGGTGCCGGTTCATCATCACACAGATTATAGATGCCACCGGCGCGGGGTCGCCGAACGCTGGCCAATAGGGCGGTGGCGCAATCGGTATCGTAAAGGCGGCTAAACACCTGACCGGGTTTATGGATGCGCCGTGCGGTGCCATCCATTAGCCGTTCCAGCACATTACGGCCGGGGCCATAAAGTCCGGGTAAGCGAAACACGGTCACGCAGTCGCCGGTTGTTTGGCCCAGTTCCAGCCATTGTCTTTCCGCATCCCTGCGGCGCTGGCCTTCGCGCGAAAGGGGGTTAAGCGGGCTATCCTCAAACACCCAGCCGCCGTCGCGATCGCCGTAAACCCCCGTCGTCGACAAATACCCAATCCAGCGCCGGGCCAGGCCCGGTGCCGAAACTAAGTGCGTGGACAGGGCGGTGAAGGCGGGGCAGCCTTCGTCATTGGGGGCGGCGGTCAAAAGGATAACCGTGGCCTGATCGAGCGCGGCCTTAAGCGCGGTCGGATCGGCGGGGTCAACGGCGTTCATGCCCTGTGCGGTCAGTTCGGCCCGCTTTTCGGGTGTGCGTGCCGTGGCGGAAATCGCGTAGCCTTCAGCGTGTAAAGCCTCGGCAAACGCCGCGCCGATAAAGCCATAGCCAAAAATGAGCGCGTGTTTAGACAACGCCGGCTCGCAGCACATCATGGACATGCAATATACCGACGGGGCTGTCATTATCCGTCACAAACAGCACGGTGATGCGCTTTTCATTCATGATCTTCAACGCTTCGGCCGCCAGCATGGTGGGCGAAACCGTCAGTGGCGCCTTGGTCATGACTTCTGCCGCGTTCATCTCCATCAGGCCGTCCATATGGCGGCGCAGATCGCCGTCGGTGACGACCCCGATCAGGCGGTCCTCGCCATCTACTACGCCGACGGCACCAAAGCGCTTTTCGGTCATGGTGATCAAGGCTGTGGGCATGGGGGCCGATTGCGCGACCAGCGGCACTTCATCAATACCGTGCATAAGATCGGAGACATTTTTCAGCGCCGCCCCCAGCTTGCCGCCGGGGTGATAGGTGCCGAAATCCTGCGCCGTGAAGCCGCGTTTTTTCATCAGGGCGACCGCCAGACAATCCCCCAGCGCGATCTGAAGCGTGGTTGAAGTTGTCGGCGCATCAACGCCGTCAAAAGCTTCGGGGGCATTTGGGAAAATCAGCGGAATGTCGGCGGCCTTGCCAAGCGCACTGTCGGCGCGGGCGGTAATGCCGATCAGGGTAATACCGAAACGCTTGGCATAGGCGATGACATCGGCCAGTTCCTTAGTCTCGCCTGACTTCGACAGGGCCATGATCACATCGTCAGGCCCGACCATGCCGAGGTCGCCGTGGCTGGCCTCGGTCGCGTGCACAAAAAACGCCGAGGTGCCGGTCGAGGCAAAGGTCGCGGCGATCTTCTTGCCCACATGGCCGGATTTACCGACACCGGTCAGGATGACGCGGCCTTTGTGATCAAACAGGGTGTCGATGGCCCGCTCAAAATTATCGGCAAGCTCGCCGCGCTCCAGAGCGGTGGCCATCTGCATCAGGGCATCGGCTTCGATTTTCAGGACGTTGCGGGCGGCGAACAGGCTATCGGACATAAAATCTCGGAAATTATTGAGCGGTGACGGCAGAGGCCGCGGTTTGGGCTTCGGTAGCTTTTAAAGCGGCTTTTTCAGCGGCAAGGCGCGCGGCCTCCGCCTGCTTATGGGCTTCGCGGGTGGTGCGGTCACGTTCCATACGCACCACGTCGGGCAATTCGATGGCCTTGCCAAACGGCGCGGGTGAGCGCGACCCGATCCCTTGCGGCCACACCAGACTAAGCGCGATCATGATCAGCGCTACGGCGGCCATTACGGGGTAAAACAGTTTGTCGGGCATTCGGCACCGCCTTGTGAACACTGCTGGCGTTATAGGCTGACACCAGTAAGGCGTCAAACACTGGCCTAATTGTTAGGACGATAAATATCGAACGCCACCTGAAAATCAGGGTCGGTGACGATGGTGTCGTCGCTCAGGCCATATCGGCCGGGTGGGATAAGCTTGAACGCCCCCGGCACCAACGGCAGGTTGAGGGTCTCACCAGCCTTAGTGCCAACCATAGACAGGACAAACCCTTCTTCGCGGTTGGCGCGAATCAGCCGCCCGGCCAGAATCTCATAGCCCTGCAACTCATCATGGGCGTCAATATCGTTCAGGCGCACGATCACCACAGCACCACGCATGGCGGTCAACATGGGGTCATGACTATCGGCAAACACCTCCGGCGCCAGCTCGTTCCACAACGATTTGGCGGGTTCAGGGGGCAGGTGTTTTTTTAGTCTTTGACGCATGAAGACAAATTCAGCCGATATAGGCGAAACGCGGCACGGTTCCCTCATCAGTCTGAACGGATTCTGTGAACATGGAAAGCGGCCTGACCCAAAGTCGCGCCTCACCGGCGGTTTGATTCTCGGGGGCGTACAGCACCATGATTTCTTCGGTTTCCGAATGGGTGACCGTGCCGAATACGATGTAATATTTGCCCTTATAGTGTCGATAACGACCGGTCTTTATGGCGCTTACGTAAAAATCTGCCTCAAAAGGCTTACCCGTATCGAAAGCAGGAGCAGTCATGATATATGTCACCTATATGAACCGGGGGGATTATAGACAACAATAGCCAAAGTGAAGCCTTTAATCATGCACCGCGTTCTTATCATTGCTGGCTCTGACCCCTCTGGCGGGGCGGGCATTCAGGCCGATCTGAAAACCGTCACCTGTCTTAAGGCATACGGCATGACGGCGGTGACGGCGCTGACCGTGCAAAATACGCTGGGGGTGACGGATGTGTTTCCCGTCCCCGAAGAAATTATTGCCGCTCAGGCCATGGCCTGTATCGAAGACATTGGCGTCGATGCGGTCAAGACCGGCATGCTGGGCTCTATCGGGGTGGTCGAAACCGTGGCCAGTGTGCTGGATTTGGCCGGTGAAGCCTTTCGCGTGATTGATCCGGTCATGGTGGCCAAGGGCGGTCACCGCCTGTTGCCCGAAGCGGCGATTGACGCCATCCGCCATCTGCTGATCCCGCGCGCCGATCTGTTGACCCCCAATGCACCCGAAGCGGCTGTGCTGACGGGCATGAGCGTTGACACCCATGACGATCTGCAACGGGCCGGTGAGGCTCTGCTGAAAATGGGCGCCAAGGCGGTGCTGATGAAGGGGGGGCATGTCGACGGCGATGTGGTCTGTGACCTGTTGATGACCGGGAGCCGTGTGGCGCGCTTTGAGGCTCAGCGTATCGAGACCCGCCATACCCACGGCACCGGCTGTACTCTGGCCAGTGCCTGTGCCGCGCTTTACCGCGAGGACGAAGCGCTGGAGGGCATGGTGGATAAGGCGCGGGCCTATGTGCTGGACGCCATAAAGGCCGCCCCCGGTCTGGGGGGCGGCCACGGCCCGCTTAAGCATAACTGGGCTTTATAGGATCTTAGTAGCGGCGACCATTATAGTCGCGGGCATTAATGGCGACCGCGCGCGACAGATCCTGGGTGCGGCGGTTGAGGATTTGCATCTCACGTCCGTCTATGCCGCGGCCTGAGCGTTCGAACTGATGCGACAGACGCTCAAGGTCGCGCAGTTCGGAACGCAGACGGTATTCTTCGCGCCGGCTTAAGTTGCCGTAACGGGCGCCGCGATCGATCTGGCGATCCAGTTGATCAAGGCGATAGTCAATTCGATCTTCGCGGTGATCACGACGGTCTTCGCGGTAGTCCTGGCGCTCATAACGATCATGGCGATCATAGCCATAACGGCTGTCGGCCATAGCGGGAACCGAAGCGGCGGCCATACCCGCGCAAGCAAACGCGGCAATGGCAAAAGCCTTAATTGAGGTCTTCATCTTACGTCTCCTGTTAAGGGTTGGCGCTGTCTCTCAGCGTTGAGATCATTTAAGCACCTGCCACCTGAGCCGATCCTGAACGGTGCGGTTCATATTCAGTTCAGCCAGATGAATGGCGGGGGCTTTAGGCATGAAAAAACCTCCCGAAGGAGGCTGATTTGTTCTGCTTTCTCCTCCCTATTGCGCAGTAATGGGGAGGTGGATTTTGCGTCAGCAAAAGACGGAGGGGTATCTTTTGCGGACATGTACCCCTCCGTCAGCCCTTTCAGGCCGACACCTCCCCACTTAGTGGGGAGGAGGGGCCGCGTCATATTAAAAGCGGCGGGTTTGGCGATCGTGAGTGTTGAACGCCACCTTTTGCGACAGGCGGTCAAGGCGTGAGGTCAGGATTTTCATTTCCTGATGATCGACACCGCGGCCTGAGCGTTCAAACCGGTTCGACAGCTTTTCGATGTCGCGCAGTTCGTTACGTAGGCGGCTGGCCTCATTACGGTTCAGTTCGCGATTTTTAACGCCCCAATCGATACGGTTATCCAGAGTATCCAGACGGCGCTCGACGCTGTTTTCGCGAACGTGTGAGCGCGGCGAATCGGCCAGAGCGGCGGTCGAGGCGGCACCCATCGACAGGGCAACCAAAGCCGCAGCGGTGAAGGTCTTGATCGTTTTCATAACTTGGCTCTCCTTAAAAGTTTAGCGCTTAATCTCAGCGTTGAAACCATATAAACACGCTGGCCCTGAGCCGAAGCTGAACGGCAGGGTTCATCTTCGGTTCATGAGCGTAAATGATTTTGCGGTTGCCCCTCTTGTGTTTGGCGGGCTTTGGACGCAAAAGGCGCTCACCGTTTTACACATCCGGGGTGCCAACAGATGACCGCCAAACCCGCCCGCTTAACTGAGAGACCGTGGTTTTCCTCCGGCCCGACCGCCAAGCGTCCCGGCTGGACGACGCAAGCCTTAAGTGCCGCACCGGTTGGGCGTTCAAACCGGTCAAAAGTCACGGTCGGGCGGATCAAAGAGGCGCTGGAACTGACCCGCGATATTCTGGGCATCCCCGCTGACTATCAGGTCTTCATGACCCCGGCGTCGGATACCGGCGCGTTCGAAGCGGCGATGTGGAACCTGCTGGGCTTGCGTAAAGTTCAGGTGGTGGCCTTTGAAAACTTCGGCCAATTATGGGCCGATGACGCCGTAAAGCACCTGAAACTGGATGCCGAGGTTTTGTCGGCACCTTATGGCCAGTTGCCGGATCTAAGCCGGATTGATGCCGAGGCCGATCTCATCTTTCCGTGGAACGGCACGACTTCCGGCGTGAAGGTGCCGGATGCCTCGTTCATCAGCGATGACCATCAGGGGCTGGTGCTGTGTGACGCGACCTCAGCGGCCTTTTGCATGGATTTACCGTGGGAAAAGCTTGATGTCACGACCTTCTCCTTTCAAAAGGCGCTGGGCGGTGAAGCCGGCATTGGCGTGCTGATCCTGTCGCCGAAAGCCGTAGAGCGGCTCAATAGCTTCGATCCGGGCCGCGCCATCCCCAAGGTCATCCGCCTGCGCAAAGGTGATGCCGCCGACATGACCATTCTGGGCGGGGACGCCATCAACACCTATTCGTTTCTGGTGGTTGAAGACTATCTCGATGCCCTGAAATGGGCTTTGCGCGAAGGCGGGCTGGACGGGCTGATTGCGCGCTGCGAGCAGAATTTTACCTATCTGCGGGAGTGGGTCGAAGCGACGCCGTGGATCGATTTTGTGGCCGAGGTGCCTGAGACCCGCTCCACCACTTCGGTGTGCCTGAAATTTGTCGATCCGGCCATAGTAGCACAAGCCCCTGAGGTGCAGGCCAAACTGGCATCCAAGGTCAATGCCCTGCTGGAGGGCGAAGGGGTAGCTTATGATATCACCGGCTACCGCGCCGCGCCTCCGGGCCTGCGTATCTGGTGCGGCTGCACGGTCGATGCCGATGATATCTGCGCGTTATTGCCGTGGCTGGAATGGGCCTATGCCGAGGCGCTGGAACACATCTCGATATAATCGCGTGTGTTCCAATTTTTTGACACGCATTTGTATTCGAAAACCGCTTCACACTTTTCGGAAGGCGCTAATTCAACTTGGACTTTCCGTGGCTTAAAAAGCGCAGGCGGGCGAAATTTTGCTGGTTTGGTGTGGGGCTATGGCGCAAATGCCCCAATCGGTTGATAAAGCGCTTGGCTGTATTTCAGGGAATCATTTCATGATCAAAGCGTGGCTTTTGGGCGGGGCAGCTCTTAGTGTTGTGGTGGCCGCAGGTTCGGTTTCAGCGGGTGAAGTCTATGGCGGCGTTTACGCCCACGATGTGACTTTCGTCGGCGAAGCGGTCGGCATGGGTGCGGCCGGCCGTGAAGGCGGGGCCGATATTGAGCTTGGCTGGCGCTCTGACAAAAAAGAAAACTGGGATTTCCTGCGCCATCCCAGCGTCTATGTGATGGCCGCCGTCAACACTCAGGGCGATTCCAGCCATATCGCCACCGGCCTGACCTGGAAGGTCAATTTCGGGAGTGAAAAAAAATGGTTCGTGCGTCCGGGTTTTGGTCTGGCCTATACCGATGGCTATGACGAATTGCCTGATTTCCGCACGCCGGGCTTGTCACAGGAAGAAATCGCCCGCCGGGTCGCCATGCGTGATGACCATATCGAATTTGGTTCGAAATTCCTGTTTCAGCCGAATATTGCACTCGGCTATGATCTGAATGAGCGCACTTCGCTTGAGCTGGCCTATATCCACCTGTCGAATGGTCAGATTCTGGGGCAGGGCAAGAATCAGGGCCTTGATGATGTTGGCCTGCGCCTCAGCTACAAGTTTGGCAACTAATTGTAGTCGATCGGAATGGGCAGATACATCAGGTAATATTCAAACAAACCTGACACCATGTACGGTTGCGTGGCGTAGATTACGCTGTAGGCGGCAACAGCTAACACCAGCACGCTGAGCATAATCATGGCGATGATCTGACCCGTCGTGAAGCGGCGCCCGGTATATGCAGCGGCGGGCGCATCGCTTTGAACGACCTCGCTGGGGGCGGCGCGAAACGCACCGAAGTCTATGCCCAGATCGCGCTCATTAACAACGATGCTTTGGCTTCGGTTAGCCGTGCCGCGAAACAATGACCCTGAGACAATGTCACTAAAGCGTTCGAATCCCATTCCGCTCAGGGGAATGTCGATATCGGTGCGGTGGATGCTCAGATCGTGTTTCATGGGACTACTCCATTACTGATACCTATGGGTACGACCTGATGATGAAATTCTATATAAGGTTATGCTGCTCTGATTATAAGGAAGCGGTAATATGGCCATGCTTATGGACAAAAACCTGAGGATGTGGTCACTAAACCTCAAGGTAGTTTCCTGATACATCCATCACGCCCGTGACCCTTAAAATGATTCCACCGCATGGCCTGAGCCTGACCCAGAGTTTGCTTGAGCGACTTGGGCAATCGATTGTCATGGGTGATTATGACAGGGCCCCCTTTCCGACCGAAGCTGAAATCGGCGAGGTCAATGGCACCAGCCGTACGGTTACCCGCGAAGCCATAAAGATGTTGACCGCCAAGGGTTTACTGTCGGCGCGCCCGCGACTGGGCACCAAGGTCGAACCCGTCGGACACTGGAATCTGCTGGATCCGCAGGTTTTGCGCTGGCTGATCAAGCGGCCGCTGACGCCGACGATTATTCTGGAATTCAACTATGTGCGGCTGGCCTTCGAGCCGGTCGCGGCGCGTCTGGCCGCGCGCCAGATCGGAGAGGCGGGCGACCGTACCGCCTTGCTTAAGATCCGCCAAAGTCTGGATATGATGATTCTCAATCACGCAGATCGTGCTTTGAGCATTCGGCATGATATTGAATTTCACGGTAATATTTTGGAGGCCTCCGGTAATCCGTTTTACCGTCAGCTCAGGCCGCTGATTGACACGGCCTTGACGCTTGCCATCGGTATGACCAGTCATGCCCGTGAACCGTCCGAAAGTCACAATGACCACCTCAACGTCTTTCGCGCCATTGAGGCGGGCGATGGTGCAGGTGCAGAAATCCTTATGCGCAGCCTGATCACCAAGGCCATAGCGGTGATTATCGAAGAGTCTTAAGTGCTTTAGTCCTGCCCGCGATTATAGATAACCGCCGGACCGATATCGACCGTCTGCGCATTAGAGGCCAGATAAAGCACCATATTTGCCTCGCCCGCCGCAAAATCGTGAGGCGCCGTGGCGGTCACGGTGAACTCCTGCCAGCGCGGTGTCAGGATAAGATGTAGCTCGTTCATAGGCTTATAAGGTGCGCGGGCATTTTGAAGCCGCACAGTAATGTCACCGGCTTCACGCCCGCCCGGTGCCCGGTCAAGGCGCGCCCACACCCGGCCTTCGAGGCGGTCGCCCCGTTTGATGGGCTTCAACGTATCGGTATGAACCAGAAGATTGTAGGGATCATGACCTGACTTTTCGACTTCGATGCGCATCGCCCGGTGGCCGGGTACAGCCGGCACGACTATGTCTTTGTGTCTTACGACCGGAAAATCAAAAAGATTGTGGAACAGAGTCCAGGGAACGGTTTGTGTAGAGGCGATCACATCTGGCGAAACATGCGCAGGCAGGGCGGTGGGCGCATCATCGTCGCGGCTGATATTCCAAAGATTTAGACATATAACGACCCACAATGGTAATAACCACCACAGTGGCAAAGGTCGGCTTTCAGCAACAGCGACCGTCATATATTATATCCCCTGATCTATACACAGCCCGCAATGATATTAACGCATCATTTACCCTTTGAATTACTCTACTAATAATAACCTATACGGGCATAATATACCCGTACAGCCTTTTATTTGGTTAATTGGTATGATGTTTTATCACATTAAGTTTCAACAGAAATTTGCTTTTATTATCAACCGATAAGGCAACCGGCCACCACATATCCGTGACTTGACATTGGGCCGTTTCGGCCCAAAACTTTGTGATCACAATTTTTGAGGCCCCTCATGCCATTCAATGCCGATCTTATGGCCCGCCGTCACTCTGCCGTTGCCCGCGGCATCGGTCACGCCACCTCAATTTTCGCCGCCCGCGCTGAAAATGCCGAACTTTGGGATGTCGAAGGACGGCGCTATATCGACTTTGCCGGCGGGATCGCGGTCTTAAATACCGGCCACCGCCACCCTAAGGTGCAGGCGGCGGTGCTTAGACAGCTTGACGCCTATACCCATACGGCCTTTCAGGTCGCGCCCTATGAGCCCTATATTGCTCTGGCCGAAAAGATCAATGCCCTCGCCCCCATCGATGGCCCGGCCAAAAGCGCCTTTTTGACCACCGGCGCCGAAGCGGTCGAGAACGCTATCAAGATCGCCCGCGCCTACACGGGGCGTGACGGCGTGATCGCCTTCAGTGGCGGCTTTCATGGCCGCACCGCCCTGACCTCGGCGCTGACGGGTAAGGTTGTGCCGTACAAAAAAGGATTAGGCTCGTCTCAGGCCGGGGTCTATCACGTGCCGTTCCCCTCTGAGGCCAGCGGCGTCACCGCCTGTGACAGCCTGAAAATGCTGTCCTATCTGTTCAAGGCCGATATTGACCCTTCGGCGGTTTCCGCCATTATCATCGAACCTGTGCAGGGTGAAGGTGGCTTTCTGATAACCCCGCCGGAGTTGATGCGGGCCTTGCGCCAACTGTGTGACGACCACGGCATCGTCCTGATCGCCGATGAGGTTCAAACCGGCTTTGGGCGGACGGGCAAGATGTTTGCCATGGAAAACTATGATGTCAAACCCGACCTGATCACTATGGCCAAGTCGCTGGCGGGTGGGTATCCGTTGTCGGGCGTGGTCGGTAAGGCCGACATCATGGATGCGCCGGAACTGGGCGGGCTGGGGGGCACCTATGGCGGCAATCCGGTCGCCTGTGCGGCGGCGCTGGCCGTGCTGGAAGTGATCGAGACCGAACATCTGCTTGAGGCCGCCAACCGTCAGGGAGCCTTTTTCATCAGCCGCCTGACCGAACTATCCCAGCGCAATGACATCGTACCGATCAGTTCGGTGCGCGGCTTAGGGGCGATGATCGCCTTTGATATTGTGTCCGAGCGTGGCAGCCATACTCCCGATGCCACCACCACCAAGGCCGTGACGACCAAAGCACAGGCACTGGGCCTGATCCTTTTGTCGTGCGGAGTCTATGGCAATACCATTCGCCTGCTGGCACCGCTGACCGCCCCGGACAGCGTGATTGAAGAGGGCTTCAACCTGATGACCGAGGCGCTCAAGCTGTAGGCGGTTTAGCGTCTAACAGGACGCACAGATGAGATATGCCCCTCAAGGCCGATCCGGCGAAGGGATTCATAACTGCCGTCAACCACGGCGCACCGGCCACGGAAGAATGAATTTTCACATACCTCCCACGCCCCGCGGCCCCGCACGTCCAGAGAGCGCGCCACATCATTAAAGCGCATACCGCTCAGGTCGGTAACGGCCCCATCAAGGGTAATGCTGCGGCCATTAAAGCCGTTGCTTGAATAGAGGGTGAGGGACGAACCATAGCCGCCACCCCCCGGATAACCGCCACCGGGCCCGCCTGGGCCGCCGGGATATCCCCCGGCCTCACACCACAAATTACCATTGCGGTTTTCAACCCAGCCGCGGCGGCAATCACGCAGGCTTAAGGACGTGTATCTGTAGCCACCGTTCTTGGTGCGGCACTGAGCCGTCAATTGACCGCGCCGGACATCAATATCACGGCAGGACTGACGGTAATTACCTTCGGGCAGGTTGTTGCCGCCCGGCCCGCCGCCCCAATGGCGTTCATCACTCTGCGCGCTGGCTGAGATAGGCGACAGGGCGACGATCGCACAGGCAGCAAGAGCGCCTAGAGATGACCACATAACGGTTTTGGATACAGCGACAGACATTTTCGAAGCTCCCTGTAGGAATGGCATGCTTGACTATAGGCTGAACCGATATGAACCTGACCTGAACGCGCGGGTTAGGTTCTATACCGGAGTATAACCTTAAGCCGACAGCACATCCAGCAGGGCGGCCTTATCAGGGCTTAAGGCGTCACGGCGCACCATAAGCGCGCCCTCCAGCGTACGGCGATAAGTGTCATCAATCGGGGCCCGTTCACCCCCGACCAGATCACCCAAAAGGCCGCGCACATGATCCAGCGTGTCATTGAAACGGGCCATGATGGCGGCAATGCTGGCGTGGTCATCGTCGCGCCAGCAGTCATAGTCGGTGACGATATTGAGACTGAGGTAATTGATCTGGGCTTCGCGGGCCAGAAAAACCTCCGGCACCTGCGTCATGCCGACCAGATCGGCGCCGATGGTGCGCAAAAATTCGCTCTCGGCCTTGGTCCCAAGACGTGGGCCATCGACCGCCGCATAGGTCGCCCCTTTGTGAACCAGAAGGTTGCGCTCATCCGCCGCCTTTTGCACCCAGCGCGCAAGATCCGGGCAGGCCGGTTCGGCGGTCGAAATATGGGCCGACAGCCCGCCGCCGAAAAAGGTCTTTTCACGCGGATATTTGATCAGGTCGATATATTGCGAGGCCAGCACCAATTGCCCCGGCTGCAGATGCTCACGCAAAGACCCCACCGCCGACACCGCCAGAATCTGCGTCACCCCCAAAATCTTCAGGGCATAGATATTGGCGCGGTAATTGACTTCATGGGGCAGGAACTGATGGTGGCGGCCATGACGCGGCAGGAAACACACCGCCTGCCCGTTCAGCTCAGCCCGCACAATCGGGCCGGACGGCGCACCAAAGGGCGTGTCGACCTCAACCGTGTCGATAACGCTAAGGTGATCCAGATGATAGAGACCGGTTCCGCCAATAATGGCCAGCATAGATAACGCCTTCTTCGTAATTCGTTGCGACAGCCTAACGGTAAACGCGGTCAGGTCAAAGTCCGTCCGATTGACAAGTGCTGATTTTTCAAATCTAGTCACAATCAAACATAATTCGTCACAACCTTTCACGCGGTTGCCGACATAAGGCCTTAGCGGCCGACAGGGAGTTCATCATGCGCATAGTCTACGCGGCCGTAACGGCGGCGGCCCTTTTGGTTGCGTCATCCGTATCGGCCCAGACCACCACTCAAAACTTCGATTCCGGCTGGCTGTTTGCCAAGGGCGATATCGAAGGCGCCGAAACGATTGCGGGCGCTGGCTCTGACTGGGAAAAGGTCAGCCTGCCCCATGACTGGGCCATCAGCGGGCCGTTTGATCAGTATGCTCCGGCGACCGGCTCCGGCGGCTGGCTGCCGACCGGCGTGGTCTGGTATCGCAAGCCGTTCACCCTGCCTGAGGCGGATAAGGGGAAGCGCGTCTTTATCGAGTTTGACGGCATAATGGATCGCGGTGGCGTCTGGATCAACGGCCACCATGTCGGCCACCCGCCCAACGGCTATTCCAGCGTGCGTTATGAGATTACCGATCATCTGAAATGGGGGGCCGAGAACGTTATCGCCGTGCGGGCCGATACCTCCGCGCAACCGGCCTCGCGCTGGTATGCCGGGGGCGGTATCTATCGCCATGTCCGGTTGATAACCTCCGGCGATATCCATGTCGACGGCTGGGGCACATATGTCACCACCCCGAAGATCGACGCAGATCGTGCGACCGTTAAGGTCGAAAGCGCCATCATCAACCGCTCGAAATCCGCGCGCACCGCCCATCTGGAGATCAGCCTGACCGGCCCGGATGGTAAGCCTGCAGGTACATTCAAGGGCGCGCCACAGACCCTGCCGATTGGCCGGTCAGTTAAGCTCAACGCCGAAGGGGCGATCCCCAACCCGAAACTGTGGGATATCGGTCAGGGCCATCTCTACCGCGCCGACATTAAGGTCATTTCAGATACCGGTGAGGTTCTGGAAACCGACATGGAGACCTTTGGGGTGCGTCAGATTGAATTCCGCGCCGACAGCGGGTTCTGGCTTAACGGCAAAAACGTCAAGCTGAAAGGTACGGCCATCCATGCCGATGGCGGGGCGTTTGGCATGGCCGTGCCGCTGTCGTTTTATGAGCGCCGCCTGAAAGGGCTTCAGGCGCTGGGCATCAATGCCATCCGCACCGCCCACCACCCGTTCTCGCCGGAGTTCCTCGACCTGTGCGACCGCTTAGGCATTGTGGTCATGAACGAAGCCTTTGATATGTGGACGGTGGCCAAGAACCCCTATGATTACCACCTGTTCTTCACCGACTGGTCATCGATCGATGCCCGTGATTTCGTGAAGCGCGACCGCAATCACCCTTCGGTCGCCATCTGGTCGATCGGCAATGAAATCCATGACACCCCCTATCCGGTGGTCGCCAAATCAATCGTGGCCCGCCTGAAAACCATCTTCAATACCGAAGACCCGTCTCGTCCGGTGACTATGGCCCTGTTCCGCCCCAATACCACTGGCGACTATAAGAACGGGCTGGCCGATATGCTGGATGTGGTCGGCCAGAACTACCGCGAGAATGAGCTGACCCAGGCCCATAAGGACAAACCGACCCGTAAGATCATCGGCACGGAAAATGGCAAGAACCGCGCCAACTGGCTGCCGGTACGCGATTACGCCCCCTATGCCGGCATGTTCCTGTGGACCGGCGCCGACTATCTGGGGGAGGCCGACCGCGCCGGATGGCCGTTCATTTCCAACCCGTCGGGGCTGGTTGACCGCACCGATGTGGTCAAACCGATCGGCTGGGAACGCGCGGCATGGTGGTCTGAAACACCGGTCGTCAAGATTGGCCGCCGCGTCACCGAAGTGATTGATACCTCTGAGCTACCGACCATGGTCGGGGTCGCCATGCCGCAGCCCAAAGGCCCCGGTGTGCTTAATGACTGGACGCCAACCGACCTTAAGCCACACACTGAAAAGGTCGAAATCGTCACCAATGCGGCTGAGGTTGAGCTGTTTTTGAATGGTAAGTCGCTCGGTAAAAAACCGCGTAATGCCGACGACAGCGCCATCAAATATGATGTGGCTTATGCCGCCGGTACGATCCGGGTCGCAGCCTTCGATAGCTCAGGCAAAAAAGTGGCTGAGGATGAACTGAAAACCGCCGGAGCCCCTGCGGCCATTCGTCTGGTGGCCGAGCAAAAAGCCATTGCGCCGACCTTTGATGACATCGGCTATATCCGCGCCGAAGTCGTCGATGCCAAAGGGGTGCGCGTACCGAACGCCGCGTCGCTTCTGACGGCGACCATAGAGGGGGCCGGACACTTGGCGGCTTTTGACAATGGCGACCCGACGGATTCGACCCTGTTCCAGTCTCCCGTCCGCAAGGCGTGGAATGGCCGCGCACTGGTCATGGTGTGCGCGACCGATACCACAGGCAAGATCAAGGTCACCGTCAGCGGCGAAGGGCTTAAACCCGCCACCGTCACACTGCAGGCCAAGGGGTTAAACTAAGTGTGAATACCACTCTCACATTTCACCTGTGATGTGATTTGCCATTGATGTTTTATTTGGCCACAGAGTTGCCATGATCGGCGTTTGATATACCCTTACGGCAATCAGGGAATTCAGGAGGCTGGCGGATGATCACACTTACCGTGAACGGCAAGGCGCACACACTGGATGTGCCTGATGACATGCCGTTGTTGTGGGCTTTGCGCGATGAAGTGAACCTGACCGGCACCAAGTTCGGTTGCGGCGTGGCTCAGTGCGGGGCTTGTACTGTCCATGTCGACGGCATCGCCACCCGCGCCTGCGCCACACCGGTCGGGTCGTTGGAGAGCGGCGCCAGGGTCACGACGATTGAGGCCATAGGTACGACCGCTCAGGGCAAGGCCCTGCAAAAGGCCTGGCTTGAGATTGATGTCATGCAGTGCGGCTATTGTCAGGCCGGTCAGATCATGTCGGCGGCGGCATTGCTGCAAGCCACGCCCAAGCCAACCGATGATGATATAGATGCGGCTATGGACGGCAATCTGTGCCGCTGCGCCACCTATAAGCGCATCCGTGAAGCGATTAAATCGGCCGCCGGTGTGGCGCTGACCGACACGCGGGAGGTGTAGGATGGATGACGCTTCTTTTAAGCCATCGCGCAGACTGTTTCTGGCATCGGGTATGGCAACCGGTGGCGCTTTGGTTATCGGGTTCGGCTTCGATGCCACCGCCGCCAATGACGGCGCGACCCAACTGGGTGACTATGTAGCGATTGCGCCTGATGGTGTGGTCACCATCCGCGCCAAGAACCCCGAAATCGGTCAGGGCATCAAAACCACGCTGCCGATGCTGATCGCCGAAGAGATGGATATCGCATGGGAACAGGTGCGGATTGAGACCGCCCCCGCTGACGAAAAGCGCTTTGGGGCGCAGTTTGCGGGCGGCTCCATGTCGACCCCGATGAACTATGAGCCCATGCGTCGGGTAGGTGCGGCCACGCGCGCGGTGCTGATCGAAGCGGCGGCGGCGGTGCTCAAAAAACCCGCCGCAGAACTGACAGTCGAAGCCGGTGTGGTGCATCATAAGGCATCGCGCACCAAGGTCAGCTATGGCAAGCTGGTCGCCGCTGCGGCCAAGCTGAAACTGCCCGATCCGGCCAGCGTGACCTTAAAGCCCGACAGCGCCTTTACCATTATCGGAAAATCCAAAGGCGGCTATGACAGCCCGAAGATCGTCGAAGGCAAGCCGATTTTCGGCATCGATGTGACCGTGCCGGGTATGAAATATGCCGTCTTCGTCAAGCCGCCGGTCTATGGCGCGAAACTGAAATCGGCCAATATCGATGTCATCAAGGCCTTAAAAGGCATCACCCATGTCTTTACCCTGCAAGGCTATGGCGATTTCCACAGCCTGCAGGACGGGGTGGCCATCGTGGCCGATAAGTGGTGGTACGCAAAAGCCGCCCGCGATCAGTTAGAGATCGTCTGGGACGACGCCGTGGGCACGCCCCACGACAGCGCGACCTATGCAGCTAAAGCCAAAGCGCTGGCCGGAACCAAAGGCACGCCGGTCGCCTCAAACGGCGATGTCGAGACTGCGCTTGGCAAGGCCGCCAAAAAGATCGAGGCCTGGTACGAGGCGCCATTTCTGGCTCACGTTCCGATGGAGCCGCAGAACTGCACCGCAAAAGTCACGGCTGACGGGGTGGAAATCTGGGCCCCGACTCAAGCCCCCGCCTGGGGGAGGCCCCATGTCGCCAAGGCGCTGGGCGTGCCGGAAGACAAGATCACCATCCATATGATCCGTTGCGGCGGCGGCTTTGGACGGCGGCTGGAGAATGACTATATGGTCGAAGCGGCCGCCATTGCCCAAAAGGCCGGCGTGCCGGTCAAGCTGGTCTGGACGCGCGAAGACGATGTCGCCTACGACTATTTCCGTCCGGGTAATTACCACAGGCTTGAGGCCGCCATCGAGGGCGGCAAGATCACGGCCTATAAGGCCCGCGCCGTAACCTTTGGCCGCGACGGTAAGGTGGCGCAGGGGGCCGGTATCGGGCCGCATGATTTTGTGCCGCTGGTCAGTCCGAACTACGCCCTTGAACAGCACCTGATCGAGACGCTTGTGCCCACCGGATATCTGCGGGCGCCATCCTCCAATGCGCTCGGGTTTGTGCACGAGTGCTTCCTGGATGAGATCGCCGGGGCGATGGGCAAAGACCCCTTCACCCTGCGGCAGGAAATTGTAGAGGCCGCCATAGCCAATCCTGTGCCGGTTAAGAGCGGTGAGCGCGGCCCGTCTTATGAGCCCAAACGGCTCAAGGCTGTGCTTGAGACTTTGCGCACCCGCAGCGGCTGGGATACGGCCAAATCCGGCAATGGCATTGGTTATGGTGTCGCCACCTATTTCAGCCACCGCGGTTATTTTGCCGAAGTGGCCAAGGTCAAGGTCGATGACGACGGCAATTGGAAGGTGCTTAAGGTCTGGGTCGTCGGCGATGTCGGCCGCACCATCATCAATCCGTCGGCGGGGGCTAATCAGGTCGAAGGCTCGGTCATGGACGGGATCGGTGAAATGATGTCGGAGATCACCTTTGATAAGGGCCGCGCGGTCCAGAGCAATTTTCAGGACATTCCGATGATCCGCATGTCGCAGGCCCCCCATGTCGATGTGCATTTTGAAATATCGGATAACGGGCCGACCGGTCTGGGTGAACCGGCCCTGCCGCCGGTTATTCCAGCGGTGTGTAATGCTATCTTTGCCGCGACCGGCGTGCGGGTACGCAAATTACCTCTGTTGCCGGAAACCCTGTCGAAAGCGGCGCGGGCCTGAGTGCAGATCGACCACCCGCACTATCAGGACTATGTGCTCGATACCTACCTCGGCTGGCGGGGGGAGGGAATGCGGTGCGCGGTGCTGACCCTTGTTGCCACCACCGGCGGCTCACCCCGTCCGGTCGGGTCGCAGATGGCGGTGTGCGAAGACGGCCGCCATGTCGGCATGATCACCGGCGGCTGTGCGGAAAGTGCTTTGGTTCATGATGCCATTGCCGCGATCATAGGCGGCGCAGACCTGATTGAGCGCTATGGCGAAGGGTCGAAATTCAGGGACATTACCCTGCCGTGCGGGGCCGGTCTTGATATCCATTTTGCCGTTTTGCTGCGCGATGATGAGGTGCAGCAAATATCAGAGGCGCTCGCCCGTCGTCAGACCGCAGAGATGGCATTTGGCGGCTTTGTGCGCCGCTATCGCCCTAAAGGTCGGATCGTGATTGTGGGGCAGGGCCCGATCGTCATTATGCTGGCGCAACTGGCGGCGATGGCGGAGATGGACACCGTGATCTATAGCCCCGATGCGATGGTGATAGGTAGCCTGCCCGATGCGCAGCCTTTGCGGGATGAGCGTGATTTTGATGCCGGTTTACTCGATGCCGACAGCGCGCTGGTCACCCTGTTTCATGACCATGCTTTTGAGCCACAGATACTGAAAGCCGCCCTGAGGAGCCCTGCTTTTTACATCGGGGCGCTGGGCAGCAAACGCGCCCATCAGGCCCGGCTTGAAGCCCTGAACGGCTGCGGTGACCTGACACGCATCAAGGGCCCCGCCGGTGTGTATATCGGGGCCAAGACCCCGCCGGAAATCGCGCTGTCGATTATGGCTGAAATTATCGAACACTGGCGCGCAGCATGAAACTGGGCGCGATCATACTGGCCGCCGGAGCGTCACAGCGGTTCGGGCCGGACGATAAGCTTCAGGCGCGATTAGGTGACCGCACCGTGCTGGACGCCGCCATTGCCGCCACTGAGGGGCTGGATCAGCGCCTCGTGGTTGCCCGCGCCCCGATACCCGTCCCAGATGGGGTCAGTCTGGTGATCAATCCGGAGGCCGATGCGGGTATGGGCGGATCGCTGGCCTTAGGGGTGACGGCGCTTGATCCCTGCGACGGGGTCTTTGTGGTGCTGGGCGACATGCCGCTGATCCCGCAGACGGTCTATCGGCAACTGGCTGAGCGCGTCACTGACCATGATATTGTGGTGCCAACCCATGATGGCCGCGACGGCCATCCGGTACTTTTTGCGGCCACCTGTTTTGACGAATTGAAAACCCTGTCCGGTGATCGTGGTGCGCGCGGTCTGATCACTGGCGGGCAGTACCGCGTGGCACGCTGTGAGGTCGGCACCGACGCCATATTGCAGGATATTGACACCAAAGATGATCTGACGGCGCTGACAAACCGGTCTAAGAGACCCGCATGAATACGCCCGCACATATCCTTGCCGCCCAGAGCCGTATCGCCGGCTTTGTCCATCGCACGCCGCTGATGGAGTCATCGACGCTCAATGCCCAGCTGGGCCATCGCATCGTTTTTAAGTGCGAGAACCTGCAAAAGATCGGTGCGTTCAAGGTGCGCGGGGCGATGAATACCCTGCTGACCCTGAAAGAACAGGGTGCCTTGCCTGATCACGTCACCTGTTTTTCGTCGGGTAATCATGCTCAGGCCGTGGCTTACGGCGCGAAAACGCTTGGCCTGAAAGCGACCATTTTTATCCCTGCCAATGCCTCATCGCTTAAGATCGAAGCCACGCGCGCCCACGGGGCTGAGGTCGTGGTCACAAAGACCCGTCAGGAAGCCGAAAGCGCGGTTCAGGCCGTGATCGATCAAGGCGCGGTCTTTATCCACCCCTATGATGACGACCGCGTTATGGCCGGTCAGGGGACGGCGGCACTGGAAGCGTTTCAGGATGCGCCCCAAAAGAACGTAAAAGCCTTCAACGCCGTATTTGCTCCCTGCGGCGGGGGTGGGCTGGTGTCCGGCACCTGGCTGGCCGCACAGGCCGCATCCCCTGAGACCAAGGTGTTCGGGGTCGAGCCGCTCAACGCCAATGACGCCGCCCGCACTCTGCGCGACGGTAAGATTTTCAAATGGGATCAGGCGCCCGACACGATTGCCGATGGCGTACGCACACTTTATGTCAGTGAACGGACATTAGGCTTTCTGAAGCAGACCAACGGTGTGCTTGAGGTCAGCGAAGACGATATCCTGTACTGGACCCAGTGGCTGACCCATCTGCTGAAACTGACCATTGAGCCGACCTCGGCCGGCTGCATGGCCGGTGTGGTGCAATATCTGCGCACACAGACTGAGCCGCAAACGGTGCTGGTAATCCTGTCCGGCGGTAATGTCGCTCCTGAGACTCAAGCCCAGATCTGGGCCGAAGATCGGCTGGGGGCAGTGCCGGGCCTTTAAAGCCGGTACAGTCATAAAAATTTGACCTGAAATCGAACTAAATCAATCCCTTGAGGTGGACATGGGCCGCCGTATAGGGGATTAATTCCGTAGGGGTTAATTCGGGGGACGAATTGAACGATTTTTTAAAGGACTAAGCATGGCCCAATCCGGCAATCCCGACACCGCTAAGACGGCCCACGCCAAGGACGTACCGGTATTGCCGATCTGGAGCCTTGTCGTGCCGGTGGCGGGTGTGCTGGCGATCCTGCTGCATGTCGCCTATCTGGGACTGGCCGGTGTGATCATCGCGGCGATTATCATGATGGGTTGCGTGCTGGCCGCGGTTCACCATGCTGAGGTCGTGGCCCATAAGGTTGGTGAGCCCTTCGGGACTCTGGTGCTTGCCATTGCCGTCACCATTATCGAAGTGGCCCTGATTGTGTCGCTGATGATGTCCGGCGATGGCGATAAAACCACACTGGCGCGCGACACGGTCTTCGCGGCGGTGATGATCATTATGAACGGCATTGTGGGGCTATGTCTTCTGGTCGGCGGTGCCCGTCACCATGAGCAGAAATTTGTGCTGCGCGGCGTCAGTTCGGCCCTTTGTGTGCTGGCCGCTATGGCGTCCCTGTCGCTGATCCTGCCCAATTTCACCTCATCGGCCCCCGGTTCGTTCTATTCGCCGCCACAGCTTATCTTCGTGGCCATTGTGTCCCTGATCCTTTATGGCACCTTTGTGCTGGTGCAGACGGTGCGCCACCGCGACTATTTCCTGCCCGCAGGTGATGGTGATCTGTCTCAGAATGCCCATGCCGAGCCCCCCACCCACACACAGACACTCATTGCTCTGGGGGCGCTGATTGCCGCCCTGATCGGGGTCGTGCTGCTGGCCAAAAGCCTGTCGCCCCATATTGAAAAGTCGGTGGCTTCGGCGGGTCTGCCGCTGGCCTTTGTCGGTATTTTGATCGCGGCCCTTGTGCTGGCGCCCGAAAGTTTGGCCGCCGTCAAGGCCGCCCGCCGCAACCGCCTTCAGACCAGTCTTAACCTGGCGCTCGGTTCGGCGTTGGCGACCATCGGCCTGACCATACCGACAGTTGCGGTTTTATCGGTTATCATGGGCTGGCCGCTGTCACTTGGGCTTGACCCCAAATCGATGATCCTGCTGTTCCTGTCGTTTATCGTCTCGATCTTTTCACTGGGGACTGGACGCACCACCATCCTTCAGGGGGTCACCCATCTGGTGATCTTCAGCGCCTATCTGTTTGTGACGATCGTGCCGTAACCTCATTTAGGCGATGGCGGTGATTTCGATATCGGCACCCGCTACCTGCGCGTCATCACCGACCGCTTTACCCAGCAGGGCGCGGGCCAGCGGCGAGACATAGGAAATGCTGCCCTGAGCCGGATCGGCTTCGTCTTCGCCCACTATACGAAAGGTCTGTCTGCGGCCATCATCGCGCGCAATCGTGACCATACAACCGAACACGACCGTTTCAGGATGACTGACCGGCGCGATGCGCTGGGCCGAGCCTAAACGCGCCGTGTAATAGCGCAGATCGCGCGTTGCCCGTGCCATAGCGGTGCGGTCTTCGTTGATGCTGCCCGACGCCTGCGCCGCACCATAGGCCGCCTTGGCCTCGGCAAAGGCGGCTTCCAGTTGGCTCAGGCCCTGTGGCGTGACCAGATTAGGATGGGGCGAGATCGGCCGGTCAGGCAGATTGGCGGCGGCGGCTTCGTGATCTTCGTCTTTGGTAAAGGCAACACTCATAGGCGCAGTGTAGGATTACTGACGGATAATGCCAGCCTAATGTTCGCAGCTTCCGTCGCTCGCAACCCGACCACCTGAATCTAAGCAAACATCATCATCGATAAAGCGGGATATTTTTGGCCATGCCCAAATTGTAGCCAGAACGGCCACGATAATGACTGTACCCAAAACTATTCTCGACCGCCTCACCGCGCCAGCCAGCCGCCATCTACCGGAATGATCGCGCCGTTGACATAGTCCGAAGCCTTGGACGACAGAAACACCGCGGCCCCTTTCAGGTCGTCAGGTTCCCCCCAGCGTGCAGCGGGAATACGGTCAAGGATCGCCTTGTTGCGCTCGGCATCGGCTTGCAGTTGGGAGGTCACATCGGTGGCAAAATAACCCGGCGCAATGGCGTTGATATTGAGGCCTTTTGAGGCCCACTCATTGGCCAGCAGCTTGGTAATGCCGGCAATGCCGGACTTTGACGCCGTATAGGGCGGCACCCGAATGCCGCCCTGAAAAGACAGCATGGAGGCGATATTGATGATCTTGCCTGCCCCCTGCGCGATCATGTGGCGGCCCACGGCCTGACACATAAAGAACGCCGACTTGATATTGACGTTCATCACCGCGTCCCAATCCTCTTCGGTAAAGTCAACGCTGTCGGCGCGACGGATGATGCCGGAATTGTTGATCAGGATATTAAGCCCGCCCAAGGCCGAAATCGTCGTGGTCACAATCTCAGGGATCGGTGCGGTCGAGGTCAGGTCGGCCTTGATGAACACGAATTTACGACCCAGCGCCTCGACCTTGGATTGGGTTTCATCCGGCGTATTATTGCCAACGGTGGCGATATCAGCACCCGCTTCAGCCAGAGCGACCGCCATGGCCTGCCCCAGTCCGCGGTTGGCGCCGGTGATCAGGGCGCATTTGCCGGTAAGGTCGAACAGATGGGACATAGCAGGCTCACAAACCATTGAGGAGGAAGGTTTTAGCTATAGCCCTCCCCCTTCGGACGGATCAACCCTATTTCGGCGGATAAAGCCGGGCATCGACCTTAGCGTTACGATCAACGGTTAGCTTGCCGTCGTCATATTTCAGTTCAGCGACCTGAATGACCGTGCGCTGGTTCCAGTAAGGATCGGTCTTAGCCTCAGGTTCATTATGCTGGTGGACGAAATAATAGATAAAGGCCCGTTCATTGCCTTTATCATCTGTATTCACGACAATATCCGGATGCTGGCCTTTATTGGTGTCGGTCGGCTGCGTGCCGGGCTGCTCCAGAAGGCGGTCCGGTTGCAGCGTCCAGTTTGTGGCATCCTCAGAACTTAAAGCGATCAGGCCTTTCCACGCGTCGGCCACCATCCAGTAGCGGCCCTTAAAGCGAAACACCTTCGGGCCTTCGGCGGCGATATCGACGACCGGCGTGTCATGACGCATCCAGGTCTTGAGGTCTTTGGAATCGGCGGCGAACAGGCGCGAGCCCTTACGTTCATCCTTGAACCACAGGCGGTAACCGTCACCGATTTTGATGACGCTGGCGTCGATCACCTTATCACCCAGATCAAGCGTTTCGCCACAGTCCCATGTTTTGAGATCTGTGCTGGTCAGATGGACAATCTTGCGCGGATGATTCCAGTTGGCAAACACGCCCGGCACAACCGTCAGCCACATATGCCAGGTGTCACCGTCCTTAAACACTTCCGGCGCCCACAGGGTCTCACCGGTGCAGCTTTGCGGGATCGTCGCCTGCCCGCCATAGCGCCATGTGATGCCGTCGGCTGAGGTCGCAATGCCGATCGGCGTGCCGTGGACCCAGCGCACATCCTTGGGGTCAGGAAATTTCAGCGATGCCCTGCGGTTGGTGTAGAGCATCTTCCACTGCGCATTAGGGGCATCATAGACAATTGAGGCATCCGCCGCCCCGTCAAACACCGGGTCGCGGTACAGTGGCTTTGGCGCTTCAGCCATAACCGCAGGTGCAACTGCACACATAAGGCTAAAAGCCAGAAAAACAGATCGCATGGTTTTCTCCCGCTATGTTATTATTGATCTCAAACAATCAATTCAGATCATACACAGGCAGTGATCCCCGTAAAAGCTTAAAGGTTTCACGCATATATTTTCACTAAAGAAAAGATTCATACATCCCTGACATAAAGTGCGTCATTTTTGCATCTGCGCAATGCCAATCCGGGCTGAACATCTTTTGGCCGCAAGACTCCTTGCCATATATCCGACGGAAATTTAACAGGCCTTGCGTATAATCCGACAAATGCCACTCTTCCGAAGAAGACCTAATAATGAAAAATAATAATCTATCTCTGTCTGTTTCGCGGTTTCGTGCTTTGAGGAACGGCACGGCGCTTGGCACCCTGGCGGCGCTGGTGATCGCGGCCCCCGTATGGGCGCAATCCCAGACTCAAGCCCAAACGCCGGTTCAGACACCAGTTCAGACGACAACCCCGGCTCAGGCTCAGCCGCCCGCAACGGAAAAGAAACCTGATGAACCGCTCAAGACCGCCCCGGCTGAGGCCGAAGCGCAGGAAGGCCCGACCACGACCGTGACCGTGGCGGCTGATCGCCCGCAAAACCGCGCCGACCGTCAGGTCTATGACCCCAAGACCGATGCCGAAACCCCGGTCAGCGTCGCCGCCGATACCCTGAACAAGGTGCCGGGCGTGGCCGTTGATCCGGAAGGCAATGTCACCCTGCGCGGGTCTGGCGTCACGATTCTGGTTGATGGCAAGCCGTCCACCGCCTTGCAGGGCGAGAACCGTGCGGCCACCCTGCAAAGCCTGTCGTCTGAGGACATCGATACGATCGAGGTCATGAATAATCCGGGCGCGCAGTTTTCGTCCGAAGGCTCCGGCGGGATCATTAATATTGTCATGAAGCGCGGCCGCTTTGTGCAGCAAAAACCGACTCTCACGCTCAACAAGGGTTCGGATGACCGCTACGGTGCCAATTTCTCGGCCAGCCGGCAGATTTCGCCCAAGCTGATCCTGAATGGCAGCGTCAATATCCGTCACGATGGTCGACCCAATGAATCTACCGATGACCGTAAGCGCATCAATGCCCTGACCGGTGAAACGACCCGCGCTATCACCGAAAGCTATAATCCGCGCCTGAGCGATATGATGTCGATCAACGGCGGGCTGAACTATCAGATCAACGACAACGATACCCTGGCGGGTAATCTCAGCTATCAGCGCCGTGAAGGCAGCAACAGCGGCCTGAGCCACAGCCTGATCTATGATGTCAACGACGTCCTGACGCAGGATTATAACCGCATCAGCCGCGGTGAAAACAACAATGAAACGGTTGAAGGCACCCTGCGGTTTGACCACAAAGGCGACACCGAAGGCGAAACGCTGAAATTCAATCTGCGCTATTCGGAAAATACCGGTGACAGCCAGAGTGAAAACTCGACCCTCTACAGCTATGCCGTTCCGGCACGCACCGACAGCACAGACCGCAATAACCGCGACACCAAGGAAAAGCTGCTGAACCTGAGCGGTGACTATACCCACGGACTGTGGGGTGGGGATGCGTCGACCGGTTTCGATATCCAGAACCAGAAAAGCTATAGCCGCACTCTGAACCAGCGCACGGGCGGCACCTCGCTCATTCCGGATCAGGACACGATCACGGATATCGTGCAAACCATCAGCGCCTTTTATGTCAATTACAGCAAGGCCTATACGGATAAGCTGAGTCTCAGCAGCGGCCTGCGGGTAGAGCGCACCGATGTCGAAATCAAGACCGGCGTGGGCGGCAAGAGCGACTACACTAATGTTACCCCCAGCGTGAACGTCAGCTATATCCTGTCTCAGGCCGAACGCCTGCGTCTGGGCTATTCGCGCCGCATCCGCCGTCCGGGCGCGATGGAGCTTGACCCGACTATTGTCTATTACAGCGATCAATATGCCTCTGCCGGTAATGCCGATCTGAAGCCGCAGGAAACCGATAAGTTCAGCGTCCGCTACGAATACCAGAAAAGCGGCTACAGCTATAATGTCGAAGCCTTCTACAGCAAGGACTCAAAGGTTATTGCGCCAGTCAGCTACTATATCTCCGATACGGTTTTGCTGCGTACCCGCGCCAATCTGGGTGAACAGCAATCGGGCGGCCTTGAAATGTCGTTCGACGGCAAGATGACGGACAAACTGCGCCTGCGGGCCTCCGGCACGGTTACCTATTTCGAGGTGCAGTCCTATGATCGCAACTATCTGCCGTATGAGCGCACCGGTACAAACGTCAGTGGACGGATGAATGCTGAATACAAGATTACGGCCAAAGACACATTGGGCGTAAACGTCAACGTACAGGGCAAACGTATCGATCGCGAAAGCTATACCGATCCGTTCTCCACGGCTAACGTCAACTACTCACATCGTTTCAGCAACAAGCTGTTCCTGTCTCTGAACGTGACCGATATCTTTGAATCGGCCAATACCAAGACCTATACCCGCAGCGACACTCAGGAAGGCATCCGCGAGCGCAAGCAGCAGGGGCAGGTCGCTTATCTCACCCTGCGCTATGTTTTTGGTGAAGTGCGCGGCAGCCAGCAACAGGACGACATGCCGATGGGTCCACGCGGTCCGCGCGGCAACTGGGGCGGCGGGCAAGGCGGCCCCGGTGGTCCCGGTGGCGGCCCGATGTAACCATAAAAAACCCCGGTCTAAGGCCGGGGTTTTTTATGGTTTTAGAGCGGAATGATTGCTCTGAAGCATTCCGCTCAAGCCGCCGTGTGCGCGGCGGCCAAGGTGGCGGAGCCACCGCCCGGCGAGGGGATAAAATAAAACGAGATCATTATGTTTCTATCTGAAACCATAATGATCTAGTCCACCGGATTTTTCTGAAACCAGTCAACGATCCCCGGCATATCGTCTTCGAAACCGCCGGGAATATAGATATTGAGCACACCGGCGCGGTCGGGTGACTGGTTTTCAAAATCGTGGATCACGCCGGCGGGCACGCGTACGAACGACCCCTTAGGGGCGTCGATCCACTGATCCCCGACCAGGAAGGCGACGCGCCCTTCGACGACGTAAAAAATGTCTTCGTTGTCGCTATGGACGTGCTTGCCCGGCCCGCGGGTATAGGGCTCAAGCCACCATTCCGAGATCGAATAACGGCCGGAGGTTTCTTCGCCATCCGATTTAAAGATGCTGGTCATCCGACCGAGCGGATAGCGGCGCCCTTCAGCAGGGCCAAGGACGATAGCGGCTTGTTTTGAGCTAGTCTGAGTAGGGGCGGTCGTTTCAGGCGTCATGCGGCAGGCCTCCCGTATCGGTTATGGTGTTAAGCCTACCAACTTAGTCGTATTATCGCCTTAGAACAACTCAGGTGACAGAGGTGTGAAGAGTTCCGTGATCAGCGCGTTATCGACATCTACGGGTCGGGCGGGCAACCATTGCGGATTTTGGTCCTTGTCGACCACCACGGCGCGCACCCCCTCAGCAAAGTCAGCCCTGCGGGTCAGGCGGCGCGCCAGACGGTATTCCTGAGCCATCACGTCTTCAAAACGGGTCATGGCGCGGCCCATCCGCAGGTGTTTCAGGGTCACGGCCATCGATACCGGACAACTGGTTTTCAGGATATCGGCCTGTCTCTGCGCCCAGTCGCTTCCGGCCTCAAGGGCTGTGATAATCTCAGGCACCGTATCAAAGGCGAATGCGCGGTTGATCTCGGCCATGTGCGGCCCATAGGCAGGTTCCACCATTGGGGCCGCGTGATTGCTTATATTACCGCCAGCCAAAAGCCCCGCTTTAAAGGCCTGCGCATCAGCCACATAGTGGGTGGCGATACCGGCGGTGGCTACATCCGCCCCTTTCAGGCGCGCCCCGGCCAGGCCCAGCCATGTGCCCAACTCACCGGATAAACGTGATAAGAACCAGCCTGCCCCGATATCGGTAAACAGCCCGATCGCCGTTTCCGGCATGGCAAATACGGTATTTTGCGTCGCGATTCGGTGTGAGCCATGCACGGAAATGCCGACCCCACCGCCCATGACGATGCCATCCATCAGGGCGATAACCGGCTTAGGGTAATTATGGATCACCACATTCAGCCGGTATTCCGCGGCGAAGAACGCCTCCATCAGCTTGCCATCGCCACGCACGCTGTCAGCCAGAGCGCGAATATCACCCCCGGCGCAAAAACCGCGCGTCCCCTCAGTGTGATCGATCAGGATGCGTGCCACGGACGGATCATCGCGCCAGTCACTAAACGCCTGCGTCATCGCCTCAACCATCGCAAGGGTCAGGGCATGCAGGGCTTGGGGCCGGTTCAGGGTGATCCGGCCCACAGGGCCATATCGGCGGACAATCAGGTCTGAGGTCATGCGCCGCTTTTACACGGTTTCGGTGATGCGTGTCTTCATCTGCCGCGCCGCCATCAGCTTGGTTCGCGCCATGACATCGGCCACATCCTGCGTCGTGCGAGCGTCACGTTTAGCCGCCGCAAAAATACCCTCCAGCCGCGGCCCGATGGCATCGACCTGAGCCAGCACGCCCTCCAAGGTCTGGCCGCCCAGATATTCGCCGCTGACCATGATAATCCCGCCACCATTGATGACATAGTCCGGCGCATACAAAATATCACGTTCAGCCAATATCTCACCGGCCCTGGGTGTCAGGAGCTGGTTATTGGCACCGCCCGCCACAATCGGCGCTTTCAGTCGCGCCGCCACATCTTCGGTGATCGCCCCGCCCAGAGCGCAAGGGGCAATAACATCGGCGTCCTGCAGCAATATACTGTCGACACTTGCAATATCGGCCTGATAGCGCGACTGCATCAGAGCGACCCGATCGGGATTGATATCGGCCACGATCAGCCGCGCCCCGCGCTCATGCAGTTCCTGACACAGGTGGCCACCGACGCCGCCCAGTCCCTGCACCGCCACGCGCATGCCCATCAAACTATCGCGGCCCAGACGAGCACGCACCGCCGCTTCGATACCGACGCGCACCCCGCGTGCCGTAAAGGGTGACGGATCACCGCCAACCCCGCCCGCACCCGTCGCCAGACCCGACACGAAACGCGTCTCACCGGCCACGATCTGCATATCGGCCACCCCGACTCCGACATCTTCGGCGGTGATATATTGCCCGCCCAAGCTGTCGACCGCGCGGCCAAAGGCACGAAACAGGGCGGCGCGATCTTCAACCGCGACCGGCCCCAGAATAACCGCCTTACCGCCGCCCAGCGGCAGATCGGCCATAGCGTTCTTATAGCTCATGCCGCGCGATAGCCTGAGCGCATCACGGCGGGCATCGCCAAAACTGTCATAGGTCCATAACCGGCACCCGCCTGCCGCCGGCCCCATCGCGGTCGAATGGATGGCGATAATCGCCTTAAGGCCGGTATCCGGATCGTCGACCTCAAGGATCTTTTCGTGGTGGTCGAAATCGGGATGATCAAACATGGAGCACTTCCTTAACTTGGGATATTTCGGTCTTGGCAACCGGTTGGGACAGGCGCGTCATCAGGGCGTCACGCTGGGACTGCATGTCCTGAATGGATTTAAGCTTGATGTGGCCGTAGCCTTTGACCTCTTCGGGCAGACGGGCCAGAGCGACACAAACCGCGGCCCTGGCAGGGTTAAAATTCGCCGACAATTGGGTGATCAGTACACGGTAGTCGTCGATCATCTGACGCTCCCGCCGCCGTTCATTCGTTGCGCCGAACGGGTCGAACATCGTCCCGCGCAAACCCTTGAAGCGCTTGAGCACGGCAAAGACGTTGAATATCCACGGCCCGAAGCGCATTTTTTTCGGTAGCCCTGTCGCGGGGTCTTTACGCGTCATCAGCGGCGGAGCCAGCCAGACACTGACCTTTGATGTGCCCTCAAACTGGGCGTCACGCAGGGCTGTCATCTCAGGGTCGGTATGCAGGCGGGCGACTTCGTATTCGTCCTTATAGGCCTTAAGCTTATAGAAATTGCGCGCCACGGCCTCAGCGAATCCGGCATGACCGGTGGCACGGGCGCGATCCACCAAGGTCAGATAATCCTCGGCATAGCCAGCGTTCTGATAGGCGGTCAGGTCCACGACGCGTCGGGCCACAAAGGCCTCAAGATCAAACGTTGCGGGCGCGACCACGGGCTCTGAAAGTCGCCCCGCCTGATGGGCCCGCCCCAGAGCTAAGGCGCGCAGGTTAGCCTCGACATCAGCCCCGTTAAGCCGGATCGCCTGTTCAATGGCGGCGCGGGATAGCGGGATCAAACCCGCCTGCCACACCGCTCCCAGCAGGATCATATTGACATAGACGCCGTCGCCCAGATAGCGCCGCGCCAGTCCGGTCGCTGTGATCTCAGTCAGGGTTTTGCTGGCCAGCCTGACCCGGCGCGTCATGGCGCTCTGATCAAAGCGGGTGCGGGTATCGACCGTAAAATCCGCCGTCGAGGTCAGGTCGGCGTTCAACATCACCACGGTCTTGTCAGGGTTCATTAGCGGCAGGGTTGATTTGGCGTGAGCCTGCACCATGTCGGCAGCGATGACGACATCGGCCTGACCGAGCGGGATACGCGGGCCATTTATGGCGGCCCCTTGCGGGCTGAGGCGTAGGTGGGAATCGACTCCCCCGCCACGTTGGGCCAGACCCTGCTGATCGACGGCGGTGACGTGTAGCCCATCGATATGGGCGGCCATGCCCAGAATAGCCCCTAATGAGGTCACCCCTAGCCCGCCAATGCCGGTGATCAGCAGATTGAAGGTGCCGTTCAATAAAGGTGGGGTCACTTCTGGTAAATCGGAAATAATCCCCGTCATGGCGTCGGCGGGCGTCCGCTTCGCTTGAGCCCCCTCAAGCGTCACAAAGCTGGGGCAAAAACCGTTTAGGCATGAGGTGTCGACATTGCAGGCCGACTGATCAATCTCACGTTTTGTGCCGAACTCAGTTTCTTTGGGTGCGACCGCGATACAGGCCGATTTGACTGAGCAGTCACCGCAGCCTTCGCACACCCGCTCATTGATAAAGACCCGCTGCGTCAGGGCCGGGGCCTGACCGCGTTTGCGGCGGCGACGCATTTCGGTGGCGCAGGCCTGATCATAGAGCAGCACCGTCACGCCCCTGGTGGCGCGTAGTTCAGTCTGTACGGCCTCCAGCTCATCGCGGTGGCGGAAGGTCACACCCGCGGGCAGGGCCGGATCATGGCGCCAGCGATCAGGCTCGGGCGAGACAAAGACGATGGTCTTTACCTCTTCCGCCGCCACCTGAGCCGCCAGAAGGGCGGGCGTCAGATAGCCGTCCACCGCCTGACCACCGGTCATGGCCACGGCATCATTATAGAGGATTTTATAGGTAATATTTAAGTTGGCGGCGACCGCCTGACGCAGGGCCAGTATGCCGGAATGGAAATAGGTGCCGTCGCCCAGATTGGCAAAAACATGGCCCTCATCGGTGAACGGGGCCTGCCCCATCCAGGTGATGCCTTCCGCCCCCATATGGGTATAAAGCTCAGACCGTCGCGGCAGGAAGGTTGCCATATAGTGACAGCCGATCCCCGCCAGAGCGCGCGATCCTTCGGGCAGGGTGGTCGAACGCGAATGGGGGCAACCGGCACAGAAATAGGGCTTACGGATATGAACCGGCACCGTCTGTTCGCGACTGTGGTGGCGGGCCGATAACATGCGCAAACGCTCCGGTGCAACCGCGTCATCAGGCATGATATGGGCGATGGCCAGCGCTACCTCGACCGTTTCCAGTTCCAGCACCTCGGATACCAGCGGTTGGCCGTCGGCGTCTTTTTTGCCGAGGATGCGCGGGCGATCGGGCAGGGTGTAAAGCGCATTGCGAAGCTGGCTTTCAATCACATCGCGGCGCTCTTCGATGACCAGCACGGTTTCCAGTCCACGGGCAAAAGCGGTGGCGGCTTGCCCATCCAGCGGCCAGACCATACCGACCTTCCATACCCGCAAGCCCACATCGCGGCAGGCGGTGGCATCAAGCCCCAACAGACTGAGCGCTTCCATCACCTGATGGAATACCTTGCCCGACGCCACAATCCCTAAGCGCGCACGTGGTGCGTTGAGCGCGATCCGGTCAAGGCCGTTGAGGTGACCGAACGCCACAGCGGCGGGCAGGCGGAAATGGCGGTGACGGAATTCCTTGGCCTGTGGCGGGTCAGGCACACGGATATGCAGCCCCTCCGGTGGCAGGTCTATATCGGGCAGATGGGGTGTGAAACCAAGTGACGGGATGCTCACACTGGCGCCGCCATCCATCAGGTCGGAGACGGTTTTCAGCGCCACCCAGCAGCCGGCAAAGCGCGACATCTCAATCGCCCGCAGACCAAAGTCGAGGATTTCTTCGACGCTGGACGGGGCAAGGATCGGGATTTCGGCATCGATCAGGGCATGGTCGCTTTGATTTGGCAAGGAGGATGACTTACACGCCGGATCGTCCCCGACCAACGCGACCACCCCGCCATAGCGCGACGTACCGGCCAGATTGGCGTGTTTCAGTGCATCGCCTGAGCGGTCAACACCGGGGCTCTTGGCGTACCACAGGCCAAATACGCCATCTTTTTTGGCCCCAGGAAACAGCGGTACATGCTGCGATCCCCACACGGCGGTCGCCCCCAGATCCTCATTGATTGCGGGTTGAACCACAATATCGACGGCGTCAAGATAGGCTTTGGCCTGTTCAAGTTGTAGATCATAGGTGCCGAGCGGTGAGCCGCGATAGCCGGAGATAAATCCGCCGGTATTAAGCCCGTTCAGGCGGTCGCGAGCGGCAATCATCAACGGCAGCTTCACCAGCGCCTGAACGCCAGTCATATAGGCTGGCCCATCGCTTAACCTGTATTTATCCTCAAGCGTCACACCGGTACGCATAGGCGTTTCCTATAACTTTTATCGCCGAAACGAACTTTATTTTTAGGAAAGAGTAACCCCGAATAGGCAAAATTACTTTCTGATCATTGCGTGTATTGCGCAAATATCCGGAATGAAATTCTGAAAATATATGTTATCGTAGAATAAAATTTACAGCCGGAAACAGGAAAATGCCGAGAACCACCGATGCCAAAGGGCTGGACGACACCGACCGGAAAATCCTCAGATTGCTGCGCACAAACTGTCGCCTGACGACGCAGGAGATTGCCGATCAGGTGGGATTATCGCAGACCCCGTGCTGGTCGCGGATCAAACGGCTGGAAGAAACCGGCATCATCTCTGGCTATGTAGCTATACTCGATCAGGCCAAGGTCGGGCGGCCAGATACCTTTATTGTCGAGGTTAATCTGGAAAACCATGACGACGAAAAGATCGAGAACTTTTCACGCCACCTTCAGCAATTGCCCGAAGTGATCGATGTCTATCTGACGACCGGCGAATTCGATTATGTGATTATCGTCGCCGTCGATGGACCGGAGGGCTATGAGACCTTCCTGCGCAAAAAATTATTGAAGTTCGAGGGCATAAAGCACACCCGCTCGATCTATTGTCTGCGCCGTCTCAAGCGCGATGTTTCACCTATGGTTTAAGCCATAACCGGCTGCGGAACCGACAGATCGAGCCCTTGAAGCTGGCTGAGGCGGGCCTGAAGGCGCGGAATATTGCGGGCGGCATAGTCCTTAAGCGGGCCTGTGGCATCATCGCGGACATAGGCTTCGAATACCGACACTGCGCCCTGATAAACAGTCTGGCCAATATCGACAAGGCTTTGATCGAACCTGTCGAGGTTGGCCTTTTGCAGATCGTCAACCCAGCCATGATAGATCGGTTTGAAGTCAGCCTCAGTCACCAAATTCACATCCATGATCTCAATCAGATCGTTGGTCACTTCACCTTCTTTTTCCAGCACATGGTCGGCAAAAGCGCGCACGTCATCATTGGTCGATTTTTCCAGCGCCAGACGGGCCAGACTGCTTTCAAAGGCATTCACACTGCGGGCCGTTTTGAGAAAGGTTTCATCGGATACCCGCGCCAGACGTTTACGCACACGGTGCAAGCGCACATCCTCAGCCAAGCGCAGGGCAAGGCCGGCCAGTCCCAAGATACCTATGGCCAATCGCAGATGACGCATGTCCAGTCCCTCCGTAACTTGTGACCCAGTTATAAGGGGCTGAATATAAGTTTTGAATGAGACTCCAACGCACGGCCCGTCAAGGCCAACTTAGTGGGGCCAGCTTAACGGCCTGTGGCGAGCGCCAGTTTCGAGCGCGGCGGACGGCCCAGAGCGTCACTGATGAACCACGCCGTCTCTATGATGGCCTCAAGATCAACGCCGCTCTCAATCCCCAGTCCGTTCAGCATATAGAGCAGGTCTTCGGTAGCGACATTGCCTGACGCGCCGGGGGCATAGGGGCAGCCCCCCAGACCGCCGACCGAAGAATCAAACGTGGCGATACCGTAATCAAGCGCGGTCAGAATATTGGCCAGCGCCTGCCCGTAGGTATCATGCACATGCACGGCCAGCCTGTCCGCCGGAATGTGCGGCAGGACATGATCCAACAGCCGTGCCATATCCGCTGGTGTGCCTGCCCCGGTGGTGTCGCTTAAGGCCACTTCATAGCAGCCCATATCGATTAACTGTTGCGCCACATTTAACACCGCTTCGGGGGCAATCCGGCCCTCATAGGGGCAGGCGATGGCGCAGGAGACATAGGCCCTGACCGGCACGTGATCGGTTTTTGCTGCGGTCAGTACGGGTGCAAAACGGATCAGGCTGTCGGCAATTGAGGCATTGATGTTTTTATGGCTAAAGCTTTCCGAAGCCGAGGCGAAGATCGCGACCCGATCAACCCCCACCGACACCGCCCGCCCATAGCCGGTGAGATTGGGGGTCAGGGCGCTATAGGTCACCCGCTTATCCCGCGCGATACCGGCCATAACCTCTTCAGCGTCGGCCATCTGCGGCACCCATTTGGGGGCGACAAAACTGGCCGTTTCGATGTGCGTCAAACCACTTCTCGACAGGCGGTTGATAAGGTCGATCTTGACCGGCGTTGGCACCGTGACGGCTTCGGATTGCAGGCCGTCACGCGGGCCGACTTCGTACAGGGTCACACGGACAGGACGGGTCATTGCACCTCACCCATTGCCGTTTGCCCCTCACCCCAACCCTCTCCCCGCACGCAGGGAGAGGAGGTTTTTGAGTTCCCTCTCCCCATTAAAATGGGGAGAGGGCTAGGGTGAGGGGCCCTTAAAAACCTGTGAGGGGCCCTTAAAAACCTGTGAGGGGCCAGTTGCATCACTTCGTATCCTCAAACAGTTCGCGCCCGATCAGCATCCGCCGGATCTCAGACGTACCAGCCCCGATCTCATACAGCTTGGCATCGCGCCACAGGCGGCCGGTGGCATATTCGTTGACATAGCCATTGCCGCCGAGACACTGGATCGCTTCCCCCGCCAGCCAGGTGGCTTTTTCCGCCGCATAGAGGATGCAGCCCGCCGCGTCCTTACGGGTTGTCTCTCCGCGGTCACAGGCCTGCGCCACCGCATAGACATAAGACCGGCACGCCCCCCAGGTGGTGTACATATCGGCAAGCTTCCCCTGCATGAGCTGAAACGTGCCGATGGACTGACCGAACTGCTTGCGTGTGTGGACATAGGGCATGACGATATCAAGCCCCGCCCGCATGATCCCCAGCGGCCCGCCCGACAACACCACCCGCTCATAGTCCAGCCCCGACATCAGCACATTGACGCCGCGCCCAACCGCACCCAGCACGTTGTCCGCCGGCACTTCGCAGTTTTCAAACACCAGCTCACCGGTGTGCGATCCACGCATCCCCAGCTTATCGAGTTTCTGCGCCACGGAAAAACCTGCGAAGCCCTTTTCGACCAGAAAGGCGGTCAGGCCGCGCGCGCCGTCATCAGGGCCCGTGCGGGCATAGACGACCAGCACATCGGCATCGGGGCCATTGGTAATCCACATCTTGGTACCATTGAGCACATAGCGGTCGCCACGTTTGTCGGCCTTAAGCGTCATCGACACTACGTCCGATCCCGCCCCCGGCTCGGACATGGCCAGCGCGCCGATATGCTCACCCGATATCAGTTTGGGCAGGTAGCGGGCCTTCTGATCCTCGTTGCCATTGCGCACAATCTGGTTGACGCACAGGTTGGAATGGGCGCCGTATGACAGACCGACCGAGGCCGAGGCCCGTGAGATTTCTTCCATAACGATGGTGTGGGCCAGATAGCCCAGACCCGACCCGCCATAGACTTCCGGCGCGGTGATGCCCAATAAACCCGCCTTACCCATTAGCCGCCACAGGTGCATGGGAAACTGATCCTCACGATCTGCGGCGGCCGCCAGAGGGGCGATCTCACGCGCGGCAAAGCGCGCCGCCAGATCACGCAGGGCCGCGATATCGTCATCATGACCAAAGCTCAGGTGCGGGAAATCAAACATCAGCTACTCTCCTTATCACTGGCTCCGCATCACCAAACGGGATGATCGTCATCAGCACCACATGACCGCGCACCTGCTGACCGATAGCGGCGCTCAACTCAGTCACTATGCCGTCGCAGGGCGCCTTCAACGTATGCTGAAGCTTCATGGCCTCCAGCACCAGTAGGGGCTGGCCCTTGGTGACGCGGGCATGCTCAAAGACCTCAATGGCCACCACCGCGCCGGGCATGGGGGCCTCTATCGCCACAGGGCCAGTTGGGCGGTAATCCTTACGGGCGTTGAAACGGCGCAGATCGGGCGGGCTGACCGGCGGCTGATTAAGCCACCAGCCATCGGTGGCATCCCACGGTGAATTTGGGTCTGACAGCGATTTATGCTGCGCAATATCCGGCCACGGGATCATCAGGTCTTCGCGGTGACGCTCGATAAAACCGGTATCAATCTCGCCCGCTGTAAACGCCGGTGCCGAAATCAGGCGGCGCAGAAAGCTGAGGTTGCTGGTCAGCCCCTCAACCCGCGTATCGATCAGAGCTTGACGTAAGGCCGCAATCGCCGCCGCCCTATCCTTACCGTGCACGATAAGCTTGGCGATCATGGGATCAAAATAGATGCTGATCTCATCGCCCGCCTGCACCCCGCTATCGATGCGAGCCTGCGCCGAAAACTCCAGTTGCGTCAGGCGACCGGCCGACGGCATAAAATCAACCTCAGGGTTTTCGGCATAGAGACGGGCCTCAAGGGCATGGCCGGTTTGCGTAATCTGATCCTGCGTCAACGGCAGGGGCTCACCGCGCGCCACCCGGATCTGCCATTCGACCATATCAAGGCCGGTGATCATCTCCGTAACCGGATGCTCGACCTGAAGCCGGGTATTCATTTCCATAAAATAGAAATCATCCGTCTGCGTATCGAGGATGAACTCGATCGTACCCGCGCCGTGATAATGGATGGCCTGAGCCGCCCGCACCGCAGCGCTGTGCAAGGCGTGACGAGTAGCGACACTGAGGTCAGGGGCGGGGGCTTCTTCGATCACTTTCTGGTGGCGGCGCTGCATCGAACAGTCGCGGTCATAAAGGTGCACCACCTGCCCGTGACGATCACCAAAGACCTGCACCTCCACATGACGGGGGCGGGTGATGTATTTTTCAATCAATACCTTTGGGTCGCCAAACGCCTTTTGCCCCTCGGCCTGCGCGGCGGCCAGAGCAGACGCGAAATCATCTGAACTGTCAACGCGGCGCATACCCTTGCCCCCGCCACCGGCCACCGCCTTGATCAGCACCGGATAGCCGATCCGCTCTGCCGCCTGCTGCAGGATTTGTAGCGACTGATCATCGCCGTGATAGCCGGGGGTGACCGGCACACCGGCAGCTTCCATCAGGGCCTTGGCCGCCCCTTTGAGCGCCATGGCCCGCATCGATTCCGGCGATGGCCCGACAAAGATCAGGCCCGCCTCAGCGCACATTTTAGCAAACTCGGCATTTTCCGACAAAAAACCATAGCCGGGGTGGATGGCATCGGCACCGCAGGCTTTGGCGATATCAATGATCCGGTCACCACGCAGATAAGTCTCAGCCGCCGTCACCCCGCCCAAAGCATAGGCTTCATCGGCCTGTTGCACAAACAGGGCACGGGCGTCTGTATCGGAATAGACCGCCACCGTGCGGATACCCATCCGCTGGCAGGTGCGAATGATGCGGCAGGCGATTTCGCCGCGATTGGCGATCAGGAGTTTACGCACGGTTTTAGACATCCGGCACCCAATCGGCTTTGCGCTTATCGAGAAAAGCCTGCATGCCCTCACCCCCTTCGCGTGAGGCGCGGCGGTCGGCGATGCGGTCGGCGCACAGGCTCAGAAGATTATCATCAATGGCCTTATCCGCCACCTCCGTCAGAAGAGTTTTGACCTCCGCCATAGCCTGGGGCGCATTGCACATCAGACCCGTAATCAGGTTGGCCGTCAAAACCTCTTCCTCGCTGGACACCTGATGGATCAGGCCGATACGCAGGGCTGTGGCGGCATCAAAGGTCTCCGCGCTGATCATAAACCGGCGCGCCTGTGAGACACCGATTTTTGCGGTCACAAACGGCGATATCACCGCCGGAATCAGGCCCAGCTTAACCTCGCTCAGGCAAAAACTGGCATCGGGCGCGGCAATAACGATATCACAGCACGCCACCAGCCCGACACCGCCGCCGATGGCGCGGCCGCGCACCAGCCCGATAACCGGCTTCGGGCAGGTGTTTATGGCCTGAAACATCCGCGCCATCTTCAGGGCGTCTGCGCGGTTTTCGGCCTCTGGTTTCGCCGCCGTCTGGGCCATCCATTCCAGATCGGCCCCGGCACAGAAATTATGCCCGCTATGGGTCAGGACGATGACACGGATCGCAGCATCCCGCGCCAGAAGCCCAAACGTGTCTTCCAGATCATCAATCAGCGCACCATCAAAGGCATTGTGCCGTTCCGGCCGGTTCAGAATGACGCGGGCAATACCATTGGCAATGTGCAGAGATAAGGAAGACATCAGAGGTTCACATCCTGAATATACCAAATTTGGTCGGTTCGATGGGAGCATTCAGGGCCGCCGACAGCGATAGCCCCAAGACCCGGCGGGTGTCGGCAGGGTCGATCACCCCGTCGTCCCATAGCCGCGCCGATGAATAAAAAGCATGACTCTGGGCCTCGAACTGTTCGATATAGGGGGCCTTAAACGCGGCCTCGTCCTCTGGCGACCATGTACCGCCTTTGGCCTCGATGGCGTCGCGTTTGACGGTGGCCAGAACCCCCGCCGCCTGGGCGCCGCCCATGACCGATATGCGCGCATTGGGCCACATCCACACAAAACGCGGATCAAAGGCCCGCCCACACATGCCATAATTACCGGCCCCGTAAGAGCCGCCAAAAATCAGGGTCAGCTTGGGCACATTGGCACAGGCCACCGCCGTCACCAACTTGGCGCCATGACGGGCAATGCCTTCGTTTTCGTATTTCTGACCGACCATAAAGCCGGTGATATTTTGCAGGAAAATCAGCGGTATGCCGCGCCCGACACACAACTCCACAAAGTGCGCGCCCTTTAAGGCGCTCTGCGAAAACAGCACGCCATTATTGGCAATAATACCGACCGGATAACCATAAAGATGGGCAAATCCGGTAATCAGGGTTTCGCCATAAAGCGGCTTAAATTCGTCAAATTCCGAGCCGTCAACAATGCGCCTAATCAGCTCATAGGCGTCAATGGGCTGTTTCAAATCGGACGGGATCAGGCCGTAAAGTTCCTCACGGTCATAGAGCGGATCGCGCACCTCCCGCATCGTGACGGGTACGGTCTTCGTGCGGTTAAGGTGGCGCACAATTCGCCGCGCAATCTGTAAGGCTTCACCATCATTTTCGGCGAGATGATCCGCCACGCCTGAGCGCCGGGCATGGACATCGCCGCCGCCTAAATCCTCAGCGCTGACAACTTCGCCGGTGGCGGCCTTAACCAGAGGCGGCCCCCCCAGAAAGATCGTCCCTTGGTGGCGCACAATGATAGTTTCATCCGACATGGCCGGCACATAGGCCCCGCCCGCCGTGCAACTGCCCATGACCACAGCGATCTGCGGAATATTACGGGCTGACATCTGTGCCTGATTGAAAAAGATGCGGCCAAAGTGATCGCGGTCAGGAAACACCTCGTCCTGATTAGGCAGGTTGGCCCCGCCGGAATCGACCAGATAGATACAGGGCAAATGGTTGGTCAGGGCTATCTCCTGCGCCCGCAGGTGTTTTTTGACCGTCAGCGGATAATAGGTGCCGCCCTTAACGGTCGCATCATTGCACACGATCATACATTCAATGCCTTCGATCCGGCCTATACCGCAGATTATGCCCGCACAGGGAATCTCCTCGTCATAGACCCCGTGCGCCGCCAGAGCCCCGACCTCCAGAAAGGGAGAGCCCTGATCGATCAGGGCCGCAATACGGTCGCGCGGCAACAGCTTTCCACGGGCGACATGACGCTCACGCGCTGCCATCGACCCACCTTCGGCGATGCGGTCGGTGAGCGCGTGCAGTTCTGACGTCAGAGTTTTCAGACCTGCCGCGTTAGTGCGGAAGGTATCGGACGCCGTATCGATGTCGCTGACCCATCTGGTCATGGCGTTTCCTTTGGCTTTCACCAAAGATAGCCGCCTTGTTGAAATTGATAAAATCGATTATAAAAATAGAATTGATAGAAATTTTCTATTCATAATGGTGCAAGCATGCCCCCCTCCGTCTTTTTGGTTTCACCAAAAATCCACCTCCCCCGCCAAGGCAGGGGAGTATAATGGACCCCTATCTGCTGCGTTATTTTCTGGCGGTGGTTGAAACCGGCTCGTTCACCAAGGCCGCCAGTGCCTCATCCGTGACGCAACCGACATTGTCAGCAGGCATAAAGCGGCTGGAGGACACGGTGGGTGCGCCGCTTTTTGTGCGCAACAATAAGCGGGTGTTTCTGACCACGGCAGGGGCGCGATTCCTGCCGCGCGCCAAGACCATACTGCACGAATGCAATCTGGCGTTGGCCGAAGTGGCGCAGGATGAAAAGGTGCCGGTCCTGAGGTTGGGCGTGCTCCATACCCTGCCGTCACAACGTATCGCGGGCCTGATCAAAAGCGTTCGTAACCTGCATCCGGACGTACAGTTTGAACTGTCTGACGGCACCGAGCAGGAACTGATCAACCGCATGGATGAACGCGGCATCGACTTTGCGCTGTCGATCCGCCGGGTCGAAGATGCCCGCAGCGTACCGCTTTATACTGAAGGTTATAGTCTGGTGCTGCCGCCCGATCACCCTTTGGCCAGCGCGGGCACCGTGCGCGGCGAAGATATGGCCGATCAGCCAATGATTGTGCGGTCTTTGTGCGAGGTGCTTTCTGAGACCAGCCGTTATTTCACTGACTGCAATGTCCGCCCGCCGCTGGTTTATCGTACCCGCAATGATGAGCGGGCGCTCGATATGGTTGCGGCCGGTGTGGGCGCTACCGTCATGCCCCAAAGTTATCAAAATGAGGCCGCCGCCTTTGTGAATCTGGAAGGGTTTACGCCCACCCGTCAGATCGGATTGTTCCGGCCACGCCATGAACTGCCTCAAGCCGTGCACGCTGTTGCCGATGATTTTATGCGGCGGGTCGAGGATTATTTTTCGGGCATAAATTACCGTTAAAGGCCCCCGCATCCAATTGCCGATTGACCCGTATTCGCGCGCAGCCTATGGTCGTGCGGTGGGGAGAGGTTATGGGGCTTAGGCTTTCTGACAGTCAGACGGACGCGAGCGTTTCCGCATCGGCGGCAGCGCCTTCTAACGCATCTGTGACTCAGGATTCCTTAACCTCCGATCAGGCCCGCAGCCTGATCGATAAGGTCAACGGCAGCGGCTATATCCAGACCCACTTCACTCAGGTTAAGCCGCCCAAGACCGAAATGCCGCAGTGGCTCAAAGACCTGATGCACTGGCTGGGCGATGTCATCACCGCTATCGGCAAGATTTTGGCGCCGCTGGGGCCAATCATGCCTTGGCTGATTTACCTGCTGGTATTTGCTCTGGCCATGCTGGTGCTGTCGCCGTTTGTGCGTATGCTGATCCGCCAGCAGATTGAGCGCTTCCTGCCGCGCGATGTGATGAAACCTGAAACGATGTGGCGGCCCACCAAAGACGCCGCCGCCGCCCTGCTGCACGATATTGATGCGCTGGCGGCCAAGGGTGAGTATGATGAAGCCGTGCATTTGCTATTGCTGAGGTCGGTGGCCGATCTGAACGCTTACCGGCCCGATCTGGTGCGCACCCACTATTCGTCGCGCGATATCTTAAGCCATCCGCTGCTGCCAGCCGACGCCCGGCCTGCGTTCGGGGAGATTACCCGCTGGGTTGAAATGAGTTATTTCGCCGGCATCCGTGTCGGGCGCGAAGGGTTCGACGCCTGCCGTCAGGCCTATGTCGATTTCGTCGCCATCGAAGGGATCGGCTGATGAAACGCTCATTCCGCCTTCCCCCGCTCAATCGTATGCTGCCGATGATCGTCGGGCTGTTGTGCGTCGGCCTGTTTGCGACGGCGGCCCTGATCCTGATTTCGCCGTCCTTCGATCCGGATAGCCCGCAGTCAGCCGATGCGGGCGCGATCTCGCCGCACGGTTTTAAGGGCCTCTATAAACTGCTCGATGCGCGCGGTTACCGCAGCGATATCAACCGCCGTGAAACCGGCCCGCAAAAGCGCTATGATCTGGAGATCATCACGCTTGAGATGGTTAGCGATGTGCTACTCTCATGGCCTGCAGACGATGACGTCACTCCGATAGATGAAGCTGCGGATGAAGTCATAGATAATACCGTTGCCCCCACTGAAACTGCCCCTGCATATGAGCGTAATTCATCGAGATCCGGGCCGGATGATCAGCTTCGGGCCTCAAAATTTCCCAATGATAAAAAATCAGAACACATCTTATACAGTTCGCAAGGTGATGTGGTTTTGGTTGTTATGCCTAAATGGTTCGCCGCGCCCCATCGCACCCGTCCGCGTTGGTCCCAGAATGAGGAGCCTCAGCCTTATTCGAACTTAATCACCTTGTCGCGGCTGCTGTATCAAAAGGTTTCCGCTAAAGAGATCGCCATAACTGACGATAAAAATCAAAAGCGTACCGGATTTCAGTTCACACCCGCCGGACTTGCATTTTTACGGTCACCTACCAAACTGACACGCGATATCACTTTGCAACCGGCAGTGGGCCAGACCCTGTTCGCGGCCCCGCTTAAGGTGGGTAAGATCAAGGGCCTGCAATCGGTCGTGGCGACGCCTAAACTCACCCCTATGCTGACCGGCCCGAAGGGTGAGATTGTGCTGGCGCGGGTTAATGCCCTGCCTGGTGAAAAGCCTTACACACAGCCGGTCTATCTGCTGACTGACCCTGACCTGCTGAACAACCAGATTTTAGGTGATCCGCAAAAAGTCGTCACAGCCCTGACCCTGATTGATGCCGTGCGCAGCAAGTCGTCCTCCCCGCCGTCAGTCGTTTTTAACCTGACCTTTAACGGCCACTCGGTCGACAAAAGCCTGTTGCATCATATCGCCACGCCGCCGTTTATCGCCGTGCCTCTGGCCTTTATGGTGCTGGGGCTTGGGCTGATGTGGGCGGCTTTCGCCCGCTTTGGCCCGGCCCATGATATGGTCAGGGCCGCACCGCTCGGGCGCGGGGTCAGCATACTGGCGGATAATGCCGCGCGACTGCTGGGTAAGGCCGGACGCGAACCGAAACTGGCGCCGCTCTATGCCCAGATGATGCGAGACGCGGCCCTCAAAGCTCGCGGCTATATGGGCCATGCCACCCTGTCGTCCGATGAACTGGCCGATCAGTTAAGTGAGCGCACCGGCACTACCGAAACCTATAGCACCATCGCCCGCGACGCAGCCAAGGTAACAACGCCGGCTGCCCTCATCAGCCTGTGTCAGCGCCTGCACCAATGGCGTCTTGAAACAGGCGACCTTAAATCCCGCACCACCCCACCTCAAACGGAGAGCTGACACCGTGCAAATATCCGACATTAAATCCTTAGCCGACCAGCTCCGGGCCGAAATCTCTAAAGCCGTAGTGGGTCAGGCCGACACCGTCGAACTTATGCTGGTGGCGCTGTTTTCCGGCGGCCATATCCTGCTCGAAGGCCCTCCCGGCACCGCCAAGACCCTGCTGGCGCGGGCCTTTTGTCAGTCGCTGGATCTGCGCTTTGGCCGCATTCAGTTCACGCCGGATATGCTGCCCGGTGATATTCTGGGCTCGAACCTGTTCAACTTTCAGACCTCCAGCTTTTCGCTCAGCAAGGGGCCGATTTTCTGCGATCTGTTGCTGGCCGACGAAATCAACCGCACCCCACCCAAGACGCAGGCTGCCCTGCTTGAGGCCATGCAGGAACGGTTTGTGACGCTGGATGGCACCCGCCATGATCTGGGCGCGCGCTTTACGGTGATTGCGACCCAAAACCCGATCGAGCAGCAGGGCACCTATCCCCTGCCCGAAGCCCAGCTTGACCGGTTTTTGTTCAAGCACATCTTAAGCTACCCCAGCATTGAAGAAGAGCGCCGCATCGTCAGCCTGTCGGGCAATGCGGCGGCGACCGACACTACGCTCAATATTACCCGCGTCATCGATGCCGCCACCCTGGCTCAGGCCATCGATACGGTAGCACAGGTCAAGCTGAATGATGCCAATCTCGACTATATCGTCAACCTGATCCGGGCCACGCGCGAAGTGGCGCAACTGAGCGTTGGCGCATCGCCTCGGTCTGGTGCGCTGCTGGCACGGGCCGCACGGGCGCGGGCGACGCTGGATGGCCGCGACTATGTGCTGCCGGACGATATCAAGGCGCTCTATGCCCCGTGCATGCGCCACCGTGTGCTCCTGTCGGCATCGGCGGAGATCGAAGGCGCCAATGTCGACAGCGTACTACAAAACCTGCTGGAACGCGTTGAGATACCCAGATAACCTAAAAAAGATAACCATGTACCCCACCGCCCGCCTTATCACGATCCTTGTCCTGTGCGTCGCCTTAAGCATCGTGCTGGCCTTGGCGTGGCCGCAAGGCTGGGTCTGGGCGCCACTGGTCATGCTGGGGGTTCTGGGGCTTTCGCTGTTTGACGGTTTGTTTGCGCCCTTGTCACGCACGCTTACGCTCGACCTGAAAACCCCGCGCACCATGGGCGTGGGCCGTGACTATGTCTGGCCGTTTACCTTAAGCTTCTCAGGCCGCAGACCCGGCGCGCTGGAGGTACGGTTCGGGGCCAATCACCTGCTGATCGTCAGCGATACCGCGCAAGCTATCACCGATAATGAGGGGGCTTTCCACGCCGAACTGGCGCTCAAGGCCCATGCCCGCGGCGTCGCGGTCTTAGAGGATATCCATGTCCGTTACCGCGGCGTTCTGGGGCTGATATGGATTCAAAAGCGCCTGACGCTGGATCGTCAGATCGTCGTCACCCCCGATATTGAAGGTGTGCAGCATGATGCCTCAGAGCTGTTTTCCTACGACAGCATTTACGGCGTGCGCGTGCAGAACCAGTTGCATAATGGCTCGGAATTCCATGCCCTGCGCGAATATGATGCCAGCCAGGACCCGCGCCGGATCGACTGGCGCTCATCGGCCCGCCACCTCAAACTGCTGTCGCGGGAATTTCAGGCCGAACGCAATCACCATATCGTGCTGGCCTTTGATACCGGGCGGCTGATGGGGGAGCCGCTGCTTGGTATTAAACGGCTGGATCGGGCGCTCTATGCCGGACTTTTGCTCGGTTATTGTGCGCTTAAAATCGGTGACAATATCCGCAGCTTTGCCTTTGCGTCACAGCCCTATCATATCGTCCCGCAGGTGTCGGGCATGCAGGGTTATGAAGTGCTGAAACATCAGCTATCGTCTCTGTCGGACATGGCCGAAGAGTCGAACCATACCCTGGCTCTGGCCGATCTGAATTCGCGCATTGGGCGCAGGTCGCTAATCGTGCTGTTTACCGATTTTATCGATGAGATCAGCGCCGATCTGATGCTGGAGGCGCTTAACCGCCTGTCGAAAAAGCACGTCATCATCTTTGTGGCCTTCCGCGACGAAGTGTTGGAGGATCTGGCCGCCAAGCCGCCGCACACCCCCGGAGATGTCAGCCGCGCCATTTTCGCCCAGCGCCTGCTGACCCAGCGCGAAACCGTCCATGCCCTGCTGCGCCGGCAGGGGATTGAGGTGCTGGAGGCCCCGACCGAGCAAATGGCGACGCTCATCGTCACCAAATATCTGGCGCTCAAACAAGCCGACCGGTTGTAGGAGGATCACATGAGCGATGAAGACCCCGCAAAACCCGCCCTGCAACTCAAGAGCCAGAAGTTCCGTGATGCGCGCGAAAAGGACTGGCGGACGTTGAGCCGTGCGCTCGACCGGCTGGATCAGGGCAAACTCAACAGCTTTTCGACCGATGAACTTCTGAACCTGCCGGTGCTTTATCGCTCAGCCGTCTCGTCGCTATCTATGGCGCGCTCGATCTCGCTCGACCGCAATCTGATCGGCTATCTGCAGGGGCTGTGCGCCCGCGCCTATATGGGCATCTACGGCCCTCACGCCCGTTTCAAAGACATTCTGACCGGCTATTTCGGGCGGCAATGGCCCGACAGTGTACGCCGTATCGGGCCGGAGTTTTTGCTGTCACTGGCTTGTCTGGTGATCGGGATTGTGGCGGGCTGGCTGTTGTGCGCGGGCGACCAAAGCTGGTATTCGGCACTGGTCGGCGAGGATATGGCAGGTGGCCGCAATCTGTCGGCCTCAGCCGCTGACCTTAAGAAAACCCTCGAAGGTAGCACCGACGGGCTGGCGGTCTTTTCGGTATTTTTGATGTCACACAACACGCAGGTATCGATCTTTGCCTTTGCGCTGGGGGTTATTGCGGGCATACCGACGGCCCTTTTGATCCTGCATAATGGCATGTTGCTGGGGGCCATGCTGTGGCTGTTTGCGCGACAAGGCCTGCTGGTCGATTTCGCGGGCTGGCTGAGTATTCACGGCACGACCGAATTACTGGCCATAGTCCTTGCCGGTGCCGCCGGATTCCATATGGCGCGACGGATCATGTTCCCCGGCAAGCTGACGCGCAAAGCGGCTCTGGTTGAGGCCGGTAAGCTGACCGGCTCGGTCATGCTGGGCGTGGCGATCATGTTGCTGCTGGCGGGATTGCTGGAAGGGTTCGGGCGGCAGCTTATCACAGATACCGCTGCCCGATTTGGCGTAGGCGCCGTGATGTTGGTGATCTGGACCGTCTATTTTACGCAGGTCGGGCGGCGCATATCGTTGAAATTCGAAGAGGCTGATCATGGTCGCTCCTAGGGCCGCGCCTAAGACCCCGCCGATACTGGATGATACCCTGAGCTTTGACGCGCAAGGAAAGTATCAGCGCCGCGTCACCTATATCACCACGCCCGAAGGAGTGCGCCTGCCGTTCATAACCGCCACCTTTGCCGAACGGCTGGGGGCGTTTATTCTCGATTACCTGATCATCATCGCAGCACCTGTGGCCCTGATCCTGCTGTTTTTCATTCTGCCGTTCGAGCAGGTGGACTGGAAGCGCGCCAAGGGTTTGGGCGACATCCTGATGATCCTGTTTTTCATGGCCATGTTCTTTGTCCGTACCGGCTATTTCATGGCGTTCGAGATGGGGCCGCGCGCCGCGACACCGGGTAAGCGGGTGTTGAAAATCAGGGTCATCGCCCATGATGGCGGACACCTGACGCCGGTGATGGTCATCACCCGCAATATGTTGCGGGAGGTCGAGTTCTATCTGCCCCTGACCCTGATGGGCATGACTATGCAGGGCGGCGGTTGGGTGGCGTTGTCGGCATTTTTGTGGACACTAGTTCTGGCCTTGCTGCCGCTGTTTAACCGTGATCAGGCCCGCTTGGGTGATTTTCTGGGCGGCACCCGCGTGGTACATATGCCGCGCCAAAGCCTTGGGATTGACCTTGCCGATACCGAGGCTGACCGCCGCAGCGGCATCATCTTTACCCGCGTCCAGATCGAAGCCTATGGCGAAAAAGAACTGGGGGTGCTGGAGGAAGTGTTGCGCGAGCGTCGGCCCGCGACCCTGGCGGCGGTGGCGACCCGTATCAAGACCCGCATCGGCTGGGACGATCCTAAAAATGCCGCCGATGTCCCGACCGACGAAGCCTTCCTGCGCGCCTTTTATGCGGCCTTACGCGCCCATCTGGAAAGCCGGATGCTGCTCGGCAAACGCCGCAAGGATAAGCACGACGAGGTGCGCTAAATCATCATGTTTTCAAGTAAAACATAATGATTTAGCTTTATTTTTTCAGCCCCTCGCCGGGCGTTGGCTTCGCCACCTTGGCCGCCGCCTCAATGGCGGCTTGAGCGAATGCTTCTATTAGAAGTCATTCCGCTCTAAACAAAAAAGCCTCCGTGATTGCGGAGGCTTTGTCTTATCAAGTGCAACGCCTGATTACGAAAAGACGTTAGCAACGGTCTCTGGCGTGTGAGTGTCCTTGGCGCGGCGCAGGCACAGATAAATAGCCACCGCAAATACAAATGTAACCAGAGACGTAACGCTGCTGATGATCATTTGAACGGTCAGGCTGACCATAGGTGGAATGGTCGCCGCCATAAGGCCCAACGGCAGACCAAAGGCGCCGCCCGCCAGGGCACACAGGATACCGATAATCAGCAGAATAAGAAAAATCTGCCAACGGTGGTTCTTGGTCAGCGCCCAGCTACGTTTCATGGCCCCAATAATGCCTATGCCTGGCTCGGCAATATAAACCGTAGTCGCCACGTAAAGGCCCAACATCACGATAAAGCCCGGAATAATCAGTAAGATCAGACCCACCATCATCAGCAGTGTAGAGAGGATCCCTACGATGATCAGCGGTATGATATTGATAAATCCACGGCCAATTGAAGCCCCAAGGTTGAACGGCTGTTTCGCTTCACCTTTGACAATGATTTCGGTCAGAACTGAAAGGCTTAACAATGCGGTCAGCACCGACATGCCCATATAAATGCCAAAAGGCAGATATACCCCCTGTTCAAGTTGTAAGGACGGGTTCTGCAGATCAAAACCGAAACTGGAAAATAACCCCAGAACGGCGGCCGTCATAGGCAGGACATATAGAAGCAGCCCGGCCACAGCAATCTGACCAAAATATTGCCCCAGCAGGGCAAAGCCCTCATTGAGCGTGTTCCCGATTGTAAATTTCATAAGGCTCTCCCTTTTTGAGTATATGTGTTAGGCGAAGACTTCGGCTACAGCGTAACCGCATCGCTGTTCTTAAGGGAAAGCGAATCCGATTCATTTAATACTGAAACTATCATCCCGCGCCCCCCTTTAAACCCGCCACGACCATAGGGTGAAATCTTAGCCCTGCCAACTGATTTTGTGGCTTGTGTTCTGCGGCGGTAGTGGCACGATCACCGCAAAAAATGGAGGATCGCATGAAACGGTTTGGCGCAATATGTCTGGGACTGGTGCTGCTTACGGCACCCACGGCTTATGCCTATGAGGCTGTCAGGCTGGACAGCTTTTCCGACGCCGTTCATCATTGGCAAAACCGTCACGGCAAGGACTATGCCCGCTACAGCGACGATCAGATCGTTGAAATCGCCGATAACATCCTGCTGTATCAGCGCCATAATGGCGGCTGGATCGAAAATCAGGATCCGGCCCGTAAGCTCGACCCGCAGGAAATCGCGGCCATCACCACGCAAAAATCAGATTCGCGCGCAAGCTTTGATAACCGCAATATCTATGCTCAGATCGAATATCTGATGGCGGTCTATGATCAGACGAAAAGCGAGACATACCGCGCCGCCGCCATGAAGGGGCTGGAGTTTACCCTGTCGCAACAAATGCCGGTGTGCGGGGGCTGGCCCCATACCTTACCGCCCTCGACAGATTATCATCATAAGCTGACCATTGCCGATGAGGTCACCTCCGGCAACCTCAGAATGTTGCGCAAAATAAGTCTGAAACAGGCACCGTTTACGTCGATCAATGAAGCGACCCGTCAGACGACTGACGCGGCGTTGAAACGCGGCGATGACTGCGTTTTAAAGTTACAAATCCGGCAGAATGGTAAGCTTACCGGCTGGGCCGGGCAATATGATCCGGTAAACCTTGCACCGTCAAAGGGCCGCACCTTTGAGCTGCCCGCTATTGTATCGCAAGAAACCGTAGCCATGCTCGATTACCTGATGAGCATAGACCATCCGACACCGCAACAGATCGCCGCCATTGAGGGCGCTGTAAGCTGGCTTAAGCGCTCGCAGATTAAAGGCTATGCCCTAAAGACCATACCGCTCGACCCGCCGGTCAAGTACGATTACCACACCGCCACCTTTGACCGCGAACTGGTGGCCGATAATAAAGCCCCGCCTTTGTGGGCGCGTTTCTATGACCTCAATGATAACTCGGTCGTTCTGGCTAACCGTGACGAGGTGCGGGTCAAGGCCTATGCCGACATCCACCCTGAGCGGCGGTCGGGTTATAGCTGGTACGGCGACTGGCCGCAGCGGCTGATCGCGGTCGAGTATCCGGCCTGGAAAGCCCGTCATTCGGTTAAATGAATTTGATTTAAGGTGAAGCCGGCCGTGACCGTGTGCTAATCATCGGCCAAACTCACATCAGGATAAATGACATGACTGACTATCCCGCAGGCTTTGGCGAGCGCTCTCACCATAAGGCATCCGGCGTCGCCGACGACATCGACTATGAAATCAAGGGCCATGAGCTTCAGTTCGTCGAGATCGAGCTTGATCCGGGCGAAAGCGCCATTGCGGAAGCCGGCGCTATGGTCTGGAAAGATGCCACCGTTGGCATGACCACCATCTTCGGGGATGGCTCGGCGCAAGCTGGTGGTTTTATGGGCAAGCTTCTGGGGGCGGGTAAGCGTCTGCTGACCGGAGAGAGCCTGTTTACTACCGTCTTCACCCATAACGGTGGCGGTAAGGCCCGCGTGGCCTTTGGGGCGCCGGTGCCGGGCGTGGTCGTGCCGCTGAAGCTTGATCAATATGGCGGGCGTCTGATCTGTCAGAAGGACTCGTTTCTGGCCGCGGCCAAGGGCGTTTCCATCGGCATCCATTTCCAGCGCAAGATCATGACCGGCCTGTTTGGCGGCGAAGGTTTCATCATGCAAAAGCTGGAAGGCGATGGCTGGGTGTTTGTACAATTCGGCGGCATGGTCATTGAGCGCGAACTGAAAGCCGGTGAACAACTTCATGTCGATACCGGCTGTGTGGCCGCTTTTACCGATACGGTCGATTTCGACCTGATAACGGCAGGCGGGGTCAAATCCATGCTGTTCGGTGGTGAAGGCGTGTTTTTCGCCCAACTGACCGGGCCGGGTAAGGTCTGGATCCAGTCCCTGCCGTTCTCGCGCCTGTCCGGGCGGATTCTGGCCGCAGCGGCCGGCGGTGGTCAGAACCGCGGTGAAGGCTCGGTCCTCGGAGGGCTGGGCGACCTGATTGGCGGCAATAATTAATTTTGGCTGACCATTAGATATATCATGACGGTGCAGGTTCTGCCTGCGCCGTTTTTTTATGGTTGTGTCAATGTAACCACACTCGCACCGGAAATATCTCTTAGGTTGTATTTCTTAAAGCTTGCCTCAGGCTCCGGCTGACCCCATCCGCAAATTTATTAGTGATTAAATTATTACAGATAACGTGTTATTGCGAATAATTGTTGGATTACAGTTATATATTATCTTTTTTGGGGCTTTGTGATGACAATCAAGTGTGAATGTTTACTATATTAGCAAACAAAGATTTAGTATTAAATTTTCTAGCTCACAGCAAGTATTACCGTTTTTGTAAATAATAACATGCCTCAAATATTTAATTTCCAGAATCCTTAACCCCAGCCTAAACCCTTTGTTAAAGCTTTTGAGTGCCAGAATGGCACACGCTGGGGTAGAGGCTCTTTAAGGATATCGGGAGATAAATCATGTTCGGATGGCTTTCGAGTGGGCGTAACAATCATGAAGATCAGGCCATCATTTCGGCGCTTAACGCGTCGCAGGCCGTTATCGAATTCACACCCGGCGGCGATATATTAAGCGCCAATGCCAATTTCCTGAATACTGTGGGATATGGCCTTGAGGAAATACGCGGACGGCATCACAGTCTGTTTTGCGACCCGGCCTATACGGCGACCGATGATTATCGGCGGTTCTGGAATGATCTGGCCAACGGCACTTTCTCGGCCGGTGAGTTCAAGCGCGTCGGCAAAGGCGGACGCATCATCTGGCTGCAGGCCACCTATAATCCGGTCCGCGACGACCGCGGCAAGGTGGTAAAGGTTATAAAATTCGCCTCAGACATTACCGCCGACAAGCTTCAGGAACTTGATTACAAGGGCAAGATGTCCGCGATTGGTCGTGTTCAGGCGGTGATTGAGTTTACCACCGACGGCATCATTCTGACGGCCAATGACAATTTCCTTAAAACGCTCGGCTATAACCTGAAAGATATTGAGGGCCAGCACCACCGTATGTTCTGCGACACTACCTATAATCAGTCTACGGACTATCGTGATTTCTGGCGTCGCCTGGGCCAGGGTGAGTTTCAGGCCGGAGAGTTCAGGCGTATCAAACGCGATGGTTCAGATGTCTTTATTCAGGCCGCCTACAATCCGATTTTCGATGATACGGGCGCGGTCGTAAAGGTCGTCAAGTTTGCCACCGACATCACTGAAATTGTCAAAAAACGGATGCGCAACGAAACTCTCAATCAAAACCTCAATGGAGTGATAGAACAGATACTGGTCTGTAACCGAATGGCGGGCAGCGCCTCCGACGCTTCGTCTGAGACCGGCGCGATTATCAATTCCGTAGCGGCAGCGTCCGAGGAACTGAGCCAGAGCGTGCGCGAAATTTCCCATGCCATGACCAGCGCCAAATCCAGCGTCGAAGGTGTATTCGACCACACCGCTCATGCCAATACGTCTGCGGGCACCCTCAATAATTCGGCCGTAGCCATGACCGGCATTGTGACATTGATTCAGGATATTGCGGGCCAGATCAATCTGCTGGCGCTTAATGCCACCATTGAATCGGCTCGCGCGGGTGAGGCGGGCCGCGGTTTTGCGGTCGTGGCGTCTGAGGTCAAGTCGCTGGCCAATCAGGCCGCTCGCTCAACCCAGACCATTGCCTCTGAAATTGCCAATATGCAGGCGGTGACCAACGAAGTGGTTGACGCCTTAGGATTGATCACCCAATCTATGACCGGCGTTCTGGAAAACGTATCGTCAGTCGCCAGCGCGATCGAACAACAAAATGCCGCGACCGGCGAAATCAGCCACAATATGCAAACCGCGGTGGGCGCTGTCGGTCAGATCAATGACAGCCTGAGCACGATTTCCGAAACCTTTTCTCAGGTCGCGGATGCTTCGGCCAGGGTCAAGTCGGAGATGGAAACTTTGGTCGCCTAGGGCCTATTTTACGGCCAGTACGATTCCAACCAATACGGCGGCATAGTGAGCGGAGGCTCCGGCCAACACATGACCATGCCAGATGGCGCGGCGGAATTTCAGGCGCTTCATCATGTAAAAAATGGTGCCTACGCTATAGACCACGCCGCCGGCGGCCAGCAAAATCATGGCGGGCAGGGGCACTTCGCGCACCATCGGTTTGATGGCGATAACAATCAGCCAACCGAGCGCCAGATAGAACACGATCCATATGACTTTGCTTAAGGATGGCAGGAACAACTTACCGGCCATCCCTAAGCCCGCCAGAGTCCAGACCGCCACGGTCATACCGATCGCCCAGCCGCCGTCCAGCGCCTGAGTGGTAAAGGGCGTATAGCTGGCGGCGATCATCAGGAAGATGCCGGCATGATCCAGACGGCGCAGAAACGGCTGCCAGCTCGGTTTGGCGAAATTATAGGCGGTCGAAAAGGCCAGCATGGCGATGAAGCCGAGCGCATAAACACTGATGGCGGCGACCTTACCCAGATAACCGTGGCTGATGGCCAGTCCCAGCGCTACCCCACCGCCAAACAGAGCCATGCACAGGCCGACCACATGCACGATAAGGTCGGCACGGCGCTCCCCGCGGGTAGGATAATGCTCAGATGTGACTACAGGTAGGTTCATGAACGCTATGATAGGCCTTTAAATGCGGATCAGGCCAATCACATTCGGTTCAGAACGGTTACACCGTAAGGGTTTCCTTAACGGCAATCTCGCGCTGGCGCCGAAAGTGCCAGTAGGTCAGGGCGCTGATAATTGCGGCAAAGAAACACCACACCGACGGGTAGTTGAGCCTGAAAAAGCTATAGGCCACGGCAAAACCTATGACCATTGCTGTGCCAATAACGCGCACACTCAAGTGACTTGAGATAAAGAACGCTGCGCAGGTGGCGACGACATAGGCGCTTCTGATCCAGAATCCGCCACCGACTGGGTTGGTATAGACCAGACACTGATTGACCATCTGAACGGTCACACCGTATCTCAGGATAATCATCAGGGTGAAGGCGGACACGGCCACGCCGAGCAGCAAAACCACTTGCATCAGGCGTTTGCGCCACAGGCCGGGTTCAATAAGCAGGATCGATAGCGGTATGACGACCGGCCAGATCACCCCGATAAAGACGGCGTAACCTTGGGTCAGGGCGTGGGTCGCCACCCCCGTTCCGGTTTGTGGCAAAAGCACCCACAGACAGCCTTCGATAAACTGCTGAACGGCAAACAGCAGTGGCACGGACGCGAACGGCTTTTCGGTTTTTAATGTGGTTTCGCGCAGGGCCATGACGCCCGCCGTGGCGATAAAGGCGCTGGCGGCAAAGCTGACCGGGGCCGAAAAACACATGCAGATACCCTCCGTATACCCGGCGAAGGTGACGTGCTTTTCGGCCTAAGTAAACTAATTCCCCGGCGCGTAGGGGAACTTCAGTGACCTATAATAGTCCAGCGTCTTTTCCGGCGGGGCATAACCCTCAGGCAGGGGCCGTTTGGACACCGACTGGAAATAGGCGACCGAAGCATCGCGCCACCATTTGGCTTCGCGTTCCTGGATCATCAGATTGGTCGCTACGGCGTCAAAGCGTTCCGCATCCACATAGGGTTTAAGCGACGCCCAGCGGTTGCGCATGGCGGTGGTATCGGCGGCCCCTTTGGAATAGGTAATGACCACCTCATCCCACAGGCTGCGCCCCGATTTGACCTTGTAATCCCACGGCACATGATGGAACCACAACAGATAGCGCTCATCCATTGTCTTTGGGTTGGCCCATGCTTTGGCAGCTTTTGGGGTGTACTGACTGATGGCGTTCGAGCCGGTTTTCATCCGATCAAAGCCGATGCCATTGATATCAGCCTTATGGTAATAGACCGGGTTCCAGTCTGCTCGCTCCAGATTATCAACCCACGGCCCCGGCCCATAGTGGTGGCCGGTATCCATCAGGTGATGCAGGCCCAGCGGCGTCATGTAATCGGCCACGGTTTCGCGCGACGTCATCATCATATCGACGACGGGTGCCACAAAGGCGGGATCATTGGAAAAGGTCATCCGGGCCCAGTCGTCGGCAATGGCGCGCGATGAGGCCTGCGGGTTCCAGGCCAGCCGTCCAAAGGCGTACCAGTTGGCCTGATCGAAATCAGACCCCGACCAGTTGCGATCCATACCGATATTGGCCACACCGGCAATACCGGTCAGTGTGTGGCCATCGATCGCGCCTTCGACGACCTTGGCGACGGTGTTTCCCGTCTTACCCTTTGCAAAGGTGTCGGCCTTGAGCGTCTCTTCGTAATATTGGCCCAGATAGGCGAGGTGGGTCGAAAAGCCGAGATATTCCTTAGTGATCTGAAACTCCATCATCAGCGGGGTTTTCGGCATGGCCCCGAACAGAGGATGGAAAGGCTCGCGCGGCTGGAAATCGATGGCACCGTTTTTGACCTGCACCAGCACATTGTCAGCAAACTGACCATCCAGCGCCTTAAACTCATCATAGGCCTGCTTGTGGCGGTCATCGGGCTTTTCGTGGCTGTAGACAAAGGCGCGCCACATGACCACGCCACCATGAGGTTTCAGCGCCTCGGCCAGCATATTGGCGCCGTCGGCATGGTTGCGCTTATAGTCCTGCGGGCCGGGCTGGCCCTCACTATTAGCCTTAACCAGAAAGCCGCCAAAATCGGGAATGGCCGCATAGATCTCATCGACCTTGGCCTTCCACCACGCTCTGACCGCCGGATCAAGCGGGTCGGCGGTTTTCAGGCCCCCCTCTTCGATCGGGGCCGAAAAGCGCGCCGACAGATAGACCTTGATGCCATAGGGCCGGAACACATCGGCCAGGGCGGCGGTCTTTTGGATGTAGGCCGGGCTTAAGGAAACGGCTTTGGAATTGACGTTATTGAGTACCGTACCGTTGATACCGAGCGAGGCATTGGCGCGGGCATAGTCGGTATAGCGCGGGTGCCTGACATCCGGCAGTTTCCACCAGTCCCAGATGGTTGTACCGGAATAGCCGCGCTCAACCGAACCATCGAGATTATCCCAGTGGTTTAGCACACGCAGCTTAACCTTGGGCGTGTCAGCTATATTGAGATTTGTCAGGGGCTGGCGGGTCTGTATGAGCCTCAGATATTCAAACACACCGTACAGCACACCGATATCGCGATTGGCGGCGATAATCGTTACCGGCTTGTCGTTCAGACGCGTGGTGCGGATGACATAGCCCTCTTCACCAGCCTTGGTCAGGTCTGGATTAAGGATGGCAATCGATGCCGAACTGGACGGGGTGCCGATGATGATGGCGTTATCGCTAACGGTTCCGGTGTCGATGGCTTTGCCCGACAGGCCCGTCAAACCGCGTTTCAGTTCTTCGGCGGCGGCGGTCAGAGTCGGGGTCGAACCTTCGGAAACAATAGAGGTGGCGGGGATCGTATATCCGGCTTCAACCGGCCGGTATCTCAGCCACAGATCATAACCGTCCTCGGCCCGCGCCGAGGAAACTGACAAAGGTAGCGCTAACATTAAGGCGCAAACCGCCACTATCCATCGCAACATCTCAAACCTCCCGTTTTTGTTTATATTATAGTTTGTAGGCCTGCTTGGCCAGTTTGTAGCTCAGATCAAAGGCGACCCCGGCAGCCTCATCTTCATCAAGGCGATGCTCGGCCACCCACCGCGCCAGATGTCCACAGTCCATCCTACGCGCCACATCATGGCGGGCCGGAATGGAGAAAAAGGCGCGGGTATCGTCATTAAAGCCGACGGTGTTGTAATAACCGCCGGTCTCGGTCATCTGATCGCGGAACCGGCGCATGCCTTCGGGTGAGTCGTGGAACCACCACGGCGGGCCGAGCTTCAGCGCCGGATAATGACCGGCCAGCGGGGCCAGTTCGCGCGAATAGACGGTTTCATCCAGCGTAAAGACAATGAAGGTCAGGCGCGGATCATTGCCGTAGGCATCCAGCAAGGGTTTCAGCGCATGGACATATTCGGTCGGCAACGGAATGTCCGCGCCCTTATCCCGCCCGAAGCGTTCCAACACATATTGGTTATGGCTGCGATATACGCCCGGATGCAGTTGCAGCACCATGCCGTCGTCAAGGCTCATGCGCGCCATCTCGGTCAGCATTTGCCCGCGGAACAGGTCGGCCTCGTGGGCGGTAAAATCCTCGGAACGGATTTTGTCATATAGCGCCGCCGCCTCAGCGGGCGGCAGATTGGCGGTGGTCGCCCGAATATGGCCGTGGTCGGTTGAGGTGGCGCCGGCTTCACGGAAAAAAGCGCGGCGGTTTTGATGGGCCTTCAGATAACCGGCATAGGTGGTTATATCCTCGCCTGCCAGTTGCCCGAACCGCGCCAGATTTTCGGCAAAGCCGACATGCTCCGGATCCATGACCGGATCAGGGCGATAGGCGGTGACAACTCGTCCGCTCCAGCCACTCTCGCGGATTTTTGCGTGGTGGCGTAGGTCATCCAGCGGCCCTTCGGTCGTCGCGATGACTTCGATATTGAAGCGTTCAAACAGGGCGCGCGGACGGAAGGCTTCGGTTTTCAGCGCCGCCGCCATCACGTTATAATAGTGATCGGCCGTATCCGGTGTCAGGGTGACGTCGATGCCGAACACGTTTGAGAATACCCAGTCCAGCCACATGCGTGACGGCGTACCCCGGAACAGGTAATAGTTGTCGGCGAAGGTTTTCCAGATTTTGCGCGGGTCGGTCTCAAACGGGGTGCCATCGTGCGTGGCGATGCCAAGAGCGGCCAGATCAACACCTTGCGAATAGAGCATCCGAAAGACGTAATGATCCGGCACGATCAGAAGCTGCGCCGGATCGGGAAAGGCCTCATTATCGGCAAACCACTGCGGGTCGGTATGGCCGTGCGGGCTGATGATCGGCAGGTCTTTGACCGTCTGATAAAGCCTGCGGGCTATATCGCGAGTGGTCGGATCTGCCGGCAGCAGCCGGTCGGGATGCAGTTTCAGCACGGCCATGTCATGGCCTACCAGTTAAACAGGGTGCCGTCCTGAAGACGGTTCACCGGCAGGTAGGCGCGCTGATACGGGTATTTTGCGGCTTTTTCTTCGTCGATATCCACGCCCAGTCCTGGGGTTTCGTTGACGATCATATCGCCGTCCTTGAAATAATACTGGTGCGGGAAAACCTCATCCGTGGCATCGGTATGGCGCATATATTCCTGAACACCAAAGTTCGGAACCGACACATCGAAATTGAGGGCGGCGGCCATACAGACTGGCGACAGGTCGGTGGCGCCATGACAGCCGGTGCGGACATTATAGATGTCGGCAAAGGCAGCGATTTTCTTAAGGTGGGTCAGGCCGCCCGCATGGACGACGGTGGCGCGGATATAGTCGATCAACTGGTTCTGGATCAGGTCTTTACAGTCCCAGATCGAGTTGAAGATTTCGCCTACGGCCAGTGGCGTGGTGGTATGCTGGCGGATCAGGCGGAAGTTGTCCTGATTTTCAGCGACCACGGCATCTTCCATCCAGAACGGGCGGTAGGGTTCCAGATCGCGGCCCAGGCGACCGGCTTCGATCGGAGTCAGGCGGTGGTGAACATCGTGCAGCAGGTGCACCTCTTCGCCCAGAGCCTCACGGGCCGCGGCAAACAGTTTCGGGACTACACGCAGGTAAGCTTCGGTCGACCAGATATTCTCCGTCGGCAGGTCGGCATCGGCAGGCTCATAGAACATCTTGTCCTTGGACACACCATAGGTCGAGGCCAGACCCGGCACCCCGCATTGCAGGCGGATCGCCTTATAGCCCATAGCCTTATAGGATTGCGCCACCTCAATGGTGTCTTCGATCGAGGTGCCGTTGGCGTGGCCATAGACCATGACGCCCGTGCGGCACTTGCCGCCCATCAACTGATAGACCGGCAGGTTTGCGACCTTACCCTTAATGTCCCACAACGCCATATCAACGGCGGCGACGGCGGACATGGTCACCGGCCCCCGACGCCAGTAGGCCCCGCGGTAGAGAAACTGCCAGATGTCTTCGATCTGGTGCGGATCGCGTCCGATCAGGCACGGAATGACGTGATCTTCGAGGTAGGACACGACCGACAGCTCGCGACCGTTAAGGGTAGCGTCGCCCAGACCATAGACACCTTCGTCGGTCATGATCTTGAGGGTAACAAAGTTGCGGCCGGGGCAGGTGACAATAACCTTGGCGGACGTGATTTTCATGTAGCGTAATACTCCGAAGCCGCAGCCTGAATGAATGGTGTCCGGTTTGCGGACAGGCTCTTCAGGCTGTCATAGTTTAAAAATGTTCCGTTCCCTCATGTCACGACTTTAGTCATGATCATTTTTTAGCCAGCGCTCAATTGGTATGACCTATTTTCATATATAACCTAAATCGACCCCGGTTGCGCAAGCTTTTTCTTGATAAAAGCCTCTATTCACCCAAGGTGGTATATCTGGCAACAATATGCTAGGTATTTGTGCCATAAAATACGTATTTGTATGACAATGTAAGCGCTGTCAATTCAGGTACTTTAAGGTGTTACAGAAAAAACACGCCTATGGGGAAATGGTGGTTGTGGTCAGGCACTCACAGTCTTGTGTATGGCTGAAAAATTTTAATAATATCAATATAAAAGAGCTGAATCCAATAAAGGCGGATGCGTAATTTTGACGCTAAAGCGCTAATATTGGTCTGACCATATTGACAAGTCCGGTCAGGAAAGTTAGCGCTAACAGGTAGCGGTCACAAATCGCCGTAAAAATTTCAAAACAAAAAAAGCCTATGGCTGGTCAGGCCATATACATGGAGAAACAAATGGATATCAGCTTCTCACGCCGTGCGCGTGCGCGCTCCCGCATGGCCCGCGCCACCCTTCTGGGGGCCACTATTCTGGCGGGGATGGCCGGTTCGGTGTGGGCCCAGGACGCCGCCCCCGAAGCCACAACGCCTGCTGCCAGCGAAGATGTCACCGAAGTGGTTGTGATCGGTTATCGCGGCTCACTGCTGAATTCCGCGCGCGCCAAGCAGAATGCCGTCAATTTCACTGACTCCATCTTTGCGCAGGACATGGGTAAGTTTCCTGACCTGAACCTTGCGGAATCGCTGCAGCGTATTCCGGGGGTGCAGATTTCGCGCAACGGCTATACGGGCGAAGGCACGCAGGTCAATGTGCGCGGCCTCGGCCCCAGCTTCACCAAGGTCGTCCTGAACGGCAATGGCGTGGCGGTGGCGTCTGACGGCGGTATCGATGGGGGATCGTCCAACCGCGAAGTTGACCTTGACCTGTTTCCGTCTGAACTGTTCACGCGCCTGACCGTCTCGAAATCCCCGCTGGCCAGCCAGCTTGAAGGCGGCATGTCCATCGTCGACATGCGCAATGCCCGCCCTTTTGACGATAAGGGTCAGCACATCAGCGTGTCCGTGTCGGGCACCTATGGTCAGGCTTCCGAAGAATTTGCCCCGCGCGGTGCGATTACCTTCTCCAAGACCTGGGACAAGTGGGGCGTTCTGGTTGGCCTTGCCGGATCAAGCCAGCGCACCCGCTCTGACGGCTTTGACTCGGTCGGCTGGAGCAATGCCAATCTGGCCTGCCCGTCCGGCAGCACCGATTGCAGCAATGCTCAGGGCAATAATTTCAGCTTCGCCACTGTCGTTCCGGCCAATGCCGGCAATGGCTTGACGCCGGGCATGACGCTGGGTCTTTCGCAGCTTCTGGCGCTCAATCCCGGCCTTACGGCCAATCAGTTGACCAATGCCATGATCCCGCGTCTGGGCCGTCTGAACTACATCGACGGTAAGCGTGACCGGATTACCTTGTTGGGAGCGGTTGAATATCGTCCGTCCGATGATCTGCGCTTTGCGCTCGACATCATGGGTGCCAAGGCTAAGGGCGAATATGACCGCTCCAGCTTCAACTGGTTCGTGCGTAACTCATCGACGGCGGCCACCGGCGGCATGGTGCCGCTGAACCTTAAGGTCGATGCCAACAATGTCGTGACATCAGGCACCTTTGCCAACTCGGCCATGTTTGTCGAAGCGCGCACCTTTGACGAAGATCTCGATTTCATTAATATCAACCCCAGCATGACCTGGCAGATCAATGAAAAGCTGCGGCTGGATGCGCAACTGAACTATACCCACAGCGTCTTCTTCCGTGAGGCCCCCAGCTTCCTGTTCAATACGCCGTTTAATTCAGGCCTGACGATCACCTATACCAATGACGGTGATATCCCGACCATTAAGCCCAGCGCCAATATCGCTGATCCCAATCTGGGCTGGACCTGGAACCGCGTCAACATTCAGAACGTCAAGCGCAGCACCTATACTCAGGGCGCCCACGCTGATCTGACCTATGATTTTGATAATGGCGCGACACTCAAAACCGGCTACGCCTATGATGAGGCTGACCGTCGGATTCAAGCCTATGATAACTCGGCCAACTATCAGGCCTTTGCGTTTGCGGCAGTACCGCAAACGGCCATTGCCGGCTATCTGGGCACGGGCCCTGCGTCCAATTTCACCCATATTCTGGATGGAACACCCGGCTTTACCCTGCATGTGCTGCCCGATCTCGATAAGCTGAAAGCGGCGACCAACTATGCCGCCTATAATGCGGCGGCACCCAGAACCAACAGCTCGGCACTGGGCACACCTTCGGGCCGGATCAACGACAGCACGCAAGGCCTCTACGGCGAATATGCCGCCACCTTCCCGATCGCGTCCTTTGATGTGAAAGTCAATTACGGCGTGCGCTGGTTTGAAACCGATCAGACCGTAACGGGGCCGATCACCGTCAATGGCGTGACTACCTTCCAGACGCTGGAAACCAGCTATGGCGGCGTCCTGCCCTCATTTAACGCCTCGACCAAGCTGACCGATAAGTTGCTGGTGCGGGCGGCGGCCTCAAAGACCGTGACCCGCGCTAACCCTAACAGCCTCCTGCCGGGCGTCAGCTTCTCTGATCCGTCGGCGCAGAACGCTTCGTCGGGCAATCCGTCGCTCAAGCCCTATTATTCTGAAAACTATGATCTGGGTGCGGAATACTATACCGGCGGTCTGGGTTATGTCAGTGCCGCGATCTTCAAGAAGCACGTCACCGGCTATACGCAGGTCCGTCAGACGACCCAGTTGTTCACGGATCTGGGCATTGATTTCGCGTCCCTGACGGCTCAGCAACAGCAAGCCATTAACGATCGCGGCGGCCCGTCGGTGGCACAGGTGTTTGTTAATACGCCGGTGAATATCGACTCTATCAACCTGACCGGCATTGAGCTGGGTTGGGTGCAGCCTCTTGACTTTATTGTCGAGGGTTTGGGCTTCAGCACCAATTACACCCACCTGGATGACGGCTTTGACGGCGCCAAGGCGCAATTGTCGCCGCAAACCGTCAATGCCACCGGCTATTATGAAAACGATAAACTGTCGTTCCGCCTCAGCTATGTCTGGTTCGATGAACGCATTGTCGCCGGCGCGCCGCAAAACGGCCTGATGCTGCCGCTCAAGGCCACCGATCGCGGTCAGGTCGATATGGCCGCCAGCTATAATACCTCGTTCTGGGGCTCAGACGGTCAGATCACCTTTGAAGCCACCAACATCACCAATGAGCCGTTCCGCACCCTGTTTGGCTATGAAAATGCACCTTACAGCCACTTCAACCCCGGTGCGATGTATCACATCGGCTGGAGCGGTAAGTTCTGATCCCGCATCTAAAACCTTCCTTCCTTAGCGGCATGCCTTCGGGTGTGCCGCTTTTTTTGCGCCAGAGGTCAAGAGCGTTAAGTCTTTCTAAAGCGATGCAAATCAGGCATAGGTAGATGGCTGACACGGCTTTGGGCCGTCCGGATAATGAACACATATGTCTGAACCGAAGAAACTTTATCGTCGTATCGCTGACTCTATTGCCGAGGACATTCAGTCCGGCCGCTATAAGCCCGGCGACCGTCTGCCGCCGGAACGGGATCTGGCCGTGCAATACGGCGTCAGTCGCCCGACCTTGCGCGAAGCCATGATTGCGCTGGAAATCTTAGGCATGATCGAAGCCAAGCATGGCTTAGGGATCATTGTCACCAAGACCAAACCTGATCCGCTGCCGTTCTCGGATTCTGAGATCGGGGCGTTTGAACTGATCGAAGCGCGCCGTCTGCTGGAAGGCGAAGTGTGCGCGCTGGCGGCGACCCTGATCACCGATGAGCAGGTGGCCGAACTCGAAGATCTGGTCTCCCAGATGCACCATGCCGACCCTGAGCGGGCTGAGCGGGCTGACCGTGAATTCCATGTCCTGATTGCCAAGATCAGCGGTAATGGTGCGATTGCGTCCTGTGTCGAAAACCTGTGGGACTGGCGTTACCGCTCACCGCTGGCGCGTAATATTCTGGCGCGGGCGGCTAATCTCGGCATGGGGGCGCGCATCGATGAGCATGGGGACATTCTGGCCGCGCTCAAAAGCCGCTCTGGCAATGCGGCGCGTCAGGCTATGCACGATCACCTTGACCGGGTGATCGAGCATCTGTTGAACGCCACCGAAATCGTGGCGGTTGAACGCGTCCGTCAGGCCAATTCCGAACGTCGCCAGGCCATCGCCCGCCGCCTTAAAGGGGTGACGGATTAAGTCGTCTTACCGTGAGTTCGGACAGCCACAGGAGAGGTAGATGAGCGGCAGAATCTATATCGGCATTGGTGGCTGGACCTATGAAGACTGGCGCGGGCCGTTCTATCCTGAGGGCCTGACGCAGAAACGCGAACTGGAATATGCGTCGCGTCAGATGACAGCGATTGAGGTCAACGGCACCTATTATGGTTCGATGAAACCGGCCTCCTACATCAAGTGGTATGAGGAAACACCGGATGATTTTGTCTTTACGCTCAAAGGTTCGCGCTACACCACCAACCGGCGGGTGCTGGCCGAAGCCGGTGACTCAATCGAAAAATTCATAAGTTCGGGCATCACCGAACTGAAACAAAAGCTGGGGCCGATCAACTGGCAGTTCATGGCCACGAAAAAATTTGACCCCGAAGATTTTGAGGCATTTCTGAAATTACTGCCGAAACGCCATGATGGCCTTGATCTGCGCCATGCGGTCGAAGTGCGCCACGACAGCTTTCGCGATGACGTCTTTGTGCAGATGGCGCGGGAATATGGTGTGGCCATCATCACCGCCGGCGACAGCGAATTTCCGCAGATTGCCGATGTGACCGCCCCATTTGTGTATCTGCGTCTGATGGGCACGCGCGAATATGAGGCTGAGGGTTACACGACGGGGGAACTGGATGCGTGGGCCGGCCGCCTGAAAACCTATGCTGACGGTGGCGTGCCGCAGGACATGGAGGCGGTCACCCGCACTGTATCGGAGAAGCCCACCGATGTCTTTGCGTTTGTCATCAGCGGCCATAAGGTGCGCAATCCGGCGGCGGCTATGGGGCTGATTAAGCGTTTAAGGCTTTGAAACCTGTCAAAAGGGCGTGATCAGACCGTATTTGGTGATCTTAATGCTCTCCTGACAGTTGATTTTTATAATGCCTATGGTTTCCTTATGGGAAATGGCACACCAATTTACCGTATAGTTTGTGCCTGAACCCTTTGTGGGCAAAAGGCGGCGAATATACGCCGGACCCTATATAATATTTACCTGAATTATACTGGCAATCTTGTTTTGCCAGACAGCGGTCGGTTGCGCGTTACATCAATTTTTTTGAGGTCAGATCATGCTGCAAGAAAAGACTGTAGGGTTAGGGCCGGAGTCATTAGCGTCATCGGGCTTTGATGTGACGGATACGGCACCGCCATCCGTACGGCCTGAAACTAAGGCTGGCCAGCAAACGGTCAGCCCGCAGGGCGGGCGCATTAAGCGCGCGGCCATTATCGGCAATTTTCCGCCGCGCATGTGTGGTCTGGCGACCTTTACGCGTGATATGTACATCTGTCTGTCTCAGGCGCTGCCGAAGGCCGACTGGCGCGTGATTGCCATGAACGACCCGAATGGTGAGTATGATTACCCTGATGTCGTGACCGATCAGGTGCCCCAGAACGACCCCGAAGCCTATCGCCGTCTGGCCGCCAGTCTGAATGCCTCAGAGACACAGGTTCTGTTCGTTCAGCATGAGTTCGGCATCTACGGCGGCCCGGCAGGCAGCTACCTGATCGAGTGCCTTGAGCGGCTGAACATGCCGATTGTGACCACTCTGCATACCGTGCTTGAAACCCCTAACGACGATCAAAAGCGCGTCATGTCGGCACTCATCCGCCTGTCGTCAACTCTGGTGACTATGGCTGAGCGCGGGGCGAAAATCCTGCGCGAGGTCTATAAGGTGCCTGAGACCAAAATCCTTGTGGTGCCACACGGTGCGCCGTCGCGCCCCCTGGGCGATACGGAGCGCTTCAAAGAGGTCTTTGGTGTTGGAGGGCAAAAAACCCTGATGACCTTTGGGCTTTTGTCACCCAATAAGGGCATTGAAACCATCATCAAGGCCTTGCCCGATATTCTGGATACGACGCCTGATCTGACCTATCTGATCGTCGGAGCTACCCATCCGCATCTGGTGGCGTCTCAGGGCGAAGCTTACCGCGACAGCCTGATCAATATGGCGCGTGAGCTGGGGGTTGAAGATCATATCCGGTTCGTCAACCGCTTCATGGATGATGCCGAGCTGATCGATATTCTTCAGGCAACGGACATCTATGTGACGCCGTACCTGACCGAAACCCAGATCACGTCGGGGACGCTGAGCTATGCGCTGGCTCTGGGCCGGCCAGTGGTCTCAACGCCTTATTGGCATGCGGCAGAAGCGCTGGCGGACGGGGTTGGGGTTATCTGCCCGTTTGGAGACAGCATGGCCTTTGCCCGCGAGATTTCAAACCTTCTGACCTCTGACGATCATCGCTCTGCCATGTCGCAGCGCGCCTATGACTACGCCCGGCCCTCCCGCTGGGGGGCGGTCGCCGGCACTTATGTGGCACGCGCGGCGGCGGACATGGAAATGGCGGCAAATGCGCCCAAACCTACACCGAACAAGGATTATCTGACGCGGCCGCCTTCGTGGGAAGCGATTGCGCGCATGAGCGATGATTGCGGCATCTTTCAGCACGGGAAGTTCCGGCTGGCTGACCGTAATCATGGCTATTGCACCGATGACAATTGCCGCGCCCTGTCGCTGATTGCCCTGCAATCGGGCTGGGTCGAGGGCAGTGCAGCGCGTGACCGCCTGGCCTATGCTTATGCGGGCTTTGTCAACCATGCCTGGACAGGTGAGCGGTTCCGCAATTTTATGGACTATGGCCGCAACTGGCTGGATGACGGTGGCTCGGATGATTGTTGTGCCCGAACGTTTGAGGCCCTGATTGATACGGTCAGATCATCTCTGCCGGACGATCTGCGCCTGTGGGCCAAGGAACTGGCGCAACGCGTAATTTCGTACATTGACGCGTGGGATTCTCAGCGATCGCGCGCCATACTGATCCGGGTTTTGTCGCGGGCTCTTGGCCATGTCGGTGACAACGCCGATATTCGCCACCGCATCCATGACCTTAGCCGGTTGTTACGTAATGGCCTTACGGATCATGCCAATGACAGTCATCCGTGGTTTGAGCCTGCCTTAAGTTATGACAATGCCCGGCTGCCGGAAGCCCTGATTATTGCCGGTGATGTTCTGGGCAATAAGGCTATGGTTGACGACGGTGTCGCCGCGCTTAAGTGGCTGATGACGGAGCAAACCTGCGCCAAAGGCGGCCATTTCCGGCCGGTGCCGACCTCACGCTTTGATGAGGGCGGGCAGACGACGCCCCTGTTCGATCAGCAACCGCTTGAGGTGCAGGCGACGATCAATGCCTGCCTTACGGCGTTTCGGGTAACGCAGGATTCGCACTGGAAAGATGAAGCCTTCCGGGTGCTGGCATGGTTCCACGGCGAAAACGATCACGGAGTGGCCTTGATCACTGATGATGGCGGCTGTTTCGATGGCCTGACGCCGGAAGGCTGCAATCACAATCAGGGCGCGGAATCGCTGCTGGCCTATCACTTAAGCTGGACCGCCATGATGGCTAATCTGTAGACTGTTTAAACGGGGACTGCCTAAATGTATAATCTGACCCATAGTCCGATCGTGCTGACCGCCAATCCTGAACGCGTGGTCTTGCGCCCGTTCTCCATCTCGGTGCAGCCGACAGGTTCGGCTCAGGGCAGCGCCTCGCGCGCCCACCGCATCTGCAACCAGTTGGTTAGCCTGACGCGGGAACAGTGTCAGGCCGAGCTTGCCAATGTGAACCGTGATTTTCAGGGCCGGCACTGGCAAACCCGTGAGATTTTCATAGATCGCTTCCGTCAGATCCAGGACATGATCGGGGGGATGGATAATCTGGATGACGATCACCGCGCCCTGATCGGGGCCTATTTCTCACATGAATATAGTTTCGAAGCGGCTGCGGTTATGAACCCGTCCGTTGTTCCGCATCCGGATCAATCGGGGATGGCAGAGGATTCAGTTCGGTTTATCATGTCATTGCGCACAGTCGGTGAAGGCCATATCTCGACCATTTCGTTCCGTGAGGGTGTGTTTCACCGTGACGGCACGATTGAGCTTAAGGACGAGAGTGATTTTGTGGTGGCGGCCTCTCCGATCCATAATGTCGGTGCCGATGGCCCGGTTGATCTGCGCCGCCATTCGGCCTGCAATATTTCCTCAACCGTGATTTTTCCGATCACGCGCGCCCAGTCCAATGGTCTCGAAGACCTGCGCATGGTGCATTTCACAGATGAGGGCGGCCGGTCGACCTATATCGGCAGCTACACCGCCTATTCCGGACGCGAGATCGGCTGTGAGCTGTTTGAAACCGATGATTTCGTGACCTTCCGCCTGTCGCCGTTTCGCGGAGAAGCGTCGCGACATAAGGGGTTGGCCCTGTTCCCGCGCAAGATCAATGGCCGCTATGCCGCTATCGGCCGCCTTGACCACGAAAGCCTGTACTATCTTGAAAGCGATGACCTGACCGTGTGGAACTATGGCGACCGGTTCATCGAGCCGGTCTATCCCTGGGAACTGGTGCAGATGGGCAATTGCGGCTCGCCTATTGAACTGGACGAGGGCTGGCTGCTGCTGACCCACGGGGTTGGGGCCATGCGGCGCTATTCGCTGGCGGCGGCCTTGCTCGACAGGCACGACCCGCGCAAGGTCATTGCCCGCTCCACCTTGCCCCTGTTGTCGCCGGACGAAGAAACCCGCGAAGGCTATGTGCCGAACGTGGTCTATACCTGTGGCGGGATGCGGGCCGGTGACTGGATCATGATTCCCTATGGGGTGGCCGATTCATCCATCCGGTTTGTCTCTGCACGCATTGGCGATATTCTCAGCCATCTGGGGATCGGGGCCGCGCAAACGGCCGCGACCCCGCCAGAGCCTGTGGTGGCTAGAGCGGAATGATTTTGATCTAATTATTCCGCTCTAGCCACCACCCGGCGAGGGACTTAAATAGTCACGCCATAGGTCACTGTGCCGGTATAGCCGTTTGTGGTGTCGCCGCTCAAGGCTATCGTCTGGGCGGCAAGCTGGGTCGCACTGTTGTCCGAAAACACATTATCGCTGGCAAAGGTGATGCGGCTTAGGTTGCTGACGCTGGCGCTATATCCGCTGACATTGGCGTATACGCTGGTGCAGACATCGCGTGGCAGAGCAAACTGCGAGGTCTTTAGCTTATTGGCATAGGACGTGGCGGCGGCCAGCGACGGGTAAACCTCAACATGCAGGTGCGGCATCCGTCCGTCATAGCAGCCGGGGAAGATGGTGGTGAAGGTCACCTGACCATTGGCATTAGTGACCTGAACGCCGCGCAGATAGTTTTCGCCCGTCAGGGTATAGAGCGAATAAAGTCCGTCACGGGTGCAGTGCCACAGATAGATGACATATCCGGCCAGAGGCGCACAGCTATTACCCGAGTTGACCAGCGTAATCGTCAGCGTCATCGGCAAGCCGGGCGCCGTACCGGACGCCGAGCCGACGGAGGTTCGGATATCTGAGCGATTGATACCGGATAAGGCCAGCACATTGATTACTGAGCCTGAGGCCGTGTTAGACCCATCACCGGGATAGGGGCCAGCGGTTTCTTCGGCATAGGTGGTGCAGGTGCCGCTGGCGGTTGAGGATGATGAGGCCGAACTTGAGGTCGAGCTGGATGATGAGCTTGACGACGAAGATGATGAGGCGCTGCTGGTAACCGTGGCGGTGGTTGTCCCGCCCCCTCCGCCGCCGCCACAGGCCGAGGCGAAGGTGGCCGTAAACAGCCCGCCGCCAATAATGGACAGGGTGCGCCGGCGCGAGGCGACGCTTTCAATCAGATCCTGAAGGCTGCCTTCGTCCTTGTGATAAGGCTCATTTGGGGCGTGGGGGTGGGTCAAAGCTTTAAGTCCTTATTTTTATGTGGGGACTTAAGGTCTTATAAAGCCAATGCGGCAAATTCGGTAACGCTGCTATTTCAAAACTGAAATGATATGGCCGAAAGCGGTTAAACCGGGCAGTAGATATCGCTGATGCCGCGTTCACCGCCCGATTTCGACAACTGTACCACCACATCGATCAGGCTTGAGGCATAGGCCAGCGTCTCCTGGCGCGACAGGCTCATGCCGCCCTGCATGACCATCAGCGCCAATTGTTCCAGTGCGCCTTGCGGGGAGTTAGCGTGGACGGTAGTAAACGATCCCGGATGGCCGGTATTGATTGCGCGTAAGAATGTGACCGCCTCAGCCCCCCGGATTTCACCGACGATGATCCGGTCGGGCCGTAACCGCAGGGAGGCCTGAAGCAGGTCATTGACCGTGACCTTGGCTTCGCCCAGCTCGCCCTTAACGGCCACAAGGCCGAGCGCATTGGGTTGGTGGGCAATGATTTCGGGCGTGTCTTCGACCAGAATGATGCGCTCAGACTCCGGCACGGTTTGCAGCATCGCATTCAGAAACGTCGTCTTACCCGATGAAGTGCCGCCCGAAATCAGCACGGTCTTACGGGCGAGCACGGCTTTTTTCAGGAACCCGACCGGATCACGGCGGGCGGCCACCTGATCCTGCTCACGGGTGGTGTAGGTCGCGGCCTTGATCGGCCCGCGGTCATAGGCCTCTAAGGGTCGATTGACCATGACGTGGCGGCGGATCGCCAGCGCCCAATGCCGTCGCGTGGCGGGCGGGCCGATGACCTGAACCCGTTCACCGGTCGGCAGGGTTGCGCCCAGCAGCGGGTTTTCGCGGTTGATGCCCTGATGGCTGATGCGGGCGATCTGGGCCGCTAACCGACTGACAAGATGATCATTGATGTCGGGCGCGTCAAAGCGCTGCATGTGCGGCTGGCCGGAAATTTCCACCCACACTTCGCCGGGCCGGTTGACCATGACTTCGGTCACGTCTTCGCGGTCCAGCCACGGGCGAAACGGCGCCAGATAGGTGCGAAGATAAACGCCTTCGGGATGGAGCGGTTCAACGGCCATTAAAATTACTGCAACCAGTCTATTGGGTAAAATCGAGGTCGCGGGAGGCGAACACCTGAATCGGTGTGCCTTGCGCGACCTTGATGGTGGGGGCGATCTTGGAGTCGGATTCGAGCGCGGCGGTGGCGGCATTATTGGCGCCGCTGGCCGTGCCGATGACCACGGTGTTGGAGTTGGAATCGTTCAGCGACCCGGCCAGCCCGCCAATGATCGACAACAGCATGGCCGAACCGAACCGCTTAAAGAAATGGCTGTCGACATCGCCGGTGAGGCCCGCCTGACCGACCGGATCGGTTGACGGATCGGCCAGTTGAATGGCGGTGCCATCCGGACGTATCAGGCGGGTCCAGGTGACAAACAGGCGCTTCTGCCCGCTTGACAGACCCGAACGATAGGCCCCGATCAGGCGTGACCCGCGCGGAATAATAACGCGTGAGCCGTCAAAGCTTTTGATATCGCGTGACACCAGCGCACGGGTATAGCCGGGCAGGTCGGAATTAAGCGCGGTTTCCAGCACGGCGGGGATCATGGTGCCCTGAGGGACGACAAACCCCGGATTATTGATGCGGGAGGCGCGGGCCTGAAAAGTAGCGTCAACGCCGGTCAGGTCACCGACGCTGGGGCCACGGGCAGCCAGAACCGGCGATACCGGAGCAGAGCCAGCGGCCGCGGGCGCATTGGCCCCCGGTTCAGGGGCGCTGACATCATAGACCAGCGTATTGGCGCGCGGATTATTGTCAGGTGTGGGTACTGGCGCCGTGCCCGCAGGCACCGGCGGCTGAGGTTGTTCGATTGGCGGGACCGGCATGATCGGCCCTTCGGTCAGAGGCGTTGCCGGCTGATCCATAACCACTGACCCCTGTGGGGTCTGGGGTTGCGGCGGGGTTTGGGCAGCCGGTGTCTGCGCGGGCGGGTTTTGGCGGTTGTTGCTCAGCATGACCAGAGTGACCGCCCCTAAGAACACGGCCCCCATCAGACCACCCGCCATGACCAGAGCGTCCTTGGCGTTTGATTTCTGGGCGACTTCGGGCAGGGCACGCGCTCCGGCGGCCTTAAGTTCGGCTGCGTCCATCTGGGTGCGCGGGTCTTTTTGCGGCTGTGGGGGTGAGGACAGGTTATATTTCATCTTACTGGCCCTCTGACGTGGCGTCGGCTTCGCTGCGGCAGCCGAACAGGCAGAATTTTTTCTTTTCCGGTTCAGGGCGTGGGCGCGGCGACTGGGCATCAAGCTGCGGCGGCAGGAAGCCTTCGTTATAAAGAACAGTGCGGGCCTCGCCCTTACGCAGCACAAAGGCCGGGGCGGTCTGTTCGATCACCGTATAACCTTCGACATAGGCGAAATTGACCATGGTCTCGGTGCCATCATAGCCAAAGGCATAGATGGCCGGAATGACCACGCCGGCCGACCAGCGCATATAGGTCGAGGTGCCGTCATCAAAGACGCGCAAGGGCACCAGTTCGGCCTGACCGGAGAAGGTATAGTCCGTATTGCGCTTTTCCGGCAGGCGTGAGGCCGGTTCGGTCACCACCTTGCCGTCGGCGGTGATCACCGCCGGTGCGGGCTCAGGCGCGTACTGAAAGCGCAGGTCATAGGTAACGTCGCCACGATTGCAGGCCGAACTGTCGCGGGCGCTCAGTTCAAAGCTGTAGTGGCGCTTATCCGTCACCACAGTCATATTGGTGTGGGCTGATTTAACGAAGGGCTTGATGAAAAGGATATTGCCGCGCTTGTTCGGCGTCGCCTGCCACTGGGCGGCGTCACCGATAGCGATGTTTTCGACCTTTTCGGTATCGGCAAACGATATCATGGTCTGAAAGCCCAGACAGGTATCCAGACGCACGACCGCGCCGTCATCATAGGCGATATTGCGGATACGGTCATCCGAGCCCACGGCATTGACCTGAGCCATAGCGGGGGTCGTGAAACTGGCAACGGACGCCATCAGCAGGCATGTAAAGGCAATGGTTTTCATGAACCCGGTGTCTTTGATAAGGGGGCGGCAGCGTTTGAGGGCGCGTTTGTGCGGAATCTCTGGCCAAGGCCCTGAACAGTATTGGCGCGGCGTGCGCCTGAGGCGGTGGTGGTAAGCCCCGGTGACGATTGCACGGTGCTTAAGGTCGTGCTGACGCTTTGCAGGCGGCTGGAGGTCGCAACCGAAGTTGTGGTGTTAGAGCCCGCTGCACCCCCCAGCCGGTTGATCAGGCCTTGGGTTTGCAGGGCAGCCGATTGTCCGGCAGCCAGGGTCTGGGCGACCTGAATGTTTTCGGGCGTTTGCGGTTCCGTACGGCCTTTGAGCGGGTGCCAGCCCTTAAGCATATTAAATGCCGTCCACATCAGAAGCAGCAACAGCGTGGCATAGATGATCGAGCCCATGAACAGGATGACAATCGGCTGAATGTCATTAAGCGCTTTCAGCGGGTCATTCGATATGGCCAGAATGACGGGACTGAGCAGGGTCAGGCAGGCCGACCCGCCCAAGACCACGAGCATCGGCACGAAGGCAAAACCGACTGCCGTGCGCAGCCAGCCCTCGAACAAACCGCGTGTCGAGGAAAACAGCGCAAAAATCACAAACACCGGCCCGGTCGCCAGCAGCAGGGTCAGGATCAGGCGCGACAGGATCAGGGTGCCCACGGTCGACAGCAACAGGATCAGCCCCGACCCCCACAGCAGGTCAGACGCGGTGGTCTTACCGTTGCGCATCAGGGAGGTGGTGGTTTGCGCCGTCTGGGCGGTAGAGTTTTCGAGCGCGGTCGCGGCATCGGCAAAGTGTACAAACAACACGTCCAGACGGCGTGAAAAGGCGATGGTCGCGCCGCCGGGGGAGCCGGTCAGGGCCGCGGCAATCTCATCCGGCCCGCGCGTCAGCAGATTATAGACGACGGTCTGATAGGCGGGCCAGGCGGTGACAAAGGTCAGCACAAGACCAATGGCCAGCACACGCGGACTCATGGTCGTCAGCGTCATGCGCGTGCGGCCGGTAATCAGACCATAGGCCAGAAAGGCGATATAGAGTGTCAGGAGCGCGGTCAGCACCGAGCCGAGCATCCCGCCGGATCCGAACAGGCGCGCAAAGCTCGATTCGACGACCTGACTGATCTGGCAATCGACGCTGATCAGGGCACCCGAAATCCCTGTTGAGCCCTCAAGTGGCATGGACGGGCAGGCGGAAATCACCGGCGTCATGAGGCCCCCGCTTTCACGCGCCGGTCATCCGCCACAGGGGGCGTGCCCGGATAGGGCGTGCCCACCAGAGGCTGCCACCAGTTGGCGGGATCGTCACCATATTGGGCCCGCAGTTCATCAAGCTGACGCACGGTCGATTCCCGGCCTGACAGCACGGTCAGCAGATCGGGCATACCCGACAGGTCAAGACGGGCCACGACCGAATGGTTGCCGTGTTTGACCAGAAAGGCCCGCGCATGGGACGGCAGGGCGCGGATCAGGCCGACTTCGTGTTCGGACAGGCCAAAGCCTTCGCCGTAATCGTCCATCTGGGCGCGCGGATTGGCCATGAAAATCTGGGTCGCGGATTGCTCGATAATCGCCGAGGAAATGCGGCTGTCGAGGGCATCCGACGCACTTTGGGTGCCAAAACCCAGAATGGCGTTGCGCTTTCTGAGGGTCTTCATCCAGTCACGGATGCGGGCGGCAAACACTTCGTCGTCCAGCGCCTTCCAGCCCTCATCGATCAGGATCATGGTCGGATTGCCATCCAGCCGTTCTTCGACCCGGTGGAACAGGTACATCATAATTGGCGTACGCAGCGCTGGCTGATCAAGGAACTGGGTCATGTCAAAGCCCAGCACGCGGGCTTCGAGATCGAGATGGTCGACTTCGTTGTCAAACAGCCACGCCCACTCGCCATTGCCAACCCACGGGGCAAGACGGGTAGCCAGATCGCCCTGGGACGGACGACGCGACCCGCCGAGCAGTTCCTGAAAATAGCGCAGGCGGCGATAGCGGGGTTCCTGCTCAAACTGACTGTCGACGGCGGCAGCAATGACCGCGTCCTCCTCAGGATGAAGCGGGGCGCCGTCGCCGGTAATCAGACGGCTGATGAAATCACGTAAAAAGGCGCGGTTGATCGCCGTATCGGGCAGTTGCAGCGGATTAAAGCCGGTCGGCTCCCCGGCGCGCAAGGCGGCATAGTGCCCGCCGATAGCACGGATGAAAATCTCAGCCCCGCGGTCTTTGTCGAAAATTATCGTGCGCGGATTAATCTTTTGAGCCTGAGCGGCCAGGAAGTTGAGAACGACCGTCTTACCTGAACCGGATGGGCCGATGATGGTGAAATTACCCAGATCAGCGGCGTGGAAATTGAAAAAATACGGCGTGGCCGAGGTCGTTTCAAGCACCGTAATGGCGTCGCCCCAGTGGTTGCCGGCGGCCTTACCGAGTGCAAAGCCGTGCAGGCTGGCCATGCCGGCAAAGGCCGAATTGGAGATCAAAGCACGCCTTGCGATATAGTTTTCATTGCCCGGAAACTGTGCCCAGAATGCCGGTTCCAGATTGATGTCCTCGCGTACCGAAATCGAGCCAATGTCAGCCAGCGCTGAGGAACACTGCGCCGCTGCCTGATCGAGTTGCTCTAAGGTCGGGGTGCGCACCATAACCGACAAATGATGTTCGCCTAAAGTTGTCTGACCGGACGCCAGCTCATCCTTGGCATTCATCAGTCCGGCGCGTAAGCTTACGCCATCATCATCAGCGGCGCGCAGACGGCGCAGGGCCAGACCCACCCGCTCAAGGCCGATCTGGCGATCGACGAACTGAAAGCTTTGCGACAGCGTCATTTCATAGGGCAGGTGCAGCAGGGCATCCAGCATCCCCGGCACGGCATGGGGCGGATATTCCTTGACCGACAGCATGGCCCCGAAGCTTTTGGCGTCACCGGCGGATTTGAGTTCCAGCGCATCGACGCCGACGCTTAAGCGCTGATAGGGGATATAGTGGCCGAGATCGTCCTTGGCGGTCAGGGTCGGGCGCATGACCGGGCGCATTTCGCCGTGGAAAATCGCCGACAGCAGCTCCAGCGGTTCATTGCAGCGGCCGTCTTTGGTGTCATAGCCGCCGAGCAGGCGCGGGCCATAGCGACCAAGGGCGGCCATCAGGGCCTCGCGCGCGGCATCAAGATCGCGCATATCGCGGTGAATTTCGGCTTCGCGGTCGGTAGCGCCGCCGCCGAACAGCTTGGCCATGCTCTCAGCTAAGCCCGCCTTGCCCTTGGCCGGGCGGCGGACGATAGTGATAAACAGGTCGTTGACGAACAATTGGCGTGAGCTTAAGCGCGCTTGCCATCGGTCATTAATGTGCTCGGCCACGGCATTATCGAACTGGCCGGAGGTTTCGACGCTGACTTTACGGCGCAGGATATGGTGGTGCAGCACCAACCGCGAATGGCCAATGGCTTTGAGCGCGCTTTCACGCAGGGCATGCAGCGTATTGAGATCGGTGGTGTCGGCGGTTTCAAACCCGAACCCGTCGATATAGAGCGCCTGCATCAGCGAACCGTCGCGCAGCACCACGGTGGAATCGTTGAACAGGTGCGAATAGGGCAAACGCTCACCTATTCTCTGTTCCTTTGGCCCTAACCTTAAGAATCCGTCTACGGACATACGCTAAAACCTATTCAGGGCTTGTAGGAGTTACACCGCCAGAAGCGGTAGTTTTTGATGCGCGGGCATTTCGACACCTTGGTCAGCCACAGGTCGAAAATGCGCGGTTCGCGCAGACAGGCCAGATAACCGATAACATGTACCAAAAGCGCTATGCCAAACGCCCAGAATGAGCGCGTGATCAGGAAGAACTCCATAGTGACCACACCATTGATGATCAGATAGCTATAGGTCACACCGCCGACCATCTGGGGCTGAGTCAGGGCACGGAATATGGGTGCTTTGACAAGATCGGTCATGGCGTTGGTCTATCCGGCGGCGGACTGAATGCCCGCCACAATCGTTGCCGCCCCAAACAGGATAAACAGGCCAAGGATCACGGTCGCCCCGAAGCGCCAGTTCATCCGCCCTGTGAGCATCATGAAACCAACAGCGGCCACAGCGATCACGCCAACGGCGGTTGCGACATTACCCAGCAAAGTGCCCTGTATCCAGTTAACGGCCCCAAGGATCGGGCTTGAGCCCTGCGGATTGGTCTGGGCGGTTTGAGCGGCCGCTGCGGTGGCGCTGATCGCATAGGCCAGAATGGCGGCTACAGGGGCTAAAAACGAAGGGCGTTTCATGGTCAGCGTCTCTTTTGGGAAAGGTCAGGAACAGGTGGTTTCAGACACGGAAGCTTTCGCCTCATTTGGCATGGCTTTCGCCAGACTGTCGAGATTTTTGTCAATATAGGTGCGCGTCTCACGGTAAGGCGGAATCCCTCCGTAACGGTTAACCGCGCCGGCACCGGCATTATAAGCGGCCATAGCCACATCGAGCTTGCCATTAAAACGGTCAAGCTGCTGGCGCAGGTAAGCCGCGCCGCCGTGAATATTCTGTTCGGGGTCGTAAGCATTGACCCCCAGCTCGCGAGCCGTCGCCGGCATGAGTTGCATTAGGCCAATCGCGCCACGTGGCGATATGGCTGAGGGATTAAATCCGGATTCCTGACGGATAATGGCGGCAATCAGATCGGGGCTTAGGTCAAAAGCTTCGGCGGCGCGGTCAATGGCGGCCTGAAAAGGATAGGTTGTAGCAGATGATGCGGGCACGATGGGTGGCAGAGAGGTGCAGAGCGGGTTCAAATTACCGGCTGCATCGACCTCAAACACCTGAGCATAAGCCGTTGCGGCCAGCGTGCAAACGCTCAGCATGGTCATTACGGCATATGCGGGTCTGGCCGTCATAAGTCCCCGTGGGCGTGGCTTTAAACTCAGTCAAAAAGCGCTTTATACGGACTATATGACGGTTTGATGAACCGCAACAACCTTATGTGACAGACGCGACCCTAAGCCGCCATGCCACGGCCATAAAGCCGTCCTTTTTCGGCCAGACAAACCAGACCTAAGGCCACCGCGCCACAAAGTGCAGCCCCCAGCGGTAAAAGCGCCACATCTCCGATCCAGTGCTGCCCGATAAAGCTGCCGATCAGGGCGCCGCCGACCATTGAGGTCACCCCTTGCAGAGAGGCAGCGGTGCCCGCGACATGGCCGACCTTTTCCATGGCAATGGCGGCAAAGTTTGAGGTCGACAGGCTCATACACGCCATAGTCAGGGTCTGGAAGATAATAAAGCTGATCAGGTTTTCATGACCTGTCATCGCCCATACCCAATGGATGATAGCGGTAATCGTAAAGACGCTTAAGGCAATGTGTGAAATCCGGCGTGAGCCGAAGCGTTCGACGATGCGGGCATTCAGGGTTGAGCCCAAGGCCATGCCCACAGCACAACCGGCAAACACCGGTCCCAGCAGGGTTGGGGTTTTAAAGCTTTCGTCAAAAATCTGCGGCATCAGCGACAGATAGGTGACGACCGACGCAGTCATCAACGTAATTGCCAGAATATAGTAAAAAGAGGTGCGCTCTTTGATGACAAACAGGAACACATGCGCGAGATGGCGCGGGTTTGGCGCGCTGCGGTGCTCTGGCATAAGGGTTTCAGGCAGTCTGCGCCACATCCAAAGGGCGACGACGATACCCGCCGCGGCAAATAGCAGGAAAATGGCGCGCCAGGGCAGAACGAACAGTATCAGTTGCCCCAGACTGGGGGCCATGACCGGCACCATCAAAAACACGACATAGATCATCGAGGTGACCTTGGCCATGGTTGAGCCGACATAGCGGTCACGGACGATCGAGCGCGGAATGACGTTGGCGGACGACGCGGCCACGCCTTGTAGAAACCGCAGGGCGATCATGGCGGGCAGGGCAGAGGCTGCGGCTGCGGCAAGTGACATGACCACATAGGCCAGAACGCCCGCGATCAGCACACGCCGACGTCCCAGCCAATCGGACAGGGTGCCGAAAAATAGCTGTCCGACACCGGCACCGGAAAAGTAGGCGACGATAATCCATTGCAGGTGGTTCTGGCTGTCAGCCTTAAGGTCAATGCCCATCTGCGGCAGGGCGGGCAGCATGGTATCAACCCCCAGCGCCATCAGGGCCATGCACGCCGCCATCATGGCGACAAACTCCGCAAAAGAAGGTTCGGGTTTCGATGCCGGGGGGGATGAGGTCATTACGCACACACAAACAAAAAAGGTGCGCGATCTTTAACAGGTATGGACGGTGAACTCAAACCTTGCCGAAGACCAGACTATAATTTCTGATGAGTCTCTTGGGCAAGGTTGGCACGGGTTTTCCGGTATATTTCGTTTTCCCAGACCCCTGCGACCATGGAGAGCGCGAGCGCATAGCCGCTCCAAACCCCAGACTGGTGATATAGCTGTATAGATCCACATGGGGAGCCAAAAAGACGACGAGATGAGATGCCACCGTATCGAGCATGAAGGCGCAGGCAAACAGCGTCCATATCCGGCGGGACCACACAGATATCACGATCAAGCCAATAAAGGTTATGATATCGAGCAACATAACCCATACTCCCGGACCATGGCCGCCACGATCCTGAACGAAGGGGGTCAGGGTCCAGCCGATCAGGATCAGGGTGAAGCCGTAACGTTCGGGAACCCCGCCGCGCCACCATGCGATAATACCGCAGGCGGCGGCCACAACGGATGACCCGCTGACCCAAAACCACCAGATCCAGTTGTCACCTGACATAGGTTTGTGCGCGATCTATAGCTTCAAGGGTCGCAAAGAGGGCGGTAAGAATGCCGCCCATGAGTAGCGGGGCCATCACAGCAATAAGTGCTATAAGGCCCAGCCATTTCAGGAGGCTAAGATCGGCTAGTTGTTGTCTGAAACCACCTGCCCGTCGTCCGTCAGCCAGGCCGTAGCCGCTATGATGTTGAACACTATCTTCTCTGACCCGTTGCTCAGGCTTAAGGACTGAACCGCCCTCAGAGTTTCTACGATCTCGTCCTGTTTGTCCGGTGCCGCCAACATCCGCCAGGCCGCCTCCAGATCTTGCCAATGTATCAGAAAGTAAGGTTCGCTCGAAAAGTAAGCTTGTGTCATCGTTTGGAACTCCCTCATTGCCGTCCGGATATGATGGCAGATGAGGCGGGGGCGTGACTATCGTCCTTGGCGGCCATCGTCCTTCAGGGACTAGGGCCTCGGCTGTTTCGTGAGCGACCAGCAGGCGGGCCGCGTCACGGCTGGTTGAAACGCCAAGTCGCTTACGGGCGGCATCGGTATGGGTTTTGACGGTGCGCTCGCTGATGTTGAGTTGTCGTGCGACTTCTTTGGCCTGCAAATGCTGAGCAATGAGCCGAAGAATCTCCTTTTGGCGGTAGGAAAGGCTTTCAATCCCCGAAGACCTATGCGGCACGGTCGTTCTCCCTTAAAGCGAACTAGGGTTAATCTGCCGTGACCATAGAAAAGGTCAATGAAAATAATATGATAAAATGTCGTTTTATTGGGGTAGTCACCGCACAATGACAGTAGTGGTGACAGGTTACAGCGCTAACGACATTTGTGCGGGTGCGGGTGCGTCATCGTTTTGGCTGTCATCGCCCAAGGACGACAGCGTCACCCCCAAAAGGCGGATGCCCTTCACTATCGGAAACACCCCTGTGAGCAGGTCATGACAGATAGCGGCCATATCGGCGCGGGTATCAATGAGGGTGGTGCCGGTACGTGAGCGGGTAATCTGCTGAAAATCGGAAAACTTGACCTTAAGCGTGACGGTACGGGCACGGGTATCGTTCTTTTCGACGTAGCGCCAGACCTTATCAATAATGGGGTTCAGGCGCATCTGTGCGTCCTCAAAGCTATGAACATCCTCAAAGAAGGTGTTCTCGGCCCCGATCGATTTACGCACCCGGTCGGGCTTGACGCGGCGATGGTCGATCCCGCGCGCCAGGCCATAATAGTACGGGCCGGACACCCCGAAATGATGCTGTAAAAACGGCAGGGTCTGAGCCCTCAAGTCAAGGCCGGTATAGATGCCGAGCCGGTTCATCTTGGCTTCGGTCGCAGGCCCTATGCCGTGGAATTTGCCGACCTTGAGCGCTTCGACAAAGGCCGGGCCGGTCTTTGGCGTAATCACAAACTGGCCGTTGGGCTTATTCTGATCGGACGCCATCTTGGCCAGAAACTTGTTGTAGGAAATACCGGCTGAGGCGGTAAGGCCCGTCGCCGACAAAATGTCAGCCCGGATATTCTGGGCAATTTCGGTGGCCGAGGCCATAGCTTTCAGATTTTCGGTCACATCCAGATAGGCTTCATCCAGCGACAAGGGCTCGATCAGCGGCGTATAGGCGGCAAAAATCTCTCGGATCTGGTTAGAGACCGCGCGATAAACCTCAAAGCGCGGGGGTACGAAAACCAGTTCCGGGCATTTGCGCCGCGCTGTGACTGATGGCATGGCCGAACGCACGCCCCATTTGCGGGCCTCATAAGAGGCTGCGGCCACGACACCACGTTCGCGCACGCCGCCCACAGCCACCGGCTTACCGCGCAGGTCGGGGTTATCGCGTTGTTCGACCGACGCATAAAAAGCGTCCATATCAACGTGAATGATTTTGCGTAAGTCGGCGTCCATCTTTCTGTCCCTTGGCGAGAACAAAAATAGAACATAGCAGAAAATGCAGGCTTGGCAAGCCGGTGGGTGATTCCGTCTATGCCTCGGCACCGGTCGGGATATAGGCCTGAACCTCAAGCTCAACCATCGCATCGAACGCCAGACCCGCCACCCCAAACGCCGTGCGTACCGGCAGGCGCGATGGATGGAAATAGGTGCGGTAAATCTTGTTGAACTCGCTCCACTTGGTCATGTCGGTCATCATGACCGTCACCTTAAAGACATGTTCAAGGCCCAGACCATATTTGCCGAGGATTTCAGCCAGATTGGTCAGGGTCTGACGGGTCTGGGGCTCAAAGCCTTCGACCAGCTTGCCCTCAGAGTCGAGGCCGATCATGGCGGAGATATAGAGCACATTATCGACCTGCACGGCTTCTGAAAACGGCGAGCGCGGATGCGGATGCAGGAAGAACTGAACCTCATCGGAGGGGGTCAGGCGGGTGCCGGGTTGGTGGGCGCCGGGCTTAAGCATGAGGGTATCTCCCGAAACAGGTATATCTTTGTCCTTAAGGGCAAATTATGCGGGGACTTGTCAAGCCGTATATAGCTCACCTGCGCGCACAATCACGGGCCAGGGTGTAAGTTTTGCGCCCGCGCAGGGCCCGCCGATGCAGGCGCCGTCTTGGATTTTAAACAGGGCGCCATGCCATGAGCACATGATCAGATCGCCGGTCGAGGTCAGATAGTGATCCAGTTCCTGCGCGAGCGGCAGTCCGGCATGGGGGCAGGCATCGACATAGCCAAAGGCATTGTTATCTTGACGAACAATAAAGCCGTGGAAATAGGCCTCCCCGATTTTCAGCACGTAGTTGCGGGCTGTGCCATCGGGGATTTGCGCCAGTGGGCCCAGCGCTATGCCAGCGCGTGTAGAGCTTAAGCGTTCCGTCATTTAGCACTCATTCAGGATCAGTTTCCGGCAGGATCAGCATCCGGCTGTACGGACGGATGGGCCAGCCTGAACGCTTCATATTCGGAGGCCCGCGCCTCAACGGCCAGAAGGCGGGGATAGAGCGCTAGATCAGCCCCGAACCGGCGGGCGGAATAGAGCTGCGGGATAAGGTAACAATCGGCAAAGGTCGCCGTCGAGCCAAAGCAAAAGCCACGGCCATGTTGTGCAACCATTGTTTCCAGAGCGTCAAAACCGGTCGTGATCCAGTGCCGTGCCCAGTCATCGATTTGTGACTGGTCATGGCCCAGCTTTTTCAACCGTTTCAATACCCGCAGATTATTGAGCGGGTGGATGTCGCAGCCAATCAAGGCCGCCATAGCGCGCACAATCGCCCGCGCATCGGCCTCAGTTGGTATTAGCGGCGGTTGCGGAAACGTCTCCTCCAGCCACTCTAAGATAGCCGGGCTTTGGGTAAGCGTCAGGTCGCCATATTGCAGGGCGGGAACCAAGCCTTGCGGGGCTATGGCTTTATAATCAGCAGCAGATTGTGCGCCGGTGCGCAGGTCATGGGACACCTGATCGTACTCAAGACCCTTGAGGTTAAGGGCGATGCGCACGCGGTAAGCCGCGCCGGAACGCCAGTAACCATGAAGGGTGAGTGTGGTCATGATCGCCTCAAACGGCTGGTAAAATTTGCGCTCGGCACTGACCAAACCCGATGGAGTTAAAGCCTTCGGCCTCGGCGCGGGCGGTCAGGATAACCTCATCGCCGTCGGCAAGAAAGCGCCGTGTTTCACCATTATCAAGCGTGACCGGCGATTTGCCGCCATCGCTCAGTTCCAGCAGGCTGCCCGCCTGTGCTTTTTCCGGCCCCGACAGGGTGCCGGTACCAAGCAGATCCCCGGCCATCAGGTTACAGCCATTCACCGAATGATGGGTGATAAGCTGGGCGATCGTCCAGTACATGGCAGCTAAAGTCGATGACCGGCTAAGGGTTTGCGGCGGCAGGTTCTGGCTGCGCATTTGTTCGGTCAGGATCTGCACCTCTAACGCGATGTTGAGCGCCCCCGATGCCTGATCGGCAGGGTTACTCAAATAGGGCAGGGGTGCCGGATCACCTTCGGGACGGGCCGGTTGCGCGGTTCGAAATGGCGCTAAGGCCTCGGCGGTGATGACCCACGGTGAGATGGTAGACTGGAAATTTTTGGCGAGAAACGGCCCCAGCGGCTGATATTCCCAGGCCTGAAAGTCACGCGCCGACCAGTCATTGAGCAGGCATAGACCGGCGATATGATCGGGGGCATCAGCAATATCTATGGATTGGCCCAAGGCATTGCCGCGGGCGATAAAGACACCCAGTTCCAGCTCATAATCCAGCCGCTGCGATGGGCCAAATGATGGGGCGTCAGCCTCAGGGGCCTTGGTCTGGCCCTTTGGACGCACAACCGGCACACCACTTTCGCGGATGGAGGAGGCGCGGCCATGATAGCCGATAGGCACATGCTTATAGTTGGGCAGCAGAGGGTTGTCGGGCCGGAACAGCTTACCCACCGCCATCGCATGGTGGATACCGACATAAAAATCGGTGTAATCGCCGATGCGGGCGGGCAGGTGCATCCGGCAATCGCCGACAGGGTGCAGATGCGGCTCGATATCGGCACGGTGGCGGTCATCGCTCAACAGATCGGATAGGCGCTGACGCAAAGCTTTACGGGCTTTGGTGGGCAGGGCAAACAGCTCATTCAGCGCCGGTTGCGACAGGGCGGGCGCGACCTCGGTGGGCAACAGACCGGAAATGGCTTTCAAATCAAGCACGTAGTCACCAATGGCCGTGCCGATGCGCGGGCCTTCGCCGCCGACGCTAAATACCCCCAGCGGCAGGTTCTGGATCGGGAAATCGCTGTGGCCGCCTGCGCTATCTACCCAGCTTTGGCGCTTGGGATCGTGGGTCTGATCAATCATTTCGGCAGTTTCGCTTTCTCGAACCGGGCCCAGCCGTGGTCATAGTCGGGCTGGAGATGGGGGGCATTCAACACCTGAACCGCAGGCTTGAGCACATATCGGGTCTCGAACATGAAGGCCATCGTCCCGTCATATTTTTGCGGGATCAGATCGGTGGCAATGGCGGCATCGTAGCTCGCCTTATCCGGCCCGTGGGCGTTCATGCAGTTGTGCAGGCTGACCCCGCCGGGGGCGAACCCTTCGGCTTTGGCGTCATAATGGCCTTCGATCAGGCCCATGAATTCGCTCATGATATTGCGGTGGAACCACGGCGGGCGGAAGGTATGCTCGGCCACCATCCAGCGCGGCGGGAAGATGACAAAGTCACAATTGGCTGTGCCGGTATGCTCAGACGGCGAGGTCAGTACGGTGAAAATCGATGGATCAGGATGGTCGAAACTGACCGTATTAATCACATTAAACCGGCGCAGATCATAACGATAGGGCGCATTATTGCCATGCCAAGCGACCACATCAAACGGTGAGTGATCCATACGCGTTACCCAGAATCCACCCTGAAACTTCTGGATCAGATCATGGGGGGCGTCGATATCTTCAAAGGCCGCGACGGGGGCTTCAAAATCGCGCGGATTGGCCAGCCCATTGGCGCCGATTGGCCCCAGATCGGGCAGGCGAAACGGCTGGCCGTAGTTTTCGCACACATAGCCGCGGGCTCGACCATCCGGTAACTCTACGCGAAATTTCAGTCCGCGCGGAATGACGGCTATCTGAAGCGGGGCAATATCGATGATGCCGCATTCGGTGACAAGCCTCAGCGTCCCTTCCTGCGGCACAATGACCATTTCAGCATCGGCATTGAAAAAAGCGCGGGCCGTCATGTCGGCGGTGGCGGCATAAAGGTGCAAGGCCACGCCGGTCTGGGTCGCGACATCGCCGGTCGCGGCATAGGTGATCAGGCTGTCGATGAAATCCACCGCCTCATGCGGATAGGGCAGGGGCGACCAGCGCAGGCGATCCGGCGAAGGTGCTGGACCGTCAAGCGGGGCTGATAACCAGTTTGGAGCCGTGTACGGATCAAAGGCCGGATGATCGGCGGAGGGGCGCAGCCGGTAAAACCATGTCCGGCGGTTGTCATGGCGGGGCGCCGTGAAGGCTGAGCCCGAAAACTGCTCGGCATAGAGCCCAAACGGTACATGCTGCGGTGAGTTCTGTCCCACGGGCAAGGCCCCGCCTACGGCCTCCGTGGCGACATGATTGCCAAAACCGCTGATGTAACTGGACATGGTTTCAACCCGTATTTTTAGTGTTTACGCATCCACCTCGATCACGCCGCGACGGATCTGATCCAGTTCGATCGATTCAAACAGGGCCTGAAAATTGCCGTTGCCGAAGCCTTCGTTACCTTTGCGCTGAATGATCTCGAAAAAGATCGGCCCGAACAGGTTTTCGGTGAAAATCTGTAACAATATGCCCTCATCTCCGACATTGCCGTCGATCAGGATACGGTTTTTCCTGAGGCGTTCAAGGTCTTCACCGTGGCCGGGCACGCGTTTGTCGACCAGTTCATAATAGGTCTCGATTGTGTCCTGAAGCTTGACGCCGCGCGCCCGCAGCTTTTCGACCGTGTCATAGATATTGGCGGTGGTCAGCGCCAGATGCTGGATGCCCTCGCCATTATATTCGCGGATAAATTCCTCGATCTGGCTCTTGTCGTCCTGGGATTCATTGAGCGGGATACGGATGGCCTTATCGGGGGCGATCATGGCCTGAGAGAACAGGCCGGTGGCCTGCCCCTTAATGTCGAAATACTTCTGCTCTTCAAAGCCGAAAATCTGGTTGTAAAAGCTCGACCATGTCCGCATCTGGCCGCGCTTGACATTGTGGGTCAGGTGATCAAGCAGGTCGAGGCCGACACTGTTGTCGCGCTCGGCGGCCTCGGCACCGTCGATGGCGACCCAGTCGTCGTACAGCGATTGTCCTGCGGCATAATCCGGCGTCAGATAAAGATAGGAACCGCCGATCCCTTGCAGCACATATGACTCTTCACCCAACGCACTGGCCTTGGCATCGGCGGCTTTAGCACCGCGCGACAGGGCCAGCTCAAACGCCTGCTTGGGGTCAGCCACGCGAAAGGCCATGCCCGACGCCGACGGGCCGTGGTCGCTGCGGAACTCAGCCGCCTGTCCAGTCGTTTCCAGATTGAGCAGCAGATTGATCCGGCCCTGCTTATAGCGGACGATGTTTTTGTCAGGATGGCGGGCATTGGCGGTGAAACCCAGTCGCTCGAAATGGGCGATCATGGCGTGCGGATCGGGACTGGTGAATTCCACAAACTCGAAACCGTTCAGGCCGATGGGGTTGGCAGGATCTTTGGCAGAATCTGGGGTCATGGCAGGTCTCTCCGCAGGCTATAGTCTTAATTGAAACCAGTATCACATGATACTTTCCGAAATAACAGACCTAATTCAGGGTGTGAGAAAACGTTTTTGTGAAAAGTTTGACCGCCAGATCGCGATAATAAAAATAATTATGCTTTTATGCGGGATGGATTATGATTTTTGACGGCAATGCCAAAAACATGCTAAATTAAGATCAAATGTAACTACTGGAGGCCCAAATGACTACGGCTTTAGTTACCCGTCTGACGGCTGATGACCTTAAAGGGTTGAAAAAATCCTTGCCCGACTGGGATCTGACTTCGGGCGATACCGCGCTTGAGCGTCACCTGCAATTTAAGGATTTTCGTGCTGCCTGGGCCTTTATGACCGAGGTTGCCCACTATGCCGAAGCGGTCGATCACCACCCGGAATGGAGCAATGTCTATAACCGCGTGGCTATTCATCTGACGACCCATGATGCCAAGGGCCTGACCGAAAAAGATCTCAAGCTGGCGCGCTTCATCAATGGCGCGGCAGCGGAACATCAGGGTGACACGGTCCATGCTTCTCCAAACCACAGTTGAGTTACACGGCAAGGCCGGCGGTTATGTCCCTGACCGGCCTGACTGGACGATTCCGCAGGACTGGGACACCTATAGGCCGGCGGAACACGATGTCTGGAGAACCCTTTATCAGCGCCAGATCAAGCAGGTTAAAGGCCGGGCCTGCGCCGATTTTATGGCGGGGCTCGATCGTCTGAATATTGCCGATGAAATCCCACGTTTTGAGCGGTTGAATGATATTCTCCATGCGGCTACCGGCTGGCAGGTCGTGGCGGTGCCGGGGCTGGTGCCCGATGAGGTGTTTTTCGAGCATCTGGCCAACCGCCGTTTTCCGGCCGGGCAGTTTATCCGCAGGGCCGATCAACTGGATTATCTTCAGGAACCCGACGTTTTTCATGATGTCTTTGGTCATGTGCCGATGCTGATGCACCCGGTCATGGCCGATTTCATTCAGGCCTATGGTCAGGGTGGATTGCGGGCGAAAGCTTTGGGCGCGCTGGAGCCATTGGCGCGGCTTTACTGGTACACGGTCGAATTTGGTCTGGTGTTTGAGGCCGGTGAAGTGCGCATTTTCGGGGCCGGGATTTTGTCGTCATATAGCGAGACGCCCTATGCGCTGGAAAGCCCCGTACCCAATCGCATAGCCTTTGATCTGGAGCGCGTGATGCGCACGCGCTACCGCATCGACGACTTTCAGGAAACCTATTTCGTTCTGCCCGACCTTGAGAGGCTGTTGAACTTTACGCAGGAAGATTTCGCGCCGTTGTATGCACGGGTACTCAACCAGCCGACGCTGGAGGCCGGTGATGTCATTGCCGGAGATGATGTGGTGCACTTAAGCGTGCCGATGCCTTAGGTATCAGGCGTCGGTCTTGTGCGGGTGATGGAAAAAGACCAGCAGGCGCGACCCGAAAAAATTCCAGAACACAACAATGGCGGTCGCCATCAACTGCGCCACCAGATAGTGCAGACCCATATTGTGGAACAGGCCAAACAGCAGACCATTTAGGCAGAACCCAATGCCTGTCACCCCTAAAAAGCGCACAAACCTGAAATTGGAAGCGTTCCCCGATCTGGCGCGAAAAGTGAACCGGCTGTTCAGGATATAGCTGACCGTCACCCCGCCACAAAAGCCGATGGCATTGCCGATCTGTGGTTTCAGGTGTGCATATTCCACCAGCAGAAACAGGATCAGGGAGTGGGTCAGAGTGGCCGTGGCCCCCACCATCAGAAAGCGCGCAAACTGCCCGACCATAGGCATGGCCAGTATCGTCATGATGCGGTGCAGCAAAGGCTGCTTCACCGGATCGGGCGTATAGTTAAGGCCGGGGATCAAGAGGTCACCTTAGTCATTCGGGTTGGCAATCGGAAAAAGCGCGTATGCGGCACTGAGCCTGTCAATACCGGGAAAGTCAACGGCTTACACCTTAGGCGCTAAGCTATGCAAATTCAGTTGCATGACCGTCACACATCGCCGTTATCGCAAAGCGTACGATATTGGAGAATCTTGTTCTTATAACAGGGTTTATGCTTTATTAATTTTTAGGTGCGCCGCAGTATGCGTGCCCGTAAGTCTTTGCGTTTCATTTTCAAAAACATAAAAAATGAAAGCCTTCCCATGACCTTCGCGATCAAAGATATTTTACGGCTGCCGGAACAGGCGCTTCAGCTACAGGATGCATTTGCCCGGCACGATACGGGTGAGCGCGTTAAACTTGACCGGCTGGATGGTGTCATCGCCGCCGCATTAGGAGCCTGCGGACTGATGACATCGCTGTGGGGTTTCAATCAGCTTGGGATGACCCTCGAAGACACGCGCGGCCTTGATCTGTGGTTTCAGGGCGATATCTACCGCGTCACTCAGAACATGACCGATGCCGACAGCGATCATTACCGCACCACGGTTCATCCGGCCGCCTCGATCCTGATTTCGCCCTTTGGCATCATCCTCACCAAGCTGGGCATGGCGCCCTATGAGGCGGCCAGAAACATTATCTTGCTGTTCTCAGCCCTGAGCCTTGGGTTGATGTATGCCGCCTTGCGGGGGCTGGCCATGCCCAAGGCGGTATCGGCGTTGTTTGTCGGCGTCATGGCCTCCAGCGGCACATTTCTGCACTGGAACAGCGTCATTGAACAAAGCCTGCCGTCGCAGATCACCATCATTCTGGCGCTGATCCTGCTGGCCTATGGTCGCACGAAATCGCATATCTGGTGGATACTGATGAGCGCGGGCACGCTCAGTATCACGATCACAAGCTGGATGTTCGGGTTGATCGCGACCCTGGCGCGTTGGCCAATGCGCCCTGACGGCGAAGCGGCTCCGCAAGGCACGTTTTCCTTAAAGGCTTTTGTCATCTATTGGTTGAAATCGCCGGTGATCCGCATATCCGCCATAGCGCTTGGGGTCATATTCGTGCTGGCGGTGGTGCAGTTTTTCACCTTCAACGACGCTGGTCTGTTCTTTGATCCGCGCATTGTTAAAACCGAAGCCTATTTTGTGCAACCGGTCGCTGGTGCGGCCGGCCGGCCGGGCTGGACGCCGCTGGAGAATCTTCAGTCGCTCTATATCACCACCCAGATTTCACCGGCCCCCTATCTGCAGGTCATGGAGGTCTCGCAATGGGTCAACAAAGAATATTACATCATCAATAATCAGCATTCCGGCTTTACCCGCACCGTGCCGGGGATCGCCGCGACCTTGGCGTGGGTCGTCCTTCTGGCGCTCGGAATCTGGGGGGCGATTGTCCATCAGCGTCTGCGGCCGGTGGCGATTGCGGTTGCCCTGATGATCGTTTTTGAAGGCGTACTGCATGTGCTCTACGGCGAACTGACCTTTCTGTATGCGCCCTATGTCCTGCCACCCCTGATTATGCTGTCGGCCTTTTCATGGTTCAGCCCGCACCGGCTTAAGGCGCTGGCTCTGGCGGCGGTGGTAATGGTGTGCGGCGGCATGAATAATGTCACGCAGTTCACCGCAGCCGTCGATATCGCCAAACAGACCGTGGCGGGCAATCCCCCGAAAATCGATCCGCCTTACTAAGCTAAAGCCTCGTGCATAATACGCGTGGCATTGGCCATCAGGGTGAAGGTCAAATTCTTGGCGGGCAGGGACGTAAAGGTCGAACCGTCCGCCACGATCAGGTTCTCAAACGGCCGTAGCCGCCCGGCGCGATCGGTAGTGAAATCACCGCCATCATTCAGCATAGGCATGACACCGGCATAGTGGACGCTGGCCCCCATTGGGCGCAGGCGGGTCATCGGCGGCGGCGCGAAACAGCCCATATCCATCAGGAAATTACGGAACTTTGGCACTACGCGCTTGATGCGATCCGCTTCATCCGCCGACGGCGTATAGTTGATCACCAGACGGTGCTTGCCGTCCGTTCCCGGTTCCAGTGATACGGTGTTGTCGGCGCGGCGGGTGTCAGCGAAGTTAATGTTCACCAGCCCCAGCGCGCCGTGAATATTACGGAAAATTCCGGTGGCGGTGCGCATCCCGACGGGCAAAGATTGCGCCACCGGATGAATAAGCGCGGTGGTCAGCGTCGTCATCAGGCCATGCACATAGTCATGGGGATGATCCATCGGCGCGCCGATGGCGAGCTGATTATACTGATAGCTGTTGTCATCAAAGGATGACCCGACCCGCGCCAGATTGATGAACGGCATCAGCACCTGACGATTATCCATCAGGCCGGACAGCGCCACGTCCTGTCCCGCGTGATGCAGGGATTGCAACAGGATGCGCGCACTGCCGATGGTCCCCGCCGCCAGCACCAGAGTCTCAACCGGCAAGGTAATGTCCACACCATCCTCAAGACGATGAGCCACGATCTGTGTTACGCGGCCACCGTCATCAAATTCAAACCGGTCGACCCTCACGCCGGGCAGGTAGCTAAACCCCGGCTGGCGGCGCAGATGCTCCAGCGTAACCGACGGCGTATAGATCGACTGGGTCGGGCAGCCCCACAGGCATCGGCCACAGCGCGAACAGGCGGGACGATCACCGTGATCCTGCGACAGGGAGGCGATCCGGGCGCGGCCCAGATACATGTTGTGCTTGGCGGTTAGTTTGGCGCGTTTGGCCGAATAGGTCGACAGCAGATGTTGCGAGTGCTCATCCATTGGGATCGGCGCTTGCAAGGATTCGTGGGTCGGCATAAAGGCCGACAGGTCATCATCGGTGACCCCGCTGACGCCGATGCGGCGTGCGACCTCACTGTAGGCCGGTTCCATATCAGCCCAGCCAAAGGGGAACGCCTCAAGTTCACCGTCCGTAAACGGATAAGAACCGGCGGTCCACGCCTGCGCCAGACCGCCGCCGGCATAGGAGGATAGCGGGGCGATACCCGCGACCTTTTGATCCGCGCCGATCACATCGCGCAGGACATATTCTTTCGAAGGCGGAAAGCCGTAATATTCACTGCCGTTTGAGGGCAGAATAAGCGACGAATAGTCCTCACCCAGAAAATAGGATACCGGATCGTCGAGGTCGGTTTTCAGGCCGTTGAGCGACGCACCTGGGAGCGCCGGTTCAGGGCCGGTGACCCCGATATCGATCAGGGTCACGGTGCGACCCTTCTCAAGGGCGGTCTGGGCGGCATGGACGGCCGAGGCGCCACCGCCGATGATGACTATGGAATCACTCATGACCGCGCCCCCTTAGCCTTACGGCCCAAAATCAGCTTGGCGGGAATGAAGATCAGCGCGCCGAGTAATACGCCAAAGGCGGCTTCGATCCCGCGCAGAACCATGAACGGCCAGGCCATGCCCTTGGGGTCGGGCGCATCCAGTTCATGAAAGCTGGGCGGGGCCGATTCCAGCAGAGCCATAGTCAGAACCAGCTTGGCGCGCACGACCGATTGCCGCCCCAAAAGGCCGGTAAAACTGTCGGTCAGCCACACCCCAAACGCGCCGGAGCGGGCGACCTTGAGCAACAGGCCCTCAAAAGCATCAATGGGCTCAAGCGGATGGCGGCGGTGGAAATCGATATATTTGCTTTCCTGATAGGCCGTGCCACCCGTCCGGGTCAGGTGGCGGGTGAACAGGTAAAACTCCTTGCCCAGCGCCGAATCCGAGGTTGTATGGGCACCCTTGGGCGGTACGATCCGCTCATCCAGGACTTGAGGTGCGGGCAGGTATTTGGCCATCAGCGGATGCGGGTCGGCTATCGCATCATTGGCAAAGGCGGCTAATTGACCGCTGGTGAACGGCAGGAATTTGAACACTGCGCCTTCAACCATAGCCAGCGACGCGCGCATGAACGACAACGGCAGATGCACAAATTTCGCGGGCTGATCGGCACCGTTTAGCGTGCGCAATTTGCTCAAAAGACCGTGCATGTCGAAGGTTTCCGCGCCCCCGACTTCGATCGTGGCACCCGCGGCATCATCTCCGAAAGCCAGTTGCGACAACAGAGCGGCCACATCATCTGAGACCACCGGCTGTACCTTGCTGAGGCCATCGCCGAACACAGGCGTGACCGGCAGGCCCGCCAGCTTCGACAGATTGGCCTGAACCGCCGAATCCGGCCCGAAGATCATGGTCGGACGAATAATGGTCCAGCTCAACGGGGCGGCTGATACTACCGCTTCGGCGGCATTGCGCGAGTCGGCATAGACATAGTGCTTACGGTCGGTGAACTTGGCGGCGATGCTGGAGATATAGATAAAGCGCGTCACCCCGGCGTTAACGGCCGCATTAAGGAGGGTACGCGTGGCTTCGACATTTTCACGCATATAGTCGGCGGGGCGGGCCTTACCGGCAAGCCCTGCACAATCGATGACAATCTCATAGCCGCTGAGCGCATGGGCGTAGTTTTGCGGTTCCAGCAGATCGGACCTGATCCAGACAACACCTTTGGGGGCGTCCTGCGGGCGGACATTGCGATCGATGCCAAGCACCACATGACCGGCGTTTGCCAGTAAGGCGCACAACCGGCTGCCGACCTGACCCGCTGCACCCGCGACCACAATTTTACGCACCGTGAACAGCCTCTTTCAAAAAATCAGATTACCAGATCGGCAGCGGTTGAATATAAGTGAAGTTTTGCATGGTCAGTATGACCCGGTAGAAGTTCCACACAATGGTCACGACCATAAAGGCGGTAAAGGCCTGCTGCCAGCGTCCTTTGAGCGAGGCCCAGTAGACGGCGGTCAGCATCACCAGCGCCGGGACAAAGTGGGCAAAATGCTTGGTCTGGCGCCAGTCCACCAGACTAAAACCAATCGCGCCAATGGCAAACCACAGCACCAGAAAGCCGACCCCTTCGCGGATGCGCCGCCCGCCGTAGATAAGCGCCAGACCAAAGGCGATCATGGTCAGCCAGCCATAGTGGGTGATGAACTGCATCCACAGTTCACCAGCCGACGGATAGACCCAGTCGCTGACCACCTTATCCTCAGCCGCTTTGAGCCGCCCGATCAGGTGATCGTAGATATGTTCTTCGTAAAATTCATGGGGATCGACGATAAAGCCGTACACGATAAACGCCATCCACCCGCCCAGAAAGCCGAGACAGACCGCAAGACCGGCGCGCACATCGGGCCGCGCCATCAGCTTATCCCACGCGCCCTTGATGCCGCCGTCAAACAGGCCCTTTAGCCCGCCGTCCATCAGGAAACGCAAACCGACATGGACCGGCACGGCCATCGGCAAAAGCGCGCCCTTCTGGTCGGAGATAGACGACATGAACGACGCCCAGAACCCTCTGCGGCGATCGCTGTCGACCGGATCGGTAACCGCAGGCGCATGGGTAAACAGGCCGGTAGCGCGCAGGTAAAAATAGGCGCTGCACACCAGCCAGAAATTACTGATGGCCATGTAGCCGCCGTAACTTGAGCGGACGTAGATTTCCGGGAAGGTCGCATAAAACACACCGGCCCCCGCTGCGGCAATCAGCGATCCGGACAGGCGGTGGACCAAAAACCCAAGCGGAAAGATAATCAGGAAGCTGAGGAAAATATTGGGTGTGCGCGTGGCCAGCAGCAGGGGCGTTGCATTAAACTGCACAAACGACTGATCCCACGCGGCCTGACGGTCAAAGTTCGGGTCTTTGGCGGCGACAGAGGCGTCATAATAATATTTGAAGCCGTCGATCTCATCTTCGAACAGCGCCCCTTCGCCGATCCAGAAGTGCAGCATCAGCGGATGGGCCAGATAAAAACGGGTGCCGCGATTGGTGACCATGTTCGGCGTGCCGTCATTGATCATGCCATAGGCGGTGGCCTGAAGCTCCATGTCCTGATCCTCAAGCTGCGGCACAAACTTGGTCGCGCCCATGAACGATTGCAGGTAGAACAGAGCTGCCACCGCCAGCAGAACGGCGGGCAGGGGTTTGACGATTTCGGTCAGGTCAAACCACTGGCGCTTGGTGCCGAACCACAGGCCCGCATTGACGATGAGCGCAAGACCGACCACGAACGCGATGCGGCTGGTCGGGCCGGGCAAAGGCATGAGCAGCAACCACACCGCCGCCGACGCCAGTATGGAGATAATGACCACCCGGAACAGCAGGACGACGAAATCCCTGCCGCGCATATCTGACCAGGCCAGACCCGGCAGGATCATCATCATCAGGCCCGCAAAAAATGGCTGCAAAACTTCTGGCAGGACGTTCAGGCTGAGCAGGCCAAAAACCAGCGGCAGATTGAACGCCAGTACGCGGATGATCAGGGCGGTGGATGCGGATTTTGGCGCCACAGGGGTCAGGTCAGAGGTCACAATCTATCTCCGGCCGTGTTCGGCAAAGGCTGCCACAGGGGCGGCGGTGTCAAGGTCGGTGGTGGCGGTTTCAGCGGAACTGGCCACTTCCTGCACGATATAGACGGGACGGGGTTTGATCTCATTAAATATGCGGCCGAGATATTCCCCTAAGATCCCGATACAGATTAACTGCACCCCGCCTAAGAACAGCATGGCGACCATCATGGTGGCCCAGCCTTCGACGGTGATGCCAAAGGCCCACTGCACGAACACCGACGCCAGATAAAGAAACGCCAGAGCTGACGCGCCGTAACCCATCCATGTCGCCACTTTCAGCGGGGTATTGGAAAATGACGTAATGCCGTCGAAGGCGAATTTCAGCATTTTCTTGAGCGGATATTTGGTTTCCCCGGCAAAACGTTCATCGCGGTCATAGAGCACGAAGGTCTGTGGGAAACCGACCCAGCTCACCAGCCCGCGAATGAAGCGGTCTTTTTCCCGCATACCCCGCAGTTCATTGGCGACACGGGCGGAGATCAGGCGGAAATCACCGACATCCTGCGGGATATCGATATTGGAAAGCGAACGCAGCAGGCGGTAAAACATCGCCGCGGTCCACAGCTTGAATTTGGTCTCGCCCTCGCGGCGCGCGCGTTTGGCATAGACCACATCAAAGCCGTCACGCCATTTTGCAACCATGTCATGGATCAGTTCAGGCGGATCCTGCAGGTCGGCATCTATAAAGACAATGGCGTCACCCCTGGCATGATCAAGTCCGGCGGTAATCGCGATCTGGTGGCCGAAATTACGTGAAAACTTGACGACCTTGACGCGCGGATTGGTGATGGCAAATTCGCTCATGATCTTAAAACTGTCGTCGCGGCTGCCGTCATCGACATAGATCATTTCGTAATCCAGCCCGTCGAGACTTTCCATGACGGCCTGAGCACGGGCATGAAACGCCTCTATCCCTTCCGCTTCGTTATAGGCGGGGGTTACCAGAGACAGCAAAGGTTTGCGCGTCATGTCACTTGCTCCGTGTTGGGTGTCGGGCATGACGCGGTGCAACACCCGTGCCAGAACCGATCTTTAAAGGGCAGGCGTAAACCTGATCTTACCTTACGTCACTCAAACTCACAAAGCCCTGAAAATTAAGGCTTTACGTACTAATGCCGCCATCAATGATCAGGGTCTGACCCGTGACCATACGCGCGCCATCGCTCAGGAAAAAGCGCACGGCGTTCAGGATATCGTCTTCATCGGCCAGTCGCCCCAGCGGCGTGCGCCCGACAATTTGCTTAAGCTGCGAAGGGGTAAGCGTCGATGACATTTCGGTCGCGACATAGCCGGGAGCGACGCTGTTGACCGTGATTTGGCGGCGGCCCAGTTCGCGGGCCAGCGCGCGGCTGAAGCCATCCACGCCCGCCTTTGAGGCTGAATAGGCCGACAAGCCGTTATAGCCACGTGTACCGATGATCGACGAAATATTGATAATCCGGCCACCCTGATTTTCGGAGGGCTTTTGCGCCAGCATGACCTTGGAGGCGGCGCGCGCCATCTGAATGGTGCCGAGCAGATTGATTTTCAGGATGCGCTCGCTTTCGACATTGGGGAAGGAGGCCAGAATCCCGGCCTGAGCGACGCCGGCATTGTTAACCAGACCCCACAGGCCGTCTTCGCCCGCCCATTCGACGGCGGCTTCGACGAAGGCATCGACCTGATCGGCTTCACCGACTTCGCACGCTTGCCAGAAGAAGTATTGACCATATTCGGGATGGGCCTCAAGGCGGGCAATATTGTCGGTTTTCTTCCGGCTACAGGTCGAGACGCGATAACCGTCGGCCAGAAGGCCTTCGATCATCACCGCGCCCAGACCGCGGCTGCCGCCGGTGACAATAACGTGACGCATAGCTATCCCTTTTTATTCGCAGCCGAGACCGCGATCTTATCGACAAAATTAAGTGATCTGGGCACCGAATAGGCGGGCAGGGCTTCACGGCAGGCGATCAGTATCGCTTTGCGCGCAGCCTTTTCGTCGGCGCCGTCTTCCAGCACGACATCGGCGGCGACCAGAGCGCCGGTGACCGGATTGGGCTGTCCGTAGACACGGGCCTCAATAACCCCGTCCTGCTTCAGGATCAGAGCTTCGACCGGCAAGGGGTAAACCTTTGAGCCGCCAACATTGATGGTGTTGTCGTCACGGCCCAGCACCTTAACGCGGTCTCCGGCCAGTTCAACCAGATCGGCGGTCGCCAGCCAGCCGTCATCCAGCAGCGGCTGAGACGCTGCCGACAGGTAGCCGCTCATCATGTTGGGGGTCTTGATCTGAAGAAATCCGTCCTTGATGCGCAGGGCCACACCGGAAGGGGCGGCTTCCAGCCACGCCGCCGGAAAGCCCTCAAGGCCATCATGCACCGCATAGACTACGCCCGCTTCGGTCGAAGCATAGGTGTGGGTGACGCGGGTGTCAGGAAAGGCTTTGCGGATGCGGTCAAGGGTCGGCTGATCGGCCGCTTCGCCGCCCAGCGTGATTTGCTGCAGGCTGAGTTGCGCCGGATCGGCCACCATCAGGAACGATCGCCAAAAGGTCGGCGTGCCGGAAATGTGCGTACCGTTCCAGTGACGGCTGACATGATAAAAGCCGCTCATAGTGCGTTCAGCCGGTGTGATCAGCAGACCGCCCCACAGGGCCGCGGTTAAGCTGACCTGAATACCGGCAAAGCCGGTCGGCTGATAGGTCAGCACCCAGCGCCCGCCCTGATCGGGGCGGCGTTTGACACCGGCCTTGGCCTTGGCCAGCAGGCTTTGCAGGGAATGGGCGGCGACCTTGGGCATACCCGTGGTACCGGAGGTCATCATATAGATGCGGCTCTCGGACGGGGATGGCGTGGCGCTGCGCCAATCCCGCTCACCGTTCAGCACCAGCCCGATGCCATGTTCGGCGCAGATGGCGTCGATACGGTCTTGCGCAATCGTGGTGTGGGCGATGAACAGGTCAGCCCCCGCCCGGTCGCAGGCATCAATGGCTTCAAGGATCAGGGCAGAATCGTCACTGCGCACCAGAACGCGGGAAACCCCGCGCTCTGTGATCGCCGCCGACAGGTCATCGGCACGGGCCCGGATATCGCCGCGGGTGAACAGGGCTTCGCCCCGCGCCACCAGTGCGGTATCATCTCCGGGTTTGAGATCCAGCCCTATCCGCATGCGATTATCGCACGTAAAGCTTGGTCAGTTCGCCGACCGTTTTGAATTCAATGAAGCCCTTGGCGAACGGATCGAAGCCGATCTTCTTTTCCAGTTCGGACACGAGCGTGGCCAGATCGAGCGAATCGATACCCAGTTCATCGCCCAGAACTTCGGTCTCAGGCGTGATTTCCGGCACGTCGAGGCCCTTGTCATCCAGCGTCTGGCTGATGATCTCAACGATGGCGGCGTAGATTTGGTCTTCGGTCATTCGAGTTTCCTTTAGTTAGGTTTGGAACAGGTGGCCGCGTCTTTGAGCGTGGTGCGCAGATCGCCTACGACTTGCTGGACGCGGAGGTGACGGGTTTCGGCCTTGAGGTGATAGACCGTGTCGAAAAACAGCGATTCATCGAACACATAATCCGATGGCGGACGCGGGGCCTTGACGGCGTCAGGGCCTGTGGTCAGCGCCGTATGAACGCTGTCAATCTGAGTTTTATTGGCTTCGTAATAGTGGCGCATGGTCGGGGTATAGGACATGACCACATGCACGCCTTTGGCTTCCATCTGTTTGGCATAGGCCTTGATGGCGGGCACGACCGTGGGGTCTACGCCGGTCTGATAAAGCTTGGTGCCCTCTTCGATATCGCCGGTCCAGGCAACGCCTTTGTGGCCGATCAGGTCGCCGGTCGGCGCGAAGCTCTTAAAGGATTCCACCTCGATCAGTTGATCCAGCAAATTATCGCCCTTGGGCTTGAATAATTCACCGCGCGCGGCCTGATTGCCGATGCGCAGCAGCTTGGACTGGGCGACAAACGGGATAGCCGAGACAGCCTCACCGATCTGTTGTGGCGTAAGGTAAGCGATGGCCGCCGGATTGGTCTTGACGATGGCGTAAAGATCCTTGCCCGACCCATCGATCGGCTTGCCGAAGCTGTCCCACTCAAAGGCGATGACGATGATGTCGCCGGGCTTCACGTCGTCGGCGACTTCGCGCATCAGATAGCGCACGCCGAAATAGCCGTTGAGGCCCATATTGACCGCCGGGCAGCCGGTTTCACGCTCAATCAGAGTCGAATCCATGCCGTAGGACAGGTTCGATCCGCCCACCAGAACGATCTTCTTGCCCGGCAGGGTCGACAAACGGTCATGCTTAAGCAAAGTGGCGCGGGCATAGTCGTTATCATCGGGGATGCCCAGCACCACGGCCATCAGGGTCGCGACGGCGACAATGGCCAACAGGCTAAGGCGGCCCAGCAGGCTTAACACGCCCTTGGGCTTTACGACCGCTTCTGGAGGCGCCGCGTCACCGGTTTTTGGCTTTTGCGTTTCGCTGTCCATCATCAGAACCTGAAATAGATGAATTTTTGGTCGAGGTTGTAATAGGCCCCCAGAATAACGACGGCGACCGTGGCGGCATAGATCAGGCCCCAGCGTTGCCAGGACGGCAGAGCACGGTAGATATCGCCGACCTTGGCGTGGTCTTTGTACCATTCCGGCGCCATAACCACGATGATGCCAAGGATCGCCAGCGCCATTTCGGCCAGCTTGCCGTCGATCACCGCGCGGATACCGGAGGTAAACCCGCCCCAGCCGGTGTGCATATGGCTGATGATGTAGCCGGCATCGGCCAGAGAATTGGCGCGGAAGAAGATATAGGCAAAGCACACCAGCAGGAAGGTCACGCCGATTTTGAGGGCACGATAGGTTTTCGGGCGCTTGGTCAGGCCGGAATTTTTGGCAAACTTGTTCCACGGCTTTTGCGCCAGCAGGGACACGACCACATAGGTGCCGTGCAGCGCGCCCCAGACGATGAAGGTCCAGTTGGCGCCGTGCCAGAAACCGGACACGACAAAGGTCAGCATCATCCCGGCCAGCATCAGATTATACATCTTAAGCCCGGTCCAGCGGCTGCGCGAAAACGGCGTATAGACGTAGTCATTGAGCCATGAACTCAAAGATATATGCCAGCGCTTCCAGAAGTCCTGAATGGAGACGGCAAAATAGGGGCGGTTGAAGTTCGGCAACAGCTTGATGCCAAACACCATAGCCGCCCCTAGCGCGATATCGGTATAGCCGCTGAAGTCGAAATAGAGCTGAAAGGCATAGAGCCAGGTGGCAAACACCATCGACACGCCGTCATAGGCCTGAGGGTTGTCATAGACGCGGTTAACGAACGGGGCGATGCGGTCCGCGACCACCACCTTTTTGAATGCGCCCCACAGCATCAGTTGCAGACCGGCGGTCATCAGGGCGTAGTCAAAACCTTTGAGGGGCGCGCGCAGTTGCGGCAGCAGGTTCTTGCCGCGCTCAATCGGGCCGGCGATCATCTTGGGGAAGAAGAACACGAATGTGCCAAACACCCACGGATCGCGTTCGGCTTTGTCACCGCGGAAAGTGTCGATCAGGTAACCGATCATCAGGAAAGTGTAGAACGAAATCCCCAGCGGTAGAATGATGTTCAGAACCGGCACATCATAGGATGCCCCAAACCAGCCGAACAGGCCGCGCAAAGATTCATTGAAAAAGGACGTATATTTAAAACCGACCAGATTGAGTACCAACAGCACAATGGCGATGGTCATGATCTTCTGCTTGCGGGGCTTATCCTCGGCTTTTTCTATCGCGATTGCGAAATAATAGACAAGGGCGGCGGCCACCAGCAAATGGACCAGGAACAAAGGCCCTGACCAGCCATAGAATACCAGACTGGCGATCAGCAAAAGAGGTAGGCGTGCACGCTGTGGCATCAGCATGTAACCGATGACAGTCGCTATAAAAAAGACAATAAATTCAATTGAATTGAACAGCACTTGTCAGTCAGCCCGCTTTAAAAATTACCTGTAAAATCCATGTTCCGGCACCACCAGAAACCGGACATAAGACCCGCCGGTGCGAAGCGCTGAGCAAGGACTAAGCCTAAACTCTGCGAGTGTCTGGATAATACCCCAAAATAATATACGCCAACTTTCAGGCGGTCTGACGGGATTCTGCAAATAATAGATAATTAAGCATAAATTACACTTGCCCGTCGCAATCCGGCCTACCGGTCTCCCGATGAGGCACCTTAACGTCAAATAACAGCGTTGGGAAGGGCGTTTACTGACTAATGTTGCATAGCAGCATGGGGCGTGTTGCTTTTGGGATACAAATCAGAATTTGAAACCGGTGCGCAGGCTGATCGAATAGTTATCATATTCGCTGTATTTCTCGCCCTCGGCCTCCAGCGACAGATAACCATATTCGTTGCCCGCAGAGAGGCGCATTCCCACCACCGGCGCCCCGCCCTTAAGGTCACCGCCGGTCAGGGTAAAGGGTGTGCCGTCACCAAAGCGAGCCACCGTGTCATCTATATTGACCGAAAAATTGCTGCGGTAACCGACCCAGGCTTCCGGTCGGATCAGGGCGTCTTTCTTGGCGCGCCCCAGATAGAGGATCGCCGCGGCACTGGCCAGATGGCTGGTGCGATCATCGACGCTGAGGTCAAAGCTGGAACCGCCGCCGGTCTCGGTACGGCTGTCTTCTTTCAAGGCGTAATAGTCGACCGTGGCCGTGGGCTTGAGGCTGACCGGGCCCAGTGCTGTCTCATAGGACGCCCCGAAATTACCGCTCAAGGAATATCCGTTCCATTTGCCGGTCGAGATCAGCGCCGAATAATCAGACAGAAGTTCGCGCTCACTGGTGAACATGGTCCGGCCGAGACCGGCACTGGCCCAGCCCTTGAGATTGCCGGCATTGACACGCCAGTAGCCGCCAATGGTGATATCCTCGGCCGAGGTGGTTTCATTGGCGGTGGCGTAAGTATCTTCCGGTGAGGTCGTCGTATAGGACACATAGACGCCAATGGCCTGATTTTGCCCCAGACCACGCTCGGCGCCGCCCGCAAAGCTGAAACCGGTGCTTTGAAAACCGGTGGTATCCCCGCGTTCGCGCTTTAGGCTATAGCCATATTCCTGAAGCCAATACTGGGTCTGACCGGCGTCGGGCAGGAAAGACTGCTTGGCCAGGGATTGATTGAGGGCCTGATGACCTTTGGACAGGGTCAGCAGGTTCTCACCGGAATAGTCTGGCAGGAAAGCCGTATAGACCTTGGTAAAACCGGAACGGGTAGTTTCACTCAATATTGTGGTGGTGGTGGCATCTACAGTAGAGGCGGCGGTCAGAATGGCGTTCAGGGCCGAATATTCATTCATATTCAGGCCCGACTCTGACTGGGTGCGCACGCGGAAATCGGCATAGAGATTTTCATTGGCCTCACCCGTAGCCAGACTGACCTTATAGAGCCACGGCACATTCTCATCCATGTCCTCAAGGTCAAGCGATCCGTAGTCGATATTGGTGCCAGTCATCAGGGTGAAGCGGGTCGGGCTCTGGATGATCTCATCCAGTGACAGATAGATGGCCGCCCCGTCATCAAAGGTGGTTGGGCCGGAATTGATAAAGACCGGCGTCGTCGGGGCCGCGGTTTGCAGCACCATATAAAGCTCGGCCTCGCTGCCGAGGTGTAAGGACGACAGGTTAAGCTGCGATCCGGCCGACAGGCCCAGACGGGCATTTTCAATATCGACCGCGACCGTTCCTGCGCCCGTCAGTTTCCCCAACAGGATCGCCTCGTCATCAAGGGTCAGGCTGTTGGCACCGGCACTGAAATCGACATTGCCGTACAGATAGCCGCCGCTCATCGTCAGGCTGTCATTGCCGGAACCGAACTTGACATCTCCGGCGATATAGGGGGCGGCATAGTCATCATCATCAGGATATTCATCGGTGATGTTGAGATTCGTCGCCACTGTATTGCCACTCAGGTCGATGGCCACGGCGCGGTTGACGGCGGTATCGGTCACATCGTCTTCGTCCTCATCACCCGGTGTGATGCTGGCGGTAATGCCGCCGTTGACCGTGATCGAGGTCAGGGTGTTGGACTGATCGCGAATGGCCGTCGCATTGGCGGTTGTGCCATAACCATAGGCCACCACTGAGCCGCCGGTTTTGATGTTCAGTGCCGACAGATTGGCGCCGGAGGCGATATCCAGCGCATAGGCCGTATCATAATCGGTCGTGGTCGATGACGCGGTTAAACTTCCCGACACGTCCAGCCGCCCGACCTGAGCCCCCTCAAGCAGCGACAATCCGCGCGCTATGCCTTCATAGGCGGTCGAGCCTACCGAGCCTGAGATCGAGATGCCGTTGGTGATGGTGGTGTCATAGCCCAGCCCCGCGATCTGCACCGCCGTTGCGTCTATGCCTTCATAGATACCGTAGCTTGCGATCGAACCGCGGATATCCAGACCATGATTGACCTCATCGGGCTCAACAGCGGTATCGGCGACCACGATCGGGCTGATGGTAATGGCCTTGCTGTCCGACCCCACCAGAAGGCCAGCATTCCCACCATACTGGGCGATGCTGGCGGTGCCTTCTTCGGTGTCTTCGATGCCGTTGCCGTTTTCGTCGGTATTGTCGTCATCGGTGCTGGTCACCCCGGCATTGATGAGAATCCCCTGGGTGACATCATTAGAGATGCTGACCAGGGCCTTGTTCTGATAGAGATCATCCGCTTGCAGCAGGTCGAGATAGTCCTCACCTATGCTGGTATAGCGATAGCCGGTGCCGGAAATGCTGCCGTCAAATATTAGCGCCCCGTCGATCAGGCCGGAAATATCGACCGCCGAGGAATCCTTGCCCGTCGCACTGATCGAGCCGCTGATGTAGGTCTGGCCGGTCTGGGTGCCCGCCAGATTAAGCCCTACGACGTCATCGCCCAGCACCGAAATCGTTCCGTCAAAGATAAAGTCGCCGGTACGACCGCCTTCGAGCGAAATGCCATAGGACTGATTACCCTCGACCGTAATCGTGCTGTCGATGTCAATCGCGCCGGTCAAAAGTCCGGTGGCGCGCACCCCGTAGCGGCCGGTACCTTCGGCAAACACGCCGTCCACCAGGTCATCATCGTCTTCGTCCGCAGCCGTGTAGTCGTCGGTGACGGTAATGGTACCGGACAGGTCGAGCGTGGTCGAGCGTGCCCCGTCGATCAGCACGCCGGTACTGTTACTTTCTGCCCCCGACATTGCGATCGTGCCATTGAGCGTGACGGTATTATCGCTATCGACCGTGACCGCCGTCCCGCTGGTCAGGGTGATCGAGCCGTCGCTGGTGACATCGATATTGCCGCCGGTGGAGGTCGCAACCGGCGTCGTAGTCGCCGTCGCCACCGACGTATCAGCCCACACCCGCGGTGCCACCCCCGTAACCGCCAGAACAACACCAAGCGCCGTGGCGCAGCGGAAACGGGATATGGGCATGAAACGACTTTCGGAAAAAGAAATGGCCGAATGTCGTTAAGGGCGAAATAGGGGAGAAGTAGGACGCATATATATCCGTATGCGCAAACAATATGCCCACATTCCGGCGGAGGGCCGGAATGTGTTTAAAGGCATACATAATGTGTCACCTGCGAAGGCAGGCTCTGGCTTTCACACTATCGGATAAAGGTCATGCCGGAATCCATAGCGTGGGCATGTCCGCCGGGCTGGGCGACGGCGGTTTCAATGTCGCCGGTCAGGTGGCGGTCGTGATGCTCACGCGCAATGTCGCCCAGACTGATGATGCCGCACACGCGCTTATGCTCATTGAGGACGACCAGTCGGCGGATCTGCTCGGCCTTCATGACCTCGGCGGCTTCGCGGATGGTATCATCCTCAAAGCAGTAGGTGATGTGATCGGTCATGACGCGCATGACGCTTTCATCGCCACTCATGCCGGTGGCAAGCCCGCGCACGACGATATCGCGATCGGTGACCGCCCCTTTCAACCGGTCGTTTTCACCAATCGGCAGGTAACCCAGATCATGGTCGCGCATGATCTCAGCCGCCTGACGCAAGGTCGTGTCGGGGGCGATGATTTTGAAGCTGGTGCTCATATGGTCTCTGACTCGCATAATAACCTCCTGTGGTTTCAGATAAGCCCTGTACTTTCAGATAAACGATGCCGGCAGATAAACGATGCCGGGTCATGTGGGGCATCGAGCGCTCCACTTTTTAAGCGTTTGCCCAAGGCGATGGCGGCAAGCGCCATGCCCGCACCAATAAGCCCGCCCAGAGCCACCCTTTGCATAACCGACGGACGTGGCAGTAGACGTTTAAACATGGCGCGGTTCCTCAAAGCGAAATGAAGTGGGGTTCGCGACGAATACTAAGGCCGTGTGCATAAAAATGCAGGATATGGAGCATTATTTTAAATTAAAAAGCGAAGTCTTTAAATCGTGACATTTGTAAATGACGACAATTTGATTTCCGAATCTGCAATCGCCTCAGTTTCGGTTGCGTGACGTTTATTTTTGGTGAAACAAAGCGCGTTATTTGTTATATTTTTACTTAAGGCCATACGTGTAACATAATAACCTTACGGGGCATGTATTAGGCTTTAAGATTGGAATTTAACGGAGACGTTCAAATGCCGAACCGCTCAAACCTGCCTACATCTGGCCCGCGCACATCCGACAAGAATGTGAAGTCTGAATCGGCGCCCGCCCTCAATCGCAGCACCTATGACGACCGCGATAATGACTACATCCTGTCCTATGATCCGCGCAGCAATGCCCGGCATCAGCGCAGCGAAGACCCGGATTTTGAAGGCACACTCGATCAGAACCGCCCCAATCATCAATGGCGGGAGAGCGAATAATGTCACAGGCAGCAAGTGTACGGCACGAGCAAAGCTTTGGCTTGCCTATGCTGGTTTTTTCGACCCTGGTTCTGGGGCCGGTATTCAAATCGTTTTACGACGGCTTTTTCCACGGGCCGTATCAGTACAGGCGCTGCCTGAAAGATGAAAAGAAACTGCGCGATGATCTGAGTGAGGATCAGGTTGATCACATGGTCGAAGACAGCTTTCCGGCCAGTGACCCGCCCAGCAGCTATTAATTTGTTTTAGTATTTGTGGACGTCAGAGGGTTTACGGTCATCAAATCCGGAGACTTCATCTCCGGGCTTATGGTCAAGGTCGTCGGGGATAATCTGATCCGCGGCATTATCAGGATAGTCGGGTTCATTAAAGCCCGACGGATCACGGCTATCGTGTCTGGTTTTCGGTGATACAACAGGGTCTACAGGTTTGGGATTATCGGGCATGGCGCGCACCTGAAAATGGTTAGAGTTACCCTACCATGCGCCGCCAACCCATAAGGTTGAAATGTAAGGTCATGAATTTGCCCGCAAAAAACGAGTAAGTCCGCCAATGTGCACTGGCAGCCTTGACATTGTGGCGTAAGGATTTAGCGTCAAATGAAACCAGTTGTCCGGAGTTTGTTATGACCTTTAAATCGCTCGCCCTGTCTGTAAGTCTGGTAGCGCTGGCTGGCGCTGCCGGTGCTGAGCCGGTCATCAGTGGTGCGCGGATATCCGAGGACGTGAAAGTGTTGTCATCGGACGCATTTGCCGGTCGCGGGGTCGCCACGCCCGCCGAAGACAAGGTCGTCGATTTCGTGTCTAAGGCCTATAAAGATGCTGGCCTTGCGCCCGGCGGGGAAAACGGCGGCTGGACCCAGACGGTCAAATTACGCAAATTTCAGGTCAGTGATCCGGCCCTGAACCTTAACCTTAAAGGGCAAACTCTGCCGCTGGTGCAGGGCGAAGATATCACGGCCTCGACACGCGGGGCTCTGGGCGCGGTGAGTTTCAGGGACGCGCCGCTGGTGTTTGCCGGTTACGGCGTGACCGCCCCTGAACGGGGCTGGGATGATTTCAAAGGTGTTGATGTCAAGGGCAAGATCATTGTGGTTCTGATCAACGACCCCGATTTCTATCAGCCGGACGCCCAGACCTTTAACGGTAAGGCCATGACCTATTACGGGCGCTGGACCTATAAGTTCGAGGAAGCCGCCCGCAAAGGGGCGGCTGGGGTCATGATCATCCACGACAGTGCGGCCGCCTCTTACGGCTGGAACACCGTCAAAAACTCCTGGTCGGTGGCGCAGTTCGATATTGTCCGCCCCGACCCATCGGCGACCAGCCCCAAGCTGGAATCGTGGATCAGCGCTGAGGCCGCCGAAAAGATATTTGCGGCGGCAGGGCTTGATCTCAATGCCCTCAAAATTGCGGCCCGATCTAAGGATTTCAAGCCCGTGCCGCTCGACGGCGTTACCCTTTCCGGTGGGTATAAGGTGGCAGCCATTGAGGTGGTCAGCCGCAATATCATCGGCCAGCTCAAAGGCGCCAAGCGCCCCGATGAAACCGTCTTTTACATGGCGCACTGGGATCATATCGGCATCGGCACGCCCGATGCGGACGGTGATGCTATCTTCAACGGTGCGGTTGATAATGCCACGGGTGTCGCTGCCCTGATCGAACTGGCGCGTGCCTTTAAGGCGTCGGGCAAAGCCCCTGACCGGACGGTCGCCTTTATCGCCGTCACCGCCGAGGAAAGCGGGCTTCTGGGCTCGGAATATTATGCCTCAAACCCGATCTATCCGCTGGCCAAGACCGTAGGCGGGATCAATATGGATGCGCTCAATGTGTCGGGCCGCACTCGTAATGTCGAAGTGACGGGCTTTGGCCAGTCCTCGCTGGAGGACGATCTGAAAATTCTGGCCGCGACGCAAAACCGCGTGCTGACCCCGGATGAAACGCCGGAAGCGGGGTATTTCTTCCGTTCGGATCACTTCCCGCTGGCCAAGCGTGGTGTGCCGGTACTGTATGCGGCTTCTGGTCTTGATATGGTCGAGGGCGGGGTCGCGGCGGGTCGCGCCTTTGATGAAGATTATCGCAAAAACCGCTACCATCAGGCCAACGACGAATGGTCGGCGGACTGGGATCTGTCGGGTCTGGCTGAAGATGTGGCGCTCTATTATCAACTGGGCGCGAAACTGGCCAACTCGACGGTGTGGCCTCAGTGGCGCGAGACCTCTGAGTTCAAGGCCGCCCGCGACAAAACGGCGGCAGCCCGTAAGTAGTTGATATACGGTTAATGCTCTGTTCAGTATAGGTTTTAGGTCGCGATTCAGGTTTGCACAGTAATTTCATACACCAACCCCTATGTTTAGGTGAGTGTGCGTATGATGCTGACATCCTTGTTTTCGACCCGCGAACAGGTTCTGGGCCAGGCGCTTTATGATGCCATTCCGATGATGGAATTTGACATCAAGGGCACGATCGTATCGGCCAATACCGACTTTCTGACGATGCTGGGGCAGCGTCTGAATGAATTGAGCGGTAAGCCCTATACGGTCATCTGCGATCCGGCGACCGTCGATGATGGCCGCGCCGAAGATATCTGGCGCCGGGTGGCCGAGGGTGAAACCTTGCAGGAAACGCTGAAATTACAGGCGCGTGATGGCTCTGCCCGCTGGATGCAGGCATGTATACTGCCGGTCAGGGCATCGATGGGCAAGATGGAGCGCGTCATTCTGGCCGGTTGCGATATCACCGCCATCAAGCAAAAAGAACTGGCCAGCCGCAACCTGCTGAAAGCCCTGTCGGATACTCATGCCGTGGTCGAATTTTGCGCCCGCGGGCAGATATTGTTTGCCAATGACAGCTTTCTTAAACTCACCGGTTATAGCCTGAATGAACTGCTGGGTCGTCCGCACCGCAAGCTATGTGAATATGACCGGGGCTTGAGCAGCGAATATTCTGATTTCTGGGATGGATTGGCCAGAGGGCAGGCCCGTCACGGTGAGTGTGTCCGTTACGGTAAGGATGGCCGCCGGATCGCCTTGAGTGCCAGCTACAATCCGGTGCTTGATGATGCCGGTACGGTGACCAAGGTTGTACTCTACGCCACCCCGATTGCCCGTAGTGATATGGACAGCCTTAAAGACGCGGCGTGAGGCGTTGCCCTAATGACAGAAGGTGTCGGATGGGCGGAAAATGGTATACGATAGGTATTAATTTAAGGGCTGGTTAACCGTACTGTGAAACTAACTGAGGGCAGTAGCGTAAAAGAACTCCCCACATTTCAGGTGCCATCATGTTTTTTGCCGCTCAGTCTGCCGACTATCGCTCCATCATGGATGCCTTAAGCCTGTCGCAGGCGGTCATTGAATTTACACCATCTGGTCAGGTACTGACAGCCAATGCCAATTTCTGTGAGGTGATGGGCTATGGTCTGCACGAAATTGAGGGCCGACATCACAGCCTGTTTTGTATGCCGGACTATGCCGACAGCGCCGACTACAAGTCGTTTTGGCAGGATCTGGCACAGGGCCATTTCAAAAGTGATGAGTTCAAGCGTCTGGGTAAGGGCGGCAGAGCGGTCTGGATACAGGCGACCTATAATCCGATCCGCGACAAGTCCGGGCGCGTCACCAGGGTCATCAAGTTCGCCACCGACATCACCGCAATTAAATCCCGCAATGATGATTATCAGGGCAAGATCAAAGCGATTGACCGGGCCCAGGCCGTGATTGAGTTCACCCCGACGGGTGACATTCTGACGGCCAATGAGAATTTCCTTAAAGCCGTCGGTTATGATCTGAATGAAATTCAGGGCCGTCATCACCGCATGTTCTGCGATCCCGCCTATGCCGCGACTGAAGACTATAAGAGCTTCTGGCGCGATCTGGCAGCGGGTCAGTTTCAGGCGGCGGAATATAAGCGTCTGGGTAAGGGCGGGCGTGAGGTCTATATTCAGGCGTCTTATAATCCGATTTTCGATGAGGCGGGGGCGGTGGTAAAGGTCGTCAAGTTCGCGACCGATCGTACTGCGGCGGTCATGCGCCGGTTGCGCAATGATGCCTTAAGCCGCGATATTAATGACGATCTGGGCGGGGTGATTGGTGAAATCACTGAGGCCGCCGGCATGGCGTCCAATGTGGCTGGCGCCTCATCCGACACCAGCGGCATCATCAATTCGGTGGCGGCCGCGACCGAGGAACTGAGCCAGAGCGTGCGCGATATTTCGGCCAGCATGGTCGTTACGCGCGACAATGTCGAAGGCATCTTCAAGCACGCCGAAAATGCCAGCGCTTTTGCTAAAAATCTGGACGCTTCGGCGTCGGCCATGACTGGCATTGTGACGCTGATTCAGGACATCGCCGGTCAGATCAATCTGCTGGCGCTTAATGCCACGATCGAATCCGCCCGTGCGGGTGAAGCCGGTCGCGGATTTGCGGTGGTGGCGTCGGAGGTCAAGTCTCTGGCCAATCAGGCGGCGCGTTCAACCCAGACCATTTCCGAAGAAATCACTCGCATGCAGACGGTCACCGCCGATGTGGTCAATGCGCTCGGTGAAATCTCAGGCGCCATGACGATTGTAATGGAAAGTGTGACCAGCGTCGCCGGGGCGATCGAACAGCAAAATGCCGCCACTGGCGAAATCTCCGGTAATATGCAGTCGGCGGTCGATGCCATTCACCGCATCGAAGACAGTCTGGTGCGTATTGACCACAGCTTCCGGCAGGTGACTCTGGCGGCCGAGCAGGTCAAGACAAATGTCGAGGTGCTGGCGGCGTAAATCTCTGCCACTTAGAGCGGAATGATTTCTGGTGGAATCATTCCGCTCAAGCCGCCACTGAGGCGGCGGCCAAGGTGGCGGAGCCACCGCCCGGCGAGGGACTTAAAAAAATCTGGATCATTATGTTTCTACCAGAAATCATAATGATCTAGCCAAAAACCGCCCGCAGCAGATCCGTCGTGCGGCTGGCGGGGTTAGTGCGGATGGCGCGTTCTTCGGCGCCGACATAGTGGAACAGGCCATCGAGCGCCTTACCCACCGCATATTCGCTCAAATAGGTTTTGGGGTCTTTCTTGATGTAGGCCGAAAGACCGTTGCGCTCGATGGCGTGATCAAGCGATTGCACGGCCCCCGTCGATTGCAAAGCCTCGCCTATCGGCGGCGTGAACAGGGTGATCAGGCGGGGTGTGGTCGATTTTTGCAGATATTGTGTGCCGGATGTGGGGCCGCCGCGCACAATGCCGACCACATCAGTCAGGGTAATCGACTTGATCGCATCCAGAAACAGATCCTTGGCGACGGGGGCGGCGACTTCGGCGGCGTGATTGACCTTTTCATGCACTTCATCGAGCGCACCGGACATGCCCAGAGGTTTCAGGGTTTTCTGAACCTTGGCTATAGTCTTCGGCAGCGGGATACGGATCAAATCATCGCCCCAGTAGCCGTCATGGCGTCCGACGCGGGTGACGGCGGCGACCGCCCCTTGTGATAATGCCTCACGGATACCCTTGTCGGCCTCAAGCTTGGTGACGCCCACAGGCAGTCCGGTGGATGAGGTTTTTTTAGACGTCTTGCCTACGGCTGCCTTAAGAGCTTTGTCTAACTCGGCCTGGGTTTGGGCGTTGGCTGCCCCATGACCTGCAAGCCCCCCTGTAAGCCCTAAGGCCATCAATCCCCACAAAATCTCACGCCGGTCGTTGTGCATGTATCCGCCCCTGATTAGCAAAGCTTAGCTGTCAGATAATGATATATCGCTTTTTCGCGGCGCGCAGAAATGCTTTTTACGCGACACTTCATCGGGTGCGCGTTACAGGTGCGCTTTGTAAAACGAGACCGGATTGTGACGACGGAACTTGCCACCACGACTTTAAACGAGTCTGATCTGCTCAGGCTTGGCCAACTGGCTATCGATGCCGGGGCTGAGATCATGCGCGTCTATGAAGGCGAGTTCGATGTCCAGATCAAGGGCGATCAAAGCCCGCTGACGAAGGCCGATCTGGCGTCTCATGCCGTGATTGCTGAGGGGCTGGTTCAAGATTTTGGTCATATTTCGGTTGTGTCCGAAGAGGACGCCGACAGCCATGATGCTCCCGAAGGGAAGCGCGGATCGTTCTTTCTGGTTGATCCGCTCGATGGCACCAAGGAATTTATCAATCGCCGCCCGGACTTCACCGTTAATATCGCCCTGATCGAAAACCAGCGTCCGACCTACGGCATCATCTATGCGCCGGTGCGCAAAGCGCTCTATATCGGCGATGTCGCAGCGGGTCTGGCGTACCGGATCGAGGCCGAGAACCTTGCCCGTCTGACCCTGGCTGATTTTACGCCGCTTAAGGTGCGCAGCGCGCCGCCGTCTCTGGCCGCGGTCTGCTCCCTGTCGCACAATTCGCCGGAAACCGAAGCCTATCTTGATCTCTACGGCGTTACTGAGCGGGTCGCCATTGGCTCATCGCTGAAGTTCTGTCTGGTGGCCGAAGGTCAGGCTGACCTCTATCCCCGCCTTGGGCCGACGATGGAGTGGGACACCGCCGCCGGTGACGCCATTCTGACCGCAGCGGGCGGCAAGGTCTTGTCGCGTGACGGTACGCCCCTCATCTATGCCAAGCCCCGCTTTTTCAACCCCGAATTTTTCGCGCAAGGCGATGTCGCCTTCAAAGTGCCGAATTGAGTTATGAGCAATATTATTACCTACCCTGTGTCAGATCACCTGAAGCGCCTCGAGGCCGAGTCGATCGAGATCATGCGCGAAGTCGCCGCCTCGTTCGAGAACCCGGTCATGCTCTATTCGATCGGTAAAGATTCCGGCGTCATGCTGCATCTGGCCATGAAGGCGTTCTATCCGTCGAAGCTGCCGTTTCCGCTTCTGCACGTCGATACGCGCTGGAAGTTTGCCGACATGATCCGCCACCGCGACATGATCGCGGAAAAGTATGGCGTCAAGCTTCTGGTCTATACCAACCCGGAAGGCGTAGAGCGCAACATCAACCCGATCGATTCCGGCTCATCCCTGCACACCCAGATCATGAAAACCGAAGCGCTCAAAAAAGCGCTCGACCTTTATGGATTTGATGCGGCCTTTGGGGGCGCCCGCCGTGATGAGGAAAAGTCGCGCGCCAAGGAGCGCATCTTTTCGTTCCGCTCCGCCGGCCACGTCTGGGATCCGCGCAATCAGCGCCCGGAACTGTGGAACCATTACAATACCCGTATCAATAAGGGCGAGACCATCCGCGTTTTCCCGCTGTCCAACTGGACCGAGCTTGATATCTGGGAATATACCCGCGCCGAGAATATCCCGATTGTGCCGCTCTACCTTTCGGCGCCGCGTCCGGTGGTTAAGCGCAGCGGTATGCTGATCATGCGTGATGATGAGCGTATGCCGCTCAATCCCGGCGAAGAGGTTGAAATCCGCAATATCCGCTTCCGCTCACTCGGCTGTTATCCGTTGAGTGCCGCCGTGGAATCCGAGGCCGATACGCTGGATGACATCATTGCCGAAATGCGGGCCTCACGGTCATCCGAGCGTCAGGGGCGTCTGATCGATTCCGACGAGTCTGCCTCGATGGAAAAGAAGAAAAAAGAAGGGTATTTTTAGGCCCTCAGACAAAAGTTGCCCTTTGGGTACTTTTGTCAGGCTCGATACCTTTAGCTGAATGTATGGAATTTTAGATGTCGCTTGAGACCGCCACCTTAACCGCCACTGCCGTCACAAATGCGGCCGCGACCGAGAAAAGCCTGTTGCGCTTTTTGACCTGCGGTTCCGTCGATGATGGCAAATCGACCCTGATCGGGCGGTTGCTGTACGACACCAAGCTGATCTTTGACGATCAGCTTCAGTCGCTGGAGCGCGATTCTAAAAAGCACGGCACAACCGGCGAAGATATTGACTTCGCGCTGCTGGTCGATGGCCTTGAGGCCGAGCGCCAGCAAGGCATCACCATTGATGTCGCTTATCGTTTTTTCAGCACGCCGAAGCGCTCGTTCATCGTCGCCGATACGCCGGGCCATGAGCAATATACCCGCAATATGGCCACCGGCGCGTCCAATGCCGACCTAGCCATTATCCTGATCGATGCCCGCAAAGGCGTGCTGCCGCAGACCCGCCGCCATTCGTTTATCGCATCCCTGCTGGGCATTAAGCATGTGGTCGTGGCGGTCAATAAGATCGATCTGGTCGATTACGATCAGGGCCGGTTTGAAGAAATCCTGACGGCTTACCGTGAATTTGCCGATCAGCTTGGCTTCACCTCTATTCAGGCCATCCCGCTGTCGGCGCGCTTTGGTCAGAACATGATCACCCGCTCAGACCTGATGCCGTGGTATGACGGCCCGTGCCTGCTGGAGCATCTCGAATCCGTCGATGTCGAAAGCGTTGATGCCCAGAAACCGTTCCGCATGGGTGTACAGTGGGTCAATCGCCCGAACCTCGATTTCCGCGGGTTTTCCGGCACGATCCATTCGGGTGTGATCCGTCCCGGCGATGAACTGGTTGTGGCCGGTTCGGGTAAATCGTCGGTGCTAAAGCGCATTGTCACCGCCGATGGTGACCTGAGCGAGGCCCGCGCCGGTACGGCGGTAACGCTGGTGTTAAACGATGAAATTGACGTGGCGCGTGGCGATACGTTTGCGCATCCGCAGGCCCGCCCCGAAGTCTCCGACAGCTTTGCCGCCCATATCCTGTGGATGACCGATGAGGCCCTGCAGGTTGACCGGCCTTATCTGATTAAGCTCGGCCACAACTATATTCCGGCCCGCGTCACCCGTATCGAGCACAAGATCAATATCAATACGCTCGAACACGAAGGCGCCCATAAGCTTGATCTGAATGAGATCGGCCTGTGTCATGTGCGGCTATCCTCACCGACGGCCTTTGATGCCTATGAGCTTAACCGCCATACCGGTTCATTCATCCTGATCGACCGCTTTACCAATGCGACGGCCGGTGCGGGCATGATCACCCAGGGGCTTAACCGCGCCACCCATGTCCACCGTCAGGATCTGACGGTCGGTAAGCAAGCGCGTCAGGAACTGAACGGCCATAAATCAGCGGCCCTGTGGCTGACTGGCCTGTCGGGGTCGGGTAAATCGACCATTGCCAATCTGGTGGTGTCTGAGCTGCACGCCCGTGGCATCCGCACCATGATGCTGGATGGCGACAATATCCGTCACGGCCTCAACAAAGACCTCGGCTTTGCTGATGCTGACCGGGTGGAAAATATCCGCCGCGTCGGTGAGGTCGCCAAGCTGTTCGTCGATGCCGGTACGGTGGTGCTATGTTCATTCATTTCGCCGTTTGCCTCGGATCGCCAGATGGTGCGCGACCTGTTCGAGGACGGTGAGTTCTTTGAGGTGTTTATCGACACCCCGCTTGAGGACTGCATCAACCGCGACCCCAAGGGCCTCTATGCCAAGGCGCTTAAAGGCGAGATTAAGAACTTTACCGGCCTCGACAGTCCCTATGAAGCGCCTGATAATGCCGAAATAGTTGTCAAGACCGAGCGCATGACCGCCGCCGAAGCGGCAGGTCAAATTATCGAGCGCCTGCGCGCGTCTGACCTGTTCAGCATGTATGACGGAGATTGGAGTATATAGGCCTCAAACCAAAGTTTCCGGCCGTTGGCCGAAATACTTTGGTTTGGATTTTTTATGTGGTTAGAGCCGTAATGATAATCGCAAAAGCGATCAGGCACATAGCCGCATCTACAGTTATTGTGATGAAGAATATCTTCATTGCATGACTCCGATCAGCGGAAGCTGAGGTGAAATTGTCGGGGTTTTACAAAGAAGGTAATTTGAGGCACCGCCTTCAAATCGTCTTTAGTTAACGAGCACCGCTCAAATTAACCCATGATAAAAGCACCGCTTTTTTCATCAATGTACTTGTATGAATACCACGCTCTTCGATTCGCGCAATCCCTTAAACCCCTCCCCTGATTTCAGGGGAGGTACGCCCAGAGGGCGGGGTGGGGTTAAAGTGTTCCGCTCAGTCTGGCCGTTACATACCGATAAATGCCATCGGCGGCTTCATCCACATCGGCAAGTATGTCATGAGCATTGATGCGCATGATATCAAAGCCGCGTTCCCGCAGGAAATCGTCTCTTATTTGATCGCGTTCGGGACGGTCGCCTATGCTGTGCGCCATACCGTCAATCTCGATGACTAACTTTACCTTGGCGCAGTAAAAATCGAACACATAAGGGCCGAACGGATACTGCCGCTTAAAGGCGGGCAAGCCTTCTTGCCGCGTCTTGATCCGGCTCCAGATCAAGCGCTCAGGCAGGGACATATCTTGGCGGAGTTTACGCGCGAATTGGCGTTGGGGTTGGGCGACCATGAGGTTAAATAACAGGTATCAGCGCAAAATTTAACCCCACCCCGCCCTTTGGGCGTACCTCCCCTAAAATTAGGGGAGGGATTAACTTACCGCTTCAACTGGCTCAAATCGCGCACGGCGCCGGTGTCGGCTGAGGTGGTCAGGGCTGCATAGGCTTGCAAGGCCGCCGACACATAGCGCTCGCGGTTCTTGGGCGTAAAGGCCTCCTGGCCACGGGCTTCTTCCTTGGCGCGACGATGGGCCAGTTCTTCCATAGTCACGCGCAGATCAATGGTGCGGTTGGGGATATCGATGTCGATGGTATCGCCTTCTTCGACCAGGGCGATCGCCCCACCTTCGCCCGCTTCCGGGCTGACGTGACCGATGGAAAGGCCGGACGTGCCGCCGGAGAAACGCCCGTCGGTCAGAAGCGCACACACCTTACCCATGCCCTTGGATTTGAGGTAGGAGGTCGGGTACAACATTTCCTGCATACCCGGCCCGCCCTTGGGGCCCTCATAACGGATGACGACGACATCGCCCTCCTTGATCTGGTTCTTCAGGATGGCGTCAACCGAGTCTTCCTGAGATTCAAACACCCGGGCGCGGCCAGAGAACTTCCAGATCGATTCATCGACCCCCGCCGTTTTCACGATGCAGCCTTTTTCGGCGATATTGCCGTAGAGCACCGCCAACCCGCCGTCCTTGGTAAAGGCGTGCTCGACCGAGCGGATGACGCCCTTTTCGCGGTCTTTATCGAGGTCCGGCCAGCGCTTGGATTGCGAGAACGCCTGAGTGGTGCGCACGCCACCGGGGGCGGCCTTGAAGAAGGTATCGACCTCTTCGTCATTGGTGACCCGGATATCCCAATAGGCCAGCGCATGGCCCAGTGTCGGGGAATGCACTGTCGGCAATTCCGTGTTCAACAAGCCACCACGCGCCAGTTCGCCGAGGATCGACATGATGCCGCCGGCGCGGTGAACATCTTCGATATGCACATCTGACGTAGCCGGTGCCACCTTACACAGGCACGGCGTGGTGCGCGAAATCCGGTCGATATCAGCCATCTTGAAATTGACACCGGCTTCGGACGCCGCCGCCAGCAGGTGCAGAACCGTGTTGGTCGACCCACCCATCGCCACATCAAGGCGCATGGCGTTTTCAAACGCCGCATAGGAGGCAATCGAGCGCGGCAAGACCGACTCGTCATTGCCTTCATAATAGCGCTTGGTGATATCGACGATCATCTGACCGACATTTTTAAACAGGCGCTCGCGGTCTGAGTGGGTGGCCAGAACCGTACCGTTGCCGGGGAGCGATAATCCTAATGCCTCAGTCAGGCAGTTCATCGAATTGGCGGTGAACATGCCCGAACACGACCCGCAGGTAGGACACGCGGCTTCTTCGACGGCCTTGACCTGCGCGTCCGAGATATTGTCATCGGCGGCCTGCACCATCGCATCGACCAGATCAAGCGCGTGGGTTTTAGCCACCCCGTCCTTATCGGGCCACACGACCTTACCGGCTTCCATCGGCCCGCCGGAGACGAATACAGCCGGAATATTGAGGCGCATGGCGGCCATCAGCATTCCCGGCGTGATCTTATCGCAGTTGGAGATACAGACCATCGCGTCGGCGCAGTGGGCATTGACCATATATTCGACGCTGTCAGCGATCAGGTCGCGTGAGGGCAGGGAATAGAGCATGCCGCCGTGGCCCATAGCGATACCGTCATCGACCGCGATGGTGTTGAATTCCTTGGCGACGCCGCCCGCTTTTTCGATCTCACGCGCCACCATTTGCCCCAGGTCTTTCAGATGCACATGGCCCGGCACGAACTGGGTGAAGGAGTTGACGACCGCGATAATCGGCTTGGTGAAATCAGAATCGGTCATACCGGTCGCCCGCCATAGCGCGCGTGCGCCTGCCATATTGCGGCCAAAAGTGGTGGTGCGGGAACGATAGGCAGGCATGATCCAGATTCCTTAACTGCGGCGAGGTGAGATCAATTCGCAAATAATCCAAGGCATTATAAGCCTTTTAAGGCTGGCATATAAGCCTAATGGTCAAGTTGGCAAGACTGATGTATGATGATGAAGCAGAATGCAGTCTGCCGGCGCATTTTGCGGCGCGAAAAAGCCTTTCACAAAGCCGCAGAGTCGCGCACGTTTTGGCATGAATGATGTCCTTATTGGAAAAATAATTTCTCAATATGGCGTAATTTGAAAAATTAATTCCAAAACATCGCGGGGATGCGATTTTTTAAGAAAAATTTTTCCACTTTTTCCTTTGCTTTTTTAAAACCGATCAGGCATATAGTCATCCCAAGCCAAAGCTATATATGCTGAGGCCAGATGGAGTTTACCTGCTGTGACGAAAGCTATTGCTATAGCGATGGACAAGACCGAGGGCCGCAAGGCGCTGGCGATGTCGCTCGTCTCATTGGTATCTATTGTATCGCTACTTATCGTGGGCGTGGTACGCCCCATGATCGCGGAGTGGTGACCACACGGTTTCAGACCAAATCAATGGCCTAAATCAGTCTCCCGCTCCGCCCCCGGAAGCGGGGATTTTTGTATCTGACCACCCCTAAAACCCTTTGAAGAGCTGCCCCATGAACGCGCAAATCAAGATGACCCCGACCGCCACCGAAGCCACTGTCTTTATGACGGCGCCGCTTACGGTTGCCCAAGCGGTAGTATCGTCAGGCTTTGCGATTCTTCATGGCAGCATTGCCCCGGTCGGCGGCATTCTGAAGCTGTCGGGCTTTGGTGAGCGCTTCGAAGGTGCTGCCCGCGTTTTCGAGGACGAGATGACGGCCATTGCCGCTATCCGCGCCGGTGAGATCGCGTCCGGCACCGCCATCATCATTCGCCACAAAACCGATCTGCGCGATATCGTTGACGCCATTGAGCAGTCCGGCATCACCGGCATCGCCCTGATCAGCGACGGCCATATCGCAGGTTCGACCTCGCACGCCATGATCGTTGGCAACTGTGCCCCGGCGGCGCAGGCGGGTGGCGCTATCGGTCGTTTGCGCGACGGTGACATCATCACCATCGATGCTGCATCGCGCCGTATCGACACTGCGGCGGACTTGTCCGGCCGTAAATCCAGCTTCACGGCCCCGGCCCGTGGCTATCAGGGCCATCCGGCGCTTGAAAAATATGCACGTGTTATGACCGCGGCCTCTTAACAGGCCCGGTTTTTTCGTATTTATGGCCCTCACCATAAACACCATCCACCCACTTTGTCTAAAAACGCTACACGAACTTTCAGGAGTATCTTCGTGAAAATCTATACTAATGACGACGTTTCCGCCGACAGCTTGAAGGGCGAACGCGTCGCCATCGTTGGCTACGGCTCACAAGGCCGCGCTCACGCCCAGAACCTGCGCGATTCCGGCGTTGACGTCATCGTCGGCGTGCGCACCGGCGGCGCTGGCTATGAAAAGGCCAAGCATGACGGTCTGCCGACCGCAGAAATCAAGGATGCCGTTAAGGACGCGACCATCATCGCCATCCTGACGCCGGACATGAGCCATGCCGAAATCTACACCAATGACATCGCCCCTTACGCCGCTAAGGGCGCGTCGATCCTTTTCGCCCACGGCTTCTCGGTCCTCTACGGCCGCGTCGATGCCCGTGCCGACCTCGACGTTATTCTGGTGGCGCCGAAGGGCCCGGGCGATCTCGTGCGCCGTGAATATCAACGTGGCCGCGGCGTGCCGTCGCTGTTCGCCGTTGATCGCGATGTGACCGGCAAGGCCGCTCAACGTGCTCTGGGCTATGCCCGTGGCATCGGCGGCACCGTTGGTGGCGTTATCGAGACGACCTTCAAGGAAGAAACCGAAACCGATCTGTTCGGTGAACAGGCCGTTCTGTGCGGTGGCACGACCGAGCTGGTTCTGATGGGCTTTGAAACCCTGGTCGAAGCCGGTTACCGTCCGGAAATCGCTTACTTTGAAGTTCTGCACGAACTGAAGCTGATCGTTGACCTGCTGTACGAAGGCGGTTTCGCCAAGATGCACTCGTTCGTGTCCGAGACCTGTAAGTACGGCGATCTGGTTTCCGGCCCGCGCATCATCAACGAAGAAACCCGTGAGCGTATGCAGGAAGTCCTCAACGACATTCAGTCCGGCGATTTTGCCCGCGACTGGATTCTTGAGAACATGGCCGGCCGTCCGCGCTACACCGCTCTGATGCGTCAGGATCTGGATCACCCGATCGAGCACACCGGCCGTGACCTGCGTTCGCGCATGTCTTGGTTGCAGGATAAGGGCAACGGCTAACTAAAAGAACTCCCCCTGTTGCAGGGGGAGCTGACATTAAAATCTGATTTTGATGTCAGAGGGGGTAGCCTCCCAGGCTCGCGCTTGTGGATTTACCCCACCACCGCATAGCCCGCACAGGAGCGGGCTTGCGGTTCCCCTCCCCTCCAAGAGGGGAGGTTCTAATTTTAGAGAGTTAAGTCATGATAAACCAACCGACCGGAGCACAATTGGTAATTTCGACGCTGAGGGCTCTCGGCGTGGATATCCTGTTCGGCTATCCCGGCGGGGCGATCATGCCGATCTATGATGCGTTGGCAGGCTCCGGCCTCACGCACATTCTGGTTCGCCACGAACAGGGCGCGTCCTTTGCCGCCGATGCCTATGCCCGCGCGACGGGTAAGGTCGGCGTTTGCATGGCCACCTCCGGTCCCGGCGCCACCAATCTGATTACCGGCATCGCTAACGCCTATATGGACTCGGTGCCGATGGTCTGCATTACCGGTCAGGTCGGCACGCACCTGTTGGGCACCGATGGCTTTCAGGAAGTCGATATCCTGGGCCTGACCCTGCCGATCGTGAAGCACTCATGGCTGGTTCGTGATCCCGCGGAAATCCCCGCCATTCTGTCGCGCGCCTTCCAGATCGCTCAGGAAGGCCGTCCGGGCCCGGTTCTGGTTGATATCCCCAAGGACGTCGCCGCCGCCTTTGTCAAGGACGTGCCGACCACCGGTGAGTTCCCGTCGTGGCAGCCGCCGCAACCGGAAGAGGCCGATATCAAGGCCGCCGAGAAACTGATTTCTCAGGCCCATAAGCCGCTGTTCTATATCGGCGGCGGGGTCGAAATGGCCTTTGCTGTGCCGCAACTGCGCGCTCTGATGGACCGCACCGGTATTCCGGTCGTCTCGACCCTGAAGGGGCTGGGGGCTATACCGACCAATGATGATCTGTTCCTCGGCATGTTGGGCATGCACGGCACCCGCGCGGCCAATATTGCCGTGCAAGACTCCGATCTGCTGATCGTTCTGGGCGCGCGCTTTGATGACCGGGCCACAGGTAAGCTGTCGGCCTTTGCGCCCCATGCCAAGATTGTTCATGTCGATATCGACGCCGCCGAAATCAACAAGCTGCGTAAAGCCGATGTCGGTATTGTCGGCGACTTGAAAACCGTTCTGGACGGCCTGCACCCCAAGATGCAGGACATCTCCCTGTGGGTCGCCAAGTGCAAGTCCGACAAGAAAAAACACGCTTTCCGCTATGATGCACCGGGCACCGGCATCTATGCGCCGGCCCTGCTGAAACTGCTGTCTGAAAAGGCCGGTGAGAAATTCGTCGCCGCCTGCGATGTCGGTCAGCATCAGATGTGGGTCGCGCAGCATTGCCAGTTCCTGCAAAACCGCGCCCATCTGACCTCAGGTGGTTCAGGGGCGATGGGCTATGGCCTGCCCGCCGGTCTGGGCGCCAAGCTGGCCCTGCCGGATCACCATGTGGTGACGGTGTCCGGCGACGGTTCGTTCATGATGAACATTCAGGAAATGGCGACGCTTCGTCGTTACGGTATTCCGTTGAAGATCGTCCTGCTGGATAATTCGTCCCTGGGGCTGGTGCGTCAGTGGCAGCGTCTGTTTTACGAAGAAAACTATTCGGAAATCGACCTTTCCGACAATCCGGATTTCGTGGTGGTGGCGCAGGCCTTTGGCCTTGATGCCTTCCGTATCACCAGCCGCGATGAGGTCGATGGCGCGCTGGATCGCCTGTTGGCGGCGGATAAGCCGACCTTGTTGCATATTTTGATTGATCCGCGCGAAAACGTCTGGCCGCTGGTGCCGCCGGGCGCGTCGAATGCGGAAATGATGGAGGAGCGTTGGGATGAGCCACTTGATTCATATTGAGATTGACGATCTCGACGGCACACTCCTGCGGGTTCTGGGCCTCATTGAGCGGCGCGGTTTTTTCATCGATGCGATCGAAATGTATCCAATCGATGAAAAGACCCGCGGTCTGACGGTAACGGCCCGCCCAAAGGAATCGCATCGCCGCATTGAAACCCTGCACGCGCAGATCGACCGCCTGTATGGTCTTAAACGCGTAGCCGAACCGCGCAAAGCCGCCGCCGCTCAGAAATTGACGGCCTGATTATGCGCGACTTGAAACCTATGAAAAGCGGGATTAAAGACGTTGCCACAGCAACCGGCTTTAAAGCTGCGCCATCTTTTCGGGAAATAGGTATGCGGGGTCGTCGTCGCGACCCCGGTTCCGTAGGCAGTGGATTTTAAGCCTCTCACACTGCCTTTAAATTAATTCTCCGAATACGGAATATTCCAAATGAATAAGAAACTCGCTGATACGATCTGGTTCAACGGCAAGCTGATCCCGTGGGAAGACGCCACTATCCACGTCATGACCCATGCCCTGCACTACGGCACCTCGGTTTTTGAGGGCGTGCGCGCCTATGACACGCCCAACGGCCCGGTTATTTTCCGCCTGAATGAGCACTCCCAGCGCCTGATCGACTCGGCCCGGATTTATCATATCCAACTGCCGTATACGGTCGATCAGATCAACGATGCCTGCCGCGAAATTGTCCGCGCCAACAACCTCAAAAGCGCTTACCTGCGCCCCATCGCTTTCCTGGGCGAATGCGGCATGGGTGTAACCCCGAAAAAGGAAAACGTCTCGGTTGATGTCGCCATCGCCGCATTCCCGTGGGGCGCCTATCTGGGCGAAGAAGGCTTGCTCAAAGGGGTTGATGTCTGCGTTTCGTCCTGGAACCGCGCGGCACCGAACACCATTCCGACCGGCGCTAAGGCGGGCGGTAACTACCTGTCGTCCTATCTGATCGGCTATGAAGCCCGTGAGCGCGGCTTTGCCGAAGGTCTGGGTCTGGGCCGTGATGGCCTGCTGTCCGAAGGGGCCGGTGAAAACCTGTTCCTGATCCAGAAGGGCAAGATCTATACGCCGCCTCTGGCCGCGTCGATCCTCGGCGGCATCACCCGCGACACCGTGATCCAACTGGCCCGCGCGGAAGGCATCGAAGTCATCGAGCAGGTTCTGCCGCGCGAGATGCTCTATCTGGCCGACGAAGTGTTCATGACCGGTACCGCGGCCGAAGTCACACCGATCCGCTCGGTTGACGGTATACCGACCCGCGTCGGCGGCCCCGGCGACGTCACCAAGCTGATCCAAAAGCGCTTCCACGGCCTGTTCACCGGCGAGACCGAGGACAAGTGGAACTGGTTAGCGCCGGTAAACTAATTCCTCTTCTCCTCCCCGCAGCGCTCAAGTAGCGAAGCGATAGCGCACTTGAATGTTGCGGGGGAGGGGGACCACGAAGTGGTGGAGGGGGCATTTGCGCGAGTAGTGCCCCCTCCGTCTTTTGCTAACGCAAAATCCACCTCCCCCGCGATGCAGGGGAGGAGAAATATCAGGACGATCCAAGATGTCAGACCAGCCAAAATCCTTATTTGATAAGGTATGGGAAAAACACATAGTCGAGGATGAAAGCGCTGACCGCCCGGCTGTGCTTTATATCGACCTGCATCTTGTCCACGAGGTCACCTCACCGCAGGCCTTTTCGGCGATCGAAGAACGAGGCTTAAAAGTCCGCCGTCCGGATCGTACCTTTGCCACACTCGACCATTCGACCCCGACCCTGCCGCCCAATGAAAAAGGTGAGCGTCCCTATTTCACGGCAGACGCCAAAAATCAGGTCGAAACCTTGGAGCGCAACACCAAAAATCACGGTGTGAAGCTGTTTGGCTGGGGCTCGGAAAACCGCGGCGTTGTCCACGTCATGGGACCGGAAATGGGCCTGACCCAGCCGGGCATGACGGTGGTGTGCGGCGACAGCCATACCTCGACCCACGGCGCGTTTGGCTGCATCGCCTTTGGCATCGGCACCTCTGAGGTCGGTCACGTTCTGGCGACCCAGTGTCTGGCCCAGCGCAAGCCCAAGACCATGCGGATTACCGTGACCGGTGAATTGCAGGCCGGTGTGTCGGGTAAGGACGTGGCGCTGACCATCATCAATCGCCTCGGTTTCGGTGGTGGCACCGGCTATGCGCTGGAATATTGCGGGCCGGTGATCGACGCGCTCGATATGGAAGGGCGCATGACGGTCTGTAACCTGTCGATCGAAGCCGGCGCCCGCTGTGGCATGATAGCACCCGATCAAAAGACGATTGAGTGGCTGCGCGGGCGGGCTTACGTCCCGTCCGACTATGAGGCCGCCGCCACTGAGTGGCTGAAGCTGAAATCCGACGACGGTGCTGTATTCGATGACGAAATCACCATCGACGGGTCTGTAATTGAGCCTATGGCGACCTGGGGCACGACGCCAGATCAGGGCGCGCCCATCTCTCAGGCTGTGCCGGTGGCGTCGAATGAGAACGAAGCCAAGGCTCTGAAATATATGCACTTTGGTGGCGGTGACGCCCGTGGGCTGGCCAAGGTCGATGTCGTCTTTATCGGTTCCTGCACCAATGGCCGTATGGCGGATCTGCGGGCGGCGGCTGAGATTATGAAGGGCCGCCATATCGCCGAAGGCGTGCGGATGCTGGTCGTGCCGGGCTCTGAGCAGGTGCGCGCCGAAGCGGTGGCCGAAGGGCTGGATAAGATCTTCACTGATGCCGGTGCCGAATGGCGTCTGCCGGGCTGTTCGATGTGTATCGCCATGAACGGCGATTTTGTGCAACCTGGCCAGTTGGCGGTATCGACCTCCAACCGCAATTTCGAGGGTCGTCAGGGGCCGGGGGCGCGGACCGTTCTGGCCTCACCGGCTACCGCCGCGGCGTCGGCTATTGCGGGCCACATCACCGACCCCAGAACCTATTTACAAAGTGCCTAGCTTCTCCTCCCCTGCATAGCGGGGGAGGTGGATTTTGCTTTAGCAAAAGACGGAGGGGGCAGCCCCACCGTAATTGCCCCCTCCGTCAGTCCAAAAAATTTGTCCTGCCACCTCCCCCGTAAACAGGGGAGGAGATTAAGGAACCTAAATGGCCAGTAACCAAGAACCGATCAACACCTTCTCCTCGCGCATCGCCGTGCTGCCCGAAGCCAATATCGACACCGACCAGATCATTCCGGCGCGTTTTCTGACGACCACGTCGCGCAAAGGTCTGGGCGTCGCGGCATTTAACGACTGGCGCTACGAAAAGGACGGCACGCCCAAGCCCGACTTTATCCTCAACACCATCGACCCCGAAGAGCACCGCGTGCTGGTTGGCGGCAATAATTTCGGCTGCGGTTCATCGCGTGAGCATGCGCCCTGGGCTCTGACCGATTATGGTTTCAAGGCTGTGATTTCGACCGAGATCGCCGATATCTTCACCTCGAACAGCCTTAAAAACGGTCTGTTGCCGATTGTTGTGACGCCGGAAATTCATGAGAACCTGCTGAAAAACCCGCAACAGCGCGTGACCATTGACCTTGAATCCAACGAACTGCGCCTCGAAGACGGCACGGTCTTTATATTTAAAATCGAAGCGTTTGCGCGCCAGTGCCTGCTGGAAGGCGTCGACGCTATGGGCTGGCTGATCAACCGCCTGCCCGCCATTGAAACCTATGAAAATGAGCATGCTGCATGAGCGCCTTTAAGATCGTAATCCTTCCCGGTGATGGCATCGGCCCCGAAGTCGCCGGCGCTGGCCGCTTAGCGCTGGAAACCGTGGGCGACGTGTTCGGCCACGACTTCACTTTTGAAGAAAAGATGATCGGCGGCATCGCTATCGATACCGTGGATGATCCCTATCCGGCCGATACTGACGCGGCCTGTCTGGCCGCCGATGCGGTTTTGCTCGGCGCCGTGGGTGGCCCGAAGTGGGACTTAAAGCCTAAGCGTCCTGAGCAAGGCCTGCTGGCCGTGCGCAAATCGATGGGCTTGTTTGCGAACCTGCGCCCGATGGATGTGGCCCCCTCTCAGGCGTTCCGCTCGCCCCTGAAAGAAGACATCGTCTCCGGCGCCGACATGCTGATTGTGCGCGAACTGACCGGCGGGCTATATTTTGGTAAGCGTACCCGCACCGAGACGACCGCCACTGACGAGTGCCTCTATACGGTAGAAGAAGTCGAGCGCGTCGCCCGTGTGGCCTTTGAGGCCGCCCGTAAGCGCCGCAATAAGGTCACCAGCGTCGATAAGGCCAATGTCATTGAAACCTCGCGCCTGTGGCGGGAGACGGTCAACAAACTGCATGCGGCTGAATATTCGGATGTCGAACTGGAGCACGCTCTGGTCGATTCCATGGCCATGCACCTGGTGACCCGCCCCAAGGATTTCGACGTGATCCTGACCGAGAACATGTTTGGCGATATCCTGTCCGATCTGGCCTCGGTCCTGCCGGGTTCAATTGGTTTGCTGGGCTCGGCCTCGCTCGGTTCAACCGGCAAAGGTCTTTATGAGCCGATCCACGGCTCGGCCCCTGATATTGCCGGTAAGGATCTGGCCAACCCGATGGGTACGCTGAAGTCAGTTTCGATGATGTTGCGTCACAGCCTGAACCTTTCCAAAGAGGCCGATACGCTGGATGCCGCCATTGAGGCGGTGATCAAGGCCGGTATCTTAACTCGCGACCTCGGCGGCACCGCCTCCGGTTCTCAGGTATCAAAAGCCGTTGCTGACCAAATCCGTATTCAGGCTAACGTAGCGGCCTAAGTTTTTAGTGCGCGTGGAGTATCCGGATCACTTACCCATCAGGTTTCGACCTGATGGGTTTTTATTTTAACGTGTCTGCTATCAGTTCCCGAACAAACCTGTCGCCAATGGCTCTCTGCTCTGGCGTCAATTTGGTTGCCAGTTGGTCGCGCTCAAGCAAGGCGGCTTCGTAACCGAGCGCATAGGCTAACGCCAAAGCGATATATCCGCCTTGCAGATCAACGCGGCCGCCCTCACCACGGGCCTGCATAATGCCGTAATAATATAGCCCCTCCGGATCACCTTCGGCATTGGCATTACGCTGAAACCATGAACGGGCTTTTTTGAGATCCTTTCCGCCACCGTTTTGGTAGAATATGTGACCAAGGTAGGTGGCTGCCGGATAATAGCCTGCACGCGCGGCGCGCTCATAATAGTTCATGGCTTTATTAGTGCTTTTGGGAAGGCCCTCGCCAGCGGCATAAAGCCGACCTAACAAGAACATCGCCTTACCTTCGTGTTTGGCTGCATCTTTCAGCAACCGGATGGCTTCCGAAAGGTCAGGCTTTCCCTTGTAACCCCGGTAATACATCTCAGCCATCATGATCTTGGACAGACCGTGGTTTCGAGCCGCACCTTTCTGAAAATACGACATGGCGATGTCGGCGTCCGCATCGACACCATAACCTCTAAGATAAAACAGTCCCAATACATAAAAGGCTACAACTCGGTCTCGGTGCGCAGCCTTTTCAAGGTGCTCACGGGCTTCTTCATAATTTCCAGCATCTATTAGTGCCCAGGCGGCTCGTAAGTCCGTGTCTTTGCGAACCTCAATACGCACGGGAACAGAATGTCGAAGTATAAGCTGTTGCTGATCGGGGAAGGCGATTTGCCCCTGTGCCGCCATCGCATGCGTTATTCCCGCCAAAAACACAAAGGCGATAATCCTCAAATTTTTCATGATGCCCCCAGCTTAGTTAGTTCATCTTCTTCCAAATCGTCGACACTTACCAGTTTGTATCGCGACGTATCCCCCGACATCAGGGTCAGACGTGATTTCGGAAGTCCCAGTTCTTTGGCCAGAAACGCCAAAAGGGCCGCATTGGCGCGGCCCTCAATCGGCGGGGCTTTCACCCGCACTTTCAAAATCTGGCGCCCAAACTCATCCAAATCCCAGCCGTCGATCCGGTCATGGGCAGCCTTGGGCGTCAGGCGAACAACCAGCTTAACCAAGAATGGGGTGCAGGCCGTTATACGCCATCGGGATCAGGAAGCGACGCATACCCGAAATAATCAGCAGCGCAAAAATCGGGCTGATGTCGATGCCGCCAAGCGTGGGGATCAGACGCCGGAACGGCTCAAGGATCGGGCCGGTGATCCGGTCCAGCGTATAGTGGATGTTATAGACGACGCGGTTATGGGTATTGATGACATTAAAGGCGATCAGCCAGCTCATAATGGCGCTGATGATGATGGCCCAATAGGCGATGCCCAGAATGCCGTCGAGAATAAAAATAACAAAACCGGTCATGCGTGTCCTTAACTGGGATCGGGCGGCGCAGCTTTGAGCGCGCGTATAATTATATCCATATAATGATTTGGCTGTGTCAAACAAGTAAGCGTGACAGGTTAAGGAGCGCTTGACAGGCTCATATCTTGGCTTATTAAAAACCACACTTTGTCATGGACAAGGGGCCATAGCTCAGTTGGTAGAGCGCGTCGTTCGCAATGACGAGGTCAGGGGTTCGACTCCCCTTGGCTCCACCACTTAAAATCATCCAGCATCTTTACAAACAGCCCCCTTCTAACGGGGCGTGACGCATATATTGCGCCGCAAACAATCATTGGGGGATATTTCTATACGTTCACATAACGCTGCTATAAGTTGATCTTCGTCAAGGGGGATCGACATGGCATCTGTGGCATCTGCGGCACCGAAACCAGCCCATCTGAATACGCTCGATGGTTTGCGCGGTATTGCCGCCGTCTCGGTCATGGCCTTTCACTGGCACATCGAAGCCGGATCGTCCCTGTTTCAGCACAGCCGCCTGGCGGTCGATCTGTTCTTTTTAATGAGCGGTTTTGTGCTGGCCTATGCCTATGATGCCCGCCTCAAAGCCGGTCTGTCGTTTTGGGCCTTCTTCATTGCCCGCCTGATCCGGCTTTACCCGATGATCCTGATCGGGATCGGATTTGGCGCGGGCTGGTTTGCACTCGACTGGTTGATTACGGGAGAGCAAACCTTCTCGGCGCCTCAGTTCGTCACCTATCTGTTCATGAACCTGTTTATGATTCCGGTCGTGACCTGGGATCAGGACATGGCGATGTTTCCGCTTAATCTGGTGCTGTGGTCGCTGTTTTTTGAGCTTGTGGCCTATGCCGCCTATGGGCTGGTGTTTGCCAGGGCAAAGACACGCTGGCTTGTTCCGGTTATTGTGGTCGGCGCCATAGGTGTCACCGGTTGGGTCGTCTTCAATTTTGGGGCTGCACCAACCCCACCGGCAGGGCTTGGGTTCCTTAAACAGGGCTTTGTGGCCGATCTGTCGCGGATTAGCCTGTCGTTCTTTTTGGGGGTTATGATCTTTCGTGGGCTGCCACGGTTAAACGCCGTGCCACCGATTCCCGCCGTGTTTTTACCGCTGATATGCCTGCTGATTTTCGTTCAGCCCGCAGGCATCCTGCCTTGGTGGGCGTGTCTGTTTATTGTACTGATTGTCTTTCCTTATATGCTTTCGTCAGCCATCCGCGAAAATATCACCGGCCGCTATGGCGCCATATCCAAATTCCTTGGCGACATATCATACCCTTTGTATGTTACCCATCTGCCGATCATGTGGGCCATGCGCGCGGTGTTGCATAAACTCTTTCCGAACCTGCCGATCGTGTGGCTGGGCATCATAGTTTTGCCCGGGTGCGTCTTAGTTGCCTACCTCATGCTCAGGTTCTATGACCAGCCTGTGCGGCACTATCTCCGTCATAAATTCCTGTCTTCCGGCCTTATGGTTCGTGATAAACATAACAGGTTGCAGAAATCGCAGGTTGGTTTCGATGGAAACTAATTGGCGGTTCTGTGATTTTAAGTCCCATGTTCTTTAAAAATCCGCTCTGCCAGTGGCAAACCCGATTGTGATCCAATTAGCGGTTTCATTGTCGCGTTTAATGGTCTAAAGCGCATCCCGAAAAGTGTGAGCGGTTTTCGGGTACAGATGCGCGTCCGATCAATGGCTGCAACCGCCTGAATTATGTAGTGCTGCCCGCACCGGAGGTTTTTACGCTTTCCGGCGGGCTTTTTTGCGGAGAACGTGAACCTTGGCCAATGTGACCGTTGTGGGCGCCCAATGGGGCGACGAAGGTAAGGGTAAGCTGGTTGACTGGCTGTCCAATCGCGCCGATGTGGTCGTGCGCTTTCAGGGCGGTCACAATGCCGGTCATACCCTGGTGGTCGACGGTAAGGTCTATAAACTGTCACTCCTTCCGTCCGGTGTGGTGCAGGGTAAGCTGTCGGTGATCGGCAATGGCGTGGTGGTTGACCCGTGGGCGCTGTTTGACGAAATTGCCCGTGTCGAGGCCCAAGGCCTGAACATCACCAACGAATTGCTGGTACTGGCTGACAATGCCTGTCTGATCCTGCCGATTCACCGGGAACTGGACGCCGCCCGTGAAGTGGCGGCGGGGGCTGCCAAGATCGGCACGACCGGCCGTGGTATCGGCCCGGCCTATGAAGATAAGGTCGGCCGCAGGGCTATCCGCGTGGGTGACCTTGAAGATTTCGAGGCGCTGGATGCGAAGCTGGATCGTCTGCTGACCCACCATAATGCCCTGCGTCGCGGGCTTGATCTGGCTGAAGTCAATAAGGCTGAACTTCTGGCCGGTCTGAAAGAGATCGCGCCGCGCCTGCTGTCGTTCGCCAAGCCGGTCTGGTACGTGCTTGATAAGGCAAAGCAAGACGGCAAGCGTATCCTGTTTGAAGGGGCGCAGGGGGCATTGCTGGATATCGACCACGGCACCTATCCGTTTGTGACCTCCTCCAATACGGTGGCCGGTCAGGCGGCAGCCGGTTCCGGCATGGGCCCGCGCTCGGCCGGCTATGTGCTGGGTATCCTCAAGGCCTATACCACCCGCGTCGGTTCCGGCCCGTTCCCGACCGAACTGTTCGATGAGATCGGTGAGCGCATTGGCCGCGTCGGTCATGAATTTGGTACCGTCACCGGTCGTGCCCGTCGCTGTGGCTGGCTGGATGCCGTGCTGGCGCGCCAGTCGATCGCCATTAACGGCATTGACGGCATTGCCCTGACCAAGCTGGATGTGCTGGATGGTATCGAGACCCTGAAAATTTGCGTCGGCTATAAACTGAACGGCGAAGTCATCGACTATCTGCCGTCGGGCATCAAAGCCCAAAGCGTGATCGAGCCGGTCTATGAGGAATTAGAGGGCTGGTCGGAATCGACCCAAGGGGCGCGCTCCTGGAAAGACCTGCCTGGTAATGCCGTCAAATATGTCCGCCGAATCGAGGAACTGATCGGGGCGCCGGTGGCGCTGCTGTCGACCTCGCCAGAGCGCGAAGACACCATTTTGATGCGCGATCCGTTTCAGGATTAATTATCTCTCTCCTCCCTACGTAGTGGGGAGGAGAAATTGGCTAGCGATTAATGTTAGCGCCCTCAGAGATGAGGGCCTTTTTTCTTTTCAAAGACAGCGCTGACATAAAATCTATTTTTACTAATAAGGCGTAGAGTGCGGTCATATTCACTACGGCCTGGAACACTGTGTTTTCTCTCGACCCAAAGCTCGAAGCCAAAATTAAGCCCCACGTCAAGCGGGTGCTGGTGCTGGAAAGCAATCAGGCCTATGCACGTATCCTCACGGATATGCTGCGGGTTCTGGGCACCGAGAAAACCATTGTGGAGACCGATGATCGGCGCGCCATGATGCTCTGCGATGATCTGAATCCACAACTGATCTTTTGTGACCTGAAAGCGCAAAATCTTGAAGGCGCGAAGTTCGTGACGGCCTTGCGCCGATCCGAAATGAAATGCCGCAAGATCCCGATCATCATGATGGCGTCGAACGATACGGCTGAAACACTCAAAGACGCGCGTGACTGCGGCGCCGATGAATTCATGAAAAAGCCGTTTGCGTCAGGCGACCTGTTGAAACGCTTGGAACATGTGGTGACAAAGTCGCCGCCGTGGATTGAGGCGGTCATGTATGTCGGCCCTGATCGCCGCCGGTTCAACTCCGGCGCCGGGCCGCGTAAACGGGCACCTGAGACCATGTCGGACGGTATGAAGCGGATTGAGCAGAGCGTGCGAATCTTACGCGCCGCCGCCGATCAGTTTGATGTTGACCGCAAACAGGCCAATCGCGCGATTGTCGCCCAGCTCGAAGTGCTGGTGCCGGCGTGCAAAGCCATTACCGATCCCGGCTTCAAAGGGGCTGTCACTGAAATTTTCATGGCCTACAAAGGCGGCACCCTAAGCGGCGATACCTTGCGCGGGCCGGTCGCGACCTTGGCCAAGCTGTTCCGCATCGATGATCCGCCCAAAAGCGAAGCGGTCGCTTAAAAACATAAAAAGCCCGGACATGTCTCCGGGCTTTTTGTGTTTTGGTGTAGTGTTGCCATATGGTAAGTCCTGTGATATTAAAATGAACAATGTTCAATTTAATGGGGCGGATGAGCATGAACTTCCAACAAAAGTACATTTGGTATATTTCGGCGTCATTGGCGTGCCTTGTTAGTGCCTGCTCACCACTACCTAAAGTTTTTAGGGGTGCAGAAACCGTCCAGACCCAGACGGCGGGGGAGGCTTTGGGTGTGACGATCGGCATGACTCAGGCCGAAGCCGATCAGGCACTAATCACTCAAGGTTTTGGGTTGAAAGGGACGCACGGCTGTACCGACCAGAGCGCACTGTGCCAGATGGTGGACACCATCGCCACCTATCGCAAAGATGGTGTATCCAGTTTCGGTTATGTTGAAGTCCATACCAAAGCAGGGCGCGTCGTCAGTGTGCGGTGGTGGAAGCGACCGCGTGAGATTTCCTGACAACATAGATACATCGGCCTGATGCTATCAGGCCGATGTCTTGTTTCATGCCATCTGTTTTTAGGCCATCTGTTTTTAGGCCAGTTGTTGCGAACGGGCAGCTTCCATCATCGCTTTTTGCAGCTTTTCAAAAGCGCGGACTTCGATCTGACGTACCCGCTCGCGCGAGACGCCGAACCGTTCGGCCAGTTCCTCAAGCGTTACCGGCTGATCTTTGAGCCGACGGGCGGTCAGGATTTCACGCTCACGGTCATTCAGTTCAACCATAGCTTCTTCGAGCAGGCCCATGCGCAGGGAATGTTCTTCGGACTCAGCCAGAACCGTTTCCTGGTTCTCAACCTTGTCGTCGACCAGCCAGTCCTGCCATTCTGAGTCACCTTCGGCGGCGCGCAACGGGGCATTGAGCGAAGAATCCGGTGACGACATGCGCCGGTTCATGCTGATGACGTCTTCATTGGAGACGCCCAGCTTGGTGGCGATCTGTTCAACCTGATCGAATTTCAGGTCGCCGTCTTCGAGGGCCGAGATTTCAGATTTCACCTTGCGCAGGTTGAAGAACAGTTTTTTCTGAGCCGCAGTTGTACCCATCTTGACCAGCGACCATGACCGCAGAACATATTCCTGAATCGAGGCCTTGATCCACCACATGGCATAGGTGGCCAGACGGAAGCCGCGGTCGGGATCGAACTTCTTGACTGCCTGCATCAGGCCGACATTGCCCTCACTAATTACTTCGCCCATCGGCAGGCCATAGCCGCGATAGCCCATAGCGATCTTGGCCACCAGACGCAGGTGAGACGTCACCAGCTTATGGGCCGATTTCGGATCCTGATGCTCCTGCCAGCTTTTGGCCAGCATGAACTCTTCGTCCTTGGCCAGCATCGGGAACTTACGGATTTCGGACAGGTAACGGTTCAGGCCGCCATCGGGTGAAAGCACCGATGGGTTTGGAATAGCTACGGAAGTGCTCATCTGCGTATCCTTGACCGGCCCGTCGCCATAGGTGATCTGGGCCTCGTTTGTGTCTGCCATGATGCGTGTCCTTTAAAGCCAGCCCCCGGTAATAGCCTTGGGTTCTACCTGAACCTCGCGGCAATTACATGGCGTGCATCACAAGATACGATCAACGCTCGTACTCAGATGTAGGTATGGGCTAAATGAATTAAAAGGGGTCATCCCCCGAATGAAGGATTATTTTTATGCGAAGCTGCATAAAATAGAAATTAGTGGGCGATGGTCATCAGCTTAAGGTATGTGTCGTCGGTAATTTCCACATCTTATACGATAAAAAGGCGATATATAACAGGTGTTTTCAAGAGCGTGATCTGATCACAAATCTGTGAGGCCGGTGAGCAGGCTTTGAAAATCAGCCGGTGGGGGAGCGTCAAAGCTCAAAGCCTGACCGGTAATCGGGTGAATGAAGGCCAGATGGGTGGCGTGCAGCGCCTGACGGCTGAAACTCAGTTCCCGCAGCAAGGCCTGAACGGGGGCGGCCGGAGCGGCGGAGCCATAGACCGGATCGCCAAGGCAGGGGGCGCCCAGATGGGCCATGTGGACGCGGATCTGATGGGTGCGGCCGGTTTCCAGCTCACAGCGGATAAGCGATGCCACAGGTTTGGTGCCGCCATAGGTTTCCTGAACGGTATAATGGGTCGTGGCTTCGCGGCCACCGGCCCTGAGTACCGCCATTTTTTTGCGATCATGGTGGGAACGGCCAATCTGGGTCGTCACCGTGCCCTTTGTGGCCTTGGGCGTACCGCGCACAATCGCCAGATAGGCGCGGCCAATATCGTGTTTGGCAAACAGCGCACTTAAGCCGTGATGGGCGGCATCGGACTTGGCGGCGACCATAACGCCGGATGTATCTTTATCTAGGCGGTGGACGATGCCGGGCCGCAGCACCCCACCTATGCCCGATAAGGTATCGCCGCAGTGATGGAGCAGGGCGTTGACCAAGGTGCCGTCTGGCGTGCCGGGTGCCGGGTGCGCGGCCATGCCGGAGGGTTTGACGACCACAATCAGGTGGGCATCTTCATAAAGGATTTCGAGGGCTAAGTTTTGCGGTTGCGGGATCGCGGCAATCGGCGCGGGTACGGTCAGGCTGTACTGACCCGCCTTAGCCTTATGCTTGCCGTCAGGAATGGGGTGGCCCTCAAAGGTCAGGCGGCCTTCGGCAATGAGGGCCTGCAAGCGCGCGCGCGAAATGTCGGGGGCTGCTTCACCAAGAACTGCCATCAGCGCCCGATCCAGCCGTTCACCGGCGGCATCAGGTGAGAGGTTCAGGTCGACAACCTGTCCTTCACTTTGAGCCGTAGCCTCCGGCAGATCATCATCAATGTCTTCGTCTATGTCGTGGTGGGGTGTCATATATGCAGCTTAATCGAAAAAGCGCCGGAAGAGGACTTCCGGCGCTTAAACTTATCATTCAATTATCTGAATGAATTACGAAATGTCTTCGTTGATCAGGCCGATCTTGAAGTAACCATTTTCCTGAAGCTCGTTGAGAACCTTCATGAACTCATCATACTCAACGTCCGGCTGGGCGCGCACCAGAACACGCTCGTCGGTCGGGTTTGAGCTTTGCAGGGCGGCGGCCAGATCAGCGGCCAGGGTTTCAATCGTCACCTGCTTGGTGCCGACATAATAAAGATCCTTGTCCTGAATGGACACGAACACAGGGTCTTTCTTTTCTTCGAGCGGATTAAGCGGCGCCGATGCGGGCGGCAGGTCCAGCTTGATCGACACGGTCGCCATCGGCGCCGACACCATGAAGATGATCAGAAGCACCAGCATGATGTCCACGAAGGGCGTCACGTTGATGTCAGAATTCTGTTCGACAGTATAGCGTGAACCGCCACCGCCACCGAGCTTCGCGCCCATATGCACACTCCCTAAAAGCCCGTTTGGCAAAGCCCGTGGGGCATCTTAAATCTCAGGTTTGCGATTTAGGATAATTAACAGGCGTTTGTAAAGCCCATAAAGCCCTATATCTGTAACCTCATGTGATGAGATTAAATTATTTTAATCGGATAGCGCAAGCCCTTAAATACAAACGCCCTGCGGAATATTCCACAGGGCGCTAAAATTCATTAAAACTTTATAACTAACGTGACTGGCTCAGGCGGATAAAGCGTTCCTGCAGGGCCAGATTGGTCTCAAACACACCGGTGAAGCTGGTGGTGATGGTCGAGACATGTTTGTGGTGCACGCCGCGGGTGGTCATGCACTGATGCTCGGCATCGATCAGGATGGCGATTCCCTGCGGGTTCAGTGACTCCTGAAGCGCTTCGGTGATCTGCTTGGTCAGGGTTTCCTGAGTCTGCAAACGCTTGGAGAAGATTTCGACCACGCGGGCGATTTTGGAGATACCCACGACCTTATCGGTCGGCACATAGGCGACATAGGCCTTGCCCAGAAACGGCGCCATATGGTGCTCGCAGTGGCTTTCGACGTCGATATCGCGCAGCATGACCATGTCATTATAGCCCTGCACGTCCTCAAAGGTGCGCGACAGTTCCTTCTTCGGGTCGGCGGCATAGCCCTGAAACCACTCGTCATAGGCATCGACGACGCGCTTAGGCGTATCGATCAGGCCTTCGCGGGTGGGGTCGTCACCGGCCCAGGCCAGAAGCGTGCGCACAGCCGAAAGGGCTTCATCACGGCTGGGGCGGGATTTTTTGGCTTGGGCGGTTGGGGTCAGGTCATTGGCGGCGTTTTCAACGGAGCCATGATTGGGGTCAAAACTGTCCATTACTTCTCTCACTGAGGGCCGAGTGGCGCCGGACCGATGGGCCCGGAAATGACGCGTGGCATCCCTCTTGGGTCTATGAACTTACGCTAACGCTGCCCATTTAGATGAAATCAGCGCCAAAATTTGCGTGCAGTCATGACCTAACCGCGTCTATATGGGGCGAATGGCGGTGATTACAACCGAAAAAAACTTATATTCTGATTAAGTCTGGCTTATGAAACTAACGATCTACGACACGCTTGAGCGGAAAAAGCGCGAGTTTGAACCGAAAAACCTTAAGCGGGTTACCCTCTATGTCTGCGGGCCGACGGTCTATAACTACGCCCATATCGGTAATGCCCGACCGGTCGTGGTGTTTGATGTACTCTATCGACTGCTGCGTCATATCTACGGCGAAGACCATGTTGTCTATGCCCGCAACATCACCGATGTCGATGATAAGATAAACAAAAAGGCGATGGATGAGGGCGTCGATATTTCCGTCATCACCAATAAATTCGCCGATATTTATAATGCCGATATGGCCGCGTTAAATGCGCTGCCGCCGACCTATCAGCCGCGCGCGACTGATCATATGGCCGACATGGTGGCGATGATCGAAAAACTGATCGAACGCAAAGCGGCCTATGTCACGGACGATGGCGAAGTGCTGTTTCGGGTGGCGGATTATGATGCCGGCTCAGGCCGCTATGGTAAGCTGTCGGGGCGATCATTGGATGACATGATTGCCGGCGCGCGGGTCGAGGTCGCCGAAAACAAGGACGATGCCGCCGACTTTGTGCTCTGGAAGCCATCAAAGCCCGGTGAGCCGGTCTGGCCGGGGCCACGCAACCCTGAAACCGGAGCGGTTCTGCCGGGTCGGCCGGGCTGGCACATTGAATGTTCGGCCATGAGCGAAGCGGTGCTGCACCTGCCGATTGATATTCATGGCGGCGGTCAGGATCTGATCTTCCCGCACCATACCAATGAGATTGCCCAGTCCTGCGCGACCCACGGCCATGACGATCCGGCGGCCTATGCCCGCTACTGGATGCACAATGGTTTCCTCGATATGTCCGGCGAGAAGATGTCAAAGAGCTTGGGCAATGTGGTGCTGGTTCACGACCTTACCAAGCAATATCCGGGTGAAGTTATTCGTTGGGCTTTGCTGAGTGGTCATTATCGCTCGCCACTTAATTGGACAACGGAACTGCTTGAACAGAGCAAGGCGTCTCTTGACCGGCTATACGGGGTTTTGCAGCGTGCTAAAAAAGTTAAGGCGCAACCGCTCGCGGAGCACACGCAATTACTTGACGAAGTACTGGATGATTTGAACACGCCAGGTGCTATTACATCTCTTTTTGGATTGGCCCGCGAACTCGACCAACTAGTAAAGTCGGAATCGGAGGCGGCCTCGTTCACTAAAGGGGATCTGTTGCTCTTGGCGAATATCCTCGGCATTCTGCAACAAGACCCTGAAGTCTGGTTTAAGGGCGGCGCGTCGGACGATCTCACCGCCAGGGTTGAGGCTTTGCTGGTCGCCCGCACAGAGGCGCGCGCCGCCAAAAACTGGGCCGAGGCCGACCGCATCCGTGATGAACTGAACGCGCTCAAGGTCGAGGTGATGGATTCACCCACGGGTGCTACCTGGAAACTCAAGGCAGGAGTATAGCTGTGGCTGTTAAGGTTGAATATCGTATCGGCATTGCCGCCCCGGTCGATCACGTCTATGAGGTCATTGCCGACATCAACAACTGGCCGCAGTGGTCGCCGATCCATAAACATGCCGAAGCGACCCTGAAATTTGGCGGGCCGTTCCATGTCATTGAGCATTACGAAGGTCTGGGCGATTGGGAAGTCAAGGGTTTCCTGTCCGACTGGTCGCCCCTGTCGCACCTCCATATCGGCGTACCCAAGCGCTTTTGGGAAGGCAGCCTGACCCGCTATTTCGAGATGGAAGAGCTGTCCAAAACCGGCTCCAGCTTTGCGGTCGGCGCCTTGTTCAGCGGCTATTTTTCCGAACGCGAGGGCAAACTTTACCGCCCGCATCTGCGCAAAGGCTTTGAGGCTATGGCCACGGCCTTGAAAAACCGCGTCGAGAGCACGACCTGATAAGTATGATCGACGAACTCTATTCCCGCGAAATCCTGAAACGCACGACGCAACTTATGCACGTCGGGCGGCTTGAGGCCCCGGACGGCACCGCTGAGCGCACCTCAAAACTGTGCGGCAGCCATATCGTCGTGGACGTGAAAATGAACGGCGATGTGGTGGCCGAATTTGCCCACGATGTCGAAGCCTGCGCCTTGGGGCAGGCCAGTGCGGCCATCCTTAGCCAGCATGTGATTGGCGCTACCGCTGCCGAAATCACCGCCGCCCGCGATGCGCTCAAAGCCATGCTTAAGGGCGATGAGGTCACATTCCCTGAACGCTTTGCCGATCTGGCGATCCTGAAATCGGTCAGGGATTTCCCGGCCCGCCATACCTCGACCCAACTGGCGTTTGAAGCCACGGTCGCCGCCATAGAAAAAGCCGCCTGATCGTCTCAGGCGGCTTTTTGTTTTAAAGAATTGATTGCCCCGTCGACGCCCAGTCCTTCATAAAGGCGTCAAGGCCCTTATCGGTCAGCGGATGCTTGAACAGTTCCATAAACACCGACGGCGGCAGGGTGGCGCAGTCCGCACCGGCCAGAGCCGCATCGGCGACGTGCTTTGAGTTGCGCACGGACGCGGCCAGAATTTCGGTATCAAACTCGTGCATGTCATAGAGGTGACGGATATCGTGGATCAGGCCCATGCCGTCGGCGCCGTGGTCATCCAGCCGACCGATGAACGGCGACACAAACGTAGCGCCCGCCTTGGCGGCCAGCATGGCTTGCGATACCGAAAAACACAGGGTGACATTGGTCATCAGCCCTTGCGCTGACAATTCCTTAGTGGCTTTCAGACCCTCAACCGTCAGCGGCACCTTGACGACGACGTTGGTAGCGATCTTGGCTAGTTTTTCGCCCTCAAGGATCATATTCTTAGCGTCGTTTGATACCACTTCAGCCGAAATCGGGCCGGGCACCAGGTCGCAGATTTCCTTGATCACCTCGAACATATTGCGGCCGGACTTGGCGATAATGGTCGGGTTGGTCGTGACCCCGTCGATTAGACCGGTGTCCATAAGGTCAGCCAGCACCTTGGTGTCGGCAGTATCAGCGAATAATTGCATGTCGGCGCTCCAGATTGTGGCGGGCGGTATATCAGCTAAATTTGACGGATTAAAGGGCGCTCACGATGCGAATGTCGTTTGGTCAAAGGATTGGGCTTTTGTGGCCAAATCCGTTGCGCATCCGGATATCAGCGCCTACAGGTTTGAAACCGCATAGTTTATGGATTGCCATGCCGCCCGCGATTAATCTGCTTCAAAACGCTTCCGTAACCGAAGAGGGGGCCAAAGAGGAGGCCAGACCGGTCGATGCCGGCATCAAAGTCATCACGCCGTGGGGGCAATATAAACTGCCACAGGTGACCTTAAAGCCCGGATGGTATGAATTCACGGTCACCGGGCCGTCGCCCCTGACGTTACAGCTCTATGAGCCTGAACATTTTCGGCTGATAGAGTTGCAGGCCACTCAGGATGAGCCGGCCTATCTGCGATTATCGGGCGGTGTCTATGATCCGGCCGTTATCGCGGGTGGGCGACCGGGGATATATGCTTTTGAAGCCGCGAGTTTTCAGGTTTTACCGCAATGGCGGCGGTTCGGTTTGCTGGCCGGACGGCTGCTTCAGGCGCTGCGTCAGGGTATGTCATTGGGGCGTATTACGGCCCTTATCCGGCTGGCCTTGGCGAAGAACAAAACCTATGGCCTGCGGGCACAGGCAAAGGTCGAGACCGATCATCTTGGGCCCCATGCGCGTTATGATCTGGCGCAGCGCGAGATAAGGCCTGATCCGTCACGGTATGCTGATCGGTTGGCTGCGTTGGTGCCGGGGCCGGTGTTTTTGATTGAAGGCCATACGCCGGACGGTCTGGATAGCCAGATATATCCGCATTTCACGCGGGATGCGGCTCAGGCCCATGATGCGGTTGTGGTGCTGGGTGAAGGCGATCGCCTGACGCCGGATGCCTTAATGCTGTTTGCCGAGGCCTTGGCGGCTGATCCGTCAAAGACACTGTTTCTGGCCGATAAATGGGTCGGGGATGTGCCGACCGCCCATGTGGCGTGGGATCCCATTCTTTATAATGGCGGCCTGCCGACGCCCTATGTTTATCGCGCGGGTGCCCATCAGCCTCTGATGCGGTTTGATAATCAAGGCGATTGCGCTATTGTCAGCGTGCCAGTGGCGTCTACGAACATGGATGAATTTTACAGGGAGTTTCCCCGTCCGATGGATATGTGCGCGAACAGTCAACCGGCGTGCAGCATAATCATCCCAACCCGTGACCGCGCCGATTTGTTGTCGGCATGTCTAGCCGGGCTGTTTGAGAACACACCTTGGCCGCATGAGGTTATTGTGGTCGATAATGGCTCAGTTCAGTTAGAGACGTTTGCTCTCTTCAAGGAATATGGCGGAAAAGGCCTACGGATTATCCGGGCGGATATTGACTTTAACTTCTCAACCCTGTGTAACCTCGGTGCCGAAGCTGCAATATATGATTACCTTGTTTTCTTAAATAACGACGTTGTTTTGCATCAGCCCGATTGGCTGGAACGGCTGATGGAACTTGCGATCATGCCAGAGGCTGGCGCTGTGGGGGCGAAGCTATTATACGGTGATGGTCGGTTGCAGCATGGGGGGGTGATGCTGGGGCTTACGCAGTTGTGCGGTCATCTATGGCGGGGGGCCGGCACGGATGAGCAGGGTGACGAGCCGCGATTGAAATATAGTTCTTTGCGTTCAGCAGTTACGGGAGCCTGCCTGTGTGTTTCCAAAGAAAAGTTTAAAAAGGTTGGCGCTTTCGATGAGGTGGCATTTCCAGTGACTTTGAATGATGTTGACCTTTGTCGAAAATTTGAAGAACGGGGATGGTACAATATCTTTAGTGCAAAGGCTGTGCTGTATCATCTTGAAGGAGAGAGCCGCGGCGATGATGATAGCGCTGGAAAAACATTCCGTCGCGGCCTAGAGCTTTTGCAATTTTCTCAACGGTGGGGTGTGAGAGGAGACTTGTTTTTTCCTGTCGTTTTTAGCCGTAAAACAGAGACTTGCCAGTTTAAATAGGTTGTGTGTAGGGGGTATTCAGTTCACTCGGAGTCGTTGAAGTTCGAATCGGTTTCTGTTGATGTTCAACGTGGGTTAAGGATATTTCCGTTGCAATCTAAATTTTTCGATGTTCCGGGCCCAGCCTTAATCACTCCCAACCGGATCGGCGATCATCGTGGCTATTTTGTGGAAGCGTTCAAAGCTGATTGGTTTCGCGAGAACGTCGAAGATGTGACGTTCGTCCAGGATAACCAATCCATGTCAGCTCAGGTTGGCACGATTCGCGGCCTTCATTATCAGTCTGCACCATTTGGCCAGGGTAAGTTGGTGCGGGTGCTCAAGGGCGCTATCTTTGATGTTACCGTCGATATACGTAAAGATTCGCCGACTTTTGGCCAATGGATCGGGGCAAACCTGACTGCTGAAGGTGGCGAACAACTTTGGGTGCCTGATGGCTTCGCCCATGGCTTTTGCATACTGGAGCCCAATACTGAAGTCTTCTATAAGGTCACTAACCCATATAGCCGCGAACACGATAAGGGGGTGGCCTTCGATGATCCTGAGATCGGGATTGAATGGCCCATCGATTTGGCTGAGGCCGTGCTATCAGACAAGGACAAGGTTCAGCCGAAGCTGGCTGATCTGAACGGAGGTATCGAGATATGACGTTGAGGGTTCTAGTCACGGGGGGCGCGGGCTTTATCGGATCTGCCGTCGTGCGTTATTTGGTCTCTGAAGTTCATGCGGAGGTTTTAAATATTGATAACCTGACTTATGCGGGTAATTTGGAATCTTTGGCGCCTGTTGAAGGCTCGCCGCTCTATAACTTTGCTAAGGTTGATATTTGCGACTATGAAGCTGTGGCTTTAACTATCGCCGACTTCAAGCCAGACCATATCATGCATCTCGCGGCTGAGAGCCACGTCGATCGATCAATCACGGGCGCCAGAGATTTTGTCGAGACTAATGTGATCGGCACCTTCAACATGCTGGAGGCCGCTCGCAAGTTCTTACTTTCGCTTGAAGGAGATCAAAAGGCGAATTTCCGATTCTTGCATGTCTCGACCGATGAGGTTTATGGATCGTTGGGTGAAGACGGTCTCTTTGAAGAGGCAACGCCGTATGATCCGTCATCGCCTTATTCGGCGTCAAAGGCTGCGTCCGATCACTTGGCCAAGGCTTGGCACCGCACTTATGGCTTGCCGGTTGTTGTGTCCAACTGCTCTAACAACTATGGGCCTTACCATTTTCCGGAGAAGCTTATCCCGCTTAACATCCTCAATGCCATGGAAGGCAAAGCTTTGCCGGTTTACGGTGATGGCTCCAACATTCGCGACTGGCTCTTTGTTGAGGACCACGCCCGCGCGCTTCACCTGATTTGCTCTAAGGGCCGCTTAGGTGATACTTATAATGTTGGTGGTCGCAATGAGCGCAGGAATATCGATGTGGTTAAGCGTATCTGCGCCGTCATGGACGAGTTGCGTCCCCAAAACGCGCCCCACGACAAACTGATTACTTTTGTCACCGATCGCCCAGGCCACGATTATCGCTATGCGATCAATGCAACCAAGCTTGAAACGGAGCTCGGCTGGAAGGCGCAGGAAAATTTCGATACCGGCATTGAAAAGACGGTGCGCTGGTATCTCGATAATGAAGCCTGGTGGCGTCCTCTGCGCGGTGACGTCTATACCGGAGAGCGGCTGGGCGTCCTTGTGTCCGAGACAAAGGTCTGAGCATGCGTATCCTGGTGACGGGTAAAAAGGGGCAGGTGGCGACGGCCTTAAAGGTCATTGGGGCTGAAACGGGTGTGGAAATTCTCACCTTTGGGCGGCCAGAAGGTGACCTTGCAAACCCACAGTCTCTTGAAGCACCAATTGTAGCCATCGAACCGGATGTCATTATCTCATCCGCTGCCTATACGGCTGTTGATAAAGCTGAGTCTGAAGCTGAACTGGCTGAGGCCGTCAATGTTAAGGGGCCGGGCGAGCTTGCGCGCATCGCCAACCAACTCGACATTCCCATTTTGCATCTGTCGACCGACTATGTCTTCGATGGTGAAAAATCAGACCCTTATGTTGAGACGGATAAGACAAACCCGGTTGGCATTTATGGCAAGACCAAGCTTGAGGGAGAGTTGGCAATCGCCAAAGCAACCCCCAACCATGTCATCTTGCGCACTGCCTGGGTTTATTCCCCCTATGGCAACAACTTCGTCAAGACCATGCTACGCCTTGGTGAAACGCGTGAGAGTCTCGATGTAGTGGTCGATCAGCGCGGATGCCCGACGTCCGCTCTTGAAATCGCCAGGGGGCTAGTCGAGGTCGCCAAGACCGTTACCCGAAGCGATGATTTGACACTTCGCGGCATCTTCAATCTGACAGGTCAGGGCGAAGCCACATGGGCTGAGTTCGCTACGGTTATCTTTGATGAAGCGCATAGGCGCGGACGCAAGCTTGTCCATGTCAACTCTATTTCGTCGACTGAATATCCAACGCCTGCGAAACGGCCCAAAAACTCTCGTTTGAGTGGAGAAAAATTATTTAAAACCTATAGCGTCAGGTTGGCGCCGTGGCAGACTTCTCTGGAGGAATGTCTTGACGCTTTAATCGCCCAGCCTGACAAAAAGCGATTTATTAAAGGCAAACAATTATGAAGGGTATTATCCTTGCCGGCGGATCCGGCACCCGGCTCCATCCGATGACTATTGGCGTCTCCAAGCAAATGATGCCGATCTATGATAAGCCGATGATTTATTATCCGCTCTCGACCCTGATGATGGCGGGGATCCGTGACATCCTGATCATCTCAACCCCTCACGACCTGCCTCTGTTTCAGAAACTTCTGGGGGATGGTCAGAAGTGGGGCATCTCGCTGAGCTATGCGGAGCAGCCTTCGCCGGACGGTCTGGCCCAAGCATATATGATTGGCGCCGACTTTGTCGGTTCAGAGCCGTCATGCCTGATCTTGGGCGACAACATTTATTACGGCGCCAACTTGCCGGTCTTCGTTGAGAACGCGGCAAAACTGACATCTGGAGCCAGTGTCTTCGCCTACCAGGTCTCCGATCCTGAACGCTACGGTGTGGTCGAGTTTGACGCCAATATGAAGGCGCTTTCGGTTGAAGAAAAACCACTTCAGCCAAAATCCAACTGGGCGATTACGGGGCTTTATTTCTACGATCACCATGTGGTGGATATCGCAGCCAATATTAAACCCTCGGCGCGGGGCGAATATGAGATCACCGATGTCAACCGTGTCTATCTCGAAAAGGGCGAACTCACGGTTCAGCCTATCGGGCGGGGTTATGCTTGGCTCGATACCGGCACACCCGATAGCCTCCTTGATGCCGCAGAATTCGTACGTGTCCTTGAAAAACGTCAGGGTTTCAAAATCGCTTGCCCCGAAGAAATTGCCTGGCGGAAAGGTTTTATCAATAGTCAACAGCTTAACGCATTGGCTGATTGCTTTGGCAAAAGCGACTATGGACGATATTTACGACAATGTCTTGCCGAACGCAGTGGAGCCAAATATTGATTGCAGTAAAACTGCAATAATCATAAGTGGGTTCTTATATCAACCATCAGTTCCCACTTAAACACCGGTTTTCAAAAGCTGTTCGTAAACAATATGATGTGCGTCCATTCGGCGTTAGCGCTACATTTAGGAGTTTGAAGCTAGCTCCTTAAGCCTTCCCAATCCGGCACTTGAGCTTCTCCCGGACGTACTACCTCATTCGGAACCTGCAGGGAATGGCGTCGAGGCTTTCGGTGATATCTTCTCAAGCTTGGAAGCCGAGCACGGTAACAGCAGCACAGGCTGTCCGAAACGCCGCGAGCGCGCTTTCGGTGGATGTGCATGAACTGGCTCTAATTGCAACTTGCCGTGAATGGAAATAGTAACTAAGAATTTTAGAAACAAGCTTCAAGACAGCCGGATGCACAATAATTATGTATGTACTTCTGGTCGGGGGAACCGGCTTCATCGGACGGCATTTGACCAAAGCTTTGCAAAGCAACGGACACAAGGTCCGCATACTGTCACGATCAGTTTCTCACGCAAAATTATCGGAGGAGGCAGAATATTTTTGCGGAGATCTGCTTGATGTGGATGGGCTTTGCGGTGCGCTGAGCGGTATAGACGTGTGTGTGCATGCGGCGACGTCGACAATTCCGTCAACTGCGGCAGACAATATTGAATTCGATATTTCCACTAATCTTTTGGGCTCAATAAATCTTATGCGCGCCTGCGTTACCCAAGGTGTTAAGCGTCTAGTATTTTTGTCTTCCGGTGGGACGATATATGGTGTTCCGAAGTATCATCCTATCAGTGAAGATCATCCGACGGATCCAATAAGTGCGTATGGTATAGTTAAGCTTTCCATAGAGAAATATTTGGAATACTTTAATCATTCTTACGGTTTGGACTATGCCGTAACGCGTCTTTCAAATCCATATGGAACCGGGCAGGCGCTCAATCGACAACAGGGTATTATTCCCATTTTTATCAATAGGGTTCTTAACGGACTGCCCCTGGAAGTGTTCGGAGATGGCGAGGCCGTGCGGGATTATATTTATATTGACGATGCTGTGGGCGGCGTTCTTACGCTGATAGAAGGGGCGGCACCGCATAAAATTTACAATATAGGGTCCGGCGTTGGCTCCTCAATTAACGACATAATTACTGCAATAAATGCTGCGACGGGGTTGACGGCAAAGGTGTCTTATCGCCCCGCACGCGCATTCGACGTTAATATAAATATTCTAGATTGTCGGCGCGCCAAGATCGATCTTGGCTGGCAGGCAAGTGAGTCTTTAAGCGAGGGAATTCTTAAACTCGCAAAATGGTATCAAAGCCACTATCCATGACACATTCAGTATCTCAACGCCTTTGGTGCATTTCGTCTGCAAACCTGAACCTCAGACTCTGCTAAGATAATAATATGTATGGACTGAACTTTCTTCCTATCGCAACTCGACAACGACTTCGAACGCTTCGTAGCAAGGTGCGCGATACGATTAAAAAGCTGCGTACGAAATTTACCCGTTCAAATCTGTCGTACTGGGAAGCCATCTGCGAACGTCAGGCGACCAAAGCTGAAGCCTTCCTGCAGCTATTGAACCAAAAGGCAGGCGTCCCTACTGGCATGGACGAATATCAGCTTCTGTGCTGCATGTTTAGCCCCAGTTATTACAGCGACCAACTTGGGATGCGCCGTACCCGCAATGAAGCCATTTTTGAGCATTTTCTAGGTGCGGGATTGACTAGAGATGTATCTCCGTCTCCCTTCTTCGATGTTGAATACTACCGTTCGATCGTTGCAGACGTTCCCACTGATGAGTCTTCGATTCTACACTGGCTCCGGGAGGGGCGATCAAAGCAGGTTGTTCCGACAAAATGGTTCGATACAGAATTTTATCTCGAGCAATACCCCGATGTGAAGGCGTCGGGTATACCGGCATTTGAACACTTTGTCCGCCATGGTCTTGCCGAAGATCGTCGGGCGCTGAGCTGGTTCGATCCGGTCAAATACAAATGGTTCCAAGCAAAAAGTAGCGAGCCCCTCTATCAAGCATTCCTTGCCGATGGGTTGAGCTTATTCAAACCCTTTAGTAAAATTTCCGGAATACCGGAATGTGAAGTGTTGTCCAATATCGCAGATGTCTATCTTCCGCTCCAGCATGAATTTGAAGCGAATGACTTTGTTAAATTTTGGAACTCGTTTTCAGAGTCCCACTATAGATTAAAGGGCCGCTTCGATTCCAGCTCGAGTAAAAAGCAACTGGCACTACATTTCCTCAGCGAAGGCGTGTGGCGGAATCTTTCTCCATCGCCTGATTTCTCGCCGGAAATCTACTCTACTGCCTTGGCTAGCGGAGACCCTCAAATCCAGCCAGTGTATTGGTATTGGCTAACGGAAGGTCGGTACGGCAAAAAGGCCGACAAAACTGTTCGGAGTAAGGTCCGGGTTTTTCGTAACGCTATCGAAACGACTAATACGACTTACTTTAAATCTCCCGCGCTAAAACGGCTAGATGAACAGCAGCGAGCAATTCTTGAGAATTTGTTTCAACCGGATTTCTACGCTCGGCATGCAAACCTACCGATTACGCGCTCCCCGACTGATCTCTACGATCACTTCCTTTCTACAGGCTTAACGGCGAATACGCCGTTTTCACCTCTGTTCAATGACGACACGTACCGTCAACGTGCGGCTCAAGCTGGAATTGTGGATGTCGCAGACGGTGAGCCTGCCGTGTTGCATTGGTTATTCCACGGGGTAGAGAAGCAGATCGTTCCGACAACCCTTTTTTCTAACGATTACTATTTTTCCACCAATCGTGACCTTGCCAAAGGAAGTCTGTTCGGTTTCGAGCATTTTATTTTGCATGGTCAATTTGAAGGTCGCGAAGCTGCAGCATGGCTGGACAGAAAATGGTATAGTCCAGAAGATTCCCGACACAACCTGATCTTTTTCTTTTGCCATCACCTGTGGGAAGGATTTACGCCAAACGCTGCCTTGGAGACTCTCCGACCGCACCTCGGCGAGCATATCAAGTCGTTGCGCTTGTATGAGAAATGCATCGCGCCACTATATGATCGATATGGAAATATTTCTGCAGAAGATTTTAATATTCTAGGTCATTCCGCTGTACCATTTTACTATACGAAAAAGGATGAAGCGAAGTCGGATTTGCTCATTGACTTTCTCTGCGAGGGTATGTGGCAGGGCAGGCCGTCCAATCCGTTATTTTCTCACAAATACTATCGCGAGGCTTTAGTTGCAAAGGCCTTGGAGGTGCCAATAAGCGGTCCCTTATTCCTTCATTGGCTTTTCGTCGGACGTCGTAAAAATATAATTCCGACTGCGCTTTTCGATGAAGCCTGCTACCGAAACTGTAACGGCGATCTGATAGACGCAGCTTTCCCGTTGTTTGAGCACTTTTATTTACATGGTGTATATGAAAACCGTGTTGCAAACCCTCTATTCGATCCTCATTGGTATCGCTATCAGGCCAAGGACCATTATGCGATCGATGAGATGCCTCTTCTGCTCCATTACGCGGCTTTCAATGAGCAAACAAACTTTACGCCTTGTAGGATGGTTGCATGCCTTGCACACGATCCAGCCGAGGTGACTATCGCGCTCTACGAAAATCTTCTTGTTTGTCTTCGACCGCTGACGCGTGAGTATGGAATTGCGGCGGTGCAGTTTGCAATTTCGCTTTTTGTCCCCGACATGAATGCAATAGAATCTTCTGAGACGACAACTGCATTTAAAACGGAAACGGCTTTCGACCAGTTCAAGGCCCATATCGAGAACGTGATTTCAGGTGGATATTATTCGAGCGCGCTTTTCGATCCAGACTACTATGGCCGCGCAGCTAAACTCAAGAAGGGTACAAAGGGTCTGCTTCAGCATTTTTTGCGTGTAGGGATTTTAGAAGAGATTCAACCTGCGCCATTATTTGATGCAAAGGCTTATCTGGCAGCTTACAGCGACATAAATGAAGCGAATATCTGGCCCTACCTGCACTTTGTGCTGTACGGAATTTATGAGGGCCGGTCTCCAAACCAGAGCTGTATGCTGGCTTTAGCTCCAGGCTTTTCAGAAACGGACCTGCCAGCCTTTGTAATCCATTGGCACCGATTCTGGCGTAATTACGCTCGGCTTACAGTTACGGTTGATGGTGTTGCGACGATGGTGTCGCTTAAAGAGCGGATAGATAGTGTACTAAAATCGGCTGTTTTTTCGGATGTTATTGCCCGAGCACAGTTTCATGATCCAGAAATCGGTCAGCCTAAGCTCTACAATGAGATAATTTTGGCACCGTTACACGATCAGATGGGCTTCCTGCAGACTGCATTGCAGAGCCGCTTCTCACAACTGCACTACGATAATATCATTTGCGTTCCCTGGATTCGGATGGGAGGCGCTGATCTAGTCGCTTGCTTGCTGGCGCAAAGCCTGAAGGAAGTCTATCCGAATGAGCGCAATCTGATACTTCGTGTCGATTATCCCAACTTTGAACGTCCCGACTGGCTTCCGGACAATGTCGACATTGTCGATATCTCGGATATAATTCAGGGGCAGTCTCCCTCAGCCGCGGAGCTTCTCCTTTACGGTGCGCTGACAGGCTTAACGCCTAAGCGAGTTTTCAATATAAATAGTCGTTTGACGTGGACGACGCTGCGGCGATTTGGGCGGCGTCTTTCACTGCAAACCAAACTGTACGCCTATCTATTTTGCTGGGACATGGCCAATGGGGTGCGCGCCGGGTATCCAAGTGAATTCTATCCGACCACAGCGGCATATCTCACCGGTTTGTTCACGGATACGGCTTATCTCAAGAATGAACTCATACGGATGTTTGCGCCGCCAGTCGAATATGGCAACCGGATATATCCTTTGCATACTCCAATTCGCGGTAAACCGCCTGAAATGGTTATCACCGACGAGGTTCACAATGTTCGTCCAAAGGTTTTGTGGGCAGCTCGTTTGGATCCGCAGAAACGTTTTGATCTCGTTCTGAAAGTCGCTAAGGCGATGCCTCATGTAGATTTCGAATGCTGGGGAGCGGCAGTGCTTGAGAGAGAGGCGCCTGATATGAGGCGGGCACCTAAAAATCTCAGACTTAATCCTCCTTTTAAGAGCTACGATGAGCTTCCGTTGGAGCATTGCGATGTATGGCTCTTTACTGCGGAGTGGGAGGGGTTGCCCACCATACTTATTGAGCTAGGCGCTCGTGGCATGCCTATAGTAGCAAGCGCCGTTGGTGGTGTGCCTGAACTCATTAATTTAGAATCGGGTTGGCTCATCGAGGACATAGAAGACATTTCTGCATATGTGTCGGCTATTGATGAGGCGATCGGCGATAGATCCTTACGCAATGGGAAGTGTAAGTTGCTGTACGAGCGTACCCAAGACCGCCATTCACGCGCCCAGTACATCACCACGCTGAAAGCTGCCTTAGAGAAGGCCTCGACATGACGAATATTACCGCTATTATTACAGGACATCGCGAGGGGTTCCTCGCAGGCCCCGCTGTCGCAAGTTTTGAAGAGACTGTAACCTTTGCGCGCAAAGCGGGCTTGACGGTCGATACGTTGGTAATACTTGATAAGCCCGATACACTCACTCGGCAGTTCTTCGAGAATTTTGCACGGGCCAGTCATGAACTAATCTTAACGACGGGAGGTGACCCCGGCCTTACCCGCAATGCTGGTGTGGATGCAGCGAAGGGAGATTACATTGCCTTCCTCGACGCTGATGATATGTGGAGCTTTAACTGGCTAACTGAAGCTTTCCGCTTTTGCGAGGCTGAAGTGGACGACACAATCGCACATTCCGAACTCAATGTTGTCTTTGGCGCTGGCGGTCAGTTGTGGTTTCACGCCGATTCAAAAGCTGAAGACTTTAATGTATCTTACCAGCGAATTGCGAATTATTGGGATGCCATGTCGTTTGGACTGCGTAGAATATACAAGGAGATTCCATTTGAGAGGAATGCTCTTTCTGAAGGCTTTGGTCATGAAGACTGGCATTGGAATAACCTTACCCTTGAGAAAGGTATAGCGCATCGACCGGTCCCCGGAACAGTGCATTTCAAACGCCGCCGTCCCGGCTCCCAGATGGCTCAGGTCGATAAGAGCGACTCTTTCGTGCGCACTTCAGAATTATCGGATTTCCGTTGGAAAGTGCCAGCGAGTCGCTCCAAGGCTGGGGCGTCGAGTCATGCAGTTTGTGGGATAGAAGCCGAAAATATGGTCGAGGAGAAGCGAAGCTCCTCAAAATCCTCAAGCTCACCCCGGAATAACTCACGCAAAACGGCTGCCTGGAGTGCACAGAAGGTATCTGAATGACGTGAGGAGATTTCATCATAGCTCGCGGTCTTGTCGCTCCTTTCAAGGTCGGACGCTTGCCTGCCGCTACCGTCCTTTTCCCCAAAGTGACCTGAAATAGCGTAAGCCCGACATTAGCTTAGCCAAGTCGGACTCAATTGGGGATCCAAAGTCGGTCTCGAGGCTTGCTTTCGAGAGGCCATAGACTATTTCCGGGCTTACTTTGCCGGATGAGTCATTTAAAAGACCTCTAAGTTATTGAGAAAAGACAGCTTATTTACGGATAGCGCAGACTACACACCACTCTGAAGTCTCCGGCGGTGCTGTAACACGCACTTCACCAAATTGCCTAAGCCTGAAGGGCTCCTTAAGGGCGCCGCCAGCATTTTGTGACCAGGCACTCTCCACCGAAAAGCCAGTTCGCTCAATCAGATTGTAGAAGCTTTGCCAATAAAATATGTGGTGGTGGTCGGGATTAGGATCCTTACCTGACTCATCAACCCATACATTAGGAACGCTGGCCACCAGTTTCCCCCCAGGGCGGAGTATGCGATGAAACTCTCGCAACAGAGTGTCGCAGTCTATGACGTGCTCAATGGTTTCGAAACTCGCGACTACATCAATGCTCTCGTTCTCAATAAATGGCATTTGCTCCGCGCCGCTACATACAATTCTGTCATTGGGATGAATGAGATGAAGCGCTGACCCGATGCGGTAGGAGAAATCTGAAATATCGACGCCCGTAATGTTTTCAGGGTCACTAAGTGTTCGGATTATCTCAACCCCGTAACCCATGCCGCAAGCTGCATCTACAACCTTATCTCCCGTTGAGACAAAGCATGACGCGAATACATAGCGAATTGTATGCGCATCCGCCCTACGGTTTCCTTCCAGCAACATATCCATGTGTAAATCCCGTTCTTTCCTGACTTCAGAAACGGGCCACTGTTGCAAGGAGGCTTCAGAACGGGCGCGTAAAATGGCGACGAACAAAGGTCCACAATCCAGACGATTGTAGTCGGAAAGCTGTGCGCAATCTGCTGGATGTCTGGCGTAGCCAAGGTCGATAATATGATCTTGCAGAACGGTTCTTTCATCACCGTATAAGTTTAAGTGGGCGTCAGGTGATTGATAGGTGCCTATCAGGGCAACATTCTCCGGACGATGAGTCTCAATATGCATAGTCACAAGCCTTTGAAGCTCGGGGAGATCACGCGCAGGGAGAAACAAAATATGTGTCAGGGCGGGAGCGGAGCCAGGATCGAGTGTAGGATTTGTATATGTTCCGCAATTTAATTCCAAACGCGCATCTATGATTACCGGTGTAAAAATACCGCCGACGGATGCAAATGCCGTGATATGTGAGCCATCCCCGGCGAGTCTGGCCAGACCGAAATGGCCGGTTACGTGATGCAGATAATCCATATCGTGATGTTTGGTCATGCCCTGCTCCTCGACGCATTTTGAGGTGAAATATCATTAATCCGGGATAAGGCAAGGCTTGCTGCCCAGTCGATTGCGTAAATGAGAATATATCTGAATGTGGTATGGCTACCTTCGGGCCATTCGACGCGGAGCCACCCTTTATTCCTGGGTTTGGCGAGGTTGCAATTTGCCGCCAAGGATTGTTCCTATAAATCATCTGGAGCAGGACTTCTTGTGAGGGTGATAGGTGGCTCATAAGAGGCCCGGACTCTCCAGAGTCATTCCTGCTAAGTGGATCAGACTGTCGTCAACAGCGAAACCGGGTTTACCAGAGTCTGTGGCTATGCTTTGCAGCGTTTGAGCATTGCCTAAAAATACGATTTCATCTACTAACCTAGCAAATTTAACCAATGGATATTGCTGTGAGTGCAACGGTTACGGTCGTAATGATCGCGAAGAACGAAGGTCCTTACCTGGTCGAGTGGCTGGCCTATCATCGAGTCCTTGGTTTCGATGAAATTGTCATCTATGAGAATAACAGCACCGACGACTCCGACACTATACTTCGAAAGCTTGCCGGAGCGGGTAAGGTCACTCATAGGAAGTGGACGCTGGGCCGTAACGAGTCTCCTCAGATTACGGCGTATCAGGATGCCCTGCGTAAGGTAAAAACGGATTGGATTCTTTTCATTGACGCCGATGAGTTCTTGGTGTTGCAAAACGAAACTTCCGTCAAGGCGTTCCTCGCTCCACTGGATGCGCGAAAGGAAGTCTCCGCAATCGGTGTAAACTGGAGAATTTTCGGCAGCGCGGGCCTGCTGACCAATGATGGGCGTCCGGTCATGGAACGTTTTACGCTCGCGGCAGAACCTGATTTTGTTGTCAATACCCATCTAAAAAGCTTCTCTCGGGTCGCATCACTCTCAGGCATGGTGCATATGCATGCTTGTGCCACCAAGGGTAAAATGGTGCACCCCTCAGGTGAACCCTTGACCATGCTGAATTGGGGATTATCTGAAAAAGTGGAACTGGATGTCGCTCAGATCAATCATTACTATACTAAGACCCCAGAAGAGTACGAGTTAAAGAAAGCCCGCGGCCAAGGAGGCGCTGGAGACAATAAGCCGGAACTCAAGTTTTGGTACAACGATGAATCGTTTGTTGGGCACAACAGAAACGACGTGAAGGACGTGAAAATCTTGGAACGCTATGAAGAAGTAAAGGCCGAAGTAGCGCGCTTGAATTCCATCCTGACCGCGTAAGATGCGGCTTTCCGAATTACTTTGAAGGCGACGCCTCATGTTCAATACCTTCCTTCGTAAGCTGCACACAGTGCATCGTTACGTTATTGGGTTTTTTTCCCGTCTCATGCATGCATATTGGCTGGGCGCCAGCGCGAAGCGTCAAACTCTTTTTCTGACGGGGCAAGTTTTCGATTGGGAATGGTACGTGGCTCAGTATCCAGAACTCAACCTGAACGAAAACAGTGCAGTCCGGCATTTTTTCTTTCAAGGTATCGATCAGGAGCGGGTGGCCCGTTTCTTCGACGCCAGGTGGTATCTCGCTAATTCAAGCGATATTGGGCCGTTGTCGGTAGATGCCTACGCGCACTATCTGAAATTTGGACGTGCCGAACGGCGACCAGCAAGATTTTTCTATGTAAACTCCAGCATCTATACGCCCCCGCCTCCAAGCTACGCGGAATGGCTTGCTGAGTATGAATCGCCAAGCCATCGGCCAGATGCCGCTGCTTTGACTAAAGGTCTTGATCTACATGCCATGGTTTGTATTTCGTTGGTGGTACCATTCGATTCCGAGCTGCGGGCCTTCAACCGAACTTTAGTATCTGTGCAGTCGCAAAGCTTTGTGTTTTACGAGATCGTAATTGGCTTATCAGCTAACGTGTCTGTTGATGTGCGCGACCGGGCACTCGCAGCGGCGGTTCAAGACAATCGCATCCGCATCATCGAACTACCGGACTCAACGCTAACGGTAATGATCAATCGGTTGGCGGAAGAGGCGCTCTACCCCTTTTTCACCACCGTGCCGTTGGGGGATGAAATTCACCCGGATACGATGATGTGGCTTGCGGTGAGCCGGCGTACTCACATCGATGCCGTCCTATTCTACGGCGATGAGGACGAAATACACGCGGGGCGCCGCGAAAACCCATATTTCAAGCCTCAGTTGAATTATGAATTGCTGTTAACCCACGACTACATCGGGCGGTTCACAACATATGATCGGCAGGCCTTTCTTCGCGTAGGCGGTTTTGACACAACCTTTGCCAATCTTGATGAAGCTCAGTATGACTTGGCCTTCCGCATTATTGAAACCTTTCCTCACACGCAAGTCGTTCATATTCCGCGGATTCTTTATCACCGACACGGTCCGCGTGTAACAAATGCAAGTCCTCAACAGGCCGTAGAAAAGCATCTAGCCCGAACCGGTCGCGCTGACGCTCAGTTAATGGCTGCGGAAGTCGCCGGCTATAGCCGCGTCCGCTTTGCATTGCCCGAAAAACTGCCTTTAGTTTCGATCATCATTCCGACGCGAGACCGGCCAGACCTGCTGAAGACCTGCCTCTCATCTCTACTGGAAAAGACGACTTACCGAAATTACGAAATCTTGGTGATTGACAACGGATCCGTAGAAGCCGAGACACTGGAATACCTTGAGGATCTTGAGCTTGCAGGCGTAGTCAGGGTTCTGCGCGATCCGAGGCCATTCAACTATTCCGCCCTGAATAATGCTGCCGTGCGTGAAGCCACTGGCGAGTTCATTTGCCTAATGAATAACGACATCGAAATACTAACCTGGGATTGGCTTGAGGAGATGGTTTCCTTTGCGGCGCAGCCGGATGTCGGATGCGTTGGCGCGCGGCTGTGGTACCCGGATGGCCGGTTGCAACATGCCGGAGTATTGTTAGGCTATTGCGGGGCCGCCGGTCATGTCCACAAACTGCTGAAGAAAGGCGACACAGGCCGCAATCATCGAGCCGCTCTCCATCAAAGCCTAAGTGCTGTAACAGCGGCTTGCCTTTTGGTTAAAAGGCGAATTTTCGAAGAAGTGGGTGGGCTGGACGAAAGCCTGGCTGTTGCATTTAACGATGTCGATTTCTGCTTGAAAGTGCGGGATGCAGGTTATCGCAATGTCTATACGCCTTATGCAGAAATGGCCCACCACGAATCCGCGTCACGCGGAAAGGACAGGACTCGGGAGCAAAAGGCTCGAGACCTAAGAGAAGTAAACATTTTGCGATCACGTTATGGCGAAAGCCTGATGAATGATCCGGCCTATAATCCCAACCTTACGCTTTCGGACGAAGATATGAGCTTCGCTTTTCCGCCGCGCCTGCCCGGTACGGCGGAATTGCTTCAAGAGGCGGGGAGCTTAATAACCCGACAACCGTAAGGGTTTTATGTGCGGAAATTCGCTGAATATTCTGTCCCAGCTGGACACATGGCCATCAGTGGCGTCAGCATATGACGCTATCCGTTTTAGGTAGCGGTTCTTCAGTTGTGCAATATTCCAGTCTGATTCAGCCTTCTCTTCAGGTTGTAGGAATACGAGGACGAAGTTCTCGTTGTTGTTGTGTAATGTTTTCAAACTTTCAAGCATCTCAACCGCCTTTTCCTTATCTGCAGGCTCCTGCGTTTTATAAAAGTAAGCCGTCTTTTTAGTCTCGTCCGCAGCGTTGCCCCTAAGTTTTGCAATCAGGTATTGTGCCTTCTGCTGGTGGTTCGCTACAATGTCTGGATATTCCCCGAATCTAATATCTTCGTCGCTGGGAAAGTCAGAATGAAACATATAGTTGTATTTTGAATCGCGGATCAGATCTGTCGAATGGCGCACCATGGCTTCCGGTTGCATAATGTCTTGAAAGTCACCGTCTAGAAGCGCTATTAACGCGGCCGGCGGCGTAATATTCCAACTGAAGAAACAGCTATCGTCTTGGCCAAGTACGCGCCGTATCTGAAAGGCTCCTTCGCAGTTCTCTCCAAGGGAGGCGTAGAAGTCAAATGTCATAAATAATCCTCACAACTTTCTTTACTGATTTTCACCCGGCGATTTGGCCCAGCCATCGGTCACACTTAACGATTCTACCAAAGACGCTACCCTAAGTACGGTAACAGGCGCTTTACTCAGACGCATTCAGGCTCTTCAATCTTGCTGCCGTCACGGAATAGAGACCCTGAAAAAAATCACGCGCCTCAGTAACCTTAGCGAGATAATCTATGGTAGATTGGAATTCAGCCGAAATTTTGGCGATCTGCTGTTTTGATTTTTCAAGCTCTATTTCCATTGAATTAGGCTTCTGTTCATATAATAAACTTGAGCGGACAATGCGTTGGCGAAGATTAGCAGCCATTGCCGCCATCTCTCCCAATCCGTTAATTATTTGAACAATTTCGGATGTTTCATAGGCTTCCGGCAATTCATTACTTCCTACTAAGGCGTTGCCGACCAACTTCCGCACTTCAAAGTAGGTTTTCTCAAGCAATGATGCAGCTTCAATTTGCCTACCGGTTGCCAACTGGAGCATAGCTAACATCAAGGCTGCCCCGACGGTTTTCGTCAACAGAAGAGGTGAGTAATCTTGCGCGGGTCGATCGAGAACATATTCAAGATACTGTTCCATTTCAAAAAATTGCCCGTGGTTTCGGCTCCTTAGTGCCAAAGCGTATGCAATGGAAATTTGCCAGCGAAGTACAGTAGTATTCGCCGGCGCACATGTTAGATAATTTCGCGCTTTTTCAAATAGATTAGCGTCCATCTCTACATCTTCTAGCTGCATGTAGATTAAGTTACACAGAGCGGCGCCGACATCGGGACTTTGCCAAGGCAAAGTTTCAAGGGTATGGTTTGCCCAATCTTTGCGAATATCTGCATTTTCCACCCTGGAACCAATGACGATAAGAGCGCGCATGAGCCACGGATTAAGGTAATTTTCCATTGGCGTGCCCTTAAAGGGAGCAGGTTGGCGATCCAGTCCTAAGGGAAGGGGGAAAAAGGGCGTCAGGCTAAACACCAGAAAATGCAAGCACTCATCACAAAGTCTTTCGGCGGTTTCTGATTGGAGTCTGTCTAAGATGCGAGGTGGCCCTTTAGCTGGAACATCCAGACTCAACCAAGTCTCAAGTTTCCAAGAGGCTACCGAGACAATCTCAAGATCTGGCCGTCCGGAAATGAAAAGGATCAAACGGCCGCCCGGTGTCAGTTGCCACCTCGGAGTTATTAGCTCGTCTATTACATTCCTTGATGTATATACGATGGCCGTATCAGCTATCACGTTTGCATCTTGGTTAGTGAAATGAAGGGGCAGTTCAGGCAGGCTATAGGCCTTCATTGCGGCCTGTGCTCTTTCTGCAATAGCTATAACAGTGGCAGCGCGGGTGCGCCGGGCTACCACATAGGCAGTGGCAGCATCTGTATCTGCCACTGCCACTACATCATGCGGCCTGACATACAGGGCGGCACGATGCGCCAAGAAGGCGCGAGCATCACTTTCAATGCCCGCCATACATAGGAAGCTTTCGTCCTCCAATCCACGCTCCATTATGAAGAACGCTTCCGGCATCCCATTATGAAGGTTTAGCAAATGGTTCAGCACGTAATGATCTGGATGTTTGCGAAAGCTGGCCGCAAGTAAGTATTCTTCCCATTGGTTGCGATCCATGAATCGAGGAAGTGTGTCGGCGTTGGCATGGGCCGAAGTACGCACGACAAGGATTAGTGGGCCACTACACACACGCTTCATCTCGGCTAGTGCTTTAGTGAGCGCATTCTCATCCAATTCATCCAGGCAAAAACGAGAGAACACAACGTCAAACCGGCCGTCCTCAAACGGCAAGTCCTGTGCTTGACCTTCAAAGAAACGGTCGGGCGTCAAAAGCGCGCTGCGTTTAATCGCTACATCGGAAATATCAATTCCAAAAGCATCCATTCCCTGTCTAATTAAGGCTCGGACAAGACTGCCATTGCCGCATCCGACATCAAGTGCACGCCCATGCCCTGCCACCCGCAAAATAGTTTCTGCGTCGTCAGACGCATGCCCCGGATCGTTAAAGGCTTCATCTGTCTGCCAAAGCGTGTTGAACCGAGTTCGTAAAGCTTCGAGCATGGGTTCCTCTTGAGTTTATTGTTCAATTCGCAAAGATTTAGCTTAAGAGTTTCTCGAAATTTTTCATAGAAAGGAAGATTCTCTAAAGCGGATTTAAATTTCTCAGGGAAGCTGCGTCTTGTATAATCCAATCGAATTAGCTCCTTAGCCTATCAGCTGAAAACTGGAAGTATCCTCACCCTATTTATTGGTTTAAGGAGGGGGGGCGGTTCTATGATAGGAAAGGTTCCATGCTTGAGAATATGCGCAAAAAATAAATATTGAGCATTGAAATGGAAAATACTTCTGACGTAATTATTTGTTATATATATTTATGAGGACTAAATTCTGTATAAATATTAAAACACAGTAAGATGTGTGGTTTAGTAAATTAAGTACGTTAAAAATTTTCCATATATCAATGATTTTATCATCGAATTTAATTTTAAAATTCGCATTTTTTTTTGGTTGCGAATTCTTCGGACGTTTCTTAAATGCCGAATATTTTAAAGAATCGTAATTATTTGCGCTAGAGAGATCGGTATATTCACGTTCAGATCTGCTAGTGGGTAACTGTGAATAATTGCTTTACTTTGATACTCTATCATGGTGGCGTTTGAGGATGCATTAGAAAAAGGGATAGATGTGTCTAAATTTCCAACTGAAGCAGCTCACTCAGACCACATACGATATGATAAAAGGAACTGGCTGGCGCGGGTTCATCCAAGAATGTACCGTCCGGCTTCATCTTGTCATGCCACAAGCCAGCGATATCAGTAACGAGGTATTTGGCCAAACCTTCATAAGCTGCGATAATTTCTTGTTCGCTGTCTATCGCGTTCTGGCGTCTGAAGCTGTCAGCCGCAGCTTTAAGGCGCTCGGTTTGCGGCCAGAGGCGGGCATTGTTATTTATGACCGCTCCATCCAAAGATACCTCATTTATGGCCACGCCCCGGCGCCCGCACAAACCATAACGGCGCGCGAATGCGGACAAGCCGTCACTGGTATCAATTTCATCCTGAGATTTAGCGTTCGTGCCAAAAAGCCATGCCCATTCCAGGCAATGTCCGGGCTCAACTATACTTCCCGTCTCGTCATTCAACGGGTTCCAGCTCTGGTCGAAGTATTCTGTGACAGCGCCTGTGGCACGATCATGGAACTTTGATCTGAAAAGCAAAGAAAGCGCACCCGCTATCGCGCCCCAACGTGGGTCGTTTGTGAATCTGTAGAGTGCGGTGGCGGCCTCGAACATATGCATGTGAGGGTTTTGACGGTAAGGTGGGCATGGCGTCAGTACGCCCTCCCAATAACCACCTTCCGGGCGTGCCCAGTCTGCATCTATCCGGTCCATTACAGTGCCTGCCAGAGCAAATAATTCCGGCTTGGACAAGGCGTTCCCGGCGTGAGCTAGTGCAAAAAGCCCAAAAGCCTGATTGTATAGATCGAGGCTTTTGTTGGAAACGTCCCCTTTGTCGTCGTAGGTATGGATAAACACGCCTTCTTCGCTGACACCGCGAGAGACAAATGCCGGCAGCGCGTCTTCTACAATCTTGCGCCAAGGGCCGTCCCAACCAAGACGGCCGATTTCACAAAAGCTGTAGATCTGCCTCGCCTGAACACGCAGCCGCCTTGGACCGCGCATAATCGAGCCGTCGTGATGCAAGGCTTCCGCAAACATGCCATCTTCTAGCACACCTGTTGTGCTCCATAGCGGTGCCGCGGCGCCAAAAAGCCAGTCCCGTGCCTCGTTCTGAATCTGTTTAACGGTTTTCATTGGATTTACATCTTCTGCGCTAATCTGATTTTTATTTGATTATTTATAAGGCCTTGCAGATCAATCCCTGTAAACAGCACACCCTTAATGCCCGCAGCCACAGCGGCTTCGATATCACTTGGTTTGTCACCGACCATGAAGCTTTGGGCGTCGATAATATTCCAGTCCCTCTTCGCACGCAAAATCATGCCCGGATTGGGCTTCCTGTCGGGATGATTGGCAACTGCATATTCGGGAACGATCCCGTCTTCATGATAAGGACAGTTATAGAAATCATCTATGTAAGCTCCGGTTGCAGCCAGACGCCTGTTTATTTCCTGATGAAACTTGTCAACTTCACAGAGGCTATACAGTCCGCGCGCGACACCTGACTGATTGGTGACGACGATAACGAAGAAGCCATTGTCGTTGGCAAATTTTATCGCTTCCGGAGCACCATTTATGAATTTCAGGTCTTCGGGACGATGGGTATAACCCTTATCTTCATTGATGACCCCATCACGGTCTAGAAAGAGACACGGGCGATCCAGGAAGTGAGGGATTTCACGCTGAGCCTGAGCAAACGTGTCGGTAAGCCCCATATCCAGAAAATACCCTTGATAGAGCTTAGCGGTTAACCGCCCTTCGGCCACGATCTGCGGAAAAACATCCCGTTCGATCGATGTTTCACCATCAATATAGGCCAACACATCTCGACTTAACAGATAAATCCCACCGTTAATGTAACCAGAGCCACCCATGCTTTCGTGCTTTTCCCGAAACGCGGTAATCCTTTCGCCCACGAACTCGACGCTGCCGTAACGGGATGCATCATCGACCGCGCGAAGGGCTAGCCGACCGATGGCGGTGGTGGGTGGAGCTGCCGAGAAATCCCGAAAATTTATATCAAAGAGCGAGTCACCGTTCATCAGGACGAACCACTCATCAAGATGATCGGCGACCGTCGCAATAGCGCCTCCCGTTCCGAGCGGTTCGGTCTCAATAAAAACCCGTACCTTCGCACCGAGAACCGTTTGCCCGTCGTAGATTTCTGAAACCCGCTCCCCCAGATAACCGGCCAACAGAATAATATCTGTAAATCCCTGCCGGCTTATATTTCGGATAACGACATCTAGAAACCTGAGGCCTGGACTGATCTCAAGAAGCGGTTTTGGTGTACCCTTCGTGAGATCACCCAAGCGCGTACCTTTTCCTCCGACGAGGATTAAGCACTGCTTAACCGGAACGGGCGCACGATAAGACAAGTTATTACCTTTTCAGAACTCAGGCGAAAGCCAGGGCCATTCGAACGATAGGAAAACAAGAGATAAATTGTACCTTATCGTGTCAGGAAGCGACCGCCCTGTTTAATACGGTCACGCCAGTAATCGAGCAAATCCCTCATGGTTTGCTCAAAGGGAATTGTGGGCTCCCAACCGGTTACAGCTTTGAACTTCCGCGTGTCCGGAACTTGCAGGTCGGCGTCGATGGGGCGTAATCTTTCCGGATCGATTTCGACCGAAATCTGGTTCGCCTTCGGTGACATCGAGATTAGAGTATCCAACATATCCTTGACTGAACACGTATAAGAGCCGCCGATATTGTAGTAGGCACCCTTGATTGGATTAATGGTCACCAGCATATAATAACCACGTACCGCATCGCGCACATCAGCCCATGTCCGAAGGGAATCCAGATTTCCAGTTTTCACAACTGCCGGGATTAACCCGGCCTCGATCATAGCAATTTGTTTGGCGAAGGTCGATTCTGCGAAAACGTCACCACGGCGCGGTCCCGTGTGGGTGAACATGCGAGTCGTCATGACAGTCATATCATAAGCCTCACCGTAATAACGGCCGATTAGGTCCGTCCCCACTTTTGAAATGGCATAAGGGGAGGCTGGATGGAATGTGCACTCTTCGTCGATCGGCAACTTTTCCTTCGGGACACGACCGAAAACTTCCGACGAGGCACACACATGAATTATGGCTTGAGGTGCATGCTTGCGTAGGGCTGCCAACAAACGTTCGGTGCCCTCGACATTGGTGTCGTAGGTTTCAATCGGAGATTCAAATGACGTTTTGGGGAAACTTTGGGCAGCCAAATGGAAGACGAAATCCGGCTTTGCTTCGCGAACGGCACTGTCCATCGACAGCGAGTCACGAAGATCGCCATAAATGAGATGGATGCGGTCTCTAGCATTTATGCGCGGCAAAAGATGGTATATGTTATCGAGAGGGCTGCGCCACCGAAGAAGGCCATATATCTCCCAGTCGGTGTTCTCAAGCAGGAAATCAACAAGATGCGACCCTACCATGCCGGTAATACCAGTAATGAAACATCTGGCTTTTGAACTCATTTCTTTCGGTCTCCAATATTTAACCGATGGCAGTTATAGCCGCGAAATCGCGGCAATTACGGACGTTTTTGCTAACTATAGTCTGGCTTGATCATAGTTTTTGACGAACCAATCATAAGTCTTCTGCAGCCCCTCTGCGAGCGTCACGCGGGGCTTGAAACCAAGAGCTTGCAATTTGGATACGTCGTAGTAACGATATTCTTGACCATCTGGTTTGGACGTATCAAACTGAACGGCATCCATGCCAATACCGCTGACTTCAGCCAAGCATTCGATGATGTCATGAATTTTGTGAACCTGGCCAGAGCCCATGTTGATGGCACCTTGGCCGCCCTCCATAATGAAAGTCAGCGCTTCCGCTACATCTGAAGAGTAGGTGAAATCTCGCTGCGCCTTTCCGGTGCCCCATGCAACAATGGGCGTCATTTCCCGCGCAGCATTGTAGAACTTATGCACCAATGACGGAATAACATGACCACTTTCGAAATCGAAGCTGTCATGTGGCCCGAAAAGGTTCCCTGAAACTACAAATGCATAGTCCAGACCGTATTGCTCCTGATACGCCTTTTGCATGGCGTACATCAATCGCTTGGAATGCGCATAGGAATCTTCAGACGAATGTGGCTCTCCCCGGAAGATCATGTCTTCCGTGAGGTGCTCTGCGGGAGGTGGGTACGGATAAACGCAACCGGAACCCATGCTGACGACTTTCTTTACACCAGCCAGCCGCGAGCCCTCGATGACATTGGTGTTGATCATGACGTTCTCATAGATCGAAACACCCTTATTCATGATGTTGCCCATAATGCCGTACACTCGTGCGGCTAGGTGGAACACATAATCGGGTGAAACCTCCCGAAAAAAAGCATGAGTAGCATTTGGATCTCTTAGATCGAGTTCCGAACTGGTTGGGGCCACAACCTTTACATTTGCTTCAGCAAGACGATTTTGTAACGCGCGCCCAACTAGCCCTCGCCCCCCTGTAACCAATACCACCGCACCGTTAGTGAGCTTTTCTGTCATTTTGACGGATCCTATATTTCAATAATCGCCATGGCATCAGTCAGTGCCGCGCCGTTTCAATTGGATTACAATCAAGCCTTTCGGCTGGCAAAATCGTAGTTCGCAGTCAAATCAGGGTTATATAAAACCACCGAAGAACCATGATCTTCAAAGCCAAATCGCATGTTTAGCATCGATGATAAAGCGAACCGGACAGCGCTCTGATACTCCGGTTCGACATAAAAGAGCAAAAAGCCGCCGCCTCCGGCACCTAGAAGCTTTCCCCCTGTCGCACCAGCTTTAATCGCCGCTTCATACGCGTCGTCGAGATCGCTGGTCGAGACGCTCTGGGAAAGACGGCGTTTCGCTTGCCACCCCCTGTCCAGCAGTCGGCCAAACTCGCTGAGGTCAATGCTCGGATTCTGAAGAATCGACATCCCCTCATCGACCATTTGGTACATTTCACGCAATTCGGCTGTCTTGTCGGAAAAGCTTTTGATCTTTTCACCTTCGATCTTGCTTGCGGAGCGAGTGAATCCAGTGAAAAACATCATCAAGCGACTATTCAGTTCCCGCTTGCGATCACCTGCGATTAGCACGGGTTCTACATGAAAATCTCCGCCGGCCTTGAAGTCGATCCGGTTTAGACCACCGTATGCCGCAGCTATTTGATCTTGAGAGCCAACTGGTTCTTTAAGCAAATTCTGCTCAATGTGAATGGCCTGCTCGGCGTAGTATCGTTTCGACTCTAGTCTGTGGAGGTTACCCATGTAAGCCTTTAGCATAGAGACAGTAAATGCGGAACTAGATCCAAGCCCGGACTGGGCTGGGAGGTCTGCATTATATAATACCTCGTACCCGCTATCATCGTCCTGTCCGTAATATTCGAGTACAGATCGCACGATCGGATGCTTAATTTCAGAAAGGCTTTGTGTCTCTTCTATGATGCGCCAAGCGACGCGATAATTAAAATCAAACACTCGAGGTAGGCGTCGCAGGGTTACGTATATGTATTTATCAATGGTCGTGGAAAGAACAGCGGCTTTTTCCCCTGTATTAAACCAAGTCGGATGATCGGTCCCTCCGCCAAAAAAAGAGACTCTAAGCGGCGTCCTGACGATAATCATATTCCCACTTTATACCTTCTCGCCACTTCCTGCGAAACCGCCTGCAGAGCCGTTATTCTATTAATTTCGCGCCACGTAAAAAGCTATCTATGCAATACACGATATCTAAATGAGATTTACCAATAGAAAAAACCCATATGGCAGTCAACACGCATCGGCTATCCCCACCTATAATTCAATCGGTACCATCCAATGCGACCGGTGAGTGCGCTGAGGCATTACGATGCAGCGGGGGAAACCCAAAAACCCGTACCCGTATATCCTGATAAAGATATACTCTCTCATTAAATTAAGTGCAGCTAAGCTAACGTCCGCCGACTAATGCAGCTTTTATCACCCGAAGGCTTTCGACCTTGGCTCGTTGTTCGCTTCGTCCCAATCAGCGATGTCGCCAAAGAATACTTGCCTTCCCGCGTTGAGAACTAAGACTTTGTTGCATAAGGAACTCATTAAAGACCAGCTATGCGTGGCTAAGACAATAATACGCGACTTGTTCAAAACTTCATTAAGACGGTTCGTCGCCTTCTCTACAAAGAATTTGTCGCCAGCGCCAATCCACTCGTCCATTAGAAGTATGTCCGGTTCCAGACTAGTGGCAACGCCGAATATAAGACGAGTGACCATCCCCGCCGAATAGGTTTTTATTGGAAGGTCGATGAACTGTCCTAGATCCGTAAACTCTACGATCTCAGGAATTTTCTGAAGAATTTGCTTTGTGGAATAACCACGGATGCGTCCCATATTTATAAGATTTTCTCGCCCCGTCAATTCATAGTCAACGCCCAACGATACATCAATCATTGAAGACACACGACCATCTATGCGGACATGGCCTGTGTCCGGCTCATATACGCGGGCCAGAACTTTCAGCAACGTCGTCTTACCTGCTCCGTTATGACCAATAATTCCAAGACGGTCACCTTCATTGAGCGAAAAATTGATTCCGTTTAGTGCGTTTACGTGAACGATATCATTCCCGCTCTTCAGCAAGCGCCCGCCTACGGCCACATTGGCAATGGCATTACGCAACGATTGCGCTCGCACGGAATAAATCCGATAAGTTAAGTTAACGCCAGTGAGTTCAATTAGCGACATTTGGTGAGCTTTCTAACTATACCCAGAACGGAATTCTGCGGCGAAAAAGGCTGAATGCAATAAACCAAGCGACGATCCCCGTCACCGCCACACCCGATACGAAAATCCAGTTCTCTGGCGCCGGGTATCGCCCTAGGAACGGCTCCCTGACGATCGCAATCATGTGGTAAAGCGGATTTATATCGGCAATCCAGCGCTGCGAACCGAGTGTCTCCGCGCGCCAATACACTGGCGTCAGGAAGAAAAGGAGCGTCGAAGCACTTGGGAGCAAAAAGCGAAGATCTCTAAAACGCGCCGACATCATTCCGACGACGCAGCCCCAACCCAGCATACACACTATATTTAAAATTAATCCTGGTATTAGTGGCCACAATGGAACTGTAACCGTACCCATAGCGACCATAAAAATGTAAAAAACGATGAGATTATGCGCAAATAGCATTATCATCTTTGCAACACCCTCAAACGCAAAGTACGTAAAGGGGTAAGCGTGATTTTTGATTATACCCGCATGCCCTACGTACAATTCGGGAGCTTCCGTGATGATCCACATGCAGGTCCCGGCCATCAGGAACCCTTGCATCGTGTAGGGAAGCGTCTCGTGCAAATCCTGGTTAAAAATTGCTCCGAAAACGACGGCAATAGCCAGAGAAGAGGCTATAAAATTGCCAGCTATCCAAATTGTTCCAAGTATTGTCCTTTTATACTTTGCACTAAGCATATAATATGCCTGATGCAGCCAAACTGGATACAGTTTAGATCCAGCTATCAAGTCGGCAATCGTTTTGTTCATAATTAACTCGGTTTGCTAATACGGCTGCGAGCGATGCATTCTAACCCACAACATTCGATGAGAATTTAGTTTATTTAGTGCAGTATGCTCATCTTATGACAATTCAGGCTTCACGGCTTCGGGGAACCACGCCCGTAGAAGCGGCTGGGCAAAATCGTGAAGATCAGCCCATTCCATGGTAAAGTTCGCCCGCGTCGGATCATCTCTAACAAACTCAACGTCTATTACCCGATCCATGGGCAGATAGTTTGATGGAATAACCGATTCTCCAAAATTGTCCCATACCCGCAGAGGTGCTTGCTGGTGTTCATTATTCAATGCGGCACTATTAGAAAAAGCGATGCCTGGCTTGTTACAAATCCATTTGTAGCAAACCATTCCAGTGCCTAGCGGAGCAATATATACATCCGCGTAATCACATAGGATTAACCCCTCAAAGAAAGGTCGCCCTACCCCGAAAATAATTGGCAACTGATTGTCGATATCCGCAGCGATCTTGTCGGCTATCACCACTTCTGCATCCAGAGACATCCAGCCTGTCGTCCATCCTTTAACAGCATCGCTACTTAGCCCGTCGACCACAATGGCAAGCATCGGGAAGGTTTCTTTTAGTTTAAGGATGAGCGCGGCCCAGCCTTCATTTTGATTCAACCACGCTCGATTGTCGAGGCGAATTGTAATCAAAAGTAAAGGTTTTGAATTTCTTTTTAGAGATTCGCATTTCTCAAGAAACTCCTTACTCACCTGAGTGCGTGCATAAGCCAATATCTTTCCATTAAGAAAATCGGATATATTTTCATCTTTAACTGTTATTGAGAATGCATTGTTCGAAAAGAGAAAATTTCGCATTTCCTCATCATTATTCGCTTTGAAGTAAGCTTCATCTTTAAGGAGGTCGCCGAAAACTTCCGAAATAAATCCGAAGAAGTTCTGATTGTCATGTTCGACGATGAAATCTGCATGGTGAAGGGGCGAATTCTGAAGAAGATTTGACCACCCAGTCATCACATTCCAGAAATTGTGCCCCATGTGCGGACAGTTAAAATCGGTAATCGCCAATTTCCTGTTTGCATCCGTCGCGAGATAATGCCTTACCTTATCTCCACTGAGAAGTAATCCCCTAAGAAGACTAGCCACATGCCGGATTACGTCGCGCTCAGGGTATCCATTCCAATACCAGAGAATCAGCTTTTTCTGCGGAAAGACCCATAAGCCCTCAACCCCCATAAAGGCCATAGGCTGACTAAGTTCAGAAACCAAACAAAAGTCGCATCCCTCATTAAGATAGTACCATTCACGACCGAGCGAGGATTTACACGAAGAAACGAGGCCTGTGAACGGATTTAACAGAGGTTTGAAGCCACTCGCTAATGCATAAAGGTTAACCTCTGTTCGAGGTGACACCTTGAAGGCACCTGCCACCAATTGTGGAATATCCAAGAGCTCTCGGATGCTTGCGGCGTACCCATTTACGCCCTGGGATGCCATTGTCAGAAATTCAGATGACAATCCGTTGACGCTCAACCCTGCGTTTGCGGCATCATCCAACCGGTAAGATTTGTACTCGGATAATAAAAAAGCTTCCATGTCAGCTTCGGATACATCCAGTACCTTTTCGATGTCCGACGAATACGAGCTTTTATCGAAAAGTTTATTTATTGCATCAGCAATCAATTCATATTGCAAAGACGCATTTGATAATTCCGAAAGCAACCAAACTCTCCTGAGAGGATTCCCGTCAGCCCTGAGGTGGACCCCATACATCGAGGGACTCTTACGGGAAATTGCTTATAAGAACAACCGAAATTGCTTTTTACCCGCTCTTATTCACGGTAGAGGAAAATAATGCAGCGGGTATAACGCGAGGCGTTGTAGCCTGATCGGCAGATCGGCGAAATGAACCAGAAAAACAATAGCTTCCAACAGCGCGTCATCAACTGTCGTTACGCGAACGATACCAGCTGGGTCAATTGTAGTGCATTGTTTCAGGATTGGCAGACTACGTTACTGGCAAGCCCACCCGATTGATACCTTGCTTGCCTTATGCGCTAAAATCTGTATTACGCACTTAAATGTCCACATCCTTAAAAACCGATGCCCCGAAGGTGGGCTTTGTCTCGCTGGGTTGCCCCAAGGCGCTGGTTGATTCTGAGCGGATTCTGACCAAGCTCAAACATGAAGGCTATGACACGGCGGCATCTTACGCTGGCGCGGACGTGGTTGTGGTCAATACCTGCGGGTTTCTGGACTCGGCCAAGGAAGAAAGCCTGAACGCCATCGGTGAGGCTCTGGCCGAAAATGGCAAGGTTGTGGTCACGGGCTGCATGGGCTCCGAGGCTGATCTGATCCGGGCGCGGTTCCCTAATGTGGCGGCGATCACCGGCGCGCATCAGTACGACGCGGTTATGGATGCGGTTCATAATATTGTGCCGCCCAAGCCTGACCCGTTTAAAAATCTAGTGCCGGATAACGATCCCGGTGTGCGCCTGACGCCCAAGCATTATGCGTACCTCAAGATTTCCGAAGGCTGCAATCACCGTTGTAGTTTCTGCATCATCCCTCAGCTTCGCGGTGATCTGGCCTCACGCCCGATTGCCGACGTGCTGAAAGAGGCCGAAATCCTGGCCCAGAGCGGCGTCAAAGAATTGCTGGTGGTGTCGCAGGACACCTCGGCCTACGGCCTTGATATTAAATATGCCCAAGGTGAATGGCGCGGCCAGAAATGGGATGCGTCGTTTGAAGATCTGGCGCGGGGCTTAGGCGAGTTGGGCATCTGGGTGCGCATGCACTATGTCTACCCCTATCCGCATGTGAACAGCGTCATCCCGCTGATGGCCGAGGGCAAGATCCTGCCCTATCTCGATATACCGTTCCAGCATGCTTCGCCCAAGGTCCTCAAGGCCATGAAGCGGCCAGGCAATCAGGATCGCACCCTGGAGCGTATCCGGTCATGGCGCGAAATTGCGCCCGATATCACCATCCGCTCGACCTTTGTGGTTGGCTTCCCGGGTGAGACCGAGGCCGATTTTAACTTCCTGCTCGACTGGCTGGAAGAGGCGCAACTGGATCGCGTCGGCGCCTTTGCCTATGAAAATGTCGACGGCGCCCCGGCCAAGGACTTACCCGACCATGTGCCGGAAGAGGTCAAGCAGGAGCGTCTGGCCCGCTTCATGTCGGTGGCGGCGCGTATCTCTGCGCAAAAGCTGCAAGCCAAGGTCGGCCATGTCGTCGACGTGCTGGTTGACGAAATCCGCGCTGACGGCGTAGGCGTGGCCCGCACCAAGGGCGATGCGCCGGAAATCGACGGCCATATCTATCTTAAGGGCTTTACCGGTCTGAAGGTTGGTGAGTTTGCCAGAGCCAAGGTCATCCGCGCCGATGCGTTTGACCTCTACGGCGAACCCGAAGGCCTGATCAAGCTCGACCGCCTGCCCACTGCCCGCCCGATTTCCAGATCTGGGGGTAAGGTCCACCGCATTATTTCGCGGTTTTGATCTCTAAGAACCTCCCCTGCAACATGGGGGAGTTCTTAAGGCGCGATCCAAAACCCGAACCGCAGGATCGGGTGGGTGATATCTTTCAGCGGCCAGTTATAGTCGGCGGCGGCCTTTTTCATCACCCGGCGCGGGGACAAAACCCACACCCGCTGCGACAGGTGCCAGCCTTCGATCGTATGGGATTTCGGGATGAAATAGATGTCGCGGGCGTCCATTTCGATACTATGGATATCTTCAAGCGGTATTTCCTGGCCGTCCGGGGCGACGAACATCTTACGGGCCGGATCATAGGCAAACAGCGGTTTTTCGATGACACTGAGCGCCATCAGGCCGCCCAGAGTGATCCACATCAACAGCATGGCCAGCCCCTGACCCTTGGCCAGCATCAGACCGCTCAGGAACGGGCAGGCGATCAGGAGCGCAATCGTATAGCTGTTGAGCACGCTGCCACTCCAGTACAGTTCGGTAAGGGGGCGGGGCTGGGAGGGTCTTAGATTCATATATCCTGATGTAACGATTATTTTCGTCGTAATCCACGCCTATTTATGGCTCAGATAGGCCTTCCTTTGGCCAGCCATCAGAGAAGGATTCCGGTAATGTTGTCTTTGCACAGATCGCCTGCGAATGCAGCCACCCATTTCGAGGAGCGCTGGTGGTCGTCCGATGACAGCCTGCGTCTGTATGCCCGTGATTATGCAGGATCGGGCGGGGGCATCCACCTGCCGGTCGTGTGTCTGCATGGCCTTACCCGCAACAGCGCCGATTTTGAAGGGGTAGCCCCCTATATCGCCGCCACAGGTCGGCGGGTGATCGTGCCGGATATCCGCGGGCGCGGCCTGTCCGATCATGATGCTGATCCTAAAAACTATCATCTGTGGACCTATGCCAAGGACGTGCTCGACCTGTGTGATGGCTTAGGGATCGCGCGGGCGATCTTTATAGGCACGTCGATGGGGGGGCTGACGACTATGGTGCTGTCGACCCTGCGCCCTGCCCTGATCAAGGCGGCGGTGCTGAATGATGTCGGCCCCGTACTGTCGGCCAAGGGGCTGACGCGCATTGCGGGCTATGCCGGCAAGAGCCCGTCAAAAATCAGGGGCTGGCACGATGCCGCCGATTATGCCCGTTTGCACAACGAAGTGGCCTTTCCGGATTATGACCATAAGGACTGGATGGCCTTTGCGCGGCGCCTGTTTCGTGAAAGCGATGACGGGCTTAAACTGGCCTATGATCCGGCGATTACGATTCCGGTCTCTACGCCGACCTCTCCGGCGGTCTATGACATGATGCCGCTCTATATGTCGCTGAGCACCGGCAGGCCGCTGCTGCTGGTACGCGGGGCGATCTCAGATCTGATCGAAGACCATGAGGTCAGGGTCATGGAAGGTATTTCCCCTGACCTTAAGCGGGTCGATGTGGAAGGGGTTGGCCACGCCCCCATGCTGACCGAAGGCTCGGCGCGGGCGGCGGTCGTCGAATTTTTGCAGGATTTGCCATAAGCCATTGAAATAGCAAACCCTGGGCCCATATCGTTGTTAAGCTCAATGGAAACGGGTCGATGGCGCGCACGGTAATTTTTGATAGTCCCTACCTGTTAGGCTTTGATCATACGCGGGCGCTGATTGAGCGGCTGGGGCGCGTGTCGGAAAACTACCCGCCCTATAATGTCGAAGCCCTGTCGGCCCACCATATCCGCATCAGTGTGGCGGTAGCGGGCTTTACCGCTGATCAGCTTAAACTGGCGCAAACGGGGCAGTTGCTGACCCTCACCGCCCAGAAAGAGGCCGAACCGGAAGAGGCAGAGGCCCGTGATTTCCTTCATCGCGGCATCGCCCAGCGCGGCTTTAGCCGCAGCTTTGTCATCGGTGATGGCATGGAAGTGGCGTCGGCGGTTCTGGAATACGGCCTTTTGCATATCGACCTGAAACGCCCCGAACCGGATGATAAAGTGCGCCTTATCCCCATCGTTAGCCGCTAGGCAGGGTGACTTTAGTGCGCTACCGCTTCGCTGCTTGAGCGCGTGCCCCTGCACCCGGAACCTAGAGACGCCGGACAGGTCGGTGCCCATTCTCCTCCCTACGCTTGCGTGGGGAGGTGGCGGCGAAGCCGACGGAGGGGCATTACTTTTTTCTCCTCCCTATCGAGCTTTGGGCGAAGATGGGGAGGTGGATCGGCGCGTGAGCGACGAGACGGAGGGGGACTTGCGTTGTCGTTATCCTGTGCTCGGGTTTGTGACAGCAGCGCCCTTAATATGTTTCGGTGCTGCCCCCTCCGTCTGCTCGCTGTGCTCGCATCCACCTCCCCACTGCATTTTAGTGCGCTACCGCTTCGCTGCTTGAGCGCAGGCACAGGGAGGAGGAAGACTTATCCCCCTTGGTCGTGTTTCCCCCATGCTTAGGGGGTGACTGCTGATGCCCTGACATCTTTTGACCCAAAAGAACGCTTCACGCCCGAAGAACGGCGGGCGCGGCTGCGGGCCTTTGCTGACCGGATGCTGGAGCGGCTGGGTGATCTGCCGTCGCCGTACGATGCCCCTGAACTGGAGCAAATGACACGGGCCGGACTGCTGATCGAGCGCATCTATGCGCGCGTCGATGCGTCCGAGCGCACGGCGTCAAAGCAGCTCACCCCTGAAGAGGCCGCCCGCAGCCGTGAAGAGTTCGGCCTGAAACTGGCGGCCTTGCGCGCCACCCATGACGCGGTGAGCGCCAAACTGGCCCCGAAACTGAACCCTCTATCGGAGACGCAAACCCTCACGCCGGATGAGCTGATCAAACGCATCAAGGGCCTTGATCTGGCTGATCCCGATTTCGGGATTGATGACGATCCTGATGATGTTCTGGCGGATGCGCCGGAAGATGCGCCGCAAACCCCGCCGCGTCTCGATCCGAACACCGGCCTGTTGTGGCTGAATGAGCGGACGATTCTGGCCACCCGGCACCCGCCGTGGTTTGAAGCCGACGGCGGTGAGATGTACTGGCGCGTAGCCCGCGGAGAGGTCAAGCTGGTCTTGCCGGACAGCATGCCGGATGTGGTCACCGATAGCAGTTAGGTTTCAAGAGCCTTTAAGAGGCCCCCCTCCGTCAGGACGCTCCGCGCCCTGCCACCTCCCCCGGTACACCGGGGGAGTATAAGAGGATTTCATTCCACTACATTTATACCTCTCCAACTGCGCTCAAGCAGCGAAGCGGTAGCGCACTAAAATGCGCCGGGGAGGGGGACCGCACGAGCCGAAGGCGAGATGTGGTGGTGGGGGCTCTTTTACTACTCGAAGACAAGTTGAATCTGCCTTGCCTCCCCATCTTCGATCGGGAGGCCGATCCCGCACGGCTTTACGCTGCGTGGGCGCCGCTGTCGGCCAAAAGCGCATAGAGGGCGTCATTGGTATCAAGCGCCCGTAGTTGCTCACGCATGGATTTTTGGCGCAGAGCACGCGACACCTTGGCCAGTGCCCGCAGGTGCTCTGAACCCGACTCAGGCGGCGCAAACAGGGCAAACACCAGATCGACAGGCACATGGTCGATCGAATCATAATCGATCGGCGTCTCCAGCCGCAGGAAAATGCCGCGCATCTGGGTCAGACCGGCAAGGGCAGCATGGGGCACGGCAACGCCCAGACCCACACCGGTCGAGCCCTGCTTTTCGCGGTCGACCAGCGCGTTGAATATAACCTCGGCGTCTATCTTGAACAGCTTGGCGGCATGCTCTGCCACCGCCTGCAAGGCCTGACGCTTAGAATTTACACTGACATGACCGTTAATCGAATGACGATCCAAAAGCCCGTAGAGAGACATTATACTTCCAGGTTGAGCGCAGGCAGGGAGAAACCTCCCCTGCAAAACCTGCGCCGGATTTATCAGGCCAAGCCCCCATTTTAAGAGACCTGAAAACGATGCGCCCCCAAAGACGGCACCGGTATTTTAGTCCCCCGCACTTAAAGGCGGGCGAGATGTGCCTTATAGGGACGCCACCGGCACGTCAACCGTTAAGCGTTTACACTTTAACGTGCGCGTGCGTCCCTACAGGTGCGGTTATAGAGCGGATAAGGATCAGGCCACCGATCGGGCGCGAGTGCGCTCCGGATCGATCCAGCCGATATTGCCGTCAGGACGGCGATAGATGACCGACAGGCCACCGTGGGCCGCATTTCGGAACATCAGCACCGGGTAGTTGGACATGTCCATCTCAAGCACCGCACCCGACACCGTCATGGTGCGAAGCGGTGCTTCGGTTTCGGCGATGACCATAGCTTGCGGCGGGGCATCATGATCCCAGCCGTTCGCGCCATGACCGTCGTCATAGTCTTCCAGCGGGTCTTCGCCGGTATGGTCGTAGCGCAACACGGTGATCGACGCCAGTTCCTGAGCCGGCGACGGATTGTGGTGGTTTTTCAGGCGGCGCTTATAGCGGCGCACCCGTGTCTCGATACGGTCAAGGGTTCCGGTGAAGGCAGAATGGGCATCCCCGCCAGTGCCGCTCGACACCAGCGTCTGGCCCGACGCCAGCCTGACCCAGCAGTCGGCCTTGAACAGATGGCCCTGCTTGGACAGGGTCACCTCAGCCTCACCGCCGCGGTCGAAATATTTGGCGATGCCGGCGGCCAGTTCCTGTTCGATGCGCTCACGCAGCGCATCACCCACTTCAACCTGTTTTCCGTTGACTTGTATTTGCATAGCTTGATCTACGCTCCATTTTAGGGGTTTGTCGTCCTCCCGGATATCCCCCCTGGCGGGCGAGCACCTTAAATGCTTTGCGGATCATGAACTTAACCCTCATAGGGGGAGGCGAGGACTGCGCGTGGAGGTGTACGCGCCCCTCCACCTTACGCTCTTTGACGCCTGTGTTAAGTCACTAAAATGTGTGCGCAAAATGCGCGGCACTTTGCCGCTTAGGGGTTGAATCCTTACGCAGAATTAAGGGTGTTGGGCTATATTGCGGCCCGCATATGAGCGGGTTTGGGCGGCTACTTTATAAGCCGCTTGCGCTCAACCGAGGACGGGATGCGTAAGGCTTCGCGGTACTTGGCCACGGTGCGCCGGGCGATGTCTACCCCGGCCTCTTTCAGGATTTCGACGATCCGGTCATCGGACAGGATTTCGCCGGACGACTTTTCACCGTCGATCAGGTTCTTGATCTTATGGCGCACGGACTCAGCCGAATGGGCTTCGGAGCCGTCGGCAGATGCGATCGAGGAGGTGAAGAAGAACTTCAGTTCAAACACTCCGCGCGGGGTAGAGACGTATTTGTTCGAGGTCACCCGGCTGACGGTGGACTCGTGCATCCCCACCGCATCGGCGACGGTCTTGAGGTTCAGCGGGCGCAAATGTTCGACCCCGTAAACCAGAAAAGCATCCTGTTGGCGTACGATTTCCGACGACACCTTAAGAATGGTACGGGCGCGTTGATCAAGGCTCTTGATCAGCCAGTTGGCCTGATTAAGGCATTCGCTGAGATATGATTTTTCTTCGCCGGAGCGGGCACCGCCCACCACCTGAGCATGGTATTTCTGATCGACCAGAACACGCGGCAGGGTATCGGTATTGAGATCAACCCGCCAGCCGCCGGTCGCATCTTGCCGGACGAACACATCCGGCACCACGGTCTGGGACGGTTCCGAGCCAAAGGCCGCACCGGGACGCGGGGTCAGGGCCTTAAGCTCCCGGATCATCTCGGTCAGGTCTTCGTCATCGACGCCGCAGACCTTGCGCAAAGCACTCAGGTCACGCCGCGCCAGAAGCTCAAGATTATCGATCAGCGCGGCCATGGCCGGATCAAAGCGGTTGCGCTCAATCAGTTGCAGCTTAAGGCATTCGGGGACGCTGCGGGCCATAACGCCGGTCGGTTCAAAACCGTGGCAGGTGGTTAGCACCGCCTCGACCAGCGCCGGATCGCAGCCCAGCCGGTCGGAGATTTCACTTAAGTCGGCGCGCAGGTAACCACCCTCATCGACTCCGTCGATCAGAACCTGCGCAATGGCCATTTCAGGCGCGCTGAATCCGGCGATCAGGGCCTGATCGGTCAGGTGTTCCGATAAGGTTTTTTCGCGGGTGAGGGCCCGTTCCATGTCCTCATCACCGTCAAAACTGCCGCCGCCCTTACCGGCCTTGGACCAGTCAACCATCGGCCCGTCGGACATATCGGCAGACGATGCAGCGGTGTCCGGCTCACGTACGGTTGGGGCTTCGTCGCCGTAAAGATCGGAGTTTGAGGCATCAAGGTCGGAGCCGGCGCGGATCGAATCGCCGTCGCCCAGTTCCAGCTCGCGGCCATCGGCATCGAAGCTGTCGCGCTCAATCTCAGGGCCGGAATCGCTGACCGGCTCCGGGTCTTCGCGTTGCAAAAGGGGGTTTTTCTCAAGCTCGGCTTCAACCACGGCTTCGAGTTCGAGGTTCGATAATTGCAGCAGCTTGATCGCCTGCTGCAACTGGGGCGTGATGACCAGCCCCTGCCCCTGCCTGATTTCTAACCTTTGTCCGAGTGCCATGCGTTAATGATGCCCGCCAATGGTTAATGAAATGCCTCGCCCAGGTAAACGCGTTTGACCTCAGGATCATTGCGGATTTCCTCCGGCGAGCCCTCGAACAGGACTTCGCCGCTGTGGATAATCGACGCGCGATCAATGATATCAAGCGTTTCACGGACGTTGTGGTCAGTAATCAGTATGCCGATGCCGCGCGCCTTCAGATAGGTTACGACTTCGCGGATATCGGCAATCGCCAGTGGATCAATCCCCGCAAAGGGTTCATCCAGTAACATGAATGAGGGCTTGCCGGCCAAAGCGCGCGCGATTTCAACGCGGCGGCGCTCACCGCCGGACAGGGCGGTGGCCGGTGAGGTGCGGATGTGGGTAATGCGCAGTTCTTCGAGCAGGCGGCTGACATCTTCGGCAATCACGGCCGGATTGTTTTCGTTGAGTTCCAGCACGGCCCTGAGATTTTCTTCCACCGTCATGCCGCGGAAAATGGAGGCTTCCTGTGGCAGGTAACCGACACCCATGCGGGCGCGTTGATACATGGGTTGGGAGGTAATATCCTGACCATCCAGCATGATGGTGCCGTAGTCGGCCTCGACCAGTCCGGTAATCATATAAAAGCAGGTGGTCTTGCCGGCGCCGTTCGGCCCCAGCAGCCCCACGACTTCACCGCGCCCAACGCGCAACGACACGCTCTTGACGACGGTGCGCTCACCATAGGTCTTGCCTATGCCGTCGACGCTGAGGCCATCAGAGGTCGTATCGGATGTGTCCGTCATGGTGTCCAGATGTTCAATCACGGCAGCACTATCCCTCATGCCTCTTAAAATTACCCTAAATGCGCGAAAAATAACCACTCATTGAGGAGTGGTTGTGCTTAAGCGTGCTATTGAGCGGGCTTGTTGTCCGGGTAGATTACGGCACGAACCCGGCCCTTGGATTGGGCGGCATCCATGGTGGTGCGCCCGGCGGAGACATTATAAACCAGACGATTGCCGGTCATAACGTTTTCACCCTGTTTAACAATAACGTCGCCGGTCACGATCATGGTGTCATCGGCGCGGGTATAGACAGCCTTATCGCCCCTGATGACCTGATTGCCCTGAACAAAATAAAGATTGCCTGTGGCTTCGATACGGTCAACCTCACCAAAACCCGCACCGCCGCCGGGCTTGGGCGCGTGGATCATTCGAACCTGATCGGCCCTTAAGCGGGTGTCGTCCTGCAGGACTTCGACCCGACCAGTCCAGAGTTGAACTCGTTCCCCTTCCAGCAGTTCCAGATCGTCACCACCGATCGCGACGGGGCCGCCTTTCTGGGACAACTGAGCCTGGGCGATACCGCCGCTCAGGCCAAGGGCCGCCATCGCGGCAAGGCCTGCGACCAGTCGAAGGAAATGTCCAGATGCCATTATCAAATGTCCTTAAATCGCGGGCGGATAGATTATTGAGGGTTGATGACAGCCCTGACCTGGGTGCCGTCCTTACCGTGGAAAACGATCCGCTGGCCGTTATCATAAATCGTGTAGGATTGCGCCTTAATATGACCGGTGGGGCCAAATCCTTCAATAGGTTTGTTGCCGCTGACGGTCGAGGTGTTCAGATCGACAATCGCTTCGGCCGTCTTGAAGCTGAAATCATTGGGGCCGCCGTTCAGAACCACATCGCCTTCGACGGTAAAGGTCTTATCGGGTTCGTTATAAACCCCTTTAAGCCCTTTGAGCAGGGTGGGTTTACTATTGTCGCTTTTCAGTTCCATATTGGGCGCATTGACCGAAATGATCGCTGCATTATTGCCACGGCGCAGCGCCTCAAGGCCGCTGATGATATAGCGGTCGCCGCCGGTCGTCTGGCCAAAAAAGCGCGGATTGGTCATACGGATATCGTCCTGACTGGACTGATAGACATTGAGCGAGTTCAGCACGCTTTGCACAATAACCCAGCCGACAATCGCCATCAGGGTGGCGATAATCAGGCCCGGAAACACCAGCCTCAGCCGGCGAATACGGCGCGAGCGGTTGCGCCAGGCCTGCGCCTGTTTCAGCAGGCGTTGTTTCTGACCTTGTGCATCGTCATGTGCGCTAACGCCTTGCTCGTTGAGCGCGCCCGCCGACCCATAGGCCGCCATCGCCGGATCAAGGGTATCCGGCGCCACAGGAGACGCAGATGTCAGCGGGTTAAGAGCCATGTGCCTTATATAGAACTTAGATTACGACCATTCAAAGGTTTAAGATAAGAATAGGGAGTTATGACCACGAATGGGCAAAGATATCGCAGTCTTCCCAGCCGGCCAGATCAAGGGCGACCCGGTGCGGCAGGAAGTCGAAACATTTTTGCGCCAGCTCGGTGCGGCCTTCGCGGGCCAGCATCAGATCGAGTTTGGTCCGCAGAGCATGCAGATGCAAAACATCCGACGCGGCATAGGCCAGTTGTTCCGGTGTCAGCGTATCGGCGCCCCAGTCGGACGATTGCTGGGCCTTGGACAGATCAAGGCTCAACAACTCACGCACCAGATCCTTCAGGCCATGACGGTCGGTATAGGTGCGGGCCAGTTTCGAGGCGATTTTGGTGCAATAGACAGGCGCGGTCACCACGCCCAGATGAAGGTGGAACATGCCGATGTCAAAGCGGCCATAGTGGAACAGCTTCAACACCTTCGGATCGGTCAGAAGGGCCTTTAGGTTTGGTGCCTCATAGGCCGGGCGCTGCATCCGCACCACATGAGCATGGCCGTCACCGGACGACAGTTGCACCACGCACAGGTCATCGCGCCGAAAGCGCAGGCCCATGGTTTCAGAGTCAATGGCCACAACGGCGCCAAGATCAAGGCCGTCCGGCAGGTCGCCGTCATGGTAAAAAGTCGTCACGCCCAAAAATCCTGAATAATACTGTGAAAATTGTGACTATCGCCTAAGCCATGTCACAGCCTTCGTCAATTCACGCCTGAGCAAAGAGAGTATTTCAGGCCTAAAGACACGATCATGAATAAATATTTTTGATTTATTAAATAACTGCGTGGACAGTGCCGTCATGAAAACAACACTGAAATCCTTTGTGACGGCTTTCGTGATGGCCGCAGTTCTGGCCGTGCCCGCTCACGCTGATATGTCCGTCCGTGATGGGCAGGTGGTGGAATCTTCAGGGGCGCCGTTTGTCATGCGCGGCATCAATCACGCCCATCTGTGGGCCCCGAACCGGACTAACCAGGCGTTGAAAGATATCGCCGCGACCGGCGCCAATACAGTGCGGATCGTGCTGGGCAACGGGGTGCGCTGGAACCGGACGTCCGAGCGGTCAGTGCGCCGTCTGATTACACAGTCAAAGGCCGCCGGTCTGATCTGCGTGCTGGAGGTTCATGACACCACTGGTTACGGGCAAACCGGAGAGGGCGCGCCCAAGGATGCCGCCACCATTGCTCAGGCCACGGACTACTGGATCGGCATCAAAGATGCGCTGATCGGGCAGGAGGACTATGTCATCCTCAATATCGCCAATGAGCCGTCGGGTAACGGCGTGGCCGACAGCTATTGGGTGGATGAACATAAGGCCGCCATTGTCCGTCTGCGGGCGGCGGGCTTAAAAAACGTCATCATGGTCGACGGCCCGAACTGGGGGCAGGACGCATCAAAAACCATGCTGCAGCGGGCGGGGGAGGTGTTTGAATCCGACCCGCTGAAAAATACGATGTTCAGTGTCCACATGTATCAGGTCTATGATCGGCCTGAGGTTGTCAGGGCCTATCTCGACGGGTTCCGGTCGCAGGGGCTGGCTCTGATAGTCGGAGAATTTGGCCCCGACCACGAGGGCGAGCCGGTCGACGAAGCCACGATCTTTGACGTGACCAATGCGCACGGCATCGGTTATCTGGGCTGGTCATGGTCGGGCAATGGCCCAAAGGCGCGCAATCTGGATATGGTGGTAAAGTTTAATGCCCGTCACCTGACACCGTGGGGCGATCGCCTTATCAACGGCGAGGGCGGAATCAGGGCGACCTCGAAACCGGCGGCGATCTTTAGAAATGCACCTGAACCTAAACGGGGTCTGTTCAGCCGCTGGTTCAGAGTGGATTAGAGCGGAGCGATTTCCGCTCAAGCCGCCACTGAGGCGGCGGCCAAGGTGGCGGAGCCACCGCCCGGCGAGGGACTAAAAATGACAACTAATCCGCCAGCAGGTGCAGTTCGTCGATGGCGCAGATGATATGATACAGGCTCGACGCCGGGGCCGGTTCATCGACAAACGATCCGTCCGGGTTCATCTTATCCAGATAAAGACCGGCAATATCGGTATTTAGATAAAGCTCCAACCCCTTGGCGGCCGTCACGGCCTTACCGACCGCAAACGCTTTATCCTCATTGGTTTCGGCTACGCTATAAAGGGCGACATAGGCTTTCATGCGCTCGGTCTGCGCCCACAGACGGGCCTTTTGGTCCTTGGGCGAGAAATCGTCCCACAGCTCAAAAATGGTCACGTTGCGATCATGGTCAGTGCCGTGATCTTCGGCAATCTCAATCAGCCGTTTGGCGGGGGCGACAAAGCGGTCATCACCGGTAATTCCGGCCCAGCGGATCAGAAGCCAGGCCCATTCAAACTGGTGGCCGGGTTCAATGATGCGGCCCATCTCGCCCTCAAGCGGGTTCCAGTCGCCGTCGAAATATTCGCGCAAGGAGCCATTTTGCGGATGCAGGAATTTATCGAGACACAGGGCCGAAATCTCTGCGGCAACCTCATGCCATTTGTGATCGCCACCCGCCTCGATCCATGCCAGACAGGCCTCGAACATGTGCATGTGCGGGTTGGTCTTGAGCGGCAGGGTGCGCGGATTGGCTTCTTCAAAGCCGCGCACCGGATGCTTATAGTGTGTCAGCAAATGGTCGCGAATGGCGACACCGGCGGCCTCAAGTGACTTATCGTTTGGGCGCACCTTAAACGCCGAGGCATAGGCCAAAAGCGCAAAGGCATGATCGTAGAAATCAAACTCGCCCTTGATGACGCTGCCATCCGGCGCCAGTACGGCATAGAGCAAACCTTCCGGCGTGCGGGCAGGCCCCGACAACCACTTAAGCCCCTGATCTATGGCGGCATTGGTCTCACCCGCATAGCCCATGCGCTGGGCCAGAGCGTAGGAATAGACCTGACGGGCGGCGACGCGGGTGCGGCGCGAATCATCAACCGGCTTTGCGTCCAGTCCCAGCTTTTCATAAAAGCCGCCTTTTTCGGTATCGCCACCCACGTCCCACCACATGGGCAGGGCATGGTCGAACAACCAGGATTTCAGGCGGTTTTGGGTGTCGGTCAAGGCGGACATGTGGGGCTCAATCAGGCTTGTGGCGGCAGATTTTTGGCGGCTTCGGCGGCCTTTTTGACCTCCTGCGCCAGTGACAGCGGCGCCACCAAAACACCGGCGGGGGTCGAGATAACCATAGTGTCGCGCAGGCCGATAATGGCGACCGGCGGGCCTTCGGCACGGATCAGACAGTTTTCGGCATCGATCAGAATCTTCGGCCCTGTGCTGTGGTTACCGTTTTCGTCCTTGGCACCCAGACGCCATAGTTCGCTGAAACCCCCGACATCGGCCCAGCCAATGTGACAGGGGGCGACGGCGGCCTTTTCGGTGTTTTCCATGACCGCATAGTCGATGGAAATCGACGGGCACAGGGAAAAGGCTTCGGATTCGAGTTCAATCGTCTCGGCATGGCGGTGGGCCTTGGCAAAGGCCGCCTCAGACGCCGACAGAACCTCAGGCGCATAGGTGCGCAGTTCTTCGATCATCACCTGCGGCGAGAACAGGAAGATACCGGCGTTCCAGTCATAGCTGCCGTCCTCAAGGTAAGTTCTGGCCGTTTCCAGATTGGGTTTCTCAAGGAAGCGGCGGACGGCAAAAATATTATCCCCCAGAGCGTCGCCGCGCTGAATATAGCCATAGCCGGTTTCGGGGCCCAAGGGACGGATACCAAAGGTGACGATCCGCTCCTTCGCCACTTCGGCGGAGGCCAGAACGACCTGACGGAAAGCCAGAGGGCGGGTAATGACGTGATCGGCGGGCGCCATCAGCACCAGGGCGTCCGGATCGGTCTCTAACGCGGCCAGCGCTGCCACAGCCGCCACAGCCGCCGTATTGCGGGCCATCGGCTCAACGATGATCGCCTGCGGACTGCGTCCGGCCTCGGTCAATTGGTCAAGGGCTACGGGACGGTGGGATTTGCCGCAAATGACCATCGGTTTCAGGAAGTTATCACCCGACAAACGCAAGGCGGTTTCCTGAATCATGGTATTTTCGGTGCCGAGAGCATGGAACTGCTTGGGCTTTTCAGGGGTCGACATCGGCCACAGGCGTGTACCTGAGCCGCCCGACATGATGACCGGCAGAATTTTTAACGTCATGTACCTCAACCCCAGTTTGGTCTGTGTTATTGTTATAGTATGGCGGGTGTGAGCGCCCGCCAAGAGGATTTAAGCTTAAGAGATTAAATCTCCTGGTTGAACTTACCGATCTCGGAATAATTCGCCAGACGGGGCTTGATTTCCTTACGGAACAGATCGCGCATGTCGTCTTCGGAGCGCAAGGATTCGACCACAACCACCAGCTCCGGCTTGTTGCTTGAGGCGCGCACCAGCACCCATGAGCCGTCGTCAAGGTGAACACGCGCGCCATTGACCGTGATGACCTCAAGGATCTTGCGACCGAGGATTTCACCCCCCTTGGCGTGCAGATCGACATATTCCTGAACGATGCGTTCCAGCACCTGATACTTCAGTTCGTCGGCGCAGTGCGGCGACATGGTCAGCGAGGTAAAGGCCTGCGGCAGGGCAGATTTCAGTTCAGATAGCGACTTGCCCGGATTACGCTCCATCATGGCCAGAACAGCGGCGGCGGCAACCAGACCATCGTCGTAACCACGACCGATATCACCGGCCAGGAAGAAGTGGCCCGACTTTTCAAAGCCGGCCAGCGCGTTCAGTTCAGCCGTCTTACGCTTGATATAGGAGTGGCCGGTTTTCCAGTAGACGGTGGTGGCGCCGTTTTTCTTAAGCACTTCATCGGTCTTGTAAAGGCCGGTCGATTTGACATCGACGATGAAGGTGGCGTCCTTATAGATTTCGCTCAGGTCACGGGCCAGCATCAGGCCAATCTTATCGGCGAAGATTTCCTCACCGGTATTATCGACCACGCCGCAGCGGTCACCATCACCATCGAAACCGAGCGCCAGATCGGCGCCGTATTCTTTGACGGCTTTGGACATTTCGACCAGCATTTCGTGGTCTTCCGGGTTCGGATTATATTTCGGGAAGGTGTTATCGAGGTCGCAATCCATCTCGATCACCTCAACACCCATAGCGCGCAGGGCTTGCGGGGCGAAGGCCCCGGCCGTGCCGTTACCGCAGGCGCAGATGACCTTAAGCGGACGGGTGATCTTGGTCTTGGCCACCACGTCGGCCAGATAGCGTTCCTGCACGCCTTCGACCAGCGTCAGTGAACCACCGGATTTTTCGACGCCCAGACCGCCCATGACGATCTCTTTGAGGCGGCCCATTTCGTCCGGCCCGAAAGTCAGCGGGGCTTGGCAGCCCATCTTGACGCCGGTCCAGCCGTTGTCGTTGTGGGAGGCGGTGACCATAGCCACGCACGGCGCATCCAGATCGAACTGGGCAAAGTACGCAATCGGCGATAAGCACAACCCGATATCGAGCACTTCGCAGCCCGATTGCAGCAGGCCGATGATCAGGGCATTCTTGATATTGATCGAATAGGAACGGTAGTCGTGACCGACGACGATGCGGGGTTTTACGCCGCGTTCCTGCACATAGGTGCCAAGGCCAAGACCCAGAGCCTGAATGCCCAGAAGGTTGATTTCATCGCCAAACAGCCAGCGCGCGTCATATTCGCGAAAGCCTGTGGTCTTAACAAAGGCCTGAGTTTCGTTTTCGAACGTGTTGGCTTTGATATCGGTGCGTGGTTTCAGGATCATGGGTTTCAGAGTCATGGGGTGTCCGTCAGTGATCGCGGATTAATTGAAGAAGGGCGTAAGGGCGGCGCGGGCCGCGTCACCCAGATCAGCACGTTTCAGAGCCAGGGCGACATTGGCCCGCAGAAGGCCGATCTTATCACCGCAGTCATAAGTGGTGCCATCATATTCAAGGGCATGGAAGCTTTGGGTCTGCATCAGCTTGAACATGGAGTCGGTAAGCTGGATTTCACCGCCCGCCCCTTTTTCCTGCGTCGCCAGATGCTCAAAAATTTCCGGCTGGAGGATATAACGGCCCGACACAATCAGGTTGGACGGGGCCGTGCCCTTGGCCGGCTTTTCGACCATGCCGGTCATCTTGTTCAGGCGTCCGTCTTGAGATTCCAGAGCGACTACGCCGTACTGATGGGTCTGGTCGTGCGGAACCTGCTCGACCACGATGATATTGCCGCCGACGCTATCATAGGCATCGATCGCCTGCTTAAGCGCCGAGACCTCGGCATCCATCACCATGTCCGGCAGCAGGACGGCGAACGGCTCATCACCGATAATGTCCTTCGCGCAGGCAACCGCATGGCCAAGACCGAGCGGCTGCATCTGACGCACAAAGCTCATTTCGCCGGGCTTAGGCAGTTCTGCCAGAAGCTCATCCAGAATGGCGGTTTTATTCTTGGCGCGCAGTTGCGCCTCAAGCTCGACCTGATGGTCGAAATAGTCTTCGATCGCACCCTTGGCGCGACCGGTGACAAAAACAAAATGCTCGATCCCGGCGGCACGGGCTTCGGCCACGACATAGGACAGGATCGGGCGGTCAACGACGTTAAGTAATTCTTTCGGGACAACCTTGGTGCCCGGCAACACGCGGGTGCCCAGACCGGCAACCGGCAGGACCGCTTTACGAACTTTGGATTTGGTAGAATGGGGGGATTTGGTCAATTGAGACCTCTCGAAATAAGAAAAACAAAAGAAATAGGGTACAAAAATATTTCGCTTATGCAAAATAATAGGCTAAAGCCAGATGACGGGAACCGCAATGGCCCTTTTGTAATTTTTTAGCATCACGAATGTAAATTTTATTTAAATTGAAGCGGTTAAGGTTAAGAAAATCAGGCCGCACGATATCCGGAGCGATTATATATGTCAAAAGCTGTATTGGTGGCCGGCGGCGCGGGTTATATTGGAGCTCAGACCTGTAAGGTCTTGCACCAGTCGGGTTATATACCGGTTACGCTTGACAGTTTGGTGACCGGCCACGAAGGGGCGGTGAAGTGGGGGCCGTTGATCAAGGCTGATCTGCGCGACCGTGACGCGATCCTTAAGGCCATTGAGACCTATGACATTACCTCGGCTATCCATTTTGCCGCGTTCAGCCTGGTCGGCGAAAGCACGCGCGATCCGGCCAAATATTATGATAACAATGTCGCCGCCGCCACGGCCTTTACCTCGGCCCTGATCGAGGGCGGCGTTAAGGCGATGGTGTTTTCATCGACGGCGGCGACCTACGGGACACCGCAAAGCGACCTGATCCCGGAAACCCACCCGACCCTGCCGATCAACCCTTATGGCGCGTCGAAACTGGCGTTCGAGCAGGCGCTCTACTGGATGGGGCAGGCTCACGGGTTGAAGCACACCATCCTGCGTTATTTCAATGCCGCCGGCGCGGATCCGGACGGTGAGATCGGCGAAAGCCACCTGTGTGAGACCCACCTGATCCCGCTGATGTGTCAGGCGGCGTTGGGCAAGGGCAAACCCCTGACCGTATTTGGCACCGACTATGCCACCCGCGACGGCACACCGGTGCGCGATTATATCCACGTCGTCGATCTGGCTACCGCCCATGTGGCCGCGATCGAGCGTTTGCTGGATGGTGGCGACAGCCAGATTTTCAACGTCGGCACCGGTGAGGGCCTGACCGTGCTGGAGGTCATCAAAATGGCCGAAAAAGTCTTAGGTATAGACGTGCCGCACAGCTTTGGCCTGCGCCGGGAAGGTGATCCGCAGGCGCTGGTGGCTGATGTCGCCAAGATCAAGTCTATGCTCGACTGGCAACCGAAATACAGCGATCTGGAAACCCTGATCCGCACGGCGGCCCACTGGCAGAAGATCAGACCCTATTAAAGGACACGTAACCTGTTAAGACATAGGATGCGGGTGCTTCAATCCTACTATTTTAAATGATTTCCGGAGATTTTTATGCATTTGATTAAACGTATTCTGGTGACCGGCGGTGCCGGCTTTTTGGGCTCACACCTGTGTGAGCGGCTGCTGAACGAAGGCAATCACGTCATCTGCCTCGATAATTTCTACACGGGGGCTCATGCCAATATCCAGCACCTGCGTGACCATCCAAATTTTGAGTTGATCCGTCACGATATTACACACCCTTTGTTTATCGAATGTGATGAGATTTATAATCTGGCCTGTCCGGCGTCACCGATCCACTATCAGCGTGATCCGGTGCAGACGATCAAGACTTCGGTCATGGGCTCGGTCAATATGCTGGGTCTGGCCAAGCGTCTGAAAGCCAAGATTTTTCAGGCCTCGACCTCCGAAGTTTACGGCGACCCCAGTGTCCATCCTCAGCCGGAATCCTATTGGGGTAATGTCAATACCATCGGCCCGCGTTCCTGTTACGACGAGGGTAAGCGCTGCGCCGAAACCCTGTTTTTTGACTATCGCCGCCAGCATGGCCTGAACATCAAGGTCGTGCGGATTTTCAACACCTATGGCCCGCGCATGCACCCCAATGACGGCCGGGTGGTCTCAAGCTTTATCGTGCAGGCCCTGATGGGGCGCGATATCACCATCTTCGGTGAGGGCCTTCAGACCCGTTCGTTCTGTTATGCCGATGATCTGATCGAAGGCTTTGTGCGCCTGATGAACAGCCCCGATGACATCACCGGCCCGATCAATATCGGCAATCCCGGTGAGTTTACCATGCTGGAACTGGCGCAACTGGTGATCGACATTACCGGCTCAAAATCAAAGATCGTCCACATGCCTCTGCCACAGGATGACCCCAAGCAGCGCCGACCCGACATCACTCAGGCACAGGAAAAACTGGGATGGGAGCCTAAGGTGCCGTTGCGCGTAGGCCTGACCAAGACCGTCAATTACTTCGACGGGCTGGTGAAGACGGGCGCGCTGGAAGGTATGTTTAAGTTCTAAAAAGCGCTGAATCCCGAAACAAAAAAGCCCGCCGGTGAGGCGGGCTTTTTCATGATCTTACGGGCGACCGATGCTGCTGTACTCGAAGCCCTTGGTGCGAACCTCAGAGGCTTTATAGACATTGCGCAGATCGACAATCACCGGCGCCTTCATGACTGATTTGACGCGGTCGAGATCAAGGGCGCGGAACTGATCCCACTCGGTCAGGATGACCATGACATCGGCACCACTGACCGCCTCATAGGGGTTGGCCTTGTAGTCGACATTCTTAAGCATCTTTTCAGCTTCGTGGCGGCCTTCGGGGTCATAGGCCTGAATTTTAGCACCGGCCGCCTGAAGCGCCGGTATGATATCCAGAGACGGCGCATCGCGCATGTCATCGGTATTAGGCTTAAAGGTCAGGCCCAGAATACCGATGGTTTTGCCGGAGACATCACCGTCCAGAGCTTTTTTGATCTTTTCGGCCATAGCTTTTTTGCGCGAAGCGTTGACCGCCACTGTGGCCTCGATCAGTCTGGTTGGCGTGCCGTAATCAGCGGCAGTTTTCACCAGCGCCAGCGTATCCTTGGGGAAGCACGAGCCGCCATAACCGGGACCGGCATGCAGGAACTTGGTGCCAATCCGGTTATCAAGCCCGATGCCGCGGGCCACAGCCTGAACGTCAGCACCGACCGCCTCGGACAAATCGGCCATTTCGTTGATGAAGGTGATCTTCATCGCCAAAAACGCATTGGCGGCATATTTGATCAGTTCCGAGGTGCGGCGGCCGACAAACAAAAGCGGGCTCTCATTCAGGTTCAGCGGGCGGTAAAGCTCACGCATCACGTTGCGGGCACGCTCATCTTCTGTGCCGACCACGACGCGGTCGGGGCGCTTGAAGTCGCTGATGGCCGCGCCTTCACGCAGGAATTCCGGGTTCGATACCACCGCAAATTCGGCGTCGGGGCGGCGTTTTTTGATAATGGCCTCGACCTCATCACCCGTGCCGACCGGAACCGTTGATTTGTTGACGATAACGGTAAAGCCGTCCATCAGGTCGGCGATTTCTTCGGCGGCGGCGTAGACATAAGACAGGTCAGCATGACCGTCACCGCGGCGTGACGGGGTGCCAACCGCAATAAAAACGGCATCGGCCGAGGCGATGGCTTCTTTCGGGTCGACGGCAAAGAACAGGCGGCCTTCGCGGACATTGGTTTCGACCAGTTTATCGAGGCCCGGCTCAAAGATCGGGATTTCCCCGGCCTGAAGCCGTTCAATCTTGGAGGCGTCCTTATCGACGCAGGTCACGATATGGCCGAAATCTGCAAAGCAGGCGCCGCTGACGAGGCCCACATATCCTGTACCGATCATGGTTACGCGCATGACTAAATCCTAATGTCAAAAATACCGAACGAATAAACCCGGAAAAAGGAGGGCGTTTCCTCCGGCGGAGTAAAAAATGTGTTGTCAGCAAAGGCGCGGCGGGCCGCGCACCCCTGCATTTAATCCTTAGACCTGTTGGCGTCTTCCTGCCGGATTGTCAATAGAGTTGAGCATGATAAGGTTTGTTTCGGATGCAATTTCTGTCCTGAACCGCCGTGTGTTGCATGAGGGGGCAGGGATGTTAAGGCTCGATCTGTATATTGAAATCAAAACGGCGGGAAAGGCGTCTTGGCACTTTTCCGTTTGCACTCTAAGATGCAGTTTGATTTGACCTGTTGGCCTGTGCGGCGGATTGATTTCGTTTATCCATGATAGCTTTTTTAAAAAATCTGTTTTCACCGCGCAAAAACGAGACTGTGCCGGTCGTTGACCGCCTGACCTACGCCATTGGCGATATTCATGGCCGTGCCGACCTGTTTGCCAAAATGATCGACACGATCCGTGAGGATTCGTTCACCTATCAGGAAAAACCGCGGGTGGTTCTGCTGGGGGATTACATCGACCGGGGGCCGGCGTCTGATAAGGTGCTGGAGATGATCCTCAAGCTTCAGGACGAAATCTGGTGCGATCTCGAAGTCCTGATGGGTAATCACGAGATGTCTCTAGTCAATTTCCTCGAAGATCCCGAAAGCGGGGCGACCTGGGTGCAGCACGGCGGGGGGACAACCCTGATGAACTATGGTGTTCAGGCGCCACCTCTGCGCAGTGATGCCGAAGCCTGGATCGAAGCCCGTGATCAGTTTGGTAACAATCTGCCGCGGGCGCATCTTGAGGCGATTTGCGGGATGAAGCTGATTGTTTACGGCGGCGACTATGTGTTTGTCCATGCCGGGGTCAAGCCGGGCGTCGCCCTGGACGAGCAGGACGCCATGACGCTTTTGTGGATACGGGCGGAGTTTCTGTCGTCGCCCAAGGCGTGTGATTATGCGGTCGTCCACGGCCATACGCCGACGCCGGAGCCCTTTTTGTCGACCTGGCGGATTGGTGTAGATACCGGCGCCTATGCGACCGGTGTGCTGACCTGCGTAAGGTTGCACGCCGATACCCGTCATTTTATTCACATAACATAAAAATGGCATATTAATTGCACAGTGTGCTTACCGGAAAAGCTCCGTGAATGTGATTACCGTTTACTTATTATTAGGGATGGAAAATCACATATCATTATTGGAACTTTATATCCGTATCCGTTATCTAAATTTGCGCCGCAATAGAAAATGGGATGATTTTCGAGTTGAGGCAGGAGGCTTAGCGTGCAGGCATACGTACAAAAGATTTTCTCTGTATTCGTAACGATACTCATGATTACACTGGGGATGGCCAGCCATGCTCAGGCTCAGGTGGCTGGCGCTCAAACAGCCCCTGAGGCGCAAGGTGCGCCGCCCGCGTCTGCTGCACTTGCGAGCGCAGATGCCTACCGCTACATCATGGGGGCTGACGACAAAATTCGCGTTATCGTATTTGGCGAGCCTGATCTCAGCGGTGAATTTGTTGTCAATGGTCAGGGCACCGTCGCCCTGCCCCTGATTGGTGAAGTCAAGGCCGCAGGGCTCACGGTAACGCAGCTTCAGGAACAATATGCGTCTGTGTTGCGCGAAGGCTATCTTAAAGACCCGCGCGTCAGCATTGAGGTACTGACTTTCCGTCCGTTTTATGTGTTGGGCGAAGTCAGCCTGCCGGGTGAATATCCTTACGTCAATGGCATGACCGTCATGAACGCGGTGGCGCGGGCGCAGGGCTTTACCTACCGCGCGAACAAGAAGAAAGTGTTCATCAAAAGTGCCACTACTGAGCAGGAACGCGCCGTGGAACTGACCTCGACGCTGACGGTTCAGCCGGGTGATACAATCCGGGTTGCGGAACGATATTTCTGATATAACACGCGGGCGTAATTTCCTGAGTGTAATGTCGGGCGTCGATGTATAATAAAGGCATCCTTTGGTATTGTTTCCGAAGGATGCCAAATAAAAGAACATGGGGCTGATGGCGATGCCATATTATCGGCACAGCTCATGTGGCGTACGACATAGATTTTTAAAGAAGAGCATTAGCCCATGCCGGAAGTGATGAACCAAACCGAATCGCGTGATGTAGACGATGCGGGGTTCGATGTCTTAAGTTTCATCGCTGATTTTCGCCGGTACATCCTGCTGTTTGGCATCATCTTTATTGCGGTCTTTGCTCTGATACTTGTGCCATTGGTCACGCAGCCGCCGAAATATACGGCCTCTGCCAGTGTTATGATCGATCCGCGTTCAGTGAATGCGACGCCGGGCGAAGCGGTGGTATCCGACCTGCCGGCCGATACGGCAACCATCGATACCGAAGTGGAAATCCTGAAATCCAGCGCGCTGGCTGAACGGGTCATGACCGATCTTAAGCTTGAGCAGGACCCTGAGTTTAACCCCTATATCGGTGAGCGTAAGAAGTTTCTCGGCTTTATCGGCTCTGACGGGCCCGCCAAGACGGCCGCGACCGCCGACGAAACCGATGCCCGTCGTCAGGTGATCATCAACAAGATCTTAAAGCAGGTCGCCATCAAGCGTCAGGGCGCTACCCGCGTCATCAATATCCGCTTTACCAGCCTGTCACCGGCAAAGGCGACCAATATTGCCGACGCCTGGGCGCGGCTTTATCTGGTGCAGCAGCGCGAAGCGCGCATGAGCACCACCCGCGATGCGTCGAACTGGCTCGATTCGCGCCTGACCGAACTGCGTAGTCAGGTCGAAACGGCCGAACGCGCCGTGCAGCAATATAAAATCGCCAACAATCTGATGAGTTCGCAAGGGGCGACCCTGACCGAGCAGGAAATCTCCAACCTCAACACGCAAATGGCCTCCGTGCGTCTGGACGAAGCCGCCGCCGCCGCCCGTCTGGCGACCGCCCGCCGTCAGTTGGCTACGGGCTCTTCCGGTGATGATGTCGGTGAGGCGCTGAATTCCGGCGTGGTGCACTCGCTGCGTACCCAAAGTGCCGAAGTGAGCCGCAAGGTGGCGGAATTAGAGTCCCGTTATGGGCCACGTCACCCGGAAATCCTTAAGGCCAAGCGCGAAAAAGAAGATATCGACAAGCAGATCCGCGATGAAATTTCGCGCATTATCTCAAACCTTGAGGCGCAGGTTCAGGTTCAGCGCCAGCGCCGGTCGGCACTGGATCAGAGCGTGAATGAAACCCGTGGTACTCTGGCCGGTAACAACCGCGCGCAGGTACGTCTGGATGAGCTGGAGCGCGATGCTATGGCGGCGCGCACCATTTATAATTCCTATCTGGAACGCTTCAAGGAAACCTCGTCTCAGGAAGGCAACAACCGCGCCGATGCCCGCATTGTCGCCACCGCCAAGCGTCCAACCACCCCCAGCGAGCCACGCATTCCGCTGGCCATCGCTCTGGCCTTTTGCGGCGCGCTGGGGGCGGCGACCACGGTGGTGATGAGTAGGCGGGCGCTGGATCGCACCATCACCACGTCGGGTGAGGTTGAACTGCATCTGGCCCAGCCCTATCTGGCGGGTTTGCCTCTGCTGAATACGTCGCTTGATAAGGCGGCGGCCCGCATGGATCCGTCGCAGTACCTGATTGAAAAGCCATTGTCGGTGTTTGCCGAAGGATTCCGCAGCCTGAAAACGTCCCTGATCTATGGGCGCAGCGGTGAGCGCGCACAGGTTATCGCCGTCACCTCGGCCCTGCCGGGTGAGGGTAAGACCACGGCCTCTATCTGCCTGGCGCAGGTCATTGCTATGGCCGGTCAGTCGGTGGTGGTCGTCGATTGCGATCTGCGCCGTAAGTCATTGAATAAATTCATTGGCCATAAGGTTGAACAAGGCCTGCTGGAGGTTCTGGCGGGTATGGCGACCATTGATGACGTGGTGGTCGATGGCCCCGGCGGCAAGGTAAAACTCCTGCCTTTGGCGCAGGATACGGACACGACCAAGGACGTCTTCGGCTCGCTGGTTATGGACTATCTTATCCACCGTCTGCGCCGCCGGTACGATATTGTTATTCTGGATACGGCACCGGTTCTGCCGGTGGTGGATACGCGGGTTCTGGCGCGCAAGGCCGATGTGGTGGCCATGCTGGTGCGCTGGCGCAAGACCCCGCGCGAAGCGGCCCGCAGCGCGTTGCAGATTCTGATCGATTCTCAGGCCCCGCTTAGCGGCGTGGCCCTGAGCCAGATCGATGTCCATAAGCAGGCCAAGTATGCTTACGGCGAAGGTGCGTTCTACTACGAGGAATATAAAGACTATTACATGCAGTAACCCCGCTGACGCATAACCTGCGTCAGGCAATCCTCCGGGGCAGCCTTTTTATGGGTATCAAAGCCTATGTCGGTAAAGCTTAAATATGATGTGGTTATCGCGGTGCCGGTTCTCAATGAGGCCGGGGTTATCGAAGGGGTGGTGCAAAACCTGCTCGATAGTTCCGCAGATCTTCAATCCTGTGTCGTGGTGGTCGCTGATGGCGGCTCACGCGACGGCACACCTGACATTGTGCGTAAGCGGTTTGGCGATAATGGCCGTGTCAAACTGATCCATAATCCCGCAAAGCTGCAAAGCGCCGGGGTCAATCTGTGTGTGCAGGAATTTGCTCACCCGCAGGGGGTGCTGATCCGCTGTGATGCCCATTCGGATTATCAGCCCGATTTTATCACCCGGCTTTTAGCGACGCTCAATGATACCGGCGCGGACTCTGTGGTCGTGCCGATGGATTCGGTGGGTTTTAGCTGCCTGCAAAAGGCGGTGGCCTGGGTTTCTGATACGCCGCTCGGTTCCGGTGGGGCTGCCCACCGCGGCGGCCATGTCAAAGGCTTTGTCGATCACGGCCATCATGCGGCCTTTAAGGTCGCCAGCTTCATGCACGCCGGTGGCTATGATCCGACCTATTCGCACAATGAAGACGGTGAATTTGATAACCGCCTGCGGGCCCGTGGCGGCCGCATCTATATGGATAGCGACATTCGCCTGAACTATTTCCCGCGCGACACCCTGCTCAAGCTGTTCCGGCAATATTTTAACTATGGCTGCGGGCGTTCGCGCACGGTGCGCCGTCATCCGGGCTCCATTCGCCTGCGTCAGATGGCGGTGCCGCTGCATCTTATCTTGCTGCTGACATCGCTGGCCCTGCTGCCGGTATCGGGCGTGTTCGGGTTGTGGCCTCTGACCTATCTGTTCGTGCTGACGATCTATTCGCTGATGATCATGGCCAAGCGTAAATCGGCGTGCGGGCTTCTGGCGGGGCCCGCAGCCTTCATGATGCACACCGGCTGGGCCTTAGGGTTCTTCTATGGTCTTGTGGCGATCCGTGAGCGGCGCTGGACGCCGGAAGAGGCAGTAGCCCCTGTGATTACAGAAAGCCTGTCCTAAACGACGGCATCAGTTGTTTTAATAAACTTTATAGCCGGATCTGCAGATGTTTATTGTCGGCGATGTTGCGCTTGAATTTCTGACGGATAACGCCAATCAAGGTGGGTAGAACCGCCATGCTCGACCCCAGACTGCTGGCCAGAAAGTCAGCCACATTGCCATCGCGTCCGGTGCTGGTCTGAAGCACTTCGGCCACGGCGCTGATGGTGATGCAAAACAGCAGTACACTGCCCCGACGTGATGTATTGGTCGCCAGCATCAGCAGCGAGGCAAAGCAGTAAAATGTCAGGACATGGGCCTCTTTGTCACTCATGCCAAGCTGAAATGGCAAGGTTTGATAAGGGCCAAGCAGGAAAACGAACAGCCAGATAGATACCGCGAGCACAAGACCACGCAACGCCAGAACGGGCATAGACAGGGACATGTTCGCGATCCTCACGATAAGGCTTATTAGGATTTGATTAACCCCATTAAAGCCAAAGCGTGCGGCAAGACAAGAAAAAATGTTGCGACTGCGTAACGTTGTTTTCTATCTGTGTAAGCTTACAACAGATTGGCCAATCCCATGATGATAGCCGTCCACGCCGAGCCGCAAAACAGCACAAGTCCCGTGACCGTGTAGACCGTCGGGATCTTCTTGGTCTCAGGCGACGGATCAGGAAACGGCATGGAGAGTTGCGCATGCAGATCCGCCTGAAGCTTATTCGCTGGTGACGGGACATGGGCGTGATGCGTGTCGGCATCAACGCGCGTCAGGTGGCTGCGGTCGCGCTTTTGCGGGTGGGCAGGACGTGACGGCGACGGCTTGGTGAAATCCAGCGTCAGTATATCGGCTGTCTCTTCAAACGTCGGGGCTAATCTGGGTTCAGGCATATTCTATCCCTGCAAAAAATCTATGATCCCAAAGTAACCCATCGGCCTTAAGTAATCGTTTCAATGATTAATAAACAGAAGGTAAATATAAAGCTGCCATAAAATTATGAATACATTAACCATGATATTTAACGCCGCCTTATGCGTGCTCTGTTTAGGGTGAGCTAAGAAGAGGTGGTAATATGAGCAGGCAATCCCAAGCCGTTATTCTGGTTCGCATGGCCGTCATCCTGTTGGCGGTCGTCTTGTCCGTCCTGATGTTTGGCCCGTTTCAGGGGCGTGAGCAGGAACTGGGATTGAGCGACAAAGAAGCGCATGTCCTGGCCTTCTTTGTGTTCACGCTTCTGGCCGTTACGGCCTTTCCGCGTGTCCGCAAATGGGATGTGGGGCTGGCCTGCCTGATCGTTGCGGGCTTAAGTGAAATCATTCAGATGTTTACCGGCCGCAGCGCCAGCCTTTATGACTGGATTGCCGATGCGGCGGGTGTGGTCATGGCGATTGCGCCGATGACCTTTGCGTCTCTGCGCAGTCAGATGCGGGGCGAGAAACGCCTGCGCCGCCGCGCCACGGATGCGGTGCTTAACCGGCCGACACCGCCGACACTGGCGGGTGTGCGTCTGCGTCGCCGGGCGGGGTAGTTACCTCGCTTATGGCGTGATGATGTCGCTGGGTTCATCGCGCGGACGGGGCGCATTGGCTATGACGCGCGGCGGGCTGACATATTTTGTCCCGACAATCACGCCAAACAGGCAGGCGACAAAAATCCCGTAGTCCGGGGTCGTCCCGACCAGAGCCGCACAGACCAGAACCGGTAGGACGGACAGCTTGGCACCATGCAGGATAATCTTAAGTTCTTTTTGCTCAGGACGTGCGCGGGCGGCGATAAGCTGGATCAGGAAGATGGCAAACAGCAGGGCGCCGATAAAACCTGTGGCCGCGAGGATATTGACGAAGAAGTTCGATGTCCGCACCGACCCGGCCCCGACGCCAAAGCCCTTGGTATCCCAGAAGTTTTGCAGCGCGTAGGTGTTCCATGACGACCGCTCGATATAGGACAGGGACTGGGTCTTATTGAGCAGCATCTCGTCGACCAGAGTAAAAATGATCTCACGGGTGGCGGGCAGGGCCATCAGGCCGATGAAGCCCAGAATGCCAAGCACAGAAATGATGCCCAGCTCCTTGGCCACACGGGCGCGCAGGGCCATATCGCCATTAATGGCCTTATGGATGCTGTCGGCAAAGTGCAGGCCTATGATGGCAATAATACCGACATAGGCCGTTGACGACGTAGACAGGCCCGCAAACAGAAAGCCCAGACCAATGGCCGGCATGACCACCCACTTGGTCATCTTGGGCGAATAGAGCTGACGCATGAACAGAAGCGGCCCCAGTAGCGCGATCACCAGCGTGCCATAAGAGGACGCTTCCGGCATCAGGCCGACCGTGCGGCGCACGCCGCCGCTGACTTCCTGATCGACCAGCATGGCATAGCTGGCGTTACGGAAAATTTTGAGCATGTCGGTCTTACCAACTATGCCGAAGGCAAAGTCGATCATGCCGGTCGCGATGGCGGCGATCATGGCGTACAAAATCGCTTTGGCAAACGTCTCCTTGAAATCCGGTAAACGCGCCATAGTCGCCATAGCGGTGACAATCATGAAAGAGATGATCAGGTACAGCGACTGGGTGATATTGGACGTTGTCGGATAGAGCGGCGTCAGGGCGTAGGAATAGCTGGTGGCAAGGCGCATCGGGATGACATACATCTCACCGGCAAACAGGCTGGGCAGAATAAAAGCCCCTACCACCGCCACCACGGTGAACAGACCTAAGATTCCGACGCGACTGGGGTTCACCAGGGTTCGCGTATAGATTTGCGCGGTTTTCTGCATCCACAACAGCTTGCCGATCAGGAACAGAAACGCCACCGGGGCCGCCAGAATACTGGCGCCTGCGGTCAGGGCCGGTGGGATGAGCGCCAGAGCACCGAAGCTGGTATAGATCAGCGCTGTAATCAAAAGAAAGCCCGGCGGCCGGGTCAGGCCGTAGATCAGGATCAGCAGACAGAGGATAGAAACAGGCGTCACGTCGTTTGGTCCTCAGAGCGGGGCACGTTTGTCAGGATAAGCTTGCAATGGCGATGCCATCCGAAGGCCAGGCGGGTTTAGATGTAGTGGGAGTGGTCAGTCCGTAACGGTAGTATGAACTGTGAACCCAGTTATTTATCTTAACGGAATGTTTTTTCAAGCGGCTTATGACGCCAAAAGCTCAAGGATTTGCCGGGCGGTTCGCGCCCATGTGAAGTGAGCGGCTTTGGCCTGCCCCAGATTTGAATAGGTCTGTCTCAAAGCGGGGTCATCTTTTAACGATCTGATGCGGGCAACCCAGTCGGCGGGGCTGTCCGGATCGGCATAGAGCGCGGCGTCACCGCACACTTCGGGAAGCGCGCCGCAGGGGGCCGCCACCGCCGGACACCCCAGCAGCATGGCCTCCAGTGGCGGCAGGCCAAACCCTTCGGTTCTGGACGGAAAGGCAATGCACAGCGCCTGAGACATGAGCGCGCTCAAAGATTCGTCACTGACCGGCCCGGCGGGTATAATATTGTCAGTCAGCGGTGCCTCAATCAGGCCCTGCAGGGCGGCGCGGTCAGCCCGACCGAAAAGAACCAGCTTAAGATCAGGCAGGTCTGCAAAGGCCGTGAGCAAGACCTTTATGTTCTTATGGCTTTGGATATTGGCCAGAGCCAGCACATATTCGCCCGGTATGATTTTAAGGTTGTCCAGTGCCGACATGTCGGCGGTTAAGCGAAGCACATGATCAACGCCGTTGTGAGCGACGGTGATCTTTTCGGTAGGTGCGACCCCGTATTTGATCAGATCCTGTTTTGAATATTCAGAGACGGCCAGAACCTGACGGCTGCGATGGCCGAGCCAGGGCTGGATAAATCTGTACCAAAGCCGGAATGGCACACTATAGGACTGCGGGGCGGCGTGAACTTGCGCGTCATGCAGCATGGTCACGGCATTCAGGCTTAAGGCTGGCCCCAGATTACACAGGTTAAGGAGGCGTGACCCTTTGGCGAGCCACGGCAGTTCTAACTGCTCCCACAGATTGCCGCCGAAGCGGCCCGCGGTGCGCACCTTTATCGCTTTTAACCCAAGCGTGGTAAGCGCAGGCTCAGCAGATTTCGGGGCAACCAGCTCAAGCGTGACGGATGAGGCCAGAGATGGGTTTTCGCTGATCAGCCGGTCAAATTCGCGCACGATTTCCATGGCCACGCGCTGAACGCCGGTCATGTGGGCGCTCATGAACTTGCCATTGATGGTGACGCGTACAGGTTTCATGGGCCCCAGTATTAACCGCGCATGGCCTGCTTTTCGACCACGACCGGGCCGGTTCTCAGTTCGGCAACGATCCCGCGATGGCCCTCATTTTCGGCTCTCAGACAGGCCTCGATATGGCGGCGCAGACGCTCCATAAAGATGGGCTTGGCAAAACCGGCGGCATGGGCGCTTAAGACTGCCGGATCAAAGCTGGCGTGGCGGATTTCCATGTCATCCACGGCGGCTTGCAAGGATTCCGGCGTTTGCTCATGGAACAGAATGCCGGTCTTACCGTCGACCACCGTTTCCAGAGCCCCGCCCTTGGCAAAGGCGATGACCGGGCGTCCGCTGGCCATAACCTCCAGCGGGATGATCCCGAAATCTTCCACGCCGGGAAACACCAGCGCGCGGCAGTTGGCGAAATGGTGGGCCATCGTCTTGTCGTCGACCGAATCCAGAAAGCGGACATTCGGGCCGGCCTCGGCCTTCAGCTTCTTGTCGGCGCCAGCACCTATCACGACCAGCGGCTTGCCTGAACGGGTAAAGGTCTCGACCGCCAGACAAACCTTTTTGTAAGGCGTGATCTGACCGGCGCACAGATAGTAATCGCCGGGGCCATCGGCATTACTGGCCAGCGGGACAAACCGCGAGGTATCGACCGGGGGGTTCACCACGGTCGCTTCACGGCGATAAAATTTCTCGATGCGCTTGGCCACATAATTGGAATTGGCGATGAAATGATCCACGCGCGACGCGGTTGTCACATCCCAGGCTCGCAGGAAGGGCGCGGCTACCGACATCATCATCCGGCCCCAGAAGCCCATGGTGGAGCGGTACTGATCATACAGATCCCAGATGTAGCGCATGGGGGAATGGCAGTAACAGATATGAACCGCGTCCGGTCGCGTAACGATAGCCTTAGCCGGGCCCGCCTCGCTGGAGATGACCAGATCATAGCCCGTCACATCAAACGATTCGACCGCAAACGGCATCAGTGGCAGCATGGCCTTATAGTGCTTCACGCCACCAAATTTTTGCAGGAATGACGTATATATCTTGTGGCGCAGGATGGTGGGCGACAGCTTTGCCGGATCGGCCACCAGCGTGAAAATATCCGCGTTCGGGTATAGTTCGCATAGCGCTTCCAACACACGTTCACCGCCACGCATCCCAACAAGCCAGTAGTGTACAAGTGCGACTTTCATTGCGGATCTGGGCGTCCTTCGGCGTGAGGTGGGACTGGGTTAATCCAAATGGTTAACACATATCACGGTTGTATAACGTGGGTGTCTGAAACGCAATAAGCCGCTGAACTCGCTGGATTTTCAAATCATCTAAAATCCGGCGGAATGTCGCGTTTGACCCGTTGATGTTTAAATCAGCAAGAAGGGTGCCACGGCAGGCGCGTCGGACGCGTGTTGCTGGCAATTAGAGCTTGAATGCGAAATTTATTGAATTTTTATTTTGCAGCACACAAAAAAACGGCAGGGCGTACCCTGCCGTCTTAATAATCATTATGGTCAGATGGCCCTAGTATGAGCCTTTTTGTAGCAGAACGGCCGGCAGCGTTTTAACCAGGATCATGATATAAATGCCACATGAATGCTTGCGGGCAAACAGGCGATCCATCGCCACCCGGCGGTTGTAGCTGACGTCATTGCGTCCCATAACCTGCCACAGTCCGGTAATGCCGGGCAATACCGACACATACATCTTAAAGGAACGGCCGTACTTGACGACTTCGGAACTGACGATCGGGCGAGGCCCCACCAGGCTCATTTCACCGCGGATGACATTCAGCAACTGAGGCAATTCATCAACACTGGTTTTGCGTAAGATGCGTCCCAAAACGGTAATGCGCGGATCGTTCTTCAGCTTTTGTTCGGCGTCCCATTCGGCGCGCGCCACCGGATCATTCAACAGGATTTCACGTAAGATCTCATCTGACCGGACGTGCATGCTGCGCAATTTGAAACAATAGAATTCACGACCGTTCAGACCGATACGCTTTTGCCGGTAAAGGGCCGGGCCGCCATCCTGAAGCCGGATCATAAGGGCAATCACCACGATCGCCGGTGCCAGAAAAATAAGCGCACACAGGCTGATGAACAGGTCAAGGCACCGGATGGCACCCCCATTCAGGCGGCGCAGTTTCGCCCGCTTCGTGGCGGCCACACGCGACTGAGAACTACGTACCTTAAATCCAACGGAGACGTTGTTTTTCATACTTGCCACTGACGGCGTATTGATCAACATGATCACTCTCCAAAAACTGCACAGTGAGTATTTAAATTCACGGGCAAACTGTCAACGATTTGTCCCGCAATGCACAATGTATGCCATAAAAAAATCCAGCTTGCGCTGTTTGCGCAACTGATGGCGATCAGAATATAAAAACTTGCCAAAAATTGTTGGTTAACAGGGCGTCCCGCAACGAGATTCCCCAACGGGTTGATTAATCATTTCAATTATCAAGGTCGTAACCTGATGTGTCAAAAATGAAGCCCTTTGGCCAAAAATGAAGACTTGGGCATCGTTTTGATGCGCCGATTTTGTTTTGCTTGGACTTAACAGCTTTTTGCAATTATTTCACTATCATTAGTTCTGGTTTGAGTCAAAAATCGATATTGCACCGCACAATTAACTATGAGACGTTAGGGACAAGAGCAGAAACAATGGCAACCGTTTTCGCAAAAATACTATCCCTGTGGGCCGTGGTAATAACGCTGGCGATGTCAGGTTTAGCTGTGGCGCCACCTGTTCTGGCTCAGACTGAGACATCGGCGCCCGTCAGCGCGGATAACTATCGCTACCGGATGGGCGCGGATGACAAGATCCGGGTGATTGTGTTCGGTGAGCCTGATCTCAGTGGTGAATTCGTGGTGAATGGTGAAGGTAAGGTGGCCTTGCCGCTGATTGGCGAAGTCCGGGCTGCGGGCCTGACCGTCACCGAACTTCAGGATCAGTATGCGGGGGTGCTGCGTGAGGGCTATCTTAAAGACCCGCGCGTCAGCATCGAAGTTCTGACCTTTCGCCCGTTCTATATTCTGGGCGAAGTCAGCCAGCCCGGTGAGTACCCCTATACAAATGGTTTGACGGTCATGAATGCCGTGGCGCGGGCTCAGGGCTTTACCTACCGCGCAAACAAGAAGAAAGTCTTCATCAAAAGTGCCGGCTCGACTGAGGAGCGTGAAGTGGAACTGACCACAGGCCTCACCATCCAGCCGGGCGACACTATCCGTGTGGCCGAGCGGTATTTCTGACGACGCCACAAACACTTAGTTAAGCGTTCAATATTATATGGCCTGTTATAGCAGACCGTTTTTACATTTAGCCTCTCATCGTGGCTTTTTCTTCAAAGCCTTCACTCTTTGGCATGGACACTATGCAAACCAAAAAAATCCTCACGCTCACCCTGATACCGGCTCTGTGCGCAACGGCCGGTATAGCCGGAGCCCAAGACTATTTCGTACAGGAAAAGGACAAAAATTCGTCGGTCGCCAGCCGGGTGCCGCCAGGCTATGAGCCATTGGGCATCCGTACCGGCGGTTTTGACATCTATCCTAAGGTCGATCTGGGGCTTGAGCGCACGGACAACGTCTTCTTCAGCGATACCGCAAAAGAAGATGACATGATCTTGACGGCCCGGCCGGAAGTGCGCGCCCAGTCGCGCTGGAGCCGCCATGCACTGCTGGGATCGGTATATACTAATATCCGCCGCTACGGCGATAATGATACCCAGAACACCGAAGACTGGGGTGCCAATGTCTATGGCCGCGCGGATGTCACGCGCTTCTCCAATATTTATGGGGGTATCAATCTGGGCCGCACCAGCGAATCGCGCGGCGATCCGTCGTTGAGCGAAAACATCGTTGAGCCGGTTGAGGTCAAGAGTGACGGCTTTAACCTGGGCGGGCAGATGACCTTCAACCGCTTCCGTCTGGGTGTTGACGGCAGCGTCTCTGCGCTGGACTACACCGATGTGCGCACGACGGATCTGGTCAATTTCCCAAGCGGGATTCAGGATCAGGACAACCGCGATGTGAAATATAACCGTTTTGCCATACGTGGTGACTACGCCCTGAGCCCTGATACCTCAGTGTTCATCTCTTATGATTATAATGAGCGTAAATATGATCAGGCCTTAGCTGCCGCTGATCGTAATTCAAACGGCTATAATATCTCTATTGGTGCGGCCTTTGACCTGACTGATCTGCTGCGCGGCGAAGTCCGGGCCGGCTACCTGATGCAGGACTATGACAACTTCGCCTACTCAACTGCGCGCGGCACCTCGTTCAGTGCGCAGGTCGAATGGTTCCCGACCCGTCTGACGACCGTGAATTTCAATGCCGGTCGCTCCATCAATGAAACCCCCTATGCTGGGGCATCGGGCTTCCTGTCGACCCAGCTCAGTGTGACCGTCGACCATGAACTGCTTCGGAACTTTGTCATCTCCGGCGGTGTGTTCCATTTTGACGATGAGTACCGCGGCCTTGACCGTGCCGATAAGCGCGACAGCCTGAGCCTGGGCGGCCGTTATCTGATCAACCGTCGTCTGAGCCTTAAGGGCGAATATATGCACTCCAAGCTCGGATCTGACGGTTTGGCGGCATTCCGGGACTACACCCATAACAGTGTTAAGTTCACATTGGGCGTACAGTACTAAAGTCGGTTGCGGGGCCATGAGTTATCAAGTTTTCTCATGGCCTCATTTTCTGGCCCCAATTTTGCAAAATGCGTAACGGGTTCCCAAAACGTGGCCCACGAGTTCCATAAATGAACAAGTGCCGGAAAGATCTGTCAGATGAAAACGCGTGATACGAATTATGGAAAAAGTAGTTCCGACGATGAAGCGGGTCTCGACCTTCGCGGTCTGATCGCTGACTTTCGGCGCTATTCTCTTTTATTCGGGGTAGTGTTTTGCGCGGCGTTCGTGCTGATACTGTTCCCCTTGCTGTCCCAGACGCCTAAGTATGTCGCCTCATCGGCGGTCATGCTGGATCCGCGTCAGGTTAATATTACCAATGCCAGCGAGCAGGTGTTGTCGGATTTGCCGCAGGATGCGGCGACTATCGATACCGAAGTGGCACTTCTGAAGTCCGCGTCTCTGGCTGAAATGGCCATCGAGCAACTGGAACTGGATAAGGATCCTGAGTTCAATCCGTTCCTCAATCCCCGTAAGAAATATTTTGGTCTGGTGACCGAGCCTCAGCGCCCCGAAGCGGCTCTGTCGCCGCTTGAGAAAAAGGCCCGCCAGCAGGTCATCACCAATATCGTCCTCGGCGGCCTGACGGTGCGTCGTGAAGGGACAACCCGCGTCATTAATATCAGCTACTCCAGCGTATCGCCGGAAAAAGCCGCCCGTATTGCCGATGAATGGGCCAATCTCTATCTGGCACAGCAGATGGAAGCCCGATTTGCCGCCACCCGCAGTGCATCTGGCTGGCTCGACTCGCGCCTCGATGAACTGCGCGGTCAGGTGGAAGCTGCCGAGCGTGCGGTTCAGCAATATAAGATCGCCAATAATCTGATGAGCTCGACCGGCTCCACCCTGACCGAGCAGGAAATCTCCAGCCTCAACCAGCAACTGGCTGTGGTGCGGGTAGACGAAGCCGAAAGCGAAGCCCGTCTGGCCACGGCCCGCCGTCAGCTTGCCGCCGGTTCGACCGGTGAAGATGTCGGTGAAGCCCTGAATTCCGGTGTGGTCGCCAATCTGCGCTCGCAAAGCGCCGAGGTCAGCCGCCGCGTGGCTGAGCTGGAAGCCCGTTACGGCCCGCTGCACCCTGAAATCATCAAGGCCAAGCGTGAAAAGGCCGATATCGATCAGCAGATTCGCAACGAAATCGCCCGTATCATCTCTAACCTCGAAGCCCAGGTTCAGGTTCAGCGCCAGCGCACCTCGTCTCTGGCCGGCAGCGTAGGCTCTGCCCGCGGTGTTCTGGCCGGTAACAACCGCGCTCAGGTACGCCTGAACGAGCTTGAGCGCGATGCCCAGGCTGTCCGCAGCCTCTACGAATCCTATCTGGAGCGTTTCAAGGAAACCTCGTCGCAGGAAGGTATGGCCAAGTCCGACGCCCGTATCGTGGCTAAGGCTAAGCTGCCGATGGGCCCATCGTCGCCCAAGGTCTCCTTAAGCGTCGCTTTGGCGCTGGTAGGGGCCTTTGGGGCCGGTGCCGCCGCTGTGCTGGGCCGTCGCGCCTTCGACAGCGTACTTACCACCTCAACGGACGTTGAGCGCCATCTGCGCCAGCCTTATCTGGCCGGTCTGCCGGATCTGGCCTCGACGGTCGAAAAGGGCCATAAGCGTACCGATCCGGTCACCTATGTGACGGAGAAGCCGCTGTCGGTCTTTGCCGAAGGCTTCCGCAGCCTGAGAGCGTCCCTGCTTTATACCCGTGACGGCGAACAGGCCCGTGTCATCGCCCTGACCTCCTGCCTGCCCGGCGAAGGTAAGACCACGGCGTCGATGTGTCTGGCCCAGATTGTCGCTATGGCGGGGCAGACGGTGGTTGTGGTAGATTGCGACCTGCGCCGTAAGTCGATCAATGCCTATGTTCAGGATCAGCCTGAAGCCGGTCTTCTGGAAGTGCTTGACGGTACGGCCAAGGTTGATCAGGCCCTGACCGATGGCCCTGGCGGTAAGATCAAGATCCTGCCGGTCAAGCCGGAAAGCTACACCACCCGTGACGTATTCGGTGATCCGTCTATGGACGACCTGATCACTGAACTCAAAGAGCGCTTTGATGTGGTCATTATGGATACCGCGCCGGTTCTGCCGGTGGTTGATACCCGCATTCTGGTGCGTAAGGTCGATGCGGTGGTCATGCTGGTACACTGGCGCAAGACGCCGCGTGACGCGGCTCAGAAAGCTCTTGATCTGTTGATCAGTGCCGATGCGCCGATGGCCGGTGTGGCCCTCAGCCAGATCGACGTCAACCAGCAGGCCAAATATGCCTACGGTGACTCCGGCTTCTACTATAAGGCCTATAAGGGCTACTACACCGAATAGGTGGCGTAACTTAAGCTGATACAAAAAAAGCCTGCCCCGTTCGCGGTGGCAGGCTTTTTTAATGTGTTAAGCGGGCTAAGTTAGGCCCGGTAATCAGACATCGTGATTTTTGAAAACAGCCGTTCATCCATCTGGGTCAGGGCAATGCCGATAATGCTGCCCTGCTTGAGTTTATCAAGCGCTGCACGCACCGCCTTGAGCGGCGTTTTTGACCAGCGTACCAACATGACCGTCTGATCCGCCTTGGCCGCCAGAATCTGCGTTTCGTCAATCGCCAGCACCGGCGGGGTATCCAGAATAACAATATCGTATTTGTGACGCAGATAGGTCAGCAACCGGTCCATGATCGCCGCCTCAAACACGCCGGTGACATCACGGTTTTTGCGCGGCGCCAGCAGATAATCGATCCCGGTGTCATCCGTCAGGACAACGTCCTCAAGGCTTAAGTCACCACTTAAAACCTCCAGCAGTCCGTTTTCGGCCCGCCGGTTAAGCGCGCGGCTGAGACCGGGGCGGCGCAGGTCACACTCGACGACAATGACCGATTGGCCGGACATGGCCATGATCTTGGCCAGACACACCGAAGTCGTCGATTTTCCCTCTGACGGCAGGGGGGAGGTGATGGCAATAACGCCGCCGTGGTCAGGGGCCATATGCAGTATAGCGGCTCTGAGCGCTCTTAAGCCTTCGGCAAACGCGGAGCTTGGGTTTTGTAAAACATAATCGGGCAGGGCAAGCGGCTGAGCCTTATCCTTAGCTGCCGCCGGCACGCTGACCAGTGTGGCCAGATGGGGCTGGCCGAGTTTATAGCCAATATCACCGGGGACGATGATGCCGGTTTCAAACATGCGCCGCAGCAGAACCGCACCTGCGCCGCCTATACTGGCGGCGGCCAGGGCCAGACCAAAACCGAGGCCCAGATCCGGTGAAGACGGCGTCGCAGGCGCCTTGGCTTCCGACAGAATCCGCGCCTTGACATTCTGGGCCGGATTGGCCGTAAGCGCTTGTTTGTACAAAGAAAGGTAGTGCTCAAATACGCCTTGTGCCGCCTCGGCATCGGCTTCAAGCTGGCCGAGATCAACGCTGGCGGCATTGGCATTGGCCAAATCGCCCATGCTGGAATTGAGATTGGCCTGAGTGCCGCCAAGGCGGCGCTGTTCTATATCGACCTGAGCCTGAAGATTGGCGACAATCCTGTGGCCTTCGCTGCGGATCTGGCGATCAATATCTTCCACTTGACCTTGAGCCGCGATCACGTTGGGATGGCGCGGGCCGTAGATGGACTGAAGATCGGCGACCTGGCGGGTGAGCTGAGCACGTCTGACGCGCAATGTGTTCAAAACGGGAGAATTGACGGGGCTGGAGTCATCGGCGGTGAGTCCAAGTCCTTTGATCTGGGTGCGGGCGGTGCTCAGGCGGGCTTGTTTTTCGGCCAGGGTGAGTTTTGTATCCGTGATCTGGCGGTTTAAGGCGGAGATTTCGCCCTCGGTCAGGGTGGCGCTGCCGGTGGTCATCAGATTGTTGGCGATTTTATAACTGGCAACGGCCTGTTCGCGCGCCAGAACTTCGCCCCGCAATTCTTCGAGCCTTTTGGCCATGCCGCTGCCCGCGTCGCGCAGTTCCGCCTGAGTTATATCGATTTTCTGCGCGATATATTGCTGCCCCCACGCATTGGCGACATCGGCGGCCAGAGCCGGGTTCGGGGCTGAATAGGAAATATAGACGACATGCGTGCTGCCATGACGGACAATCTTAAGGCCCGAGTACAGGCTGCCGGCGATGTTGCGGCGAAGGCGGGCCTGCTGGGCCTGCGGGGATAAGGTCTCGACCGGCGCTTGTGATTTTGCGCTCTCCTTGGCGGATTGCGGCGCGGGCTTAACCTTCGGGAGCTGATCGAGCTTCAGGGCTGACACAACCCGTTCCGCCAGTGAGAGCTGATGCAATAAGACAAGCTCGGTATTAATCTGAATGGATTCCGCCGAATAATCCTCACCGATGGGTATCAGGGCCTGATTTTCCTGACTGACCACGTTACGGGCATCAAGGGCGACCATCGAGGTTGCGGTATAAAGCTTGGGGCGCGTGGCGAAATAGCCGAACACCAGACCGAATATCATGATGAAAACCGGCACAAATATCCAGATATAGCGTCGGTAATCAAAGCCGATGGAGCGCAGATCAAGCCGAATCTGCAATATGTCCTCACGCTCCGCGGCCATGTCAAAGGTTTCAGGCTTCATTTAAAAATTCTTTTCAACCGAATATTGAGGGCGCGCCTGAATATGGCCGGCGCGCGCAGGCGTGGCAGATCATTCTCAGGTCGGATTTATGACCAGAGTGTTAACACAGCGTCTCAGCGGTTAACAGAATGATAAATAAATTGCGGAGGGCCCGAACCTTGATCCGAATCAGAACCAGGGTGTGATGCGCGCTGTCTCTGAGGCCAGCCAGCGCAAGGTTTCGCGCGGGAAATCACTTATAGGGTGATCCGATAAATAGCTCAGCATGACCCGACGGCGCGGCATGTGATCTGTCGCGGTTTCAGGCGATAATAATAACGCACTCATCTGATCTTCGTCGAATGGAAACGTCAGGGGTGCTGTCGAGAAAAGATCGGCAACGCCAAAGACTAATGCCGACAGGCGCGACGAAAAGCGAACGGTGTTATTCAACCCCTGCGACTGCGCTTCGTCGCGCACGGCCTTGATTTCATGCGGTGTCATGCGCCGCAGTGCCGTCAGAAGATCCATAGCATAACTTCCGCCAGGTTGGCGGTTATATATAGCTTTCACAAGATTCATCGCCGAGATAAGCACGATATACTTAATATTCGGCGTGGGTATATTAAGAGAGCCCAAATTAACCTTAACGGAATCACTCATAAATCTGTCGATGTGGCGCGGTGCGGGCGATCCGGGTTGCTGAAGGCGGTGGTGAAGATCTACCGAATGGGGGGCTGAACCCTCACGAAACAGGTGTTGCTCGCCCAGAAAGATTCGCCACCACAAACGGTGACATTCTGCCGGAACTGAAAAACCAGCGGCAACAAGCACTTCGCGGGCGCGGGAGAAGTCTTTTCTGGCCACCAGCAGGTCAGCATCGACACTTTTTTTCGAAAAAAAGTCGCCGTAGAGAATTTTTTGTTGCAGCGGGCCCTTATAAAATACGTGGTTAATGCCCGCAGATTCTAGTGTCAGGTGAGTTTTGTGAATCAGATGCAGGATGCGGGAATTGGTTAATGCGACGCTGCGGTTTTCATTTACGAAGTCTTTATATTGCGCTGCGTCATGATCTGAGGGCGTCATTGTGCGCTCAAGCAGTACGTTCAGCTTGTTTTTTTTAGCGCAAGCTATTGTATTTTCAAATGTTTTTCTGTCGGCCAAGGGGGCGGCGGCGACGTGTCCATCCTCAAGCATTTTGGCCAGATTCAGACACAGAAGGCTCATGCGCTTATCCCCAATGAAAAGATTTTATAAAAACGGCGGCAAAGTAGTAATTACCACTATACATCATTTATGTTGAGAAATCCTTAGGCTTGACTTTAAGCCCTGAATATGAGAGTTTTTTTTCGTTATCCAAAGGGGTTCGCCCCATTACGGAGATTTTTGAAATGACGCAAGTTAAAGCTGCTTACGAAGCCCCGACCGTAGCTAAGGTTGGCGACTTTGAAACCACCACCCAGAACACGGGTACCGGTGGTACGCTCGACGCGACGTTCCCGATCGGTACGCCGTTTGCGGATCTGACCTTCTCCTAAGGCCAGGCCTGTGAGTAAAGAGTTCTAAAATGCCCGGCGGGTTATATGTCGCCGGGCATTTTTACATATATAATCATAGTTTCAAATTTTTTAATCCGGAGTGGTTGCGTGGCGCTGGTGAATTCCTCAATCATTACGGCGTCGGGCGATGTGGTCGGCACGGAACTGGCCGGTGGGCTGGCTCTGCTGGATTTACGCACCGGCAGCTATTTTAATCTGAATCAGACCGGTGCCTATGTCTGGTCGCAGATCGAAGGATCTGCCAAAACGCTGGGTGATATTTTAACCGCGATGACCGGGGCCTATGATGCCAGCCCTGAGGTTCTGGAACGGGATTTGCAGACTTTGCTGACGCAATTGTCAGAACAGGGCCTGATTGCTGTCAGCGCTTAAACGCGCTTACCGGCCGGCCCAAGCTAGGATACACAAAGCCATGCAGACGGCTTGGAAAAATATCCTGTCGGGAACCAAATACTTCGCGCTGAACCTCTATTTCCGCGCCTATATCCTTGCCTTTGGGTACAAGCGAATCAAGCAACACATCCGTGAAATCGACGGCCCGCCCGCCCCGCCGTGGGAAGCCCGCCGTGTCGGCTGGTTTGTGTTTAAAACCGCCAAACCTATTCCGGGAGCGACCTGCCTGTCGCGGGCGATGACGGCGCAATATATTCTGAAACGGCATGGCTTTGGCTCATCCTTATGTGTCGGTGTGGCCCAGAGCGATAAAGAGGGCGATAAGGGACTTTTGGCCCATGCCTGGGTCATGAGCGGCGATCAGGTCGTGGTCGGCAATGAATCGGGTGAGCTTGAGCGCTATAAGCTGCTGACCCGGATGGGTGCACAGATCCCTTGAGCGCGATTGCCGGTATATTTCTGAAATCTGAAGCCTCAGCGCATGACATGGCGTTAACCCTGTTGCGGGCCATGCCCTATCGTGCGCCGGACGGGATCGCGGTTTGGGCGGATGGCGGGCGGGCTTTGGGTGCAGGTCTGATGCGCACCTTGGCCGAAGATCCGCCACAGGCAACCATTTTTGAAGACGGTACGGTGCGCGCCGTGGTCGATGCGCGGCTGGATAACCGTCCCGAACTTCTGTCCGATCTTGGCATCACGGACGCCAGCCTGTCCGAAGGGGCGCTGATTCTGGCGGCGTGGCAGCGCTGGGGTGAGGGCTGTGTGCATCACTTCATCGGTGATTTTGCTGTCATTATATATGATGCCGACACGCAGCGCATTTTTGCCGCCCGCGACCATATGGGCGTAAAGCCTCTGTTTTATCGTGCCGACAGCGCCGGTCTGGCGCTGGCCAGTGAGCCCAAGGTGCTGGCCGCACCGGGCGCACCCTTTGCCGATCTGTCGAAAGCTGGACTGATTGAGGCTGACGTTGCCGATTTCATGACCGGCCAACTGCCGCGCGACCATCGGGTGGTTTATGACGGCCTGTGGCGGGTGCCGCCGGGCCATAGTTTGAGCGCCGGGTCTGATCTGGCGCCGACCTTGACGTCCTATTGGCAGGCGGCGCCGGATGAAACCATAACCGACAAAAATCCGGCGGCTTTACGGGCCCTGCTGACCGAGGCGGTGCGTTGCCGTCTGCGTTCAAATCAACCGGTGGCGGCCCTGCTCAGTGGCGGGCTGGATTCGACCTCGATCGCCTGTCTGGCCAGTCAGTTGCAGCCCAATGACCCTGTCGACAGTTTTTCTGTGGTGTTCGATAAAACGCCGGAGTTGAGTGAGCGCGACTATATAGATGCCGGTATCGCCCACGCCCATTTCCGCCCGCGTCATGTGGCGATGGATGGTTATGCGCCGTTTGGTGATTTCGAGGCGCTGCTGGCGCTTGAAGGGCGGTTGTTTGGCGCGCCGGGCCTGCGTATGACCAGCGCTCTGTTCCAGCGGGTCGGGGATGAAGGCTTTCGTGTGGTTTTCGAGGGCCACGGCGGCGATGAGGTGTTGTCGCACGGCTATGGCCGGTTCCACGAACTGGCACAGCAAGGCCGCTGGCGAGAGTTGTGGATCCAGACCCGTGCCTTCTCAGGTCTGTACGGGCAGGGGCGGTTGGGGCTGTTTATTCTTCTGTTCATTCGCTATGGGCGTTTCAAGGGTGCGCACTATCTGCGTCGCGTGGCAGGCTGGGTTCAAAAACGCTGGCCCAAGGCGGATCGAGACGTATTGCTGACGCCTGAATTTCGTGCGCGCGCGGCAGCGGATCGTCGCACCCTGCATCAGGACGAAGCGTCGCAGCATACGGCGTTTTTGCAATCGCCGGGGCTGGCTTCAAGCCTTGAAGTGATTGAAGCGGCCGCAGCCGGAGCCGGACTTGAAGCGCGGTTTCCGTTCTTCGATAAGCGGGTGGTTGAGTTTTGTCTGTCGCTACCGTCAGAGGCCAAGCTTGATCAGGGCCATGTCCGCCTGATCCTGCGTCAGGCGATGGAGGGCGTTTTACCGCCCAAGGTTCAGTGGCGGCGCAGCAAGTTTGATTTCGCGCCCCATATCGCATCGGGCCTGTTGGCACATCACGAAGACCTGATGCGGGATGTGATTGAGCATAACCGTGATAATGTAGCGAGCTTCGTCGATCTTGAACGGGTGCGAAAATCACTCAAAAGGTTGCGGCAAAAGGGGGCGAAGGTTGCGGCCTACGATTTGCAAGCGGTATGGCGAACCGTCGCCTTATCGCTCTGGCTGCGGCACAGCCAAGGTAAAACCCATTCAAATTGATACACAATTTGGGGGTGCCGTGGTCTGAGCCCGGCAGGAGTGGCGTTTTTGTAAAATTTAATGCGTGCGCTCACTGGAAAGCTGTCTTTCATGACTAAGCCTCTTTATCGCCACACCGCCTATGGGCTGACGATCCATTCCGAGATCGAACTGCCGGAACTTTTGCCGTCAGATAATGACGCCGCCGATCTGGTGATCCGGTGCGAATCGATCGGGCGTGATCTGCCGGTGGGGGCGCCGGGAACCTTCTTTGAGTTCAGCCGCGATCTTCAGATTTTGGACTGGGCCGCGGTCGGTAAGTTCGAGATCAAAGGCACGTCTGAAATCGTAGTCGATGCGCGCGCTGATGTGCCGGAAAAGATCGTGCGCCTGCCGCTGCTGGGGCCGGTGATGGCCATGCTTTTACATGTGCGTGGCCTGATGGTGCTGCACGCCAGCGCGGTGCTGATTAACGGTAAGGGCGCGGGCTTTCTGGGCGACAAGCGCGCCGGAAAATCGACGACCGCCGGGGCTTTGGTCGGTAAGGGCTATCCGTTGCTGACCGACGATGTGCTGGCCTTTGATTTCAAGCCGGACGTGCGCATTCTGCCGGGCTTTCCGCAGATGAAGCTGACTGATGAATCGGCGGCGACGGTAGCGATTGAGAAGGCGCGGCCGCTGGAGATGATCGACGTGCCGGGCTTTGATAAACGTCAGCACAGCGTCAGTGAGCATTTTTCCAATGACTATGCCGTGCCGGGACGTCTATATGTGCTGGAACGGGGCCCGCAGGCGCAGGTGATTGACTTAAGTCCGGTCGAGGCCTTTCGTGCCCTGATGCGCTTTTCCTATCTGATCCGTTTCGGCAAAGACGCCTTGTCAGCCGGAAGTGCGCCCGGTTTTATGCAGCAATGTGCTTATCTGGCCGAATTAGGTGTGGCCCGGCGGTTGATTGTGCCGGATTCGCTGGAGCGCTTAGGCGAAGCTGTGGCTATGATAGAACATGACCTTGGCTGATTCTTCCATAACGACTGGCCTTAAGACCTGGCAGCGCTGCCGGGCTTTGGCGGCCTATGTGCTGTCGGTGTCACGCAAACGCTCAATCCTGTCGGTCGTCTTCCTGATTTTGGGCAGTTTCAGCGAAGGGGTATCGCTGCTGCTGCTGTTGCCGCTGTTGCAGTTCATCAGCGCGCAGGGCGGGGGCACGGTGCTCGACCTGCCGACTGGGCTCTTGGCGCCGGTGTTGGGGGCGTCGTTTCAGATTGAACTGTGGCTGATTCTGGTTGTGTTCGTCGCGGTGGTGACTATCGGAGCACTGTTTGCGCGCTTCAAGAATATCTATATGTCGGCGCTGCTGGTTGATACGGTCAACCGCCTGCGCATCGACCTGTTCGCCAGCATCTCACGGGCGCGCTGGTCAGCGGTGGCGCGCAAGCGCACGGCGGACCTCGATCACGTCCTGACCGGTGATATTGACCGGGTGCAGACGGCGACGGCAAGTCTGTTCCTGTTGATTCAAAACGGGGTGTTCCTGTGTGCCTACATGCTGCTGTCGCTGATGATCTCGTGGCAGATGACGGCGATTGCGGCGGTGGCCGGGGCTTTGGTGTTTGTGGCTCTGCGCCCGATCCGTAAGCAGGGCGCGATCTTTGGCGATAAGCTGACGACCGAGCGCCAGCGCCAGTACCGCACCATCAGCGATTTTCTGGCAGGCCTTAAGGTCACCAAAAGCTTCAATGCTGAACCGCGCTATATCGCTGAACTGAACGGGACACTGGAGCGGATGCGCGGCGACCTGATGCGTTATACCCGCATCAATTCGCTGGGGACGACCCTGTTTCAAATCTTGAGCGCGGTCATGGTGTGCCTGTTTATCTATGTCGCCTATGCCGTCTATGCCATGCCGTTTTCGCGCATCATCGTGCTGCTGGTCATCTTTATGCGCCTGTCGCCGCGCTTTACCGGCACGCAGGATCATCTGCAGAACGCCATTATCAACCTACCGGCCTTTGAGACCATGCAGCGTGTCAAGGCCGACTGTGACGCCGCCGTGGAAATCCCGCAGGCGGCGGCAACCCCGGCCCCGGCGGGTCTAAAACACAGCCTCGATTTTGAGACGGTCAGTTTTGCTTATGGTGATCATCTGGCGGTTGATGCCGTCAGTTTCAGCCTGCCCGCCAAACAGATCACAGCGATTGTCGGCCCGTCCGGCGGCGGCAAGAGCACTATGGCCGATCTGGTCATGGGCCTGTTGATGCCCGATAGCGGCCGCATCCTGATTGATGGCGTGGCCTTAGAGGCTGCCCACGGTCCGTCATGGCGCACCCACATTGCTTACGTGCCGCAGGAAACCTATCTGCTGTCGGCAACCGTGGCGGAGAACCTGAAAATCGCGGCACCCCATGCCACGGTGGATGACATGTGGCAGGCCTTGCGACAGGCGCAGGCGGCGGCCTTCATAGAGCGTCTGCCGCAGAGGCTGGATACACCGGTCGGTGACGGCGGGATCAAGCTGTCGGGCGGGGAGCGTCAGCGGGTCGCTTTGGCGCGGGCCCTGCTGCGTCAGCCGGCCCTGTTGATCCTTGATGAATCGACCAGCGCGCTCGATCGTGAGAATACTCAGGGCATATTGTCGACGATTGATGCTTTGCGCGGTCAGATGACGGTGCTTTTGATCACCCATAATCCGGTCGTGGTCGAATGCGCCGATAAGGTGATCACGGTTGAAGGTGGGCGGGTCTTAAGTCATGGTGTCGGGTAAGGCGTTGGCTACGGGGCGCAAATCCTGTCTGGGCAAGGATTACCGCGTCCTGTTCATAAATTGTTTGAGTTCATGGGCTAATCTTACTCAGCGTTTACGCGAATCGTATAGGTTTTTAATTTTCCGGAATCCATTAGTGTGACCATGCGGGTACTCTATCTTGTGCATGATCTGGAAGATGCGGCGGTGCGCCGTCGAACCCTTATGCTTGAGGCGGGCGGAGCGCAGGTCTATCTGGCGGGTTTTCGGCGGGGGCCAAAACCAGCGGCAGGTTCTGCGGATAAGGTCATCGATCTGGGTGAAACCCGCAACGGTGCCTTTGCCCATCGCGCCGCCAAAACGATTGCCAGTGCGCCGTCCCTGATCCGTGCTTTGGGCGGGGAGCGCCCGGACATTATCATTGCTCGCAATCTGGAAATGCTGTTTCTGGCCCGTCAGGTCGCCAGACGGTTTGCGCCTGCGCCAGTCATTGTGTACGAAAGCCTCGATATTCACCGTCTGCTGCTGCGCCGTGATTTTATCGGGGCCCTGCTGCGCGGGGCCGAGCGCAGCCTGATGTCGCGGGCATCGATGGTGGTCACCAGTTCCCCGGCTTTTGTTGAGAATTACTTTGAACCGATGCAGAACCTCAAACTGCCGGTTTTCCTGATGGAAAATAAGGTTCTGGATATCGAAGGGCGGATGAACGCGATGGCGGCGTCCAAACCTGCGGATGGTGTTATCACCATCGGCTGGTTCGGGGCCTTGCGGTGCGTCAAGTCGCTGGAGATTCTGTCGGCCTTTACGCGGGCGATGGATGGCCGGGTTAAGGTGGTTATGCGTGGTAAGCCCGCCTATAATGAGTTCGAGGATTTCGACGCGCAGATCGTGGCTGAGCCTCATATAGGCTTTGGCGGGCCGTATCGTGCCGAGGATTTGAGCGATATGTATGCGCAGGTCGATCTGACCTGGGCGATTGATTTTTTCGAAGAAGGCCAGAATTCCAAATGGCTGTTGCCCAACCGGCTCTATGAAGGCAGCCGACATGGCTCGGTGCCGATTGCTCTGAGCGGGACTGAGACCGGCAAGTTCGTCAGCCGTCATGGTATCGGCCTGACTCTGGATGAGGCCACACCGCAGGCGTTAAAGGCCCTGTTTGAGACGCTTACGCCGGATCGACTTGCGGATTTGCGGGCGGCATTGAACGCGTGTCCTGCGTCTCTGTTTACGGCTACCCGTGACGACTGTGTGGGGTTCGTTGATCGCCTGAAAGCCTTGCAGGTGGCGCATGCGTGAGGCGGGTCTGGCTGTGAATTTAACGTCCGCAGAGCCTGTGCGCCCGGAAAAGGTGCTGGTCGTGGTGCCGTGCCTTAATGAGGCCGCGCATATCGGCAAGGTTCTGGATTGGCTGGTGCGCACCGAAGGTGAGGCCGGATCGCTGATTGTGGTTGCCGATGGCGGATCGACCGATGGCACCCAGGATATTGTCAGGCGCTTCGTCGATGACGGCGCGCCGGTGCGGCTGCTGCATAACCCGAAGAAAATCCAGAGCGCCGGTATAAATCTGGCGGTCGCACGCTACGGTGACGACGCCGAATATCTGATCCGCATCGATGCCCACGGCAGCTATCCTGAAGATTTTTGCGAGCAACTGATGTTTGAGGCGCGCAAGGTCGGCTGTGCGTCGATCGTGGTGTCGATGAACACCATCGGCGCGGGCGCGTTCCAGAAGGCGGTCGCGATCGCGCAAAACTCCCCGCTCGGCAATGGCGGCTCAAAGCACCGCGTGGTCAATAAGGGCGAATTTGTCGATCACGGCCACCACGCGTTGATGCGTATCAAGGCGTTTCGCGAAGTGGGTGGTTATGATGAAAGCTTTGCGCACAATGAGGATGCTGAGCTTGATTTTCGCTTACGTAAGATCGGTTATTACATCTGGATGACGCCGAAAACCGTCATGGAATATCTGCCGCGCACCACCGCCAGAGGGCTGTTTAAGCAGTACCGCGGCTATGGCAGCGGTCGTATCCAGAATATCCTTAAACATAAGCAGACGCCGGGCCTGCGCCAGATTATTCCGGCTATGGTTCTGCCGTCGATCCTGATGGCGCCGCTGGCCGCGATCTGGTGGGTGTGCGCCCTGCCGCTGATCGGGTGGTTGTGCCTGTGGGGCGGGCTGGCCGTGATCGAGGGTGTGCGAACGCGTTCGGTCGAAGGGTTTATGTCCGGTTATGCCGCCATGACCATGCACATCGCCTGGTCGGTCGGGTTCTGGAAAAAGTGGTTTGAGCTGAAATTTAAAGCGGCTTAAGGGCTTAAGGCCCTGCTTATTTTATTCTGTTATTTTTAGGGCTCACATGGCCGATATCGATATCTGTATCTGTACGTTCCGGCGTGAGCATATTGCCACCACCCTGCGTTCGCTGGCATCGCTTGAGGTGCCGTCGGATCATGCCGTGCGGGTGATCGTTGCCGACAATGACGAGGTACCGTCAGCCAGAGACCGCGTCGAGGCGATGGGGCCGGAAGTGCCGTTTCCGCTGACCTATATTCATGCCCCAAAAGCTAATATTTCGGTGGCTCGCAATGCCTGCCTTGAGGCGGCCACGGGACGTTATACCCTGTTTATCGATGACGATGAACTGGTCACGCCCGGCTGGCTGAAAGAGATGGTGACGACCGCTGAAGCGGCCGGTGCGGATGCCGTTTTGGGGCCGGTGCGCGCGCTCTATCCGGAGGGGATCGCGGGCTGGATCAGGGACGGGGATTTCCACTCGACCTATCCGGTGATCGTGGGTGATGACATCCTGACCGGCTATACCTGCAATGCTCTGCTGGATCGCCGCTCGGATAAGGTTCAGGGCTTAAGCTTTGATCTGTCGCGCGGCAAAAGCGGTGGTGAGGACACTGATTTCTTCACGCAGATTTATCGGCGCGGCGGTAAAATCGCCTATGCGCGGCAGGCCTGGATCGAAGAGCCGGTGCCGCCGGCGCGGGCTAGTTTTAAGTGGTTGCGTGACCGGCGCTTTCGGTCGGGCCAGACTCACGGCCGCCTGATCCGTGAGGGCGGCCTGACCCGCCCGGTCGTGGTCGAGCAGGCGATGGCTGCTGCTAAGGCCGGTTTCAGCTTTGCTTCGGCAGCGATGACGGCATGGTCGCCGGTGAAGCGCAGGCGCAATATACTGCGCGGCGCGCTCCATCTGGGAACGATATCGGGCCTGTCGGGCTCCAAAGAAATAAGTCAATACTGAAAGCGGTCGGGGCGTGGTTAATTCAGGCTTTTCAATAGGATTTTTTGTTGGGTGCGCCGCAAAAAGAATTTTGCGATCATTCCGTTTGCCACTAAGGTCGCAGCCTATTGATTTTGAATTTTGCTATTACCGATTTTTCCAAGGCCGGCCTCAATGACCGACGCGATTAAAATCCTTGGCAGTGTGGCCGGGGTCGTACAGCAGCATCTGCCCCATGTTCTGGCCAACCGTCGTGAGGTCACCTGGAAGGATGACGGCAGTCCTGTGACGGTCGCCGATGTCTTTCTGGAAAACGCCATTAAGGATCACCTGACCGGCCTGATGGGTGATATCAACTTCGTCGGCGAAGAAAGCTATACCATAGGCGCGGCGGACGATCAGGACTGGACGGCGGTGCTTGATCCGATTGATGGCACCGAGAATTTCTGTTCCGGCCTGCCCGAATGGGGTGTATCCCTGTCGATATGGCATAAGCGCCAGCATGCTGCCTCTATGTTGATGGTGCCGGAAATGGGGCTGAAGCTCATGACCGGTGATAAGATTGACTATCAGACGTCACGGATTACCGGGTTTTCGTCGTCGATCAATGATAAGCTGGTCGAAATGATCCCCGTCGGCGGCGAAGCCCGCATTATGGGCTGTGCGGTCTATAACCTGTTTAATGTTGTGCGCGGATCGCTGGCAAGGTTTGTCAATCCGGCCGGCGCCAAAAGCTGGGATATGCTGGCAGGCGTACAGCTTGCGCGTGAGCACGGCTGTGAAGTCATTGTTGAAGGAGAGCCTTATGACGGACGCTATCTCGAACCTGATCGGAAACATCGCTTCGACATACGCCACCGACACGATCTTCATCCTCGGTAAGGGGCCGTCGATCGACCAGATCGACCCGCAGATTTTCGCGGGCTCTCTGGTCATTGCTATGAACGATGCCGAACGCATCGCGCCTGCCGACATCAGCGTGTTTCATGCGGCGTGGGCCGCCGACAGCGTTCAGGCCAATGGCCTGAAATCGCGCGCCTATCTGACCTCGACGCCGCTGAAGGCTGCGGATCGCTCGGTGGTGCAACTGCCGCATACGCCGCTGACGCAGGAATCTGCTGATCTGATGATGCAGCGTTTTCAGGCTGGTGATCTGGTCATCGAAGATATTCTGTTTATCACGGCGTTACAGGTGGCGCGTAAGGTCGCTGCCATTCGCGGACGTCCGCAGACGGTCTACATGGTCGGCCTTGATTTTAGCTATGATGGCAGTCAGGCCTATAGTGAGCGCATCGACAGCGACTATTCCCATGCCCGCGACGCTGACCGTAAGATGGTGTTCAACACGCAGGAATTCTATTTCCTGAATGCGCTCTATGTCCTCAAGGGCTCAGAGATCGAAGTCCGCCATGTCGGCACCAAATCGTTCAGTGCGCTTACGCCTACCGAGCTTAATGCGCAACTGGGCACGCCAGAACCGCTGGCGGCCACAGATAACATCCATAAGGTTGATGTCATTGCTGAGCTGACCACCAACCATTTTGGCGACCGCCTACGTCTTGAGCGTATGATCCGCTCCGCCAAGGCGGCGGGGGCGGACTATATCAAACTGCAAAAGCGCGATGTCGAAAGCTTCTATTCGGCTGAGCAGCTTAAAGCCCCCTACGTATCACCGTTCGGGTCGACCTTTGGCGACTATCGCCACCAACTGGAACTGAGCAAGGACGACTTCGCGTTCGTGGATACGCTGTGCAAGAGCTTGGGCATGGGCTGGTTTGCCTCGATCCTCGATAAGCCGTCGTTTGAGTTCATGCTCGATGTCAAACCGGCGATGGTCAAGCTGCCGTCGACCATTTCCGAGCATACGGATTACCTTGAATTCGTTTCGAAAAATTATACCGGTTCGGTGGTGCTATCGACCGGTATGACCGATGAAGCCTATGAGCGCTGGGTGCTGGATAATTTCACGGCGTGCGAAAAGCTTATTTTGATGCAGGCCAATTCGGCCTATCCGACGCCCGCCGAGGACACCAATATCGCCGTCGTGCGCCGTTACCATGAGCTGTCGGCGCAAAACCCGCGCATCGTACCTGCCTTTTCCAGCCATGATTTCGGCTGGCTGGGCTCAGCGCTGGCTGTGGCCGCCGGGGCGCGCATGGTCGAAAAGCACGTTAAGCTTGGCAATACCGAATGGGCGCACTTTGATGCCGTGGCGGTTGATTTGACCACACCTGCCTTTAAGGAATATGTCGATCAGATCCGCCTGACCGAGCGCATGGTCGGCAGCGGTGAAAAGCGCGTGAACAAGAGCGAACACCACAAATACCGCGTGGCCCAAGCTTAAAAGAGGTCCCAGGCTAAAAAGAGGCTTTAATAGTGTCGAAACCGAAATGTGTGGCCTTAGTGCCCGCCAAGGCCCATTCCGGGCGCCTGCCTGAGAAGAACCTGCGCCCGTTTGTCGGTGAAAAATCGCTGCTGGACGTCAAGCTGGAGCAGTGCAAAGCCTCAGGCGTGTTCGATGAAATTTATGTCTCCAGCGAAGCGGATAGGGTCGCCGAATACGCCACGCGTCACGCCGTGGATTTCCTGCTGCGCAATCCGAAGTGGTCGAGCGACGCCACCCCGTGGTCGGAAGCTCTGGTTGGGCTGCTGGATGAGATGCCGGTCGATGATGATTACAGCCTCAAAGTAGGGACTTATAGCCAATGAAAGTATCTGCATTTATTCCTTGCCGAGCAGGTAGTGAACGTGTGCCAAAGAAGAACATGCGCCCTTTTGGTGGCTATGAAGGAGGGCTTTTAGAAATAAAGCTGAAGCAGCTTGGAAAGTGCGATTTTTTAGATGAGATAATTATCTCTACTAATGATCCAGATGTGGTGTCTTATGCAGAGTTTTTTTCAAAAAGTGATAGAAGAATTGTAATAGACGACAGGCCAGATCATCTGGGTAAGTCATCGACTTCGATGACAGAATTTATTCAATATATTTCCAGTTTAAGGCCTGATGGAGCTATATTTTGGACTCATGTTACAACGCCATTTTGTAATGAATTAGAATATATAAAAGCTTATAATGCTTACCTAAAATCAATGGAGTCGGGCCACGACTCTTTCGTGTCGGTTACAAAGCTTCAAAAGTTCTTATGGAACAATAATGGCCCGATCAATTACGACAATAGTGTGGAGAAATGGCCTAGAAGCCAAGATCTGCAACCCGTCTATGAGATAAATCACGCAATATATGCCATGAAATTTGGAGATATGCGCGATATCGGCGACAGAATCGGAGGGAAACCATTTTTTTATGAAATGGAAGAAGTGTCTGCTCTCGATATAGATTGGGAAGAACAATTTCATCTTCTTGATCTTATAGCGAAAGCAAAGCCTGAATTGTTAGGCGGGATTTAATTTCGATTTTAGGTTCTTTGACTGTGTTTGAGGTGGCAATGTAAGGATTTGTCACCTACGTTTCCGATGGTGGCAACCGGCTGCATCGGATTTGCCGTGATAGCAAGGTAAGGCAATGGCCATCGGCACTTACGACAATATATTCCTCATCAATTCGCCGGTTCAGTATCTGATGGCCCGCGCAATTGTGCAGCAGTATCTGCCGGGTCGGCATCTGGCGATCCTCTATAAGGAGGGCGGAAATTATGAGGGCATATTCGAGCAGATGGATGCTCTGATGGGGCCATCGCCCTTTGACTATATGGATTTCGAAGCCGCTATGACGGCCGATTTCAAACCGGCCAAGCGCTTGTTTCTCAGTTTTCGGTTTAGTTCGTTTGTGGTCAGGGCCTATTACAAGATTAAGGCTGAAGCCGTGTGTGTGTTTGAAGACGGGCTGGCGCTTTATACCGACCATGCGTTTTATGATAAAAGCCTGAATGACCGGAATGTGCATTACAGGATAAGGGATGGACTGAAACGGCTTTTGCGCCATACCGGCATCAGACCCAATGCCTTGCCGCATTTTTTGCGGTTTGATGTTTTTGATGAAATCTACAGCGTATTTCCGTGGGTGCCGGATGCGCGGCGTGATGCAAAAATGTTACCCATAGAGGGCGGGTTTCGTGAAGTGCTTAAGGCCCGCCCATCAGGTGGTGCGGGCGAGTGCCTGTTTTTATCGCAGGCGCTGGTTGCCAGCCACATGATGGAAAAAGACGCCTATACGCGCCTGATTAATACGATTATCGATGCCTTGAGTCGGAAGTATGAGCGCATCTGGGTGAAACCTCACCCGCGCGATGAGGCCGATGTGCGCGCTTTCTTCGACAGCCATCCTAAATGCGAGGCTTTGCCCAAAGCCTATAGCCGGGTACCGGCTGAGATTTACATCAGTCAGAACCCGCAAACCGAAGTCTATGGTTTTACAACCTCGACGCAATCCTATGTCGCCAAGTTATTTGGCACGCCAACCTTTAGTCTGGCTCCATTCGCGATGGACTGGCCCGGCAGTTACCCGACCTTGCGCGATTTCTGGGAGCCGGGTTTGCCGTTGATGGAACGCTCAGGCATCAAGCTTTTGAGCGATCTATGATTTCCTGAAGCGCGACAGATAGGGCTGAACCATGTGCAGGTATGGCGCAATCACCGAGCGTCCGAACAGGAAGATGCTGCCAATATAAACTATGCCCCCCACGGCCACACCAATCGCGATGGTCGCCCATAGGTTCTGGCCGACCATATTGGCTATATAGGGTTTCAGAAGCCATACGCTGGCTGCCATCGCAAACGCTGCTGAGAGCGGGGCAACCGCAACCTTGGCCGCCTCAATCATTTTTATCCCTGTATGTTTTTTTAGCATGCCCTGTTGTAATGGCAGGGTGACGTAGTTTCTCAGCACATAGGCACCCGCGACAGCCAGAAGGCCGTAAGGCACAAACAGCATGGTAAATGCGATCGTCAGGACAAGCTGGGTTATCGCCACCTTCATGATCGACTGACCGCGATTGATGGCGGCCAGCACGCCCGGAGATATGTAGTTGAACACGAAGGGCACGATCATCAGCGCCAGAACGCTGGAGATTTCACCAGCCCCTTGCCACTGCGCTGAAAACAGGGCTTCGACAATTTCATTGGAGAGAGAGGCGTAACCTAAGATCAGCGGAAAGGCGATGATGGCGGCACCACTCAGGATGCGCAGGTACGCGGCTTTCAGCTTTTCCATATCGTGCTGAAGCTTTGAAAAGGTCAGCATGGCGACGCTGCCGATAGGTGCCAGAGCAATCTGGCCGATCAGTTCATACATCCGCCAGGCAATGCGATATCGGCCCAGTTCAGCCGTACCATAGGCGCGGGCGATGATCAGGTCACCGACCCGCCCCATCATCAGCCATAGTAACTGATTGATGGTCATGCTGACGCTGAATGTGGCGATGGATTTAAAGGCGCTCATTGAAAAACGCAGGCCCGGCACCCAGCGTGAGGCGCTCCACGCCATGCCGACCCCTAAAATTGCGCCCGTCCATGCCTGTACCACAAGGCTCCATACCCCAAGCCCATAAAAAGCGGCACCAATCCCGGCCAGCCCGGAAATAATGCTGGTGATGGCGGTCTGAACGGCAAACAGTTTATGCTTGTAATCGCGGGTCAGACGCGCCCCATGAATGCCGCCCAGGGCCGCGACCGGCAGGGTAAAGGCCAGAGCCCGCAGCACATCGACCACCTGCGGATTATTCACCATCTCGCCATACAGTGGCGCCAGACCCATGACCGCCAAAGCCACACTTAAGCTTAAACCCACATTGGCCCAAAATGCCGTGTCGGCCAGTTCTTCGGTCAGCTCAGCTTGGCGCACCACCGCATCGCCAAGGCCCGCGCTGGCTATGATCCGGCTGATGTCGACAAACAGGGCGGCCAGCGCGAACAGGCCAAAGTCCGCTGGCCCCAAAAGGCGCGCCAGCACCACAAAAATAACAAAGCTGGCCCCCGTCGACCACAACACCCGCGCCACCGACCATATGACCGAGGTGGCGGTGCGCTTTTTCAGATCTTTGTAACCTTCGTCTTCCAGAGAACTCATAGGGGGCGCGTCCGCAAGGTTAACGTACTCTGGAAAAGGACAGGCAGGCGCATAATTTAAGGCTCTGAAAATATAAAGAAAATATAAAAAGGCAGGCGGGCCGGATATTGCAGGTCTTTTTGACGATAAAGCCTATCTCGACTTCATGCAATTTGAATAATCGAATTTGTTTGCGTCGCACAATGCCTTGCCAAACCGTGCGAAAAATGATCATTTAGGCCCCGCTTCGACAGTGCTAAAGGTCACTTTCAACCCGCCTTATAATTTTAACTATTCATTATTCATTCTCTTGGCCTGACCTTTTTCTTAGGCTGTAGTGCGGACACTCTATATGTTCATCAGCGTTATCATGTGCACCCGCAATCGCGCCGAGCAATTACGCCGTGTACTCGAAACGGCGGCCGCCATGACGGTGCCCAATGGTCTTGAATGGGAAATGGTGCTGGTCGATAACGGCAGTTCCGATCATACGGCTGAGGTGGTGAGCCGCTTTTCTGACCGCATCCCGATCCGCTATGTCCTTGAGGCCAAGGCCGGTCTGTCCAATGCCCGAAACCGGGGAGTCGCTGAGGCTGCGGGTGAATATATCTGCTGGACCGATGATGATGTGCTGATCGATCCGAACTGGCTGTCGGCCTATGCGGATGCGTTTCAGCGCCATCCTGAGGCGACCGTGTTTGGCGGGGTGATCGAGCCGGTGACCGAGATTGAATTACCAAAATGGTGGCAGGACAACCGTGAGCTCCTGGCCTCGGTTCTGGCGGCGCGCGATTTTGGCCCTGATGAGGTTGAGTTGTCGGTTGAAGAAGACCGCCTGCCTTACGGCGCCAACTATGCCCTGCGCGCAGACGAACAGCGCCGCCATCTCTATGACCCCGGTTTAGGGGTCGGGCCGCAGCATAAGCGGCTGGGCGAAGAGGTCGCGGTCATTCGGGCCGTGATGGCCGAGGGCGGTGGCGGTGGCGGTGTCTGGGTGCCGGGGGCACGGGTACGCCACATCATTCCGGCGGCCCGTCTGACGCAGGACTATGTGGGCAGCTATTATCGCTCGGTCGGTGAGACCTGGGCCTATCTGTCGCAGGCGCCTGCCCATGCCCGTCATGAGAATTTTATGGGTAAGGTGGCGCCGGTCGGGCGCCGTCATTTCCAGAATGTGCCTTTGTGGATCTGGTCGATGGCCGCGCAGGAGTGGTGGCGTGACCGGCAGGAAAAGATGAAGGGGCACACCAGCCTTTATCATTGGTTGCAGTACAATTACTACGCGGGGGCCATTACCTATTTCCGTGCCCATAAGGAGGCGAAATGAAAACCGTCGCCGTCATTATCCCCTATTACCAGCGTGAGGCGGGGCTTTTGCGTCGGGCTCTGCAATCAATCGCCGATCAGAATATGCCGCAAGATGTTCACGTGCGCATTGTCATTGCCGATGATGAATCGCCGTTGCCGGTCGAGGCGGCGATTGAGGGCTTTGAGGTGCCGCAGGGGCATGAACTGGTTATTCTTCACCGCAAAAACGGCGGGCCGGGAGCAGCGCGCAATACCGGCCTCGATAGCCTTGACGCGGCTGAGGTCGACTATGTGATGTTTCTGGATTCGGATGATGTCTGGCATCCGGATCACCTGAAGGCCGCGATGACTGAACTGGACGCAGGGTCTGACTTCTATTTCGCCAATAGTCAGCACGATGACAAAGACACATTCTATTATTTCGACTATATGCAGCGTCACCATAAGAACGGCCCGGATTACGAGCCTGTGCGGCGCCAGATAACGCCGGCCGAAGCCGTTGATGCTATTGCCGATGAATGCTTGCCCCATGCCTCTCAGGTGGCGTTTAATTTTAAGCGCAACCCCAGGGTCAGGTTTGATGAAGGCTTTCGCCGGGCCTGTGAGGACCAGCTATTTTTCCTTGATCTCAGCGCGAAGTGTGAACGCATTACCTATTCAATGAAGGTGATGGGCAGTCGTGGTACCGGAGTTTCGGTTTATCGTGAGACTATGGCGTGGGGGTCTCTTGAGGGGCCGAACCGCATTATAGATGAACTGCTGTTTCGTAAGCGCCTATTGCAAGCCTATAAATTTGGTTTGGGTAAAAAAATCAAAATCTATATGTCGGCCCAGCCTAAGATAAATCACTGGCTGTTCCTGGTGCTGCGGCACATGAAATATAATCCTGATGTCAGCCGCAACGCCTGGCAGCGGTATTTTAAGCAACTGCCGCAGTTCCTGATCTGCATCCCCATCGCCTTTGTCAGCCTGCCGTTTCATTACCTGCAACTACGCAGCGAAGCCAAAGCCCATGTCGCGGAACCGGTCGGCACAGCGTCATGAATATCCTGTTTAGCTTCGGCAATGGTCACTTTCCTGAATTCAGCGGCGGGGTGCAGTCCAATACTGATTATCTGGTCAAGGCGATGCAGGCACGTGGTCACAAAGGTTCGGTGCTGTGCTCTCTGTTCGGATCTGGCACGTTTGGCCTCACGGCACGGTTGAAGATGAAATTAACCCGCCGGCCGTGGGCGACGGATACTGGTCTGGGTTACGATGTTCGGCGAGCATGGAAAGCCTGGGACGCGGTGCCGGCTCTGGTCAAGGATGATCGCCCCGATGTGGCGGTGGTGCAGTGTCACAATACCGTGCCGATAGCCGCTGAACTGCAAAAACAGGGCGTGCCGCTGGTGGTTTATTTCCACAATGTCGAATTTGATGAACTGGGCGGTGATCCGCGTCAGTTTGCGGGTGCGCAGTTTATTTCAAATTCGCAGTTCACCCGTAACCGCTACCGTGAGGTCTTTGGCATAGATTCCCACGTCATCTGCCCGTCGATCGATGTGGCGCAGTATGAGACGCAGACAACCGGGCGCTATGTGACCTTTATCAATCCGGTCGCCAAAAAAGGGCTGGGCCGGGCCATCGAAATTGCGACCCTCTGCCCGGAGATCGAGTTCCTGTTTGTCGAAAGCTGGACGCTTAATCCCGCGCAGGAAGCGGAGTTGAACGCTGCCATTGCGCCGCTTACCAACATCACCTTTATGCGTCGCACGCACGATATGCGCAGTGTCTATGGCCAGACCAGAATCCTTTTGGCCCCCAGCCAGTGGGAAGAAACCTGGGGGCGGGTGGCTTCAGAAGCCCATTGCAGCGGCATCCCCGCACTGGCAACCCATATCGGGGGCTTAAGCGAGGCCGTGGGCCCCGGTGGGGTTTTGATGCCGGTGGGAAGTGCCGCCAGCGACTGGGCCATTGAACTTAAGCGTCTATGGTCGGACAGCGATCATTACGCCGCTTTGTCGCAGGCGGCGCGCGCCTATGCGCTACGACCTGAAATCGATCCGGTCGCCCAGATTGATCAGTTCGAGGCGATTTTGGTTCAGGCTTCGGGCAAGGGAAATAAATAGCGTACATCGCCACTGGCGGACGGTGCGGGCGGCGGCGATAATTTATCGCGCAACACCCCCTTGACGACCGGCGCCCATGAGGCCGGATCCGCCAGCAAGGCTTTTAGGGTCGCCGCCGCACCTTTGTCCCGCTTGAGATCGAGGTAATGTCGGTGGCGATAGCGGTTGCGGGTCTGGATTTCGTGCTGGTGTATGGCGTGGCGCTCAGGTGCCGACAGGGGCAGGGCCAGCAGGTCGTGATCGGCATCGGCCAGACGGCGCAGGTCTTCGGTGCGGTGCTGGCCGCTTAACGAGTTGGGCCGCACAACCGCGCCGTAGCCCAAGGTTCGTGTGGTTTTAAAGCGCGCCCCGGCCGCCAGCATACGGGCATAGAGGTCGTAATCTTCGCCCAATCGTAAGCCCTCATTATAGGAAAGATTATGCGCCTTGAGGAAGGCCAGACGAATAACGGGTTTCAGGAAACCCAGTTCGCCCCGATGCCGGTCATCGCGCGTCAGGTTGCCTAGCACAAACGCTTCAAGGCTGAGCGGGCGGGCGTCGTCCACCCCTACGGCGTTGAGCGCACCCTCATAGCCGGTCGGCACAAAGGCGATATTGTCGGCGATCATGTCCCAGTCATTATGGGGCAGCAGCCGTGTAAAACGGCCGGGCAGCAGGAAATCGTCAGCATCGAGAATAGCCGCTAACTGTCCGCGGCAGACCTCCAGCGCCCGGTTGCGGGCGTGGGCCGGGCCATAGTTACGATCAAGCGATATCACCTCGACGCGCCCACTGCCGTCGCAGGCGGCGCGCGCCACCTCAGCCGTCGCATCGCGCGATCCGTCGTCTACGACTATAAGTTGAATGACTTCGGGCTGAACCAGCGCAGATTGGATGGCCTTGACGATAGTATCCGCCGAATCCTTGGCCGCAATGATCACGCTGACAGTCGTGGGCAAAAACTTAAGCTCCGTTGAGTTTGCAGACCAATGAGTCCGGGAACTGGCAGGCATCGCCCGGACGGGTATAGGCCACCCAGTCGACCTCCATGACCAGCGGGCCGCTAGGTTCGATGAAGGTTCCCATCCAATCCGTCAAGCTATTGCTGCCCCACAGGCTGAAAAAGATTTTCTGAGCATTGGACGGCAGCGGGGCTGGGCTTGAGATGGTGTGCACCAGTTTCCCGTTGACATAGTATTTCAGACTGTCCGGCGCCCACACAAAGGCGTAGTCCAGGAAGTCGCTGTCGGCCGGATAGGGCAGCTTGGGCAGGGTCGCCCCCACGCCCTTGGCATTCACATAGCCGCCGGTTTGGGCGACGGTCGTGTCTTTCAACAGCACTTCCCAGTCAATCTCATCGTGCGGTTTGCCGTGGGTCGGGCCGATATAGGTAAAGAAAGCACCGTTCAGGCCGGAGCCCTTGGGCGTTTTCATGCGGGCCTCATAGGTGCCGTAGCCATAGGTGGCGCGGGTCTGCACTTCGCCGCAGCTATAGAGACGGTCGGCCATCGGCTTTTTCTGAAATCTGAGCTTAAGCTTGCCGTTGTGGGCAAAAGACTCATGGTGAGACCAGCCGCAATTCTGATGCGGGCCATTGCTCCAGCCGTGCGCGACGTACCAGCGCGATAAGTCCAGCCGGTCAAAGCGATCAACGAACGAGGCGGCGCCCGTGACATCAGGAGAGGTTACATTAGGGGGTGGCGGCGTTGTACTTTGTGCAGTGGCAAACGGCATGCCCGGCAGGGACGCACTGGCAAGGGCGGCAATAAAAAAGCGTCTGAGCAACGGGCCGGTCATGGAATATCTCCGCAGATGAACTGACAAACGGGGGCCTGACAGACGCCGTGATCCGCAAAGCGGGCCTTAAGCCTGAGGTCATCAGACTAACAAGCGCGCAAATATAATCAACCCGCGACCGTAACAGTTTTGTATGCGGACGCAGCATAGCGCTGTAATAGAGTGAATTTAATCCGGCTTGTCGCTTTGTAAGCACAATGCCGCAGGCGTTTTCAGGAGGCTGAATATTATCGGTAGGATATCCTATGTTACCTTTCAGCCCATAAAAAACGAATGTGGTTTCACACCGATTTAAGGTAAAGATCGTCCCAATAGGTTGAGGCAGGCTCATGGCCGAAACGGGCCTGAGAGCCGGCTTTGGCCTGCCGGCGCATATGGCGGTATTGTTCGGGGTATTCCAGAAGTTGCTCCAGACGGTTGACCGCTTCAACGGCGAAGCGTTCAACATTGGCCGCGAACAGGGCCTCAAACTTAACTGTGCCGCGGGCAAACCAATGGGGACGCCAGTCGGGATCGCCTTCGGTGACCGCCGGATCAAGCATAATGCCGTTAACGCCATCTTCTATAAATTCAGGCAAGGCCCCTTGCGCGGAGGCAATGACCGGGGTGCCGAGCGCGAGGGATTCAATCGCGCTGTAACCAAACGTATCCGAAAAGGTCGGAAGGGCCGACGCATAGCTTTCACCCAGCAGCTTCATCACCCCGTCATTGGCCAGAGTCGGGATATGGCGAACATTGGGCAGGTTCAGCAATTTGAGATAGGGCGCGTAGAAATCCGGATTCGTCGGGTCAGACCAGATGTGGCCGCCGTACTGAAGCGAAGATACGATTGTAAAGGTGAACGGCAGCTTGCGTTGCAGGCTCAGTTCAGCCATGCGCGCCATCGTGCAGCCGCCTTTGCGGGCAAAGTGATTGCCGACAAAGCTGATCTGGTAGTTATGCGCTAAATCATTTTCCTCATCTGCACCGGTGTGCGGGTCGGGGATGATCATGTTCGGGTAGCGCACCTGCGTCTTGGCCCGCAAAATCTCTTTTTCGCTGGCGCTGAGATGGCTGGCCGCCAGGTCGCGTTCAAAGTTACGCAGGGCATAATTCGATATGGCGATGATCTGACGGCATTTGGAAGACAGCAGGCGGCTATATAAAAAGTGATGATAGGCCGGCTTGTTTTCGATCCCGAAAATACGCGGCAGGTGCGATTCAAACCCGATCACGAAGGGCTTTGTGGTGACGGGCACGCGGTTGAAGGCGTGAAGCATATCGCAGTTTATTTCGTCGACCGGATTAAAGACTGTCACCCCATCCAGCGTGCTGCTCAGCCGGTTGAACGGGACAAACCGCCGATTGCGGATCTTGTGACGTGAGCGGCGCGGGCCGTTAAACGCCCACGGATAGCCGGTCGGTGCCAGCACTTTGATCTGTCTGTTCATCGTCAGGTCTCGAAGTGATACTACAGGCCAGGTAGAGAGCAAAAGCTATACCAACACAGATACTATCATCTCCAGGGTGACGATGCCTTCACACGTCGCGGTGGAAACGTATGTTAACCATACGCCTAATTAAATAATTATATAGTGGAATTTTTAACCATTTCATCGAAATCGGTCGCGGTTTTGCCTCCGAATCGGATCAGGGCACCGCGTAGGGCAAGCTCAAGGGCGTCTTTGAGCGGGACATGACGGTTAGGGCCTGCCAGATGCGCCTTGATCAGGCCACGGGCGCGGCCCTCAGCCGGTGTGGCGAAGGCCGGATTGGTCATAAAGCCGCGTCTCACCTGCGGCGTAGTCTGCTGCCAGGCTGCGCGCTGAAGCATCTGGATGGCCCGCTTGAGGTTGAGTTCACGGCGCATATAGGCGGCTTTATCGCCATCATTGCGGGTAGTGGCGGCCTCATTTTCCATCCATACCGCCAACGGTTTCATGGCGACATAGATGGGCTCGGTCAGGATATAGGTGCGGATATATTCCTGAAGCACGGCCGTGCAGGTGCAGGTGATCTCGATCGGGCTTTGGGCATGGCGTGTCCAGAACAGGCCGCCGTTAGAGATGCCAATGCCCATGATCAACGACAAGCGAAACATTTCGGGGGTGTATATGCCGTCTTTGAACAGGTGATCGAGTACACCCTCAACGCTTAAGGTCGGGACTTCGACATGGCTGTTGAACTCGGTAATCTGGTTGCGCAGGACCAGATTGACCTTGTGTTCGCGGGCGACCGCAATATTTTCAGCCATAAATTCCGGCAGCAGGTAATTGTCGTCTTCCAGCACGCAGAAATAGTCAGCGTCACGCGGATTACTCAGGCTGAAACAGGCATTGATGTTGCCGGAGGCGTATCTCTGGGGCTTGTTCTGAGTGTAGTGAATGCGCGGGTCATTCAGGGCCTGCACAACCTCACCGCCGGCGGCATCCGGGTCGTCGTCATAGATGTCGCATACCCAATCCGTCCACGTCTGGCTTTGCAGTGACTTTAGGGCCCGAAGCAGCAGATCGGGGCGCTTATAGGTCGGGACGCGCACATGGACGAGGCCGTTTTGGGCCGGAATTGGCGACATAATAAAATACCTTTAGAACTATACTTAAATAATAAAAATATCAGGCAGAGGCTTCGGGTTCAGGCGCTGCGGCCGGAGCCGGCCCGTGAACCGCGCGTCGCGTCCTGCGCGTGCGTGACGACGGGCGGGGCTCAGGCTGCTCTTTTTTCAGGCTGTAGACACAAATGGCATAGATCAGAATAGACACATCGCTGAAGCCAAAGAAGAGCTGCACCTCCCCAAAGCTGCGGTAGATGATGAACAGCAGGAACATGACGAAAAACATTTTTTCGGTGCTGGGCGTCATGATCAGCTTGTGTATCGCAGCGATAAAGGTGCCGTAGAGGATAATCGACTGAATGGCGACACCGATCAGGCCGATTTCAACGGCGTTTGAAATATAGAGATTATGAAAGTGGAAGCCGCCGCCGGATTTAACCCCAAACTTGAGCCACAGGGCTTCGGCATCCGGGTTGCCGACCACCCAGTAGGCGCGGTAGCCGATGCCCAGCAGCGGATGCTCGGCAATATGGGCAAAGGCAATATCCCATAATTCCGTGCGGCCGGTAAGCGTCGGATCCTTGCCGAAATGCCGCAGAACGCTGGCAAAAATATCGCTGAAATAAGGGGCCAGCGCCAGACCGGCCACAATGGCGGCCCAGGTGCCAAAGGTCAGCATCGCGATCCGCTGAACAGGCTTCCAGCCGCGCGTCATCTGAAACAGAACCATCAAAAGCACCGGCGGCACCAAGCCCATGATCACGCCTGCCGATTGCGCCTTAAGCAGCAGGAACGGACATATGGACATAATGCCAAGTGCCACGATTTTCAGGGTCAGCTTCATCCGTTTTTCGTAGAGCATGGCCAATGAGAACAGAAAGACCATAGCGATGACGGTTGCAAAGGCGTTCTTACTGGCAAAAATCCCCTGCCAGGCCGCCCCGGACGGGCGGGCGCCAAACAGCAGGCACAGGCCAAGAACCATCACATTGCAGACAAACAGAATGAAAAACAGATTGCGGGCCGGCACGCGCGACGCAATCACGATGGCAATGATCAGGGACAGGGCCAACTGAAAGCCCTGTCGTGCGCTGACCGCCGGATATTGCGACCAGAACACTGACAACAGGCAATAGACCGGCAGGATCAGCAAAAACCAGTGCTTGTTGAGGGTGGTCAGGCTGAGTTTGGTGCGGTGAAGCATTAAAAACGCGCCGAATATCAAAAAGGCCAGCGCCGCCGCGGAGGTGAACAGCGGTTCCAGCATCAGGGCGGCCAGACATAAAAAGGTCAGGACGATCGGAATATTGATGCGCAGAATAATGCCGGGATCATAGGGCACCCTGCGGCCTTCACGGTGCGTGGTGGTCATGACTGCCCTCTTTCTTCGATTTCGTCCCTGACAGGGTTGCAGGGCCAGACGGGATTGCAGGGTAAGTAGCCTGCCGCATTGACAGAGGCGTAGCCGTCGCAAATGGTCATCAGGGTTTCACGATCGCCCAGAGGCGCCGTTATCGCCCACAGTTCGCGGTATCTGGCCGGGTCTGTCAATGATGGCTCCGTCAAAAAACCTTCAGGCACAGTCTTAAGGATGACATTATCAGCCCCCCGCTGGCTGGCAATAGCCTTAAGGCTAGTGAGGGAATCTGCGTCGGGGGCTTTATCGCTGAGGATGAGGGCGCTGGCGGATATAGCGGCCGCTGAAACGGCAGGGGCAGGTGCGACCTGACGACTTTTGCGTTCACAGAATGAGCGGTAAAGATTTTTGATCAGGGCGGGGGATTTGGTGAGTATGCCAACCGCTTCTGTGAGCCGCTTTGCCTTGATGGCGGCCACTAACCGCTCATAGGCCAGATCGGTTTCCATGCCTTTCAGACGGGCCGTAAGCGCAGTTTGCACCGGCGCTGGGTGCGGGCCACACTCAGCGGCAAAGCGGTGATGATTATCGATCATGTCGCTGAGGATCGTCTCGGACATACGGTGCGAGATCGAACCGCCATGACGGCGATACAGATAGGTCGGATCGGGCACGACATAGCCCTTGGCCCCGCCCGCCAGCAATCGCACGACCAGATCGTAGTCTTCGGCGACCTTAAGGCCGGTGTCGTAGCGCAACTCCCCCAGTCGCGCCCGCCGGATGAGCGGCTTGAGATAACCGAGCGTCGGCAAGCCGCTGCGGGCCGTATTGGCGCGAATGAACAACTCGGTCGTCAGCTCAAACGGCTGGGTCAGGCCGTGGTCCAGCATCAGGAAGGATATCGGCTGGCTGCCGTCATCATGAAAATGCAGCAAGTCATCGGCGACCAGATCGGCATTGTGATCGTCTGCGGCCTTGAGTAGCCGCTCCAGCCGCTGCGGGTGCTGGTAGTCATCTGAATCAACAATGGCAACCCACTCCCCGCGGGCGGCATCGAGCGCTCGGTTGCGAGCCTTGGCCGGGCCGCCATTTTGCGGCGCTTCGATCAGCCGGATCCGATCGTCTTTCTCCATCACAGCGCGGATAACCGCCACACTGTCATCGGGTGAGGCATCATCAGAAACGATGATTTCGATATCGCGAACGGTCTGGGACAGTCCCGAGGTCAGCGCTGCCTCAAGGAACCGCCCACCCCGATAGTTGGCCATGATTATGGACACTAAGGGACGGCCAGTTACGCAGGGCGGGGCTGGGGGCGAGGCGGGGGGCAAGGTCATCCTGATCCGGTTTTATCGCAGATATGGGACGACTTTAGGGCGGATGTGTTTACGCTCTGTAAACCCTTGCTGCGATGCGGTGGATAGTTAAGTCATTGCCATCGGTTTAAGGCCCAGTTCGGCAAACAGATGGGCGTCCGAGCCGCGCTCCGGGTTGGGCGTAGTCAGCAACTGATCGCCGACAAAGATCGAATTGGCGCCGGCCATGAAACTTAAGGCCTGAAGTTCTTCGCTCATCTCATTCCGGCCGGCCGACAGGCGCACCATAGAGCGCGGGCAGACGATGCGGGCCACCGCGATCGTGCGCACGAACTCGATGCCGGAAATGCCGCCCTCACTGCGGGCCTTGTCGCCCAGAGGGGTGCCCGAAACCGGCACCAGATTATTGATCGGGATCGAATCCGGGTGATGAGACATGGTCGCCAGTTGATGCAGGAACGAGACGCGGTCGGCGCGGGCCTCCCCCATGCCGGTAATCCCGCCGCAGCAGGTTTTCATGCCAACATTTTTGACAGCCTCCAGCGTATCGAGCCGATCCTGATAGGTGCGGGTGGTCACAACCTGTTCGTAATATTCCGGCGAGGTATCAAGGTTGTGGTTGTAGTAATCAAGGCCTGCGTCTTTCAGCGCCTTCGCTTGCTCCGGCGTGATCATGCCGAGTGTGGCGCAGGTCTCTAAGCCCAGAGCCTTCACGCCGCCGATCATGTCGGCCAGCGCCGGAACATCGCGGTCTTTCAGATCACGCCAGGCCGCGCCCATGCAAAAGCGCTGGGCCCCGCCGTCACGGGCCGCTTTGGCGGCGGCTAACACTTCACCCGTCTCCATCAGTTTTGACGCCTTAAGGCCGGTTTTAAAACTGGCCGACTGCGAGCAATAACCGCAGTTTTCCGCGCAGCCGCCGGTCTTGATCGACAAAAGCTGTGAGAGTTGCACTTCGGATGGATCAAAGCTCTGGCGATGGATCGTGGCGGCGCGATACAACAATTCCATGAACGGCAGGTCGAACAGGGCGGCGATCTCATCTTTCGACCAGTCATGACGGACAATGGCGAAACCGGGGCTGGTATCGGGCATGGAATAGTACCTTATTCTCCTCCCTGTGCGCAGCATGGGAGGTGGCGGTGAGCGTAGCGAAGCGACGGAGGGGGATAAAACCAGACGTTCAGTCCGTAAAACCTTGAGATGCCATCCCCCTCCACCATCTCGCAGGGCTCGATGGTCCCCCTCCCCATGCCTTCGGCACAGAGAGGAGAGGTTGGTTTGCTCTATCGCGACCGGAGAGTAAGGTCAAACCGACTTGCCAAATCAGCCAGACTATTCTTTGCTGTGAACCTTAGTGTGGGGAACAATATGCCCAAGGGCCAGCACCGGATTCCGGCATCTCAAATCATTGATGAACTGGCGGGTGGCCTTGATGGGGAGCGAGTCAGTGTCGGCGACCTGCTGGCGCGGCTGGAAGGGCGCGGGATCGGGCTGCTGCTGATCATACTGGCCCTGCCGATCTGCATCCCCAATGTGCCGGGTATTTCAACTATTTTTGGCCTTTTGCTGCTGCCGCCGTCGATCCAGATGCTGTTGCATCATAAGGCGCTATGGATGCCGGGTTTCGTCAAGCGTTGGGATTTCAAGGGCGATGATTTCCGCAAAGTGCTCAGGGCCTGCGCAGTCGTATTGCGCAAGGTTGAGTATCTGGCACGGCCCCGCTGGACGTTTCTGACGCGCGGGCCGGCGATGGTGTATCTGGGCTTACAGACCCTCGTTCTGGCCCTGATTCTGCTGCTGCCCATGCCGGGGGCCAATGTCATTCCCGGTGTGGCGGTGGTGCTGACCGGCCTTGCCATACTGCAACGGGACGGGCTGTTTATGCTGGCAGGGCTTGCGGTGGCGGCAGGGGCCGTGGCGTGGGTCTACTACTTTGCCCACTATGTGATCGATTTCACGCTCTGGGCCTATCAGGCCAGTGTCGGCTGGGTTGAACAGATCGTTCAGAATTTGCCCATATAAAGATATCTTTATATGTTTATTGCATTGGTCTGCCGTGCCCGTTATAAGGCCATAACGATTGTAACCACATGAGGCCGACCCGATGGGCGATTTTATTGTCAAAGACCTGAGCCTGGCGGCTTGGGGACGTAAGGAACTGGATATTGCCGAAGGCGAAATGCCCGGCCTGATGGCCACCCGCGCCGAATATGGCCCTAAGCAGGTTCTCAAGGGCGCGCGCATTGCCGGTTCCCTGCATATGACCATCCAGACGGGCGTGCTGATCGAAACCTTGCAGGCTCTGGGCGCCGAAGTGCGCTGGGCATCGTGCAATATCTTCTCGACTCAGGATCATGCCGCCGCCGCCATTGCCGAGCGCGGCACGCCGGTATTTGCCATCAAGGGCGAAACGCTGGAAGAATACTGGGACTATGCCCACAAGATTTTCGAGTGGCATGACGGGGGGTATCCCAACCTGATCCTCGATGACGGTGGCGATGCGACGCTTCTGACCGTGCTGGGCCCGAAGGCTGAAGCGGACGCGACCCTGCTCGACAATCCGACCAATGAGGAAGAAGAAGCGCTCTATAAGGTCATGAAGCGCTACCTCAAGGAAAAGCCGGGCTTCTATTCGGCCATCCGCGACGCCATCATCGGCGTGTCGGAAGAAACCACCACCGGCGTTCACCGCCTGTATCAGATGGCCCAAAAAGGCGACCTGCCGTTCCCGGCCATCAACGTCAATGACTCGGTCACCAAGTCGAAGTTCGACAACCTTTATGGCTGCCGTGAATCGCTGGTCGACGCCATCCGCCGCGCTACGGATGTGATGCTGGCCGGTAAGGTCGCGGTCGTGCTTGGTTACGGCGATGTCGGTAAGGGCTCGGCCGCCTCTTTACGTAACGGTGGCGCGCGCGTGATTGTCACCGAAGTCGATCCAATCTGCGCCCTGCAGGCCGCGATGGAAGGCTATGAAGTCCGCACGGTTGAGGAAGTGGCCTCACAGGGCGACATCTTCGTCACCGCCACCGGCAACAAGGACGTGCTGCGCCTTGAGCACATGCGCGCCATGAAGCACAACGCGATTGTCTGTAACATTGGCCACTTTGACTCTGAGATTCAGGTCGCGTCTTTGCGCAATTTCAAGTGGGACGAAATCAAGCCGCAGGTGCACCACGTTGAATTCCCGGACAACAAGAAGATCATCCTTCTGTCCGAAGGCCGTCTGGTTAACCTCGGCAACGCCACCGGCCACCCGTCGTTTGTGATGTCGGCGTCGTTTACCAATCAGACTTTGGCTCAGATCGAGCTGTGGACCAACAACAAGGCTTACGCAAAACAGGTCTATACCCTGCCGAAGAAGCTGGATGAAAAGGTGGCATTGCTGCATCTTGAAAAGCTGGGGGCCAAGCTGACCACGCTTAATCAGGAACAAGCGGATTATATCAATGTGCCGGTCGAAGGCCCGTTCAAGCCGGAGCACTATAGATACTAATATCGAAAGTCCTTCGCTGACGCTCAGTGTACTTTCGATATTGAAGGATAAGAAACCCCAGGCCGATGGTCTGGGGTTTTTGTTTGCCGATTGCCCCCTCCGTCTTTCTCGCTGCGCTCAAAAGCCACCTCCCCCGCGTCGCTACGCTTGCAGGGGCGGAGGAATTATGCTGACCTTCTCCTCCCCTGTTTACGGGGGAGGTGGATGCGAGCTTTGCGAAGCAGACGGAGGGGGCATGAAGCACTGGGCGAACTCTTTAGGCACTTCAGCAAAGACTGCGTTAGGTTTCTGTATAGTAATAACTTTGTTTGCTTTTTTATATGTTGGCGGGAGGGCCCTGCCGAGGGGTGCGCACGATATAATGTCTAAATCAGACTGTATTCTGATGAGTAAAACCTATGAAAAGAAATTTCTTCGAGAACAAAACTTTAAGCATCGTTGTTCGCGCGAAGCGGGGAGGAGTTCATATATCTCAAACGCTATCCCTTACATGAATAAGGACATTATTGAAGATTATTACGGTGATCCGCTATTGATGCGTTCGGTGGAAACGCCCCGATATTCCCTGTTAAGATTTAGGGCTAATGTATATTATAGTGACACTGGATATGATCGACACAGTGGCTCCAGAGGAGTGTGCCGCTACATTAATCTTGGGTTTAAATGGCAGATTTTAGGCTGTCAAAAACTTATGATTTCTTGAGCAAAACCCTAATCCTTCAACTCATTCGGCACCTTGCCGCCATTTTCGGCCAGCTTTTTCATGACCTGTTTGTGCAGCCAGATATTGTCATCGGCTGAGCCATCATAAGCCCCACTGAAACCCAGTTCCTCCGCCAGTTCTTTACGCGCTGAATAGCTGGAATCGAGATCAAGCAGCTTCATCAGATCCACGATCGAGGTGCGCCAGTTAGACGGCTGGCCATAGTCTTTGGCCGCCTGTTCCATGATCGCTTCGACATCGACGGGTTCGAGCACTTCAATGGGCGCGGGTGCTACGGTCGGCGCGGGTTGGGCAGCCGCCGGAGCGGATGGCACAGCTTGCGGCGGCGGGGTGGCCGCTTTTTTCTTTCCGAAAATAGCGTCCTTGATGGCAGAGAAAATACCCATGATCCGGCTCCTTGGAGCGCATTCCGAAAAGTGTGAAGCGGTTTTCGGATAAAATGCGCGTTAAAAATGATGGCGTGTTAAGGTCAAACCCTAACACGCCACAGCAGCCGTATCTTGTGCGCCGGTATCACAATATCCGGCGCAGCCTGTTTGTAAGGAACTTATCAGGTGTGGGTCACTTCACCTTTTTGAATTTCAAGGTCATGCGGTCGGATTCACCAATCGCATCATATTTGGCGCGGTCGAAATCCGCCGCCGGTTGCTGCCCGCGGGCGGCACTCTGGCGGATGGGTTTCAGCGTCCAGACGCCAAACGGATGATCACGCGTGTCCTTGGGGTTTGCGTTGATTTCGGACTTGGCGACCAGTTCAAACCCGGCCTTTTTTGCGGCGTCTATTACATAGGATTCCGGCACATAGCCGGTGCCTGCCTTTGGGTCAGAACCTTCAGGCGCGCGGTGCTGCTCGACCGCTAAAATCCCGCCTGGCTTCAACATGGTATTGAACGCCGTCATATAGGCTTCGGTCGTGCCGTCCTGACGGGCCCAGTTATGAAACATACGGGCCACCAGAACCATGTCGGCTGATCCGGCAGGCACCTCATTGACCGAGGGCGACAGGGCATAGGCTTTGACGGTGCCAACCACGACCGGATCACCGGCGGAATAGCCCGTCACATTCGGTGCGGCCGCCACATAGGCCCCGCCGGTTGCCTTTGCGTAAGGGGCCAGAATTTCGGTCCACCAGCCTTTATTGCCAGGATTGACATCGACCACGGTCATGCCGGGTTTCAGGCCCCAGAAGGCAAGGGCCGCTTCCGGATGACGGTAAGCGTCGCGGGCGGCATTTTCAGGTGTGCGCCACGATCCGGTAACGGCAGCTTTCAGGGCGGCATCTGCGGCAACCGCCGGAACACTTACGCTCACCATAGCGACACCCATAAGGGCTGCGCCGAACATCCGATGGAAATTGGTCATGAAATAGCTCCCGTGATTTCTACTGATTTAACGTGATTAGAACCGCATTCCGTCGGCTTATCAATATTGCCGTTTCCCGCGACGCGGGATAAACACAATCGTGTTGGTTAAGGGGAACGATTTCATGACGGATATTCACGGGTTTGCAGCGGCTCATCTCGGCCCCGTCAAGGATGCTTTTGCTGCTAATTTCGCTGAAGGGCAGGAGCGCGGGGCGCGCTTTACGGTGGTGCAGGACGGGGAAACTATTCTCGACCTGTGGGCCGGATCGGTTGATCGGGGTGGCGAGGTGCCGTTTACCGATAAGACTCTGGTGCCGGTGTTTTCCTCGACCAAGGCGGTCACCGCGCTGATGATCGCGCGGCTGGTCGATCAGGGTAAGCTTGATTATGAGGCGACGGTGGCCTCTTACTGGCCGGAATTTGGCCAGAACGGTAAAGAGACCATCACCTTGGGGCAACTGATCTCGCACCAAGGCGGGATTCCAGGTTTTGATCCGCCGCGTGCGCCGGAACTGTGGTTCGATATTCCGGCGGTGCTGGAGGCGATCTGTGCGCAGGCCCCGCTGTGGACGCCGGGTGAAGGCTCCGGCTATCATCCCTATACGACCGGCTTTGTGCTGGGTGAGCTATTCCGCCGCGTTGATGGTCGTACACTCGGTACCGCGCTGCGTGAAGATATCGCCACAAAATACGGCCTTGATCTCTTTATTGGCACACCGGAAAGTGAGTTCGGCCGGATCACTGAACTGCAAAAACCCTCAGCCGTGCCCAATTTCGGTGAGGTCGATGACATCAAGAAAGCTGCCTTCCTGAATAAGGGCGCCTTCCCCGGCGGTCGTGGGTCATCCGAATGGCGCTCACTTGAGATGCCGGCGGCCAATGGCCATGCCACGGCTGAGGCCCTGGCCAAATATATGAACATCATCGCCACGGGTGGGTTTATCGGCGGTGATCGGGTAATATCCTTGAGCGCGCTGGGGCAGGCTCTGCGCGAGCGCGTCTATGGCCCCGACCGCGTCCTGCCCTATAGGCTGTCGTGGGGGGCGGGGTTCCTGCGCAACAAGAACATCCTGATCTATGGCAAGAATGAGCGCGCCGTCGGCCATTCTGGTAATGGCGGGTCGATGCTGATGGCTGACCCCGATAAGAAGCTGTCGGCATCCTATGCCATGAACCGGCAGTCTAACTACCTGATCGGTGACCCGCGCCCGGTGCGGCTGATGGATGCTTTGTATACCGCTGTATAAGAACGCTGCATTCCTTCTCCCCGTCATACGGGGAGAAGGTGGGCTGACATCGAAGATGGCAGGCCGGATGAGGGGCAAAATCTATGCACGGTGCGATGACGTTTGTTTGTTAAGCCCCTCACCCCAACCCTCTCCCCGCCAGCGGGGAGAAGGAGTCTTAGGCGATTTTGGCCAAATAGGCTTCTGAGCGCATTTCCTCAAGGCGCGAGACCGTGCGTTCAAACTCGAATGCGCCGTCGCCCTTAGGGTAAAGATCGGCGGGTTCCGCTTCGGCCAGTACAACCAGTTTGGTACCGGCCTCATAGAGCGCATCGATCAGGGTCACAAAGCGCTTAGCTTCGTTGCGCTTATCGACACTTAAGCGCGGCACATAGTCAATAAAGACGGTGGTGAAGCGCTCAGAGATCGCCAGGTAATCCTGCGCACCGTTATTGGCCGCGCACAGTTCGGCAAAGGAAGCCCGCAGCAGTGGCCCCGCCGCGCGGCGGAACTCCAATTGGCGTTCATTGACTTCCAGATGGGCGCCGGTCTCAGTCAGGTTTTTGGTCAGTTTGGCCCACAACGCATTGAAGGCCGCGACTTCAGCATCGGACTCTGACGGTGTAAAATAGACCTTGGCCCCTTTCAGGCGATCCAGTCGGAAATCCTTGGGCCCTGTGACCTCCCACACCTTCATCCGCTCTTTGATCATCTTGATGAAGGGGACGAACAGGTCGCGGTTCAGACCGTTTTTATAGAGATCGTCGGGTGCGCGGTTGGAGGTGATGACGACGATCACCCTGCGCGCAAATAAGGCTTCAAACAGCCGCCCCAGCATCATGGCATCGGCAATGTCGGTGACCTGTAGTTCATCAAAACACAACAGCTTCGAGCGCTTCGCAATCAGACCTGCAATCGGCGGGATCGGGTCATCGCCCTTATGGGTGCCGAAAATGGTTTTGCGGGTCTTCGCGTCACTTTCGCGCCATTGTTTCACATACCCATGCACTTCAGCCATGAAAGTATGAAAATGGATGCGGCGCTTGGACGGAAACCTGATTTGATCATAAAACAGGTCCATCATCATCGACTTGCCGCGTCCGGGCAGGCCCCACAGATAAAGGCCGTAAACCCGCGGGCTGATGCCTAAGAACTGCCGCCAGAAGGATTGTGAGCGGTAAATCTTACCTTCCAGCTTAATGAGCACATCAATCGCCGCGCTCTGGGCAGGATCAGGCGTAAGGTCACCCGATTTGATCAGGCGTTTGTACTGGGATTTGATGGCGCTGCTCATGCCGTACGACTTAGCAAAACTTCGTGAGGTTCGCGTTAAAAAAATGCCGCATATGCGTAAACGCCGGATACTGTGTCAAATCGGTGCGCTTATCGCCCGGTAACATAAGGTTTTAAGCCTGCGGATCGGTTTTTTGCACACCCCCTGTTAACCCTTAACTGGCAGGGTTTTTGCTGGCTTTGTTTCGGAATGTTTCATTTTTGGAAAGCCGCGTGAATGGCGATGAAACATCGATACAAAGGGAGTGTCCGATGAAAGTTTTGTGCGTTGAGGATAACAATACCCATTCCCGCATGATCGACCTCATGCTGGCGGCGACCGGGGTTGAGGTCAATTTTGTCCGCAATGGCGAAGAGGCGGTCGAGGCCTATCAGGAAGACGAATATGACGCTATCCTCATGGACATTCAGATGCCGGTGAAGTCAGGCATAGAGGCCACCCGCGAAATCCGCCAGATCGAAGAGGGCTTTCACCTCAGCCACTGCCCGATCCTGCTGGTGACCAGCCATGATGACGAAGACCACATCAACGAGGGCCATGCCGCCGGTGGCGACGGTTTCCTGAAAAAGCCGTTTACATCTGAGGGGCTACTGGGGGCACTGGACCGCGTACTCATCGGGGCCAACCGCATGGGGCTGCACAGCGTGCTCAACGCCAGTCAAATATCCTTTCGATAGTTCTGCTGAATAACCAGATCACGAAAAAGCGTTTTCATTATCCACACACTGCTGTATAGGGCGCGCATCCGTTTTTGCGTGCGCGGTCGAGGTCGAAAAGCACGCATATCGGCCGCAGATTACGGCCACCTTTTAAGGAGTATGCGCGATGTCTTATCGTGTAGCTGTTGTGGGCGCGACCGGCGCCGTGGGTCGTGAAATGATGACGACCCTCGAAGAAGTCAATTTCCCGATCAAGGACATTTACGCCGTCGCTTCGCGTAAATCGGTCGGTATTGAGATTAGCTTCGGCAACCGCACTCTGAAATGCGTGGATCTGGAAACCTTTGACTTCACTAAGGTCGATATCGTGCTGATGAGCGCGGGCGGCGACGTGTCCAAGGCCTGGTCGGAAAAGATCGGCAAGCTTGGGCCCATCGTCATCGACAATTCCTCGGCCTGGCGTATGGATCCTGACGTGCCTTTGATCGTGCCGGAAGTGAACCCGGACGCCATCTGGGACTGTAAGAAAAAGAACATCATCGCCAACCCGAATTGCTCGACCATCCAGATGGTTGTGGCCCTAAAGCCGCTGCATGATGCCGCCACGGTTAAGCGCGTCATCGTCTCGACCTATCAGGCGACTGCCGGTGCGGGCAAGGAAGGCATGGATGAGCTTTGGGATCAGACCAAGGCCGTTTACGGCATGGGCGAAAAGGCCCCTAAGAAGTTCACCAAGGAAATCGCTTTCAACGTCATTCCGCACATCGACGTCTTCATGGAAGACGGTCAGACGAAGGAAGAGTGGAAGATGAAGGTCGAGACGAAAAAGATTCTCGATCCGAACATCGAAGTGTTCGCCACCTGCGTGCGCGTGCCGGTGTTCGTTGGCCATTCGGAATCGATCAATGTCGAGTTCGAGAACCCGCTCGACGAAGACGAAGCCCGCGAAATCCTGCGCGAAGCCCCTGGCATCGCCGTAGTCGATAAGCGCGAAAACGGCGGCTATGTGACACCGAAAGAGTGTGTCGGTGAATTTGACACCTTCATTTCGCGCCTTCGCAAAGACCCGTCGGTCAAGAACGGTCTCGCCTTCTGGTGCGTGTCCGACAACCTGCGCAAGGGCGCGGCACTTAATGCCGTGCAGATTGCACAGCTTCTTGACGAACGCGGGGTTCTGACGCCAGTGGATGCTTAAGGTCACTTACAATATGTGATCCTTTTCAACCGGCAGAACCCCAAAGGTTCTGCCGGTTTTTCGTTGTTTGACCCTTCATAATCCTGTACCCGATCCTCCTGTATCGTTTGATACATTTTAAAAAGTGTAATGCCATGTCTCCCTCCGGCACCTCTTCACCCCCTTCCGGTTCTTTTCTGACTTCGCCCATTGGGCTCGCCATTATGTGCTATGGCGTATGGGGCTTTGCGCCGCTCGCCTATCTGCCGCTAAAGGCCATCGATGCGGGCGCGCTGGAGATTATGGCCCACCGCTCGGTCTGGGCGCTGTTGTGGACCACAGGTCTGGTTATCCTGACCAAGCAGTTACCCGAAGCGCTGTCCTATTTCGCAAAGCCTAAGCTGGCGCTAATGCTCCTGTTGTCATCGGTGATGATTGCTATCAACTGGGGCGTTTTTGTGTGGGCGGTGACCAATCAGCACACCATGGAAACCTCGCTCGGCTACTATCTCAACCCGCTGATCAATATGGCGGTGGGGGCAGCGTTTTTCCGGGAACGGCTTGATATCTACGGCAAGATCGCCATCGGCATGGCGGTGGTCGGCGTCGGGGTTCAGGCGCTGGCGCTGGGCCATATTCCCTATATTGGGCTGACGATTGCGCTCAGTTTTGCGGCCTATGGCATCATCCGTAAGCAACTGGTGGTGACCGCGCTGGGCGGCCTGTTTGTGGAATGTGTCTTCCTGTTTGTACCGTCGATCATCTATCTGTGGTGGTTTGAAGCGACGGGGCAGGGGCATTTCTTTGATGCGCCGTCCAATGCCTTCTGGTTCTTTGTGACCGGGCCGGTAACGGTACTGCCGCTGGCGCTGTTTTCATTCGTGGCGCGCCGGTTAGCCCTGTCGACTATGGGCTTTATCCAGTTCATCGCGCCAACCATCAGCTTCTGCATCGGCCTGTTTCAGGGCGAACTGTTCACTCCGCTTAGGGCCCTGTCGTTTGCCTTTATCTGGGGCGGGGCACTGATCTTTGCGTTTGGGGCGTGGCGGCGGTTTCGGGCGATCAAGGCTACAAGTTGAGAATTTCGAACGCCCGCTTAAGATGCAGACGCTCGATCATCTCACCGTTCACCGACACCACACCGGCCGATACGTTTTCCGGCTGCTCATAGGCCGCCAGCACCGCCTGCGCCCATTTGATTTCATCGGCATTGGGCGAAAAAGCAACCTCGCAGCCTTCGATCTGGGCCGGATGGATCAGGGTCTTGCCATCAAAGCCCAGCGCCTTGCCCTGCATACATTCGGCGCGGAAACCGTCCTCGTCCTTAAAGGCATTATAGACGCCATCGAGTGCGATCAGGCCGTAAGCGCGGGCATAAAGCACGATCTGGCTTAAGGCATAGCTCAGTTCTGCCCGCTGCGGCGTTGATCCGGCACGCAGGCCATTGCGCAGATCGTTCGGCCCGGCGATAAACCCTTTCAGCGGTTGCTTAGCCTTAAGGCGGGCAATATCTGGCAATCTGACCACACCCATCGGGGTCTCGATCATCGCCCACAGGTCGACTTCGGGCATCATAAAGGCCATGTCCTCAATGGCTTGCGGACTGGCGACCTTGGGGATGACAATGCCGTGCAGCCGTCCGGCGGCAAACAGATCGCCAAACGCTTTTAAGTCGGGTTCCGCCGTTTCCGGATTGACCCGCACCATGCGGTAGGGTGTCACGAAATCCCCGGCGCCCGCGGTTTCAATCAGCCCTTCCAGCGCTGCGGCCTTGACTGTATCGCCGACCGCGTCTTCAAGGTCAAAGATCAGGGCATCGGCCTTAAGATTATGCGCTTTGGACAGGGCCTTGGGATTGCCGCAGGGGATAAACAAAACGGATCGGAACATGGGAAACCTTTACGCTGCGGGACTTCTGTGGATTTTGAACACCTTATCGACCTGGGCCTCCAGTTTCTTGGTCCACTCAAGGTCAAAGGCGTCGATGTCGGTTTTAAGCTGTTCCATTGTCGTGGCCCCAATGATGGTTGCGGTCACAAACGGGCGGCTATCGACGAATTTCAGGGCGAACTGCTCCGGCGACCAACCGAGCGATCGCGCCAGTTCCACATAGGCATCAATGGCCTCAATCCCGCCCGGTCGCTCATAGCGGCCTAGTCGCTCGAATAAGGTTTTGCGCGCCCCTTCGGGACGGGCGCCGCCTTGATACTTTCCGGTCAGATAGCCCTGCGCCAGCGGCGAATAGGCCAGCAGCCCGACCTGTTCGCGCAAAGCGACCTCGGCCAGCCCGTATTCAAACACGCGGGTGACGAGGTTGTAACAGTTCTGGATCGACGCTGGACGGGGCAGGGCGCGTTTATCGCTTTCGGCAATAAAGCGCATCAGGCCCCACGGGCTCTCATTCGACACGCCGAAATGGCGGATATTGCCCTTTTTGATGTGGGCATCGAGGCTTTCCAGAATGGTCTCAAACGCCTCATAGTCGGCGTCGTAGTCAACATAGCTGTGGAAGCCAAACCCCGGATAGCGCCGGTCGGGCCAGTGCAACTGGTAAAGGTCGATATAGTCAGTTTGCAGGCGTTTCAGTGAACCTTCAATCGCCTCATCGATATGGGCGCGGGTGTGGCGCGGACCACCTCTGATCCACTTCATCATATCTTCGCGGCCGGTGACCTTGGAGGCCAGAACGATGTCCTTGCGCTTACCTGTCGCCTTGAACCAGTTGCCGATAATGGTCTCAGTCGCCCCGTAGGTTTCGGCCTTGGGCGGGACGGCGTAGACCTCAGCGGTGTCAAAAAAATTGACGCCGCGGGATACCGCATAATCCATCTGGGCGTGGCCTTCAGCCTCGGTATTTTGTTGCCCCCAGGTCATGGTGCCCAGACACACACGGGATACCTTAATGCCGGTGCGGCCCAGTTCGGAATAGTGCATTAGAAACTCTCAAATTTCATAGGTTTGGCGTCTATCACAAAGCCTTTATGGAATTGTGAAGGTAGGGTCTTGCGAAGGCATGGTCGTTCGACCATATAATATGTTAAACTTAAGCCTGACTTCCATATAGTTGGAACCGGAAAAGGGAATTTATTCTTATGAGTGACTATAACGGTCAATACTCTTCTACCCCGACAGTGGACCTCGCCTATGACGAGGGCCTGCGCAAATTTATGCTCGGCGTCTATAACAAGATGGGGCTGGGCCTTGTGCTTACGGGCGCACTCGCCTGGGCCGCCGCCAATGTGCCGGCGATTCAGCAACTGATGTTCAACATCACCGCTGATGGCCGCTTTGCGGGCTACACTATCCTTGGATATGTCATCACCTTCGCCCCCGTCGTTATTCTGCTGGGCGCAGGCTTTGTGATGAAAAACCCGACGGTCGCGACCACAACCGCCCTTTACTGGGTGGTTGTCGCTCTGATCGGCCTGTCGACAGGGGCTAACTTCCTCATCTACACAGGCGGTTCGATCGCCACGACCTTCTTTGTGACGGCCGCCGCCTTTGGTGCGCTCAGCCTGTTTGGTTACACCACCAAAAAGGATCTGTCGGCCTGGGGCAAGTTCCTGTTTATGGCTGTGATCGGCCTGATCATTGCCTCGCTGGTCAATATGTTCATGAAGTCGCCGATCTTTTATCTGCTGATCTCAGGCGCTGGCGTGCTGATCTTCTCGGCCCTGATCGCTTTTGAGACCCAAAGCCTTAAGCGCACCTATTATGCGCTGGGCGGCGATGAGGCCGGTACAGCTATGGCCACCAACTATGGTGCGCTGTCGCTCTACATCAGCTTCATCAACCTGTTCCAGTTCCTGCTGGCCTTTATGGGCGTGCGCCGGGATTAATCACGTCTCAGACTGACGAAAAGAACCCCTCCGGAAGCCAGACCGGAGGGGTTTTGCGTTAACCCTTTGCACACAAAACCATCACAGATGTGCAATACCCCTGACATCGACGCGGTTTACTGAACCGTTCTGATCGCTGGATCAGGGGGCTAGATTATGAAGCTGTCGCGTCGTCGTGCGTTACTGTCACTGGCTGCCGTAGGTAGCGCACCCGCCTTGGGGGCGTCTGAGGTTTCGCCCCAGCTCAAAGGCCTGCACTTCGCCCACGGTGTCGCTTCGGGTGATCCGCTTAAAGACCGTGTGATCCTGTGGACGCGCCTGACAGGCGCGCAATCCCCAACCGAAGTCGCCTATGATATTGCCGCCGATGAGGCGTTTGGGCAGATCATCACCTCCGGTAAGTTCACCACTGATGCGGGCCGTGACTATACGGTCAAGGTCGATGCGGCAGGGCTGAAACCTGGCACCCATTATTATTACCGTTTCCGCACCGGTGAGGCCATTTCCCCCACCGGACGCACCCAAACCCTGCCCGAACATACCGATAAGCTGGTCATGGCGGTGGCGTCGTGTTCACTGCATCCGAACGGCTATTTCAATGCCTATAAGGCCATTGCCGAATTGCCTGAGGTCGACGTGGTCGTACATCTGGGCGACTATATTTACGAATATGGCGCCGCGGTGACCGCCTACGGCATGACCAATGGCCAGATGCTGAGCCGCATCCCTCAGCCGCCCCATGAGATCGTAAGTCTGGATGACTACCGCCTGCGTCATGCGCAATATAAGGCCGACCCAGATCTTCAGGCCGCCCATGCCCGTGCGCCGTGGATCTGCGTATTCGACGATCACGAAATCACCAATGATCCGTGGGTAAATGGTGCCGAAAACCACAATGCCGGCGAAGGCGACTGGTTTGAACGTAAAGCGCGCGGCTTAAAAGCCTACCGTGAATGGATGCCGATCCGCGACCCTAAGCCGGGGCAATTGTCGGAGGCCATTTACCGGTCGTTCCGCTTCGGCAAGCTGGCCGAACTGATCATGGTTGAGACCCGTCTGCTGGCACGCACCAAGCAGCTTGATTACCAGCATGATGTCGAAATGATCAGCCTGCCCGACGGCACGCGTCGACTTGATGTTGAGGCTTTCCGCAAAAAGCTCAATGATCCGGCCCGCGAACTGTTTGGGCCTGAGCAGCGTCAGTGGTTGAAATCAACCCTGCAATCATCAACCGACAACGACGTGCGCTGGCAGGTGCTGGGCAATCAGGTCGTCATGGCCCGCGTCGCTGGCCCCGATGTCAATAAGGTGCTGGGGCCTGAGAAAATCAAAACCCTCATGCCGCTGATGCCCGAAGAGGCGCAAAAATATCTGACCGCCATGATGGGCCTGTTTAGCCAGAACCCGCCCCTGCCGCTTAATCTCGATGCCTGGGATGGTTATCCGGCCGAGCGTGAGCGCTTTTATGACATGATCAAAGCCACAAATGCCCGCGCCGTGGTGATTTCGGGCGACAGCCACTGCGCCTGGGCTAATCAGCTTCATGATGCGCAGGGTGAACGGGTGGGGGTCGAACTGGGCGCCACCTCGATCACCAGCCCGACCCGCTGGCTGGATAAGATCCTGCCGGGCTATGAATTGGCCAAGGGGCTGGCCGAGGTCAATCCGGAAGTCATTGATGCTGATGATAATTATAATGGCTTTATCCGCCTGACCTTGACGCCTGAGCAGATGATCGGTGAGTGGATGACGGTATCGACTATCACCTCGCGTGAGTTCACCACGGCGTCGCAAAAGACCTTTGTGGCCCGCGCCGAAGATAAGCGTGCGGGGCCGCTCACAGTCGTGTGAAGGGCTTGAAAACGGCGCGGTTCAGGCGCACCTCATTATCATCAATTTGATTGAGGATTGAACCATGTCTCTGCTTGCTCCTGAAAAACCCGCCGTCACCGTGGATATGTATTCCATGACCGTTCCCGTTCTGGTACGGGCGCTCAAAAACCTGTCGCATCTGCTCGATAAGGCCGAGGCTCATGTCGAGGCTAATGGCTTAAAGCCCGAAGACATGCTGGGGGCGCGCCTGATCGAGGATATGCTGGCGCTTGTCAATCAGGTGCAATTGGCGACCGATACAGCCAAGGGCGCGGTAGCGCGTCTTACGGGCGTCGAAAACCCCGCCTTTGCCGATATCGAAACCACCTTCGATGAACTTCATCAGCGCATTAATAAGACGATCGAGTTTATTAAATCCGTTGACCGTGACCTGTTTACAGGCGCGGAAACCCGCGATGTCACGCTGAAAGTGCGCGGCGGAGAACTGCATTTCAAAGGCTATGACTATCTGACCGGCTTTGTGCTGCCCAACCTGTTTTTCCACGTCACGACGGCTTATGGCATCATCCGTCATAAGGGCGTCAAGATCGGTAAGCTGGATTATCTCGGCCCGCGTTAAGTTTGTCGCGCATCTTTTTCCAAAAACCGCGCCACACTTTTTGGGATGCGCTCATCAGCCAAAATTGCCACAGCCCTGCGCGGATTATCTGCGCAGGGCTTTGTCGTCATTGAACTGTGGTTAATTTTGGTTAATACTCAACATCAGTAGGGTGGCGTTAGCGTGTGGGTAAGGGGTTTCCGGCGAATGCGGAAGCGTAAGGCGGCCTGAACGGCTGGGGGTGAAATGGTGTTTCCCGATTCCATAGAGGTGGCGGCTGGGCTGGTCTTTGTGTACCTGCTGATCAGCGTGATCACCACCATTGCGCGGGAATCGCTGGAAGGCTTTGTCAAAAGCCGGGGCCGGATGCTGGAGCGCGGCATCACCGAAATGCTGGGGCGCCATCATGGGCGTGGCGCTGAGAAATATGCGCTGGTCAAGGAGTTCTATACCCATCCCCTGATACAATCCCTGTATCAGGGCGATTATTCGACGCCGGATAAACGCAAATTCCGCGCCGGACGCAACCTGCCGTCCTATATCTCCTCCAACAGCTTTGCCGCCGCCCTGCTTGATATTGTCGCGGACAAAGGCGGCTATTCGACGGTCGAGGGCCGCGATGTCAACAACCTGCTGGAAGCCTCTGAGCGTCTGGAAGATCAGCGCCTGAAAAAGGTCGTGCAATTTGCCCTGTGCTCCAGCGGCGGCGACTATGTTCAGGCCCAGAAGCAGATCGAAAACTGGTATGACGCCTCAATGGTGCGGGTGTCGGGCTGGTACCGGCGCGATACCCATAAGATCGTGTTCTGGTCGGGGCTGGCCGCCTCGGTCATTCTCAATATCAATACGTTCGTCATTGCTGACAGCCTGTATCGTGACCCGACCTTGCGTAAAGTTGCGGTGGCCAAGGCCGAAGCCTATATCGAACACAGCCGCGTCCAGACCGAACCCCGGCCGATCACGATTGACGCCCTGCCGTCGTCTCAGGTCGCTGCCGATGTCTCGACCGCAGCCGTGCCGGCTCTGGTCGCCCCGCCGGCGGTTCTGGCAGAACCGGCACCCAATGCCGATATGGCCAAGACCTGGCAAAGCCTGAAAACCGAAAAAGACTATATCGATACGCTCGGCCTGCCTCTGGGCTGGAATGACAATACGCTGGGGTCGATGGAGCGGTTCTTCAACATCGCCGTACCGGAAGACGCCGCAGATACCCCGGCAGAAACCCCCGTGAACACGACCGGCGTGCAAGGCTGGTTCGGCACTCAGTTTAATTATCTGGTCAAGCTGCTGGATGTGCGTATGGATGCCGAGGATGCCTTGGTATTCGGCGGCAATTTCCTGCGTAACAGCATTGGCCTGATGACCATCATGCTGGGCTGGCTGATGACGGCGTTTGCTATCACGCTTGGGGCGCCATTCTGGTTTGATATCCTAAATCGCCTGATGGTGATCCGCTCGACCCAAAAGCCCAAGGATGCGACCTCGACCGGCTCGCCCAATATCTGGAATCTGATCAACCCTAATGATCCGCCGTCACCGCCTGCGGCCGCTGTGGTCAACTATTCCGGCGGCTATGTATCCTCAGCCTCATCCCCCCTGATTACCGCGCGCCTAGTCTCAAAGCCAGAGGATCAGGAAGCTTTGGCGGCTATCGATCCGCATGATCGACCCAGAGAAGATAGTTAAGAGAAGACAGCTAGGGGCTGAAACATGGTGGATGTTGTTCAGGCGCATTTGATCGCCATGGTGCCGAAAATCCGGCCTGACCGGGCCTTAAGCTATGCCGACGCGATCAATGATGTGCTGGCCGATGCCGAGATTGATACGGCGCAACGGCTGGTGCATTTCATGGCCCAGATCGCCCACGAAAGTGCTGGATTTTCGGCACTGGTCGAGAGCACCAACTATAAAAATGCCGCCTATCTCGATAAAACCTTTGGCAATGTCAAAGGCCTTGCCCACGCGCAGGCCCTGATCGCCAAGGGGCCGGTCGCCATCGGCAACTGCATCTATGCTAACCGGCTGGGCAACGGCAACGAAGCCTCCGGTGACGGTTACCGCTATCGTGGGCGCGGCTTCATGATGATCACGGGTAAGAATAATTACCGCGAAGTCGAAGCCTATTCCGGCCTGCCGGTCATCGCCCATCCCGAACTGCTGGGGCAGGCAGGCCCTGCGGCACAGGCGGCGGCGCGGTTCTGGCTGACGCGTAATATAAACTTAGCGGCGGACGCTGATGACATTGCCGAAGTCACTCGCCTGATCAACGGTCCGGCGCGCCACGGTCTTGACCAGCGCCAGGTCTGGCTGAATAAAACCAAGGCGATCTGGCTTTAATTCACGCATTGCGCTTGCCGTTACCGCGCAGGCGTCCCATGTTTGGGCTTCGGAGCGTTTTCCCATCAACTTATATCCGTTGATGGATAGATGCGAGCGACCACTAAAAATGTACCGGAGCCCCGCGATGATCAACCTCTATACCTGGCGCACGCCCAATGGCCGCAAAATTTCCATAGCCCTCGAAGAATTTGGCCTGCCCTACACGGTGTTTCCGATCGATATCTCTAAAAATGAGCAGTTCGCGCCGGACTTTCTCAACATCTCCCCCAACAACAAAATCCCGGCCATTGTTGACGAAGACGCGGGGAATTTAAGCGTATTCGAGTCGGGCGCGATTCTGGTCTATCTGGCGGAAAAGACGGGAAAGTTCCTGCCCACGTCGGGGCCAGAGCGCTATAAGGTTCTGGAGTGGCTCAACTGGCAGGTGGGGGGCATGGGGCCGATGTTCGGCCAGTTTGGCCATTTCACCGTCTATGCGCCGGAGAAAATCCCCTATGCCATTGAGCGCTACACCGGTGAAGTGCGCCGCCTGCTGGGTGTGCTCGATAAGCGTCTGTCGGAAGCGGTTTATGTTGGGGGCGATGACTATTCGATCGCCGATATGGCTATCTTTCCGTGGCTCGCGGGCCTTAAGGCCGGATATAAGGCGGATAATCTTTTAGACGGTTTTAACCATGTTCAGGCTTACATGGATAAAATAGCTGCGCGTCCGGCGGTTGGGCGTGGTATGTTAATTCCGCAGGTCTGATCCGGCATGTGAGTTGAAAGATAAAAAAGCAAATGAAGCCTTTGCGTGCCCCGGCTAACCCGTTCACTGCGTGGACGGATCTGGCCTTTAAGACCACCGAGATGATGATGGCGTCAGCCCATGTCATCAACCATCGCACCACGCAGATGATGAACTCTGATCCGATCCCCAGTGCGGCGGATCAAGCCGAGTTTAACCTGATGTCGCAGGAAAAGGTCGAGGCGGCGCACGAATCGATGTTCGCCATGACCCGCTACATGATGGGCCTGAACCAGCAGATCGGCACCGAGACGTTTAAGCACATGATGACCGGCACCAGCGATTTTATGTCACTGGCGTTCAGTCAAACGCCTGAGCAGATGATGACCCGTCAGGCCAAGCTGATGCAGACCCTGACCGACAGTGCGGTCAGTGCGTCTAATCTGAGCCACACAACGGCGACACTTGTGAATCGCGGCCTTAAGCCCATTCATCGCCGCGCCACTGCCAATGCCAAACGCCTGGGCACCAAGGGCAAATAGCAATTACGCCTTTTATGCCGTCAGATCCGCCAGTTTCGCATCCGTTATCCGCACCGCGTCGTCTGGCGATAAGCCTACCAGCAACCCGCGCTGCCCGCCATTGATCAGCACCTGATCAAACAGGGTGGCGGTCTCATCGATCGCGGTTGGCACGGATTTTCTCTGGCCAAACGGGCTGATGCCGCCAACCTTGAAACTGGTCAGGCGTTCGGCATCCGCAGGCTTCATCATGTTGGCCGATTTGCCGCCGAAGGTGGCCGCCAGTTTCTTCATGCTGACTTCGCAATCGGACGGCACCACCACGCACACCGGCTTACCGTCGACCTCGGCCATCAGGGTTTTGAAGACCTGTTCCGGTGCCTTGCCGAGCGCTTGCGCCGCCTGTAACCCGACGCGCGGGGCGTTCGGATCATAATCATAGGGGAACAATTCAAATCTAATCCCTGCCTTGGTTAGGGCGGCGGTGGCGGGTGTGGTCTTGGACATGGCAGCTTTCCTTTGTCGCCTTCCTAAACCCTGGGTGCGGCCCGTCAAGTCATGCCAGCGGGTGTTCGTGACGATACGCTGGGGCAGAAACCGGTATTTTTCCGTTAAAATATTGCAATGCAAAGCTTGTGATCATAAAAACCCCATGTTATTAAGAATAATTCTCAATTCGGGTTTGCGGGTTACTTTTCGTCAATGTCGTCTTTTTCTGGCTTAGGCGCGTCCTTCTGGCGCAATCAGTTGCGTCAATGGCACTGGATCAGCTCGGCAGTCTGTCTGATGGCGATGTTTCTGTTTTCGGTGACCGGCTACACGCTCAATCACGCCACAGACATCGAATCCAAGCCCAAGATCGACACTAAGGAAGTCACCCTGACCGCCGCCCAGTTGGGTGCGCTTGATGGCGCGCAGGATAAGGCCGATCTGCCGGTGCCTGCGGTTCACATGATCCTCGAAGCCTCCGGCATTGACGTCGAAGGTTATGAGGCTGAGGTCAGCGAGGGCGAAATCTATATTCCCATGCCTAAACCCGGCGTCGATTCCTGGGTGTCGATCGAGCGCGACACCGGCCTTATGACCTATGAGCGCACCGATCGCGGCGTCATCGCCATTCTGAACGATCTGCATAAAGGCCGTAATTCCGGCCCGGCCTGGTCGTGGTTTATCGATATTATCGCGCTGTTTTGCGTGATCTTCTGCCTGACCGGGTTCGGGCTTTTGTGGGTCTATGCCAAGTCCCGCGCCATCACCTGGCCATTGATCGGGTTTGGGGTTCTGGCCCCGTTCATCCTGTTTATGGTCTTTGTTCACTAGAGCGCATTCCGAAAAGTGTGCAGCGGTTTTCGGATATAAATGCGCGTCAAAAAACGCTCGGGTAATGAATTTACCGGAGTTTTCATTAACCGACGGCTTTCGCGGGACGCGGGCTGTTTGATGAGGGTTTGATTATGTTTAAAGTTACTCAGGTTTCGGGTTGGGGGGCAGCGCTTGCCGTGGCTGGGGGTATGGGGGCCACGGCGGGCGCATCTGCCGCTGAGCTTGCCGTCACCGTCGAAGTGCCGCGCTTGAGCGTAGCTGAATATCATAAGCCCTATGTGGCCGGCTGGATTGAAACCGCCGATGGCACCCATGCCGGAAATCTGTTTGTCTGGTACGACGTCAAGATGAAGGACGAGGGCGGCAAGAAGTGGCTTAAGGACATGCGCGCCTGGTGGCGCAAGAGCGGGCGCTCCTTGACCGCCATGCCGGACGGTCTGGCTTCGGCCACCAAGGCACCGGGCCGTCAGACGGTCAATTTCACGCAAGCCAATGGCCTGAAAGGCATCAAGCCGGGTCAGTATAACCTTGTCATCGAAGCTTCGCGCGAAGCCGGTGGTCTTGAAATCGTGCGCGTGCCGCTCAACCTGACCAAGGCGTCGAACGGTTCGGGTAAGGGGGCCAGCGAGCTGGGGGCCATCAGCTACACCTATAAGCCGTAAGAGCCATGTTTGCCGCCGCGCCTGAGGATGTGCGCATCTTTATCCCTCCCGTCGATGTGCCGCAAAAGCCCCCTGCCGATGCGGTCATAACGACCCTGAGCGGGCAAGCGTTTGGCACGTCATGGCAGGTCAAGGCGGTGCTGGGGCTGGGCGATGTAGCTGACGCTCAAACGCGGATTGAGGCTTGCCTTAGCGAGATCGACCATCAGATGTCGCCCTATAAGCCCCAGTCCGATCTGTGCCGGTTCAACGCTGCGGGCTCGTGGCAGCATGTAACCTTGCCGCCTATGTTGCTTGATGTTGTGGCTAAGGCGGTCGAGGTCGCACAACTGACCGACGGGGCATTTGACCCCTGTCTGCTGGAGGCGGTTGAGACCTGGGGGTTTGGATCGCGCGTAGTTGATACCGGCCTGCCGCCTGAGCCGGTGCGGGACGGATTGAAGGCGCGGGCCTCCGACTGGCGTGATCTGGTGGTGCAGGACGATGGATTGATCCATCCCGAAAGTCTGCGGCTTGATCTCAATGCCATCGCCAAGGGCTATGCCGTCGATTGTGTGGTCGATCTGTTGCGTAATGAGTTTGGCGTCATATCGGCTCTGGTTGAGATCGGCGGTGAACTGAAAGGAATCGGGGCGCGGCCGGACGGTCAGCCGTGGTGGGTGGAAATTGACCGGGTGCCGGGTGCCGGAGTCGGGCGTAATCTGATAGCCTTATGTGATCATGCGGTGGCGGTGTCCGGCGACTGGCGGCGTTATTTTGTGCATGATGATAAATCCTATGCCCACACCATTGATCCGATCACGGGTTGTCCGCTTGATAACCGCATGGCGGGGGCGGTGGTGATGGACAAAGACTGCTGGCGCGCCGATGCGCTGGCCACCGCCCTGATGGTGATGGGGGCTGATCGGGCGATGGCCTTTTGTGCGCAGCACGGCGTCGCCGCTCTGATCATGGTGCGTGACGGTGAGCATATAATTGAACGCTTAAGCCCGCTAATGGCGGCATATGGGACTGATGAGTAAGATATGGGACTGTCGCAGATCATAGCCGAGGTGCAGGGCGATCCGGTCACATGGGCCTGGGTGCTGGGCTCAACCGCACTCTATCTGATCATGTGCGCGGTGATCTGGGCGGGCGAGCAGAAAAAAGCGCGGCTTAAGCGTGAGGCGGCAGCGGGGGCGACGCCGTGGCTGGTGGTTTACGCCTCCCAGACCGGACAAGCCGAAGAGATTGCGACGGCGACCTTGAAGCGGTTGGTCGATGGCGGGCAGTCAGCGCGTATTGTCGATATGGCCGACCTGAAGCTAAGTGATCTGGAGAGCGCTCAACACGTCCTGTGTGTGGCGTCGACGACCGGTGATGGCGATGCGCCGGACAGTGTGCTGGGGTTCGAGGCCAAAGTCATGAGCGATGGCGCGGTTCTTAGTCACCTTGACTATGCGGTGCTGGCGCTAGGCGATAAGTCTTACGCCGATTTTTGTGCGTTCGGTCGCAGGCTGCATGACTGGCTGCGAGCCAGTGGGGCCAAACCCTATTTTGAGGTGATCGAGGTTGATGATCTTGATCCGGCGGCGCTGAACAGGTGGTATGAAAACCTGTCGGATCTGGGGGCCAAATCGGAGGCGTTTGATCCGAAGGCGGCTTACGGTGCGTGGCAACTGAAAGCGCGAGAATGCCTTAACCCCGATAGTGACGCCTCAAAGCTTTACCGCGTGGTGCTTGAGCCGCAGAGCGGTATATTGCCTGACTGGCAGGCGGGTGATCTGGCCGAGATCATGACGGTGGATGGCCATGTCCGCGACTATTCGCTGGCGTCTTTGCCGACACAGGGTGTGGTCGAGCTTTATGTGCGCGAAGTGATCAAGGATGATGGTTCACGCGGTCTGGGATCGGGGCTGTTGACCCATGATCTGGGTGTGGATCAGACGGTTCTGTTACGCACAAAATCCCATAAGAATTTCCATACCCCTGAGGGTGACGGGCCGCTGCTGCTGATCGCGGCGGGCTCGGGTCTGGCGGGGCTCAATGCCCATATCGATGCGCGGGTGTTGTCGGGCCGTAAGGCCAACTGGGTCGTTTATGGTGAGCGCCACCCGATCCGCGATGGCGCCCTGTGTAAGGCCTTGACGGCGCGTGTGCAGGCCGGTGAGTTAAGCGACCTGACCCTATGTTTTTCGCGGCCCGATAGTGGTAAACGCATCTATGTACAGGATGCCATCGCCGCAGCACCCGATCGTATCCGCGCCTATCTGGCGGACAATGGCGCGGTCATGGTCTGCGGCGGGCTGTCGATGGGGCAGGGGGTCGATAAGGCCCTGCGTACGATCATGGGCGATGCCTGGGTAATTCAGGCTCTGGCTGACGGACGCTATCGTCGCGATCTTTACTGACACATAAAGCGCGTGCACGGTTAATCGAAATTTGAGATTGATATAATCATATAAAGATATGTTTATATCTTTATTGACTCTTGAATTTGTGAACTCTATAGCTGTGCCTGTCGTGGTTCTGCGCCGGTTGCCAAACCGGCGCGGCTAAGAGGGAAGCCGGTTCAACTCCGGCGCTGCCCCCGCAACTGTGAACGGTGAGCCGATATCCGAAAGCCATTGGGGGTTATCCCCTGAGAAGGCGGACTTAAGCCCTGACCCGTGAGCCAGGAGACCTGCCAGCGACCTCATATTCACCCGGAGCGGAGGGCTCAGGCGGTGCGTCTTTCACCCGCAAGCGCCGGGCGCGCAGACGCATGGCCAGAACCTTACGCTCACAGCACAGAGGTTACCGTGTCATCCCTTATCCCCGTCGCCACATTAGGCACCCCGCGTATCGGCCTTAAGCGCGAACTGAAATTCGCCCTCGAATCCTACTGGTCGGGTAAGTCCGATCAACTAACTCTCCTTCAAACCGCCAAAGATTTGCGCGCCGTCAACTGGGCGCGGCAAAAGGCGCGTGGGGTCGATATCATCCCGTCGAATGATTTTTCCTTCTATGATCAGGTGCTGGACACCAGCCTGATGGTGGGGGCCATTCCGGCGATCTATGGCGAGGCGGCTGATCTTGATACCTATTTTGCGATGGCCAGAGGGGCACAAAAAGGTCATGTCGAGACCTGCGAACATGGCCATGTGCACGCCACGGGCCAAGGTGTCCTGGCGCAGGAAATGACCAAGTGGTTCGACACAAACTATCATTACATGGTGCCCGAATTTAACGAGGATCAGACCTTCAAACTGACCTCACTGAAAGCCGTTGAGGAATTTTTAGAGGCCAAGGCGCTGGGCTATCATACCCGTCCGGTTCTGGTCGGGCCGGTAACCTATCTTAAGCTGGGCAAGGGCGTGGCTAACCCCCTGTTGTTGATTGATCGGCTAATCCCGGTCTATGTCGAGGTGCTGAAAAAACTGTCCGATGCCGGGGCCGATTGGGTGCAAATCGATGAACCGGTGCTAGTTCTGGATGGTGACTCTGAGACGACGGCGGCGCTGCAAAAGGCCTATGCCGTATTCGCCAAAGAGGTGCCGCAGATCAGCATCCTGCTGGCCAGTTATTTCGGTGGCTTGGGCGATAATCTGGATACGGCGGTAAATCTACCGGTTGCAGGCCTGCATGTCGATCTGGTGCGCGCACCGGAACAATTGGAAATCGTGCTGGCCAAGGCCCCGAAAGACTTGCTTCTGTCGCTGGGCGTTATCGATGGGCGCAATATCTGGCGCGCCAATTTGCCCGCCGTGCTTGAACGACTGAAAGGGATCGACGGTCGCGGAAATCTTCAGATTGCGCCGTCCTGCTCGCTGCTGCATGTGCCGATCGACCTTAATCTGGAGACGGCACTTGATGCCGATGTGAAATCCTGGCTGGCCTTTTCGCTGCAAAAAATGGACGAATTGTCGGTGCTGTCTAAAGCGCTGTCGGGTGCGGATGTCGCGGCTGAACTGACCGCCTCCGCTGACGCCGCGTCGGCCCGTGCCGCCTCGCCCAAGGTCCATGATGCCGCGGTTAAGGCCCGTCTTTCGGCCGTGACACCCGATCAGGCCCAGCGCAAAAATGCCTTTGCCATTCGCGCCGATCTGCAACGTCAGGCGTTTAACCTGCCGGCCTTTCCGACCACGACCATCGGATCATTTCCGCAAACCTCTGAGGTGCGCAAGGCCCGTTCAGATCACGCCAAAGGTGCCATTGATGATGCGCATTATGATGCCTTTCTGAAAACCGAGACCGAACGCGCCATCCGCTGGCAGGAAGAGATCGGGCTTGATGTGCTGGTCCACGGTGAGTTCGAGCGCAACGACATGGTGCAGTATTTCGGCGAACAGTTATCCGGCTTTGCCTTCACAAAACACGCCTGGGTGCAGTCTTACGGCTCGCGCTGCGTGCGCCCGCCGGTACTGTTTGGCGATGTCTCCCGCCCCAAGCCGATGACGGTAGCGTGGTGGCAATATGCGCAGTCGCTGACCGATAAGCCGGTCAAGGGGATGCTGACCGGGCCGGTGACCATCCTTAACTGGTCGTTTGTACGTGATGATCAACCACGCGCCGAAAGCTGCCGTCAGATTGCGCTGGCCATCCGCGATGAGGTGTCTGATCTTGAAAACGCAGGTACTAAGATGATCCAGATCGATGAGGCCGCTCTGCGCGAAGGTCTGCCGCTGCGGCGCGCGGACTGGCAGGTCTATCTCGACTGGGCGGTAGAGGCGTTTCGGCTATGTTCGACCGGCGTGTCCAATGACACTCAGATTCACACCCATATGTGCTATTCGGAGTTCAACGACATCATGGACGCGGTTGCAGAGATGGATGCTGATGTCATCTCGATCGAGACCTCGCGCTCCAAGATGGAACTGCTTGATGTCTTCAAATCGAAAAAGTACCCGAATGAGATCGGGCCGGGCGTCTATGACATCCACTCCCCGCGCGTGCCGGAGGTGAGTGAGATGACCGAGCTGATGTCTCTGGCGCGTCAGCGTTTGGATGATGTGCAACTGTGGATTAATCCCGATTGCGGCCTGAAAACCCGCAAATGGGAGGAAGTCAAACCCGCTCTGGTCAATATGGTGGCGGCGGCGAAATCATTGCGGGAGGCCGTCAAGGTTTAGGGGCCTTCCGGCGCACGTAAAGCGTCTTATCGACCTCGGCGACGATCTGACCGTCGTCGTCGAGGATATCGACTTTTAGCACCGGCTCGGTCTTGCCGTTGAGGTCGGCCATGTCGCGGATCTGCATGGCGTCCGCGTGGTTCAGGCGAAACAGGGCACGCACCCGGCCCCGGCCTGGTCGGACAAAACGGATCGACGCCGCCTTGTCCCAGACGATATAGTCCTTACCCAGTTGCATCATAAGCATCAGCATGAAAAACGGATCGGTCATGGCATAGAGCGAGCCGCCGAATTGGGTGCCGACAATGTTGCGGTTCCACCAGGTCAGCTTCATGGCAACATCGATCTCGGTATAGTCTGCGCTCATGCGCGTAACCTTGATCCCGGCCCCCAGCAGCGGCGGGTAGAGGTTGATATTGCGGACTAAAAACGGCTTGCTCATGCGTGGTGCGCCGACTTGGAAAAGACCTGCATGACCACAACGCCTGAGATGATCAGCGCGATGCCGATAACGGCGGGCGGGTCGAGTTTTTGCTTGAACGCCAGCCAGCCCACGAGGGATATCAGCACGATCCCCAATCCGCTCCAGACCGCATAGACAATGCCGACCGGCAGTGACTTCAAGGTCAGCGACATCAGGTAAAAAGCCGCACCATAACCTATGCACACTATGGTGCTGTAGAGCGGTTTGGTAAATTGCTGGGAGGCCTGAAGCGCCGAGGTCGCGATCACTTCGGCAATAATCGCGCCTATTAGCGTAAGGTAGGGGTGCATGGGGAACTCCTTTTGGACAAGGCTTATCCTACCCAATGCGGTCTGACCAGACTGCCTTAAGGGCAAGTCGCGGTCTTTACTCATAGGCGGCGTGTGGTTATATAACCCCCACCGGACGAGACGCGCCGTACCCGGTAGCCTTGCTGCGCAGTACCCAAATACTGAAAGACAAGACGACGCATTGTTTCAACCTTTGAAAGGATGCGCAAATGTCTTTGCCGTGGATTTATCTGATTATAGCTGGGCTTCTGGAGGTGTGCTGGGCTATTGGTCTCAAGTACACAGAGGGCTTCACAAAACCCATTCCCTCAGCCTTTACCCTGATCACGCTGGCCTTGAGCATGTATCTGCTGGCCAAGGCGGCGGACGTTTTACCAATCGGCACGGCCTATGCGGTCTGGGTCGGGATCGGGGCTTTAGGGGCGGCGATATTGGGCATTTTCCTGTTTCAGGAAGCCGTAACCCCATTGCGGATTCTGTTTCTGGCCATGCTGCTGGTGGCCATCATAGGGCTAAAAGCCACCGCGCACTGAACTACTACCATTTCGCCCAGATACGGCGGTTTTGAAGCAGGTGATGCCCCATTAAAAAGGTAGCCGAACCCGCCGTACCAATAACAACCGCGCTGAGGGTGCCTCCGCCCATGCCCAGCAGGAAGCCAGCGGTGTAGCTCATGATGGCGCCGAATACGCCCAACACCACGTTAAACCACAGCTTGCTGTTAGCTTTGATCAAGATTGTAATCAGTCCCGCTATAGCCCCGATCAGGGCGCCGGTGGCCATGGCTACGATCCAGCCGATCTGCATATCTGTCATTGCGGCACCTGCAGCGTTGGTAAATTCCCAATGGTTAAATTGGCGTGCCGGGATGTAAGATTGAAATAGGCCAGCCCTTCAGGGGTTATAAATAACCCATAGAATTTAATATTTTACCTTATCCTTTCGCCGAGCCTGTTTTTAAGACCGAAGCGACCATTTTCAGAAAATCCGGTATGGCAAAAGGCTTGGGCAAAATAGCATTGGCGCCGGCGACTTCGGCGGCGGCCAGCACATGCAGGGCGCTGATTTTGGAGTTGGCATCCTGCGACATAGCGATCACCTTGACGTGGGGCCAGTCCTTGCGGATCTGGCCGATACCGGCGATACCGCCAATGCCGGGGATCAGGATCGAGGTGATGACCATGTCCAGAAGGCTCAGATTATGGTCGAAAAAGGCATCTTCCATATTGACGGCTTCGGAGACCGTATAGCCGACCTGACGCAGCACCAGCGTGACCTTGGTACGCAACAATTCATCGTCTTCGATGACCAGTATGTGATGCTCAGTGCGCCGCGCGCGGTGATAGCTGGCTGTCTCATCCAGGATGGTTTTTAGCTGATCCTTGCTGAACGGTTTGGTCAGGGTAAACTCCGCCCCGGCGGCTTTGGCGCCAGCGATCTGGGCCTCCAGCGCCTTGGGGCCCCACTGGTCATGAGTCACGATCAGCAGCGGTGTAGAGGGGGCCAGCCGCCTGATCTCATCAATCCGGTCGATCAGGTTGACCCCGTCGATATTGGCTTCAAACATCAAAAGCTTGAAGCGTTCGGACTGCATCAGGTCAAAGGCGCGGGCTGTATCAAAGCTGACGATAGCGGGCCATTTCTGGTCATCCAGCATGGTCGCAATATACTGCCCCTCAGCCCGGTTTGGATTTAGAACCAGAACACTACTATGGCTCATAATGACGTCTGAAAGCTCCTGTTTCAGATTTTATTATGATGGTCTTCAGTTAATAAGTAAAAAATGAGCCGTTTATAATAATGCTGTATGCTGTTACAGGGCTGGGTTGGCTTGCTGTTTTGCAGGGGCGGGGATAAGCTTGCGATATGATCATAATATTATCGGTCAGACATCTTAAGGCAAACCCATGACCAAGGCCGCCGATACCGTCTATTCAGCGTTGCAGACGTGGCGTGCCGATGCGGCTAAGCCACTGATTGTCGGTATCTGCGGCGCGCAAGGTTGCGGCAAATCGACCCTTACGGAGGCCGTGCGGCAACGGCTGGAAGGCGAGGGGGTGAGGGCGGCGGTACTGTCGCTGGATGACCTCTATTTGTCGCGCCAAAGACGGGCCGATATTGCCGCCCGCTACCATCCCTTGTTTATCACCCGCGGTGTGCCGATGACCCATGATGCGCCTTTGGGTGAGCGGCTGATGGAGAACCTGAAAGCCGGTCGCGCGACCCTGTTGCCGCGTTTTGATAAGGCTGCCGATCAGCCCCTGCCGACCGATAAATGGACGCCGGTGACCGGGCCGGTCGATGTCGTGATGTTTGAAGGCTGGTGCGTCGGGGCTGTGGCGCAAAGCTATGATGACCTGATTGATCCGGTGAATGATTTTGAGGCTGAACATGATCCGGACGGTATCTGGCGGCGCTATGTAAATCAGGCGCTGATGGGCAGCTATGCGCGCCTGTTTGGCTATATCGACCGGTTGGTGCTGCTGACCGCGCCCGATTTTGAGGTGGTGACGCGCTGGCGCACCGAGCAGGAGCATGACCTGAAACAAAAACTGGCAAGAGAAGGGCGCACCGGCGAACACGTCATGAGCGACGAAGCGGTCGCCACCTTCGTCCTTGCCTATGAGCGCCTGACTAGGCATATCCTGAGCGAAATGCCTGCGCGGGCCGATCTGGTGCTTAAGCTTGATGAGGATCGGCGCGTGACGAAAATAATCTCAGCAGAGGACGATCAATGACCTACACCCCCGCCGCTCAGCGTTATGACAACATGCCTTACCGCCGCTGCGGGCGCTCAGGTTTGAGGCTGCCCGCCATATCTTTGGGTCTGTGGCAGAATTTCGGGGGTACGGATGTGTTCGAGACCGGTCGTGCCGTGTTGCGCCATGCCTTTGATGCGGGCATTACCCATTTCGATCTGGCCAACAACTATGGCCCGCCACCGGGATCGGCCGAGGAAAACTTCGGCAAGGTCATGGCGTCCGATTTCAAACCCTATCGTGATGAGATGGTGGTCTCAACCAAGGCCGGCTGGGACATGTGGCCGGGGCCTTACGGCGGCATCGGCGGGTCGCGCAAGTACCTGATCGCGTCGTGCGACCAGAGCCTTAAGCGCATGGGCCTCGATTACGTCGATATCTTTTATTCGCACCGCGTCGATCCGGACACGCCGTTGGAAGAGACGATGGGCGCCCTGATCAGCCTGCACCAGCAAGGTAAGGCACTCTATGTCGGGATTTCCTCCTATTCGCCGGAACTGACCCGTAAGGCCGCGGCGATATTGGCGGCGGAGAATGTGCCGCTGCTGATCCATCAGCCGTCCTATTCCATGCTCAACCGCTGGATCGAAGAGGGACTGCTCGATACGCTAGCGGATATCGGCACGGGCTGCATCGCCTTTTCGCCGCTGGCGCAGGGTTTTCTCACGCGCAAATATTTGAACGGTGTGCCCGCTGATGCCCGCGCGGCCAAGGCCGGATCGTTCCGGCAAGGGTTGATTACACCGGAAAATCTTGAGCGTATCCGCCAACTGGATGCCATTGCCCAAAGCCGTGGACAATCGCTGGCCCAGATGGCGATTGCCTGGGTGCTGCGTGATGCGCGCGTGACTTCGGCCCTGATCGGGGCGCGTAATGTCGAGCAATTATCAGACTCGCTGAAGGCCCTTGATCGCCTCGATTTCAGCGCCGATGAACTGGCGCAGATTGACACCCACGCCGTCGATGGCGGGCTCAATATTTGGAAAGTGTCGTCAGAGCTTAAAGCTTAGCCGTAGCGGCTAAGATTTAAATCTCGCGTTTCGATCTCAGGCTTCACGCCGCTGATCAGATCGGCCAGTACCCGCCCGGAACCGCACGACATGGTCCAGCCGAGCGTGCCGTGGCCGGTATTGAGCCACAGGTTGGCATAGCGTGTCGCCCCGATTACCGGCGTGCCGTCCGGCGTCATGGGGCGCAAACCTGACCAGAATTTGGCCTGAGACTGATCACCTGCCCCACCGAACAGGTCTTCAACCGAAAAGGTCAACGTCTCCTGGCGTGTGGCGGGCAATTCCTTGGAAAATCCGGCAATTTCGGCCATGCCGCCGACCCGGATGCGTGACCCCAGACGGGTGATGGCGATCTTATAGGTCTCATCCATCACGGTTGACATGGGCGCGCGGGCCTCATTGACGATCGGCACGGTGATCGAATAGCCCTTGACCGGATAGACCGGCACATCAAGGCCCAGCGGCTTCAAAAACGCCGGTGTGTAGCTTCCGAGCGCGCACACAAAGGCATCAGCCTCATAGTCGCCCTTGGACGTTTCAAGTGCCACGATCCGCGCACCCTCACGCCGCAGGCCCGTCATAGGCGTGTCAAAGACGAACTTCACCCCCAGAGCTTCACAGCGTGTCGCTAAGGCATTGGTAAAGATAAAACAATCGCCGGTTTCATCCTGCGGCAGACGTAAGCCCCCGACGATTTTCGCGGTATCAATCCCCGGCTCAATCCGTGCACATCCGGCGGGATCAAGCACTTCAAACGGCACCCCGCCCTCAGTGAGAACCTCAGTGTCCTTGCCCACCCCGTCCATCTGTTTCTGCGTACGAAAGACCTGCAAGGTGCCCAGTTCGCGGTGGTCATAGTCGATCCCGGTTTCCCCGCGCAGCGCGATCAGGCAGTCGCGGCTGTAGTCGGCAATGCGCACCATCCGGCCTTTGTTGGTATGATAGGCATCGTAGCTGCAATTCAGATACATGGCCCCCATCCATTTCAGGGTGTCGATATCGAACATCGGCTGAATGATCAGCGGGGCGCGCTTCATGAACAGCCATTTCAGCGCTTTTTGCGGGATGCCGGGGGCCGCCCACGGCGAGGAATAGCCCGGCGATATCTCACCGGCATTGGCAAAGGAGGTCTCAAGCGCCGGGCCGGATTGCCGGTCGATGACGGTGACCTCATGCCCGGCCTTGGCCAGATACCAGGCCGAGGTCACGCCGATAACACCGGCGCCTAAGATAACGACTTTCATGGTTTCACCGGAATATAATGACGATGATAGCGCGACCCCAACTGGGTCAGGATTTCATAGGAAATGGTCTCGGCATCGCGCGCCAGATCATCGACCGACTGATGCGGGCCGATCAGTTCGACAAAGCTGCCGGCCTGTACCGCGTCCGGTTTCAGGGCGGAGATGTCGATAATAATGCTATCCATCGAGACGCGGCCCACGATCGGCAGGCGCACGCCGTCAAACCAGGCCGCGCCGCGATTGCTCAAGGCCCTTGGCAGGCCGTCGGCATACCCGGCCGACAGGGTCGCCAGCCGCATTTCGCGATCAGATACAAAAGTGCCGCCATAACCGATGTGAGCGCCCGCAGGCACGGTGCGGGTCTGGGTGACGGCGATATCGAGCCGGATGACCGGCTTCATAGGGTTGGGTTTTCCGTCATGGGGCGCGCCGCCATAAAGCGCAATACCGGGGCGGATCAGGTCATGATGATAGGCTGGGTTCAGGAAAATCCCGCCGGAATTGGCAAAGCTTACCGGTACATTTGGAAAGCGGTCCATCGCCCGCTGCATGGCCTTGAGTTGATAGCTGTTAGCGGGATTGTCCGGCTCATCGGCGCAGGCCAGATGGCTCATCAGCAGGCGGATGTCGAAGCCCTTGGGCGGGTTTGCCAGAAAGGCATCCAACTCATCCGGCGACAGACCCAAGCGCGACATGCCGGTATCGACCTGCAGTGCGCACGGCAGGGTGCGGCCCTCAATACGGGCCTGCTCGGCCCAGCGGGTAATCTGTTCCGTCGAGTTCAAAACGGGAATAATATCCTGAGCGGCGCAAGGCCCTTCGGCCCCCGCTGGCAGGCCGTTCAGAATATAAAGCTTCGCATCGGTGGGCAGGTGTGGGCGCAATTCGAACGCTTCACGGGCCAGCGCCACAAAGAAATCGCGGCATCCGGCGGCATATAGAGTTTGCGTAACGGGAATGACACCAAGCCCATAGGCATTGGCCTTGACCACGGCACCGGCCACAGCGTTCGGGGCTTGCTGCTTCAGGCGCGCGTAATTATCCGCCAGTGCAGGCAGGTCTATGCGAAGGCACCCTCCGGCGCCTGATGACAGGGTTTGTGAAATGGGATGGCTCATCAATCGCCCGGCAGAACTTGGTTTCTGATGTAAGGATAGGGCAATGATCGGTGAATGTCAGATTGTTTTATCGCTGAAAATGCGTAATTAAGCAGGATATTGAAATAATCTGCGAATATTGTGGAGTTTTTGTGATGCAGGCTCTCGATGCGATTGATCGCAATATTCTCCGTCATCTGAGGGAAAATGCCCGCATGAGTAATGCGGCGCTGGCCAAGGCGGTAGGTTTGTCACCTTCGGCCTGCCTGCGGCGGATCAATATCCTTGAGCAATCCGGCGTGATCCGCGGCTACACGGCGCTGGTGGGCGATAGTCTGGGCGAGGATGGGATCGCGGTCATCATTCGCATTTCGCTGGAGAAACAGACCGAAGCCTCGTTCTCACGGTTTGAAAGTGCCGTGCGCCGCCATCCGGAAATTCGCGAATGTCTTTTGATGACCGGAGATTCCGATTATCTGCTGCGGGTCGATGTCGACAATGCTCATGAGTTTGAGCGCATCCATAACGACGTGCTGTCTAAGCTGCCGGGCGTGCAGCGTATTCACTCCAGCTTTTCGATCCGAAATGTGCTGGCGACCCAAAGAAAAAAGTAGTGGAAAAAAATAGCCGCGCAGAGGGGAACCTGCGCGGCTGGGTGTGGTTTTAAATGCGCTTAGCCTTTGATGAACGCCAGCAGATCAGCATTGATGACATCGGCATTGGTGGTGCACATGCCGTGGCCAAACTTTTCATAGACCTTGAGCGTACCTTTTTTCAGCAGCTTAGCCGACAACAGGGCGGAATCGGCAATCGGCACGATCTGGTCGTCATCGCCGTGCATGACAAAGGTCGGCACATCGACGAATTTGAGGTCTTCGGTAAAGTCGGTTTCCGAAAACGCCTTGATGCCATCGTAATGGGCCTTGGCGCCGCCCATCATGCCCTGCCGCCACCAGTTCTGGATAATGCCCTGAGACGCGGCGGCACCCGGACGGTTATAGCCATAGAACGGCCCGCTGGCGACATCGAGATAGAACTGAGCGCGGTTGTCGGCCAAAGCCTTGCGGAAGCCGTCAAACACTTCGATCGGCAAACCGCCCGGATTAGCGGGCGTCTTGACCATGATCGGAGGTACTGCCCCGATCAGCACCAGCTTGGCGGTGCGGCCCTGGGGCTGGCCGTACTTGGCGACATAGTGCAGGGCTTCGCCGCCGCCGGTGGAGTGGCCGACATGGACGGCGTTTTTCAGATCCAGATGCTCGACCACAGCCGAGACATCCGCCGCGTAATGGTCCATATCGTGACCATCCCCGACCTGGGTGGAGCGGCCGTGGCCGCGGCGGTCATGAGCGATGACACGAAAGCCTTTGTGCATGAAAAACAGCATCTGGGCGTCCCAGTCATCCCCGGACAGAGGCCAGCCATGATGGAAGACGATCGGCTGAGCGGACTTTGGGCCCCAGTCTTTGTAGAAGATTTCGACGCCGTCTTTGGTTTTGACGTAGCTGGTGGACATGGATTTGGCTCCTGACGGTTTGGATGTTGAGGATTGGGCCGCAGCGATGCCACTCAGGCTGGCCCCGACTAGGCTGGTTGCGGCGATCAGGCCGGTGCCGCCCATCAACACGGTGCGGCGCGAAGATTTAGACATAGATTTCAGACTATCGGTCATGATGAAAACCCTCCGGACGGTACGCGATGAGAGTGGGCACAGGCGTTACAGCACAGGTACACTTTAGGCGTACAATCTCAGCCGGTCGCAGGCGACACGGAAGGGTAATATGACTTTGGGATGAGGTATCCTATAGCAGGTATAAATGGCCTACGCCACAACCAATTTGGGCGGATGGGCCGGGCAGTGGGTGCGCAGAAACTCACCATGCGTGGGCAGGGTGTCGACAAAGGCCGGTAACTGCTTTGACACGGCAGCAAGGGTTGCCTCCAGATCACTCTGGCTGATCTGATCCGCTTGCGGGAGGTAGGCGCGAGGCCTGACCCCCATGCCTTCCATAACCGATTGCCAGGACGGGGCGCGGAAAAGCTCGTCCACCCCTTCGCGCAGGGTGCCATTGAGGCGGAACAGTTCCAGCTTTTCCATCAGGGTCTGTGGCACTGGGGCGTTTTTCACATCGCGCCAGAACGGCGTATCGTCGCGCATCGTCGTGCAATAGTGCAGGACAACGAAATCCTTGATCTCAGTATAGTCCGTGGCCATACGCCGGTTATATTCACGGATAAGAACCGGATCGCAGTCGCGCTCTGGAAAATAGCGCAGCAGAAAATCCATCGCCCGGTAGATCAGGTGAATAGCGGTCGATTCCAGTGGCTCGATAAAGCCTGAGGCCAGCCCGACCGAGACGCAGTTTTTCGACCACAGTTCCGCGCGCATCCCGGTTTTGAACGGGATGATCATCGGTTTGGTGACGGCCTCGCCCTCAACCTGCGCCATCAGGGAGGACACTGCCTCATCGTCGGAAATGTGCTTTGACGAAAAGACATAGCCATTGCCGGCGCGATGTTGCAGCGGGATGCGCCAGCGCCAGCCGGCATTTTGCGCCTGCGCATAGGTATAGGGATGGGGCGGGTTAATATTTTCGGTCTGCACCGCCACGGCGCGGTCGCACAGCAATTCATCGGACCAGTCGATAAAGCCGGTTTTCAGCGTCTGCCCGATCAGCAGGGCGCGAAAGCCGGTACAATCCAGAAAGAAATCACCAGCGATCTCACGCCCGTCCTTAAGCTCGACACTGCGGATAAAGCCGGTGTCATGCTGATGGACCTGACCGACAATGCCTTCATGACGGATTACACCGTTGGCCTCGGCATGGCCGCGCAGAAATTTGGCCGCCAGAGAGGCATCGATATGCAGCGACATGGACGCCGAACCGATAGGGGTATTGCGCGCCTTTTGCGGCAGCATGAACTTACCGGCATGGGCCATAACCGCGGCGGGGGCAAAGTCCTGAAGGCCGGACGGATGGCCTGCCTGTTTGGCGCGCAGCCAGAGCTGATAGAAATCAAGCGCTGTACCATTTGACGCCCTGACCGGCCCACCGATATTTCCGAACGGATGGAAATATTGCTCGCCCTTTTGGTGCCAGTCATCAAAGCGGATGCCGAGCTTGAATGAGCCTTGGGTGGCCTGAATGAAGTCCTGTTCGTTGATGTTCAGATTGCGCAGCAGTTCCAGGATCGGCGGCACGGTCGATTCTCCGACCCCGATGGTGCCGATCTGCTCGGATTCGACGAGCGCGATTTCAAATCGTTCCTTCGGCAGATAGTGCCCCAGAATTGCCGCGCACATCCATCCGGCGGTGCCGCCGCCCACTATGACGATTTTTTTAATGGCATTGTCAGTCATGTTACGCGCTCACTTTGGATGGCGGGGCCATACGATTGCAGTAGTCGAGATAGTCCTGATGAGACGGGGCCTTGGCGACGGTGGTCGTGATAAAATCGGCCATTTGTTTGCAGGCCTCGATCATATCGTCGCGCTTTAAACCATCAGTGGCCGGATCATAGGCCTGCGGGCGCCAGCCGAAACCATCATAAATCGCCAGCCAGCTTTGCGGGTGGAACATCTCCCAACGATAGCGCACAAAATGGCCGCGAGCCTTATAAAGCTCGATCTTATGGCGCAGGGTGTCGGGCAGAGGAACCGTCTTGCATGCCCGCCAGAACGCGGTGTCGTCGCGATCCGAGGCGTAATAGTGCAGGATGATAAAATCGCGTACCCGCTCAAATTCGCGGCGGGACATGTCGTTGTATTCATTGGTCAACGCAGGGTGAAAACCCTTATCCGGAAACAGTTGTTTCAGCTTTTCTATGCCGGTCTGAATGAGGGCGATGGAGGTCGATTCCAGCGGTTCCAGAAAGCCTGACGACAGGCCAATCGCCACGCAGTTCTTGGCCCAGGCCTGAGTGCGCCTGCCGGGGCGGAATTTGATCTGACGCGGTTCAAACAGCATCTTGCCCGGCACATTGGCGGTGAGGGTCTTAAGCGCCGTCTCATCGTCAGTGAAGTTCGAGGCATAGACATAGCCGTTGCCGCGCCGGTGTTGCAGAGGGATACCCCACTGCCAGCCGGCGTCACGGGCGGTGACTTCGGTATAGGGGGCGGGCGACGGGCCGGTGGTTTCCGACTGCACCGCATAGGCGCGGTCACAGAACAGCCACTGGCCATAGTCTTCGTATCCTATGCCCAACGCCTTACCGATCAGCAGGGCCTGAAAACCGGTGCAGTCAATAAACAGATCGCCCTCGACTGTAGTGCCGGTGTTGAGGCCTAGCGACCGGATATGGCCTGTGTCGGGGTCAAGATTAACGGCGTCAATGCGGGCATCGATATGCTCGACCCCCAGACCCATCGCAAAGGTGCGCAGATAGTCGGCATAAAGTCCGGCATCCAGATGATAGGCCCAGTCAAAGAACGCACCGTAAAACGGCGCCTGTCCGGCCGGCATGGCGAATTTTCCAGCCTTGGCGAGTGCGGCCCCTAGGCAATAGTCATCCAGATCAGCCGTCTGCCCTTCAGCCCGCAGGCGGCTTAAAACCTGCAAAAATGCCACGTCGCCGAAGTCTTCGCCGTAACCACCAAACGGGTGAAAAAAGGTCGTGCCTTTCCGGTTCCAGTGCTTAAAGGCGATGGCCAGTTTGATGGTGGCGCGGGTCGCGCGGATCATCTCCATTTCATCAAGGCCGAGGCTTTGGGTAAAGGTGCGGATGGTCGGAATGGTCGCCTCGCCGACGCCAATGGTGCCGATCTCTGAGGCCGCGACCAGCCGGATTTTGACCGGCGTATTCTGGAAATGTCTGGAAAGCGCGGCCGCCGTCATCCAGCCCGCCGTCCCGGCACCGGCAATGACAATGGTGCTGATGGCCTTATCCATAACGCGTTTCCTGATGATTATATTTTGGGGTGAGGATGGGCGCAACTGCAGCGCGGATCAACTCAAAAAAGTGGCTATAAAAAGCGGCCCAAAAAGCTGCGAAAAGGGAGGGAGGCTCCCTTTCGCAGTTCAGTTGGGAAGGATGGCGCGACGCCGTAAGCGCCGCACCAAGGCTTAGGACTACGAGATAACCGTATCCTAAATCGAAGAGCCCTTTACCACTTGGCGCGAACGCCGAGGGTGATGCGGGGCTCATACTCGTTTTGATAGGCAAACTGGGTCTTGCCCTCAGCGAACTGGTAATAATAGCTCTCGATCTCGCCGGTGATGTTGGAGCCGTTGAGATACAGCGACAGCTTCGGATTGATGTCATAGGTCGCGTTGATATCGACGTAGGACGTTTCTTCCTGATAGGTCGGGATGTCGTCGTTCGACAGACGCGCCAGACCCTGCACGCGGTCGGAGCGGTAGTTATAGGCGACACGGAACTGGAACTTTTCGTCCTGATACCAGCCGACCAGATTGTACTGATGCTCTGAGTTATTGACGAACGGCAACTTGTCACCATCAATCCCGCGACGGTTTTCCGTCGACGGTGAGAAGGTGTAGTTGGTATCCACCCCGAAGTTCGACAAAATGCCGCCGTCAAGGAAGTCATCGAAGGCAAACTTGCCGCCGATTTCAACGCCCTGTACCTTGCCGCCGTCGCCCTGAATGTTGAGCGACACCGGTACATCATAAGATGGTGAACCGTCCGGGTTCGGGAACTGGCCGGTGGTCGAGCCGCCGGTGACGAAGCTTTCGATGTCGATATAGAACAGGGCCACGTTCACCATTGACGCCCGGCCGAGATAGTATTCGGCGGCGGCGTCGAAGTTTTTGGCGCGCCACGGGTTGAGGCCAGGGTTGCCGCTGCGTTCAGCGCTGGTAACAATACGACCACCGGAGCCATTGTCGGCGGTGTTGATCTTCAGGCCGCCGCCGTAGGAGCCGAGATCGAGCGGCTGCATGGTCTTGGCCGCAGCGAACCGGAAGCGCAGCTTGTCCGAATAGTCATAGATCATGTTAAACGACGGCAGAACGTCCGTATAGCGGTTCTGGTCGTAGACATCACCGATGTCTTCGTTGGTGTCGCCATACGGATACTGGGTCGGATCGGTGACGTTCTGACGGACATCGATCTTGGTATTGATGACGCGCACGCCAACATTACCGCGGATCTTTTCACCGACCTCAAAATCACCGGCCAGATAGGCGGAGTTTTCAGTCAGATCGACATCATAGGACTGACCCGGCACGATGACGCGGTTGGCCCCGCCGAAGACGCGCTTCATGAACGAAGCCGCGTCATCAAAGTCACGCGGATCAGCGGCCCAGAAGCCGGGGATGCCTGACGTAATGCCGCCGAGGTCGGTGACAAAGATCGGGTTATTGTACTGATCAAGACGGGTCGGACGGTTGACCGTATAGGGCTGGAACACCATGACGCTGGGGTTGGTGGCTGACGGCACCATTTCGCCGCGGGCGCAGCGCGGATTGTCCATCACCACATCGATGGCTTTCCACTGGGCCGCACAGCCAGCGCTCTGGACGACACCGTTCTGGTTTTGCTTGCCGGCATAGAAGTCGGAGAACAGGTGGAACTGGGTGATCGAGACATCGCGCTTGGAGGACCGGATGCCGCCGTCAACCTTGGTGAACAGGCCAAAGGCCTTTTCATCAAAGGTGTAATGGGCGTCAAAACGGGCGACCTGAAGCGTCGATTCGGCTTCGTTATTGCCTTCGGACGAGAACGCACCCACGGCATAGGAGCCGAGGTTGGCCATGTAGTCCTTAAGCGTCTTGCCCGCGCCTAAGCCACCCGTGATCGGGGTATCAAAGCCTGACCAGACCGGGCTTTCGCCGGAGATGTCGTAGTGAAGCTGCGGGTTCTCGCCATAACCTTGCGGGTTCGGATTGATATAGCAGCCGCCCTGATTGCCGGTGACGCTGTTCGAGCGGCGCGAGGCATCGAACGTGTCGCAGATTTCCTTCGGGTAGAATGTGCCGCGCGTGCGGTCATCAGCATTGCGGAACAGGTTGAACCGGCCCGGTGCGTATTGCCAGTTCGACAGGTCGCCCTGCACCTGACCGTTCATGCTAAGGCGGTTGGCGTCGGCCGAAATCAGGCGGGCCTCATAGGTGAACTTGCCGCCGTTATCGTATTTGAGTTCCAGATTATAGTTGTAAGACTCGGACGTATTGGTGCGGTTGACGGTAAATGAGTTTACCCAATGGGCATTGATGTCATATTCATCGACCGTCAGCCACGGGCGGCCATTGGCACCGGTCAGGCCGGTGTTTTCAAACACATCCGGTTGCGACCAGGTGCCGAACACAGCCCCGTCCCAGCGGTTGGAGATATTGATACCGATGGCGCGGTTATAGTCCTCAAGCTTGGCATAGAAACCTTCGGCCACAAAGGTGTAGCCTTCGCCAAAGCGGGCCTCGAACGCCAGACTGGCACCCAGACGCTTGCGCTCATTGGTGCGGCTGAAGCTTTCAAAACCGTGCGGAGAAATGAAGTTCTGCGGTGCAGAGCCACCCCAGTCGTTGTTGCCGGCCAGACCCACGACGCCGGAGAAGTTGTTGGCCAGATTGACATTGGATTGGGCGACCGACGCCATTATACCGATATTGTCATTGCGCCATGACCCCAGCACATTGGCGACATAGTCATCGCCTTCGCTCATTTCGCCGCGCTGTCCTTCAACCGCACCGGCCAGAGTCAGGCCCTGGCCGAACTGGAACGGGCGGCGGGTTTGCAGGTCGATAGTGCCGGAAATCCCCGACAGGGCATTGGTCGGCTCGGTTGATTTATAGACCACGACCGAGTTCATGAGTTGCGACGGCACATCCAGCAGGTTGGGCTGGGCTGAACCCAGATTGCCCGCCGACAGATACTGCTCACCATTCATCAGGGTGATGACCTGCGACAGGCCGCGGATATCGACGGTCGAGCCTTCGCCGGCGTCACGGCGGATCTGCACGCCCGGAATACGCTGAACCGAATCGGCGATGGTGGTGTCGGGCAGCTTGCCGATATCTTCGGAAGAGATCGCATCGACGATGGCGACTTCCTTGCGCTTAATGCCGACGGATTTCAGTTGCGAGGCGCGCACGCCGGTCACGACGACGGTTTCGATGTCACTTTCGGCGGCGGGGGCTGCGTCCTGAGCTGTGGCTGCGGTCGATAAAGCCAGGCTGAGTGCGGCAACAGATACGCCCGCCCCCAGCGCTAGACTGAGCTTGCGGCTTAAGGTTCGCCCGTATGGGCGGGGGTTTCGTGTTTGGATTGTCATAGTTTCGTCCCTGTAAGTTGTTCTCGAACGCGGTTTAAACTGACTGCATGTGTTTGAAACCTGACCTTACGAACCCTTTTTTGTCTTGACCGCAAAGTTTTTGTCTTTTTATGGTAACGTTATCATGTCTTGCGGACATTTTCGCAGGAAGTGGGATTTGTATTGAATAAATTGAATAATTCATAAAATATCTTCCCTGTCATAGCACTTTTGTCGTGCTTTTTGACCTTCCGACGGATGGTTTTCGTCATGAAGTGCTGCTGATTTCACAAAACGCCTCATTTTTGTCAATAACAAATGTCATCGATGTCATAAAGCGAGACCAAATGGCTGGACATTGCGCGAATTGTGTGGCTTCACTGCATCATAAATAATGTTGGAACGGGCGACTCTGCCCAAAAATCCAGCCTCAAGCCCATATGCCGTAAATCTGACTGACCATGACCACTATCTATGATGTCTCAAAACTGGCCGGCGTGTCCGCCAAGACCGTATCGCGGGTTCTGAATGAGCCGGATCGGGTAAAGGCTGCGACGCGTGAGCAGGTACAGGCGGCCATGAAAGCGCTGGACTACAGCCCCAATGCGTCGGCGCGGCAGTTGCGGCTGGGCGGGTTTTCCTCGATCGGTCTGCTGCTGGAAGATCCGGCTTCCGGTTACCAGAGCCGTTTTCATCAGGCGCTGCTGACCGCTTGCATGGAAGCGGGTAAATATATGACGGTTGAGCTGTTTGAAGGCGTTATGCCGGACTGGAAGGCACGGGTGGACCGCTTCCTGACCGAAGGTCGGGTGCGAGACCTGATCTTGCTGCCGACTCTTTGTGATTTTGCGCCACTCAAAGAATTGCTGCGCGAACGTGGGGCGCGGGCTGTGCTGATTGCGCCGTCCGTCCATGACCCGCATTTTCCGTCGGTCGTGATGGATGACCGGGCGGCGGCGCGTCAGATCATCGAATATCTGTTCTCGCTGGGGCATACCCGCATCGGCCATATCACCGGCCACCCTGATCACTCGGCCTCGATCCTGCGCCGTTCGGGTGTTATCGAAGCCTATGACGCCAGAGGGTTGCCGCGGCCTAAGTCAGAACTGTTCGCCAGCGGTGATTTCATGTTCAAAAAGGGTATTGAGGCCGCCGAGACGCTGTTGTCCTTGCCGGAGCCGCCGACCGCGATCTTTGCCGCCAATGATGAAACGGCGGCGGCGGTCGCTATGGTCGCCCATCGCCGGGGCCTCAGCATACCCGGTGACCTGTCGGTGGTCGGTTTTGATGATGCGCCCATTGCCTCCGCTGTCTGGCCGCAACTGACGACCATCGCTCAGCCGTACCTTGAGATGGCCCGTAAGGTCGTGCATCTGGTCGACGCCTGGGATCAGCAAAGCACGCAGTCGGGTTTTGTCAGTACCTACCTTACGCCGCATGAGCTGGTCATCCGTGAATCGAGCGGGCCTGTCTCCAAGGCCTGATGATGCTGTCTGCCTCTTCGGGGGGGCGTTTTGACGCGGTAAAAACAGCACGAGACCGTTAATTTTACTGCCCATGCACTTGCGAATTATTTGCATAGGTGCTACCCAGCCTGCCGGATATCATTGCGGGTAGTGGGCATGGGTGTGCAGGCGGCGTTCGCGCCAAATATTAAGCCAGATGTTAGGCCGAATAAGAAACCTGAAACGGGACGTGCTCTTAAGCCGTCGGCGGCTAAGACCACGCGGGTATCACCAATAGCCATTGCCGTAGCCTTATCTATCGCCGTTCATGCCGGTATCGGGCTTTATTTTGTGACCATGCGCTTTGTCGCGACACCCGCTCAGGCAGCCCTTGATGAGGCGATGCTGGTCGAGATGTACCTGCCGCAGATCCAGCCGGATAAGCCCAAACCCGCGCCGACGCCGCCCACACCCCAGCCGGTCAGTACATCGCCCATTAAGGCCCGCACCGTTGAAACCCCTGTGGTATCGGATGTCGCCCCTCTGGTCATGGCGGCGGTGGAGGCCCCTAAGACGGTGGCCGCCGCACCGGTGGCTGCCCCGCCATCCCCCGCGCCCGCGCCGGCTGCAGAGCGATTTGTCGAGGTCGATGTCGATCAGGCCTTATCACGTAATCCGGCCCCGCCCTATCCGCCCAAGTCCGTGCAGATGCGCGAGCAGGGCGTCGTCTGGCTGAGGCTTATGGTGCGCGCCGATGGTGGCGTAGGTGAGGTGCAGATCAAGACCTCCAGCGGCTCTATGCGTCTGGATGGTGCCGCCAGACAGGCCGTAAAGACCTGGAAGTTTACCCCCGCCCGTCGCAACGGGCAGGCCGTCGAGTCATGGGTCAATGTACCCATTCGCTTTAATCTGAAATCTTAGTCTTCATCGGGAACCTTAACGACATGAAATTCACCAAAGGTCTTATCAGTTCGCTGGCACTTCTGGCCGCACTCGGCCCGGTCAGCGCCGTCGCTCACAGCCAGTGGCTGCTGCCATCGGCCACGCAGGTTGAGGTCTCGACCAATCCGCAGCGTCCGACCTATGTGACGGTTGATGCGGCGTCCTCGAACGGCCTGTTCTATGCCGACCATAACGCCATGCGCCTGACTGGCCTGCAAATCACCGGCCCTGATGGGGCGGCGGTTGAGGCTGAGAATGTCTCTACGGGCAAGCTGCGCGCGACCTTTGATGTCAAGCTTTTGAAGCCCGGCACCTACCGCATCGCCTCGGTCAATAATTCGGTCATGGCGCGCTACAAAAAGGACGGTCAGGACGTCAACTTCCGCGGCACCGAAGAAACCTTCGCCAAGGAAGTACCGGCAAATGCCGAAGGCTTGACCGTATCGCGCAACTTTGGCCGCGTTGAAACCTTTGTGACATCAGGCGCGCCGACCGACATCAAGGCTATTGGTAAGGGCCTTGAGATTCTGCCCCTGCAACCGACGACCGATCTGGTGCTGGGGGAGGCCGCCAAATTCCGCGTGCTGGTTGACGGCAAGCCAACGTCTGGCCTGTCGATCAAGATCGTTCCCGGTGGCGTGCGCTATCGCGGCGCGCTGAAGGATCAGGTGCTGAAAACCGATGCCAATGGTGAGTTTTCGATCAAGTGGGAACTGGCCGGGGCTTACTGGGTCAACACCAGCTTCCCGCCGCGTCCTGAAGAAGATGATGACGATGCACCTGCTGCGGGCCCTGCGGCTGGCGGTCAGGCCGGGGGCATGGGCGGTGGCCAGCGCGGCCCGGCGGCTCCGCTGCGCATGTCCTATTCGGTCACCCTTGAGGTCATGCCGCAGTAGGTAAACGCGACATATCTAATATGTAAAGGGCTGCTCAATTTCGATGGGCGGCCCTTTTCGTTGTGTGCACATTGTGTCAGCCATGAAATGTGTTGGTTTTTTGCCACAATTTTTACAGGTTGATAATGAAAGTCAAAAACTGGACATTTTGCGCTTGCAAAAGGCGGGATTAGGTTTAATCGAGCTTGCGAATGATTATTAACTGCGGGGTGCGGTTGATAGTTTCTCGATATTTTATAAGCACGGATAACCAAAACCCATGACCAAAATTCGCAGCCGTAAACACAGCGTCAATCGCTACCTGGCCACTGTCGCCGCCGTCGCTATTCCGGCCATGCCCCTCATCGCTCACGCTCAGGCGGCGGAAGAAAAGACCCTGAAAGAAGTCACGGTTACGGCAACGGTCGATAAGTATAAGTCTGAACTGACGTCACCTAAGTTCACGCAAGCCCTGGTCGATACGCCCAAGACCGTGACCGTCATCACCAAGAACATCATTCAGGAACAGGGCGCCACGACCCTGATGGAAGCTCTGCGCAATACGCCGGGCATCACCATGCAACTGGGTGAAAACGGCAATACGTCGTCGGGCGATACGTTCCAGATGCGCGGCTTCTCGACGCAGTCTTCGCTGTTCCTTGATGGTATCCGCGATCTGGGGGCCGTAACCCGTGACACCTTTAACATCGAACAGATCGAAGTCGCCAAGGGGCCGTCCGGTTCAGATGGTGGCCGGGGGTCGTCTTCGGGCTACATCAATCTGGTGTCCAAACTGCCGACCTTGCAGGACGCGTCCTCGCTTCAGGCCAACCTCACCTCCGAAGGTGGCCTGCGCGGCGCGGTCGATGTCAACCACAAGCTGGGTGACACTATCGCTTTCCGTCTGAACGCTTTCTCTCAGGACAACGACGTTCCAGGCCGTGATGAAGTCAACAATTCTGGTTACGGCATCGCGCCATCCATCGCCTTTGGTCTGGGCACCCGCACCCGCCTTTATGCTTTTGCCCAGCACGTGAAGCAGGACAATGTCCCTGATGGCGGCATCCCCAGCATCGGTCTGGAAGGCTTCTATAATGCCGATGCAACGATCCGGGCCGGTGCCAAGGTTGATCGCGAAAACTTCTACGGTTCGGTCAATGATTTCGAAAAGACCGAAGCCAACATGCTTACGGTCAAGTTTGAGCATGACCTGAACGAAAACACTTTCGTCACCAACACGGCACGTTACGGTAAAACCTCTATGGATCGTGTCCTTACGGGGATTAACGGTATCAATCCAGCAAACTCCGGGGCTGTCCTGACCAATCCGTCTACATGGACTCTGGCGCGCAGCCGTCAGGGCGTGGATCAGGAAAATGAAATCCTGGCTAACCAGACCAGCATCGTCACGTCCTTCACCTTGGGCGGGCTTGAGCACGATCTCTCAGCCGGTGCCGAAGTTATGTATGAGCGTCAGAAAACTCTGACTCTGGCGACGTCTCTAGCCACGACGCCTGTGGCTGATGTTCCCGTCATTCCCGCTGCCAATCTTTATAATCCGAACGCCAATGTTGTTTTGCCCGCTCTCTTACGCACAGGCGCTATGACTGAGGGTAGCACGACAACGCTTTCGCTTTATGCGTTCGATACCATTAAACTCAATGACCAGTGGTTGATCAATGCCGGCTTCCGTTCAGATACCTACTCGACTGAAACCGACATCATAACCGTTCAGGGGCGAGTTACCGCACCTGCCGTTCAAACCATTCCCGTAGGAACCAAGCTGGCCGCGCACATTGAAGGTGATGATACGGTATTTAGCTGGAACGTCGGTGCGGTCTATAAGCCTCTGCCGAACGGCTCGATCTATGCGTCGATCGCCAATTCGGTCACCCCTCCGGGTGGCGCGAACTTTACGCTTAGCGAAAGCGCTACCTCTACGGCTAACCCAAACATGGATCCGCAGGAGACCTTCAACTACGAACTCGGCACGAAGTGGGATTTGCTGAATGAGCACCTGTCGCTGACGGCGGCCTACTATCGCACTGAGCATGAGAACGAAATCGCTATCGATTCCGATCCGTCGTCTGCCGTGCGTGTGGTGCAGTTTGGGAAACGTATTGTCGAAGGCCTGGAGCTGAGCGCTGTTGGCAAGATCAATGACAAATGGAGCATCATGGCCGGCATTGCGACCATGGAAACCGAAATCACCGATGGTTCGACCGGCAATAACGCCAATGGGGCGGCTGCCCGGTGGTCCCCGGATCTGACTGGCACGGTATGGACGACCTATAAGGTTCTGCCTAAGCTGACCATTGGCGGCGGCGCGCGTTATACGTCTGACCAAAAGCGTGTCGTTGATCCTGCGGCTGTAATTGCCACGTCAAACGTGCCGGAAATCCCGGCCTACTGGGTAGTGGATGCTATGGCAGCTTATGATTTCAACCGCGATGTAGCTCTGCGTCTGAATGTCTATAATTTGTTCGACGAAGACTATATTTCTACGCTTAACAACTCCGGTGCACGCCTGACCATGGGCCAGCCCCGCGCGGCGACTTTGAGCCTGAGCTACAAGTTTTAATCACTCTGCTGCGACAAAAAGAACGGCCCCCGTTGTGATGACGGGGGCTGTTTTTATTGGGAAAACCTGTAAAACGGTATCAGGAGGCGACCATCATGATGCTGCATATCCCTGACGTGTTAAGCCCTGATCAGCTTGGCGATATTCGCCGTGCGCTGACTGAGGCATCGTGGCAGGACGGGGCGGCGACCGCGGGGGCGCAGGCCAGTCAGGTCAAGCAGAACCGCCAACTACCCGCCGATGCGCCCCAGTCTCAGATTATGGCCGATATGGTCACCACGGCGCTCAAAGCCCATCCGTTGTTTGTGTCGGCGGCTTTACCGCATATCATTCTGACGCCGCGCTTTAATGCCTATGAAGGTGGTGGTCACTACGGCAACCATGTCGACAGCGCCATACATTACGACCCGTTGAAAAACATCAGTGTGCGGACCGATGTGTCCTGCACCGTGTTTCTGAATGATCCCGAAGACTACGATGGCGGTGAACTGATTATCGAAGACACTTACGGCGCCCATGAGGTCAAACTCAGCGCTGGTGATGCGATCCTTTATCCATCGACATCTCTTCACAGGGTTGAGCCGGTAACCCGCGGGGTACGGCTGGCGTCATTTCTGTGGGTGCAGAGTATGGTCAGGGATGATAGCCGCCGCCAGATGCTGTTCGATCTGGATATGACCATTCTTAAGCTGCGCCAAAAGGTGGGCGACAGTCCTGAAGTGGTGACCCTGACCGCCCACTATCATAATTTGCTGCGGCAATGGGCCGACTTATGAGGGCTGGCCTGTGACTATACTGACCTCAATCCCTCGCGATATTGTCAGCTTGAGCGACTATGAGCGCTATGCGCGCGCGCGGCTGGATGACAATGCCTGGGTCTATCTGATGAGCGGTGCGGGCGATGAACTGACCCTTGCCGATAATGCACAGGCCTATCAGCGCATCAAACTGGCGGGCCATGTACTGGGCAATGTGGCGGGCGGCCATACCCGGTTGGAACTGCTGGGGCGAACCTTACCGCATCCGATATTTGTGGCGCCAATGGCCTATCACCGGCTCTTTCATCCGGAAGGTGAAGCTGCCACCGCTCTGGGGGCAGGTGCGATCGGGGCGGGCATGGTCATAAGCTCACTGGCCTCTGTATCGTTTGAAGAGATTGCGGCCAAGGCGACCGGGCCCTTGTGGCTGCAACTCTATCTGCAACCGGATCGCGGGGCGGTGCTTGAGATGGTGCGGCGCGCTGAAGCCCTTGGGTTTGCAGGGGTAATGGTTACCGTTGATGCGCCTCTGGCTGGTTTGCGTAATCGTGAGCAGCGGGCAGGGTTTAGGCTGCCGGACGACGTGCGGGCAGTTAATGTCACGCCGCCGTCAGCGCCCTTACAGCCCCTTACGGCGAACCAGAGTGTGGTCTTTGATGGTTTGATGGCACAGGCACCGACCTGGGACGACATGGAATGGCTGGTGGGCCAAACCCGACTGCCAGTTATGCTTAAGGGCATACTGACGCCTAACGATGCGGTGAGGGCATTTGAGGCCGGTGCGACGGGTGTGGTTATATCCAATCATGGCGGGCGTATACTGGACGGACTGCCCGCAACGATTGAGGTTCTGCCCGCCATAGTCGCCGCCGCCCAAGGGCGCGGGCCGGTGCTTATCGATGGCGGTATCCGGCGCGGCAGCGATGTATTTAAGGCTCTGGCACTTGGGGCTGCGGCGGTTATGATCGGGCGGCCCATTATGCACGCTCTGGCTACCGCCGGAGCCTTAGGGGTAGCCCATGCTCTGCGCACTCTGCACGAGGAGCTGGAAGTGGTTATGGCCTTGAGCGGGTGCGCGACCGTAAAGGATATTGGGCCACAGCATCTTTTTACCGTCTAGCAAAGTGTCATTTGGGATGGGATTGTAAATAATTTGTAAAGCGATTGGTTGCCTAAATCTGAAATCGGTCTTAACTTGGTCTTGTCCGGCGACTTTGACCTATCGACCTCCCTCAATAGGCCAAGGCTTGCGCCCAAACTGGCCACAATATAAGGCACCCGTCAGGACGCACACGCCTGACGGGTTTCTTTTATACTTAAAACTAAACTTAAAATTATTTCTTACCCATAAAATTTTGTTGATCGGGCGTACACTGGAAACCGCTTTAATTGCGGCGGCCTGGGATGTGTGCTTTTAGCCCCATGTCCTGTTCTATCTGCTCACGCAACTGCATCCGCTTGGCCAGAGAATAGGTGTTGAGACAGATCGTAAAGGTAGCGCCAATCAGTTCAGCCACCTCAGTTTCGCCCTCTGCCTCGGCGATCGATTTGATGTAATCAAGCGCTGCAATCACATTATGAATGGTTTGCTCGCGGCTATCGAGATCTTCCAGTGAAAATACACCCGTATCTGTCTGGCTCATGCGTACATTCCCTTAACCCGTATTCAGAGCAATTTTCGATCATATTGAAATTTGCTCTGACTCTTTGTTTGGTCGCTCTTTCTGATCTGTCAGGTGCTGCCACCTGACAAGAAAACGCTCGAACGAAAGCCCCCGCCCTCGAAACCGCAGATATCAGGCTAATCGAAAAATCTATGCGTGGGCATCACGAGAATACGTGATGCCCCTATGTATAATGGCCAGGTCAGGGATGAATTATGCCGGCCATGACGGCTTTGACGACCGCCTGAACGCGATTGGTGACCTCAAGTTTGCGAAAGATGTGGCGCATATGGGTATCGACCGTATTGCGGCTGATGGTCAGAATGGACGCGATGTCTTCATCGGTTTTGCCGGCCGCCACCCACAGTAAAACCTCTTCTTCCTTAGGGGTCAGTACCGCAAATGTCTGTATATCCGATCGTGCGTACAGGCGTTTGTAGGCGGCGTAAAACTGGGTGCAATAGGCGCTGATCAAGTCCAGATCTTTCAGGCAGGCGTCTGTGCGTTCAGTACTGGCCAGAGCAACCCCAGCAATCTGGGCCCGCCGACCTTTAAATGGAATGCCAATACCATTGTTTAGACCGGCATCTTCGGCCAGACGCATCAGATTTATCTGAGTCTTATCCAGTGACTGCTGTTTTTCCAGATCCGACCACAAAAATCCCCAGTGATGGGTAGCTGCGGCCCTCAGCACAGGATCGTAGCGCGCCAGTCCTTTTTCGTCGTAGTGCTTTTGCCAGTCTTCGGGATAGTTGATCAGCAAACCTGTGCGATTAAATTCGGCCGGTATATCCAGATCGCGCGGTACCGAAAAATTAATCAGATCATAGCCAAACCTTTGCATGGCGCTGGTGAAGGTGCCAAACAGATCATCCGCCGTTGCGGCGCGTGCCGTATCCGCAATAAAATCTTCGAAGCGATGTGTACCTGGTGTATGCAGCATGACTTGAATTAAGGCTTTGTTGGGTTCACGCTACACGGCAATTGTGATCACGGCAACGACTAAGGTTGTAACCAGCGGAAGGTAGATAATAATGGCTTTGGCAGTGTCTTCTGATTTCGATGGCGGTAACATAGAGGTCGTGGCAGTAGACGGCGCTCAGGCCGAACTGCGCATCCGAAAAGACAGCCGCGCGGGCTGGAGCCAGTGGTTTTATTTCCGGGTAGAGGGGGCTGTGGGTCAAGGTTTGACCCTGACCCTCAAAGACGTTGATCAATGCTCATACCCCGATGGCTGGGATAATTACCGCGCCCGCGCCTCAGAAGATGGGCAGGTTTGGCACCAGTGCGATACCCGCTATGACAACGGTGACCTGATCATCACCTATACGCCGCAAACGCCGGTCGTGTGGTTTGCCTATTTCGCGCCATATAGCCTGAACCGCCATGAGGAACTGCTGCACCGGGCAGCCGGAACGGGGGCCAAACTCGACATCATCGGTCATTCGACCGAGGGGCGGCCCATTTCCCGTCTGCGGTTCGGCAGTGGCCGCAAAAAAGTGTGGTTTCTGGGGCGGCAGCATTCCGGCGAGACGATGGCAAGCTGGTGGATGGAAGGGGCCGTGGCGCACCTGATGAGGACGGACGATCCGGCGGTGACGGAACTGCTGTCAAAAGCCACGGTCTATCTGGTGCCGCTGGTCAATATCGATGGCGCATTCCACGGCAATCTGCGTGCCAATGCGGCGGGACTTGATCTAAACCGGCAATGGCACATTCCGCCTGAAAACGCGCCGGAAGTGGCGGCGGTGCTCAAGGCGATGGATGATACCGGCGTAGATTTCATGATGGATGTGCATGGTGATGAAGCCATTCCGCATGTCTTTATCGATGGCTGCGATATTGATGTGAAATCAAGCGCGGCGCAAAAGAACGGCTGTCAGGACTATTATGCCGCCCTACTGAAAGCCTCATCGGCGTTTCAGACCACCTATGGGTATCCGCCCAATTTCGGCGGTGATGAGGCCCCGACCATCTGCGCGCGCGCCATTCCGCGCCGCTATGGCTGTGTCGGGATGACGCTGGAAATGCCATTTAAGGACAGCCTTGATGCGTCTGATCCTGAACAGGGCTGGTCGCCGCAGGCCAGTGCCGATCTGGGTGTGGCCTGTTTGAACGCTCTTAACGCAATACTATAGCGATTAGGCATTTTGGCGGCGGGCGGGCTGGTCCTGTTCCATGTAGCGTAAGACCAGATCACCGGACATCGGCTTTGAGAAATACCAGCCCTGAATATAGTCGCCGCCCAGCTCGGTCAGGATTTCAAACTGGGTTTCGGTCTCTACACCTTCGATGACGCAGGTAAGCCCCATGTCCTGACACAGCACGATCAGCGAGCGCACGATCTTCAGGCTGGCCGGATTGGTGTCGATGTCGGAGATAAAACTCTTGTCGACCTTGATCTTATCGAGCGGCAGACGGTGGACGTGGCTGAGCGAGGAGTAGCCGGTGCCGAAATCATCCAGTGAAATCCCGCATCCTAATGCCTTAAGGGCATCAATCGCCCGTCGGGCCTGGGCGAAATCGCTGGTGATTGAGGTTTCGGTGATTTCAAAATCAATACGTTTAGGATCAACCCCGCTCTGGTTGACGCAGGCGATAATCTGCACCACCCCTTCGGCGACGGAGATATCCTGCGCTGACAGGTTGATCGAAATGCGGACATGATCTGGCCAGGATGCGGCGGCCTTAAGGGCCTTTTGAATGAGCACCTTCGTCATCGGTCGGATCAAGCCGGCGCGCTCGGCAATCGGAATAAACCGGTCAGGGCCAATGGCGCCCAGAAACGGGCTTTGCCAGCGGGCCAGGGCCTCAAAGGCGGCGATACGGCCGGTGCGGGCATCAACGATCGGCTGGTAGACCACGGACAGTTCGCATTGCAGATCGGCGGCTTGCAGGGCCTGCTCAACCACGCTGTGTTCATGGATCAGTTTCTCATGGGCCTGCGAGAACAGTACGGTTTGCCCGCGCAGATGGCGTTTGGCATAATAGAGCGCATAGTCGGCCCGCTCAAACAAGCCGTCGGGCGTATTGGCCGAATCCGGGAATGTGGCAAAACCAATACAGGCCGATATCAACGCGTGCGAGGCGCCAACATTGTACGGCAGGCGTACGATGTCGCCCAGCTTTTGCCCCAGCGTCATCAGGTCTTCGTCGCTGGGGTTGCCGGTGACAACCAGCCCAAACTCATCACCACCCAGTCGCGACAGGATGACATTTGATCCGCACAGGCTTTGCAGACGACGCCCTGCCTCAACCAGCACCCGGTCGCCGGTCGCGTGGCCATAGGTATCATTGACAGGCTTGAACCCATCCAGATCGACAATGCCGATGGCAAAGCGGTCCCCGCTTTTGTGGCAGATTTCAAACGTCAGGTTAAGCGCCGCGAAGAAACGCCTACGGTTCGGCAGGTCAGTCAGGCTGTCGAGATTGGCAATGCGGAAATTATCATCGCTTAAGCGTTCGGTCTCTTCCTGCTTGACGATCAGATCCTTGCGCGACTGCACCAGATTGGCAAAATCGCGATAATAGACCATCAGAATAAAGATCATGGCGATCGACACCAGCGCCAGATTGACCGCTACCGCCCGTAAGGCCGCCTGGCCTTCAAACATAAAAAAGATGATGAACGGCGTGTTGACGATCAGGGTCACGAGAAGTGCGGCCGAGCGCACGTGCATCAGGCAGAAAATGCAGCCAATGACCGTCAGGGCCATGAAAAACGCAATAAGCCCCTGGGCATAGGGATCGCCGTAGGGATAAAGCGCCAGACTCCAGGCTGTAAAACCAACCGCCAATCCTACGGCCAGCTTATGGGTCAGTCGCAGTTGTTTTAAGATTTGCGCATCGTCATATTGCGCGTGTCGCCTCTGCCACCAGACCTTGAGACGCAGGGCGCACAGCATGCCAAATGTGACGGGGATATAAACGGCCAGCCAGATCGGCGCTTCGCCATAAAAGGTATATGAGACCGTCAGCGCATTGGTGGTCAGGATGAAATAAAGAATGGGGGCCTGTTTGGTGAAGGCCTCAAACTGAGCACGCACCAGTGCCGGATTGTCCGATTGAACGCGGAACAGATCAATAATACGGGTTAAAGGCGACGGGGACAAGGGCTCTACCTGCGGACGGCGGACTGAAATGTCCGTTCACGAATTCTTCGATTGCGGGAATTCTAGCAGGCTTAGATAAATAAACCTTTACGCGTGGGCAGGTTGGTTTTAGGATTTAAGGCGCTATTTAACCGCCTGAAAAAACTGAGAAAAAAGCCACTTCGTCGGTGTCGTTCAGGGTGATGTCTTCGCGCGCCTTGGTTTGGTTGACGCTCATGTGAATATCGCAAGCTTTCAGGGCCTGCGCGGCCATAAGGTCGTTGAATACCGTATCGCGCAGCCGGTGCAGACTTGAGCCGGGTTCATGCGGCACAGTGATTTCGCGCTGACCGATCAGGTCGGATATCTTTCCGAAAAACAGAACGCGGATCATAGGGTTTCCTTACAGGGCGTTTGTAACCCTACAGGCAAATATAACGAATTTACAGTCACGATTGCGCGGTTTTTCTGTTCTTCATCAGGCTTTTGGTGTAGCCTGAGCGGCAGGTTTATTATGACGTTTTTACCCCAGATTCCGCCACTTGTGCCCCGCGCCGATGTTCATGGCCGCCGCATTTCCTATGTGCGGATTTCGGTGACGGATCGGTGCGACCTGCGCTGCACCTACTGCATGAGTGAGCGCCAGACCTTTCTGCCCAAATCAGCACTTCTGTCCTATGAGGAACTGGAGCGCTTAAGCCTGTTTCTGATGGATCAGGGGGTGAAAACCTTGCGCATTACCGGCGGCGAGCCGCTGGTGCGCAAGGGTATATTGGGTTTCCTCAAGCGCATCGGCGCGCATGTCGAAACTGGGCGCCTGAAAGAGCTGACGTTAACGACCAATGGCACCTTGCTGAAAGATGCGGTGCCCGATCTGGTGGCGGCGAACATCAAACGCATAAATGTGTCGATGGATAGCCTGAAACCTGATGTGTTCCGGCGTATTACGCGCGGCGGCGATATTGCCAGGGTCATCGAAGGGATCGAGGCGGCGCAAGGCGGGGGTATCAAAATCAAGCTTAATGTCGTGGCCCTGGCCCGCGATAACCGTTCGGAAATACCGGAAATCATAAGCTGGGCGCACGGGCGCGGTATCGATGTCTCGCTGATTGAGACCATGCCGCTGGGGGACGATATTGCCGGCCGTGAAGATCAGTTTGTGTCTTTGCGCGATGTTGTGGCCGACCTGTCATCGTTCTGGAGCCTTGCGCCGCTAACGGAAAAAACAGCCGGGCCCGCACGTTATTTCCGTGTGGCGGAAACCGGCGGCAAGCTGGGGCTGATCACGCCGCTCAGCCACAATTTCTGCGATGATTGCAACCGGGTGCGGGTGACTGCAACGGGTAAGCTTTATATGTGTCTGGGTCAGGACGATCATGTCGATCTGGCGGCTGCGTTACGGGCTGATCCGACCGATGCTGGCCTTGATGCCGCCTATGCCGAGGCCCTCAACCACAAACCCCGCCGCCATGAATTCCTGATCGAATCGGGTACCGTGCGCGGCGTAGGTAACCGTACCATGTCCGTCACCGGAGGATAGATTGCTGCCCCTTACCGACACTGACCGCGCCTATATCGGGGCGGGTCGTATCCATGAAGACCGCCCGTTCAAATCCGTCAATATCGCGGTGCTCACCGTATCCGACACCCGCACGGCGGAAAATGACACCTCCGGCGATGTACTGGCGCGGCGGATCACCGAGGCGGGGCATCATCTGGCGGCGCGCAATATTGTGCGCGACGATATTGACCATATCCGCACCATTATCCGCAACTGGATCAAGTCGAAAGAGATCGAGGTCATCATCACCACCGGTGGCACCGGCATTACCGGTCGCGATGTCACGCCCGAAGCGGTTGAGCCGCTGTTCGATAAACGTATTGAAGGCTTTTCGACTATTTTCCATATGGTCAGTTTTCAGACGGTCGGCCTATCGACCCTGCAATCGCGGGCTCTGGCGGGACTGATTGACGGGGTGTTTGTGTTCTGCCTGCCGGGGTCTAACGGCGCGTGTAAGGACGGCTGGGACAAGGTCATCCGCTGGCAACTGGATAGCCGTCACGGGCCGTGCAACATGGTCGAACTCATGCCCAGATTAAAGGAACGCTAATGGCCGCGCTCAAAGGGATAACCGTCGATCAGGCTGCCGACTTTATGCGTATGGTGGCGCCGAAACCGCGCACCCAAAAGGTCAAGCTGGAAAAAGCGCGCGGCCGGGTGCTGGCCGAAGATGTGCTCGCCACCCGCGATCAGCCGCCGTTCAATGCCTCGGCCATGGATGGCTATGCGGTGGTTGATCTGATTAGCGATGAAACCCTGCAAAATGAGCCTCTGACCGTGGTCGGTGACAGTCTGGCCGGCCGGCGCTTCAAGGGCGACCTGATTGCCGGTGAGGCGTTACGTATCTTTACCGGCGCGCCGGTACCAGAAGCCGCAAACGCCGTTATCATTCAGGAAAATGTCGATCAGCAGGGTGATCTGATTTTCGTCCAGCCCGATGGCTGGGCCTCGAAAAGCGATAATATCCGTCCGCGCGGTGGTGACTTCAAGGCGGGCGATGTGCTGCTTGAGGCCGGTCAAATCCTTGATCCGTGGTCGCTGTCGCTGGTCGCAGCGGCGGGGTACGATAAGGTTATTGTGCGCAAAAAACCGGTGGTGGCCATCCTGTCCAATGGTGATGAACTGGTGCAAGTGGGCGGTAAGCCCAAAGCCGATCAGATTTTTGAATCCGGCTCCCACGCCCTGATCGGGCTGATCGAACAATGGGGGGCTAAGGCCAAATTTATCGGGGCGGCGGGAGATAGCATCAAAGCCATCCACAAGGCGCTCAAAAACGTGAAAGCCGATCTGATCGTGACCATCGGCGGGGCCAGTGTCGGCGATTACGATCTGGTCAAACCGGCGCTGGAACAGATGGGACTTCAGATCGATTTTGCCAGTATCAATATCAAACCGGGTAAGCCGACCTGGCTGGGTAGTCTTGAGGGCGGGCAGCGCGTGCTCGGTCTGCCCGGCAATCCGGCCTCGGCTATGGTCTGTGCGCAGCTATTTTTGCGGCCCTATATCGAGGCGGCTCTGGGACGGTATGAACCGCGATCGCTGCTTGCCGCCAAACTTACCGCCGCAATCCCGGCCAATGGCCCGCGTGAAAGCTGGCTCAGGGCGGTGATGAGCCATGACGATAAGGGCCAGCTTAAGGTCACGGCTCTGCGTGACCAGGATTCGTCGCTGGTGACGGTGTTCGCACAATCCAATGCCCTACTGCGTCGTCTGGCTGATGCGCCTTCCTCTAAAGCCGGTGATCTGGTGCAAATCCTGCCATTAGAGCGCGCGCAGTAAGTCGAGATCTGTCAAGGTATTGATGTTGGTATAGGCGCGCTCATCGATCGGCGTGAGCGTGCTGACCTTTTGAGTGCTCAAAAATCGCAGCACACCCAGTCCGCCATCGGCTCTACGCAGGGCACCATCAAGGGCCGCAAACACTGACGGTTGCCACAAAGCGCATAAGGGGTGGTCGCGCTGGCCCTTGATATAGACAATATCCGCGCCCGACACCATCTGGGCGGTGATCAGCGACTTGACCATCGTGTCCGGAATATGGGGCATGTCGCACGGCAGGCTAATCAGCGACTTGGCCTTGAGCCGGATGGCGGCTTTCAACCCCGTGTGGATGCCGCTTAAGGGCCCAAGGTTCGTTATGGCCGGATCGTCATAGATCAGCGGTGTTTTCAGGGTGCGCAACTGCGTCGCGACTGGCGATATTGGTTCACCGGCATTGACCAGAAGCTGCGATACCTGCGGGGTAAGGGCGGCTATGGCATGGCTGATCAGGGGCGCGTGGTCATAGATGGCAAACGGCTTATTGCCGCCCATCCGCTGGCCCTTTCCCCCCGCCAGGACCACCCCCAAAATCATGCTGTCTGCGCTTGCATCTGAAGTTTCTGACATGCGTTAAGTGTAGCGGATGCGTCCAGCCGCGCAAAGCGGAAAGCCTCACCGACACCGATCAGGACGGGGCCTTCATAGGCGGCGTCAGATACCTGTGTGGCCAGTTGGCTTAGAGTGGATTTTAAGGCGCGGGCATGAGCCCGTCCGGCATTTTCGACGATGACAATGGGGGTGTTGGCGCTACGGCCCGCCGCGATCAAGCGCGCCTCGATATGAGCCGCATTATGCGACGACATGTAAAACACTAATGAGGTTTGCGGATCGCAGACGGCGGTTTCCTTCAGGTCGATCGAACCGTCCTTGGTGCGGCCGGTCAGAAACGTGACCGAACGGGCCTCACCGCGATGGGTGAGCGGAAAGGCAAACTGCGCCGCTGCGGCTGAGGCTGCGGTCACGCCGGGCAGGGTCTTGTGCGCAATATTGTGGGCCTCAAGGTAGTCGCGTTCTTCTTCGACGCGACCAAATACTGACGGGTCGCCGCCTTTGAGGCGCACCACATGCAGGCCTTTTTTCGCCAGCCGAACCATCAGGGCATTGGTTTTATCCTGCGGCACAGACAGACGATCACCGCGCTTTCCGACGCAGATCTTGACGCATTTGGCGGGGGCCAAGGCGATGATGTCTTCGCTGACGAGGGCATCATAAAGCACGGCTTGCGCTGATTGCAGGGCTTTCAGCGCCCCCAGCGTCAGGTGATCGGCATCGCCGGGGCCTGCGCCGACTAAGGATACAAAACCGGTCATTAGAATCCCCCCTGATGCAGGGGGGAAACCGGCCAGCACTCAAATAGCGAAGCGTTAGTGTCTAAGAAAGGCCGGAGGGGGGTATTACCCCACCCGTCTGCTTCCCTACGCTCGCATCCACCCTCCCCTACAACAGGGGAGGTTCTAAGGGCTTTACGCATGAACCGGCTCCTTTTTGATGGCGTGTTTCAGCAGGCATTGTTTCAGTTCGCCCTTGCACGACCCGCATGACGTGCCAGCGGTGGTGATTTCACCGATCTCATCGACGGTTTTTGCGCCGTCTTCGATGGCCGCCAGAATGACTTTTTCGCCGACAGACCGGCAGGCGCAGATGATCCGGCCTTTGTCCTGCATCCCCGGCAGCCGCCCGATCAGCAGGGCGGCGCGGTCGGCAGGGTTCAGTTCGGCATCGCCAAAGCGTTCCAGCAGCCAGTCGCGCGGGGGCAGCTTTTTATGGATCGGGGCCAGGAATATCGCCCGTGTAATTCGCCCATCCTCAACCCGCACCCGCCGCGTCAGGCCGGTGGTCGCATCCTCAAGGATCAGATTGGCCTCAACCGATGCGATATCGACCGGAGCAATCCCGGCAATTTCAAAGCAGTCGGCATGGGCATGGGTGGTACGCCGCCAGATGGTGTCATCAGGCCAAATCGGCAACTCACCGTCAAAGTCGCGCGGCGCCATGACAAAGCCGTGCCAGGCTTCGTTATAGGCGCGCACATTGGCCGGGGTGTGCTTGAATTCCGGCTGACCTGATATGGGATCAACCGCCGGATTGATAAGCTGGTTCGAGCGGCCAAACGGTGCGAACTGCTTCGTCCAGTGCATCGGCACCGATAAGCATCCCTCGCGCACATCATCGGTCACGCGGGCTTTCAGGATGGCCTCACCCCAGGCCGTCGTCACGACCACCAGCCGTCCGTCCTTGATGTGCAGGCGACGGGCGTCTTTGGGGTGGATATCGAGCAGTGGCTCGGTCAGGTGGCGGTTCAGTTCCGGCGCTAAGGCCGTGCGGGTCAGGGTGTGCCAGTGATCGCGCACGCGGGCCGAATTGAGGTGGAATGGAAATTCGGGTGTGGTCTGATTGGCGGGGCAGCGTACAATCGGCGCGATCAGACGAGCGCGGCCGTTGGGGGTGTTGAACTGACCATCGGCGAACAGACGATCTGAGGGCAGGCCATCGGATTTGAACGGCCAACGCACCGGCTGGAGGGCGTCATATTCGGCCTTGGACATGCCGGTGAGGCCGCCCAGATCAAGGAAGCGTTTGCCATCATTTTCAAAGGCGGTCAGGCCGGCATGTTCGGCAAAGACCTCATCCGGCCCTGCCCAATTAAATGCCGACACCCAGTCAGTATTCATGCGGCGGGCGACCTCAGCGATAATCGCCCAGTCAGGGCGCACGTCACCCGGCAGAGGCACCAGATTGCGCTGACGGGATATAACGCGCTCAGAGTTGGTGACCGTGCCGTCCTTTTCGCCCCACGCGGCTGCGGGAAGCTGAACATGGGCCATGTCCATCGTATCGGTGCGGGCGATGACGTCCGACACCACCACCAGTTCGCAGCCCGACAGGGCCTCATGAATCTTATTAGTGTCGGGCATGGACACCATCGGGTTGGTCGCCATGATCCAGATCGCTTTGACCTTGCCCGTGCGCACCGCCTCGAACATATCGACGGCTTTCAGTCCGGCCTTGGGGGCGATGGTTGGCGATCCCCAGTAACGCTGGACAAGGGATTTGGACGCCTCATCAAAATCCATATGGGCAGCCAGCATGTTGGCGAGGCCACCAACTTCGCGGCCGCCCATTGCGTTGGGCTGACCGGTGATCGAAAACGGTGCCGCGCCCGGTTTACCGATCTTACCCGACAGCAGGTGGGCATTGATCAGGCTGAGCCCCTTATGCACGCCCTGCGATGACTGGTTTGAACCCATCGAAAACAGGCTGACCACCTTGGGCGTGTGCAAAAAGCCGTCGTAAAAGCGCTTAAGATCAGCAACCGAAATGCCGCAGTCGTCGGCTATGGCATCAAGGCTCTGATCGTCGGTGCTCAACGCCGCCATCAGGCGCGAATAGCCCTCCGTATGCTGATCAATGAAATCATGATCGAGTGCATCGCGGGCAATCAGATGCGCACACAATCCGTTCCACAGGCGGATATCGGTTTGCGGTCTGATCATCAGGTGCAGATCGGCCGCCTTAGCCGTATCGGTACGCTTAGGATCGATGCAGACGCGGAACTGGTTTTCCCGCGTCTCTATCCGGCGGTACAGCACCGGATGGGTCCAGGCGGCGTTGTGACCTGAGAATACCAGCATGTCGGCCTCGGTCAGGTCGTCATAGGTGCCGGGCACCAGATCGGCCCCGAACGCTTGCTTATGGGCGGCAACAGCGGACGACATGCACAGCCGTGAGTTGGTGTCGACATTGGCCGTACCGATATAGCCCTTGGCCAGTTTGTTGACGGCGTAATAATCCTCGGTCAGCAACTGTCCTGAGACATAAAACGCCACCGCATCGGGGCCGTGGTCGCGGATAACCTGCGCAAATTTGGCGGCAACTGTCGTAAGCGCCTCATCCCATGTCGCCGTTTCCATCTGCCCATTGCGGCGAATACGCGGCTCCAGCAACCGGCCCTCAAGGCCAAAGGTGTTGCCGAGTGCCGTGCCTTTGGAGCACAACCGGCCCTGGTTGGCGGGATGGGTTTCATCGCCGGTCACCGTCATCTGACGATTATTTACGACCGCCTTAACCCCGCAGCCGACGCCGCAGTAGGGGCAGGTTGTCGATTGGGGAAAGGTGGTCATTTTATCCTCTCAGAACCTCCCCTGATGGAGGGGTTTGACGCCAACAAACGATCCAGTGAATCGTTTGTCAGTCATGGGGAGGTCTGATTATCAGACCGGAAGGTGGGGTTTACCCCCTCTGTCGTTCGCTTCGCTCACAGACAGCTCCCCCTGCACCGCGCGGGCGGCCCCGCAGGGGGAGTTCTCATCAGCGCATCCCCAACAATATCCGCTCATTCTCGATTTTGAGCGGAACGGTCGGGGTGCAGCCCTTACCGGCATCGGCACCAACCGCTTCGCCGGTTTGCAGGCTGAACGACCAGTTATGCAGCGGGCAGGCGATATGGCGGCCGTGAACTATGCCTTCGGACAAAGGCCCGCCCTTATGCGGGCATTTGTCCATCACGGCGTAGTATTCGTTATCAACCGTACGAAAGACCGCGATAGCCCCAAGGTCGGTATCGACGCGGCGCGCACCCTGATAGGGCACATCAATGGCTGCACCCACATCGATCCAGTTAAGTGTAACATTGGCGTTCATCACACATTCTCCTTGAGAGCGCCTTGATCGACGCCTTCGCGCAGGTCAGCCAGTGGCGAAAAGACCTTGGCCGGTTCTGATTTCGGGGCATGTTCCGCCCACGGATCAACCTGAAACACGGCTTGGGATTCCAGGAAACGGGCCTTGAGGTCAGCCCGCGTTTCTTCGTCAAACAACTGCGTCTTGACGAACTCCAGCCCGACGCGTTCGATCCACGGGGCGGTGCGTTCCAGATACCACGCGTCTTCGCGGTAAAGCTGAACAAAGGCCATCGAATAGTCGCGCGCTTCGGCTTCGGTGGCCACCTTGCACAGCAAATCGGTGCCGCGCAGATGGATACCGGCATTGCCGCCGACATGCAGTTCATAGCCAGAGTCAACACAGATCACGCCATAGTCCTTGATGGTGGCTTCGGCGCAGTTGCGCGGGCAACCCGACACGGCCATCTTGAACTTGTGCGGCATCCATGAGCCCCAGGTATCCTGCTCCAGCTTGATGCCTAGCCCGGTTGAATCCTGCGTCCCGAACCGGCACCATTCGGAGCCAACGCAGGTCTTCACCGTCCGCAACGCCTTGGCATAGGCGTGGCCGGAGACCATGCCTGCGGCATTGAGATCGGCCCAAACGGCAGGCAGGTCGGCCTTTTTGATACCAAACAAATCAAGCCGCTGACCGCCGGTGACCTTGACCATCGGCACATCGAACTTATCGCAGACATCGGCGATGGCGCGCAGTTCCTTGGCGGAGGTCACGCCCCCCCACATGCGCGGCACGACCGAATAGGTGCCGTCTTTCTGGATGTTGGCGTGGTTGCGTTCATTGACGAAGCGTGAGCGCGGATCATCGTGATATTCGCGCGGCCAGGCGCACAGCAGGTAATAGTTCAGCGCCGGACGACATGAGGAACAGCCATCGGGCGTCGACCACTTCATGGCCTGCATGACGTCGGGGATGGTTTTCAGTTCTTGTTCCACGATCGCTTTGCGGACATGCTGGTGGCCGTGCTCGGTGCATTTGCACATCGGCTTGGGGCCGGTCTGGGCCTTAAACGCATCACCCAGCGTCACCTTCAGCAGTTGCTCGACAATGCCGGTACATGACCCGCACGACGCCGAAGCCTTCGTGCAGCCGCGCACCTTATCGAGATTGTCTGCGCCTCCACAGATCGCTTCAACCACTGTACCCTTGGTAACGCCGTTGCAGCCGCACACTTCTGTGTCGTCGGGCCATGCTGCAACGGCGGCATTAGGGTCCACGCCGGCCAGGGCCTCCGTCACCGCCTGACCGAAGATCAGGGTGTCGCGGATACCCTCTATGGTTTCGCCCTTCTTGATCAGGTCGAAATACCACGCCCCGTCAGCCGCTTCACCGAACAGGACGGTGCCGACCAGCTTATTGTCTTTAACGACCACGCGCTTATAGACGCCGCGGCCCGGATCGCGGAAGACGATGTCCTCGCAGCCTTCGCCGCCATTGAACTGACCGGCGGAATAGAGATCGACGCCGGAAACCTTAAGGCGGGTGGCAAGCTCTGAGCCGTAATAGGCGGCGTCCGGGTTCTTGCCCGTCAGCACATCGGCCAAGGTGCGGCACATATCCCAGATCGGGGCCACAAGGCCGTAGCAGGCGCCGCGATGCTGCACGCATTCACCAACCGCGAAGATGCTGGGGTCTGAGGTGCGCATCTGGTCATCGACCACAATGCCGCGCTCGACCGTAAGACCCGCTGATTTAGCCGGTTCAACGTGCGGGCGGATGCCGACGGCCATAACCAGCAATGAGGCCGGAATGATGCGGCCGTCTTTGAGTTTCAGTCCCTCGACATGGGTTTCCCCGACAATGGCTTCGGACTGGGCGCTGAGGACCGAGATCACACCACGCTCCAGCAGGGCTTTTTCCAGCAGGCGGCCTGCGGCCTCATCGAGTTGCCGTTCCATCAGCACATCGACAAGGTGAATAACGGTCGATTTCATACCGCGCTTGGCCAGACCGTAGGCGGCCTCCAGCCCCAGCAGACCGCCACCGATCACAACCGCTTCGCCGCCACGCTCCGCAGCCTTTTGCATCAAATCGACATCGTGCAGATCGCGGAAGGCGACTACGCCCTGAAGGTCAGAACCGGGCAAGGGCAGGCGGATCGGATCGGAGCCGGTCGACAGGATCAGATAGTCATAGCCGATGGCCTGACCGTCGTGCAGGATGACCTGTTTGGCCTCACGGTCGACCTGTTGCACCCAGTAGCCGAAGTGGGTCTTAACGCCGTTGGAGTCGTACCATTCCTGAGAGTGGGTGACGATATCGTCAAAGCTTTTCTCACCGGCCAGAACCGGCGACAACTGAATACGGTCATAGGTGGCGCAGGCTTCGGCACCGATGATCGAAATGTCAAAGCTCGACGAGTCGCGCTTTAAGATTTCCTCGACGATGCGGCCACCGGCCATGCCGGCTCCGATCACCACGATGCGTTGTTTGTTGTCCATAACGGCGGCCCTCAAGGGGTGAAAGGTTGCGTTTTGGCCAAAAAAAATCCCGCAACCCTTGGGGCGCGGAGCCTTTACGGGTTGCGGGACATCTTTGTCCTATGGAGCCATCACCTGTCATCATTGACGGGAAACGGCGAATTTCGTTAGACCCTCATTGGTCTGTGGTTTTATTACGCCTGTCTTTTGCAAAAATGTCAAACTGAAATTGTGCGGCGCGTTGTTTTCGGTTTAGATGGCGTCAAATTCCAGATTGCGTGAGGGCCCAAATTACGTGAGGGCTAGTCACGAAATCTGGCAAGGGCGACTGCCCGCCCGAACTTACGTGAGGAGCCAAACCGCCGGATGGCGGTGCCCGGCGTCTTAGGGACTGAAAAAAGACAGGGGGATATGTCGCTATGGTCGTTGCCACCACACGTCTTAAGGCTGCCATAGGCTATAGCAGCCATATTGGCCGGCGCACCGAAAATCAGGATTTCGCCGCGGCGTGTCTGGCTGATGCACGCTCCCACCACGGTTTGGTCGCCGCCGTGGCGGACGGCGTTGGTTCCCGCAAGGGCGGGCGTGTGGCCGCCGAACTGGCCGTTCGTTCCTTTATCGATGACTATCTCAGCCAGTCTGAGGCCCTGTCGCCGCAAAAGACCGCCGGTCGGGCGCTGGAGAGCATCAACCACTGGATTCACCTGCAAGGGATCAAGGACGAAAACCTGAAAGGCATGGCCTGTGTCTTTACCGGCATTGTCATCAAGGGGCGCAGGCTGCACAGCTTTCATATCGGCGACACCCGCCTATATCGTCTGCGCGAAGGGGCGATGGGGCTTTTGACGCGCGACCATAAGCCCGACGGAGCGGAAACCTCGAACTTCATCACCCGCGCTATCGGGTTTGATGAAGCGGTTCGGATTGACTACCGTGTCCACGATGTCATGCCTCATGACCGGCTCTTGCTCTGCTCGGACGGCGTGCATGGTAAGCTCAACGATACCCAGATCGGTAATATTCTGGCGCAGCGCTTATCTCCGGATGAGACGGCCAAAAAACTGATCGATCTGGCGATGGAACTGGGCGGGGATGACAATACGACCGCGCTGGTCATCGATATTTTCGAGTTGCCGCCCGCGACCGTCAAAGACCTTGATGCCTTTATAGCCCGCCTGCCCATGCGCGACCCGCCGGAAGTGGGCGAAGAGGTTGATGGTTTCAAATTAGAGGCCATGTTGTCGGACGGCATCTACAGCCGCGTCTTCCGCGCCCGTGATCTGAATGAGCCGCGCACGGTCATCCTCAAGTTCCCCAAGCCCCACAATCTTCAGGCCGATACCTCGGCCCGGCAGGCCTTTGTGCGTGAGACCTGGGTGGCCAGCCGTGTGCAGCATATCTGGATCGGTTCGGTGCTGTTGCTCCCGCCCAAGCGTCAGACCTGCCTCTATGTGGCGCAGCCCTATTATGAGGGCGAAACCCTGGAAAAACGCCTGTCGCGCAAGCCAGTGGTGTCCCTGTCCGAAGGGCTCGATATCGCCATTAAACTCGCCAAGGCGCTGGGGTCTCTGCACCGCGCAGGCGTCATCCACCGCGATGTTAAGCCCGATAATATTATTTTGCTGAAGGACGGTGGTCTGAAACTGCTCGATCTCGGCTTTGCACGCTTGCCGCTGCTGGATCAGCCTATAGGCATTATTCCACCGGGCACGGCCAACTACATGTCGCCGGAAATGTTCGACGGCGAATGGGGTAATGAACAATCCGATATTTTCGCGCTCGGCGTTACCATCTACCGCATGTTCTCCGGCGGGGCGTTTCCTTATGGCGAATCGGAGCCGTTCACCAAACCTAACCTGACCCGTCCGGATTCATTGCTGAAAAAGCGTAAAGACCTGCCGGCCTGGCTGGAAAGCCTGATCGTGCAGGCTCTGGCCCCTGATGCCACCGAGCGCTTTCAGGATGGGTTCGAGATGGCATTCAAGCTGGAAAGCGGGGCCTATGCGGCGGCCCCGACTTCGCTTAAGCAGCGCTATTTTGAGCGCTATCCGCAGCGTTTCTGGCAGTTGACGACGCTGATCCTGTTTATTGTTCTGCTGCTGGTGCTGGGCAGCGGGCTGCAAATCACCCCGGAACTGATGCGCAGTTTGCTCGATAGGCTGGGGTGAGGTGTTCAAAGATTAGGTGAATTAATTATACTCCCCCAGCTTGCTGGGGGAGGTGGCGCGCCGGAGGCGTGACGGAGGGGGGAAGCCAGCGAGCAAGTCGCTTGGACTTGTCAGGTAAAAACAGCAAAGAGCCCCCACCACCATTCGCTCCGCTCATGGCCCCCCCCGGCAAGCCGGGGAGGTATAAATATTATGCAGGTACCGGCTCGAACTTGACCACACGGTCATGTTCCTCAAGGAAGCTGACGATCTCCTGACGGCAGGACATAAAGCTGCGGTCATCATAAAGTTCGCGGCGGACGCGCGGACGCGGTGAGGTGACGTCAACAATCTTACCGATCGTGGCCTTGGGGCCATTCGACATCATCACCACCCGATCTGCCAGCAGCACGGCTTCATCGACATCGTGGGTAATCATCAGGACGGTAGCCTTGATGCGGTCGTGCAGTTCCATGACCGTATCCTGAAGATGGCCGCGGGTCAGGGCATCAAGTGCACCGAACGGTTCATCCAGCAGCAGCACCTTGGGCTCCATGCTGAGCGCGCGGGCAATGCCGACGCGCTGTTTCATGCCGCCGGAAATCTCGCCGGGACGCTTATCCTTGGCATGGGTCATCTTGACCAGATCGAGATTATTCATGACGCGCTCATGAACCTTTTTCATGCTCTCAGTGTGGCCATAGAGTTTGTTGACGGCCAGCTTGACGTTTTCATAGACCGTCATCCACGGCAGCAGGGAATGGTTCTGGAATACCACCGCGCGCTCCGGGCCGGGGCCGGTGATTTCTTTATTCTCAAGCAACGCGGCCCCCATCGTGACGGGCACGAGCCCCGCCACCACGTTGAGCAGGGTCGATTTCCCGCAGCCGGAATGGCCGATGATCGAGATAAACTCGCCGGCCTTAACGCTTAAGGACACATTATCGAGCACATGGGAAATGACCCCGTCGCGCTCAAAATCGACATAGATGTTTTCAAGGGAAAGAATGGGTTTTTGCATGAGGAGGGCTCCTGTTTTCTTGAGAACTCCCCCTGATGTAGGGGGAGCTTGAGGCAAAGATTTAATCTGCGCCTCAAGAGGGGGTTAATTTCCCACTCGGCTGCAAACCGAACGGGTGGTTACCCCACCACCCCCTGCGGGGGTATCCTCCCCTTCCCAAACTTTTGGCAAGAGGGGAGGTTCTAACTGCGTTAATCCGCCGTCGTGCCACGCGACACATATTGACCGATCATGGCCACCAGACGGTCGAGAATAAACCCGACCATGCCAACCCACATCAGGGCGACGATGATGTCGGACATGCGTGACGAATTGTACTGATCCCAGATGAAGAAGCCGATGCCGACCCCGCCCAGCAGCATTTCCGAGGCGACGATGGCCAGCCAGCTCATGCCGACCCCGATGCGCAGACCCGTAAAGATATGCGGGGTGGCGGCCGGCAGCATGATCTGAAAAAAGAACTCGACCGGATGCAGGCGCAACACCTTGGCGACATTGAGATAGTCCTGCGGGATATTGCGCACGCCGACCGCGGTATTGATCACAATCGGCCAGATCGAGGTGATGAAGATCACAAACAGGGCCGAAGGTTCCGCTTCACGCAGGGCCGCCAGCGAAATCGGCAGCCAGGCCAGCGGCGGCACGGTGCGAAAGACCTGAAAGATCGGATCAAGACCCTTACGGGCCAGATCGACCGTACCGATGAACGCACCCAGAAGCACGCCCGCAATGGCCGCCAGACCAAAGCCGATCCCGACCCGGCTGAGTGAGGTCATCACATGCCAGAACAGGCCCTTATCGACCCCGCCGCGATCATAGAACGGGTTGAAAATCAGTTCCTGCGATTCCAGCAACACCATTGACGGCGCGGGTAACCCGCCCGGAAAGGCATTGGAGATGACCTCCCAGATCAGCAGGAACGCGGCGATGGTCAGGGCCGGCATCAGCCAGGTCGCGACCTTATCCGCAAACTTACGCAGTTTGGCGGCGTTGATCTGCTTTTGCTGGGCCACCGCGATCGGATCACGGATGGTTGCGCGGGCGGCGGCGGTCGGGTGTGTAGAGGTGGACGCTGGATCAGGCATTTTCTGCACTTCGAATGGCATGAGTAAAACCTTTGTTTTTATCCCTTCTCCCCGAGAGCGGGGAGAAGGTGGCCGAGTGGAACGAGGCCGGATGAGGGGCAAGTCCTGCGATCAAAATGCCCCTCACCCCGCCCTCTCCCCGCACGCAGGGAGAGGGGGATTAGCTGAGCTTCTTGATCGGTTGGCTGTTGAGGTAGGCGGCAGGGTTGGCCGGATCGAAGACCTTGCCGTCGAAGAATTTCTCAACACCGCGTGAATCGGAAGCTGGCGTTTTGATGCCGTACTGTTTGGCGACTTCGCGCCACAGGTCGGCACGGTTGACCTTATTCACCAGCGCCTGCGTATTCACGGCATCATCGATGATGCCCCAGCGCTTGTTCTCGGTGACGAACCAGGCGTCGTGCGACTTAAACGGGAAGGCGGCGAAATCGGCCCAGAACTTCATCAGGTGTGGAGAGCCGGTGACATTGCGACCATCGCCGTAATTGATCTTGCCTTGTAGGCGCGGGACGATGTCGTTGATCGGTACGTTGATGTACTGACGACCGGCCGCGATAGCGCACATGGCCTGACGGTTGGCGTCGCACCATTGGGCCGCTTCCATGCAGGCGGCGATCAAGGCCTTGGCGGCGTTAGGATATTTATCAACCCAATCGGCACGCATCCCCAGCGCCTTTTCCGGATGGTTCATCCAGATTTCAGACGTCGTGGTGGCGGTATAGCCGATCTTTTGATTGACCAGTTGGCCGTTCCACGGCTCGCCGACGCAGAAGGCATCCTGGGTTCCGGCCTTCATATTGGCGACCATCTGAGGCGGCGGAATGACGATGGTCGAGCAGTCGGTGTCGGGGTTCACGCCTGCTGCTGCCAGCCAGTAACGCACCCACAGGTCATGGGTGCCGCCGCGATAGGTCATGGCGACCTTGGCCATATTACCGGCGGCTTTCATCTGGGCGAACTTGGCCTTGAGGCCTGCCGCATTCAGGCCAACGGAGACGCTCTTCAGGTCGTTGCCGACGCTGATCGCCTGACCGTTGGTGTTGAGGCGGGCCAGAATATACATCGGCGTCGGGCGCGCACCCACGCCGAGCGTAAACTGGTACGGCATCGGTGACAGGATATGGGCCCCGTCTATGCCGCCGCCCTTTGAACCCAGCACGATATTGTCGCGGGTGGCGCCCCATGAGGCCTGTTTCAGTACCTCAACATCGGGCATGCCGTACTTGGCGAACAGGCCGCGCTCCTTGGCGATGATGAGCGGGGAGGCGTCGGTAAGCGCTATAAAGCCCAGGCGGGCCGAGGCGACTTCCGGCCCCTTTCCGGCGGCCCAGGCCCCTGAGGGCAGGGCCAGCTTGGCGGCGGCCAGCGTAAGCGCCGCGCCCGTCAACAGCGTGCGGCGTGAGGGCTGGATTTCGGCCGCGACAGCTTTGGATTTAATATCGGTCATGGTGGTTAAGTCCTTCAAAGTCTTCGCGGTTAAAGTTTATATTCAAGGCCGACCCACACCTTGGTGCGGGAGGCGGGGGCCGCCGTATTGGCGCGCTCAAAGTCAGCATATTTCAGCATCAGGCTGAGGTTTTTGGTCAGGCCGGCTGTGGCCAGCGCATCCCATTCGGTGCCCAGTGCCTGACCGGTACGTTCGGTCTCAAGGTCGCGGTAAATGACGGTAAAGGTCGGGTTGATCAGCCACGGCACCTTGGTGTGGGTGGCCGCGATCAGGCTGAAATTCATGTCCTTGATGCCGTTAACGTGGGTTTTGTTGCCGCCGTTGGCCGAGAAGACATCCGACCAGCCCTGAAACGCATGGACAGTGGCCAGTGGCGTGATGAAGCCCTGCGTGCCGTTGCCCTCAAGCACTTCGTAGTTCAATTTGGCGGTAAAGATGTCGTAGGTCGCGCTGAAATCAGCCGAATACTGCGCCAGTTTAAAGTCAGCCGGATTGTTGGCGTAATCCTTTTGTTCGGCGTACTGGGCGGCATAGGCCAGCTTGAACATCGATGCCCACAGGCTGCCGGTGGCACGTACCCCGTAAGTATTGGTCGAGTTGGCCGCGGCATTATCGAACTCAAGCGCGTAGTCAAACGCCTGAACTTTCAAGGCTTCAGATATCGAGTAGGTGGCATTCAGGACATGGGATTGTGAATCCCAGTCGCGGGCTTCGGCGAGGATCCGGTTAACGCCGGTGATATAGGCATAGGTCAGTTTCAGCTTACCAACAGCCGTGTCGATGCGGGCGGCATCAAAGGTCTGCTCATCCTGACGCCAGCCGACCGAGCCGATAAAGCGTTGATCATCAAGGGCGATGCGCTGACGGCCAACGGTTACGGTTGTAAAGGCTGACGGCGTCCAGATCAGTTGCAGGCGGTTAATTTCAGTCACTTCCGGATCGGCCACGACCGCATAGGCGGTTTTGCCGTTCAGGTTTGAGTTATAGTCGCCATCAAGGGCGCGAACATCTTCAATTTCGGCCAGCAGTTTCAGACCCTTGAACTCACCGGACTGAAAACCGACGCGGTTGCGCCACGTTAAGGCGCCGGTTTCACGCAGGCCAGCTTGCGTCACGTTCTCAAATCTCAGGCGGGATTCGAGTATAGGCTTTGACGCCTGTAAAGCTTCAGCAACTGTCTCTTGGGCGAAAGATGAATTTGAGATGATGCTGCATGTCAATGCAGTGGTTGCGCAGAAAAAAAGGCGCAGTTTTCCGGTAGGCTTAAGTTTTGCCACTTTCAATATCCCCAATGTGTGAGCAAAAAAAAACGCCTCAAGAATTTTTCGCATCGAAAACCGGTGCGATAAAAACTTGAGACGTCGATGTCTTTATGGTGGAGGTTTAAACGCCGCCCTTGGCGAATAAAAACGCTTTAGCCGTCCTTGGCTATACTTAGAGCCTCATCCCGAATTTGTATTTCGTCAATGGGAATTCGTGCATTTGCGAAATATTTTTCATATGGGACGATGCGGTGCAGCAAAAATGTCACGAAAGGGTCATCAAAACCGCCGTTTCAAAGGCTTTGGGGCCTTTACGGGCGCGCGGGGAAAATGGTTACGTTTGAAATTACCGACTTAATCGCTCAGGCGCTGCGGAAAATACCACCGTCAAACAGCTCATTTGCGGGCATTAAAATGGGGTTAGGTGTGGCGTTCAGCGTCCACGGCACGGGCTCACCGCCTTCGGTTTTTTCATCGGTGGCAGGAATATCGAGCCCCAGAGACGCTGCTGCCTGTCGCCACAGGTCGGGCCGGTAGATCTGGCGGGCAATGGTGTCAAAGTCATGCTCCGGCGTCGTAAGCCCCCAGCGGACGAACTGCCCCATGAACCATTTGGCATGACTGATCCACGGGAAGGTCGTGGTTTGCGGGTCAAGCAGCAGGCCGGCCCCTTCGGTTGATAGGGCCAACTCAATGGCCTCCAGCGGTGCCCCGACATAGCCCGGTTGCGCCAGAATTTGAGCCAGATCGGACGTGCTGGCATCCTTTGCCCACTGTGCTGACCTCAGCAAGGCGCGCACCAGGGCAATCACGCCATCAGGGTTCTCATTGGCCCACGGTTCACGCACCCCTAACACCTTTTCGGGCTTGAGCGTCCAGAAATCGGGGTCGGAAAACAGTACCTGCCCGTCGCCATTAAGCTGTGCCATCTGCGGCCAGGGTGAGCCGGAGCAGAAGCCGTCGATCACCCCGTCGCGCAGGGCATCGGCCATCCGCGACGGCGGCAAAACCACCCACTGCACCTGACGGTCAGGATCAATGCCGCCGGCGGCCACCCAGTGACGCAGCACGAAATGGTGGGGCGAATAGGCAAAGGGCATGGCCAGAACGACCTTGGGTGCACCGACCGCACGGCGCCTGGAAATCTCATCACGAAGGGCGCGGGCAGTATCCAGCAATCTCGTTTTATCGTCGTGGATCAGCGCGTTCATCAGACGTGACGATACCACCACGCTGTTGCCATTGGCGCCCAGCGCCATCGGGGCGATGATCTTGCCCAAAGTAGGCCCAAGGCCCAGCCCGCGCGACAATGGCATGGGCGCCAGCACATGGGCCGCATCGAGCAGGCCGTAAGACATCTTGTCGCGAATGTTCGACCAGTTGGCTTCGCGGCTGAGCGTTACATCCAGTCCTTCGGCGGTGTAATAACCCAGCGCCTCGCCCAGCAGCACAAGGGCTGAGTCGTTGAGCGGGCTGAAACCGATCTTCAGGCTTAGAACCATTATCCTTCTCCCGGTTTCAAAAGGCCGGATATAGCCAGAATATCGGCGGCGACGGCCGCCATCGGCCGGCCGGTATCCATGGCATGCTTGCGCAAAATCTTATAGGCGTCGTCTTCGCTGATCCCGCGTGAGGTCATCAAAACTCCCTTGGCGCGGTCGATGCTCTTGCGCGCGGCTAGGTCGGCCTTAGCCTTGGTCAGATCATTGCGAAGGGTCTGCATCAGGTTAAAGCGATGGGTCGCGACCGTCAGGATCGAGGCGACCCGGTTCGGTGAATAGCCATCGACGATGTAGGCGGCGACGCCTGCCTCCAGTGCCTCAGCCGTCGTGTTGGCGTCTGAGCGGTCAACGAACATAGCCACCGGTCGCGGGGCCTGCTCATGGGCGATCTGGAGCGCATCAAGCGTATCGCGATCAGGACTCTCGCAGGCGATGATCACCATCTCCGGGTTGATGTCCTTAAGGCGCGCCAGTTCGAACCGCGGCCAGTGATGGATGGTGGCGTCCTGATGAGCCGTGTCCGCGCGTATGCCTTCGGCCACAAGGGCCGCGCGGGCATCATCGGGATCGATAATCAGAACATTCATCGGCGGCACTTCGGGGAGGCGTGAATCGCCCCTTAGGGCTATGCTAAAAATGCTGCGTTGCGCAAGAGGGTACGGTTCACCAAATGACGCTTGTGTGACAAAAAAATCAGGCCATCTTGACGCGAGGGGGCCATATCGCTTATGGATAGAGATAACAGCGATTGGGGAACTGGCCAACGAGGGTCAGTGTTCCGGGACGAACCGGACAGTCGTAACTCAACCTTACATTCCCCCACACGCGTGCTTACGCACGTCATGTCATCGCAGGTTCGTCATGATATCCAAAGAGTTCCTTAAGGCCGGGCACGCCCCGACCCTGTTTTCCGCCTTTCTCTATTTCGACATGAGCTTCATGGTCTGGGTATTGCTGGGCGCCCTCGGTGTGCAGATTGCCGCCGATCTGGGCCTGACACCTGCCGAAAAAGGCTTTATGGTTGCCGTGCCGATCCTGACCGGTGCATTATTGCGCATGGTCAATGGTGTGCTGGTTGACCGTATCGGCCCGAAAATGACCGGCGCCATCAGCCAGATGATCGTGATTTCCGGCCTATTGCTGGCCTGGCTTTTGAATGTCAGCAGCTATGAAGGCATTCTGGCACTTGGCGTTGTGCTGGGGGTTGCCGGATCGTCGTTTGCTGTGGCCCTGCCGCTGGCGTCGCGCTGGTATCCGCCGCAGTATCAGGGCATTGCGCTGGGTATCGCCGGGGCCGGCAATTCCGGCACCGTGTTCGCGTCCTTGTTTGCGCCGTCCCTGGCCAAGATGTTTGGCTGGTCGACTGTGTTTGGTCTGGCGACCATTCCGCTGATCATCGCCTTTGTCATCTACATGCTCTTTGCCAAGGATGCGCCGGATCAGCCCGCGCCCAAAAAGCTTGAGCAATATCTGAGCATCCTGAAAGAGCCCGATGCGTGGTGGTTCATGCTGTTTTACGGCGTCAGCTTTGGCGGGTTTGTGGGCCTGAGTTCCTCGCTCAACATCTATTTCAACGTCGAATATGGTCTGGGGCCCGTTATTGCAGGCTTCTTTACGGCGGCATGTGTCTTTGCAGGCTCTCTGGTGCGCCCGATCGGTGGCGGTCTGGCCGACAAGATCGGTGGCATCCGTACCCTGTCGATCATGTATGTGGTGGCGGCAATCGCTCTGGTGATTATGAGCGTCAAGCTACCCAGTGCCTATGCCACTCTGTTTGTGTTGATCATCGGCATGAGCGCGCTCGGTATGGCCAATGGCGCGGTGTTCCAACTGGTGCCGCAGCGTTTCCGCAGTGAAATCGGCGTCATGACGGGGCTGGTGGGTATGTTCGGCGGCATTGGCGGCTTTTATCTGGCGGCCAGCCTTGGGGTCTCGAAACAGGCACTGGGCAGTTATCAGCCGGGCCTGATCGGCTTTGCGGTGCTGGCGGTGATTGCGTTCGGCGGCCTGACCCTGATCAAGCGTCGCTGGCGCACCACCTGGGGCGCGGCCATTGCCGATGCGCGGATTTAGAGTTGGATGATTTGGGGCAGTCTTTCACCTAAACCACCATTACAGCGGCGGCCAAGATGGCGGAGCCATCGCCCGGCGAGGGACTAAACTTCAAGCCGCCATTGCGGCGGCGGCCAAGATGGCGGAGCCATCGCCCGGCGAGGGACTCTTAAAAAGTGTTAGTAAGCGTTGCGTATCCGATCTGAAACTATCCGATATCCGGATGAAACTTTACAGGCCCGCGTACCCCCTCGCGGGCCTGTTTTTTATGGCTTTGTCCGGTGCCGATCCATCCACAGCAGGGTCATGATGATCGCAAAGGCAAACACGGCCAGCCCCGCCGCCAGTTGGTGGGCCTCCTCCCAGCGCAGTTGTTCGACCAGTTGATAGATGCGGATTGATATCACTTCGGTTTTGCCGGGGATTGACCCGCCGATCATCAGCACGACGCCAAACTCACCGATGGTATGGGCAAACACCAACAGGGCGGCAGTGATAAAGCCGCGCCGCGACTGGGGCAGGGCCACCTCAAAAAAGGTACGCAGACGTGACGCACTTAGGGATGAGGCGACATCCAGTTGTTTAGGATCAATCGCGGCAAAGGCATTGCGGATCGGTTGTACCGCGAATGGTAGGGAATAGAATACTGACCCGATGACCAATCCGGTGAAAGTAAAATTGAGCGTGCGGATGCCGAACGGCTCAAACAGTACCATCAGCGGACTGTTGGGCCCCATCGCCACGAGCAAATAAAACCCCAGCACGGTCGGCGGCAGAACGATGGGCAGGGTGGTGATGGCGGTGACCACATCCTTAAATACACTATGTCCACGCGCCAGCCACCAGGCCAGTGGCGTGGCGATCAACAGCAGCAGAACCGTCGTCACCGCCGCCAGCGACAGGGTGATATGGATTGCGTCAAGAAGGCCTTCGCTTGCCACGCTCAACGCACCTCATAGCCATATGAGCGGATAATCCTGATCGCTTCGGGTGATTTAAGAAACGCCATCCACGCCTTTGCGGCTGGGTTTTTATCACCGGTTTTGAGCAGGATGACCTGTTGGTCTATGGGTGTATAATAGGATTTCGGCACAATCCAACGTGATCCGTCTTTAGAGCGGTAAATCTGTGATAAGGCCACAAACCCAAGCTCCGCCGATCCGGTTGAGACGAAATTATAGGTCTGGGCGATTGACGTGCCCTTGACGATTTTGGGGGCTACCGCGTCATAAACACCCAGTTTTCTGAGCGTCTCAACGGCAGCCACGCCATAAGGCGCCGTACCCGGATCGGCGATGGCCAGCTTATTAAACTTTCCGCTTTTGAGAACCGCGCCTTTCGCGTCAATCAGCTTTGGATCAGCGCTCCACAGCACCAGCGCCCCGTAAGCATAGACAAAGCGCGTGCCTTTGACCCCAAGTCCTTCGGCTTCGGCCTTAAGGGGGCGCTCAGCATCGGCGGACATGAAAACCTCATAGGGCGCGCCGTTCATGATCTGGGTATAGAACTGACCTGACGGCCCAAAGCTCAAACTCGCCTCATGGCCGGTACGGGCCTTAAAGGCGGCGGCAATATCCTTGGCGGGTTCCGTGAAGTTGGCGGCGACCGCCACCTTGACCTCACCGGCATAACTTACCGCCGTTATGGGCAGAACCAGCATCAGGCACAGCAGCAGACGTAATAACATGGGACTATCCTGTCTTTAGCCTTTTGTAATTTAGGTCTTTTGAAACTGTAAAGGCAGGCGCGCGGCACCACAACCGTTTATCATTTTATGTGACGCAATAGGTGTAATTTCTTACCTTACGTAAACTTGAAAGTATTTTTAAACAACGCCGTCCGGTTAACTCCAAAAAAATCATTATTTCATAAAAAGACCAATGAATTCGGGCCTATGACGGAAGTATTCGCCATTTGGTTGTGATTTTAGTTGATGAATTCAACTTATGGATTTTTTGGAGCCAGAATGTTCCGCGTTATTTCCTGCCTGACCGATCAGCACGATTGGGTTTTGGTCGCATTGGCCGCCATAGTTTGCCTTGTCTCCTCATTCGCGGCGGTGAACCTCATGCACCGAGCGACAGCCACCGATGGCAAATCGCGCCTGAAATGGCTGCTGACCGCAGGGATGGCGACCGGCTTTGGCATCTGGGCCACGCATTTTATTGCCATGCTGGCCTATGATCCGGGAGTGGCGACGGGCTATGACCTTAATCTGACTGTTTTGTCTCTGGTGATGGCGATTGTCGTGACCGGGGCCGGGATTGCTCTGGCGGTGACGGCGGAGTTTAAGGGCGCTCAGGCTGCGGGTGGCGCCCTGGTCGGGGCGGGTATCGGCTGCATGCACTATATGGGCATGACCGCCATGCAGATGCCGGGCTATATTTCCTGGCAACTGGATCTGGTTCTGGCCTCGATCGTTCTGGGCATGGTGTTTGGGGCTGTGGCCCTGATGGTGGCAGCGCGCGCAAAGACCTGGAAAGGGATCGCGGCCGCGACCGGGCTTTTGGTTCTTGCCATTGTTTCCCACCATTTTACCGCTATGGGCGGCGTCGTCATCACACCCGATCCGGCGCGGGTCATTGGCGGACTGATGCTTAAGCCGGACAGCATGTCGCTGGCCATCGCGGTTGCGGCCATGTCGGTGCTGGCGGTCTGTTTGTCGGCGGCGGTTCAGGGGCGGCGTATGGAAGCGGCGGTGGCGGCGTCTGAGCGAACCTTCAAAATTCTGGTCGAAGGCGTGAAGGACTATGCCATCTACATGCTGGATGAGCATGGCCATGTGAATAACTGGAACGCCGGTGCTGAGCGGATCAAAGGGTTCAAGGCCCCTGAAATTGTGGGCAAGCATTTTTCCTGTTTCTATCTGCCGGAAGCTCGCGAAGCCGGGGCGCCGGCACGGGCGTTGCAGATCGCGCTGGAAGCCGGCCGTTATGAAGAAGAAGGGCGGCGTCTTCGCAAAAACGGTGAGCCGTTCTGGGCGCACGTCATTATTACGCCGGTGCGCGATGAACAGAATAATCTGATGGGCTTTGCCAAGATTACCCGTGATGTCACCGTGCTGCGGGCCGATCGCGAACACCTGATTAATATGTCGGCCAATCTCGACATGGCGCTTAGCCACATGTCGCATGGCCTGTGCCTGTTCGATAAGAACGAGCGGTTGGTGCTGAGTAATCAGCGCTTTACCGAGATGTTCAACCTGCCGGTTGAGGCGGTATTTGAAGGTGCCAGTTTCCGCTTTCTGATTGAGCAGGGCATGGCCGCCCGCGATGGTAAGGTGCCTGATGAGGCGACCGTGCGCGAAGCCTATTCCAAGCACAAGGCTGCTCTTTATAAGCCTGAAGGCAGCACTCTGGTGGTCGAACTGTCGCCGACCTGCATTATCTCCATGACCTACCGGCCCATGCCGCACGGTGGCTGGGTGGCGACCTATGAAGACATCACGGACCGGCGTATGGATGAAGCGCGCATCGCCCATATGGCACGGCATGATGGCCTGACTGGCCTGCCCAATCGTGAGCATTTTACGGACTACCTCGATCAGGAACTGGAGTGGGCGCGCCGTCACCAGTCTAAGGTCGCGGTCATCGCGATCGACCTTGATCGCTTCAAGGAAATTAACGACACACGCGGCCATGCGGCGGGCGATGAGGTGCTGAAAGCCCTGTCCGCACGTATGCAGAATGTGCTGCATGGAGATGAGTTTGTGGCCCGTTTTGGTGGCGACGAATTCAGTGCGGCCAAGCGCTTTGAAAACGATGGGGAGCTTACCGATTTCATCGCCCGCCTGTCAGGGGCGTTAAGTGAAGTCATCGACCTTGATGGCTATGAACTGACGCCTGAAGGTAGCCTTGGGGTCGCTATCTTCCCGCAGGATGCCGACAGCCGTGATCCGCTGATGAACAATGCTGATCTGGCGCTGTATCGGGCTAAATCGACCCACGGCGAACGTTTCTGCTTCTATGAGGCGCGTATGGATGAGGCGGCCCGTGATCGCCGCGCCATCGCCAAGGATCTGTGGGAAGCCATCAAAAATGATGAATTCCAGATCTATTACCAGATCCAGAAATCCGTCATGACGGGCGAGACGACCGGCTATGAGGCCCTGCTGCGCTGGATACATCCGACGCGCGGGTTTGTGTCTCCGGTCGATTTCATTCCTGTCGCCGAAGAGTGCGGCGCGATCCTCGATATCGGGGAGTGGGTGTTGAGAACGGCCTGCCGTGAGGCGGCAAGCTGGGATAATGACGCCAAAATCGCCGTCAATCTGTCGCCGGTGCAGTTAGGTAATGTCAATCTGGTGCAGGTGGTGCATGAGATTCTGATTGATACCGGACTGTCGCCCAAGCGGCTTGAGCTTGAAATTACGGAATCGACCATCATCGGTGACAAGACCCGCGCCCTGCACATCCTGCGTCAGATCAAGGCGCTTGGCGTGACTATCGCCATCGATGATTTCGGCACCGGTTATTCGTCGCTCGATACGCTCAATTCCTTCCCGTTCGATAAGATCAAGATCGACCGGTCGTTCCTGATGGAGGCGGAGCAAAGCCCGCAATCTCTGGCGATCATCAAGGCCATTCTGGCGCTGGGTAAGAGCCTGAATGTGCCGGTGCTGGCCGAAGGGGTTGAAACGGAGGCCCAGCTTGGTTTGCTGCGGTCAGAGGGCTGCGATGAGGCGCAAGGGTACCTGCTGGGCCGTCCGGCGCCCATGTCTAGTGAAGAGATCAGAAGAGCGAAATCGGCTTAGGTTTTGGCTGTGGCGGCGGCCCTGATCAGGCCTTCGATCCCCTTATCGAGCGTAGTAAGAGACTTGGCAAAGCACAGCCGCAGGATGGGCAGTTCACGCCCCGTCGGGCAGAAGGCCTGTAGTGGAATCGTCGCCACGCCGCAGGTCTCCAGCGCATGGTGCGCAAAGGCCAGTCCGTCCATCTTAAGGTTCAGAGGCGTCAGGTCGATGTTCAGGAAATAGCTGCCACCAGCAGGCAATATCTCAAATCCGGCATCACTGAGACGGGTTGTCATATAACCGCGGGCGATCCGCAGTTCTTCCCGTGCCTCGTCAAACCGCTCGGCAGGCAAACCAAGACCGTAAGCCACCCCATATTGCAGGTTGGGCGGGGTGGTGAAGGTGATGAACTGATGGGCGCGGGCGACCTGTTCAATCAGGGCTTGCGGCCCACAGACAAAGCCGACTTTCCAGCCGGTCAGGGCAAACAACTTACCCGCCGATCCGATCTTCAACGCCCGATCTTTGAGGCTGTCGATATGCAGAACGCTGAGGTGGGGCTGCTCGAAAACCACATTTTCCCACACCTCATCACTGATGACTACGGCGTCATATTGCGCACAAAATCGGCCAAGGCTTTCCAGTTCGTCCCGCGTCAAGGCGTGCGTGGTCGGGTTGTTGGGCGTGGTGATCATGACTAACTTGGTCTTGTCCGAAAAGACGGCTTTCAGATCCTCATCGTCAAAGCGCCAGTGCGGCGGCTTAAGCTGCACGATTTTCGGCACACCGCCCGCGCGCTCAATCAACGGGATATAGGCGTCGTACATCGGCTCAAACACCACCACCTCATCGCCTGGGGTGATCAGCGACAACAGAGCGGCACAGATGGCTTCGGTCGCCCCGGAGGTAATTAGTACATTGTCAGCCGCATCAAGATTGAGGTTTTGTGTGCGGCCATAGAAATCCGCCACAGCCTGACGCAGTTCCATCAACCCGCGCATGGGTGGATACTGGTTCGACTGGTCAATCAAAGCCTCAGCCGCGGCACGTCTGACATCTTCAAACCCGTCGCTTTCCGGAAAACCCTGCCCCAGATTGACCGCCCCCAGTTCCCGCGCGCGCAAGGACATGGTTTCAAAAATCGAGGTCTTTAGATCACGAAAGACTGGGTTCATGCACATCTCGGTGTTTGGACTTATGGTATTTTTATTTACAGGTAAGGTTAACTATCAAAGTGTTAAATTTTACCGCATTGATGGGCTGTTGGTAACTTTTTGCTAACCCTTTTTTAGTCAGTATCGACCCCTCATAAAGGGTCTTTACAATATGCTCGCGCGTTTTAAAACAAAACCCGCCGAGATCAGCTTACGCGACGTCGGTCACAGCGATCTCAATATCTTTTTCGCGCAGCAGCAGGATGCCGAGGCCAATCATATGGCCGCCTTTACGCCGCGCAATCCGTCCGATCGCGCAGCTTTTGATAAGTTCTGGACCCACATCCGCACCGACCCGACCATCCTTCGCCGCACCATACTGTGGGAAGGCCAGATCGCCGGCAGCATCGTCAGCTTTGATTGCATGGGCGTGCGCTGTGTCGGCTATTGGCTGGGGCGGGAATTCTGGGGGCATGGTATTGCCACCGAGGCCCTCATGCAGTTTCTGGAGGTCGAGCCGAAGCGCCCGTTGTTTGCGCGCATCGCCTTTGACAATCTGGCCTCTCAGCGTGTGCTGGAAAAATGCGGGTTTAATATGGTGGGCCATGACCGCTATTATGCCGAAGCTCGTAAAACCGCCATCCGCGAAAACGTGCTGCGGCTTACCTGAAAACCCACACCATGATGGCCGTGACCGCAATCAGGGCCAGCGATAATATCCGGTAGTTCTGCCACCACGGCACGGACTTCAACGCAATCGTTTCCTTGTGCCACAGATCGCCGGAAAAGGTCATTGCATTGACGCGCATCGAATCCGGTGGGTGCGTCATCAAACTGGCGATGGCTGTTGCCCCAAGGCTAACTGTAAAGATCACAAATGCGGCTTTCAGGAAATGTAGATCAACGGCGTGGGTGATTTCCACGTTTATGAAAAACACCACGCTCAATATGGTGCCAAGAGTCAGCCCTGCCTTTGCTCCCGCATCATTGGCCCGCCGCCAGAACAGGCCCGCAAAAAACACCGCGGCGACCGGCGGCACGAAATAACTTAAGATCGCCTGCAAATATTGCCACAGGCTGTCACGCATGGCCCCGATCATCGGCACCCACAGCATAGACAAAAGCATGAGGATAACGACCGTGATCCGGCCCACACGGATCAGGGCCGTGTCGCTCATGGATGGCCGGAACCGCTGTACGAAATCCATGGTCACCAGGGTCGAGGCTGCATTGTAATTGGCCGCGAGCGTCGAGATAATAGTGGCCAGAAAGGCGGCTATCAGTATGCCCAAAATGCCCGTTGGCAAAAGGGTCAGGATCAAGCTGGGGAAGACCTGATCGGGGCGCGCAAGGTTCGGGAAGATCAGCAGAGCCGCCACACCGGGGATGCACAGTAAGAACAGCGAACTAAGTTTCAGCAAACCCGCAAACAGGCCGCCCCAGCGACCGTGGTCGAGCGACCGTGCCGCCAGCATCCGCTGCACCATGAACTGATTGGTGCACCAGAAATAAAAGCCGATGATCAGCCCGCCGGTGACCAGCCCGGTCCACGGCATAACCGGATCGCTGTCTGGCCGGATCAGGCTGAGGTGTGAGGCGGGCACGCCGTTTTTAATCGCCTCCCAACCGCCCGCCGCATTGACGGTCAACACGGCGACAATCACCCCACCGATCAGCAGGATCACGGCCTGAATGGCTTCGGTTACCATGACGGCACGAAGGCCGCCGATGATCAGGAATATGCCGGCACACAAGGCCAGCACGCACGATATCTGCCATAGCGCGACATCGGGCATCAGGATTTGCAGCAGCACGCCGCCCGCAAACAATGCGCCTGCGGTATCGGCGAGCACACACAGGAAAATAGTCAGTCCGGACAGATAGGTGCGCGCAAACCGTGAATAACGCCGCTCAAGGAATTCTGGCACGGTGAACACATTCGAGGACAGATAGGTCGGCAACACAAACGCACAAAATAGCGGCAGAACCAACGTGCCCATCCACTCATAATTATGGACATTGATGCCGTGCGCATAGGCCGATCCGGGCAGGCCGATCATGCCGACGGCGGTCATGTTGGAGGCAAACAGCGCAAAGCCGATCATGTACCAGGGGGCCGACCGGCCAGCCAGAAAATGATCCCGCGCCGCATCGGGGCTTAAGGCACCGCGGCGGGCCATCAGCGCCAGTGTGACCAGCCCGATAAGGTAACCCGCGATGATAACGCCGTCGACCCAAGATAGCTGAAAGTCGGTCATAGAGGCGAAAACCGGATCGCCTGACCGCCGCCGGGGGCAAGGTTCAGGGTGAGGGTGTCATGTGCGGTCAGGGTGCGTGTCGCAATGACATAGTGGTGGCGGGTGTCGAGCCGGTAGTCGGTATCGTCAGCGTCTCGATAAATAGTCGCAGCATAGGTTGTGCCCGCATCCAGAAAATCGAGCGCTATGGTTAGGTGGCGCGGCTGCTCATTGGTGGCGGCCCCCAGATACCAGTCATCCGATGCGCGATCTTTGCGGGCGATGGTGATAAATTCCCCGACCTCGCCATTCAGCACACGGGTGTCGGACCAGTCGGTCGGCACGTCCTTGATAAACTGAAATGGCGCAAGATGTTTCTGATAGTTCTCGATCGTATCGGCGGCCATCTGCACCGGCGAGTAGATGACCACATAGAGCGCCAGTTGTTTGGCGACGGTCGAATTGAGCGGCTGGTTCACGCCCTCTAAACTCAAAACCCCGGGCGTGAAATCCATCGGCCCTGACAGCAGACGCGTGAACACCAGATTAAGCTCATGCTCCGGCGGATTGGGGGGATTGCCCCAAGCGTTATATTCCATGCCGCGCGCCCCTTCGCGGGCGATCCAGTTGGGGTAGGTGCGCCGCAGGCCGGTGTCCTTGATCGGCTCATGGGCATTGATAGCGATCCTGCGTTTGGCGGCTGCCTGTACGACCTTAAGATGATGACGCGAGGCGGCCTGACCGTCGTGCCAGGCATAGTAGTCGTGGCCTTGCGCATCAACCGTGCGAAACCCGCCCGCGTCCGACACATAGCCGGTCTTGACGGAATCGACACCCAGCCGCTGATAAAGATCAAGGGCGGCCTCAAGCTGGGATTCATAAAGCGCGGCATTGCCCGCCGTTTCGTGGTGTCCGACAATGCGCACGCCTTTGGCTTTGGCATAGGCGCAGACGGCCTCCAGATCAAAATCAGGATAGGCGGTGGTGAAATCAAAGGTGCTGCCGTCGGCAAACCATTCAGAATCCCAGCCGATATTCCAGCCTTCGATCAGGACGCCGCGGATGCCGTGTTCCGCCGCAAGGTCGATATAGGCCCTGGCGCGTTGCGTGGTCGCGCCATGTTTGTCGCCTGACCCCCACGTCGCCAGCCCTAAGTGCATCTCCCACCAGATACCGATGAATTTGTGCGGCACGACCCATGAGACATCGCCCAAAACATTGGGGTCATTGAGATTAAGCACCAGATCGTTTTCGATCAGCCCGCCCGCTGTATCGGCAATCTGCACTGTCCGCCACGGTGTGTTAAACGGCGCCTCGCGCACGACCTTAGGGCCTATGCCGGACGGCGACAGATTGGCCTTTAAGACCTGACCGGTCGACCGGCGCAGCCACATAGCCGAATAGTCAACGAGCGCGGCTTCATGCAGGGCCAAATGCAGGCCGGAGGCTGTGCGCAGGGTGATTGGGGTGTGGGCCTGTGAAACCTCGGCCAGAGGGGTTTTGTTGTAAAGAAATTCGTAACGGCTCCATTCCCCGGCCGGAATCCACCAGGCGGTGGCCGGCTCGGTGATGGCAAACTCGGTCTGCTCCTCAACGATATTGACGGTTTTTAACTGCGGTTGATCCGGGAACTCATAACGAAAGCCAAAGCCATTATCGAATAGCCGGAACACCACAGTGATTTTGCGCAAAAGCCGGTTACGCTCGGTCAGGTCAATGCGCAGTTCGGTATAGTGATTGCGTACAAACCGGCGCTCACCCCACGGCAGTTCCCAGGTCTCATCGTGCTGGGATTGCGACTGTGCCGTCAGGGTCAGGTTGCGCTCCCATTTGGGCTGATCGGCAAACAGGAAGCCCAGTTTCGATGGTGAGATAATTTCTTGCCCATGACGTGAAATCGCATAGGTGGCATGGCCTTCATTGCCGATGCGGATTTGGACCGTGATCGACCCGTCAGGTGACGCCGCCTGCGCGACCACCTCACCGGCACGTGCAGACGGGACAGCAAAGGCGGTGGTGGCGGACTGGGTCATGTCGGGCATCTCTCGTTTGGGCGAGGATAGGGCGGCTTTGGCGCTTCGGTCAAAGCCAATTTTGCCGCCTTTAGTTCTGCCTCAGGGCCTGCCCCAGTTTGCGCACGTCTTTGCCAAGCGCAATAACCTGCTCGACATTCAGGCCCATCGCGCCGAGCATCTCATGAGGGATGCAGATGGCTTTTTGTTTAAGTGCCTTACCCGCGTCGGTCAGGGTGATGCGCATGACACGCTCATCGTTCACGTCACGGGTACGGTTGATATAGCCGGTAGCCTGGAGGCGCTTCAGCAGCGGCGTCAGGGTGCCGCTGTCGAGAAACAAGGGCTTGCCCAGTTCGCTGACCGACTGATCGTCCTTTTCCCACAACAGCAACATGACGAGGTACTGCGGATAGGTCAGATTAAGCGGGTCCAGATGCGGCTTATAGGCCGCCGCAAAGGCATGGGCGGTCGAATGAACCGCAAAACAAATCTGGTTATGTAGCCATAATTCAGGGGTTTCGTGATTATCTGACATTTATTTATCCTTTGATATCAGATGAGTAGCATATTCTTGCAGAAAAATCAATTAAATTGCGCGCAATTCAATTGACAAAACATTGTGCACAATTTAATTATCCATCATCGAAATGTAATCGCGTTTATATCAAACCCAAAGGAGACTATCATGACCACGAAGATCAACGCTCTCTATACCGCCCATGCCCGCGCTACCGGCGGTCGCGAAGGCACCGGTTCCACTGACGACGGCCGCGTGTCGGTCAAACTCAGCACCCCCAAAGAGTTGGGCGGCGCCGGCGGTGAGGGCACCAATCCGGAACAATTGTTCGGTATCGGTTATGCGGCTTGCTTTATCGGCGCGCTGAAATTCGTTGGCGGGCGTGACAAGGTTTCCGTCCCTGCGGATACGGCCATCGACTCGTCGGTCGGTATCGGGCAAATCCCCGGCGGCTTTGGCCTTGAGGTCACCTTGAAGATTTCCCTGCCGGGCGTTGAGGCCGAGGTGGCCGACCGCCTGATCGCCGAAGCCCATAAGGTCTGCCCGTACTCCAACGCCACGCGCGGCAATATCGAAGTAACTTTGACCCGCGCCTAATTACGCGTGATTAGATGGCCTGATTAGCAGGGGGCTTTCCTTGTCGATCAAGCCATTTTCGCGTGCCACCAGCGTCGGGATTAGAATCTGGCCTGTCACATTGGTGGCGGTTCTGACCATGTCAATAATGCGGTCGATCGCGGCCAGCAGCGCCAGCCCTTCCAAAGGTAATCCAGCCGCCGTCAGCGTCAGGGTCAGCATAACTGTCGCCACGCCCGGGACACCTGCCGTGGCTAATGAGCCCAGAATAGAGCTGATATAGATAATGACGATGTGGGCGGGTGTCAGTTCGATCCCGAAATAGTTGGCGGTGAAGATTGAGGCTATGGCGGGGTAAATCGCGCCGCACCCGTCCATCTTCATATTGGCCCCCAGCGGCACAGCAAAACCGGCGTAGGACGGCGACAGTTTCAGATTATTGATCGCGGAATTGAGCGATACGGGCAGGGTCCCCAGCGAAGAGCAGGTGAAAAACGCCGTCTGCTGAGCCTGAAACACACCCGAATAAAAGCCGCTCAGACGCAAACCGTGCAGCTTGAGCAATATGGGATAGATCACAAACACATGGATCAGACAGGCGAGGTAAATCGCGCCGATAAAGCCTAATAATGGCGTCAGGCTTTCCAGCCCATATGATCCGACTACGGACCCGATCAGGCCGAATACGCCGATGGGCGTCAGGCGGATAACCCAGCGCGTGATCTGAAACATGACCTGTGAGCCCTGCTCTACGATGCGGCTTAAGGCTTCGGTCTTATCGCGTAGAGCGGCCAGTGCGGCGCCGACGATGATGGCGACAAACACGACGCTCAACACCTGTCCCTTGGCAAAGGCGTCAATGATATTGGTAGGCACAATCCCCAAAAATACATCGACGACGGGGGGGATTTCCTTGGGCTTAAGTTCGGCCAGCGGCAAGCCAGTCAGGCCCAGCCCCGGTTGAAGCAGATGGCCGATCCCAAGGCCCAGCGTGACGGCCAGTGCTGAGGTTATCATAAACCACAGGATCGTTTGTACGCCTAACTTAACCGCCTTACCGCCATCCTGATGGCCGAGCTTGGCAATCGATGAGGCGATGGTGAAAAACACCAGCGGTACGATCAGCATTTTGATCAGCCGTAAAAACAGATCCCCGATCGGCTGAACATAGGGCACGGCCTGCTCGCCATAAATTACGCCGATAGCAATGCCCGCGATCAGGCCGATGACGGTGCGCAGCCAGAACGGGATTTTATTGAGCAGGCTGAGCATAAGGGGCACCAGTTATGGGAGACAAGTCAGACATATAGGTTTGAGGCCTTGACTGTCAAACCGATGACATGATGGCTCGCGACCTTAGTCGTGTCTGCGAAGAAGGGGCGGACTGTAAACTTTCAAGTATGTCCGGACGCAGCCAGTCATCGACCGACAGGTTTGAGGCGATAAAGCCGCGCGCTTTCAGCCACTGTTCCAAGTGGGTGAGCTGTGCCAGACGGAATGATTCCAGGCCGATTTTAGCGCCTTCGACGAACAGATTGCCATAGGCCTCGGACGCCAGATCAGCGCTGACCTTGCCTTCGATCGCAATCTGGTTGAGGGCTTCCTTCGGGAAGGTTTCAGCCCACTGGTGGGCTTGTGCCAATTGTCGCAACAGACGCGACACCACATTGGGTTCGGCCTCAAGGAACGGATCATCGACCGTCACGGCGCGCAGTTCGATAAGTCCGGACAGTCTGTCATCATGACGAATATCGGCGGCGGAAAATCGGTGCAGCTCGCGCAAACCGGCGGCCCGCGCCAACTCAATCCCCTTGGCGCCATAAAGAATGGAGGCATCGGTTTGCCCGCCCAGCAGGGCTTCGATTTCACGCCGCGCGATGTCGCCAAACGGTACGGATGGATGGTCGGACACCACATTGGTAAATTCCACGGCCTCCGGGCCAGAGCCTGCGAAGGCTGTTATCGTCTCCCACGCCCTTAAGGCCCGCACCCGTGCCGGAGAAAACGCGCCCGCTTCACGTGGTACCGACAGACGCACCCCTTTAAGATCATGCAGAGATCGCAACGGGCTTTTCTGAGGCACGACCACGCTGACGGAATGATAAGTCGCCCCCAGCGCCAGCAGACGGCTGCGGCCATTTAAGCCGTAGGCCCACAGAGCCGTGGCCGCATCGGCTTCGCGGATCAGATTGGGCAGGGTGTGATCCAGATGGCCCTGACGGACCGCCGGCGTCGAATTTTCACGTACAGAAATGACGTTGATGTTTTCGCGTAAAAACTCACGCTGAAGTATGCCGCGATTGGCGATCAGTCCCAGCGCCGTCAGGGTCGGGCAGCGTGCGTACCACACCAGTTGAGCTGGGCCCGAGTGGGGCTTTGGTGGGCGTGGGGGCGACGGTGTCGGGGAATGGGACATGGCAGGACTATTCAATTCGGTGGCAATAATTATTTCCTATCATATTAGTTTTAATTTTAATTACGATAAAAACTCAACCTTAACCTAAGAAAATTTGAACAATCGCAGGGCTTGCGATCTGGATTTGAGTTAAATCCTTGAGGCGACGCAGATTCTGGCTTATGGAGCATAAAGTTCACCCACGGCGTCCATACTCAGATAATGTTATCTCAGCGAGCAAAATACACCATCCGCGCCATGCAGGAATTGGCTAAGGCGCAGGCGGGTGAGACCTTACAGGCCGGGGAACTGGCCGAACGCATCAAGGCGCCGCTGCATTTCCTTGAGGGCATATTGCTGGAACTGCGCCGCGAAGGGCTGCTGATTTCGCGGCGAGGGCGCTCCGGGGGCTATGCTCTGGCCAAGCCCGCCGATCTGATTTCCATTGCTGATCTCATCCGTCTGGTCGACGGGCCTCTGGCGCTGACGACCTGCGCCAGCCGTACCGCCTATGCTGAGTGCGAGGATTGCCCGACCCCCGAAGATTGCCAGTTGCGCAATATTCTGGTCTCCGCCCGCGATGCGGTGGCGCGGGTACTGGAAGGGGCGACGATCGCCAGACCGATACCGAATTTACCTGTATCCTGATTTTTAAACCGGCTGGGTCTTTATGTTAAGCGTTCTCGATATCTTCAAGATCGGCATCGGCCCCTCCAGTTCACACACCGTTGGCCCCATGCGCATTTCAAAACGCGCTCTGGCCGAAGCGGCTGCCGCCGGTGTTTTGGATAAGGCCGCCCGTGTGCGCATTGAGCTTCAGGGATCACTGGCCCTGACGGGCATCGGTCACGGTTCGGATAAGGCGGCGGTGCTGGGGCTATTGGGCGCGGAGCCCGATACGGTCGATCCCGACTGGGCCGAGGCGACTTTTATTCAGCTTAAAACCGCGACCGAAATCGCCCTCTATGGCGGGCCGGTGGTGCCGTTTAATTTCCGACAGGATGTGGATTTTCGTGGTGATATAGTGCCGCGCCTGCACCCCAACGGCCTGTGTGTGCGCCTTTATGATGTGGGCGGCGGGGTTATTTTCGAGCGCACCTTCTATTCGGTCGGCGGCGGGTTTATTGCCTCAAGTGAGCAGTTATCGCGGCCCCCTGAAAATGACCTGATTGGGATTGCGGGCAAGGGCGCTTTGCCGTTTGGGTCGGCAGCGCAATTGCTGGAACATTGTGCGCAGCATAGCCTAAATGTCTATGACGTGGTGCTGGCCAACGAAGACGCCAAGCGCCCGCGCGCTGAGACTGATGCCGGCTTGCTGCGTATCTGGCAAGCGATGGATGGCGCGATTAATCGCGGTTTGCGAATGGAAGGGATTTTGCCGGGAGGCTTAAGCGTGCGCCGACGCGCCTCCAGTCTTTATGAAACCCTGACGAGTGAGAGCCACAATCAGGAATCCGAGCGGCTGTTTGACTGGCTGAACGTGTTTGCCATGGCGGTGAATGAGGAAAATGCCGCCGGTGGCCGCGTGGTCACGGCCCCGACCAACGGTGCAGCGGGGATTATTCCGGCCCTGATCCGATATTACTGTGCACAGGATGGCTGGACGGAGGATGATACGAACGCAGACGGTAAGATCGGGCGGTTCCTGCTGACGGCGGCGGGTATCGGCATGATCTATAAGCAGCGGGCGTCACTGTCCGGGGCTGAAATGGGCTGTCAGGGTGAGGTTGGCGTGGCCTGCTCGATGGGGGCGGCGGGGCTGTGTGCGGTATGGGGCGGCACGGCGGCCCAGATCGAGCACGCGGCGGAAATCGGTATGGAGCATAATCTGGGCTTAACTTGCGATCCGGTCGGTGGTCTGGTGCAGATCCCGTGCATCGAGCGTAATGCCATCGGCGCGGTTAAGGCCGCCAATGCGGCGCGTCTGTCTTTGCGCGATTCCAGCGAACATAAGGTGACGCTGGATCAGGTCATCGAGACCATGCGCCAGACCGGCCTTGATATGTCGTCAAAATATAAGGAAACTTCACAAGGCGGTTTGGCCGTCAATGTGGTGGAGTGTTGAGATAACCACTATCATTTAACCAGTCGCGCAACCGCGCGGGCCAGTCATGGACCGACTTAAGCGATGAGCGATCGCCCATATTAAAGGCATGGCCGCCGCGGGCGAAATAATGCACCTCAACCGGCACATCATAGGGCGTATAAAGATCAAGCAGGGTGTTGAAGGTTTTAACCGGCCCCTTATCGTCATAGGCGGTCAGCCAGAACGCGGGCGGCGGAGCGGTGTCAAGCTTGGCGGGCAGTCCCAGCGGACCGGAATAGATTTCGACAATAAAGTCGGGACGCGCGCTCACCCGCTCCACCGGATCGGCGGCTTTAGGGTCGCCGTCAAAGCCCGAAAAACTGACCATGTGGACCAGTTCGCCGCCCGCGGAAAAGCCCATCACCCCGATGCGGTTGGGATCAATACCATAGTCCGTGGCATGAGCGCGGACATGACGAATAGCCCGCCTGAGATCCGCCGCCCCGTGGGCTTCGATATCGTAATCAGCTTTACCGTTGTCTTCGCGCCCCAGCCGGTATTTCAACGCAAAGGCGGTGACGCCCAGTCCTTGCAGAAACTTCGCGGGCTTAACACCTTCGGAATTGAACACCAGATTTTCATGGCCGCCGCCGGGGACGACGATAATGGCGGTGCGGCTATGGTGGGCCGGATCGGCGGAATAGACGGTGACGGACGGGTTATGGACGCTGCGCACCCACCAGTCGGCAGCTTTTTCGGGCTCATCTTTCAGCGCTTCAAACCCAGGCGCGCCGCCTGACCACAGATGGGTAACGGTTTGGGCGTGCGCGCTTATGGCAAGGCCCGCCCACAGGGCGAACACGATGGCGGTTCTGAACATGATGTAAGCTCCCCAATTATAATTTTGGGCAGCCTAAATCTATAAACCGATTTTAGGCAAGCGCCTCAGTAGCGGCGTGGGCCGTGTCGTAATCGGCAGCGACCCGCAGTTCGCGGATCGGGCGGACGATATCGATCGATTGCTGATAAAGCGGGTGGGCCTTATAGGCGTCCAGCGCGGCCTGATCAGAAAATTCGCCGTAAACCACCACATCGACGACATTACCCAACTGATCGACCTTTTCATTGAGGGCGATCTCCAACTTTGAGGCGTGGGGAATCTGGGTGAGGATACTCAAACCCTTTTGGACGGTCAGACGGTCGATCCCGTCTTTACAGCTAAACATGACTATGTGTCTGATCATGGCTGAGGTCATAGAATCTTGAGCGCCCGAACACAAGACCCTTAAAGCAAAGCCTTTTTGCGGGTAGCGTTGAACAGGTGCGCGGCCGCCAGCAATAATGCGCCCACTATGCTCAGTGGCGCTTCATAAGGCAGGAGCGGCGGATAAAAAGCCGCGATCCCAAGCAGGAAAATGCCAAGTCCACCAAACCCGGAAATACGGTAATCGCGCCAACCGCCGGAACGCCAGAAGGCCCACACGCTCAGCGGCGCGGCAATCAGCACTAATATCTGGTGGATCAGTTCGCTTTCGCTGAACTGACCAAACACCGGCAGTCCCGCGGTCAGCAGGGGCAGAACCAGACAGTGGGCCAGGCACAGACCCGACAGGCCAATTGAGGCCGCATCCAGCATCTGGGTGGTCGGTTTATGAAAGTGGCTCTGACCCATGAAAGCGAATTCCTGATCGTAACTGAACACAGCACATATGTTATAGCATAACTTTTTTCAAGGGTGCGGGCACCCTTTGTTTGTGTTATATTGTAACATTTTTGGTGTGTCCAGCCTTAAATTCAGATGGCGTGATTAGGGGGCGGGCTCAATATGAACCACCTTATAACCCTTGTCTTTCAGGGTTTTCAGGATGAGCGGCATGGCCTGAGCGGTAACTTCCTGCGCATCGTGCAGCAAAATAATGCCGCCCTTATCCTCCAGATTTTTCATTAGCCGGTCGGTGACCGTTTGCGGGGTTTCGCCAACTTCCCAGTCATTGGCGCCGGCATCGATCGAAAAGACCGTATAGCCGCTGACCTTGAGGGCATTCATCAGATCCGGCGTTTCACCGAGGTAAGGAAACCGGTAAAATGGCGCAGCGGATTTACCCAGAACTTTGGTGGCAGCTTCGCGGGTGGCATCAAAGTCCTTAACCTGATCGGCAGGCGACAGCTTATTCATATGGTCGTGCTTATAGCTGTGCAGACCGGCGCTGTGGCCGTCCGCCACGACTTGCTTTGCCAGATCGGGATAGGCGATCATATTATTGCCCTGCATGAAAAAGGTCGCCTTGACGCACTGGTCTTTCAACGCCGCCAGCACGCGCGGGGTGGTTTCCGGGCGCGGGCCGTCGTCAAAGGTGATGACGACTTCATCTTTCGCCAAGGCTAAGGGCCCGTGCTGGGCGGTGCCATAGGCCTGCCCCTTATCGTTTGAAATCGTCAGCGTGCGCGTGGTGCCCAGCGCATCAGGCCCGCAGGCGTAAGCATGGCTGGCGCTGGCCATCAGTATAGCCGCGAACGCAAAGCGTACGAACTTCATAGAGACTTCCCCGTTTTATTTTTATGCGGCCATCTTTATGCCCGCAAAGCCGCCTAACCGCCAGAGACAATGTCGGTTGGTTGACTCGAAATTTGTGGCCGTTACAACCGTATGAGAAACAAGAGGAAACGGAATGCGCGCACTTCTTATGGCCCTGCTGGCCGTTCTGACGATCATGGGGCCCGCCGCCGAGGCGCGTCAGACGTCCTCGCTCAATGCCGGATGGGTGTTCAAGCGCGAAGACATTCCTGCCGCGTCAGGGGCCGGTTTCGACGATAAGGCATGGCTTAAGGTTACTTTGCCGCACACCTTCAATGCCGGTGATGGTGCCGATGGCGGAACCTATTACCGCGGGGCCGGGTGGTATCGCAAAACGCTGGATCTTAAGCCACTGACGGCGCGCGACCGGCTTTATCTGCAGTTTGACGGCGCGGCATTAGTCACCGAAGTGTTTGTCAATGGCACGCGTATCGGTCGCCATGACGGCGGCTATTCGACCTTCCGCTTTGATATCACACCGGCGGTTAAGGCCGGTCAAAACCTTATTGCTGTGCGTGTCGATAATGCCGCCTGGCCACACATTGCGCCTTTGGGCGGGGATTTCACCATCTTCGGCGGGCTGTATCGCGGTGTGTCGCTGATCCAGACGAGCGATGCCGGGTTTGATATGCTCGATCATGGATCGCCGGGGGTGGCGGTGACGGCTACGCTTAATGCCCGGCGTGAGGCGCAACTGAATATTGTCACATCTTTGCGCAATAGCCGCAAAGGCAACGCTAACCTGATTGTTCGCACCCGTGTCTTCAGCGAAGGGCGCGAGGTTCTGTCCCTGTCCAAAGGGGCACGTTTGCGGGCCGGGCAAACCGTGCAACTCAATCAGGCCGGCATTATCGTACGGCCCAGATTGTGGAATGGCCGCGTCGATCCGCACCTCTATAATGTAGTCACCGAGGTGTCCGAAGACCGCGGCCTGCTCGATCGGGTCGTGACCCCGTTCGGCGTACGTACCGTTGAGTTTGATGCAACTCGTGGCCTGCTGCTAAACGGTCAACCCTATCCGGTCCACGGCGTTAACCTGCACGCCAGCCGCTCAGGCGTTGGGGCGGCGATGAGCAATACCGATATTTCCGAAGACTTTGATATGTTGGATGAACTGGGTGTGACCGGCGTGCGGCTGGTCCACTATCCCCACGCTCAGCGCGCCTATGAGGAGGCTGACCGGCGTGGCATACTGATCCTGACCGAAGTGCCAGTGAATGCGACCGTGGCGGATACGCAAGCCTTCCGCGCCAATGCTGCCCAGCAGGTGCGTGAACTGATCCGTCAGAACATCAACCACCCCAGCATCATCGCCTGGGGGCTGGGCAATGAGGTCTATGCCACCGAGCCCCATGTCGCCAATATCCTGATGGAACTGAACAATATAGCGATTGAAGAAGACGACAGCCGCCCGACCATCTATGCCCACTGCTGCCAAGCCGATAACGACCCCAAGGCGATGCAGAGCCAGTTGATTGGCTTTAATCGCTATTTCGGCTGGTATGCTGATGACTTCGCCAAAATGGGCACCTGGGCCGATGGATTCCACAAAGCTTTTCCGGAAAAGCCGTTCGCCGTTACCGAGTATGGCGCGGGCGGCAGCGCGGGCCATCAGCAGGACCCGGCGGGGCGCACTGATCCCACCTCCGGCTGGCACCCTGAGCAATATCAGACCCTGTACCACGAAGCGAATTGGGCCGAACTGTCGCGCCGCCCTTTCATCTGGGGCAAGTTCGTCTGGCAGGGTTTTGATGCGGCATCAGACAGCCGCAACGAAGGCGAACAGGCGGGTATCAATGATAAGGGCCTGATCACCTATGATCGTAGGGTCAAGAAAGATGCGTTTTATTTCTACAAGGCCCAGTGGTCGCAGGCCCCGCTGGTCTACATCACCTCACGCCGCTATGTTGACCGCAAAGCCGCCTCGACCGACGTTAAGGTCTATAGCAATCAGCCGAGTGTGACCCTGAAACTTAACGGCGCGGTTATCGGCACGCAAAAGCCGGTGGGCGGGATCGTGATCTTTAAATCCGTGATCCTTAAAGAAGGCATCAACGAAGTCACCGCCGAAAGCCCCAAGACCTCTGATAAGGTCGTCTGGCGGTTGTCCGCACCCGTACCGTCACTGGTGCGGGCCGACCGGCCTTAGGTGCAGTTACCTTAACCTGCCTGCTTGTACGCAATGCCTCCCACACCGATATAAGCCGAAACGAAAGGCTCAACCATGACCGTTGCCCCTGAAACCCTGCGTGTTGATATCTGGTCGGATATTATCTGCCCGTTCTGTTGGATCGGTAAGCGCCAGTTCGAGATCGCGCTGAAAGATTTCGCGGGCCACGATCAGGTCGAAGTGCATCACCATGCCTTTCGTTTGTCGCCGGATCAGCCGGTGACGCCGGTCAAAGACATGCTGCAACTGAAATACCGCATGACCCCGGAGCAGGTCGTTCAAAATCAGGCGCGGGTGGTTCAGATGGCGGCAAGCGTCGGGCTTGACTACCATTTGGAAAACACCCTGAACGGGGATACGCTGAAGGCCCACCGCCTGATCAAGCTGGCCGAAGATCATGGCCTGGCCGAAGCGATGATTGAGCGGCTTTACCGCGCCAATTTCACCGAAGAACAGTCGCTGTTTGACGATGCGATGCTGGTCGCTTTGGCCGCAGAGGTCGGCCTTGAGGCTGAGGCCGTGACGGCGTTTCTGAAAACCGACCGCTATGCCGATACGGTACGAGAAGAACAGGAATTTATCACTGCGCGTGGGGCGCAGGGCGTGCCGTTCTTTGTGCTGAACAACCGCTATGCCCTGTCAGGGGCCCAGCCGCCGGAAGCCTTTGCGCAGGCATTGGAATCCGCATGGAAAGACATTGCGCCTCAGAGCGCAGAGGGTGAAGCGTGTGGGCCGGATGGCTGTGCGATATAGGGGTTTACAGCCAGCCCCTCAGCCTGTAATCAGATAGCCATGACCAAGACCGCTTTCATCGTAGCCGCCGCGATTATTATCATCACCGAACCGGTGGTGGGATAGAGCGCGTCTGAGGTCAGAACCGTCGCCAACCCGCCCAGGAGGCGGGTTTTTTTATGCCTGGCTTCCTGAGTACCAATCTACTTAAAGGATCCACCATGTCGCTAAATTCCCAGCCGAAACTTTACATGCTGTGCGGCAAGATCGCCGCGGGTAAATCGACCCTGTCGACCAAGCTGGCCACGCGCCCGCACACGGTGGCGATCAGCGAAGACGCCTGGCTGGCGCGGCTCTATAAGAACCAGATCTCAAATCTTGATGACTATGTGTTTTATTCGGCCAAGCTGCGTGATGTGGTCGGCCCCCATGTGGAGGACCTGCTGCGGGCAGGGCTGTCGGTCGTACTTGATTTTCCGGCCAATACCCGTAATCAGCGTCGCTGGATGCGCCAGCTCTGCGTCAATGCCAATGCGGCTCACGAACTGCATTTTCTGGATACGCCGGATGAGGTCTGCCGTCAGCGGCTGAAAGCCCGCAACCTCAGCGGCGCGCACAACTTCGCCGCTACCAGCCGCGATTTCGGCATTGTCAGCGGGTTTTTTGAACCCCCTCATGCCGATGAGGGCTTTGAGGTGATCCGTCACGAACTTATGGCTTTGGCCTAGGCTGTGGTGACAATTTAAGATTGCAGTTCACGATATTTCCTCCTCCCCATTTTATGGGGAGGTGTCATTGAGCGAAGCGATGTGACGGAGGGGTATAACCGCCCGTCAAGGTACCCCTCCGCCTCGGCAGGCTCGGCACCTCCCCACTGTGTAGGGAGGAGAAGGTTGGCCTATGGTTATTTGCCACCACTTTCTAATTTGGGCCCTAATTCGGGGCGCCCACATAGGCGGCTATTTTCGGGTCGGCCTTGACCCACAGGTCGACCACCATCTTGCCGAAGTATTCCGATCCCTTGGGGCCTGTGTGGGTATAATCAAAGGCCTGCGCGCTGCCTTGGCCCTGAGAGGCGTCGGTGAATACCGCAGGCACGGTCGTGCCGGACGGTGCCGCATCCAGCACATTTTGCGGCACCGGTTGACCCGCGAGCGTGAGCGATTCCGCGATGCCCATGTCCTGCACTTTTGATTGTCCTTCGGCATAGAGGTCGATCAGGGTGGTATCGGTGGTGCGGGCGATCAGGCGGGTGACCTGCGCCCACGGCAGCAGGTCGTTCTGAACCTTGAAATTCTTGAAATGGCGTTGGGTCAACGGTGTGACCAGCACCGGCACAGCCCCGGCCTTTTTCACGTCATAGACATAGTTGCGCATATTCGGGCCGAATTCGGTTTCCACGTCGGTGCGCCGCTCCGGCCGCCATGATCCGTCATTGTGCCCGAACTGGATCAGCACATAGGTCTTATCGAAATTCCCGACCGGCAGATCGGCCATGACCTTATCCCACAGGCCTTCGACGCGGTAGCTTTTGGAGGAACGCCCGCCGCGGGCGGCATTGACGCAGGTCACCGCTTCCGGTTTGAACTGGGCGCAGAAGCCTTTGCCGTAGCCGGATTTGTCGGTCATGGTCGAATCGCCAACCAGTATCACCCGGATCGGCTTAAGCGCCTCGGTGGCGAAGGCCGGCGCGGTCAGGCAGGCCAATGCGGCGGCAATACACAAACGGCGGGTCAGCATCGGGCAGTCTCCCATGTGATTATTTATGATCAAACATTATCGGAACTGGATAAAATTTCAAAGGCTCAAAATAAATCACTGCAAGATTTGGTTTTAAAAGCGCATCGCCCTATATAGGCGTGACTCCTAAAGCCTTTGCCGAAAGTGCCTGAATAGATGGCCGATCCTAACTCTGCACCGCAATCACCTATGATGCGACCCAACGCCAGCTTTCAGGGCACCATCGACTTTTTGAAGCCCTATCTGTGGCCAAAGGACCGCGCCGACCTTCAGATGCAGGTCGTGCTGGCGATGGTGTTCATGCTACTGGGTAAGGTGCTGACGGTCTTTATTCCGTACACCTATAAATGGGCGACTAACGCCTTATCCGGCGAAGGCGAGGCGCCGGAGGTGTTAGGGCTTTTGATTGCCTCACCGATCATTCTGGTGGTGGCGTATGGCGTGGCGCGGTTGCTGTCCAACGGCTTTAATCAGGTGCGCGACGCTTTGTTTGCGGCGGTCGGCCAACATGCCGTGCGGGGTCTGGCCAACCGCACCTTTGTCCATTTGCATAATCTGTCGCTGCGCTTCCACCTGCAGCGTCGCACCGGCGGTTTGTCGCGGGTGATTGAGCGCGGCAAGACGGGCATTGAGACCATCATCCGCCTGACCATGATGATCGCCATTCCGACCCTGATCGAGTTTGTGCTGACCTCGGCCATCATCGCCAACCAGTTCAGCGTCATGTATGTGGTCGTCGTCGTGGTCACGGTGGTGATCTATGTCTGGTTCTCGGTCTGGGCGTCGAATAAGCGCATTCAGATCCGCAAGGATATGAACGATGCCGACACCGACTCCATGTCCAAGGCCGTCGATTCCCTGTTGAATTTTGAGACCGTCAAATATTTCGGCAATGAGACGCTCGAATCCAACCGCTATAACAAAGCCACCGGCGATTACGAAAAAGCCGCGATCAAGACCTATACGTCTCTGGCCTGGCTGAACCTGGGCCAGGCGATCATCTTCTCGATCGGCATGACGATTGTGATGCTGATGTCGGCGTACGAAGTGTCGCGCGGCACCCAGACGGTCGGTCATTTTGTGATGATCAACGCCTTCATGATGCAGCTTTCCATCCCGCTCAATTTCATCGGCACGCTCTACCGCGAAATCACCACCTCGCTGGTCGATATGGATTCGATGTTCAAGCTGCTGGATGAGCCCGCCGAAGTGGTCGATGATGCCAATGCCGCCGACCTTAAGATCGCTGCCGGAGCCGTGGCGTTTAAAGATGTGGTGTTCTCATACGATGCCGACCGGCCGATCCTGAAAGGGGTGTCGTTTGAAGTCCCGGCGGGCAAAACCGTCGCGATTGTCGGGCCTTCGGGTGCCGGTAAATCGACCATTTCACGGCTGCTGTTCCGGTTTTACGACGTTAAGGGCGGCTCGATTGAAATCGACGGTCAGGATATCCGCACCGTCAATCAGGCCTCCCTGCGCCATGCTATTGGTATGGTGCCGCAGGATACCGTCCTGTTTAACGACACCATCGCTTATAATGTCGCCTATGGCCGGGCGGGCGCGTCACGCGCCGAGATCGAAGCGGCGGCGGACAAGGCCCAGATTTCAAACTTTATCACCTCCTTGCCCAAGGGATTTGATACCGAAGTCGGTGAGCGCGGTTTGAAACTGTCGGGCGGTGAAAAGCAGCGCGTGGCCATTGCACGCACCTTGCTCAAAGCCCCGCCGATCCTGATCCTTGATGAAGCAACCTCGGCGCTTGATACCCATACCGAGCGCGAAATTCAGGCGTCTCTCGATGAAGTTTCGCAAAACCGCACGACCTTGGTGATCGCGCACCGCCTGTCGACGGTTGTGGGTGCCGATGAGATTCTGGTGCTGAAAGATGGCGTGGTGGCCGAGCGCGGCACCCACCACCAGCTTATGCGGCTTGAGGGCATCTATCATGGCATGTGGGAGCGTCAGCGCGCTGCCGACGAAGCCCGCGAAACCCTCGCCAAGGTCGAAGCGCAGGTGGAGTGATGGATTCATCTCATAAATACAGATGGTTACTAGTGTTTGGCGTGGCGGTTTCGGCAGTGATGCTGATTTGTGCCGTCTACATCAAAAGTTTCCCAATCCTGCCTTTTATCCTGCTGAATTGGTTCATATTGCTGGCCTTCGGACATAGTTTCCGCCGCGCCTCTGGTGAAGCCAGAAAGTGTTTAGGCCTATCTATGTTGTGCTTTCTTGCTGTTTTCACGGCATCTGGATTGGCGGCTTTAATGCTTAATCCGCGACTTATCTAAATGTTGGACTCCACTGATCCGGTTGGACGAGTCGGATCATCAACCCTATCAACAATGCTGCAGGCTCAGTTGGTCTGACTATGACGGTTCTTGATAGCGTGGGCCAGGCTGGCCTCGAAATCCATCATTATGTCGGCGAATTCTGCGCTCGATAGCTGTTTGCGGCCATTCTGGGTTTTCTGCATCCGGAATGTCCAGAACGATGAAACGTGGTTCAGCGTCCCGATCGATTCCCCAAGCTCTGCAAACAAACTCAGGCCATTAAACAGGAACCGGCGGAACGGGGCCGGATCGCGGCTTTTAACCAGCGAATTGTAGGCCATATCGTAGCTGTGCAGGGTGCGGCCCGCTCTGGTCAGGGTGTCCACGATGGCGCGCGCAATCCGCGGGCGGGCCTTGCGCAGATAGTCCTTGGTCAGCTCGTCAAATGAGCCTGATGGCTGATAGGAACCAAGCCCCGTCAGCACTTCGCGCAGTTCGTCCTGAAGCTCGACATGGCGCCATTTGTAATAAAGAAAACCGCGCCACGAAAATATGCCGTCGCGGAACTCTTCGTCCGACATGCCGAGCGCCTTTTGCAGCGGCCGCAGTTCGAGGTCGAGCTTATCCGACAATATCTTGTTGCCAAGTTTCAGCGAGGCCTTGCCGGAATCGACACCAATGGCTTCCAGCACCAGACGCTCGATCTCCGCGCTGGTGAAGCTGGCCATACGTGTAAGGTCGGCCGATGACAGACGCAGATAACATAGCGCCGGCTTGACGCCTTTGCGCGCAAGCGTATCGCGCACCAAAAACGGGTCGAGCGACGGCAACTGATCGAGATATTTCAGGATGCGCACATCCGGGCTCTTGGCCGGATCGTCCATGTTGAGATAGGTCTTAAGCGTTTGATCAAAGCCGATCTGATCGATGAAAAACGAACGCCCGCCCAAACGCAGATCGTGGGGGTCAAACGGCAGGATGACCTTGGTCACCTGACGGCGCTGGTTGTGATAAAGCCCGCGTTCATTGACCCGCAAACTGTGCTTTAAAATGATAGCACGGTTAAGCTGGCTGTTCTCGAAAAACGGCTGGTCTTTGTAGGTCGGATCATCCGCGTACCAGACATAGACCTGCGCGAGGTTAAGCACCCGGCTGGTGGCCGAGGTAAAGGTCAGATTGCCCAGATTGCGCACTTCGCGCGTCGTCTTGAAATGGCTCTGAGTTAAGGCTTTTGCGACCGCGGCCATAGGGTACTCTTTGTTACTCGGATGATTGCACGGCCATCCTAAAAGGCCACGCTGTCATGATGGGTGATGTTCAGGAGGCTATCTTCGAAATCCATAAGCATGTCGGCAAATTCCGGGGCCGACAGGCGCATATGCGGACCACTTTGAACCATGCGGTATTTCCAGAAGGAGCCGATATGGCCTAAAATGCCGATGTTTTCGCCCAGTTCGTAAAACAGGCTGGGACCATCCAGCAGGAACCGGCGGAAGGGGCCGGGGTTTTTCTGTTCGACCAGCGCGGCATAGGCCTGATCATAGACGGCCAGCGTCCGACCCACGCGTTTGATGGCTTCGGCGATACCGCGCGCCAGACGGGGCCGCCCCTCCTTGAGGTATTCTTTGATGCTGTCTTCGGAGGTGTTATAGGGCTGATAGTTGCCCAGGCCCTCCAACACTTTGCGCATTTCGTCCTGAAGCTCGATGTGACGCCACTTGAAATAGAGAAAGCCGCGCCACGAGAAAATGCCGTCCGAGAACTCTTCATCGGTCATGCGCAGGGTCGATTTCAGCGGCCACAGTTCTTTGTCGAGTTCATTGGACAAAATCTTGCCCGCCAGCTTGACGGAACGGTACTGTAAAGCCTCACCAAAGGCGGTGATCACCAGCCGTTCAATCTCGGCATTGGCAAAGCCGATCATCTGCTGGACATCAACCGGCGAAATTTTGAGGTAACAGGTCGCCGGCTTGTAGCCACTGCGTGACAGGTGTTCACGCACCAGAAACGGATCAAGTGACGGCAAGGCATCCAGAAGCTTTAAGACCTGCACATCGTAGTTCTGATTGAAGTCATCGGTGTTGAAATAGGTGCGGGCGAAGCTGTCAAAACCGATCTGGTTGACGAACACCGAACGCCCGCCCAGCTTCAGATCATTGGGGTCGAACGGTAAAATCACCTTGGTCGCTGTCCGGCGGTGGCGTGAGAACAACATGCGCTCATTGGAACGCAGGGTGTGCTTGACCAGGATCGCCTTGTTCATCTGACTGTCCTTGAAGAAAGGCTTCATCAGATAATCTTTGTCTTTTGAACTGCTCAGATAGACCTGCGACAGGTTGAGCACCCGGCTGGTCGAGGCGGTTTCCCCCAGACTGGCCAGATTGCGCACATCGCGGCCGGTGGTCGTTTGCATGCCGGCCATCTGGGTTTCATTCATTTTTCGGGCGAGCGCGTTCATTTTTGTTAATCTCAGGCGACTAGTTTTCGGGATTTTTTACGCTTGGTTACGAGACGCTCTAACTGCTGCACGGTTTTGAGGGCTTCGCGGTGATCGTCCACGTCGATCTCATTCAGCCGCGTCAGGGTGTCGATGTGTATACTGACCACTTCGGGTTCAACGTCTTCCCCAAATAATACCGCATAATCGTTTAAAGAATGTGTAGTCTGCTCGATCAACTCGAGGCGCAGTTCCCGCGCCCTTTTCTCGGTCTGCATGATCCGTCCGACCATATAGTCGAGCAGTTTCCGGTCCAGTCCACCGCGCGCCTGCATCAGCACGCGCAGGGAATTCAACTCCACCGATAAGGTTTGGTGGAACATGTCGCGCTGAACCTTATCGGCGGCCTGCTCGATATCGTCGATCCGGCGCAATACGCCCTGATAGGTCGTATGGGATTTGCGGCGGCGGCATGGGCCAATATAGGCCGGTGAAATCACGAAATTGCGCGTGCGCGTCAGGGTCGCCAGCACCGCCTTAAGCAGCCCCGCGGTCGAGAAGGGCTTGATGACAAACTCATCGACCCCGCAGTTGCGGGCATGGGTAACGTCCTGGGATTTTTGCCGTCCGGTCAGCATCAGTACCGGCATTTTGGGATTGAGAAAACGAGGGTCGTCTTCTACGGCTGCCCGGCGCAGGGCCTGAACCAGTTCAACGCCTGACATGCCTGGCAATTCCCAGTCGAGCAGCATCAGATCCGGATTGTGCGACATCAGGAACCCGATCGCCTCTTCGGCGGACCGAGCGGGCAGCAACCGCGTAAAGCCCGCGCCGCGCAGAAGCTCAAGGATCATGCGGCGTGAGGCATCATGATCCTCAACGACCAGTATGTTTACCGCCGCCGGATTGATTTTTCGCTGCGCGCGCAAGGTTTGATAGGTCAGGTTTGACATTCGCCCGTATGATCTTGTGCCGATGCGAAAAAGACTACAGCAAACCTGTTAATTCAAGCTTTAAGCCTTGATAAATCAGGGTTAATTGAAATTAAGCATGATGACTTACTCAAAATAAACCAGATTAATCTAGGTTGAACATCATGAAACGCCGTCACCTTCTCACCGCTTTACTGATGCCCGCCCTTGCCTGTGCGGTTGTACCGCAGGCCTTTGCCGGCGGTGCGCCCAAGGAAAAGAAAAAGGGCGGCGGCCCCAGCTTCACCCAGTTCCCGATGATCAGCGTCTATATTCCGCGTCGTGATGGTCGCCATGCGACCATGACCATAGAGATGGGCCTGGATGTCAAAGACCCCAAGCTGGCCGAATTGATACCGGTCTATATCCCGCGTCTGCGTGATGCCTATGTCAGTCGTATTCAGGCCTATGGCCTGCGCCTGCGCGAGAACAGCCTGATCGATCCGGGCTTTATCACCCGTGAGCTTCAGGCGGCCACCGATCAGGTGCTTAAAAAATCAGGGGCGACGGTCCTGCTGGGGACGATGCTGATAAACTGATTTAGGCCGCCATGAAAAAGCCCTTTGGCTACCATAGGCTTTGTCACACAATTTACAGACGGGAACCGTCAACAAACTCTTGGCACGTCCCGGATTGCGCTTTAGGGTGGGCACTCGCTTCACTTTGGGGAAAGGTTGCGCCATGACCAATCACGGACCGTTCGAGCAGGGCCTTAAGCTTATGGGGGCGCAGCAGCAACTCGCGACGCGCAGCCTGCTCAACCTGATCGAGATGATCAGCGCCTCATCCCATCGTTACGCCTCTCAGACCACAGCCTTTGCCGAGGATGCCGTGCGCCTGATGAAGGAGGCGTCGGCCGTGCGTGACCCGCAGGGCCTGACCGACCTGCAGAAAGAGTGGACGCAAACCTGTGTCAAATATTCCGAAAATCAGGCCCGCACCACTATGCAATTCGTTGAACAATGCGGCAAGCAGGCGCTTAATACGGCAGCGAACGCCAAGGCCATCGTCAAGGGTGATCTGCCAGACGCTACACCTGACGCCACATCTGGCGAAACGCCCCCAGAATAATTTACCGTCCTCAACCTCCCCATTTTAAAGGACTTACACATGCTTAAAGGTAAAACCGCTCTGGTGACTGGCTCCACCAGCGGCATCGGCTTGGCTGTAGCTAAAACGCTGGCTGCCAAAGGCGCTCATGTCATGCTCAACGGGCTTGGTGATGCCGCTGAGATCGAGGCCATTCGCGCCGGTATCGCCAAAGACTACGGTGTCGAGGTCGGGTTTCATGGCGCCGACCTGACCAAGCCGGATCAGATCGAAGATCTGGTGAAAACCACGCAATCGAAACTGGGTGGCGTCGATATTCTGATCAACAATGCTGGTATCCAGTTCGTGTCGCCGATCGAGGAGTTTCCGGCGGCCAAGTGGGATGCTATCATCGCCATCAACCTGACCTCGGCCTACCACACCATCCACCACAGCTTTGCGGCTATGAAGGCCAAGGGCTGGGGCCGGATCGTCAATATGGGGTCGGCCCACGCGCTGGTCGCCTCGCCATTCAAGTCGGCCTATGTCGCGGCCAAACACGGTATTTTGGGCCTGACCAAGACGATTGCGCTTGAGGGGGCCGAGTTCGGCATTACCTGCAACTGCGTCTGTCCCGGCTATGTGCTGACCCCGTTGGTCGAAAAGCAGATTCCCGACACGGCCAAGGCCCGCGGCATCACCGAAGACGAGGTCATCAAGAACGTGCTGCTGGCCGCGCAACCGACCAAGAAATTCGTCGAGGAAGATGACATCGCCGAAACGTTTGCCTTCCTGTGTTCGGATGCGGCCAAATCGATTACCGGCACCCATATATCCGTCGACGGCGGTTGGACCGCATAAGGAACTCATGAGATTTATACCTCCCCGGCATGCCGGGGAGGGGGGCCGCGCGCACTATGCGCGGTGGTGGGGGTTCTTGCTTATATTGTCTGAGTTTTTAGTTGCGTGCCGGTTTCCGGCCATTTAATCTCTCCTGAAAAGCCGTAAAGGCAAAACATCAGGGAGAGCAAACATGGTCTGGAAATCGTTGTGCATCGCCGCGCTATTAAGCGGGATGGCGGTATCTGCATGGGCTGAGACGTCCAAAACCTGGACGGCCGATAATGGTAACGGCACCTTTACCAACCCTCTGTTTTACGATGAGTTTTCAGACCCCGACATGATCCGTGTCGGTGACTGGTTTTATCTGACCGGCACGACCATGCACACCATGCCCGGTCTGCCGATTTTGCGCTCAAAAGACCTCGTCAACTGGGAGTTTGTCACCTATGCGATGGATAAACTCGACCTCGGCCCGCAATTCCGGCTTGAGGACGGCAAAGGCATCTATGGTCAGGGCATCTGGGCCCCCAGCTTTCGCTATCACAACGGCACGTTCTATATCTTCAGCAATGTAAACGGTCAGAAAACCCAGATTTTCACCGCCACCGACCCAAAGGGGCCGTGGACGCGCACCGAGATGAAGCGTTCCATGCACGACCTGTCGGTGTTGTTCGATGATGACGGCAAGGTCTATGCCATCTGGGGCTATCAGGGCATCAAGATCGCCCAGTTGACCGATGATCTGAGCGACATTGTGCCGGGTTCCGAGAGAGAGATTATTCCCCCCAATGCCGGCATGGGCGAAGGCGTGCATTTCTATAAGTTCGATGGCAAATACTATATCACCAGCGCCTGGTACGAAGGCCGCATGAAGATGCCGGCCGCCCGTGCCGATCACATTCTTGGGCCCTATGAGGTTAATCCGGCCATCAGTATTGATGAGGATTTCGGCCTGATGGAAGGCTATCGTCTGAGTGATATGTGGGGGCGGGGTGACACACCGCCCTTTACTATCAATCCGCCTAATCTGGCCCCTAATGGCCGCATGTCTCTGCATCAGGGCGGGATCGTTCAGACCCCGCAAGGCGAATGGTGGGGCTTTTCGATGATGGATTATAATTCGGTCGGAAGGCTTTTGGCCCTGTCGCCGGTTACGTGGAAGGACGGCTGGCCTTACTTTGGTCTGCCCGGAAATCTGGGGCGCAATCCGCGCACCTGGGTCAAGCCGAAAACGGAGGACGTTCAGCCCATCCGTACCCCTTATGAACGCAGCGATGAGTTCTCGGATACGGCGCTGAAACCCGTCTGGCAATGGAACCATGTGCCGGTCGATGGCAAATGGTCGCTGACTGAGCGGCCCGGTTATTTGCGGCTGAAATCCCTGCCCGCGACCTCGTTCTGGGATGCCAAAAACAGCCTGACCCAGCGCGCTATCGGGCCGATGTCAACACCCACCGCTACTCTGGAAACCGACGGGTTGAAAGACGGCGATGTAGCGGGGCTGGCGCTTCTGAACCGGCCTTATGCGTGGATTGGCGTGGAGAAAATGGCGGAGGGTTTGACGCTGGCGCAATTTGATCAGCAGACAGGTAAGGCTGTCCGCGTCAAAATCACGACCCCGCGCGTATGGCTGAGGGCCGACTGTAATTTCCTGACCGAAAAGGCCCGTTTCAGCTATTCGACGGATGGTAAGACCTTCACGCCCATTGGCGATGAGTTCACGATGGTCTTTCAGCTCAAGACCTTTCAGGGCGTGCGCTACAGCCTGTTTAATTACAACACATCAGGCATTGAGGGTGGCCATGCCGATTTTGACGCCATCGACATCCATGAGCCTTATCCGCAAGGTTTGATGAAACCCATCCCATATGGGCGTACGATCACCCTGAAAAGCGATCAGTCGCAATCGGGTTTGTCGGTCAAAGGGGGCAAGCTGGCCTCCGGCAAACCCGCGCCGTTTGACGTCATCGATATGGGATTGGGCCGCGCCGCGTTGAAAACTGGCTACGCCTATATCAGCGTGGCGGATAATGGCTCGGTTAGCCTAAAAACCGGTCAGCCCGCCAGGTCCGAAAGCTTTCAGTGGATCGAAACCCCGACTGGTGAACTGGCTCTGATGTCTCTGGTCAATCACCGTTTCCTGCGCCTTGATCCAAAAACCCGCGCTATCACCGCCGACAGCCCCGGCCCGCAATCTGACGGTAAGGACGGCGTGCGCTTTATCTGGACGGCGAAGTAGCTAAAAAGCCCCGGCGGGAACCGGGGCTTTTCTCATCGTCTGACAGGCACAGGGCAGGGGCTGTCAGGCAGAGGTTTCATCAATCAGCTTACGCATGGCCTCAAGGTAGGTCACAAAGGCCGCGCGTCCGGCCTCAGTCAGGATCACCGTCGTTTGCGGTTTTTTACCCACAAAGGCCTTAGATATCTCGACATAACCAGCCTCCTCAAGCTTGCGCAATTGCACCGACAGATTGCCATCGCTGGACTGGGTTTTCTGCTTGAGCGTGGTGAAATCCGCAGACCCAGCGGTCGACAGATAGGCCATGACCCCCAGCCTTAACCGCCCGTGGATGACGTCATCAATACGCTCGATATTAAAATCGTCCATCAGCGCTTACGCCTTTTTTGCCTGTAACATAATGATCATACCCGGCACGGTCGCAAACAGGATCAGACAGGCCGTATAGGCCAGAAACTGCTCCGGTTCACCCGCCATAAAGGAGGTGCCTGCGGCCCCCAGAAACGCACCAAAACAGACAAACTTCAGCCAGCCCTGACCGGAAATGGCTGACACGATCCACCAGCCGAGGCCATATAGCACAAGGATCGCCGGGGCCAGCATCGACATGGTCGCTTCCATCTGCTCCATGTGGGTGCCAGCCACGATCAGGCACATGGCAATCACAAAAATAGCAAAGCCGATACCTGACCAGATATTGCCGATAGCGACATTCATGGTGCCGCCATGTCCGTATTTTCTGATTGAGCTGCGGATGCTCAAAGTCGCCAGAACGCCATAAATCAGCCCGGCCACCAGCCAGTTAGCGGCCAGGAACCACGGATTAGGTAACGGGATCATTTGCGTCCAGAATCCGTAATGGATAAGGCTGGCGGCCCCAAACATAATGCCGGCCCAGAACAGCGCCCCGCCGTTGATGATCGGGCGGCGGCCCCCATCCTGAGCCAAGGCCTTCATGTAATCGATATCGTTTTTCAGCGTCAAAGGATCTGACATGTTCCCACGGCCTCCTCACCGTATGAATTCCCGCTCATTCATGAGCATGGATTCATCATCTCAAAAGAACTTTATAATGTAAAGTTCTTTTTGTGTGGGCGAAATTACAGATTTGTTATCTTGCCAAACCCGTAAAAGCCATTCTAGTTTCATCGCTAACGAACCCGTCCGCCATTTCTGCGGATAAGGGTATGGTGTTCATTGCAGTAAGGCTGGGCAATCCTATATGACTAAGACCGAACTCCTCTCCGGCGCTCATAAGGGCGCGTTTCTGGGCCTGTGCATGCTGATGGGCGTGCTGTCGCCCGCTACTCTCAGGGCTGAAATGACCACGCAAAATACCACCGCTGCCGAGGCCTCGGATTCGCGTCTTTATCTGGAAGAGGTCGAGGGTGAAAAAGCGCTCGACTGGGTGCGCGCCCAAAACGACCGGACGCTTACCCAGTTGATGAAAGACCCGCGCTTTGAAAAAAACCGTGAGGCGGTGCTGAAAATCGTTGAAGCCAAGGACCGCATTGCCTCTCCGGGCTTTGCGAAAGGCGGCAAGGTCGATAATTTCTGGCAGGACACCGACCATGTGCGCGGTATCTGGCGGCGCACGGACTGGAGCGCCTATGCCGCCGATAAGCCAGTGTGGGAAACCATTCTTGATATCGACGCGCTGTCGAAGGCCGAGGGCAAGAACTGGGTCTATAAGGGCTCAAACTGCCTGCCGCCGGAAGAGACCCGCTGCCTGATCAGCCTGTCGAACGGCGGCAAGGATGCTGTCACCGTGCGCGAATACGACACCGTCGCCAAGTCGTTTGTTGCGGGCGGCTTCGACCTGCCCGAAGGCAAGCAGGTCGTAGTGTGGAAGGACAAGGACACGCTCTATGTCTCGCGCGAATGGACGCCGGGCGAGGTCACGCCATCGGGCTACGCCTTTGTCACCCGTGAACTGAAACGCGGCCAAAAGCTTGAAGACGCCAAGGAAATTTTCCGCGGCGATAAGACTGACATGATGGCGTACCGCTCGGTCCTGCGCGACATCGACGGCAACTATGTGCTGGACATGCAGACGCGCCGTCCGTCCTTTTTTGAGGTGATCGATCAGTTCATCACGGCGGATGGCCCAGTCAGTTTCCCCCTGCCGCTGACCTCGGAAATGTCGGCCTATTATGAAGGTCAGGCGGTCTATAGCCTGAAAGATGACTGGACCAGTGCCAAGGGCACGAAATTCGCCTCCGGCAGCGTGATTGCGTTCGACCTCAAGGCCGGGCTGAGCGATCCGAAAAATATCGAGCCGGTGGCGGTGTTCACACCCGATGCTCATCAGTCGGTCGAAGGCATTGCCCAGACTAAAAACCATATCGTCCTGCAATTGCTATCGAACGTGACGGGTGAGGTCAGGAGCTATAGCTATAAGGCCGGCGCCTGGTCGTATAAGGCCATTAAGCTGCCGGAAAACGCCACCCTGTCGGTATCGTCGGCGGATGACGATTCCGATAAGATTTTCGCCTATTCAACCGGCTTCATTCAGCCGTCGACCCTTTACCGTGCCGATGCCGCGACGGGTGAGGCCGAAAAGATCAAGTCCAGCCCCGCGCGCTTTAATGCTGAGGGCCTTAAGGTCGAGCAACGCTGGGCGACCTCCAAAGACGGCACCAAGGTGCCGTACTTTGTTGTGGCGCGCAAAGACACCAAGCTGGACGGCAATACGCCGACCTTGCTCTATGCCTACGGCGGGTTTGAGATTGCCTTGACCCCGTCCTATTCCGGCGGCATGGGTAAGCTGTGGCTGGAAAATGGCGGGGCCTATGTGTTGGCCAATATCCGCGGCGGGGGTGAATTCGGGCCGCAATGGCATGAGGCGGGTCTGAAAACTAACCGTCAGCGCATCTTTGATGATTTTCAGGCTGTGGCCGAAGATGTGATTGCCGCAAAGCTGACCTCGCCACGTCGTTTAGGGATCATGGGTGGTTCAAACGGTGGGCTTTTGATGGGCGTGCAACTGACCCAGCGCCCTGACCTGTGGAGCGCCGTCGTCATTCAGGTGCCGCTGCTCGATATGATGCGTTACCATACCCTTTTGGCTGGAGCGTCCTGGATGGGTGAGTATGGCGATCCGGCCGATCCGGTTGAAGGCGCGTTCCTTAAATCCATCTCGCCCTATCACAACCTGAAAGCCGGCGTGAAATATCCGGAGCCGTTGTTTGTGACCTCGACCAAGGACGACCGTGTTCACCCCGGCCATGCCCGTAAAATGGCGGCGAAGATGCAGGAAATGGGCCTGCCGTTCCTCTATTATGAAAACATCGACGGCGGCCATGCGGCGGCAGCTAACCTGCGTGAAACCGCCAAGCGCAATGCCATTGAATACACCTATCTGATGCAAAAGCTGATGGATAAGTAGGCTCTGCCTCAAAAGTGCGCGGGCTTGCAAAAATACAGCAGGCCTGCGCTTTTTTTGATCCTGATCTGGAAGCGGATAAGACGCGTAAAATGAGAGCGCGGTTTAGATAATTCGTGTCTGCGAATTTTTTTGTATACCATTCATATTTTGCGAAGGATTTTCAGACGTGCCACGTTAAAGGCTTGGTAGCGAAATTGTCAGACCTTCGGTTGCGATTTCACCTCCCCTTGCGTTCAGCCTGATTTTCAAGAGACCCTTATGATCAAACCCGCCCCCTTGGCCATTGCTGCCGGTGTCGTTGTTGTCGCGGCCGCGGCGTTCTTTTTGTGGCCAAAGGGGGAGAGTGATGACAAGGGCAAGGGCCGTCCGCCGGTGCCGGTCGTGACGGTGCGCGCGGAAACCCGCACCATCGCCCATGACCTTAAGGTGGTCGGTTCGGTGACCTCGCTCAATTCTGTGACCCTGCGCCCGCAGGTTGACGGCGTGCTGACCCAGGTGCTGTTTGATGAAGGCGCGTTTGTGCAAAAGGGGCAGCTGCTGGCGGTGATTGATGACCGCACCTATAAGGCCGCCCTGCAAAGTGCACAGGCCCAACTGGCCACAAATAAATCCCGGCTTCTGGTCGCCGAGACTGATCTCAAGCGCTATCAGACCCTGGCCGAGATTAACGCCATCCCGCAGCAGACCCTTGACCAGCAAAAGGCCGCGGTCGAGCAGGCGAAGGCTGCGGTGCAGATGGATGAGGCCGCCGTTGAAAACGCCCGCGTACAACTCTCATTTACCCGCATTACCTCGCCCGTCTCAGGCCGCATCGGCATCCGCCGCGTCGATCCGGGCAATCTGGTCAGTGCCTCGTCGACTGAGGGACTGGCGACCGTCACCCAGATCAACCCGATCTCGGTCGTCTTTTCCGTGCCGCAGACGGTGCAGGGCGATCTGATTGAGGGCATGAAGCGTTCCGGTGGCATTACGGTTAAGGCCGTGGACCGCGAAAAAGGTGAGGTGCTGGCGACGGGCCGGATTAGCGCGCTTGATAATGTGGTGCAGGCTGGTACCGGCACGGTGCAGATCCGCGCCACCTTCGATAATGGCGGTGAAAAGCTATGGCCGGGACAGTTCGTGGTCGCCGATATTTCCCTAAACGAAAGCACCAACGCCCTGACCCTGCCGACGGTGGCGGTCCGTCCGGGCCTTGAAGGGCCGTTTGTCATTAAAATCGTGGCCGATAAGGCGCAGATCGTGCCGGTCGAGACCGCCTATCAGAATGATGACTATGTGGTGGTCACCAAGGGCGTAGCGGCAGGCGAAGAGATCGTCACCGACGGCCATTCACGCCTGCAGCCGGATGCACCCGTCAAGCGCGTCAAGCCCGGTGGCGAGGATATTGCCGCCAAAGGGGCTGCTCCCGCCAAAGGGGCCCAACCTCAAGGGGCCAAATAATGGATCATCCGCAGCCGAAAGAAAAAACCTCAGGCCAAAGCGGTTATTCCAGCTTTTCGTCTTGGTTTATTAATCGCCCTGTCGCCACCGCGCTTCTGACACTGGCCATTGTGCTGTTGGGCGTATTTGCCTTCCCGCGTCTGCCGGTCGCCCCTTTGCCACAAGCGGATTTCCCGACCATCAGCATCAGCGCGGGCCTGCCCGGTGCGTCGCCTGACACTATGGCGTCGGCCATTGCCACGCCGCTGGAGACGGCCTTTACGGCTATTCCCGGCATTACGGAAATGACCTCGTCCAACTCGATCGGGTCAACCAACATCACGCTTCAGTTCGAGTTGAACAAGGATATCGACAGCGCCGCCCAGGAAGTGCAGGCGGCGATCAATTCGGTATCCGGACGTCTGCCTGACGACATGCCGAACCTGCCGACCTGGCGTAAGCTCAACCCCGCAGACTCGCCGGTGCTGATCCTGACGATCAATGATCCGTACATGGATCTGACCCAGCTTTCGGACATGGCCGATGTCAATCTGGCCCGTCAGATCAATCAGTTGCCGGGCGTGGGCGAAGTGCGCATCTTTGGGGCCCAGAAACCGGCGATCCGCATCGGGGCTCAGCCTGACCGTCTGGCCTCCTACGGCCTGACCATGCAGGATCTGCGCACCGCCTTGCAGGAAGCCTCGGTCAACCGCGCCAAGGGCACGGTGCCGGGGCGCAATACCCTGTCGACCTTTGCCACCAACGACCAGATTTTTTCTGCTGAGGACTATCAGAACGTCATCATCGCCTATCGCGACCAAACGCCGGTCTATATGCGTGATGTGGCGACCGTTACCTTGGGGCCAGAAAATCTCTATTCTGCCGCTTTCCCGAATGGCCAGCGCGGCTTAGGCATTGCCATCACCCGTCAGCCCGGTGAAAATGTCGTCAAGATCGCCGATACGGTCCGCGCCGCCTTGCCAACTCTCACTCAGGCCCTGCCCGCCACGACCAAGGTCGAAGTGCTCAACGACCGTACCCGCACCATCCGCGCCTCTTTGCACGAAGTCGAGCTGACGCTGGTCATTACCCTGATCCTCGTTGTGCTGGTCATGGGCCTGTTCCTGCGTCAGGTGTCGGCGACGCTGATCGTGGCGGCGGTGCTCGGCTCATCGCTGGTCGCGACCTTTGCGGCCATGTATGTGCTGGGTTTCAGCCTGAATAACCTGACCCTTGTGTCGCTGGTGATTGCGGTTGGCTTCGTGGTCGATGACGCCATTGTCGTGGTCGAAAACATCCACCGCCACATGGAGCTGGGCGAAGACTCTAAGACCGCCGCCCTGAAAGGGGCCGGTGAGATTGGCTTCACGGTGTTATCGATCACCTTCTCGCTGATCGCCGCCTTTATTCCGCTGCTGTTCATGGACGGCATTGTCGGGCGTCTGTTCTTTGAATTTGCCGTAACGATCACAGTGTCGCTTCTGATTTCAGTGGTCATGTCCCTGACGCTGGCACCGATGCTGGCGGCGCGCTTTATGAAGACGCCGAAACATCACGACAGCTCAAAGGATTTCTCGACCCGTCTGCAAAACCTCTATGACGGTGCCTTAAAGGTCGTTCTGCGCCACCAGGGCCTGACCCTGATCACCTTCTTTATCACCGTAGCTATTGCGGTTGCGGGCTATATGTGGATACCCAAGGGCTTCTTCCCGTTGCAGGACACGGCCTTTGTGCAGGGCTCAACTCAGGCGGCGGATGACATTTCCTACGAAGACATGATGGCCAAGCAAAAGCTGATTCAGGATATCATCGCTAAGGACCCGGCGGTTTCCGGCTTTAACAATATCATCGGTGGTGGTGGTGGTGGCGGCTGGTCCAACGGGCGGTTTTTCATCGTGCTCAAAGACCGCGACGACCGCGATGTCTCGTCCGAAGAATTCATCGACCGCATCCGTCCGCAGGCGGCGAAAATTCCCGGCATCAATCTGTCGCTGCGCTCGGCTCAGGATATCAACCTGTCCGCGGGTGGCGGTTCGGCGCAATATGTTTATGTGCTGAAAGGACAGGACTATAACGAACTGGCCCAGTGGTCCGAGCGTATGACGCAGGCTATGAGCGACAGCCCCGGCTTTCGTGACGTCCGCCATAATCTGCAACTGGGGGCCCGGATGCAAAACCTGACCATCGACCGGGTGGCGGCAGCGCGCTATGGCTTCAACGTCGATGATATCGATCAGGCGCTATACGATGCCTATGCCCAGCGTCAGGTCAACGAATTCCAGACTCAGGTCAATCAGTATAAGATCATTCTGGGTATTGATGACGAACTGGCCAAGCGCGTCGACAGCATGGATTATTTCTATCTGCGCTCACCCCTGACGCAGGAAATGGTGCCGTTATCGGCGGTGACGACCCGCGAAGCCCCGACCTCCGGTCCGGTGTCGATCAACCGCTACGGTCAGTTTCCGGCGGTGACCATATCGTTTAACCTGCCCAAAGGGGTGGCGCTGGGGGATGCCATTGCGGACATTGAGCGTCTGCGCGGGGAAATCAATATGCCCGACACCATTACCGGTGAGCCGCAGGGGGCGGCCCTCATCTTTCAGGACTCGCTCAAGAGCCAGCCGCTGCTGATCCTGGCGGCAGTGCTGGCGGTCTACATCATTCTGGGCGTGCTGTATGAAAGCTTCTCGACACCGCTGACCATTCTATCGACCCTTCCATCGGCGGGTATCGGTGCCGTGCTGTTCCTGTGGTTATTCCAGCTTGATTTCTCAATCATGGCGCTGATCGGGGTCATCCTGCTGATCGGGATCGTCAAAAAGAACGGCATCCTGATGGTCGATTTCGCTCTCGATGCCCAACGCAATGGCGGAATGACCGCAGATCAGGCGATCTATAAGGCCGCCATCACCCGCTTCCGGCCCATTATCATGACCACGATTGCGGCCATGCTAGCGGCCATTCCGCTGATGATCGGCCACGGCACCGGCGCCGAACTGCGTCAGCCGCTGGGGGTCGCGGTGGTCGGTGGCCTGCTGGTGTCGCAGGTGCTGACGCTGTTTTCAACGCCGGTCATATACCTGGCGCTGGACCGTCTGTTCCACGGGCGGAAAAAGACAGTCACCGCCCCGCAACCGGCAGAGTAGTTACGGCACTTTACGGATCGGGGCGGTGGCATTGCAGATGTCGATCGCCCCGGCCGATTTCACAAAGAACGTGCCGGAACGGTTGGCGCGCGCCTTTACCCAGTCGGCAAAGGTCGGGCTATCGGTATCCATGACCTGAAACTTCGGGCGCTCAGCTTGCGGCAAATCGCTGGCGAGGGTGACGGACGTAAACCGGCCCTCTTCGGGAGGGGTTTTATAAAAGCCCAGCTCCTCCGTGCCGCGCGGACGGGCACTGAGGTTTTCCATACCTGCAATTACCCGCCCAACCAAAGTGACATTGCGGTCCAGCGCACGCGGGGCCTGACCGATGACCGTATAGAGCTGGCTGCCGGAACCGGTGTCGGGGGCGACATCGCGTGCCACGCCGATCATGCCATAGCAGTGGGTCAACCACTGGCTCTTACCATCCGCCGCCACAGGCCATGACGCGACATAACCGACCTTGGCGGCAAAGCTGTCCTTATATTTCAGAGGCTTGAAATTTTTTGATCGCGCATGCTCATATTCGGCGGGCGGGGTCTTGATCACGCCGGCAGGCAGGGGCGCCTCTTCCGCATCGGGATAGCCCCATTGGGTAACATAGTTGTCCTGCACCCGGATAAGCGCCGCCGTGTTAAGCCAGCCGGTTTTCACCAAGGTCTTGATATTGGCAACATGAACAGGCGCGAACTCCGGAGCCAGTTGCAGGACAGATGACGTGCCGTCGCGAAAGCGGATCAGCACCATATCCTCTGCGGGGATCTCCTTCCATGCGTTGGCGGGCGCTGCATCTATGACCTCTTGTGGCGACAGCGCGGGTTTGTCCGCCGCCGTTAGCGCGACCAGCGCCACACCTAATCCGGCCAGTTTGAGGGTCTTGCTACCTGTCATGATTATCCCCTGAGTGAAGGCCTGAGATTATCGCGCGCCTCGGTTACCGCAAGCAAAATTGCCGCTTGGGAGCCTATCGTTTAATCTTGGACTTGGGGCGGCTTTAAAGGTCAAGCCGGGCGTTGGAGCGGGTGAAGGGAATCGAACCCTCGTTGTCAGCTTGGGAAGCTGCTGCTCTACCATTGAGCTACACCCGCGCTATATATGGCGCACGATCCTGATAAACTGCGAACCGGCTAAGGCGATGCGTTCATAGCGTAATCGCTGCCAGACTCAAAGCCCAAAAACACACTATCCGCAGCTTTGCGTTTAAGCGCCGGGCGCGATGATCTGGCGCTGATTCAGGGAATCAGGCGCAGCTAGCGCAATGCCGCCGCAGGTGAAAGATCACCCGTTGCTTGAATTAACATCTTGTTAAGCATTATCCACAGGCGAACACCATATCTAGAATCATGTGGACAGACCTGTGGCTTATCGCCACTAAATATTGCGGTTTTTAACGTTTTGTTTACGATATGTAGGTGGCCGGGAAGAATTTCCCAAGGTCTCAGTCTATATCTTGTGGTTGGTGTCCCGTGTTGCACGGGGAATGGGAGGCTAGAATATGAGCTGGACAGACGAACGCGTGGAAACACTCAAGAAGCTCTGGCAGGAAGGTCATTCCGCCAGCCAGATCGCCAAACAACTGGGCGGAGTCACCCGTAATGCCGTTATCGGCAAGGTGCATCGTCTCGGCCTTTCAGGCCGTGCCGCCCCGTCGCAACCTGCCCGTCCGGTTTATAAACCCGCCAAGCCCGCGCGTCAGGCCGCATCCGAGGCTGCGCCGCGTCCGCAAACCGCATCCGTGCCTGTACGCCGCGTTGAGCCGGTCGTGGCCCGTCAGACCACCGGTTCGGCCTCAAATGGCCTGCCCGCCGTTCCGGTGATCGAAGGGCCGGGCACGGCTACCGTCCTGACGCTTGGCGCCAAGATGTGCAAATGGCCCATCGGCGATCCGTCATCCGATGAATTCACCTTCTGCGGCCGCAGGGCCGATGACGGTATTCCGTACTGTGTCGAACATTCGCGCGTCGCCTATCAGCCGCAGCAAAAGAAGAAAAAGGACGGGGTAGACCTGTCCCGTTCACTCCGCCGCTACTTGTAAAATCGCGGTCTTTGCGGGGCGGCCCGTGCCGAGAGCTAATACGCAGTCTACGGTTTGCGGGTACTCAAATGTACCCGCTTCCCTTGCCGGCTATTATCTCTCACAAATCTCACGATTTTACGTATCGTGGATGTTGATCAAAACACCCTGCCGGAAACGGCGGGGTTTTTCATTCAGGATGCAATTTAGTTAAGTATTCGGCGGGCTTCGGGCAGGTCGAGCGAGAAGGTCGGGATGGTGGCTTTGAACGGTTTTCCGTCTTCGTCCTCAAACATGTAATAGCCGCTCATCGAACCTGACGGCGTTGGCAGCGGGCAGCCGGACGAATAGCTATAGCTTTCCTGCGGTTCCAGTATCGGCTGCTGGCCAACCACGCCATCGCCTTCGACGATTTCGATCCGGCCGAGGCCATCCATGATCGTCCAGTGGCGGGTCATGAGTTGCACCTGATCGCCGCGCTCATTATCGATGGTGATGTGATAGGCCCATACATAGGCGCGCTGCCGCCGCGAGGTGGCGGGAAGATCATCATCTGGCGGGATATATTCCACCTCAACGCTGATGCGGATGCCCTGACTTACGGCTTCATAGATCATGGCTTCAATCTAAACAGCTTCGCAGATGATTTAAAGTCCGTCATTAGGGTCATTCGCCATAAAACTTAAGTTTGCGCGCTTTGAAAAATGTCGTAAACAAAGCCCCCATAAGTTTAGAGATACGTATGACGCCTGTTGAGGATACGCCTGCCGGTCACGGCATCCTGCCCCTGCAAACCCTGTCGGAACTGGTGGATCAGGGCGTTGTCCTGAGCACATCGGCCCTTGATGCCGACCAGATTCAGCCCGCCAGTATTGACTTGCGTCTGGGCGCGCGCGCCTGGCGGGTGAGGGCGTCCTACCTGCCGCGTAAGCGCACGGTTGTTGAGCGCCTCCGTGATGTGGTCATGCACGAAATGGATCTGTCCAAAGGGGCGGTGTTCGAGGCCGGCTGCGTCTATATTGCCGAGCTTCAGGAAAGCCTGAGCCTGCCGCAGGGCTTAAGTGCGCGGGCCAATCCGAAATCCTCGACAGGCCGTTGTGACGTGTTTGTGCGTCTTCTGTCGGACTATTCCGATGCTTTTGATGACGTGCGCGAAGGCTATAGCGGGCCGATCTATGTCGAAATCGCCCCCCAGACCTTTTCCGTTCTGGCCCGCACCGGCACGCGCCTTAACCAGCTTCGGGTCAAGCGCGGGACGGCGCCCAAGCTTTATACGTCCGATTGCGGCGTTGACCTGACCGGTGACCTCGTCGGCTACCGCGCCCGCAGACATGCTGGGGTGATCGACCTTGATAATGTCGATGGCCACGACCCGCGCGATTTCTGGGAGCCGCTGTACCAGAATAAGGGCCAGCTTCTGCTTGATCCGGGTGAGTTCTATATTCTGGCGTCGAAAACTGCGGTCGTGATCCCGGTCATGGAAGCCGCCGAAATGCTGCCGATTGACCCCAGCGTCGGTGAATTCCGCGTCCACTATGCCGGTTTCTTCGATCCAGGTTTTGGCACCGAAGAGGCGGGAGCTGCGGGCTCACGCGGGGTGCTGGAGGTGCGCTGTCACGAGACGCCGTTCCTGCTGGAAGATGACCAGACCGTGGCGCGGCTGGTCTATGAGCCGCTTATTGAACGGCCGTCGCAACTTTATGGGCAGAGCGGTTCCCATTACCAAGGGCAAGGACTAAAACTCTCCAAACACTTCCGCCCCTGGTAAAAAGTCCTGCCTTTTGGCGCATTATGTCGTTATTAAAACGGGACTGTATTCATATACAGCCCCGTTTTAATGCCTAATACTGCATCCGAAATTCAGGCTTTTGCGGTGAAACTCGCAAATCTCACGATTTACAATTCGGAGCGTTTACTCATCAACGTCAGCGGTCGCCTTGCGCCGGGGTTTGCGGGGTGTGGCCGCTGCCGCCGGGCGCAGTTTCATATCGTCGACAAAGGCCGTGACCACCTGCGCGAACATCCCCAGAAACGACGGAAAACGCACGGCGATAAAGCTGGCCAGCAAGGTCACCACCGTGACGATCAGCGTGGATTGACCCGCGACGGCCCCCATGATCTGCGACAATAACGCGCCCGACGGATCGACGGCAGGGCGAGGCTGGCTGCTTAAGGTATTGGCTTTGGCGGGCTGATCGGCGGTAAAGGCCTTGACCAAAAGATGGATCGCCACCGGTAGCAGCATGATCAGCGCCAGAATAAACGAGCTCCACGGTGTCCCGACCCAGAGCTTAAGGGCGTTATAAAGGCCGATGCTCAGCCAGGTCAGCCCGATCAGCAAACTGCCTGCCAGAAAGACCACATAGAGGATCGAGGATTTTAATTCGCTGATTTTCTCGGAGAAATTAAACACCGCGCAGCTCCCTTGGTTAATAGCCAGACATATGATGCCTTAGACTAAAACCAAAGGAACTAAAAATCCTATTACTCAGTTATAGTTTTGATCACGGTTTTCAACTGTAGTGACCATTTTGAGATTTACATTGCATTCCCTCATCTCCTCCCCATTTTATGGGGAGGTGCCGAGCCTGTCGAGGCGGAGGGGTATCTTTACTGTCGATTATACCCCTCCGTCAGCCCTGTCGGGCTGCCACCTCCCCACTGCGTAGGGAGGAGGAGCAATCGCCATCGCTTTTGGAAATCTGCTCTAATTCATGCCGCGCGTCGACGACAGGGCCGGTTTGAGCGCGGCATAGGTTTTGGTGCGCTCGTGACTGACCAGAGTGACCGGCGCAGGCGCTGTGGCCACAGGCGCGGACTTGGCCGGGCTGTTCATGGCCAAAGCCTGCTTTTCGTCGCCGCGCTTGATATCGGCCATAGCGATCATGGTGTCGATTTCACGCTTACGGGCCATGAAGGCCTGAAGCTCTTTGCCGCCCAGAATGGTGCCCTGCGGCACCTTGGCGTCCTTGGGGTTGATAGGACGATTCTTATACCACACTTCAAAATGCAGGTGCGGGCCGGTGGAACGGCCGGTCGAGCCGACATAGCCGATGACCTGCCCCTGCTTGACGCGCTGACCGGGTTGTACGGCAATGCGCGACATGTGGGCATAGCCGGTTTGCCAGTCGCCGGTATGGCGCACACGCACCCAGCGGCCATAACCGCCCCACCATTTGGCATCCTGAACCACACCGTCACCGGCAGCAACGATCGGGGTGCCGGAACCGGCGGCAAAATCAATGCCGGTGTGCATCTTCATAAAGCCCAGAACCGGGTGGCGGCGCACGCCAAAGCCCGATGAGGTGCGCGCCCCGTCAACCGGCGTAGCCAGCAGGAAGCCGCGAATATTCTTACCCGTCTCGTCAAAATACTGGGCGTCTTTTTCACCGGCGCGCTGGAAGCTGTAGAAGCGGTTAATGCCGCCCTTGGCTTCGATTTCAGCGTATAACAGCTTGCCCGTTTCAACGGTGCGGCCGCTTTCGGTCACCTTGCGGTCGAAAATGAGCTTAAACGTGTCACCGGCCTTAATGTCGCGCTCGAAATCGAGTTTGTGCGCGAACAGCTTCATGACATTGTTGGTGACCGCCGGTGTCGCCCCAAGGGCTGCCGCGGAGGTAAATAAAGAGCCGTCGATGGTGCCAATGGCTACGCGGCGTTCATCGCGCACGTTTTCTTCTAATACCCGCAGGCGCATGGCGCCGTCATGGCTGGTGGTCAGGGTCAGTTGCTTGGCGGGGCCGGTGCGGGTCGTAAGTCCCAGAAGCTGGGCAGGCTGGCTTGAACCGGGAGCCGGTTTGGCAATCGCGGCCTGAATGGACATGCCGGCGCGGACATTGACGACATCAAAGGCTTGCGACAGCAGATTGACCGCTGCCTGTGCATCAGCACTCGACACGCCGGTACGGGCAATCGCTTGTGAGAGGGTTTCACCGGAGCGCACCAGAATGGCGATCTGCTCAGGCTGGTTAAAGCCGGGGCGGGCAGACGCGGCAGCGAAGGCTTGAGTCTCCAGCGCCATAACGGCACCCGGATCAAGCGCCATACCCGGCAAGATGCCCGGTGTCGGCTGAAAAACACGCCAGATCAAGGTGCCCACCGTGAGGGCCGCCACAGTCGCAAAGACCATGGGCGTTAAGCGTACTGGCTGTCGGCGTGGATCGAGTTGAGCCATCAGTCCCCGTCAAACACTAAAAAAGACAAACGATACTAAAACTTACAGATGAACCCATAAAGGGCCGGTAGTCTTTAGGGTTATAGTCGTGCGGATATTACGGATCTGTCTCATTACAGACGCTCTTTATGAGCGAAAAAGCCTGAGTCGTGAAGCTTGAAAACTCAGCTACAAATTCCGTGCCATCCTGTTTACGCCGAAATAGGGCCAAAGTGAGGCCCAAAAACTTGGGTTAAGATCAAGCATACCGCAGTCGCGAAGGCAACAACGAAGGGCGCTTTTTAGCCGATTAAGATTAAGATCGCCCTTAAATTTTGTTAAAAAATGGTATACGCATAATGCGGGGGCTTTGGGTGATGAGCATCGATCTGTTGATAAATGATGCTTTAAGCATTTAAAATTTATAACGAAACGGCAAAGAATTCGCCAATGGCGATTGTTCCTTGGCTTGTTTTAAAGGGAAATCGCGCCTCTTGTGCGAAATGCGGTGATGTGTCCATAATTTTTACCAATATATGTGCCATAATGACCTGCCGATGATGATGAAAATTTTTTGGTTCGTCGGCACAATTTTTTCGACCGCATTGCATTCCCCTTTAGTTTGAGCCCGCCTCTTGACGCCCACTGATCCGACTGCTGATCAAAACGATGAATTGATGTTCCCGGTGCGCACGTCGACGCTGGGTACGTTTTCGCGCGTCATCAGTGGCGATGCCAAGGCGGGCGGCGGCGAAAAGGGGCGCCCCGGAAAGAAGACCAAAAAGGGAGGCGGCAACGGTCGCCCGCCAAAGTCCGGTGCCGGCAAAGCCGGTCAGATCATCGGCCTGACCCTGTGCGGCGTGGCGGTGATCGGTGTGGCGGCAGTTGTGGCGCGTAAGGAAATTGCCCGCGAAATCGCGCAAGGCTGGCTGCGGTCACAGCAGATCGATTCTGAGCTTAAGATCGGGCGTCTGGGGCTTGATCATGCCGAAGGCTCGATCCGTCTGGGTAAGGCGACGTCGCCGGATGTGATCCTCAATGATTTTCGCATCGATTACGACCTGAACCTGTTTGCCGGTCAGGGTAAGCCGATGGCGCGCTTTAAGCGCATACATCTGACGAAGCCTGAGATCGCCCTGTCGCTGACCTCCAAGGGGCTTAACTTCGGCACGCTTGATCCGCTGATCCAGAGCATTATGTCGTCGCCGTCCAATAAGGGTGAGGCTCCCCACGAAGTCCTGATCGAAAATGCCGTTGTGCGCCTGAAGACTGACTACGGCACGATCAATGCTACGGGCCGTGTCCAGATGCAGGCCGGACGGTTGCAGCAGCTTAATCTCAATATTCCCTCGACCCGTCTGAGCGGGCCGCTGGGCGAAGGCAGTTTGCGTGACGGCTCTATTCATGCCCGTTCGGTCGGTGAGGGGCTGAAGATTGAAGGCAAGTTTGCTGTTGGGGATTGGGAAATGAAGCCGGGTAAGGCCGGTGACGTGACCCGCCTTAAAGGCGTGCAACTCGATCTGACCTCCAACCTGCCGTACCGCCAGCTTGAGCAGGCGGCCAACCTCAAGGCGTCGCCGCTGGCCGAGTTTTCGGGCCCGCTGGAAGCGCATATGAAAGTGGCGGCGGATGAACTGACTACCGGCATGACGGCCCTGAAAGGGGTTAAGGCCGATGCCTCCATTTTGGCCGCTCTGAGTTTTGAGCGCGATGAAACCCGGCTTGAAGGGCAGTCGCGTTTTCAGGGGCGGGCTCAGTCGGTCACCCAGGGGGCGATGTTAGGGCGCGATGTTTATCTCGATGCCTCAAGCCTCAATCTCAGTTTTGCCCACTCCAGTAAAAAGCCAACGCCGCAGGCTCCGGATGCGGGCGGCAGCCATATCTGGGTCGACGGACCGTTGCAGGCGCGCATCGGCCTTTACCGTCAGGACGGTGTTGAGGTCAGTAATGCCCGCGCCGACCTTGAAAAAGTAGCCCTGCACATAGCGGGGGCCGAATCCGACATCAGCTTTAAGGGCAGTGCCTATGCCGGGCGCATGTCGGCGGCTGATCTGTCGCTGGACCGGGTCAATATGACGGTGAGCGGCAACGCCAAAGCCGAAGCCGGCCTGAATGGTGCCGCTGAAAATGGGGCGTCGGCCTGGACCGCAGCGATCAAGACCAACCTAAGCAGCCGCCACGGCAGCTATAAGGGGCTGGATGAGATGGCGGCCACACGCCGTAAGGATCTTCAGGCGGTCGTCTATCCTGAGCCGGTGGGTACCGATACGCCGCCTGTGCCGGTGGCACCGATCAAGGCGGATGCGGTGATCGCGCTACAGGATGCGGCCAGAGCCTTCAGCCTTGACGCCAATGACATTAATATCAAGCTGGACGGCGCGGCGGGCAAGCCTGTGGCCTTTGATGTCCGCACCAAAACCCCGATTACGGTCATCCCGGAAACGGGCGGCAAGCTGACCCTGACGCCGGACGGGACGCGGCCCCTGATTGCCAGTGCGGCCAGTGCAACCCGCGCGGCCTTCGGGCTGAAGCTTGAGGGCGAGAACCTGCCCGAAGTGAGCGCATTCCTGAGCGATATGGGGTTTGGTCAAAATGGCCAGCTAGGCGGTAAGCTGGATGTGGATGCCAAATTCAACTTTGCGCCGGTGACGGCGGCGGTGACCAAAGCCCGTGGCCGCTTTACGGTGGCGGGCGGGCGGACGGCCTTTGTGCTGGATGACTGCATGCCGTTTAGCGCGGCGCGCGCGGACATCGGCGGGCGGCTGGAAGGGCTGACGGCGAATATTTGTGCCACCGAAGCGCCGATCCTCACTATGGAACGTGGTCAGTGGCAGTCGGCGGGTGCTTTTGAGGATCTGAAGCTCAATGCGCCGGACTATGAGGCGCGGCTGAGCAATGCCAAGGGCCGATTCAATGCCTTTTCGACACGATCCGGCGCGCCGAACGGTGCTGGTTTCCGCATAACGGTCGCTTCCGCTGAGGCCCATGACACGGCGGACAAGACTCGCTTCAATCCGGTGACGGTGGCCGGAAAGCTCGATCAGGACGCCACCCGCATGACCGGCAGGTTAGGCGTAAAGCCGCTCAATCCGGCGGTGCGCGAACGTGTGACCGGCGATCTGGCGCGCATCGATATCGTGCAGGATGCCCGCAGCGATGCGGGTTATGCCCTGATCAGCACCGGCGATATGGTGTTTTCGCCCGACGGCCTGCAACCAATCGACCTGACGCCTCAGGTGGCCACGGTGGCCACCAAGAACGTCACGGGGGCGGCCACCTTTGATGGCCGGTTTGACTGGTCACGCACGGGAACGCCCACCTCTCAGGGCCGCCTGCGCCTGAACGACATCGATTTTGAAGGGCCGGTGGGCAAGGCACAGGATCTGCGCGGCGATATCGAATTCACCAGCCTGTCACCGCTGATGACCCCGCCGGGGCAGATCATCAGTGTGGCCTCGCTGACGACCGCCGTGCCGTTGACCGACATTAATACCTCCGTGCAGTTCCGCGGCGATCATCTGGCGCTGGCGGCGGCAACCGCTATGTCGCCGGGCGGGCAGTTCGGCCTTGAGCCTATGGATGTGCCTTTGGCGGAAAACGTGCCGATCAAGGGCGCGCTGACCTTTAGCCAGCTTGATTTCGGCAAGATCATCGCCGCGACCGATCTAGGCCGCGATATGAAATTCGAGGGCACGGTCACCGGTCGTATGCCGTTTGAAGTCAATGGCAGCCGGATCAATTTCGCGCAGGGTGAACTGCATGGCGACGGGCCGGGGCGCCTGTCGATCCAGCGGGCGGCCCTGCAAGGGGTGGCCTCATCAGGGGCGGTGACGGCGGAAGGGCCTGATGTGCCGGCTCAGGCTCCGGCCGATGCCTCAAAAGTGGTTGAGGATATGGCCTATCAGGCGATGGAAAACATGGCCTATAGCGATATGTCGGCCACGATCAACAGCCTTGAAAACGGTCGTCTGGGCTTTAATTTCAAAATCAAGGGCCGCTACGATCCGCCAAAGAAACAGGAGGCCCGTGTCAGCTATGTCGATGTCATTCGCGGACGCCTGTTTGATAAGCCGATCGATCTGCCGTCCGATACCGGGGTAGATCTCAATCTCGATATGACGCTTAATCTCGATCAGGTGCTGGATGACCTGATGGCGTTTGAGGCTCAGAAGGCCGGGTTGAAGTAATCGGCAGAGCGCTTTGCCGCTTATCTCATTTTCTCCTCCCTACGCAGTGGGGAGGTGGATGCGAACACAGTGAGCAGACGGAGGGGTATTGCAGACCGTAGTAAAGTACCCCTCCGCCTCGACAAGCTCGGCACCTCCCCACTGCGTAGGGAGGAGAAGGTGTATACGCTTCGCTCCTTGAGCACTTTCTATTTGTGCTAACGCTCCGCTCCTTGAGCACTTTTTGTTCAGCTTGGGTTCAGACTGCAAATCATATAAGACATTCACGACAAGGCGCTTAAGTCTTTGGGCCTTTGACTAAGGAGTACTACCATGACCCACAAAGGTCTGTTATTTGCGGCACTGGTGCTGAGCGCGCCGGTATTTGCCGCCTGCACCCCGACCGTCCGCGTCGAGGTGGCCCCGATTTCGATCTATGCCAAGCTGGACCACGATGTACGCATTCGCCTTGACGAAGACGCCAAGGCGCTGGTGCAGCAAAACCCGAACCTTTTCTAATTCGCCTGTGAAAGTGAGACCGATTATGAAAAAAACAGTCTTTTCTGTAACGGCGGCGATGATGGCCGCCACCGGTATGATGGCCGCAGGTGTGGCGATCAATATGGCGTCGCCAGCACCTGTATTTGCCCAGGCCGCCGCCAAGGCCACCGTCGATGCCGCCAAGGCCGCCGGTGTGGTTGGTGAACAGGCCGATGGCTACCTCGGTTTTGTGAAGTCCGGTGACGCGGCCACCAAGGCTGCGGTCGAGGAAATCAATGCCGGTCGCGCCAAGGTCTATGCCGAAGCTGCCGCCAAGAATAATGTGCCGGTGGCCGCCGCCGGTGCGGCGACCTTTTCCAGCGTCATTCAGCCCAAGCTGAAGGCCGGTGAATACTATAAGGACACCTCCGGTGCCTGGAAGCAGAAGTAAATTCGGCTGATAACACAATGATTTAACCCTGAAGCTTTCCGGCTTCAGGGTTTTTTCATGGCTTTGGGATAGTGTGTAAGCGCATCCCAAAAAGTGTGTAGCGGTTTTTGGATCAGATGCGCGTCTTAAATAAACAGGTAGAATGCCGTGTCCGATTATCTCAAGCCCCTGACCAGCCTGCGTTTTTTTGCCGCCGTCTGGGTGATCCTGTTCAGCTACTGGCCGCTGCTGCAAGGGGCGGCTCCGCTGTGGATCATTGAGCGCGGCTATCTGGGGGTCGACCTGTTCTTCATCCTGTCGGGCTTTATCCTGTGTCACGTCTATCTGGAAAGTTTTGGAGCCAGTAAATTCCAGTACGGGCAGTTTATCGTCAACCGCTTAGCGCGGATCTATCCGCTGCATATCGCCACCCTGTTGTTTACGCTAGCGCTGGTGATGGCTGCGGCGGTCAAGGGCCTGACGCTCGACAGCCATGTGGCGTCGTGGGCGTCATTACCCGCACAGATTTTTATGGTCCATGCCTGGGGGCTGGCCCCCGAAGCGTCATGGAATCACCCGTCATGGTCGATATCGGCGGAATGGTTTGCCTATCTGCTGTTTCCGGTTTTTGCCAGCCTGACCTGGGCGCTGAGATCGAGACCAGCGGTGGCGCTGGGTCTGGCGGCAGGGTTTTTGACGATTCTCTATTGGGCGTTTGAAGCCTTTGCCGGGTTTAAGCTGACCAATGCGACCTTCATGTGGGGAGCGCTGCGCATCGTGCCGTGCTTTGCGCTGGGTTGCGCCGTCTATCTGGCGTGGCGGGCCGGGGCGGTGACCTCAAAGCCCATAGCCCTTGGTGGGGTTGCGGTATCATTGGCCGTAATTGCGGGGGCGTCGGCGCTGATGACCTCGGATGCGCTGGTCGTGCTGGCACTTGGTGGCCTAATCCTGTCGGTCGGCGGGCTGGCGACGGCGGACGGCAAAGGGATTATGTCTAACCGCGTTCTGGTCTATCTCGGCAATGCCAGCTTTGCCATGTACATGGTCTATGTGCCGTGGAAGTGGATCTTCACTAAGGCCGCGGGCATGATTTTGGGCAGCGAAGACTCATTGCCGCTGATGTGGTGGCTGGGGGGATTTGTGGCGATTATCCCGATCGCCATGCTGGCCCACCATGTGGTCGAAAACCCGATGCGCAATGTCGTGCGCCATATCGGTGACGGGGTGCGCTATCGCCTCAACTACCGCCTGCAAGGCACGTCGAAATAAGCTTTGTGGCTTAGAGCGGTGTCTGGTTAAGGGTTTATTCATAAAAATTAACCTTTTCCCCATTTGATAGTCATAAAGTATTTGTAAAATATTTTATGTGATGTATCAAAGACACAGAGTGTTAAGCGCGTCCCGAAAAGTGTGTAGCGGTTTTCGGATAAGATGCGCGATCGGATTAACAACCGTGGAGTGAGGCGTTGCAGGCATTTAAGGTATCGCGAGTAATTAAAGCCGGTTTGGCTATGGTGTGCGCAGGCGTAATGGCTGCCGCCCCTATGGCTCAGGCGGCTGAGAAATCGCCTTACTGGCAGTGCGTCACCTTCGCCCGTTCGATCACCGGTATGCAGATCTTCGGCGATGCCTGGACCTGGTGGGAAAAAGCTTCCGGCAAATATGATAAGGGGCAGGCCCCGCAGGCGGGCGCCGTTCTGGTGTTTCAACCTACGGGTAAGATGCGGGTCGGCCACGTCGCCGTTGTATCCCAAGTTGTCACTGACCGCATCATTCAGATCACCCACGCCAACTGGTCGCCGATCAATGGCCGTCGCGGTCAGGTCGAAAAAGACGTCACCGTGGTCGATGTTTCCGATAAGGGCGACTGGTCCAAGGTCAAGGTCTGGTACGGGCCGATCAACGATCTGGGCACCTCGGTCTATCCGACCTATGGCTTTATCTACGCCGCCGCCCAAAAAGGCCAGAATATCGGCCAGAGCCTGACGGCCTCGATTGCGGAGACGTTCTCAGGCGATAAGGCCGAAAATGCCGCCCCCGTGCCCTATACGGTCATGAAGGCCAATGACGCCAAAATTGCCGAAAAGAAAGCGATCGATAGTGTCGATACCCGCGCCATTGAGGCCAAGCTGCTGGCCGCCAATCTGATCGATGCGCCGACCATTCCGGTCAAGAAATCCGATAAACCTGCGGCCATGAAAACCAAGGCCGTGGTTAAGGCGGACGCTTCATCTAAGAAGACGGATGCCAAAAAGGCCGACGCTAAGTCGTCGTCCAAAAAACTGGCCGACAAAAGCACCGCTAAGACGGCGGATAAGGCTACGGATAAAGCCAAGACCGATAAAAAGGTCGCCACGGCCAAGGCTTCCAAGCCTGAGGCGAAAAAAGCCGCTTAAAGCGGTAGCCCCTCTCCAAATTGTGCGCAAATCATGTTTACCTCCGCACTATTGAGGTACTGACATGCTGAAAATCTATAGCCGCGCCCACGATTCTGAAGACGGTCATTCGGTCGTCAAATCCTTTGGCGATGTGCCCGCCGAAGACCGGCGCGCCGCCATCGAATATGGCCATGAGGTCGAGGAGATGATCGCCTTAGAGCCACAGCAGGGGGCGGGTTCGGCCTGGTGCGATATTGATGACGCCATGACCTGGCTTGACCTCTATAATCCGACCCGCGATGAAGAACTGTTTGTCGAAGGTGCGCTCGGTGTCGGTATTCCGACCCGTGAGGACATGAACGAGATTGAGACCTCATCGCGGCTCTATACCGAAGACGGGGCGGTGTTCATGACCGCTCAGGTCGCTTATTTTGGTGGCCGCCCCCATCTGCAAAGCGGGCCGGTGACCTTTGCCCTGCTGCGGGAGCGGTTGGTGACGGTGCGCTATATCGATCCGCAATCGTTCAGTATTTTCTCCGATAAAATCAGCCGGTCTCCGGCCTTGTGCGACAGTGCGGCCATGACCCTGACCAATCTGCTGGATGTGCTGATTGACCGCACGGCGGATCTGGTTGAAAAAATCTCAGCCGGAGTCGATGACATCTCGACGCAGATTTTCGCCACCAAGGCCAATCGCGGACTGGACAAACTGCTGAGGCAGATGGGGCGGCATCAGAACGATATCGCCAAGCTGCGCGACAGTTTGCTATCGTTTCAGCGCCTGTTTTCCTATGCGCTGGCGCTCACCGATGATCAGGTCAGCGGTGATGTGGCCGAACTTGAGGTCTTTCGCGCCCGCCTGCGATCCCTGCACGAAGACGCCCAGTCCCTGACTGACCATGCCGGCTATGTGACCGGCAATATCACCTATCTGCAGGAAGCGGCGATGGGGCTGATAAACATCGAACAGAACTCGATCATCAAGATTGTGTCGGTGGCGTCCGCGGCCTTTTTGCCGCCGACCCTGATCGCCAGCATCTATGGCATGAACTTTGAGCACATGCCGGAACTGCATGTGGCCGTGGCCTATCCGCTGGCGATTGGGGCTATGGTGCTATCGGCTGTACTGCCGATGGTGTGGTTTAAGTATAAAGGGTGGTTGTAAGTTTTTAGTCCCTCGCCGGGCGGTGGCTCCGCCACCTTGGCCGCGCCGCGGGTGGCGGCTTGAGTTGAATGATTTCGTCAAAATCATTCAACTCTAAACTAAAGACCGGATATCCGCCGCCAGTTCATCAATGCGCTCCGGTTTGGCATCCCACGAAAACATGAAGCGCGCACCCCCGCCGATGAAGGTGTAGAACAGCCAACCGCGGTCGCGCAGACCTTGCAACACAAGCTCCGGCGCGCTCAGGAACACGGCATTAGCCTCAACCGGAAACATCAGCCCGACGCCGTTTAGTGGTTCAATCTGCGCCGCCAGCCGCCTTGCGCAGGCATTGCCATGCTGCGCATTCCTCAGCCACGCGCCGCTGTCCAGCATCCCGACCCACGGGGCGGCCAGAAAGCGCATCTTGGAGGCCAGTTGTCCGGCCTGCTTGCAGCGATAGCCGAAATCTTCAGACAGGGCGGTGTCGAAAAACAGCACGGCATCACCGACCGCCATGCCATTCTTGGTGCCGCCGAAACACAGGACATCGACCCCGACCTTCCAGGTGATATCGGCAGGGGCGCAGTTCAGCGTCGCGCAGGCATGAGCAAAGCGCGCCCCGTCCATGTGCAGCTTCAGCCCCAGTTCGCGGCAGGTTGCCGATATGGCCTTCAATTCATCAGGTGTGTAGACAAGGCCGGTCTCAGTCGGCTGGGTGACGGTGACCACGCGCGGCTTGGGGAAGTGGATATCGGAGCGGCTGACGGCAAGGGCGCGGATGGCCTCCGGCGTCAGCTTGCCGTCCGGGGTAGGGGCGACCAGCAGCTTTGAACCGTTGGAGAAAAACTCCGGCGCACCACATTCGTCGGTCTCGACGTGGGCCGACGAGGAGCAGATGACGCTGTGGTAGGACTGGCACAATGACGCCAGAGCCAGAGAATTGGAGGCGGTGCCGTTAAAGGCGAAAAAGACCTGGGCGTCGCAGGCAAACAGGGCGCGCAAAGCATCGGCGGCGCGGGCGGTCCATTCGTCATTACCGTAAGCCACGGCCGAGCCGTCATTGGCCGCCTGCATGGCAGCCCAGGCTTCGGGGCAGATGCCGGCATAGTTGTCGCTGGCGAATTGTTGGGAGGTAATGACCACGGGGACGCCCTTTCTAAGTCTAAAAGAGCGAAACGACGTGTGGCTTTGACTCCGTTAGTTGCCGGTCAGGCCACATCCCCTCAGGTCTAGGGCACCACCTTGCCGGATAAGCAGGTTGGTGTCAGGCGTCGGCCCAACTCTTGATGCAGGTCATGCCATAGCACTGTTTTAGATGCGGATGCAACTACTCCCGTTCGGCTATTACTCGCGTTCAGCCAGGGAGAAATTACAGCCCTCATCACGGACATGATCGAGCACGGTTTCCATCATGCGGGCGCGGGTGAAATCGGCATAGCTTAAGTCGGCATGGCTGAGGTTTGCAGCCGTAAGGTCGGTACGCAACATCTTATCGACCCCCAGCATCAGCGGTCCCAATTTGGCAGCGGTCAGGTTGCAGTGCTGAAGGCGCGCCCGCATCAGCCTCGCCCCGCGCAGGTCGGCATGACTGAGGTCGCAGCGGCGTAGATCAGCACCAGACAGGTTCGCCCCTTGAAGCTGGGCACCGGTCATGTCAAGGCCGTAAAACACTGCCCCTTGCGCATCCACCGCCGTCAGATTGCGCTTTTTCATATCGGCTACGGCGCGGAAATCCAGTCCGGCAAAGCGGGTGGTCGAACCTTGCGCGCCACTGGTGACGCACCACAGTTCGTGCTCGCTGATCAGGGCATCCAGCGGTTCATTATCGACATAGACACTGACCGGTGTATTCAAAACGCCGCTCATATCGGCATCGGAAATATTATAACCGGCGATATTGGCATCGGTCATAACGGCATTGCGCAGGGACGCGCCGGTCAGGTCTGCCGCCGACAGATTGGCGCCGGACAGATTGGCACCATCAAGCGAAGCCTTACGCAGTTTGGCATGGGACAGGATCGCGCCCGACAGGTTGGCGTCGCGGAAGTCAGTCGAGACCGCCAGCGCCCCATTCATGCGCGCACCGGTCAGGTCGGCACCGCTCAGGATCGCGTAATCAAGCTCACCCGGACGCACCTGATGCTTCATCAGGCGCAGGCCCGCTTTGTCATCCTTAAAGGCGATCTGGCCTTCGCGCAGGTCACAGCGTATCAGGCTGGCTCCGGTCAGGTTGGCTCCGCGCAGGCACGCGCCGCGCAGGTCTGAGCGATCCAGATTGGCAAAGCGCAGATCGGCATTGCGCAGATCCGCGCCGTACAGATTGGCGCGCATGAAATTCACATCGCGCAGCACCGCCTCATAAAGGCACGCGCCCGTCAGATTGGCATCGGACAGGTCGACGCCTTCGAGATTCATGCCGGTCAGGTCAATATAGCTGAGATTGGCAATCTGCCCACCGGCCTGACAGGCTTTGTAGCGCCGGTGCAGATCCAGCATGTGCCGCAAAGAGGCGGGGTCAACAGTTTGCAGGGTAACAGCAGAGGGCATGGACGCCTTCTTGGAGAGGTGAGCGGCTGGCCGCGACCCAAGTGATCACAGCCTCCATCTCAGATATAGACACCAAGAAAAATCACCAACAAGCAACCTTGGGTTGAGACTGTAATGCTTGTACGGATGAATTACCGGCAGGCCTTGCAGCGACCCTTGGCTTCAACCGTGATGTGCTTGACCTCAAAGCCCAGATGCTGGGCCTGATGCTCGATGTCGGCCAGGCTTAAGGTCGCGATTTCCTCGCTCTGGCCGCAGCAGTCGCACAGCAGGAACGCCGCCGTGTGCGGATGGTGGTGATCGGCATTGGCGGGGGTGGCGCAGGCCACAAAGGCATTGAGGCTCTCGATCCGGTGGATCAGACCCATCTGTTCAAGAAAGCTTAAGGCCCGGTACACGGTCGGTGGTTTGGCGGCCCCCTCAGGGTGAAAGCGGTCGATGACATCATAGGCCTTCATCGGCCCGTTATTGCCAAGGATCAGTTCATAGGTGCGCAGGCGTGGCGCGGTCAGGCGCTCACCCGACGCCGCGCACAGGGCTTCGGCGGCTTTCAGGCGCGCATCGACATTGATGGTTGTGGTGTCGTGGCTATGGTCGTGGTCGCAAAGGTGCTGGCTCATGTCTGCAATGTAATCATTCCCGAAGAGTCGCGCAATTGTGCAGTTGCAGCATGAAACTTGACGGTACGGCTTGACAGTGGTTATGTTATTAAATAACAGATGAGTTAATGTTATATTGTAACGAGGATTTGTTGTGACCGGATCGTCTTTTAAAATCGCTTTGAGTGCGGGTATTTCGCTATTGGCTTTGTCGGGCATGGCCCAAGCCCAATCGCAGGCTCAGGAAGCCCCAGCCGCGGATGATCAGGTAAAGGAAGTCGTGGTAACCGGCTCGGCCTATGCGGTCTCCAAAGATGCGCTGATGTCCAATGTCGATGTGCTGAAACAGGCACAGATCGATGAAATGCCGGCGCGCGGTTTGGGGGACATGCTGTCCGATTTGCCGGGGGTGCGGTCGTCCGGTTTTGCGCCGGGGGCCTCGCGCCCGATTATCCGCGGCCTGGATGGCTTTCGCGTTCTGGTGCTCAATAACGGCATGGGGCAGGTCGATGCCTCGGCCGTATCGCCGGACCATGCTTCGGCCACCGACCCGCTGGAAGCTCAGCGCATCGAAGTGCTGCGCGGGCCGTCGGCCTTGACCTATGGCGGCAATGCCATCGGCGGGATCGTCAATATTATCGATGACCGAATTGCCGGGGCGCCGGCGAAGGACGGCCTTGACGGGCGGGTGACGGCGCAGGCCTCATCAGTCGATGAGGGCTATCAGGGCGCGTTTAACCTCAAAGCCGGTAACGGCCCGTGGGTGCTGACGCTTGATGGCCTTAAGCGCAAGACTGAGGATTATAAAACCCCGGTCGGACCGGAATCGCGTCGTCTGACTGACTCTGAAGGTGAAGAACCTGATACGGGCGACACTCAGGTCAACTCGGCCACTGATCTCGAATCTTACGGCGCGGGCCTGAGCTATGTTGGTGACTTCGGCTTTATCGGTTTCAGCGCCAAGCAGACCAATTCGCTGTACGGCGTGCCGGGCCACAGCCACGAACACGAACATGAACACGAACATGAGGAAGGCGAGGCCGAAGAAGACCACGAACACGAGGAGGAAGGCCCCGTCCGCATCGACCTGAAACAAACCCGCTATGATTTCCGCTCACACCTGAATATCGATTCCGGCCCGTTCAACAGCCTGCAATTTGCGGCGGGCTATACCGACTATGAGCACACCGAACTGGAAGGCGATGAGATTGGCACCCGCTTCCTGTCGGACGGTAAGGAGTTCCGCGCCAATCTGGTCCGTCAGGGTATGGGCGAAGTCTCCGGCGTGCTGGGCATCAACGGCCTGACCCGCGATTTTGAAGCCATCGGCGCTGAGGCCTTTGTCCCGTCCAGCACCACTAAGGAACTGGGTGTGTTCTCTCAGGCTCGCCTCGATAAGGGCACATGGGGCGTCGAAGGGGGCTTGCGTCTCGATCAGAAAAAGATCAGCTCTGAGGGCTATAATCGCGATTTCACCAACACCTCGGCGTCACTGGGTGCGTTCTATAAACCCTCCGATCACAGCTTCTTTGGCGCCAGCCTGACACGCTCTGAGCGCGCACCGTCCGATGTCGAACTGCTGGCCGATGGCCCTCATGCGGGTACAGGATCTTATGAAATTGGGAATGCCGATTTTGGCAGTGAGGTGGGTTACAGCCTGGAACTGACCGGCCACTGGCTGATGGATGAACATTCCGACTTCACCTTCGATGCCCATGTCTACACCTCAAAGTTCGACGGGTTTATCGATCTGCGCCCGACAGGGGCAGAGCAGGACGAACTGCCGGTCTATCAGTATGTCCAGACCGATGCCGATTTCTATGGTTTCGAGCTTGAGGGCGGCATCAATCTGTGGGCGCGCGGCGATAAGACCATTCGCTTTGATGCGACCTACGACTATGTGCATGGCGACAGCGATCTGGGGTCGGTGGCGCGCATCCCGCCCTATAGCGTGACGGGCAAGGTGTCCTATACCGACCCGCGCTGGACTACCCACATTGAGGCCCGCTACGCCGGTGAGCAGGATCGCCTAACCGAACAGGAACTGCCGACCGACAGCTATACTCTGGTCAATCTGTTTGCGGCCTATAAGGTGGCGCGCTTTGACGGTGTGTCTGTGTTTGCCGAAGTGCGCAATGTCTTTGACGAAGAGGCGCGCGAACACGCTTCGGTTAATAAGGACGTGCTGGTTCAGCCGGGCCGCAACCTGCGCGCGGGTATAAGTTACCGGTTTTAAGAACCTCCCCTCAGGGAGGGGAGCCGGGCGGCCGGTGCCGGGGACCATCAAGCGTAGCGACGATGGTGGTGGGGTTAAACTCAAGCGAAATTAACCCCACCTGTCACTCCGTGACATCCTCCCCTGAAATCAGGGGAGGGGTTTTGATTGCGCAGGTGCCTTTTGGGGTTTTCGCGCCACGGCACTCAACTTGGCTGTTACCCGGCTTGCCCACAGCCCTGCCATGCGCTAGAAGCGGTTTCCTACTGTTTTTACCTTAAGCCCAGATAAAGAGCGACTATGGAACAAACTCCATTAGCAGATGCCCAACTGACCGGAAGCGTCCTGTTTTACAAAACCCCTGAGCCCCTGAGCCCTGAGTTGCATGCCAACCTCGGTATCAGCGCCTCATCGACCCCCCACGCCTTCGTGGCCGAAACCAATGTCGTGCCGCTGACCGTGGCCGAATTTCCGGCGGCTGCTCTGAGCTACCCGATCGTCTTCATCGGCGAAAGCCGCATGCCGGTCGCCGCTATGGGCCTGACACAAGGCCAGAACGTGTTCGTGTCCGACGCTGGCGTGTTCCGTTCGGACGCATATCTTCCGGCCTTTGCCCGCCGCTATCCGTTCGTGTTTGCCAATGACGAAGGTCAGGAGCGCATGATCCTGTGCGTTGACACCGGCGCCTCTATGGTCACCACCAACAATCCCGACGTGCCGTTCTTTGAGAACGGCGCCGCATCGCCGTTCGTTGAAAACGCCATGAAGTTCTGCACGGACTTTGAAACCGAGCGTCGCCGCACGGAATCCTTCGTCAACCTGCTGAAGGAATATGACCTGCTGTCGCCGCGCGAAACCGTTTACCGTCCGCAAAATCCGGATGGCACACCGGGTGAGCCGCAAAAGATCGCTGAATATTTCGGCGTCGACGAAGAAAAGCTCAACGCGTTGCCGGCCGATAAACTGGTCGCCCTGCGTGACAATGGTGCCCTGACGCATATCTATGCGCACCTGATCTCGCTGCTGGCCTGGGACAAGCTGATTGCCCTGACCATCGAGCGCGGCAATGCCCCGGCCAACCTGAACTCTTAACAGGTTCGGTTATTATATAAACAAAGCCTCCGAAGTGATCTTCGGAGGCTTTTTTTTATGGCTTCACCGCCTCGACTGCGGCGATAAAGGCCTTCATTTCAGCAGGTGTGCCAACCGTGATCCGACTCTGGGTTGGCCAGACCGGCCAGTTCCGGCCGATAGCCACGCCTTTGGCCAGTATGGCCTGCTGCACCGGCTTGGCGGGAGTGCGCCAGTCGACCATAAAGCAGTTGCACAGGCCCTTGGTGGATTTGTAACCGAGTGCCTCCAGACGGGCGATGGTCCAGTCGCGGGTGATGGTGATCGCCTCGACCCGTTTGGTGATCTCTCCGTAATTTTTCAGCGAGGCCGTGGCCGCTGCGATCGCGGGCACCGGCAACATGTAGGGCGAGGGGCTGCCCCAATCCATCAGCGGCTTAATCAGGTCGGGTCGGGCCAGAGTATAGCCCATGCGCATCCCGGCCATGCCATAGACCTTTGAGAAGGTGCGCAGGATCACGACATTGGGGTGCTTGGCCAGCAGGGCCGTCGATTTCTGCGTCGGCGTATAGTCGATATAGGCCTCATCGATCAGCAATATGGCATCGGGTTTGATATGGGCGGCCAGCCATTCGATGTCGGCTACCGGCGTTAAGGTGCCGACCGGATTGTTGGGATTGCAGATATAATATAGCCCGGCATCGGGGTCGGCGGCCAGCATGGCCCTGACATCGTGGGCGTGATCTGACGGTCGCACCGGCACATGGGTAACTTTGTAACCGGCATCAGAAGCAATACCTGCGGCCATTTCAAACACCGGCGCGGCCACCACCAGCCCGCGCGTAGGTGAGCTATAGGCGCGCACAAGGCGGTACAGCGGGTCGGACGATCCGGGCCAGGGCACGACCATATCCGGTTCTACGCCATCTATGGCGGCGATGGCTTTAATCAGGTCTTCGCGCTCAGTCCCCGGTGCATAGCGGTTGGATTTCGACAGGGCAGCCGTGGCAGCAGTGACGGCCTGCGCGATCGGCCCTTCGGGATGTTCATTGGCGTCAATGCGCACATCGGCCTTAACCGTTACCGGCTGGGCCAAAGCTGGCCTTATAAACTGTGCGGCACTGGCCCCCAGCGCCAGAATGGTCGCGACCGCTCTGCGCGAAGGTTCGTGAATATCGTCAGCCATGCCCACCTCCGGTGAATCCCAGATGATGAGCATAGGCGCATTTGAAACCTTTATTCAAATGCGAAAATGCCCGCCACGGGGGCGCGGCGGGCATAATTTATGCGAATAGCAAAAGATTAGAGCGGAATGATACTATTCCGCTCAAGCCGCCACTGAGGCGGCGGCCAAGGTGGCGAAGCCACCGCCCGGCGAGGGACTGAAAATAAAACTAGATCATTATGTTTTTACTTTAAAACATAAATGATCTAGTCGCGCAGAAGTTCGTTTATGCCGGTCTTGGAGCGGGTCTGGGCATCGACGGTCTTAACGATCACGGCACAGTACAGCGACGGGCCACCCTTGGGGTCAGGCAAGGTACCGGGGACCACCACCGAATAGGCGGGCACACGGCCACGATGGATTTCGCCGGTCTCACGGTTGACGATCTTGGTTGAGCCCGACAGGTAAACTCCCATTGCCAGCACCGAGCCCTGCTCCACGATCACGCCTTCAGCCACTTCGGAGCGCGCGCCGATGAAGCAGTCATCTTCGATAATGGTCGGGGTGGCTTGCAAGGGCTCTAAGACCCCACCAATGCCGACGCCGCCCGACAGGTGGACGTTCTTGCCGATCTGGGCGCAGGAACCGACCGTTGACCAGCCATCGACCATCGAGCCTTCGCCGACATAGGCGCCGATGTTTACAAACGACGGCATCAGGACGACGTTCTTGGAGATAAAGGCACCGTGGCGGACAATGGCACCCGGCACGGCACGGAAACCGGCATCGGTGAAGTCGTCGGCCTTCCACTTGGCGAATTTGTTGGGCACCTTATCCCAGAACGGGCCGATCGGGGCTTGCTCAAACAGGCCGCGGCCCGTGTGCATCAGGTGATTGGCGCTAAGGCGGAACGACAGCAGGACGGCTTTCTTCAGCCATTCGTGGGTGACCCAAACGCCGTCGATCTTTTCAGCCACGCGGAAACGGCCATTATCGAGCAGGCCGAGCGCCTTTTCGACCGCTTCACGATAAGGGCCGTGATAGGCAGGCGTCAGCGTATCGCGAACCGCCCAGGCGGCTTCGATATCGTCGTGAAAGGCGGCAAGATCAGACATGGCGGTATCCTTAGGCGGGCGCAGACGCGCGTCAAAAACGTTGCCCCGACTTAAGGGTATAGGCCCCGCTGATCAAGCTATTTTGCATCCTTTCGGTTGATCACATAGGTTTCCTGCATCAGCCCCTGATCCTGCATAAACGTCGCCATGCTTTCATAGGTGGCGGTACGGATCTGGCCCTTGTGATCATCCATCGGCAGGCGTGAGTCCACCACCGGCGCGAACAGGCGCATGACGGCGTTGGTTTTCACTAGGGTCGGCTGATAATGGGCACTAAGGTTGGCTTTGATCTGGGTGTAATTATCGGTCTGCCAGGCCGCCGATGCGATCACATCCAGCATGAACTCATTGCAGTTCTGGTATCTGGCATCGTGCGGATTGGAGACGGTCGAATAGCGCGGGATGTGCATCTTCATATAGGTCGGCGACATGATGGTGGCGATCAGGCGCTGCTGCATTTCAGGGCTTGGGATGATGACCGCCACATCATCGGCGGTCGAGCCGGAAATAAAGTCGAACGGGAAGTCCTGTTTCAGCAGGGACTGATCCATAGGCAGGGTCTTGCCGTCGCTATGATACAGGTTATGGACGGCATAGCCCTTAATTGTGCGGCCATCCGCCGTTTGGGTATCGCCGTAAATCCAGAACGCGCCGTGGGTGTATGAAATCCCGTCTGGCAGTTTATCGCGCGGGCGCCCCGCCCGATAGACGATAGCCAGACGAGCATGTTTTGAGGCCAGATCGCGTTCGATCTGCTTGGCAAAATCGGCAACTTCAACGGGGGCGAACCGCCCTGCGGTGCCTTGAGCGCTGAATCCGGAATCTGCGGCCTGAACGGGCGCGGTTATCGCTGCTCCCGTCAGTGCAAGGCAAAACGCGATCCGTCTCATTGCGGTTTTGCCTTATTCGTGGCTTGCGCATCATAGGGCACCGTTGGTGCCGGTTGGGCGACCACGGTCTCATCTGACACCTCAAGCGGCGTGTTGGCGGCGGTCCAGACCGCTTCGCCGGAGTCCTGTAATATTTCGCCGGTGCTTTGGGCGGCAGAACCCACGCCCATCACCGGAATGGCGGCAACACCGGCGACGACCTGAACACCGGACGCGGCCAGTTTGGCGGTGGCAATAACGGACTCACCGGCGGCTTTTGAGGTGTTATCGAGGCTGTCGGCAGCCTGCGCCTGACTGGTCAGCAGGGCGGCGCTAACAATGAAAGCGGGGGTAAGGGCTTTGAACATAATGATCTCCGTGCGATGTCATATCGTAATGTGAACATTGTTCAATTTATTCGCGGAGTCAATTCATATTTTGAACGCCGTTCAATTTTTAGGCTGTGTGCAGGAAACTTTTTAGCGACGGGCTGCGATGATGAACAAACTCATCGACATTGTCCGCCGCATGGGGCCCGACCAGAACCGTGGTCATGCCCAGTTCCGCGGCGGGTTTGAGGTTTTTCGGGCTGTCCTCAAAAAACACGGTCTGCTCGGCCACCACGGCGTGCTTTTGCATCATGCGGTGAAAGGTGGCCAGATTAGGCTTCGGGATCAGGTCGGCATGGCCCAAATGAAACACATCTTCGAACAGATGCGTCATGCCCAATTTATCCAGTATCCGATAGGCGTGAGGCGCATCACCATTGGTGAAGACCAGCTTGCGGCCCTCAAGCCCCGCAATCGCGGCGTTCAGCGCCTCATCCGGCAGCAGGCCGTCCAGACTGACATCGTGCACTTCGTTCAGAAAGGCGTAAGGGTCGATCTGATGATAGGCCATCAACCCGGCCAGAGTCGTGCCGTGCTCATAGAGGTATTTTTTCTGAAGCTGATAAGCCTCATCAAACGACAGACTGGTCTGGCGCATTACAAAGGCGGTCATCTTGCCTTCGACCAGCGCCATGACCTCGGCTTCGGGCGGATATAGCGTATTATCGAGGTCAAACAGCCAGATATCGGCGTGTTTGACTGCGCTCAGGCTCATTGTACCGGATCGCGCGTAATCAGCGTACCCGCCCCATGTTCGGTGAACAACTCGACCAGCATGGCGTGTGGGCGGCGGCCATCAAGAATAACCACAGCCTCAACCCCGGCTTCGATCGCGCCGATGGCGGTCTCAAGCTTGGGGATCATGCCGCCAACAGCGACGCCGTCTTCGATCAGTTGGCGGGCTTCAGACACCGTCATCTGACGGATCAGGTCTTTGTCAGCATCCAGAACACCGGCAATATCCGTCAGCAGCAACATGCGCTTGGCATTGAGCTTACCGGCCACAGCGCCTGCGACCGTATCGGCATTGATGTTATAGGTCAGGCCGTCTTCGGCCACGCCAATGGGGGCGATCACCGGCACATAGTCATGTTCAGGGTCATTGATCAGTGTGCGGAGCAATTTATCGTCCACCACCTTGGGTTCACCGACATAGCCCAGATCAACCACCTGCTCGATCATCGAATCCGGGTCTTTTTTGATCCGCGTGGCCTTTTCGACCATCAGCAAACCGGCGTCCTTACCCGACAGGCCGACGCCGCGCACATCGGCTTCGCGGCCGGCACGGGTGATCCAGTTGGCGATTTCCTTATTAACCGCGCCGGACAGCACCATTTCAGCGATTTCCATGGTCGCATCGTCGGTGACGCGCAGACCGTCAACAAAGGTCGACTTGACGCCCGCCCGATTAAGCATGGCCGAAATCTGCGGCCCGCCGCCGTGGACCACAACCGGCGAAATACCGAGCAATTTCAGCAACACAATATCGCCCGCGAACAGCTTGGCTACCGCCTCATCGCCCATAGCGTGACCGCCGTATTTAATGGTCACGATCTCACGGTCATAGATCTGGATATAGGGCAGGGCTTCGGCCAGGGTCTTTGCCGTCGCCCAGCCTTTTTCTTCGAGTTCGGTGTCGGATTGGGTTTGCTTGATCATCAGACTTTGTATGTGAGCCTTACCGGAGCGTGCTGCCCTGACGGCAACACTGAGATTACGGCGGCGCATACAATATATAGAGGTGCGTGTCATTATTTGATTGAGCCGGGCGGCGATTTATACGGGCGCAATGTGGCTTGACCTATTTGGCTTAATAAGTCAGACAAATAAAAACAGACACGGGAGTTCGATATGATCACGTTGCGCGCATCTACCTTAATCCTTGCGCTTGCCGTTGCGCACCCTACGCTTGCCGAAACCGATATGCCGGGTTCAAACCCCATTATCCGCGACATATTTTCGGCTGACCCGGCGGCGCTGGTCGTGGGCGATAAGGTCTATCTCTATGTCGGGCGCGATATCTCGACCAATGACCGCTACAATATGCCCGACTGGCTGGCCTATTCGACCACGAATATGAAGACGTGGACGTCGCACGGCCCGGTGCTGAAACCGACTGATTTCAAGTGGGCGCGCAGCGACGCCTATGCGTCTCAGGTGGTCGAAAAGGACGGCAAGTTCTATTTCTACGCCACCGCCAAGCACAATAAGCCGGACACGGCTATGGCCATCGGGGTGGCCGTATCGGACAGCCCGACCGGCCCGTTCATTGATGCCCGCGGCACGGCCCTGATTACCAACGCCATGACGCCGGACGCCAAGCATGACTGGAGCGATATCGACCCGACCGTCTTTACCGATGACGACGGCACCTCATGGCTGATGTGGGGCAATGAAAAGGCCTATCTGGTCAAGCTGAAACCCAACATGATTGAACTGGACGGCCCGATCACAGAGGTTAGCCTGCCCCACTACACCGAAGGGCCGTGGCTGCATAAGCACGGCGATATATACTATGTGTCCTATGCGTCGTGGGATAAGGGCGATCGTGGTGAGTACATCTCCTATGCCACCGCGCCATCGGTTCAGGGGCCGTGGACCTATCGCGGCAAGCTGACCGGCATGGCCGAGAACAGCACCACCATTCATCCGGCGATCATCGACTTTAAGGGCCAGTCCTATTTCTTCTACCACGACGGTGCATGGTCGATTGGCGATCAAAAGGGCGGCAGCTATCGCCGTGCGGTCAGGGTTGAGCTGCTCTATTATAATGCTGATGGTACGATTAAGCCGATTGAACAGACCAAGGCCGGCGTATCGGCATTGCCTTAGTCCCTCGCCGGGCGGTGGCTACGCCACCTTGGCCGCCGCCTCAATGGCGGCTTGAGTGGGGTGATTTCCTCAAAATCACGCCACTTTTAAAGCGTAACGCCGCACACCTGCATGATCTCGGCGCGCAGTTCGGGAATGCCCAAGCCTTTTTCAGAGGATGTGGCGATCACGAGCGGGTGGGCGGCGGGGCGCTTTTTGATGGCGTTCTGGCTTGCGGCCACGACCTTTTCCAGTTCGGCGGGCTTGATCTTATCGGCCTTGGTCAGGATGATCTGATAGCTGACGGCGGCCAGATCGAGCGCATCCATCGGCTCATTATCCACGCTTTTCAGGCCGTGGCGGGCGTCAATCAAAAGGTAGGCGCGCTTGAGGCTAGGGCGACCGCGCAGGTAATCACGGCCCAGATTCTGGAACTTCTTAACCGTGGTCTTGGACGCGCGCGCCCAGCCATAGCCGGGCAGGTCGACCAGACGCAGTTTTTCCTCAAGCACGAAGAAATTGACCTCGCGTGTCCGGCCGGGCTCATTGGAGGCTCGTGCCAGATGGTTTTGCCCCACCAGCGCATTGATCAGGCTGGATTTGCCGACATTGGATCGTCCGGCAAAAGCGACTTCGGGCAGGTCATCGGGCGGCAACTGTTCAATCTGGGCCGCCCCCATGAGAAAGCGGACAGGCCGCGCGAACTGTATCCGCGCGGCCTCCAGAACGTCTTCGCTATAGAGTGGTTCGGTCAACTAGATATCTTTCTTGGTTTTACGCGAACGCTTGGTGCCGCTTGCGGAGGTGCCGCCTGAGATGACTTCGCCCTTGATGACCTTACCGTCATCGTCACCTGCGATGGCCGTAACGGCCGCGGTTTGCGTCGTCTCAGCTGTCGGTTTTCTGAACTTACCGATAAAGGTATCGATCGGGTTCTCGACCTTAAGGCGGTGCATGATCGAATATTGCTGAGCAATGGTCAGCACGTTCGACCAGGTCCAGTAGATCAGCAGGCCAACCGCAAACGGGGCCATGATGAAGGTGAACATCAGCGGCATAAAGGCAAAGATCTTGCGCTGAATGGGGTCGGGCGCCGGCGGATTCATGCCCTGGGTCAGCCACATGGTGAAGCCGTACAGAATGGCCACAATGCCGATATGCAGCGGCCCGCCCAGGATCGAGCCAATCAGCGGCACGGCGGCCGGATCGTAGGGGATCAGGCCAAACAGGTTGAAAATGGTCGACGGATCGCGGGCCGACAGATCGTTGATATAACCAAAGAACGGCGCATGACGCATTTCGATGGTGACGAACAGCACCTTATAAAGCGCATAAAAGACCGGAATTTGCAGCAGCATCGGAAGGCAGCCGGTCATCGGATTGACCTTTTCCTTCTGATACATGTTCATCATTTCGATCTGCATCTTTTGGGCGTCGCCCTCGTATTTTTTCTTCAGTTCCTCGACCTTGGGCTGAAGCATCTTCATCTTGGTCATGGATTCGTATGACTTGTGCGCCAGCGGATAGAAGATCAGCTTGACCACAACCGTCAGGCCCAGAATGGCCAGACCGAAATTACCCATGAACTGATAAAGCTGATCCAGAACCCAGAACATCGGACGGGTCAGGAACCAGAAATTACCCCAGTCGATGGCCTTATCGAACGATGGCAGGCCTAAGTTTTCCTGATAGGTGGTAAGGATCGTGGCGACCTTGGCACCGGCAAACAGGTGGTGGGTTTCGGTGATCTGCGTGCCGGGGGCAATGGTCACGGGAGCGGCGACATAACCGGCCTGCAGGACCTGAACGCCTTCAACTTCCGACGCACGGAAGGCGGCCTTCACCTTTTCGTTCTGGGCCGGAATAACGCTGGCCATCCAGTATTTATCGGTGATGCCGAGCCAGCCGCCGGTTGATTCCGCTTCAAAAGTCTTTTTCTTCTGCCAGTCTTTGTACTTGAACTCTTTCAGCTTGTTATCAAACACACCGACCCCGCCTTCGTGCAGGATCATGTTGGTGCCGAGCTGATCAGGCACGCCCTGACGGGTCACGCTGGCATAAGGGGCAACGGTCACCGCCACACCGGAGGTATTAATGACCTTTTCGGTAATGGTGATCATGTAGTTTTCGTCAACGGCATAGGTGCGCTCAAAGCGCAAACCCGCACCATTGTCGTAACCCAAAACGATATTCTTACCGACGCTCAAAACCGTGCCGGATTGCAGTGTCCATTGGGTTGAGGCATTCGGCAGACCATTGATATTCTGACCCAACCAACCGGAGTCGGCAAAAAAGGCGTGCTTGGCCCCTTCCGGGCGGAACAGTTCAACGGCTGGAGAGTTTTTGTCGATCGTTTCCTTATACTTGGTCAGGAACAGATCATCAAAGCGCGCGCCTGTCAGCGACAATGACCCTTTTAGAGACGGCGTATTGATCTGTACCCGCTCAGTCAAACCTACCGCCTTTTCGCGCGCCACGGGGGCGGCCAGCGTTACCGGCGCGGGGGCTGCACCGGCCACAGGCGTGTTGGCCTTGGCGACGGCAGCGGCTTTCTCGCGGGCCACCTGTTCCTTTTCCATCTGCGGGTTCAGGACAAAGAACTGATAGCCAAACAATATCACCATCGACAGGGCGATAAAGAGGAACATATTGCGGTTGTCGGCGGTCTTGTTGGGCGTCATCGACAGTCTTTTTCACAAGGTTAAGGTACAAATTGTCCGGTGGAGCGGCCCGCCATCAGCGCGGGCTTTGTTTGGGCGACAGCCTTATCAGGGCGCGTCTTATATCGTCAAGCAAACCTTGCCAATCACGCGAACAGGTGCCGGGCTTAGGCGGAGCATCTGGGCTTTTAGTATCTTTGGCGGGCGTATCGGCGCGCGCGATCAGCACATAGTCATGACCGGATATCCCAAATTCGGGAATAAGCTGTTGTGCGGCGGCTCTCAGTCGACGCTTGGCCCGGTTGCGCACCACGGCCCCGCCGACCTTTTTGGTGGCGGTGAAACCCACCCTTATGTCATCCGATCCATCCTCACGGGCGCGCATCTGCACCACCACGCAGCCTTGCGCCCGGTAAGGAGCCTTGGCGGCGGCAAGGAAATCGGCGCGATCGGTCAAACGCTTAATCATGATAAGGCCCAGATGCACAAAGAGCCCAAAGTCGTTAAACCAAGGGCTCTTTGAATATTATGCGAGGTATAAAGCGAAGATGCTTTAAGTCTTTAGAACGCGCATCTTAATCCGAAAACCGCTATACACTTTTCGGGATGCGCTCAAACTTAGGCAGTCAGGCGCTTACGACCCTTGGCGCGGCGACGCGCGACAACTTTTTGGCCGTTCTTGGTGGCCATGCGCGCGCGAAAGCCGTGACGGCGCTTGCGCACGAGTCGGCTCGGCTGGTAGGTGCGTTTCATGGTCTGCTCCGATTAAGGACGATAGCCCCTAATAAAACGAGCTACCTGAGTAAAGAGGCGCGTGGATATGACAACGGACTGAGATTGTCAACGCCATTTAGCCCTTACGCCATAAGAATCTATGATGTATTATGAAAATTCAAACGGATTCAAAGCCTCACCGCCAAAAGTCCGGCAGGGCGCAACCCAAAGGTCTTATATCGGGTGTTCGATCTCGCAGGTCCCAAAAAACCGGAAACGAAAACCGGGCGCATCACTGACCGCAGGGGCAGCTCATCACCTTTGCCGTCGGCGTTGAAACCCGATGGCTGGGCCTTACGCGCGCGGGATACATCCTATGCCAGCCGCCAGTGGGCGCAGCGGCTTTATAAGATGCTGACCGTTGCCGGATACTGGAGCGCCAGAATACTCAAACGTCTGCGGACATTTTTTACCGGATTGTCGGGCCGGCTTTTGATCATCAGCGCCATTTTCGTGGTGGTCGTCGAAGTCCTTATTCTTATTCCGTCATTGGCGTCGTTTCAGGAACGCTGGCTGATCGACCGCATCCGCCAGGCCGAAATCGCGTCGCTGGCTCTGGATGCCTCCAGCGAAAAGACCGTAACTGAGGATTTGTCGCGTCAGCTTTTGACCAGTGCCGGGGCGAAATATCTGGCCATTCAGAACAGCAGGGGCACGCGCGATTATGTGCTGTCGGACTTTAATATCAGCGTCATCCCTGACGTGATTGATCAGCGCACCAGCCGCACAGATATTCGCAGTGACATCGCCTATCTGTGGGGGCCGTGGCGCACGCTGATGGGTAAGCCTGACCGGCTGATACATACCGAAGCCGTCCCTAAGGTGCGCAAGGGCGGTGAACTGATCGAAATCATCGTCCCGGCGGAGCCGCTCAAACAGGAACTGAAGACCTATCTGGGGTCGATGCTGCGTATGTCCATGACGATCTCTCTGGCCGCGGGTCTTCTGGTGTTTGTGGGCCTGTCTATATTTATTGTCCGCCCCATTCAGAACCTCACCCGTGTGATCGCCACCTTCAAGGCCAACCCTGAAGACATGACCAATGCGCCAAAACTATCCGGGCGGCGTGATGAGATTGGCCATATCGAAGAAGAACTGGCCGCCATGCAGTCGGAGGTGCGTCACGCCCTGACCTCACGGGCGCGATTGGCCGCCTTGGGGCAGGCGGTCTCCAAGATCAATCATGATTTGCGCAATATGCTGACCTCGGCCCAGATGGCGTCTGACCGTCTGGCGGCATCACCTGATCCGATGGTGGCCAAGGCCCTGCCGCGGTTGGAGCGGTCGCTCGACCGGGCGCTTAATCTGGCGCAAAACGTGCTCAACTACGGTAAATCCGACGAAGTGGCCCCTCGGTTCCAGATCCTGAAACTGCGCGATATGGCCTATGCGGCGGCCGAAGATGCCGGCCTTGGCCTGACGCCCAAATCGCCGGAGCCGGTGCGGTTTGCGCTCAAAGCCCCCAAGGGCTTTTACTTCGAGGCCGATCCTGAACACATGCACCGCCTGCTGGTCAATCTGATGCGTAATGCCCGTCAGGCCATTGAGCGCCAGCCGAACCGGCAGGTCTATGATTCCGCAGCCCGCAAAGGCCCGCTGGGAAGAGTGACCCTGACGGCCACAAAGACCGTCGATGAGGTGATCCTGACCATATCTGACGATGGGCCCGGCATACCTGAGAAAATCCGCGAGCAGCTTTTCCGGCCGTTTTCGGCCACGGCTCAGTCCGATGGCACCGGGCTTGGGCTGGCGATCGCGCGTGAACTGGCGCAAACTCATGGCGGCGATGTGCATCTGGGGCAAACCGGCCCGGACGGCACCGCATTTGAGATCAGGCTGCCGCTCAAAAGTTAAAGGTATCTGTTTTGGATTTTGAAGATCTAATGGAATTGTCGCGGGATTCTTATGTCTCGCAGTTTGCCAGCTTTGTTGAAAAGCAGCAGGCCTTGCATGACAAAGGCTCTGCCGAGGTCAAATTTCAACTCTCCGATCAAAGCGGCCTTTATCGCCGCCTGTATTGTGCTGATTATGCCTCCGGTGGCGAAGGCGGGCAGATTGTCGAAATGACACCCGACGAAGAGGTCAGTTTTGACCCGATTTCGGTGTCGCTGGGTGAGTTGGAAATGACGGTTCAGCGCCTGAGCTGGCATGATGTGACCTTGACTGTGGAGGGGGCAGCCTTGCCGCCCGATGCGTTTGCTGAGTGGTTTGAAACCTGGTTCGACCCGGAAGACGTCAATACTGACTGGGACTCGAAATTTTCCAGCCACGTCCACTCACTGCTGCTCGATGGACACGATATCCATGTCGATTTCGGCACGGCGCCGGTTGAGGCTCTGGTTGACCTGTTTGTCCTGATCGAAGAAGCCGGTATTAAGGCGGCCACGGTGTCTTAATCTTAAGAACCTCCCCTGTTGCAGGGGTTTGACGCTAACAAACGATCCGGTGAATCGTTTGTAAGTCATGGGGAGGTTTGATTTATCAAACCGGAAGGTGGGGTAATTACTCTCTCAGCAACCGCGCCACAAATGCCGGCACAACCTCTGTCGCGGGCCCCAGGATTTTCTCGTCAAACAGGCTATGTCCCTGCGACGGTTCCAGATTTAACTCAACCGTATGAGCACCGGCTGCCCGCGCTTCCTGCACAAAACCGGCCGCCGGATAGACATTGCCGGAGGTGCCGATCGAGATAAACAGATCGCAGGCCGAGAGCGCATCATAGATCGCCTCCATCTCAAGCGGCATCTCCCCGAACCAGACAATATGCGGCCTTAAAAATCCGCGATCATCAAACGGCGAGGGTGCGTTCGGGTCGATATCGCCGGCCCAGTCAGTCACCCGTTCCGTCACGGTGCAGCGCGCTTTGCGCAGTTCGCCGTGCATGTGGATCAGCCGGAAACCGGCCTTGGCAGGCAGGGCCGCATGGGCGCGATCATGCAGATCATCGACATTCTGGGTCACCAGCAGGATATCGTCGTCCCACACAGCGGCCAGTCGCGCCAGAGCCTCATGGGCGGCATTGGGGGCAACCTCAGCCAGTTGGCGGCGGCGCTGATTGTAGAAATCCTGTACCAGCGCCGGATTGGCCGCATAACCTTCGGGGGTGGCGACCGCCTCAACACGATGGCCGCACCATAGCCCGTCTGAGGCGCGAAATGTCGGCACACCCGATTCCGCCGAAATTCCCGCGCCGGTCAGGATGACAATTTTCATGGCTGACCTTTCAGCACAACACCTTCCCTGCGTGGATCCGCACCACCGTCGAAGGTGCCATCGGGTGCGCGCATAATGCCGTGGATGCCGGATTCCTCACCCGCAGACGGCGTGATTGTGTAACCCATATTGGTCAGGGCGGTGACCACCTCCGGGTTCATCCGACCGGTTTCAATACGCAGGCTGTCGCCACGGGCAATCACATTGGGCAGGGCGGCGGCGTCCTGAACCGTCATCCCCCAGTCGAGGGTCGCCACAAGAGTCTTTAAATTATAACCCAGAATATTCGATCCGCCGGGGGAGCCAATCAGGGCCACGACTTTGCGATCCTTATCCAGCACAATCACCGGCGACATGGATGAGCGCGGACGCTTACCGCCCTCCACCGCATTGGCGGCTTTCTGACCGTCCGCCATGACGGGCGAGAACGAAAAATCAGTCAGTTGGTTGTTCAGGAAAAAACCGCCGACCATCCGGCCGGTACCGAAAACACTTTCAACCGTGGTGGTCATACTGACCGCATTGCCATAGGCGTCCATGATTACAAAATGCGAGGTGCCGGCGGGTTCATGAGTATTGTCGGGGGCCATCACCACTATTACGTCTTCATCCTTCAAAGGCGGCGTTCCGGCCTTAGGTGCCGGCGATGGCGTTCCGGGCGTGATCATGGCCGCACGCTCTGCCACATAGGCAGGATCAATCAGCCCCTCGGTCGGCACGCGCACAAACGCCGGATCGGCGACATACTGATCACGGTCGGCATACATCAGCTTTTCCGCTTCGATCAGGGCCGACCAGCCGCGGGCATCATCCTTGCCCCACGCAGCCATAGGGAAGCGCTCCAGCAGTTGCAGGCCCTGAATCAGTGACACCCCGCTGGAGGGGGGCGGTGGTGCGCACACTATATAGACGCGGTACGGCCCGCACACCGGTGCCTGTTCTAGGGGGCGGTAATTGGCAAAATCCGAGGGCTGTAAATCACCGGGCAGGGGCCCCTGATGGGTGCGGGCAATGATCTGATCAACCAGAGGGCCGGACTGGAAAATCGCGGCTCCGTCTTCGGCGAGGGTTTTCAAAGTCTCGGCATAGGCCGGATTGGTCTGAATATCGCCGGTGGTTTTCAGCCCGCCCTGACCATTGCCCCAATAGGTGCGGTAATCCTCGGTCTTGGATTGTGGGAAGCGCTCGCTTTTCAGGTAATTGCCCAGACGCGGCGAAATCGTAAAGCCGGTTTCCGCCAGCGTTATCGATGATCCGAACAGGTCATGCCAGGGCAGTTTTCCGTGATCTTTATGAGCAGCCGCCAACATCAGAACCGCCCCCGGCACACCGGTGGCACGACCGGATGTGACCGCCTCGGCATAGGATAGCGGCTGGCCGTCGCGCAGGAACAGGTCGCCTTTGGCTGAAGCCGGTGCGACTTCGCGACCATCATAGGCGATAACCCTGCCGGTGGCCGCGTCATAATAGGTCATGAATGCCCCGCCACCCAGGCCGGAGCTTTGCGGTTCAACCAGTCCCAGCGTCGCCTGCACGGCAACCGCTGCGTCAATGGCGGTGCCTCCGGATTTAAGAATATCCATCCCGGCCTTTGAGGCCAGAGGGTTGGCCGCCACCACGATCGGGGTGGCTTTTGCGGCGTCCGTAGCGGGCCTGTGGGCGCAAGCGCCGGTCAGAAGGCTTAGGGCAACAACGCAGGTGAGGGCGGTACGGCGGGACAGATGACTTTGCATGGGCTAAACTTAAGGACGCGGGTGCTAAAAGACAAACCCAAATCTGCGCTACCTGTTTGATCAACAGGAAAACCAAAAAAATAGCGCATTCGCAGTCATTTTGATCTTGCCTTTGCGCGTCTAAGCGACTAATTGTCCGCCCTCGCTGACGGGTAAGCCTGTTACGCGACATGAAAAGTGCGCACTCGTAGCTCAGCTGGATAGAGCATCAGACTACGAATCTGAGGGTCAGGAGTTCGAATCTCTTCGAGTGCGCCATTTCTTCCTATAAAATCAATAACATAATCAATTTCGATGTATGAAGTGTGTTACACTTTTTACAGTTTTGAACCCTATGTGTTACAAATTCAAACATAGTGAATTTGTTATGTTTCTGTTTTATATGAATTTTTCCAGATTATTGGTAGTCTGAGGCTCTTTGAAAAGGAGTCTGCGGCTCTTTATTAGGCCTTCTTTGAGTGGCCTATGCTGATTTCGCATAATGATCATTATCAGAATTCTAGAGTGCGCTTACGCGCTATCGACAGCCTCGTTATAGGCTTTGATCACTTGTTCTACCCACCCGTCCGGCATGTCGAACACGAGCTTAAGAATATGATCTCCTGGCGCCAAATTCTCATCACTTGTTTTCGATATGATCCAATCTGGAATCTTGAACAGTTCCTCTAGTTGACGCCCCGCTATGCCGATGTAAAGCTCTTGAACCTTTTCGAAATGGGAAGGGGGTTTCAAGAATCTAACGACCTCTTCGGTCTTTAGGAGATGCTCGGCGGCATCGATGATAAATTGCGTTATCTGTAAGATGTCTCTTTCTTGGCCTGGTTGGCCGGGTGGCCCCCAAGCCTCGAGAAGGCCGACCGTGCCCGCAAGTTTGATCGCTTCAATCTGGTTGACAATATTGCGCATTTGTACATCAGCCCAATCGGCAAAATCATCGCTGTCAATTCGGGCGACAGGGAGGGCGTAAAAACCTTGTTTCAATGCCTCGTATTTGAATTTAATGTGGGCAAAGCCGCTCCGCAAAAGCTCTGCGGTGAGGTTATATTCCCAAAACAGCGGCTTATCCAAAACGATCTGGCGGGCAAGCGATGAACTCGCCTCAAAGCCTTTCAGCCGTTCTCTATCTGCCCGTTCTCGAAAACCTGCGTCAGTTTTTCCGAGGCCATCCGCAATCTTCCTAGTATGGGATTGCTTCCACTCGAAGAGCAATTCGGCCGAAAAAGAATTAGGATCATCATCGACTTTCTTGTGACAAGTCCGGCAAAGCCATATTCCATTGGCTTCTTGACTCCGTTCGGCGTCGGTCATTCTCTGAGAATAGCGTGCCGAACCTTCGTTGGCTCCGTAAATGTGAGCCGCCTCTCCGACTGTGCTGAACTGCCTATCATTGCTGGCCGGCCCCATTGTTAGCGCGAAGCAATCTGGAGCAGAACAATGGTTTCCAGCGCGCTTGGACAAGATTTCAACCACTCTCCTTGTAAACTCAGCCGTCACTTTCACCACTCCATATTCCAACTACGTGCGATCATTGTGGCAATGTAGTACTGAATTATTGTCTCGAAAGGCCGAGGCGGCAATAGGGTGATCATTTTGCGTAATGAGCCAAATTTTAAAGAAAATGACGGAATGAAAAAAAGCGGGCCTTTCGACCCGCTCTTTCCGTATCTGTTCCGCAAGAAAGTACACTGAGGCCGCAAGGCCGAAGGACTTTCGAGCGATTACCCTAAAGCGCCACCACACCACCGTCATTTTTGGTGATGACGACTGTGGCTGAGCGCGGACGACCCGCAGCGGTGCCAGCCTGACTGGCGGGCCAGTTGGAGGTCGGCGTGGCCGGTGAGCCATTCTCGCCCGGATGCTGGATATTGACGAACAGGGTGCGGCCATCCGGCGTCGAGTCGATACCGGTGATCTCACATTCCTTTGGCCCCACCAGGAAGCGGCGAAGCTGCATCCCCGGTGCCTTACCCACAAAGGTGGCCTGCGTGGCGGTAGCCCCGCCCGTGCCGGTATTGGTGATGGTGCGCGCAGCGCCATCGCCGACCGTGCCGGGCATAGCGGCCAGCATCTGGTTGTTGGTCACGTCCGTATAGGCGCCGTCGTCAGTTTGAAGCCACAGCAGCGGATTGACCAGACCGGCGGCATTGCTGGGGCGCGAGAACCACAGACCGTCGGGGCTGGAGAAATCGTTGGTAGCATCAAGGCCGGAGATATTGATGTTGGTGGCATCCAGATCAGCCCCGGCTCCGAACAGGTAGATATCCCACTGGAAGGTGGTGGCTTCGGGGTTATTGGCGGCTTCCTTGAGGCGGATGATGTGGCCGTTCGGGTTACCAAAGTTGTTTGTGGCACCTACCGGATCATTATAGTGACGCGGGTTGGCAGCGTTGGTGCCCGCCAGCGGACGGTTCGAGGCATTGTTGTTGGTCAGCGTCAGGTAAACCTCGCCATTGGCGGGGTTGACGGCCGCCCATTCCGGACGGTCCATCTTGGTGGCGCCCAAAACATCGGCGGCCAGACGGGTGTTGATCAGCACATCGGCCTGATTGGCGAAGGCGTATGTCGGATTGGCGGCAGTCAGCACGCCGGTGCCGAAGACCAGCGGCAACCAAACGCCCTGACCCGTGGCATCAAAGCGGGCCACATAGAGTGTGCCGTTATCGAGGTACTTATCACCGATCGCCAGACGATCGGTGGCGGTGGCATCGGCGGCACTCCAAGGGGTTGCCGAGACGAACTTATAGAAATACTCGCCGCGCGAATCGTCGCCCATGTAGAACACCGGCTTACGGCCCGCGACGAAGTTGGCAGGCCAGGCGCCTTCGTGGCCCATGCGGCCAAGGGCGGTACGCTTGCGTGGTGTGGCGCTGGCATTATACGGATCGATTTCGACCACCCAGCCGTACTGGTTGGCTTCATTGCGGTAATCGCCGGTGCCATCAGCGGCCTTGGTGGTGTCGACCGTGACATTCCACTTGGAGAAATTGGCCTGATCGGCGGCATTGGCGGCGGTGACGCTGGCCCAGTTATTGGCCCCGGCAGCCCCTTGCGACATGCCATAGCGGTTCAGCGCGGTCACTTGCTTAGCGCTGCGGTTGGCATTGTCACCGGCGGCGCGGCGGAAGTAACCGGCCCAGTTTTCTTCGCAGGTCAGATAGGTGCCCCACGCATTGACGCCGTTGGCGCAGTTGTTGATCGTGCCGCGACCAGCCGTACCAGCCGTCGAATAGACAGTCTTGACCTGATCGTCGCCGCGTACCGGGCCATGCAGGGTCATGGGTGTATTCGGCGTGATGCGGCGATTGAGCGCCCCGCCCTGAACGTAGCTCCAGCCGCCGTTTGCCGCGCGAGTGACTTCGACCACGGCGACACCGTGACATTCGATTTCCTTGACGGCTTCGGATTCCAGTCGTGTGGACCCGGCGGTAACGCCGTTCACGTGCAGGTAAGGGGCGGTGATGTTTTCGTGGTTCATCACCAAAAGCCCGCGGGTCGAGCTGTTGTCATCGCGGGCAGTGCCCGTAGCGGCCAGACCGAAATAGGCCATGCCGTCATGGTGATCGCCGGCGCGGCCGGCAAAGTTGGTGTCGGAGCCGTCATTGGCATAGGCCGAAACGCCTGAAAGGATCGGGTCGCCCAGACGGTAGAGAACCGACACCGTATAGCCTTCGGGCACGGTGACGATGTCATTCTTATTTCTGGCGACAGCCGTGAAGCCCAGAACGGCGGGGCTAACGGTCACTGTAGCATTAGCCGACGACGGGAAGCCCGCCGCGTTCTTACCCGTAAAGCTGAATACCAGCGGGGTGGCGGCTGTGACGCTGGGGGCCATGAAGGTGGCGGTGGCGGTATCAGCACCAGATAGTGCAACCGTCGGGCCGGACACTTGTGTCCAGGCAACGCTGGAGGAGCCGGATGCTGTGCCGGTTAGGGTGACCATACGGCCCGAGGTGGTGGCACCGGCACTGCCCGCCGATACGACGGCCAGCGGAGCCTTGTCGTCATTATCGCTGCCGCAGGCGCTCATGCCGAACAGGGCCGCCACTGACGCCATCCCGCCCAGAATCTGACGGCGGGAATTACGCTGTTCGATAACATCGCTCAGGCTTGGGTTGTTCGATGTATTTAACTGAAAATTGCCGTCATCGTGACGACCGGTAAGTTTGATATCGGACACAGCGCCGCTCCCTCCAAATGATGTGGACGGTCACTAATGACCCTGTTGTGTGTAGGTCTTTTGCGATCTGTGTATCGGATTTATGAAAGCTATGGGTGTTGCACCGCAAGATTGACAGTTATCAAACGGGATGACACCGGTATCTGAAGCAATTTTAAGAGGAGGGGAATATGAACAGACGCCAATGGCTGCAAGCTGCGGCTGCATCCGGGGGCCTGTGGTCGGCACAGGCATTTGCGGCAGACGACGAAACGGTGGCCGTGCCCATTGCGCTGGCGCCACCGCGGCGGATTGTCACCAGCCTGACAATAGGGGGCAAGGGGCCTTATTATTTCATTCTGGATACCGGCGCGTCCGTTAGTGGCATCAAGCCCAGTCTGGCGCGACAGCTCAATATGCGGCTGGTCGAATATGAAAAAATCTATGGCATCGGCGGATCAGACCATACGGCGATTTATCAGGCCAATGATGTCGTCTTCGGAGAAGCTTTCCGGGTCAAAGCGATGGCTATGGCCGGGTTTGATATTTTTGAAGCCTTTGAATTCGACGGACTTCTGGCGGCGGGGTTCCTGACCGGTGTACCAAGCCGGCTGGATCTCGACACTATGCAACTGACCTTTTATCCCGGTGGGCGCGGACTTGACCTCAGCGGCTATCATCTGTGGCCCAGTCGCCGCGAGCAGGCCGGGGCGGGTGAGAAAATCTATGTTGATGTTATGGTCGACGGCCTTAAGGCCAACTGTCTTCTGGATACCGGCGCCGGGGCCGCGGTCAATCTGGCTTCCGGTTTCGTTCGCAAACATAAGCTTTGGGATCGCTATAAACCCTATCAGGATCGTATGGCGCGCGGCATTCATGGCGATCAGGTCAAGACCCGCTACGTCCACGCCGAAACCGTCACGATCGGGGATTTCCCGATTAAGGGCGCGCCGTTGACACTCTATGATCCGAAGGTGGACAGCAGTTTTGGCGGTGTCGATGGCATTGTCGGCATGGGCGCTATCGGGCGCTTCAACCATGTGTTTGCCGCAGATGGCATCTATGTGAAGCCCAACCGCTATTTCGATGATGTGCAGTTACTGTTCGGTAAGCCCGCGCCCCAACCCTAAATGCAAAAAGAGCGGGCCTTGCGACCCGCTCTTTCTATTTTCAGCAGAGTATCGAAGGTGTGGATTAGAAATCCATACCACCCATGCCGCCCATGCCGCCGCCGCCCGGCATTGCCGGAGCTGCGTCTTTCTTCGGCGATTCAACCACAGCCGCTTCGGTCGTGATCAAGAGGCCCGACACGGAAGCCGCGTCTTGCAGAGCCGTACGCACAACCTTAGCAGGGTCGATCACGCCGTCAGCGACGAGGTCAACATACTGCTCGGTCTGAGCGTTAAAGCCAAAGGTGGCCGAGGCATTTTCCAGAACCTTACCGACCACGATCGAGCCTTCGACGCCAGCATTTTCCACGATCTGACGGATCGGGGCCTGCAGGGCGCGACGGACGATGTTGATGCCGGCGGTCTGGTCATCATTGTCACCCTTAAGGTCGGTCAGGGCCAGCGAAGCCTTCAGCAGCGCCGTACCACCACCGGGGACGATACCTTCGTCAACCGCGGCGCGGGTGGCGTTCAGGGCGTCGTCAACGCGGTCCTTCTTTTCCTTGACTTCGACTTCGGTCGAACCACCGACGCGGATCACGGCAACGCCACCGGCGAGCTTCGCCAGACGCTCTTGCAGCTTTTCTTTGTCGTAGTCAGAGGTAGTTTCTTCGATCTGGGTCTTGATCTGAGCGACGCGGCCTTCGATCTCGGACTTTTCACCGGCGCCATCAACGATGGTGGTGTTTTCCTTGGTGATCGTGACCTTCTTGGCGCGGCCGAGCATGTCGAGCGTGACCGACTCAAGCTTGATACCAATGTCTTCGCTGATGACTTGACCGGCGGTCAGGATGGCGATGTCTTCCAGCATGGCCTTACGGCGATCGCCGAAGCCCGGTGCCTTAACCGCAGCAACGCGCAGGCCGCCGCGCAGACGGTTGACAACCAGCGTTGCCAAGGCTTCGCCTTCAACGTCTTCGGCCACGATCAGCAATGGCTTGCCCGATTGGACAACGGCTTCGAGGACCGGCAGGATCGGCTGCAGCGACGAGATCTTCTTGTCGAAGATCAGGATGTAAGGATCTTCGAGGATCGCTTCCATCTTATCGGGGTTGGTGATGAAGTAAGGCGACAGGTAGCCGCGGTCAAACTGCATGCCTTCGACGACATCCAGCTCGGTTTCAGCGGTCTTGGCTTCTTCAACGGTGATGACGCCTTCGTTGCCGACTTTTTCCATCGCCTTAGCGATCATTTCACCGACTTCTTTGTCGCCGTTGGCCGAAATGGTGCCGACCTGCGCGATTTCGGAGTTGGTCGTGACCTTCTTCGACGAGGCCTTGATTTCGGCCACGACGACCGCAACGGCCTTATCGATGCCGCGCTTCAGATCCATCGGGTTGCGGCCCGACGATACCGACTTCAGACCTTCGACGGCAATCGCCTGCGCCAGAACGGTCGCGGTCGTGGTGCCGTCACCGGCCTTGTCGTTGGTCTTGGAAGCCACTTCGCGGATCAATTGAGCGCCGAGGTTCTCAAAGCGATCAGCCAGTTCGATTTCCTTGGCGACGGAAACGCCGTCCTTGGTCGAACGCGGCGCGCCGAAAGATTTTTCGAGGATGACGTTACGACCCTTGGGGCCGAGCGTTACCTTAACGGCGTTGGCGAGAATGTTGACGCCGCGCAAAATCTTGTCGCGCGCGTCGGAAGCAAAAAGTACGTCTTTAGCAGCCATGATTAGTTATCCTATTTGGTTGCGTGAATTATCTCCTCCCCTGTTTACGGGGGAGGTGGCGGGCGAAGTCCCGCCGGAGGGGGCAGTCGTTCGCTAAGACTAGCGGTTCACAATACCCAGGATGTCGGATTCTTTCAGGATCAGCAGGTCTTCGCCGTCGATCTTGACTTCGGTGCCGCCCCACTTACCAAACAGGACGCGGTCGCCCGCCTTGACTTCCAGAGCAACGATGTCGCCCTTGTCGTTACGGGCACCGGGGCCTACGGAGACGACTTCGCCTTCTTGTGGCTTTTCCTTGGCAGTATCGGGGATGATGATCCCACCCTTGGTCTTGGCTTCTTCTTCTACTCTCTTGACCACAACGCGGTCGCCCAGCGGACGAAAGCTCATGAGATGTCTCCGATTCAATTATAAAAAGGTCTGTTAGCACTCGATGTGTGTGAGTGCTAATGCGCCTTTGAGTTAGGATCGCGCTGGCGTAGAGTCAAGGCGCGATATTGGGATTTTGTGTGTGAAATTTTTATAAAGCGGGCTCAGATATCTCAAGTCCTTGAGATTTCAGCTTTTGCAGCGCGCCGCCCTGACTGAGAAGGGCGCTGAGCGGCAGGACAATGACGGATTTTCCCGGTGTCTCAAGGGCCTTATTGATCGATGCTACCGTCTGATCGATGGTACGACCAAGCATGGCTGAGGTCGAAGGCGCGCCTTCAAGGCAGGCCAGAAGGGCCGAGTCCGGTGATAGTTTTTGCACGGTTCTTAGATCACCGCGCCCCCATGCCTCGGTGGCAGTGCGGGCATTTTTCGTAGAAAATTCGATCTCATCAAGCGTGGCGCGCACGCAGGACATTTCCTGTGCCTTTGAGAACTGGCCGACGCGGGAAATAATTTTGGCCGCACTATATGAACCCACAGGGCGGGTTTTCAGCCGGTCTTCCTTGGCAAACCGTTTCAGGGTTTTCTCAGGATCAAGCGTGGCGATCTGCGCCTTTTCATAGATGTCCGCGCGCAGAGCGGCTACGGCCCACAGGGGCGCGGCCTTTTTATACTTGTCGCGGTCAAGGCCGTGAGCATCGGCCAGAGCATAGAACCGCTGCGATACATCGGCGGGTAATACTTCGTCGAGCTTTTTACCTAGCGGCAGGCGTTTGTTCATCTGAAGCTTGGTCAGGCCGATCAGCCCGACCTCGGCTTCGGGGGCAGTCAGCAGGACATTGGATTGCTTCAGCACGCGCCGGATACGGGCATCGTCCCACGGGATGCGCTTAACCATCACCGGCATGGCTCCCAGAATATAAACCTCGGAGCTGCCTTTTTTGACGCGCCAGATCGCGGGGCCGGGCAGGTTGGCGGTGACCGTGACCTCGGTAATCCATTCAGCGCCGTCATTGACAAACTCCCTTTCGGACACGGTTTCCTGCGCGGACACGGTGAGCGGCAAGGTCATAAGGGTAGCAGCGATGAGGATGGCTTTGGTCATGGCCCAAATATAGTCGCTAAAACCGTGACCGGAATAGGGCTAGTCCGGATCGGTGGTGTTCAAATCCAGTTTATCGGCATCATATTCCAGAATATCGCCGGGCTGGCACTCCAGCAGCAGACAGATTTTCGACAGGGTATCAAAGCGCATGCCCTTGACCTTACCGGTGCGCAGCAGGGACATCTGGGTTTCAGATATGCCGACCTGTGCGGCCAGGTCTTTGGCGCGCATCTTTCGGCGCGCCAGCATGACATCAAGCGTTACGCGTACAGGCATCAGACAAAATTACTCAGTTCTATGGCAAGGGTTTCACGTTTGACCTGCATCAGGCGGATACGCTGCGCCAAACCATAAAGAATGAGGCCGATAAACAAGGTTGTGGTCGCGTGGAAAAAGTCGATGGAATGGCCCTGCGGCAGGGGCGTGTCGTTACCATAAATCGTCTGCCAGGCCCACAGGCTTGATTCAACATAAAGTGCTATCGAGCCGGCCCCAAGGCATAGTCCGCTGCGTTTTAGCCCTTTGATTAATAGGGGTTCCAGCACGGTATCGGGCCTTACCCGCGCAATCATATCCGCCCCGAACCAGATCGCCAGCGCATAAAACACAAACGGCAGCACCGGTAGCCCGCCCTGAAGTGCCGCCAAGCCAAGCCGGTATGGATCACCTTCCAGCAGGCGCCAGAGCTTGGGCAATTGAACCGCGGTTACTATAGCATAAAGCGCCAGCGGCACACCGACTATCAGTTTCAGCGGCCAGTAAGTAAAATTCATTATTTTTTTCATGGCGTTCTCCAGTGACTTTGGGGGAGGTCAGACAAAGCTGTCCATTTCCGATTTCAGCGCCTGACCCTGCTGCGCCATCAGGAACAGCACCAGCCCCAAAAGGCCAATGGTCACGCTTTCGATCTCGGCATCGTAGCGCACGCCGCGAAACCGGTCGTCAAACAGCGGGGACAGGGTGGGGGCGATCACAATGGCGCAGGCGGCCCCCAGCATCAGGTTTGAGCCCATGCTTTTCAGGCCCCTGATCATGGCCGGGCCAAACGGATCACCCTTATCCATGCGGGCAAAGACATCGGATGCCGCCCAGGCCGCGCGCAGGTAAAATCCGGGCGCCAACAGGCCAAGCCAGAAGGCGGGAATCAGGATCATCTCACGCCAGTTGGTGCGATCAATTACCGGCAACTCACCAAGATGAACGGCAACCTCCCTGATGAGGGCCAGAGCGAGAACGACCACCACGACCTTGATCACCAGACTCAGCGGGCCGTGCGGAATACGAATATTTCCCATAATCGCACCTATATTTATTTATGTTAGGTGCATATAAGTTTAATTAAAACTTAAAGTCAAGGGGCTTTGTTATGTGGTCTGTGCGTGTCGTGCTGCGCCGGCCCGGCTGGCAAATGCCCGATGGACAAACCCTATGGGTGCCTGGCCTTTGTGACGTTGGCGAAACTGGACTTTGCCATGCCGGAAATCAGGCGATCCGTGTCTGGGGCAAGGCGCGCGGAACTTCGCCCACAGCCCACAGACGTGCAGCGCCTCTTACCCCAGAGGCATCTCCCCACTTGGCCTGCACAATCTTAGCCGACCAGGAATCGGCAAACACATTCTCGGAAATGATTGTCGGGATGCGCTCAAAGATTTCCGGCACATTGGACAGGCCGCCGCCAATGACAATGGCGTCAGGGTCAATCATATTGCAGACCGTGGCAATGGCGCGCCCAATCCTGTTGATCAGCCGGTTGAAGGCGTCATTGGCCACAGCTTCGCCGAGACGGGCCCGGTTGATGATCTCTTCAGCCGAAAGTACGGTTCCGGTCTGAGCTTGGTAGTCACGTTGCAGCCCTGTGCCTGATATCCATTGTTCAAGGCAGTTACGTTTGCCGCAGTAGCATTTCGGGCCGGGAGTTTCAGACGCTTCCGGCCAGGGAAGGGGGTTATGCCCCCATTCACCGGCAATGCCATTGGCCCCTTCGACCAGTTTCCCGTCAATAACAACGCCCCCGCCGCATCCTGTGCCCAGTATGACGCCGAAGCAGACAGTGGCGCCGGCACCGGCGCCATCGACGGCTTCGGATAGCGCAAAGCAATTGGCATCATTGGCCAGACGCACCTCGCGGCCCATGGCGGTTGTCAGGTCTTCGCGGAAAGGCCGGCCATTCAGGTACAGGGAGTTTGAATTGCGCATCAGGCCGGTCGTGGGCGAAATCGACCCCGGTGTGCCGATGCCCACCGTGCCGGTCTGGCCGGTTTCACGTTCGACATAGGCCACCAGATCACAGACGGCCTCTAAGGCATCATCATAGTTGCCGGGGTTCGGTTTGCGGATACGCAGCAGATAATTACCCGCCTCATCAAGGGCGGCGGCTTCGATCTTTGTGCCTCCGAAATCAAGACCAATCTGCATTACCAGTAGGGCTCCCAAATACGCGTGAGGCGGGTCAGGGCCTCCAGATAAAAATAGTCTCCCCACAGGCAATACTCATCCACGCCAATGCCCTTGGGCATGTGGTAGACGCCGTGCTTGAGCAGGCCTGCGCCCTCATCGTCAGGGGTGGCGGCATAGAGCCGGATAAGGCTTTCAACCATGGCAATGGCCGTTCCGCGGTAGGCGGGGCTATCCGTGTCGGACAGGGGCAGTGATTTGCCCAGTTCCAGAAGCCCGCAGGCGGCGATGGCGGCGGCAGATGAGTCCCGTTCATGGGGCGCATCAGTGAACACCAGATCCCAGCAGCAGATGAGGTCCTGCGGCAGGCGGTTCAGGAAATAGTTAGCCAGCCGCGCCGAGGTTTCAATAAGGGCCGGTTTGCGGAAGTAACGATAAACCAGCGGGAAACCGGCAATGCCCCAGGCCTGACCACGCGCCCAGCAGGAATCGTCAGCATAGCCCTGATGGGTGGTGCCGTGGCGCGGTGCGCCGGTTACGGGGTCCATGTAAAAGGTATGGAAAGTCGAGGCATCCGGCCGGACAATATATTTCAGCGCCTGCTGGATGTGGGTGTCGGCGGCATCGGCAAAGGTCAGGTCGCCGGTCTGTTCCGTCGCCCAGTACAGCAGCGGCAGATTCAGATTGCAGTCGATGATCATGCGGCCGGCTTCGGCGGGATCGGAAAGGTTGCCCCAGGCCTGAATGATGCCAGCCTTGGGCAGGTAGCGTGTCAGGAGCAGACGGGCGGCTTCCAGTCCGGCCTCACGGGCCAGTGTTGAATCGGTCAGCTTGCTGGCGGCGACGCACGATAGTGAATAGAGAAACCCGAGATCATGGTGATCGACATTGACCTGATCAAAAATGCGCGCATGGAAGCTCTCGACGTGACGTTCAGCCGCCGTGCGGTATTTCTCATCGCCCGAAAGTTCATAAGCCAGCCAAAGTTGCCCGGTCCAGAAGCCGTTTGTCCATTCGGTATTGCCCATAGTGCGATAGACATTGCCCACGGAAGACGGTTCCGGGAACTGATCGCCATAGACAGCCAGACCCTTATCAATACGGGCGAGCGCCGTACCAATCGCTTGGTCTATGAGGTCTTTGTTGGGGCCGGTCGGAAGATTACGCCTGGGGAGCGGCTCCCGCGCGGGGGCGGTAGACGGTGAATGGCTTTGTCTGGGTGTCATAAGGTTGGTCGTCATGACTTTACATCGGGAACGGAATTAAGAACGGGGTCGACAAGTGGCGCATCCGGAGAGGCGACCGTGCTGTTCATCGAGGTGCGCTGAGGGTCCGGTGCAAGTGTCCAGATAGAGGCTATCCAGCAGATCAATGCGCCCAGACCAATGATCAGATAGGTATGCTGAAAACCGAACAGGTCATAAAGGCGGCCAACCGGATTGGACAAAATAGCCAGCCCCAGACTGTGACCAAAGCTAACGCCGACCATGTAAAGTGTCGATGCGAAGCGCGCCTCAAAATGCGCGGCGATATAGCGGAAAATGGATACGGCCAGAATCGGCAGTTCGATGGAGTGGAGCATTTTCATGGCCGAAATAGCGATCGGGCCTTCGACCAGACCTGAGCCGGTGATACGGATGATCATTATACCCGCCGCCAGCAACAGGCCGCGTTTGATGCCCGTATAGTTGACAATAAACGGCGCAATAAACAGCATCCCGGCTTCGAGGAAGATCTGTGCGAAATTCAGGCGGCCAAACATGACGCGACCGATCGCTTCGGTTTCAAACTGCGAGGCGTAATAGACCGGAAACTGCTGATCAAAAACGAGATAGAGGTTGGTCACACCCAGAATAAGCACCATGAACCCCCAGAACTTCGGCAGTTTCAAAACGGCAAGCGAGTCCTTCAGGGTGACGCGGCTGGCTGAGCTTGCCTCTTCGGCCACAGTTTCGTTCTTAAACAGAAACAGAACGGAAATCAGGACAATGGCCAGTACCGAGGCAATCGAAAAGTTGATGTGCGGATTGATGTTGAACAGGTTGCCGGAGAAGAACGCGGCGCAGGCAAAGCCCAAGGCACCGAACATGCGCACACGGCTATACTCAAAGCCGTAGTGCCGACCCATGCGGTCCACATAGGACTCCAGCGCAAAAGACCCGGCCATAAAGGTCAGCGACAGATAGGCGCCGCCTACGGCTGCCCCCAACAACAGACTGGATCTTAGCAGGGGCTCATAAACAAAATAGAAGAACGGCCCGCAGCAGGCGACCATGATCGCCAGAAACCACAGGACGTGTTTCTTAAAGCCGATCTTATCGGAGATAAAACCGTACAGCGGCTGAAACAAAAGGGCGGCGACAAAATTGGCCCCAAGGACGGTTCCGGTCTGCTCTCCGGTCAGGGACAGGGTCGATTTCAGCCAGTTGGAGAGCAGGGAAATGCTCATGGCCTGCGAGGCGAAATAGGCAAAGACGAAAGCGCTTAAGGCGATCTGAACTTTCAGCCTGCCCGGCCGGTCGATGACAGGTGCACTATTGCCTGATGATACTAAAGCCATGTTTTCTACCCTGTTTCTGTCACCGTCGTGGGTCAACGCCGGCGCTTTTTTGAGCAATTGCGTATTTTGATTTATATTTCAGATCAAAAACTATCGATCATACGTTGCTTTGCTGATATCGATATCAAAATTAAATGAGCCTGTACAGGCAAAATATCTGTCAGATGTGTTGGGTTCTGAAATTTTGACGCTATGTCCGGAGCACAGGACGGCAAGCCTATGGTGCGGGATGCGCTGTGCGATGCGGCGGCTCTAACCTTTCTTAAACAGACTGAGGGCACTGTCTGCCCCCAGTATTGTTAAGTGAGGTTACTTAGCGATTTCAAAGCCCTCAACATATGATCCGACCTTAATATCGCCATCTGCCGGTGTGCGGATTTTGCGCCCGCCGATAGCCAGGTTTTCGATGCGGATGTTCTTGACGGCCGTATCAGGCGACAGGCCGGAAATAACGGAAGCGCTGGGCATCCCCTCTCCGGTGAAGGTGATGTTGCGCAGGGTAACATTTTCCACGCCCCGGCCCGGCGCTTTGTTGTAACGGGAGCTGTTGCCGGCAACAATATGGATTAACTTGCCCTCTTCGATGCGCTCTACGCGGATATTGGAGAACGAGATGTCACGGATAAGGGTGGAATCTCCGGAAAAAATGGCCATAGCCCCTTCCCAGGGCTCGTCATCTTCGTCGAGGTTGAGAACGTCGATATTGTCAAAGGTGACATTGCGTATGGTGCGCGGATTTGAATTGTCGCCGAAATGGCCGACATACATGGCGTGGGCGACATCATTCCAGAAGGTCGAATTCGTTACTTTGATATCATAGGTGTCAAACGACTCTGACGAAGGCGCCGTATCGGTTTTCGTCGCACATATGGGGCAGTCATTGACAGCATACACCACGACGGCGTCGTCTGAGGTTCTCAGATAAGCCCGGTCGACGGCAATGTGCTGGGATGTGGAAATGCCGAAGCCATCGGACCATTTGCCTGAGGTAAAGCCGGTCAGTCCGTTGACTTTTACATTGACGGAATGGCGGATATTGGAGATGCGCGCAGCGGCCTCCTTATCGTCATTGACGACAATCAGATCTTCAATCGTGATGTTTTTTGAGCCGTCGATTTCAATGGCGCGTCCGGAGTTGTAAATCAGGCCGCGCCCCATGATGCGGACATCCTGAACGCCTCTGAGATCGAAATTGCCGCTCAGTATGGCGCCGCCGTCCAGATAGATTGTCTCACCGGAGCGCGGCCTGAAAATCTTGCCGCCATCATCCGGGGCGTGAATGCCGGGGCCGTAATAACGGACATTTTCGCCCTCCGGTCGGGGCGGTGGTGGTGCGCCGGCCAGAATATGCAGGTTGTGCAGACGGTCATCATCGAATTGCAGTGAGAACCGCTGAGGCCGATCCAGAGTAAAGCTGATGATCTTGCCCTTTCGGGTCAGTTTGGTTGCAGGCGTGCGGGGCAACACGTCAACGGTTTGAAAATTGCCGTTGTTTTTCTGCACCTCAACTTCGACCGTACCTGTGAAATCAAAATAGACCATCGATGCGTCCTGAGGCTCGTCCCAGTCCACGCGGATATTATATTCGTACAGGTCCTGCCATTCGCCGCCGGGTGTCCTGACGCGCACGGTGTAGGTGTCGTTGTGCGCGGCATAGACCATAGGCACGGGCGGTGCGGGATAGGCCCTTAAACTGTCGGCATATGTATATGGGGCCAGCGCTATAAGGCTAAGGCAGGTGAGGGAGGCAATATTCAGTTTCATCTTTTATCTCCGCGCCTCAGTTTTTGCCAAGATAGATGACGGTGGTTGTACTGGGCGGTACAGTGAGCGTGGCTTTGTCTGTGGCCACAAGAGCGCCGGATACGAGGTCTTTAACGGGCGCCGTGCGCGTCGGTAATTTAAGCTCAAAGCTTTTTTGCGTCGATCCGTTAATGGCCACAAGATAGGGGCCGTAGGTCAACTGATAATAATCTGCCCGTCCGGCATAGGGGTTGTCTTCGCCCGGCACATATTTCGAACCCTCCGGCAGTTTGGCGACAGGGTCTTTTTCACCGGCCGTCCAGACATCGGCGTCATCAGGATATTTGACCGTAAATCGTGTGCCATTGATATGAGGGTTATTGGGGCGGGTATAGTATAGGCCGCTGGGTGCATATGCCTGCCGGTCCAGAGCTACGGTCGCCAGCCGATCGGTTTGCGGGGTAATGTAGTGAACACGACCGACACCGCTGATGCCATAGTTGGCACGCCAGTACAGGGACGCATAAAAGATATCCTTGCCGTGTTTGACGGCGACGACGCCATTTTCTTCGTCGCTAAAGACGAAGTCGGGCTCACCCTCTGACATGGGCAACTTATAGGGTTGTGGTGGTAGTTTGGAAAGGGTTTCAAATTCGTCTATTACGTCGATCAACCCGATCGTGGCACGCAGCGTCTTGGCCGTCATCATGTGTTCGACGCTGGAGAAAAACTGGTTTTCAGCGATCTGCTGCTGGGCGTAGGATATCAGTCTGGGGTCTTGTGTCGCCACGGCGACCTGAAGCGGGGAGGATTCCCAGGACGGTTTTTGTCCGTACATGACGTCACCGGGATAATACATGTCGCGCCAGCCGATGCCAGTCTCCAGACGCATGGATTTATAGCCCTTCGCGTCGGCCTGCGGGACGCGGAAATATCCGCGGGCCTGCGCGATTTTCACCAGTTGATCGCGGATTTTGACATCGCCCGGTTGGCCTTTGGCGGGGCGGGTGGCCTCATAAAGGGCCGCAACCCAATCAAGGACTTCGCCATATCCGCCGACATAGCCCAGTTCCTTGGTCAGCCCTGTGGTGGTCGTTTCAAAGTAGTTTTTCGGAACGGAGAATTTTGCGTCTGATTCCGAAGCCGCATAGGTGGGCTCACCCTTGTCATTCAGGCTGCCGGTCCAGGGAATAAGGCCCACAGATTCATAGAAAAACGGCAGCAGTCTCGCGCGTGGCTCGGCCTTTGGACTGCCTATGGCAATCAGGCCTTCGTTATTATTCCAGATGCCATAAAGATCCTTGATCATCGACTGGTTGGTGTACAGCCTGCGGTTCTTCTTGTTCCACTCGCGGCTATAGACGAACATGGCCTCATAGGCCTGACGCCGGCTGATGTTTTTGCCGTCCGGCCCCATGAGAAGCCCGTCCAGATCCTCTTGAATAAAGGGGGCGGTGATTTTTAACGCCTCCCCCAGAAGGCCGAGGCCAAACCATCCCGGATTGGGCGTGTTGACATCATTTATGGCAATATCGGGATTGGTTTTAAACTGCTCATAATAGGCGTCGGCGCCTTTGATAATGGCTGTCAGGCTATCGCGATTATGGTAACCGGCCGTCCATTTTGTCTCAAAAGTCCGGGCCAGAAAGGAGATTTCCATCTGATGCGGGGCGCGACCCTTAAGCGACAAGGACTTAACGACCTGATCATTTACGCGGGCCTTGACCCGGTTCAAGACGTCACCACCCTTGTCCGGATTAACCGGAAAATTCACAGGGGCTCCGTCATTGCCCGTAAACTCGATCATCTTATCGGAATGGACGATAAGCGCATAAAAACCGCGGGATGGTTCCGTCATCGGTTTTTGAAATTTGGCAAGCTCACCGCCGTAACGCCAGATCGGGCCGGTAGCGCGCATTTGGCAATTTATCAGGGACTTGCCCTGGGTCAAAGCTGTCGGCAGGGGATGGGTGACGTAGTGAAATTGCCCCGGCTTTATCTGGCCGTGGGTGCCCTGATCCAGAATATCGATATCGCTGAGCTGGCGGTAGCCGACCTGCTTGCCATCGCAATAAAGAGTCGTACGGTTGGTTGAGATGTCTGAGCCCCACAGGCGAACCGTCAGGTAATTTTGCTCATCCCCCTTAACCTTAAGCTGAAACGCGGCTGTGCCGCCGCGCCATTCATCAGTATTTGTGGCGCCGGCTTTTAACGGCAGCAGGCGCCGCGCGGACTGCCCGAGGCCGCCCGTAATGATGTCGCTGTTTTCGGCGGTCAGTTTATGTTCGGCCTCTGAGTTTGTGTCGCCGAAAATCAACGTATCGGTATGGCCCGCCGCCAGAACGGGCAGGGGAGAGGCTCCCAACAGCAATGCTGCAGCCAGCACGGAACCTTTCCTGTGCGCAGGTGTTTTTGAAGTGTGCATCTGTGTTTCCTCTCCATTTAACCCGGATGGGCATGGATGATTTTCTGATATCGATATCATAAAGGGGCTGAATTTTTGCAACTGTCAAGTCTGTATGTCGGTAGCTTTGGTGGTGGTGAAGGCTTTTGATGAGGCGTATCCCTTATGCGGCTTAGGTTCTAGGCTTGGCCTGAAAATAATCATTGATATCGATAACAGTTTGGTATAGGGTGAGCGTGTGAGGCGTTGTCCTTAAGTCTTACGTGCGCGCGGCCAATATGTTTATGTCTGCGCATCCCGGCGGAATGTCCCTCTTTTCGCCGGAGCCTTCAGGCCTCCCTCCTGAAGCATCCTTCCCTGGGACCTTTCAGCGGCTGTGACCCATATGTGGTTCAGCCGCTTTTTTTTATTTGATATCGATATCATAATGTGTAGTCTGGGCCGATAAAAAATAAAACAGAGGAAATGCTGAGATGGGTATCCGAACGATAACCCTGAGTGCGGGCCTGCTGGGCGTCGCGATGGCGGGTGCGGGCTGGGCGGCGCCACGCTCAGAGGCTTCAGGCCATCTGCCGCAAATGGTGCTGGTGCCGGGCGGCGCCTTTGACATGGGCTCCAAAGCCGCAGAGCCTGGTCGTGAGGGCGATGAGGCGCCGCGTCACCGGGTGGTTCTCAAGGGGTTTTATGTCTCAAAATATGAGGTCACGGAGGCCCAGTGGAGCGCCTGTGTGGTGGCCGGAGTGTGTAAATCTCTGCGTCAGTCGGCCGGGCCGGATTATCCGGTCTGGGATCTGCGCTGGAAAGAGGCGCAAGCTTATGTGGTCTGGTTGTCTGAAACGACCGGTCTGAAGTACCGCTTTCTGACCGAAGCCGAGTGGGAATATGCGGCGCGTGCCGGTACCGATACGCTCTATCATACGGGCAATAGGATCTCACCGGCTGAGGCCAACTATGCCGCATCCGGTCTGGGGCGCGTTGGGCAAGTCGGGCAATATAGGCCCAACGGCTTTGGCCTCTATGACATGCACGGTAATGTCTGGGAGTGGGTGGCCGACTGTTATCGGGAATCCGGCTATTATCAGGCACCGACCGATGGCAGTGCGGTGACGGAGCCCGATTGCCACATGCGTGTATTGCGTGGCGGCGCCTTTGATACGCGGCCGGAACAGCTAAGAAGTGCTTACCGGTTCCGCGCTCAGTTTGGCGGTCCCGGTGTGGGCTTGCGTATCGCACGGGAGCCTTGAATATGAAATCCTTATGTCTTTCTGTCCTGTGTCTGCTGATGGCGCCGGTTGCGGTGGCGCAAACGCCGATCCGGTCTGATGCGATTGCGCCGGGGGCGCTTTGGCCGGACGATAAAGGCGTGCATATCAACGCGCATGGCGGCGGCATTTTACAGCATGACGGCGTCTATTATTGGTTCGGTGAGCACAAGATCGCCGGTGATGCTGGCAATCGCGCCCATGTTGGTGTGCATGTCTATAGTTCCCGTAATCTCACTGACTGGAAGGACGAAGGTGTAGCGCTTAAGGTGGTTGATGATCCGATGAGCGACATTGTGCGCGGATCGGTCATTGAGCGGCCCAAGGTGATCTATAACGCCAAAACCCGAAAGTTCGTGATGTGGTTCCATCTGGAACTGAAGGGACTGGGCTATAAGGCCGCTCGCTCAGCGGTGGCGGTGGCCGACACCGTGACGGGGCCTTACCGATATACTGGATCATTCCGTCCGAATGCCGGTGTATGGCCTGTAAATTTGCCAGACAGAGATAAAGACCCTGCCCGTACCGTTGTGGCGCGTGACTTTGAGACCGGGCAGATGGCGCGCGATATGACGCTGTTTGTCGATGATGATGGTGCCGCCTATCACCTCTATGCCTCAGAAGAAAACCATACGCTTCATATCTCCCGGCTGACGGATGATTATCTGCGTCCGGCGGGTGACTATGCGCGAATGTTGCCGATGGGCGATGACGAAGCGCCGGCCATTTTCAAGCGCAAGGGCCGGTATTATCTGATCACGTCCGGCCTGACCGGATGGGCACCGAACCCGGCAAAGTCCTATGTGGCCGATCATATTTTCGGCCCGTGGACGGCGCTAGGCAATCCGGTGCGCGGAACGCCTGAGCAGCAGGCTGTGACCTTTGGCGGGCAATCGACCTTCGTGCTGCCCTATGGTGATGGCCATATCTTTATGGGCGACATCTGGCGGCCGAAGGATGCCATCGATGGCCGTTACCTGTGGCTGCCGATTGAATGGGAAAACGATAAGCCGGTGATCCGTTGGTATGACACCTGGAATTTAAAAACATTGGAGACGCCTCAATGACCCCGAACCGACGCCAGATTATGAGCCTGACCGCCGCCGGTGTGGCTTCATTGAGTACAACTGCCGCCAAGTCGCAAACCTATGAGCAAACGATTGTGGAGTCGCCGGATAAGCGATTGCAGGTGGTCATCGATGCGTCGGGAGCCGTGCCGAACTGGAGCGCTCGATTTGATGGCCGCGATATTCTGCTGCCGTCGGATCTGGGCCTATGGCTGGCTGAAGGTCGGTTGTTGGGGGAGGGGGCGCAGTTTATAGGCATGACCCCAAAATCGCATTCCGGAACCTGGGCGCCGGTGTTTGGGCAATCCAGCACCTATGACACGACCTCTCAGGAAGTGACGCTTGAGCTTACCGATCCCAAATCCTCTATCCGGTTCAATATCATCATCCGGGTCTTTAACGGCGCGGCGGCCCTGCGCTATCAACTGGTCAGCCTGCCAAAAGGAAAGCGCCTTAGGCTGATGGGGGAGCGCACCCAGTTCCGCTTTCCGGACCGCGCACGCCTTTATTCCAGCCGTGATGAGGGGGATATCCATGTCTCTACCCAGAGCCGTCTGACACCGCTGGAGCACCCTGATCTGACGATCTCATCAGATCGCGGGGCCTATGCTGATCTGCCCTTGACGGTGGATGTCGGCAATGGCGCCTTTGCCTATGTGGCGGAATCGGATCGCCTGCACTATCCGCGCTGCATGGTAAAGCCCCACGATAAGGGCGGGTTGGTGACCTATCTTATGCGCTATCCGGGACGGGCGACCGGCTGGGGTGGTGAGGATGAAACGCCGGAAGAGGCTGAATTCGATATTGAGGTGGGCCAGAAGACCCCGTGGCGGGTGCTGCTGGTGTCCGACAGCGCCAAAGGCCTGATTGAGCAGCACCATATCGTACCGACACTGGCCACACCTAGCCAGTTGAAAGACGTATCCTGGGTCAGGCCGGGCCGGGCGTTTCGCATCATGAAGCCCTATTCGACCGAGGCCTCATTAAAGGCGGTCGATTTCGCCGATCAGCATAAAATCGAATATGTTCTGTTCGATGCCCATTGGTATGGCGATGGCACGGATGCGTCTGAGCCGACCTATCCGATCAAGGCCCTGGATCTTCAACGGGTCATAGATTATGCCAAAACGAAAAAGATTGGCGTCATGCTCTATATCGACCGCGTAGCGGTGACGCGGGCGCTGGATGCCATGTGTAAGCTTTATCGGAAATGGGGCGTGGCCGGTGTTAAACTGGGCTTCATGTGGGAAGGTCGCCAATCCGATGTTGATTTCATCCATAAGGTCGTCAAGGCGTTCGGCGAGCACAGGATGGTGGTCAATCTGCATGATAATCTGCGGCCTGCGGGGTTGGAGCGCACCTTACCGAACTACCTGACGCTGGAAGGCGTTAAGGGCAATGAGCAGTTTCCGGCTGCTCGCCATCACGTTAATCTGGCCTATACCCGTCCGATTGCCGGGCCGATCGACTACACCATCTGCTATGCTCAGGAACGCAATCAGACGACTAATGCCCACCAACTGGCGCTGGCGGTCACCTGCTACAGCCCACTGACCCTGCTCTACTGGTACGACAAGCCGGAGAAGTATGCGGCAAAGTCCTGGCCGGAGTTGAAGTGGTTCGATGACTGTCCGACAACCTGGGATGAAACGCGTGCCCTTGCCGGAGAGATCGGCGAATATGTCGTCATTGCCCGTCGCAAGGGTGAGGACTGGTATCTGGGGGTCATTACCAATGAGATGGAGCGGCGTCTGGAGCTGGATCTGTCCTTCCTTGGTGATGGACGATGGACGGCGACGCGGTATATGGATGGTGCCCTGAGCCGTCCGGCCTATAAGACGGCGGTAAAAATTGAAACGGCGGAGGTTGAGGCCACAACGCGGCTTAAGTTGCAGCTTAATGCCGCAGGCGGTCAGGCGATCCGGTTCGTGCGCACAGGAACAGGGACAATATGATGAAGGCAACAGTAGTGTTATGGTTGGCGGGGCTGGTTTTACCTGTCATGGCTCAGGCTGCCGAGCCGCCGCGGGTCGTGCCGGATACACAAATGCCGGCCGGTATCTGGGTGTCGGATCAGGGCGATGGCACCTATATCAATCCGGTGCTTCAGGGCGATTATTCCGATCCTGACGTGGTGCGGGTTGGGGATGACTATTATCTGACGGCGTCCAGTTTCACCAATGTGCCAGGCCTGCCCGTTCTGCATTCCAAAGATCTGGTCAACTGGACTCTGATCGGGCACGCATTGACGCGCAATGTGCCGGACGCACACCATTCGGTGCCCCGTCGTGGGGGCGGTGTCTGGGCGCCTGCCATTCGCCACCATAATGGCAAGTTCATGATCTATTATCCCGATCCGGATTTCGGGATATTTCTGGTGACCGCCGAAGACCCAAAGGGGCCGTGGAGTGCGCCGGTACTGGTCGACAGTACCAAAGGCGCCATTGATCCAGCTCCGTTCTGGGATACGGACGGGCAGGGCTATCTGGTGATAGGTTTTGCCGGATCACGGGCGGGCATAAAGAACATCATTACGCTTAAAAAGCTCAATGCCGACGGCACAAAAACGGTCGATGAGGGTGTGCGTATCATCGAAGGCGATAAACTGCCCAAGGTCAAAACCTCGCAAGGGTTGATGCCGTGGTTCACGACCGAAGGGCCCAAGCTCTATAAACGCGGTGAGTGGTATTATATCTTTGCGCCGTCGGGTTCTGTTAAGGGCGGCTGGCAGGGGGTATTTCGCTCGAAATCGATCTATGGCCCCTATGAGGGGCGAAGTGTTATCGATCAGGGCAATACCACCATGAACGGCCCCCATCAGGGCGCGTGGGTTGATACAGCCTCTGGTGAAGACTGGTTCCTGCATTTTCAGGACACGGATTCCTATGGCCGACGCGTCATGCTGCAACCGATGCAGTGGCAAAAAGATGGCTGGCCCCTTATTGGCGAGCGTCAAAAAGGGCAGGTCTACGGCCAGCCGGTGTGGCGTCACAAAAAGCCGAATTTACCGTCGCAACCGATTGCCCGACTGCCTGTGGATGACGATTTTGCTGACGGCTATCATTTGGGCTGGCAATGGAGCGCCAATCCGTCCGAAGACTGGGTCGATCCATCTGTCAAAGGCGCGCTGCGTCTGAAATCCGTGTCGTCATCGGTCAATCTATGGGAGGCGGGCAATCTGCTGACTCAGAAACTGCCGGGCATGAGTTTCAGCGCGACGATGAAACTGAGCCTGACGCCCAATCTGGCAGGGGAGCGCGCGGGACTTTTGGTGCTTGGCTATGATTATGGCTGGATTGGACTGGAAAGCACTGCCGATGGTGTAAAGCTGGTGCAGGTCACACGTTTGCGGGCCAATGCCGGCGGGAGCGAGACCTCTTTAACGGCACCGGTGCGTGTTGACGGGCCGGTATGGGTGCGTGCGCGCTTTGAGCCGGTAACCGTGGCTGACCCCGTGCCGCAGTTTCCCCATTACTGGCCGTCCATGCTGCGTTCAACCCACGCGAAGGTGTCGTTCAGCTACAGTCTGGATGGGGTCGTCTTTACGCCGGTTGGGCCCGGCATGATGACGCAGCCGGGGCGTTGGGTCGGGACTCAGATCGGCTTGTTTGCGCAGAGCGCCTCAGGTACATCGGCGTTTGTTGCGACTCGCGTAGGATATGCGCAATTTGATAGTTTCAGCGTGACGCCTTGAGCCTTATTGCGCAGCCAGAGCGTTTTTCCCATCAAGTGGAATCACTTGATGGATAGATGAGAGCGACCACTAAAAAATTAGAGCAAATTTACGATGCAATATGATCGAAATTTGCTTTAGTAAATAGCTGGTCTACTTTTGCGTTAGCTGAATCGCCAGGGATTTGAAATGAAACGTCAGCGTATGAACGATCAGGGCGGCACGGTAACGATCCACGACGTAGCCAGACACGCCGGTGTCTCTTCTATGACCGTATCGCGTGTTATCAATAAGAACGTTAATGTGCGTGAGCCTTTGCGTGAAAAGGTCATGGCCTCAATCAAGGCCCTGAAATATACCATGAACATGGCGGCGCGCTCGACCCGCGCCGGCATGGGGGGGGTGCGGATCGGTGTTCTTTATTCTCACCCGTCAGCGTCATATCTGAATGAAATCATGCTGGGCGGACTGGATCAGGCGGCGCGTCTGGGCGCGCAGTTGTTGCTGGAAAAATGCGGTGGGTTGCAATCGCAGAAAAATGCCGTCAATCGCCTGGTCGAAGCGGGCGTGGACGGGGTGATTTTGCCGCCGCCTCTGTGTGATTCCGCGCCGACCGTGCAGATGCTGACCCGCGTGGGGATTCCGGTTCTGGCGCTGGCCACGGCGCGGCCTTTGCCTGAAGTTTCAGCAGTGCGTATTGATGACTTTCAGGGGGCTCTGGCCCTTACCCGCCATCTGATCAAGCTGGGGCATAAGCGCATTGGATTCATCAAGGGTAATCCGACCCACACGCCGACCGAAGTCCGTTATGAGGGCTTTCTAAAAGGGCTGTCGGAGGCTGGCATTGCTCTGGATGAGGCGCTGGTCGTGCAGGGGCAGTTTACCTACAAATCAGGGCTTGAGACCGGGCGCGAGCTTTTGGATCGCAAAGACCCTCCCACAGCTATATTTGCCTCAAATGACGATATGGCCGCCGGGGTCATGGCGGTCGCGCACGGGCTAAAGATCTCAATCCCCGAGCAACTGAGTGTGTGCGGATTTGACGACACGCCGGTGGCATCAACTATCTGGCCGCAACTGACTACGGTGCATCAGCCGATTGTGGCTATGGGGCGCAGTTCGGTCAGTACAATTTTCGAGCGCATCAAAGAGCTGAAATCGGGTGAACCATCACGGCCTGCCCATCAACTGATGAAATTCACCCTGATGGATCGCGACTCGACGGGGCCTGCGCCGGAATAATCCGGGCGGCCAGTCAGGGCTTTAATATCTTGCATTTTTGATATCGATATCATTTTGTCGTTTATGGGCTGAAGTTAGAGGAGCCGTTATGCCGCAAGCACTTTTAAACGCTGAGACTCCCATCCTGCCGGATGAAGTGTTTGTCCTTTCGGATGGTGCGCCTAATGTCCTTGAGGGGGTATGGCCTGATCGCCGGTACTACGCTGTCAATCGTCTGGAACTGCATCTCTACAGGGCGACTTCAAAGCCACGCGCGCGAGCGCTGGTGTATCCGGGCGGTGGTTACCTTGATCTGGTTCATGACAAAGAAGGCATTGAAATCGCCGTATGGCTGTCGGGGCTGGGTATTGATGCCTATGTGGTGGTGCATCGGCTGCCCGGCGCGGCGCGGGGTGAGACTGGTGAGGTCTGGCCGTTTGACATCGCTCTGACCGACGGTCTTTTGTGTCTGGATTTTCTGCAGGCCCGCGATGATTTGCCCCTCCTGCATTTTGGCCTGTCGTCCGGTGGCCATCTGGCCGGTGTCATGGCCTGTCAGGAGCATACGGTTGGTGCGGCAGGCCTTATGATCGGCTATGCGCCGGTCAATGCCAATCACCGTCAATATAAGGCGCCGGCGGGAAAGCCTGATTATCCGCCGGTTGAGAAGCAGGACTTTTATGACGCCTGGCCCATTGGGATTGCCGAAGAACCGCATGGCCTGCCCAAGGTGCCGGTCTTTCTGGTCTATGCGCTTCATGATCAGCCGGTGCCAGTCGATCATGCACTGAATTTTGTCAGGGCCATGCACCGGAATGGGGGTGATGTCGAGGCCCATATTTTTCCGCAGGCACCCCACGGATTCGCGTTACGTGACCTCGCCGGAACGCATGATCAATGGCCGTTTTTGGCAGCGCGTTGGATCGGCCGGGTTATGACAGCGCTGTAATTCGACGGTTGTGTCAAAATATGTGGCATAAAGGCGTCAGGTTAGCCGCTATGAGCTGAATATATATTGACGCATTTGTCATACAAGCGTAAGACTTATTTGTGGTATCGATATCAAATTGATGCCGCTTTCTGATAACGATATCAAAAAAGGTTGACGGCAAAGTTGTCCGGTGCGGCATAGAGATATGCAGGGGCCAATATAATGACGACATGCACGTTAAGCGCCGGAGGAAACAAAATGAAAAGATACACACGGATGCGCGCGTGCGTGTCGGGGGCCGCGTTGCTGTTGGCCTTGGGCGTGGCGACTGCGGCTAATGCACAAGACGCCGCCCCTGCGGAAGATGCCGACACAACCACGGTGGTGGTCACCGGTATTCGCGCTTCGGCGCGCTCATCGGTCTCGATCAAGAAGAATACGCTTGAGGTCGTCGATTCCATTACCGCCGAAGACATTGGTAAGCTGCCGGACACCAACGTCTCGGAAACCCTGACCCGCATTCCCGGTGTGCAGGGCTATCGCTATGGCGGTGAAGGGGCGTCCCCTGCGGGCTCCGGTTCCGGTGTGACTATCCGCGGTCTGTCGGGACAGACGGCCTCTCAGCTCAATAGTCGGGTATTTTTCACCGCCGGGACGCGTGAGTTCAATGTCGAAAGCGCTATTCCAGGCATGGTTGCCGGTATCGATGTTTATAAGAACCCTTCGGCGGAGCATATCGAAGGCGGTATTGGCGGTCTGGTGAATATTCGCACCCGTAACCCGAGCGACTTCAAAGGGCCTACGGTCTCTCTGGGCGCGACGGCCCGTTACAATGACCTGATCAAAAAGGCTGATCCTGAAATCTTCGGTCTGGTAGCAAACCGCTGGGATCTGGCCAATGGCGGGCGCATCGGTGTAATGGCGGCGGGTACCTTCAGCGAAAGCAGCGGGCGTTCTGATAATAATCCGGCCAATGGCGGGGCCAATTTCAAGCGTGCTATCCGTGCCGATGATGCTGAATATACCAGTGCCGGTGCGATTGCGGCGGGCGCCAATCAGGCCTATGCCGGACGTAACGATACCTGGTTTTTGGCCAGTGTACCGAACACGGCCAACGTCCCGAATGCTAATCTGACCTCGTTCACAGGTGCGCCCCTGACCAGTGCGCAACGGGACAATATTATGGTGGCGCCTGCGCTGACCAATAATCTGTTCCAGGAAAGCATTTACCGCACCCGTAAGGGCTTAAGCCTTGCCAGCGATTACCGGGTAAATGACAGCCTGCGTTTCTATGCCGAATATAATTATAACTACTATCTGTACCATCAGAACTATCGCGGTCTGAACGCCGTTGATGGCGGCACAGTTCAAAATCTGACGACGACGCCGTTCGACTACACCGAAGGACTGGCCAACCGTAACAGCAATGGCGGCTCAGATGATGTAGTTGTTGATCAACGTCTGGCGGGGGCGACCTTCCTCAATTCAACGCTGACCACGGTCGGTGGTGATGAGCATCACGAATATGACACGGCGTCTCTGGCCGGCGGTGTGGAATGGAAACCGACGGCTCAGTTGGAGTTCAGGGCTGACCTGATGTATCTGGAGACCACGCGTTCTCAGGATAACCGGTCGGTGAATATGGATTCCGCGCCCGGCCTGACCTGGAATATTGTGCGCACCACAACCGGTGAGCCGCATACTTTTGATATTTCGGGCCCCCGGCTGGATGACGCGGCCAACTGGATTTTCCGCGACTACAATAACGGCACGAACCAGAAGTGGGACGACAGTGCCTGGGCGGCGGCTTTCTCTGGTAAATATATGCCGGAAGCCGGGCCGTTCTCAGCCGTCAAGTTCGGCGTTCGCTTTGCGCATCAGCAGGATGATTACCGCACCTATAACTTCTCCGGCCGACGCCTGACGACGGATGGCGGGGTGCGCACGACTGCCAATATGATTTACGGATCGGCGATGGCGGACTTGCTGGTCAATGCCCCGCGCAATTTCATGCGCGGTGAGACAGGCTATTCCGGCGGCTTCTTGGTGTTCGATTCCGACGCCTTGCTAGGCGATAATGTCCGCAACCGTTTCCCCAATGCGGGTATTGCGGCAGAGGCTTCACTGCCTGAGGTAACTGCGAACCGCCGCTACAGCGAAGAAGATACCACCGCCGCCTTTCTCATGGGTGAGTTCGGGTTCTTCAGTGATCGTCTGAAGGGCAATGTCGGTGTGCGTTGGGTGAAGACGGAAGGCTTCTTCCGCTCCGGTGCGGGGGCGTCTGCCATTGAGGCGTCGTCGTCCTACAAGAACACCCTGCCTTCGTTGAATGTGACCTATGATCTGACGGGCGACAATGATCTGCTTGTGCGGTTTGGTTATGGCCGTGGCCTGACCCGTCCGGATCTGGGGCAGCTAAATCCGACCCTGTCCTATAGCTCATCTCTGGGGACGGGGAGTGCAGGCAATCCTGATCTGAAGCCGCAGGTGGCCGACAGCTATGACCTGTCGCTGGAAAAATACTTCTCCAGCACCAACTATGCTTCGGTGGCCGTATTCCGTAAGGAAATTGACAGCTTTTTCTTCGGCATCGCAGGCTGTGAAACCATTGCGGGCGCTCCGGCACCCAGCGGCGTTGTAACGCCAACCGGATGTGCATCGCCGCAATATCTGGTGACGCGCACGGTGAATGCCGAGCCGGGCTGGGTTGAGGGTGTGGAGCTGTCAGGCCAGTATTTCTTTGATGCCTTGCCAGGTATCTGGAGCCATTTCGGCGTTGCCGGGTCTTACACCTTTGTGGATACGGCCCTGCCGATCAATTTTGGTACCGCCGCTGCACCGCGCTTTGTCATCATGCCTCAGCCGATGCAGTCAAAGCATAATTACAGCCTGACCGGCATGTATGAGGATGAAAAATTCTCGGCGCGACTGGTCTACACCTATCGCTCGGATGCCATTCTGTTTGGTGCGTCGGTTAATCCGATCGATGGCCGTTATATCCGTGAGTACGGGATTCTCGATCTGTCGCTCAACTACAATCTGACGGATCAGGTGGCGGTCAGCTTCAATGCTATGAACCTGACCGATCAGGCGCTTAACCGCAATGTCGGCGAGCCCTTCGGTTATGAAACTAATATTGAGCGTCAACACTTTGCCAATGGCCGCAACTTCTCGCTTGGGGTGCGCTATAAGTTTGGCGGGTAGTGTCGAGCGGTTTTAGTTTATTGAGAGCAGGGGCTGCGGCATCATATGTCGCAGCCTTTTTTATTTAATGATTTCAATTGATTGGCGTAGTTCTGTCTTGCTGTGGTAATTTGGAAACGGTGGTTGGCGTTGTGATTGTGCGGGCGGGTTTGGCTTGACAGTTTGGAAAATTTTCTGATAACGATATCAAAACATCGAAATCCTTTTACGCCATTTTTTGTTATCGATAACTTTTATGGTGGCCTCTAAGGGGTGGCGGTCAGGCAATTAAAACAACAGGCCGGGTTACAGAGCCGGCGGGAGAAACAGATGGAAAAGGATAAGGCCCGTAACGGGCGTTGCGCCACTGCGCAGATTTCGTATCCGGCGATGCTGGTGGCCTTGGGCGTCGGGCTTATGTCCACCCAGGCGTTGGCACAAGAACCGGCACAGGCCGCGGTTCAGGCTCAGGCACAGACGGCACCGGATGAGGGTGATGATGGCACTGAAACCGTGATCGTGACCGGTGTTCTGGCCAATACCAAGGCGAAGAAGGCCAACGTGTCCTATTCGGTCCTCACTGAGGACGATATGTCGAAGTTCACACCAATCAGCGCCGATGACATGCTCCGCGATATGCCGGGGGTGGTTGTGGAATCCAACGACGGGGTCGCGCGCAACGAAGTCTTCACCCGCGGCATGACGATCGGCACGGGCTCGAACACATCGGGCTATTTCTGGACGACCATTCTGGAAGATGGCTTGCCGACGGTGCCGTTCAAATTCAGCGGGTTTCAGGATGGCTATTTCTTCCGCTCTGACCTGAATACCAGCCGGGTGGAATCCGTCCGGGGTGGATCATCGGCCACGGCAGTGACCACCTCGGTTGGGTCAACCTTTAACTACATCACCGGTAAGGTTCGTCCCGGCGCGTCTATACAGACCAAGATCGGTTTCGAGGGCGAGGATCTGCATCTGTCGTGGAAGCAGGTGGATGGTTATTATGGCTGGCTCAATAAGGCGGGTGATTTTGGCTACAGCGCCAGCGGCTTTTACCGCCGCTCAAATGGTCAGGTTAATCCGGGCTGGGATCTGAACCACGGCGGTCAGTTAAAGTTTAATCTGTACAAAAGCTATGAAAGTGAAAATGGCTCCGGTACGATCAATGTGACGTTCAAGCACCTTGATGATACCAATGCCGAACTGACGACCTTCCAGCAGCCTGCCTATGGCTATGAAGATTCAGAAGCCATTCCCGGTTTCCCGCGCGATGTGAACCTGTTTATGAATGGCGGTAAGCAGAACGTTCCGAACTATAATAAGCCGGGCACGCACTCACTTGATCCTTCGGCCGGATATCAGTACCAGCAGGATGCGGTGTGGCTGCGCTGGGAGCATCAAACCAACGGCGCGTGGAGCTATACGGGTGCGTTGCGGCTTCAGAACTCCACTTATGACGGGCAGTCCTATAAGCCTCAGAGCCTGTCATCGATAGGCTCGGCCGCCGCCACGCGGGAACGCTATGGCCTGAATATCAACAATCTGGATCGTACCCCCGGCTATTATGAGTTCTATGACTCGACCGGTGCGTTGCGGGCGCGGGTCGCCAACAATGTAGGCGGCTCACAGCTTGGGACAAACTACCGCACCGGTAATCCGTGTCCGGTGGTTGCGGGCGCAGCCTGGACCACGAACAGTCTCTGTCTGGTGGCCAATAATCTGCCCAACCGCGAAGTCGATGTTCGTGGCGGGACGGTCACGGCAACGACCGGTACCGGGTCTACGGTTTATCCGGCGCAGGGTCTTAACCGCGATCTTGTTCTTCTGACGCGCGCCGAAGACAATGAGCGCTCATCCGATGACGTGATCGGCAATCTGACGGCGACGTACCGTCAGGATACCTACAGCATCAATATGGGCCTCTATGTCGCCCGCTCCGAACAGACGAATAACAACTGGGCTAACGGGCTTGGGGTTTCGGCATGGGCCGACGGTCAGGTTGAAAATCTGAATGTGCGCTACGTCACCAATACCGGCACCACCTATCAGTTGACGGATTCCGGCGGCTGGGGGGCTTACGGTTCCGGTCTGTTTACGACGGTATTCCAGAAGGCGAAGATTGTAGAGATTTCACCCTATATCGGTATTTCATGGTCGCCGAATGAGCACTGGGACTTAAGCGCCAGCGTAAAGCAACAGCAGATCAGTGCCAAAACCTATTCCGAGACGTGGGATACCCGCAATGCCGGAGCCGCTTCCCTGGCGAACGGTGGGCTGGATGGCAATCCGCTGACGGTCTATGACAATGTTTATATGATCAGGAACGTCTCAAAGATCATCGAGGCTGATAAGAACGTCACCAATGTCAATGTCAGTGCGGCCGTGGGCTATAACTTTAATCCTAAGCACAAGGTCTATTACCGCTACATGGATGGTAAGCAGCCGGCCATGGGGATCATCAACCGCTATTCGACAGTCGCTACTCTGGCGCGTCCGCTTGGGCCGACGGGCTATGTGAAATCCCATGAAGCGGCCTATACGTTTGGGGACAGTAAGTTCAACGGGCAGGTGACCCTGTTCTATCAGAGCTTTGCGATCAACGACTATCCGACCGCCGTTGATACGGACAATGTGTCAACCTATCTGCTGCCTGAAAACTTCAATACCTATTTTACCCGTGGTGTTGAATCCTGGTTCAAGTGGAAGGTGACGCGTAAGCTGTCATGGGATGCGTCGGTTACCTACCTTAACGGCAAAACGACCGAAGCCTATACCTGGCTTAATACGGGTGCGAACGGAAATGGTGCCTCTGATGATATATTGCGTATTGACTCCGGTATCCTAAGCCGTACGCCCAAGTGGACGGTCAGCAATACGATTTCCTACAAATGGGACGACTTCCGCATCAACCTGCGTCATCGCTGGATGGATCAGCGTAAAATCAACACCAATCCGGTCGACACCCGCTGGCTGCCGACGCAGGACAATCTGGATATCTCGGTTCAGTATGAAGGCATCAAGAAGACGCGCATCATGCTGGATATCCGCAATGCTCTGGATACCCAGTATGTTTCGGCCTACGACACCATGATCACGACCGGCCTGACGAACAATGTCCAGCTTTATGACGTTGTGGCTCAATTGCCGGATTCCGGCTTCCTGCTGAAGCGGAATGCCCCACGTTCGGTCTGGCTGACGGTCAGGTACGATTTCTAGCCATACATACGGCGTCATAGATATTGGGCGGTCAGGTCTATGGCCAGACCGCCCTTTCGCTGTTTATCATGACGGCAAACTACAAAATGACTGTGTGAGGAAAATTCATGAGACGCGTGCACGCCCGGCTGACCACATGGATTGTATCCACCTCCGTGGCGGCAGTGCTTATTGGCGCTCTGCCGGTGAGCTTGCAGGCCGCAGACACCGCGCCGGCTGTGGAAGTCAAAGCGCGTACCTTCACGGTCAAACCGGGCGCGGTTCATCTCAGCTTTTCCGATGACGCGATAGGTGCGTTTAAGGGGCGCATCGCTAATAACGCAGAAGTTGCCGGTCAGTGGCAAAAGATCAAGGCCGAGGCGGACCGGCAGGTCGCTTTACCGTTGAAAGACCTGATCCGTGATGGCCGAAGACTGCCCGATACGCTGGAGCCGCTGATACTGGCCTATCGCATGACCGGAGAGGCACGCTATAGCCAGAAACTGCATGAGGTTTTGCGGGCCTTTTGTGCGCAACAAAATCTGGTTACCGATGCGCCGCTCCTGAAGCGTGATCCGGTATGGAATTCGGATCTGGGCATGGGTTTTTCCGGAGAGATGTTCGGTCTGATCTATGACTCGATCCGCGGGTCTCTGTCGCCGGCTGAACGGCGCGAACTGACCTCAGGCTATATTCAAAAGCTGGTCACGCCGGTGTTCAACGACTGGATCGATGGCCGTCAGCGCATCCATACGCTCGATACTATGGGGCATAACTGGTGGGCCCATATTGTGTTCGGCACCGGGGTAGGTCTTGTCGCTATTTCCCGCGATGATCCTCGCGCTGCGGCCTATCTTGACCGGCTGGAAACGGCCGGGAGTGAGTGGTGGAGCTATAAGGGCAGCCGCATCGAATCCAAGGTTGAGACCTTTGATGCGGATGGCGGAAACCTTGAGAGCGTGAACTATGCCGAACTGGCGGTCGGCACCTATCTGGAGTTCCGTCTGGCCTGGCAGGAGATGTTCAAAGAGGCACCTGCCGATATTCCGGTGCTGGAAAAATCCGTCGATTTCCTGATCCACAACGCCTATCCGACGCGCACCAAATTGCTGCACGTCAATTTTGGCGACGGCAATATCGACAAGAACTATTCGCGCACAGCGGCCAATTACTGGCTCACGGGTAAAAAGCGTCCGCAGGATCTGTGGTACATGACGCAGTCGGCAACGGCAGGCGATGGTGTCGATATACGCTACCGGCCGCGCTATCTTGTGCAGATGCCTCTGGCGACGGAAAAGGACGGTGCGGGGCGGCAGCCTGACCTGCCGCTCAGTGCCTGGTATCGCGGTATGGGCTGGGCGACGCTTCGGACGTCATGGGACGCGGATGCGACCTTATTGGCTATCAGATCCGGCTATACGTGGAATCACAGCCATGCCGATGCCGGTTCGTTTGTGCTGTTCCATAAGGGCAAGCCCCTGCTGATTGATTCCGGTAATTCGTCCTATGGGCGCAAGGAATATGACGGATACTACCGGCAGACGCAGGCGCACAATGTCGCCACGTTTAATGGTAAGGCCGAGCCGGCTGAGGATACCTATATCTCTTCGCATTTATCGGGGCAGATTCCGAACATGCTGGATGGGGCAGGTCTTCGCTATGTGTTCGCGGACGCCACGGGGCCGACGTCGGCCAACTTCGCGCGCAATTTCAGGCATTTTCTTTGGGTCGACGGGGTGATCCTTATCTATGATGATCTTAAAGCCCGAGAGCCTGGACAGTTCGCCTTCCAACTCCACACCGAAGGCGAAACCAAGCGTCAGGGCCAGAACCTGATCGTAAAAAATGGTGAGGCTTCGGTACAGGTCAGGCCGCTGTTTCCCGCGCCGTTCCCGGATGCCGGACTGCCGACGGATTATCCGGAGAATATGCGCCTTGAGGAGTTGTCGGGCTATAAAGACCATGCCCCGGATACGCGCACGACCTACTATGCCTTTCGGCCTCAGGATAAGGTAGAGCGGCAAAAATTCATCACGGCCATTATCCCTCAGGACGACGGGCCTGTGCCGCAGATCGAACGCTTAAGCGGGCCGGATATGATCGGTGCCCGTATCCGTCGGGACGGGCGGATCACGGATGTTTACATCAACCTCAAAGCTGATGGCAGTATCAAGCACCGCAACGCCACCACGACCTTGATGGGGTGGCAGACCGACGCCTATATGCTGTCGGTAACCTATAAGGATGGTGCGCAGCCTGCGCCTGAGACGATTGAGCGCCTGTTTATCGCCGATGGCAGCTATCTGCGGCATGGTGATAAACTTATGCTCGATAGCCTGTCCAAGCGCTTTGTGATCGCAGATTATAAACGGGCGCCGGCATTCTGGGTTCAGGGCCAGAGCGATGCCGAACTGGGTCTGTGGCTGCCACGCCTGTCCGGCCAGATCAGGGTCAATGATCAGAATATATCCGTGACCGGCAAGGATCGCTTTGTGCGCCTGAAGTGTTGCTAAGGAGGGCTTATTATGGCCGCAGACTATAGCATGCAGGTTGTAGCCCCCTTCAGCCCGTTGATTATCAAGGCGACGGCTCCTGACGCGGTGGTTTCCGCACTGAATGTCCGCGTTGATCAGATACTGGGCGCGCAGGGGGAGCGTCGGGCGCGCGACTGGTCGCAGCATCTCGCCGGTAATCTGACGACCGAAGTGCGGATGACAGACGTTATCCGCCAGATGCCGGAACTGACGGACTTTCTTTATGATGTTGCGCGCACCTATACCTACCGGTGCGAAAATGCCCTTCTTAATTATGGCAACTACAGCGAAACCGAAGAGCTGAAGGACAAGACACTTGAGATCCAGATCAAGGAAGGCTGGGTCAATGACATGTATGCAGGGGATTTCAATCCGGTGCATTACCATCAGGGCTGCATCTATAGCTGTGTCCTGTTTCTGAAGGTGCCGCAGGGTTATGAGGCCGAATTTCAGGCGGATAAACACCGCCAGAACAGTGTCGGTTGTTTGCAGTTTATCGACAGCCGCACCGCCGTCGGCACTCGCAACCTGTTTATGGTCAAGCCTGTTGTCGGGGAGTTTTACCTGTGGCCATCATGGATGCTGCACTGCGTTTATCCGTTTCGCGGTGCGGGCGTCCGGCGCAGTATGAGCGTCAATATGGCGCTGGCCTAATGGCGGCCCTGCCGCAGACGGGCGTCTGCGGCAGGGTTTTTGTCATTTGAATGAGACATTCTCAACGTGATCGCCGATTTCAAGTAAATCAGGCTGCGCGCCGGTCAGTTTTCTGCCACCGACCGTGACGTTTTCTATGGAAATGCCGCGCACTTTTCGGTCTGGGGAATAGCCCCGGATCAATGAGGGCGCGAAGGCACCTTTGCCGGTAAAGTGAATATTGCGGAATGTGATGTCTTCGATGCCGCGTCCGGGGCTGGTATTATATTTCTGGTTATACAACACCTGAAGGCTGAATAGTTTACCGTCTTCGATGCGTTCAACGCGCCAGTCCTCAAAGGTGATGTTACGCACCAGATTATCATCCCCGACCATAAGGCCGATGGCGCCCTGATAATCGGGCTCATCCTCATCATGATCAAGCACATCGATGTTGCGGAAGGTGACGTTTTCGATCACTTCGGCATCAGGGTGGTGCGCAGAAGGCGTATTTCCGTGAATGCCGATCATGACATTGTGAGCCACATCGGCCCACAGAGTCGCCTCACTAACCTGAATGTTGCGGCTGTCGCCCCAGGTATCCCAGCGATGGTTATAGATGGTGATATTGTCGTCGGATGTGCGCAGAAATACATTACGGATTTCGACGTCCTGACAAGCAAAGTGCCCAAGACCGTCTGACCACTGACCACCGCCGATCGAGCGTATGCCGATTTCTTTGACATTCACTGAGTTAAAGCAGGCCAGAGTGCCGTGTTTCTGGTTGATATGGATGGTGCCATCGATTGTGATGTTTTTCGAATTGCGGATGATCGTCTGACCGGCATCGACGAACAGACCATCACTGATGACCGTGACGTTTTCTACGTTTTCCATCAAAACGGGGCTTTTGATGACGGCAGAGCCATCGATATAGACGGTTGTGTTCGATTTCAGGCGGATATCGCCCGTATAGACACCGGGCTTGAAATAGACGACGGGCGTGGACGTATCCGGAATAGCAACATTGCCGATGTCGTAAGGAGAGGCGGGCGTTATGCGCTTAACCGGCAGGTTTTTGCGGATCGGCTGGGTAAACAGATGCAGATTATTCAGGGTGTCTTTGTCGAACTCAATCGACAGGTTTTCCGGTTTCGTCAGGGTGAAATAGACGGTTCCGTCTTCGATTTTAGGTTTTATCCCTTTTGAGGTGGGGCGGATGGTGACGTCGCGAAAGCTGCCTTTGTTCTTTTGAACGGAAACTTCCACTGGCCCCTCAAAATTGAAGAAGGTCATGGAAGCCTCGCTGTCCGGATTGTCGAGGTCCACCTTGGCCTTATACTCAAACAGGTCATTCCAGCGCCCTCCGGGGACACGAACCCGTACCGTATAGTCATCATTATGCAGCGCGTAACGCACAGGTTGGGGGAACGGAAAGACCTGAAGTTCAGAGGCTGTGACATGACCCGCCCCGCTTATGGCGATTAAGGATAGAGCGGTGGTCAGGCAGTATTTAAAAGGTTTCATGTGTGCTCCCAGTTTCGATTCTTGGTTTATTTTTGATATCGATATCATTTTCATGGTCGTTGGAAAAGCATTATCTGCCTTCACATGAAGGTGCTGGGTCGATTTTAAGCGCTCTATGGAAAATAGAGCCTGGAGGTCCAGGATTGGGAATCAGAAAAGAAAGATTTGACCTGGCCGCCTGAGTTTTATCCCAGACGGCCAGGTGGGATTACTCGGCGGCGACTGCCACGTCGTCTTCGGGACGCCAAAGACCGCTCATCTTCCATTGTTGCTCCAGCACGCCGGGGCCGTACAGTTTCGAGCCGCCCAGAGTTTCGGCAATGGCTTGCAGTCGTGCGCCTTCCTCAAGGTTCACGATGGTATTGGCCAATGCCAGAATGCCCTTGCGGCCCCAGACGGTTGAGCCACCATTGGCCTCTAAGATCGCAAAATGGCTGTTGTCTTCCTCAAGGCGCTCAAGGATGTAGTTGGCCTCACCCTGGCGGCGGTCGATATAGACCGGCAACTCGCGGATGCGGGTCCAGCGCTGCACCGGCACATAGCGGATGGGCAGGGTGCGGTGGCTTTGCGACCAGGCGCCTAAGTAAACCGAATGGACGTGGCTGACGGTGGTGATGTCGTCATGTTTCTTAAAGATCGGCAGGTAACGCCCGCCGCCGCCGGAATTCTTAACTTCACCCAAAAGCAGGTTGCCCTCAAAGTCATAGACGGCGGGCTTGAGTTCGGCATCAGGGGCGAACGGGCCGGGATAGCCGATCGAGACGATCAGCTTTTCACCCGGTACGCGCTCGACAAAGTTGACGGTGCCTGCGGGGGAAATGGTGTGGGTGTCGCGCAGGCCCCGAAAGGCAATCGCGGCATCGGTTTTAACCTGTGCGACGAAATCGAGCACGGTTTGGGATAATGTGGTCATGAGGGTGTTTCCTTATTCAGCAGCAATGGATAATGAGGCCTGACGACCCCGGACGAGGGGGAGAACTTCTTCGCCGACGCGGTAAGCTTCTTCGAGGTGCGGCGTGCCGGCGAGGATGAAGCTGTCGGTGCCGAGCGCGATCAGCTCGTCCAGCTTCTGGGCGCACTGTTCGTACGAACCAACTATGCCGAGCGCAGGCCCGCCGCGCAGGAGGGAGAAACCGGTCCACAGGTTCGGCCCGATAATCAGCTCATCATAGTGTTTGGCGTCCGAGGCCTTGAAGGCGGCCTGACGGGCGGCACCGACGGAATCGGAGGCCTGTTTAAAGCTGTCGGAACGTTTATGGGCGGTGGCCTCGAACCCCGCCTTGGCGTCGGCCCAGGCTTCTTCTTCGGTGGGGCGGGCGATCAGATCGACGCGTACGGAGCACTTGATCTTGCGGCCTAAAGCGTCGGTTTTTTCCTTTACAGCACCGAACTTGGCCTTCAATTGCTCAAACGGTTCCAGCCACGACAGGTAATAGTCGGCGTGCTTTGACGCTGATTGCAACGCCGCGTCCGAGGAGCCGGAGAAATAGATTTCCGGCAGGTCGGTGGCGGCCAGCGCTGCGGGCAACTGGCCATTTTCGACGCTGTAGAATTTGCCGTTCTGGCTATACGGCCCTTCTTTCCAGACGCCCTTGAGGATATCCAGAAACTCGGTCGTGCGGCCATAGCGGTCATCGTGGGCAAAGCTGTCGCCCCACCATAGCTGGGCCGGGCCGCCGCCGCCGGTGATGATGTTGAACAGAGCCCGCCCGGCGGTCGCCCGTTGCAGTGAGGCCGTCAGGCGCGCCGTTTCGACCGGATTGATAAAGCCCGGCTGAAACGCGATCATGAACCGGAAAGTCTTGGTTTCCCGCGCCAGATGGGACGAAATCACCCACGGATCGTCGGTCATCGGGAATGACGGGATCAGGCCGCCGTGAAAGCCGGAAATTTCGGCCGCCTTGGCAATCTGGGCGACATGGTCGATATAGGTTGAGCCATCGGGCCTGCCGTCATAGAGGCCGGGGGCCTGATTGCCTTCGGTCAGCGGCACCCAGTCGCCGCGGGTCAGGCTTGGGTTGCGCACCGAGGTCGAGCAGCCGTGGGTCGGCAGACGCCAGAAAAAATCAATGGACATGATTGAGTATCCTTTAAGCGCATTCCGAAAAGTGGAAGCCGGTTTTCGGATTAAATGCGCGACAAAATTAAGCTGCGCGTTTGAGGGCTTGCCGGATACGCGGCAGGACGTGCTCGCCGATGCGGTAGGCGGTCTCAAGGCTGTGAGGGGCGAACAATTGAAAACGATTAACGCCGAGGTCGGCCAGCAGGGCGAGGTCTTCGGCCAGACTGTCGTAATCACCGGTGAGGGTGTGGGCATCGTCTTCAAAGCCCGCGCGTTTGGCCTCTAAGGCCGCTCGATCAAGGTCATCATGGGCAAAGATGCGAGCCTTAAGGGCGATGGTCAGTGTGCGGCCCTTGCTGGCGGCGAGGGCCTTGAGGCGCGCGATTTTCGATGCCAGATCGGCGGTGCCCAGTTCAAAGACATGGACATCGCCATAACCGGCTGAAATCTCCAAAGCTTCGGAGGTTTCACCGGAAAGGCTGATTTCCGGCAGGTTCCAGCCAGATAATGGCCCACCGAAACCGCCTTTTAAGACCTCGAAAAACTCGCCCTTAAAGGTGAAATCAGTTGAGGCGGCGACCCCTTTGGAGACGATCAGAAACTCCTCCAGACGGCGGGGGACATCGGCATCGGTTATGAAATCACCCAGGGCTTTGCGGGAGGCGGCATCCGTTGAGGTGGCCAAAGACCAGCCCAGACGATTGCCGCTGTAGCGCTGAAAAGTCACGGACTTCTTGGCGAAATAGACGGCCGATCCGGCGCCGGGTGAAAATTCGGCGATAATCTTCGGCCGCTTTATGTCGCGGGCAATCAGGCCGGCCACGATCCATGAGGCTTCACCCGCCACATCATCGGGTGCTATCAGACCGTCAAAGCCGGTCAATTCGGCGGCGCGTGCGACCTGAGTGATATAGTCGATATTGGTATAGTGGTCGCGGCGCAGATCGCGGATCGAGGTATTGGGCGTATCCTTGGCTGGTGACAGTTGGTCGAAGGCTTTGGAGCGGCCATCGCCTGCGGTTGGCAGATACCAGTAAAATTCAAGACTCATGATATGTTCCTTTAAGCGGCTTTGGTGGCGGTAAGGGGCAGCGGATCGTTGAGCGCGGCCTGAAGCGGTTCGGCGGCGATCCAGTTACGGACATTGACGGGGGCTTCGATCAGGGCGTGGCGGTGCAGGAAATCGGCCTGATCCTGAAAAGCATCGATACGGGCCTTCGACAGAGTGACATCAAGGGTATGGGACAGTGCTGTTCCATAGCCTTTGTGGACAGCATCCGCCGTCGTGCCGGTCTCATAGGCGATAATATCGGCCACGCTGTCTGAGTGGTTCTTGGCCCAGGCCGAGGCACGGTTGAGGATTTGCAGATAGAGCTTCACCAGTTCGGGGTGATCGCTCAGGAAATGCTTATGGATCGTGATCGGGCGCGGGGTGCCGTTATTGATGCGCAGGTGCGGATCGGTCAGGGTGTTGATATCGAGCACGACATCGAGACCGTGCTTTTCCTTTAGCGCGACGGCGGGTGCACCCTTGGCATAGATGACATCGACCTCGCCGGATATAAGCGCCTGTTCGCTGACCTGAGACCAGGTGCCACCTTTGCGCTGTGATTGCCAGTTAACCTCCGGCGCCGTCAGGTTTTTCAGGGTGACATCATCAAAGGTCAGGCCCGCCAAATTAAGCGCCGTCTCATAGCCGCGCAAACCCATTGCCCGCCAGATATCGACGGCGCCCGCGGCATTGGACAGGCCGAGCGTCTTGCCCTTCAGATCAGACAGGTCGCGGATGCCGGAGCCCGATCGTGCCAGCAAAAGTTGCGTCTCATCAATCCACGTCAAACCGATGACAAGGGTGTGGTCTTCACCTTTGGTGGCCAGATTGCGGGCCCGCGACCAGAAGGCCGGGACATTGCCGCCTTCGCGGAACAGGGCCTTAAGATCATGATAGAAATGCTGGGAGCGCAGTTTCGGGTCGTTGGAATCCTGAAGCGTCTCGGTCTTGAAACCTTCTCGGGCAAAACCATCGGTAAACCAACCCTGATTGAGGGCAATAGCTGTGGCGGTAGGCACCGGACAACGGGTGATAAATACCGTATCGGACGGCACCAGCGGGGCGAGGCGGTTGGGCATCGGGGGGCTCCTATTCGGCTGAGGTGAAGCGGCCTTCGAACACGAAGGTCTGTAAGGGACGGCGCTCAGACGGTGTTTCCTGAGCGTGAAAGGTTTCCGGCAGATCCGTAAGATCCGCCCGGCGGCCAATGGCGATGGCAGCTTCGACATGGTGGTTGTCAGGCACTGCCAGTATTTCAGGCGCGGCCTTACGGTCAAAGCCGCCGATGGCGCGGGTCGAATAGCCGAGCAGATGGGCCTGATGGGCAAAGGCGCCCCAGGCGGCACCGGTGTCGAACGAATGGCTGCCGACGGGGACGGTCTGGCCTTGAAACACAAAATCTTTGCGCGATATGACAAAGATGAGGGCTGAGGCTTTGTGCGCCCATGACTGGTTTTTGGCGTTGAGCAGGGCAAACAGGGCGTCCCAGTCGCGGCCATCGCGGTGGGCGAAGATGAACCGCCACGGCTGGGCATTAAACGCCGACGGTGCCCAGCGGGCGGCCTCAAAACAGGTATAGAGATCGGTTTCGGGGATCGGCTCACCGGTCAGGGCGCGCGATGACCATCGACCGGTGAACAGGGGATCAACCGGGTAATCACTCTGGCGCGTCGTTACTTGCCATTTGGTAAGGAGGTCAAAACTCATTGATCGTCTCCCTTGATCAGGCGCACGACGGGATTGGAGGGTTCCGGCACATGGGTCAGCTCAGCCAGAATCTCGTCCTTCAGCTTATGCAGCACCGGTGAGGCGCGGTCGCGCGGATGGGGCAGGTTGACATCGACGGTATGGGTAATCCGGCCCGGATTGGCCTGCATGACCACCACGCGGTCACCGAGATAGAGGGCTTCTTCGACATCGTGGGTGATCATGATCATGGTCGAGCCCTGCGCCAGCCAGATGCGCTGAAGCTCGGTCTGAAGGTGCACGCGGGTCAGGGCATCCAGCGCCCCGAACGGCTCATCCAGCAGCAACACCTTGGGCTCATTGACCAGTGAGCGGGCAATGGCCGCGCGCTGTGCCATGCCGCCGGACAACTGATGCGGGAAGGCTTTTTCAAACCCTTTGAGGCCGACCAGAGCGATATGATCGGCAACCAGCTTAGCCTTGGCGTCCTTGGGGATATTACGGTTGGTCAGGGCCAGACCGATATTGTCCTCCAGCGTCATCCACGGGAACAGGCGGTGGTCCTGAAAAACCAGACCGCGCTCCAGCGACGTGCCGGCGACCCTCTGACCATCCAGTGTGATCGTGCCGTCATAGGTGTCGTCAAGCCCGGCGATCAGGCGCAGCAGGGTCGACTTGCCGCAGCCGGAGGGGCCGACGATCGAGACAAACTCGCCGGGCTGCACATCAAGCGAAAACTCCGACAGAACCTTAAGCTCACGGTCCTTGAAATTGAACTGCTTCTTGATGCCTTTGAGCGAAACCGCACCGGTTTGACGAGACTTATGGCCGGGGATTTGAGAGTGGGGAACGTAGTCCATTTGAGGCTCCAAAGCGCATCCCGAAAAGTGCCATATTACTTTCTCGGGGTTTTCGGATGAGATGCGCGTCAAAAAATTATGCTCTGATGCTGCGCCAGCTTAAGACGTGCTGGCTGAGGCGTTTGATGAGGAAGTTGATGGCAAAACCGGTCAGGCCGACAAACAGTATGCAGACCAAAACGATATCGAGGCGGGCCTGTAGCTGGGCCTGCTGCATCAGGGCCCCCAGACCTGCCCCGGAGGAAAACAGAAGCTCAACCCCGATGGTCGAAATCCACGTAAAGGCCAGGGCCTGAAACAGGCCGGTGAAGATGGAGGGCAGGGCCGCGGGCCACTGGATACGCCAGAAGGTCTGCCAGCCATTGAGGCGGTAGATTTGACCGACATCGAGCAGGCGGGCCTCAACCTGCTTTAAGCCCTCAAAGGTATAGAGCACGGTCGGATAAAAGGCCGACAAGGCGACGATGATCAGCTTTGACAGGTCGCCTGAGCCAAACCACAGGCCGATCAGCGGCAGCCAGCCCAGAATCGGCACCTGACGAAAGCTGTTATAGATGGGCGAGGCAGCCCACTCGACCGGCTTTGACAGGCCCATCGCGATGCCGACCAGTGTGCCGATGCCGCCACCGATCAACAGGCCCGACAGGGCGCGGCCAAGGCTGGAGCCATAGGACAGGCCCAGTTCGCCAGAGGCAAGCATATCGGCCAGAGCCTGACTGACCTGCGCCAGTGACACAAAGGCCAGGGCGTTGGCACCGCCTTTTGCGGCTTCATGATCCCACCACAAAAGAAACAGGACGGGCGGAATAAGCCCCAGCAGCCAGACGGGTTTGAAGGCGTTTAAGTTGAGCGTTTTTAATGTCATTTGGGGCCTCACGCGGTCTTCCAGCGCAGGGCGTGCGCTTGTAAAAGCTGGAACAGGCGATCAAGGGCAAAGCCGATGACCCCGGCGACAATCACGCCGACCATGACGATATCGAGGCGGAACATCTGACGGCCCATTTCCATCATCTGGCCCAGACCGCTATCGGCCACGATCAGTTCGGCGGCCACCAGCACCAGCCAGGCGCGGGTCAGGCTTAAGCGTACACCGGCCAGAATATTGGGGACGGTGGCGGGGATCAGGATTTTGCTGATCAGCACCCACCACGGCGCACGGTACAGCGACGACACCTCGAAATAGGATTTCGGCACGCCCTTGACGCTATCGTAGGCGGCCAGTGCCACCGGGAAGAAAGCCGCCTTGGCGATAATGACGATCTTGAAGACCTCATCGATGCCCAGCAGTAGGATCAGCATCGGAATGAAGGCCAGAACCGGCACCTGACGCAAGGCCTGAAACGTAGGCCCGAACAGGCGCTCCACCGTTTTCGATAGGGCCAGCGCAAGGCCAAACAACAGCCCCAGCGACGCGCCAATGGTAAAGCCGCCTGCCAGACGGGTCAGGCTTTCCGACAGGTGGCGCTGCAATTCGCCGGTGGTGATAACCTCGCCAAAGGCCGCGATCACGGCGGTGGGGGAGACCAGCACTTCGGGCGGGAACAGCTTAAAGGCGGTCACGGCCTGCCAGACGATCAGCAGCAGCAGCGGCGATCCAATGGACAGTATTGGTTTCCAGCTAATCCTCCTCCCCTGTTTACGGGGGAGGTGGCGCGGTTTATCCGCGACGGAGGGGGCAGAGGCGGGGAGCGTTTGCCCCTCCCACCGCTTCGCGGTCCTCCCTCCCCGTAAACGGGGCGGGAGATTTAAATGATCAGGCTTCATGAGGGTTGGTCCCTTTGAGAACGAAGAACAGGTATCCGGCGGCCAGCCACAGCACCGGCAGCCACAGAAGGTAGATCGACTGCACACCGGCGAATTTGGAGACGATCCCGCCCGCCAGTGCGCCGACGCTGGAGCCGGTCATGGACGACAGGTTGAACAGGCCGGACACTTTGGATTTTTCGCCCGGGTGGGCGCTCAGGAGGCGCATGTTGATGAGGTGTACGACCGATTGCCCGGCGCTGAGCAGCACAGCCCCGATGGCGAGAGCGGCAAATCCGCTGGCTGTGCCCAGAATGATCAGGGCCAGTGTCCCCAGAACCAAGCCGATGCCGTAGGCGATCCACTTATTGAGTGTGCGCGTCAGACGTCCGGCGCTGAACAGGGCGAGCACCGTCATGGCGCCGTGGAACAGCATAATATGGACGCCGTCTTCCTTGGTGAGGCCGTTCATGTGCGCGGCCACCACGATGATGAAGGCGGCGAACAGAGAACCTGTGGCCGAGGAGATAAACTCGATGACGCAGCTTTCCGATACGTCTTTATGGCGCAGCAGATTGCGGGCCTCAGAAACTATGCCGGATGCGCTTAAGCCTTTGGGGGCCGGTTCAGCGGGGGCTTCATCGGTGAAGAAATAGAGCGACCCCACCGCCATGATGCCGAACAGGCCAGCGATAATGGCGAACGACCAGACATAATCGACATGCTGCGTAAGAACGGTCGCCAGAGCCGGCCCAATCAGGGCCAGACCGGCGGTCAGCGCGCCGCGATACCAGCCCGCCTTACCCACGCCGATACGGTGAAGCTGGGCCAGAAAGGTTGAGTTCATCGAAACGATGCGAAACGGGATACACAGGCCGATCACCAGCCGCCCGATCGCCAGACCCACAGCGCCGCTGGCAAAGGGCAGCAGCAGATTGACGATCAGCGGGCCTAATGAGGCGATGGCGTAAACGCGGCGCGCCCCGAAACGGGCAATGATGAAACCGGCAGGCACCGTCACCAGCACCATACCGATCGATTCCATCGCCATGATCAGGCCGATCTGGAAGGCATCGGCCCCGATAGCCAGGGCAAAGAACTGGGTGACGACCTTGGCCAGACCGATCGAGATACCGCTGATCAGGGCCAGGGTCGAAAACCCGGCCAGAAATACCAGCGGAGAAGGTGCGTCTGGGGCGGCAGCCAAGGGAGGATTAACTGAGGCTGCCGCCCCGGACGTTCCGCGACCAGAGGAGGATAAAGACTCTGGTGGCGAACTCATTGAACAGGTCCTGTGACCGGTGTTTCCTTCCAGAAACCTTTCAGGCCCAACTCATCAATGCCTTTATTGACAAAGGTCGGGTCGATGAAATTGCGCGTGGCGACTTCTTTTTGAACCAGCTTATTCTCAAAGGTATATTTCGACACATCATCGAAATGGGCGACAAAGCCCTGATCAATGATGGGCGAGAAATGGTCGTTCCAGTCACCGCCTTCGTTGGCATAGTCGCGCTCCAGAACGCTGGTCGGATTATTGCCGCGTGACGCCAGTTCAAGAAAGGCAGCACGGTTTTCAGGCTGCGAGGCCCAGTGCGCGGCCTTGATATAGGCGTTGACCACAGTTTGAGTCAGTTCCGGATTTTGCGTCGTGAACTCAGTGCGGGCAAACAGGCCGGTGCGCATCTTCCATTCGGGATTGGACTTGGTTGACCAGATGATGGTGCCGGCGCCCTTGTCTTCCTGAAGAATGGCCTCGGACAGGGTGAAAACCGCATCGACCTTACCGGCGGCCAGCGCCGAATAGGCCGCCTGCGGGTTAAGGTTATAGATCTTGAAGTCGCTTAGCTTAAGGCCCTTTGAGTCCAGCAACTTGGCCAGGGTCAACTCCCACGGACGGCCACGGTGGATGGCCAGAGACTTGCCCTTTAAATCCTCTATCGATTTGGCCTCCAGACCTTTGCGCACAATCAGATAGGCATTGTTGCCTTGGCCGGAAGAGGTGATGGCGCGGATGTCCACGCCACCGGATTTGGCGATCAGGGCCGGAAAATCACCGTAGCCCGCAAAGTCAATGCGCTTGGCCGCAAAGCCTTCGTTGATCAGCGGGCCACCGACCGAGGTCGGCACCGGCAGCCAGTTCAGAGCGACACCGTTTTTCTTAAGCTCCCCTTCAAGCCAGCCCTGATTGATCACCACTTGCGATAAGCCGTTAAAGGTCGGCTTGCCCTGATAGGTGTAGGAGATGGCGGCGATCGTCACCGCCGCGGGTAATTTGGCGGCAGGCGTTGAGGCCGGTTTTTCTCCGCAGGCGGCAAGGGCCGCGGTGATGCCGATAAGGCCGGTCAAAAGAGTGCGCCGAGGAAGTGCTCTGAACATGGTAATCTCCTCCCTTAGAACTTGGCCGAGACGGTCACGCCGTAAGTACGTGGATCACCGTAAGTGGTCAGGCGTGCGCCCTGCTGGGTGCCGAAGGTGAGGATTTTATAGGTCTCGTCGGTCAGGTTACGGACATAGGCCGAAACTTCCAGATCATCACCGATGGCCGCAGTGACGCGGGCATTACCAAGCGCATAGCCCTTTTGTTTCTGGTACTGAGACACCAGATAATCGAGCTTTGTGGGATCGCTTTCCTGGGCGTTAACGGTGAACCACTGCGAGGTGCGGTAGCTCCAGTCAGTGGCCAGTGTCACATCGCCAAAGCTGGTCGGGATGCGGTATTCAGCCCCAACCGTGCCTGTGAACTTGGGCGCACGGGTGAACTCATTGCCCTTACCGAACAACAGGCCGGTATTGGGGTTGTTGGGGATGAAGTCTTGCGTATATTCCGTATCAAGTGTCCCCAGCGCCGCATCAAGGCGCAGGTTCGGCGTGGGCTTGGCCGAGATATCAAGCTCGATACCCTTCGACCAGCCCTGAGCATTGATCAGGCGCGCGGCAAAGGCGGTGGTGCCGCCAGTGACGATGGGTACGCCCTGCACCAGCACCTGAGCCTTTTTATAGTCGTAATAGAAGGCCGACAGGTTGACCCTTACGCGCTTATCCCACCACTGCGATTTTACGCCGCCCTCAAAGGAATAGAGATCTTCGGGCTCAATACCGCTCGGATCAAACTGGTTTGACTGAGTGGCGCTGGCTTGGAAAGTGCCGGAACGGAAGCCGCGGGCGTGCTTGGCATAGAGCAAAACGTCGTCGGAAACCTTGTACTGAGGCGTGATATCCCACGTCCAGCGGTTCCAGGTCTTGGACGGTTCCGACACATAGGGCTGATACGGCGCCGATGAAGTGACGGATGATCTCAGCCACCACTGGCCGGTATTGGTAAAGGTAATCAGTGGCTTGGCCGTCGTGGGCGCTAAGGCTGGATCGACTGTGTTCAGGCGACGGGTCGAAGCTTCGCCCAGACCGTTCAGGATGTCGATCTTCGCATCGCGCTGTTCGGAGGTGTAGCGCAGGCCGCCGGTGATCGAGAACTTGCCGGTAAAGTTATAGGTGCCCGACCCGAACAGGGCATAGGATTTGGCTTCCTGATCATATTTCACGTTCTGGAAATAGGTGTGACGCCAGCGCTGGGCGCCAACACCGCGATCAAGATAGGCCGTGGTTTGCAGGGTGGCGGTTGAGGAATCGGACGAGAAATCCTCATAGAAATAGTGGAAACCGGCGATCCAGTTGAAGCGGTCATCGCGCGGCGAAGTGATGCGGAATTCCTGCGTGACTTGGGTGCTTTGGATATCAGCATAGGACCGCGAGCCCTCAAAAGCCGTGAAATCGCCGTCGGATTTCGAGACCTGCTGGCCGTCATCGTAAGCGGTAATCGACGTGAAGGTATAATCACCCGGCGTCCAGTTGACGGTGAAGGTCGCGCCCTTCTGGTCGGTGCGTGAAGAACCGTCGACATTGGACGAGCCGACATCCGGCGCATTGGTCGGGGTGTTGCCATAGTCATCCGCGGGGGCCGACGCGCCCTTGAAGGTGGCGTTATCCGGATAGGCGGGCTCTATGTAGCGGGCAATCGGCGTGCCGTCGGAATTGCGGGCACGTACTGAGGCCAGGACTTCGACATTGTCCGAGACCTTACCCAGCAATTGAAAGCGCAGGGCGGCATCCTTGACCTTACCGAAATCATCTTCGCCGGTGACATTGTTGGTGGCGACACCGCCGCGGTTTTCCAGACTGAACGACAAACGCGCCGCGATGTTTTCGCTGACCGGGCCGGTCACAGCCCCTTGCGCATTATAGGCATCGAGATTGCCGACGCCGACGCGGGCATAGCCGCCGGTCTCAAACTGAGGCTTGCGCGAGATATAGTGGATCGCGCCGCCGACGGTGTTTTTACCCCACAGGGTGCCTTGCGGGCCGCGCAGGACTTCGACCCGGTCAAGATCAAAGGCCGGAAACGCCTGAAACCACGGCGCATTAAGGTAGACTTCGTCAATATAGACACCGACCGGATTGACGACGTTGGCGCCCGGATCGTTGGAGCCGACGCCGCGGATGAACCAGCGCGGACGGTTGCGCGACTCGGTCTGGGCCGCCGAAGCGTTGGGGATAAAGCGCACGACATCACCGGCTGAGCGGATCTCATTACGTTCCAGTTGTGCACCGCCGACCACGGAAATGGCGGTCGGCACTTTCTGGGCGCTTTCCGAGCGTTTGTTGGCGGTGACCACGATGGTCTCGATACGGTCTTCGCGGTCGTCCTTTTTCAGGTCTTTTTCGGCCTGAGCTTCGCGGGTCACAGACTGGGCCACGTCATCGGCAGAGGCCAGCAGAAGCTCCTGCGCAAAAGCAGGTGCGGTAATCAGGGACAGGGTGGCCACCGAGGCAAGCCACAGGGTGCGGCGCGCAGATACCTGCACGACGTTCGGGGAGGTCGTCATTGGGATATTACTTTTCGTTATTTATGGCCCGTCTTGTGACGGGGCGCTTGGATAGGATCAGGCGGATACGCGGGCAGAAGCGCTGTCGGCTTCCAGCCGCTCGAACGGCACTCTGGAGATCCAGTCGGGCACGGAAAAATTGGATTTCAGGAAACCATGCTCAAACAGGAAATCCTTGAAATCAGACAGGGCATTAATAGCCTCGTCATTCAGGTAGGTATCGAGATTGTGGTGGACGTTGTCGCCGTAGGCTGCGCGCACCAGATCGGGGAAGGACGAGGTCTCACGGGCGATGAAGTCATGGGTCTCATGCGGATGCTGACGCGCCCAGTGGCCAGCCTCGACCACACGCTTGAGGAAGCGGGCGACCAGATCGGGGCGGGCGTCGAGAAGTTCGGAATCGACCGTCAGAGTCCGTGGCGCACCATTATTGATGCGCACCTTCGGATCGGGATGAAAGCCGATATCGGTGACGATGTGGGCGGCGAGGGCACGGGTGATTTCAAGTCCGGATACGCCCTTGACAAAGATGGCATCGACTTCGCCGTTCAACAGGGCTTTGATTTCAGCGAAATAACCTGAACGCCTGCGGATGCGGCGGCCGGACGTATCAATGTCTGAGCCAGCCTCAATTGTGGGCGGGGCGATCGTGTCGACCAGTTCGACATCCTTCAGGCCCAAACCTTCCAGTTCTAACGCCTTGTAATAGGCACGCAATGCGGTGGCGCGGTTGAAGTCGATGCTGCCAGGATTGACCGGCAGGGCCAGCCTGCGGCCTTTGAGGTCTTTAACCGTCTGAATGCCGGAACCGTGCAGGGTGATGATCAGCAGGGATTCATCCGTCCAGTTCAATCCGATAACGCGGGTGTCGCGGCCATTAGCCTTTGCCCAGATGGCCGGAATATTTCCTCCCTGACGGAATGAGTTTTGCAGGGTGTGGTCGAAGTGCGATTCCTTGATTGCGGGATCAAGACTTTCCTGAAGCGACTTCAGATCAAGCCCTTCGGGGGCGAATTCATCGCGGAAATAGCCCAGTTGCACGGCCAGACCGAGCGGGGTCGGCACCGGGCAGCGTGTATACCACAGGTTTGGGATTTCATAAGCGCCATCAAGGCGGACACCGGAAGGATTGCCCATGATATGAGCCTTTCTAAAAGCCGTTAAAGTCTGGGTGTCGCGCATCTTGAAACGTGGGCGCCGCTCAGACTGGGGTGATGGGGGATTGGCGACGTTGACGTCCGGCCACGAAAATCAGTAGCGCCCCATTCATATGGTCGGCGTGGTTATATTCCTACTAAAATTATTTTAATTATCAAATTAGAAATTCTGGCTTAAATCGGGAGGGTAGCTAATTTGCTATACTTTCTGAATATGGTTTGTTTCCTAAGACTAGGAAGAGTCGCAATATTCCTATCATTTTTATCAGGTTTAACTGTCAAGAGCTTGACTGGAGAATGATTTAAGAAGTGGCCAGCATGTGCCGACAGCTAACTTATCAATCGATGTCAAAACGTCGACGAAGGGGCCGATATGACCAACTCACGGTTCTATCAAAACGAAGATAGCGATCTGTCTGAGTAACAACTGCCAGGCATGCAGAACCCCGTTTTACGATATAGTTGAGATGCTTTCATCCGCCGCATGGGTGGGTAATCGATAATAAAAAGACGCGGTAATTCCGCAGGTTATGCGCCGCTGCGTTGACGACCTGTGGATTGCAAAATTACAGTAGGGAGAAGTGGTGGTTGGAGGCGGGATCGAACCGCCGACCTGTGGGTTATGAATCCACCGCTCTAACCATCTGAGCTACCCAACCACGGGTTTCTGGCCTTATCCTTCAGAGCGGATAATTCAACGCCTTTGGGGAAGGGCCACGCCTATAGCTAATAAGACCGGTGGCTTCAAGTCGATTTTGGCTGCGGGGCTGTATTATTTATCACAGCGACGATAATATCTGTGAAAGACGGGCGGCCCCTGCGTCCTGACCGTAGGTTTCAAGGGCTATGGTGCGGGCGGTCTCAGCGCGTGCAAGGGTGGCAGGCCAGTCATTCATGGTGATGGCGATGGCCTGAGCCAAAGCCTGTGGATCCTGTGGTGCGCACAGCATGCCAAATGCGGGAGAACCTGAGGGCTGCAAAATCTCACGCGGGCCGTCGATGTCGAAAGACACCACCGGTACGCCGGCGGACATGGCTTCGGTCACCACAAGTCCGAAGGGTTCTACCCTTGATGCCAGAACAAACAGATCAAGTCCCGACAGATAATCGGCAGGGCTGTCCACCCAGCCGCAAAATTCAACACGATCGCTGAGGCCAAGGGCGGCGGTCTGAGTCTCAAGGGCGGCTTTTTCCGGCCCGTCGCCCGCGATACGCAAACGCACCTCACGTCCGCCGCGTACCAGCTCAGCCACCGCCTCAAGCAGGATATCGAAGCCCTTATTAACATGCAGCCGCCCCAGTGCGCCGATGACCGGCACGCCTGTGGGGGCGGGCTTGACCGGGCGGGCCTCCAGCGGTGCAAAGTTGGGCATGTCGAAAATCTTAAGCCTGGAGTGCGATTCATGCAGGGCGTTATGCACAGCGCAGCTGACGGTTAGCGCGGCGTGGGCCTTGGCAATATCGCGTTTGAAGCGAAAATTATGGACTACGGCGACGGTCTTATCGGCCCTGCCGCTTAAGGGATGAACGGCGGTGGCGATGGCGCGGTTGCCGTGCGCTATGATCAGGTCAGGGCGAAAGTGTGCAGCTCTCTGGCGCAGGGTAAAGGCGGCCAATGGGTCATGGCTGAAATGCGAGGACACGGCGGCAAACGGTGTGGTCAGACGGGCCAGTTCGCCCTGCGGATGGCCAAGGCTGATGACCTCATGACCCGCCGACCTAAGCGCGTGATGATAGCGCACGGCCATTGTCTCCAGACCGCCACGGCCTTTGGCCAGCATGAGATTAACTATACGCATGAGGAGCACCGCCTTTTCTGGCACCTTGATTAGGAGGATTTCCGGCAGAAATCCATAATTTTGCGCAAAGGCACAGGTTTTGCCATCTTGGCGCGGCTTTGCGGATGGTTTAGGTACGTATTGGCGAAAATGCCCCCATTTTGGGAAAACTTTATCGATTTTTGCCGCCAGGAGAAAATAAGTTGTCCGATAATATTGACGAACTGGATGCAAGAATTCTTGACCTCATTCAGGAAGACGCCAATCTGTCGGTGGCTGAAGTAGCCGAGCGGGTAGGGTTATCACCGTCGCCGTGCTGGCGGCGCATCAAACGGCTGGAAGATATCGGGGTGATCAAAAAGCGCGTCACTGTGCTGGATCCGGATAAGCTGGGGCTGGGGTTTGAAGTCTATGCCGGCATAAAGCTGTCGGTGCCGTCGCGGGAGAATCTTGAGGCCTTTGAGGCCAATCTCGACAAATGGCCGGAAGTGGTGTCGTGCGCCACGGTCACGGGCCGCGAAGACTATATGCTGCGGATCATGACGCGCGACATGCACGCCTATGATGACTTCCTGCGCGATCAGTTGCTTGCCTCCGATTTGGTGTCTTCGGTTGAAAGCCGGATCATTGTCCGATCCATTAAAACCACTACGGCCGTACCGCTGAAGCTGGTGATTGGTGACCGTATGACGAATTCGTAAAACTAGATTGGAATTTTTTCTCTTGAATCATTCCAATCAGCCGCCATTGCGGCGGCGGCCAAGGCGGCGGATGCTGCCGCCCGGCGAGGGCAAAAGAAAGGCGGGATATGAGGCGGCTTTGGGGGCGATTGAGTGCAGTTTTGGCCGCAGGCGTCATGGCGTGCACGGCCCTGCCGGTGCCGATGTTGGTATTGGCGCAGACGGTCGACCCTGACTCTGATCTTGGCCGGTTCCGCGCTCTGCGGATTGAGGCTGCCCGCGCGGTGCAGGCCAGGGAATGGGATAAGGCGGTCGCCGCCAGCGATGAGGCCCTGATCATCATGCCGTCATCGGGGGCCTTGCTGCTGTTGTCGGCGCAGGCCCGCGTCGGGGCGGGCAAGACGGCGGAGGCCAAAGCCAGCCTGCGTGATTATCTGGCGCGTGGCATGGTCGTCAGCAAATCCAGCTATCCGCAACTGTCGCCGTTGTGGGACGCAAAGCTTGACCAGCAACTGATCGCCAACAGTGAACCTACCGGCACGTTCAAACCCTTGCAGCGCCATGTGGCCTTAAGCGTCGCCGAAGGGCTGGCGATTGAGCCGAAATCCGGCAAGACCTACCTTGGCGCGCTTAGCCGCGGGGCGGTTAATGTTGTCAATAATGGCGTGCTCAATCCGCTTTATACCTTGGCCGACGGTGTGGGAGCCTATGGGCTGGTTCTGCGGGGTGATGACCTGTGGGTAGCGACCTCATCGGGGGCCGTCACCAAAGGCTATGATCCGGCAAAGCCCGCCGTGGCCGAAGTGCTGCAGATCGACCGCCAGACCGGGCAGGTCAAAGGGCGGTTTAAAGACGACACGGCACCGCGCCGGTTCGGCGATATTTACGCTGGCAAAACTGATCTCTATGTCAGCGATGGCCAGAAGGGCGAGGTTCTGCGTCTTAATAACTACAGCGGTGCCTTTGAGGTGCTGATTCCCGAAGGCTATATGGGCTCGCCGCAAGGCCTGGTCGAAAACGAAGCGGGCAATGTGTTGATTGTCTCTGATTACAGTTCCGGGCTTTACCGGATCAATCTCGATAGCGGCGACATGGATCGGCTGGAAGCGCCCGCGAACATAACCCTGCTGGGTATAGATGGTCTGGCTCGTCATGGCAATGACCTGATCGCGGTTCAGAACGGTATCAAGCCTGACCGGATTGTGCGCCTTCGGATGTCTGCCGACTGGAAAACCATCAGCCGGGCCGAAACCCTGCTGCGCGGAGGCGAAGGGCTTCGCGAACCGACCGGACTTCAGGTGGTCAGCAATAAACTGATCTTCATTGCCCGCAGTCAGTGGTCGGATGTCGGGGCGGATGGTGCTCCGCTCAGTGTCACCCCCGGCCCTGCCATAGTGGGCGAGATTGAGTTAGAGCGCATTCCGAAAAGTGTTCCACGGTTTTCGGAACCAGATGCGCGTCAAACAAGGCCGTAGGATATGCCCATGAAGCCCCGCCTGAAACTCGATATCGGTTTTAAAGATCTGTTGTCAGTGTTCATGCCGGTGGCCGAGGATGAGGCGTCACTAAGACTAAAGATCACTCAGGGATTTGGCGGCGACCGGCCCGTGGTGGCGGGGTTATCGGTGCGCACCCTGTTTGATGCAGCACTTACGGTGCTGATTCCTGAACTGGGGGCAAAATCTGTTGTCATGAGCGCGGTCAATATCGAAACCATGCGCATGATTGCCGAAAATCACAGCCTTGATGTCCATGCCGTCGATATCGTCTCGGAAACGCTTCTGCCGACGGCGGAGGCGCTTGAGCGGGCCTTGGAAGACAGCGGGGCCCGTATTGTGGTCATCGCCCAGCTTTATGGCGCGGTATCAAGCTTGAAACCGCTGGCCGAGGTCTGCCGCCGTTATGATGCGGTGCTGATCGAAGATGCGGCTCAGGCTTTTTGCGGAAATTTCCACCTTGGTGATCCGTCCGCCGATCTAAGCCTGTTCTCATTCGGGCCGGTCAAGCGGGCGACGGCTTTGGGCGGTGCCGTGGCGGTGGTGAGGTCACCGGAACGGGCTGAGGCTATGAGCGCGATCCTTAGTCACTGGCCTATGCGCGGCGATGGCTGGCTGCGGGCGCGGGCGGTGAAGATTGCGGGGCTTAAACTGGCGTCGTTGCCGCTGATTTACGGCCTGATTATCCGGTTGCTGGAGCGGATGGGTATGGACCCGGACGCTACGATCGGACGACTGGCGCGCGGATTTGCCGCCGGCAATATCCTGACCCAGATCCGCTACCGCCCGCCGCGCACCCTGCTCAGGTTGCTGGCGCGCCGACTGGGGCAGGTGCATGACCTGAAAGGTCGCCGCAACCGCGCCATAGAGGTGGCGATTGGCCTGCCCAAAGGTGCGACCCTGCTGGCCACTGAGGCTACAAAGAACGCCTATTGGGTTATGCCGGTGGTGTGCGGTGATCCGGATGAGGTGGTGGTGCGCGCACGGCGTCAGGGCATAGATGTAACGCGTGGCGCGACTTCCCTGCGGGCCTTCGGCAGTCCCCGTCAGGCCCCGGCGGCGCATAACCTGATCCGGCGGGTGGTGTACTGGCCTTTGTAATTCAAGAGGTTGATGTCTTCACAACGGTTTGATCAAAAAAGACTTGCCAGATTTTAAAAATGCGACTTATTCTCAACTGATCGTGTGGCCATCCGCCGGGAGTAAGTCCGATGATACTGTTAAGCCTGGGGGCCGTTACCTTGTCGCAGCTCATAAGCGAGACCGATCGCGCTCATTTGCGGCCCCCGTTACCGCCACAATCCCATCTGTCACGATCTCATATCACGCCGGTCAATGTCTTGTGGCCGTTTGAACCGGGGCTGGAAGACGGTGACACCGCATCCGATTTGACGTAACTGTGATATATGAAATCCTCAGCATTTCAAAATGCTGTATGGTTAACAGTTTTACTTTACCTGCGTTAAACCTTGTGTCAGTCTGATGACAGCTAAGCCGTAATGGCTGGCATCAAACCTGCTTAACAAAAGCTTAAGGGCATCGAAACTGGTTCAAACCGGCACGATGACCCGGATAAAAGGTAAAACTGTAACAGGGTATAGTGATGGAAACGAAGGCTTTTAAAGTCATTGCAGGTCTGTTTGCGGCGTCGGTTGTTCTGTGCGGGGCGCAGATGGCCTCGGCCAAGACGATATTGCCCGTTATGACCACCGAGTCATTGTCTCCGGTTTCCGGTGCCGCCCTGGGTGGTGATTTTGACGGCGATGGCCGCCGTGACGAGGTCATGGTGGTACGCGATCAGGCCCGTGACCGTCTCGATATCCGTGTCCGCCTGAACCGTGTGGACGGCGTTCAGGACATTAAGGTCACGTCGGTATCGGCCAGAGAAGGCTATAACCTGCGGGTTGCGGGCGATGAAACCTTCCGTCGTGACTGCGGCGATGGCGCGGCGTGCGCATCTGAGAGCTTCCGTGCGCCCCATGATAGTGTTCTGGTCAGCCTTGATGCCGGGATGGACGTTCTGGTCTACTGGAACGGCAAGACCTTTGAGCAGGATTTTGTGTCGAGTGACGAAGTGCTGATGCGGCGCGCCCTGTCGGCGCTCTATGCCTTGGACCGGTAAGCCTAAACCAAGGTTTGGTTAACAAAAAATCTTTTAAATTTAAGAGTTTAATAAGGAAATTCTTAAGCCTGTTACCTGTAGACGATGACTTTCAATGTCATCGTAAGCTCAGGGGAGGGCATAACGATCATGGGCCGGTCTGCGGACTATTCATCACAAAATTGCGCCGTGGCGGCAGCACTGGACGTCGTTGGCGATCCGTGGACACTGCTGATCATCCGTGATGCCTTTCGCGGGATTTCCCGCTTTGATCAGTTTCAGGAAAAACTGGGACTGGCGCGCAATGTGCTGGCGGCGCGGCTTAAGATGCTGGTGGCCGAGGAACTGCTGTCGGCACGCGTCTATAATGAGCGTCCGCGCCGCTATGAGTATGTGCTGACCGCCAAAGGGGCTGATCTGGCTCTGACTATCACCGGGCTTTATGTCTGGGGCAAGAAATATGTTTACGGGGAACATAAGTCGCGGGTTGAGATATCCCACAAAACCTGCGGTCATCCTCTGGTCGAGCCCATCTGTCACTGCGCCCACTGCGGTGAAAGGATGGAGCGTAAGGATCTGGTGTTTGATCGCGACGAAGACGCGATTACCATCGGCGAATTAAAAGCGCTCAAGGGCAAGGTTGATTAGGGTTCACCTGCCCGGCGAGGGACTAAAGATAAGCCGCCATTGCGGCGGCGGCCAAGGTGGCGCAGCCACCGCCCGGCGAGGGACTAAATAAGACCCACGGTGCGCGCGATAAAACCGCCGCCCAGAACGCGGTCGGTATCTTCCGGGTCATAAAGCACGCACGCCTGACCCGGTGCCACGCCTTCTTCACCGGCCATAAAGCGCATGATCGGCTGACCGTCACCGTCGAGATCAAGCTGTGCAGGCACCGGGGGACGGGTCGAGCGCACCCGCGCCAGCACCTCGGTCTTTCTGGCGGCAGCTGCGGTAAAGCTGTCGTCATCGCCCAGCCAGTTCAGTTCCTTGAGTGCCAGAGCCCCGGTCAGCAAGGCTTCACGCGGGCCGACAATGACCTGTTTTTTCAGCGGATCAAGGCGCACGACAAACAGAGGCTCACCCACCGCGACATTGAGGCCGCGGCGCTGACCGATCGTATAGCTGATGATGCCGTCATGCTGACCCAGAACGCGGCCGTCGATATGGACGATATCACCGGCCTCACGACCCGATCCCTTGGCGTGACCGGCGGGGCGCAGCCGGTCAATCAGGTTGGTATATTTGCCTTCGGGTACGAAGCAGATGTCCTGACTGTCGGGCTTATGGGCGATCTTAAGCCCCAGTTGGCGAGCCAGATCACGCACCTGCGGCTTTGGGATGCGCGCCAGCGGAAAGCGCAGATAATCAAGCTGTTCCTGAGTGGTGGCAAACAGGAAGTAGCTCTGGTCGCGGTTCTTGTCGGCGGCGCGGCGCATCTGCACCTGATTGCCGCGCAGCTCGCGCTCGACATAGTGGCCTGTGGCCATAGCTTGCGCCCCCAGGTCGCGGGCGACATCCAAAAGGTCACGGAACTTGACCGTCTGATTGCAGCGGATGCACGGCACAGGCGTTTCACCGCGCAGGTAGGAATCGGCAAATTCCTCGATCACGCTGTCCTTAAAGCGGCTTTCATAATCCAGCACATAGTGCGGGATGCCAATTTTCTCAGCGGCCACACGGGCGTCGTGAATATCCTGACCGGCACAGCAGGCGCCGGTTTTCTTGAGCGCCGCCCCGTGATCGTACAGTTGCAGGGTGACCCCTATAACCTCATAGCCCGCCTGATGCAGCAGGGCGGCCACCACGGTCGAATCGACTCCGCCGGACATGGCGGCGACAATGCGGCTGCCCAGAGGCAGGCCCACGCTGTCGCGCACAGCGGCAATGGCGGCGGCCATATCGGCATCTTCGATTACGGGTACAGGACACGGTGTCATCGGCCCCATATAGTCGATAAGTCCGGAAAATCACAGAGGGGTGGTGCACAAGCGCTGAAATTTCCGCGATAGATGGCGCAGGTTGTTGGGTGTGAATAGGCGCGAACCGGTTCGTTTAAGGGCACAAACGCTCAACAGAAAAGCTTTGCATTCCCGGTTTGGTGGTACTCAATTTGCAGTTTTCGAGTCCTGCAGCTTCAAAACGGGACGGCAAATGAATACCTCTGTAATATCGGAAACGATCCGCCCCCCCAAAGCGGCTGCGCCGGTTTCGGTGAATGATGTCGCCAGAGGTATCAGCATTCTGTTGGTTCTACTGGTTCACTGCATCGTGATTTTTAATTATCCGGGCAATGGGCGCACGGCGGATGTGTCATCGACCGAGGTGGGACGCGTTCTGTCGACCTTTATAATGCCAGCCTTTTATTTCATATCCGGCCTGACGGCGATTAGTCTGGCCTCACGCTCTTTGCGCAAAATCCTGACATCGTGCGGGCGGTTTATTTTGCTGGCCCTGGTGACTCAGGTGCTGGCCGCCCCTTTACTGCTTGTCACTCATTCGGGCGCGAACGGGCTTGATTTCGCCGCTCAGTTCATTCGCCCGCTGCTTACCGGAAAAGACTTTATCCTGATTGTGACCTGGTATCTGGTGTCTCTGGCTGGCGTGCAGTTTCTGGCGTGGTTGTACCTGCGTGGCAGTATTTGGATAAAGCTGGGGGTAATTGCTATCGTCACGGCTGCGTTCATGATCACGTCCCTGACGGGTAAGACCTATTTCATGTTTCATACCTGGGCGATTGGCGGGCTGTTCTTTCTGGCCGGCCGTGAATTTGGCCGAAGATTCACAATGGAAGGCCCCAAACCCTATGCACTGATGGCCTCGTTAGCGTGTATTGTGCTGCTGGTATTGGTGTATGATTTGAATAAGGGATGTACTTTCAGCCCGACCCAGGTGTGCGCGGTGCCAAACGGTTACCCGCATTTCTACGTAGATGTCGTCTACGGCCAGTTTGGATTTATACCCTATTTCCTGTTATCGGCCACGATTGGCATTGCGGCCCTGATGGCGGTTTCGATGGTCTTAAGCCGGACATTCCTGTCGTTGCCACTGACGCGGATAGGTAAGAATACGCTGGTCTTGTTGCTTATGAACGGTGTGTTTATGGCGCTGGCACCGACCTTACTAGCCAGAATTATCCCGACCTTGCCTGGCATCTGGATCATTTCGGTGGCGCTGGTGGCCGGGCAGGTCGTGCTTTATCCGTTTATGTCCAGACCGATCAATAGCCTTCTACACATGTGCTCGAACTGGGCGGATTATATCGCACGGCGCATAGTTGATCATTTGCCTAAGCTGATACTGACAATAGTCTCTAAACAGCCGATCAGAGCAGAATGATTTTTGAAGGGATCATTCCGCTCAAGCCGCCACCCGGCGAGCGACTAAAGATAACCTTAGATCATTAGGCCTTAGCGCAACAGATCCAGCAGGGTCGTCTGGCTGAGGTTGGCGACAACCTGAGCTGAAGCCTGCACAGCGATCTGGGCCTGCTCCAGCTTGGTATAGGCTTCGGCGGGATCAACCTTGGTGCGATCAACCAGCAAGCCCTGAAGCGAAGTCGACTGCGCCTCAAGGGATGTGGCCGAGTTTTCAACCCGGTTCTGATAACTGCCGTTAAGCGAGGTTTGCTCCAGCACGTTATTGTAAGCGGTCGAAAAGCGCGAGGATATGCCGCTCAAAAATGCCTGCTGGGCATCGTTCAGTTCGCCGTCGAGTGGCCCGTTGGCGGAGTTGTGATAATCATACAGATCTTTGTAAATCTGCATCACTTCGGTGCCCAGATCACCCGCCAGCATGCCGGTCTCAAGCTTGGTTGTGGCGTCGATCTGCGAGCTTTTTTTGATGGTGCCGTTGTCAAAAGCATCGGCCACATTGGCCAGCGCCCCGACATCATTGATGGTCGCGATATTGACCGGCGGGGTGTCGTCTTTGCCGCCCCCAAACAGGTACTGGCCCTGATGCTTGAAATTCAGACCATCGACCACCGCCGCGAAATCGGCATTGAGCGCCTGCATCATGGTGTTGGCATTGCCATTGGCCAGGGCGTCCAGAATGGTCTGGCGCGCGCCTTCGGTGCCTTCACCCATGCGCTCCAGCGCAATGTTCTGAGTATCGAGCCGGTCGGATACCGTCTGGTTGACGCTAAGGTACCCTTCGATACGGGTGATCGACGACTGATAGGACGCGACGATTTCAGCCGAACGGCCATAGCCGCCGAGATTGGTGGCAACCTTGCCAGTCTGGAGTTGTTCATTGGCCTGATTCTGACGGGTCTGCGCCTGCATTAGGTTTGACAGGGCGTTGTTCCAGCTTTGTCCGGTTGAGATTCTCATAAGTTACACCATACTTTCTTGGTGACATCTTACTCGATGTACCATGAATAAAGCCAAATTCAGGTGACGGGCCGCCCCGAACCTGAATTTGTCAAAACAGTTCCGTGTAAAAGTACACTGAGCGTAAGCGAAGGACTTTTCCACGAGATCACACCAGTCCTAACAGGATATCGTACATATCCTTGGCGGTTTGAATGACGCGCGATGACGCATTATACGCTTGCTGGAACGTCGTCAGATTGACCAGTTCCTCATCCAGATTGACCCCTTCGACTGAGGACCGGCGCGCAACGGCCTCACTGGCCAGAGCCTCGGCGGAATCGCGCCGGGCTTCGGCGGCCGACGTCAGTGTGCCGATCTGCCCCGCCAGATCAGACGCGTAACGGCTTAGTGAGGACCAGCCGACACCGGAATAGCCCGCCTTATTGAAATTATAGTTGGCGTCCCCGATCTGGGACATGGCCAGGGCGCCGGAACCATCCCCGCTGACAAGCGCCGATTCCCCTGCCGGTGCGCTAAGATCGACCTTGGCCATCGACAAAAGATATAGGTTATTGGAGATCTTGTCGTTAACCGAAAAACTGCTGATGCGGGAGGCCTGAGTGCCGCCGACGCCGAAAAATTCGGTAAAGGAGGCGCCGCTGGCATTAAGTCGGGCGGTTTGATCTGACAGTACCCCCAGCTTATTGGCCGGTGTGCCGTAGCCATTAAATACCAGCTCGCCTTCGCCGGAGAGGGTGAACTGGCCATAAGACCCCACACCGGCCGTTGTTGAATTCAGCGCCGTCAGCAGGTCGTTCATGGTGCCGCCGGCGGGGATGGCAAAATCGACCTTGGCCAGAATTGAGCCATCGGCTTCTTTCAGATCGAACCGGATGGTGTCCCCGGCGGTAAAGCCGTGGTTCGAGGTGCCGGTCAGGCCGGTATCGTACTGGGTTTGTGACGACGCGGTGATCAGGTCGTTCATACCGAAATAGTGCGACAGGCTGCGGCCGTTCTTAGCGGACGCCCCGGTATCCGGCTCGACTATGCTGATGCCGTTGCCCGCCGCCCCGGGTGCGGTCGTTGCGGCGGTCATGGTCAACTGGCCGGTGGTGAAACTAACCGTGCCATAGCCACCCATCGCTGTGGTCATATCGGCGTCAAAGGTGGCCGGCGTATAACCGCCGGTGCCGACTGCCGCACCCGCCGCATTATAGGCCGTCCAGGTGCCGGCCGTCATATTGACTTCGACCCGGCGCTGAATGACGCCGGATGAATTGGTGACCACCAGATTGGTGGTGCCGCTAAAGCCGGTCAGGGCCTCAGCCTGAGTAAGATGGGTCTGCTTGCCTTCGAGCGTGGTCGGAGCAGGCACGGCGCTTGAGGCATTGTGGGCGGCGTTAAGCTGATCGGCAAAGGCCGAGACATATTCTGACAACTGCTCGGATATCTTGACCGAGGTATCGTCACGCAGGTCGATCAGGCCCTTAAGTTCACCGCCTTGCAGATGGTCGGCAAAATCGCGTTTCTGGCCGTCAGGGCTGGTGACATAGATTGAATTGAAGGAAGTGTCGGCATTGACGTTCCCGGCGGGCTGATAACTCAGGGTCGCGTAGGATTCCTTGGTGATCAGGGTGTAGCCTGACTGGGTGCGTAAGGTGACCCCGCCTGTACCGTTCGAGCCGACATTGATATCAATCAGCTTGGACAACTGATCGAGATATTGGGACTGGGTGGTCTGCGCACCTGAGGCATCGCCGCCGGTGACATAGGCCTGCGATATCGGGCCGTTCAGATCACTGATGTTTTTCAGCAGGTCATTGATGGTTTTGACGCCGGAAGACACGCGCGAATCCGCATCCTTACGGATGGTCTGGATCTGACTGGCGATGCGGTTGGTTTCATCGAGAAAGTTCTCCATGTTGGAGATGATTTCCTGACGGCTGGCGGTCGATTGCGGACTTTCGGCGGCCTTGGCTATACTGGTGAAAACCTCGTCGCCCATATTGAAGACGTTGCCGGCTTCGCTGATATCGCCGAACTGACCCTGAATCTGGTCGAGCAGATCATAATAGGCCTGCGCCTGCGAAGAGGCGGCGGTGGCCTTCAACGAGGCGCTTTGCAGATAGGTGCTGGTCGACAGATTGACCTGACCGGTGGTGACACCCGCCCCCACACCATTGACGGTGACGGCGTTCTGTTCAAGCTTTTTGCGGATATAGCCCGGCGTGTTGAGGTTCGAGATATTGTCCGAGACAATGCTCAACTGGTTCTGGGCCGTCATCAGGCCCGAAACGCCAATATTTAATATGGTCGATAAGGACATGGCTTAGGCCTCACCCGGCGCTTGGGCGCGAATGTTTAGGGCAGATTTAGGCAAAGCCTGCGCACCGTCCGGCAATTTCTGCCTAACGAATATCAAGCGCTGAAATGAAAACCTGTTGTTTTTCATATGATTACCAAAATACGTCCAGACGCGATTACCATCATCCGAGGTCACTGTCGCAAGTTGGGTGCCAGTTGGGTGGTTTGCGCCATGCTATAGTTCTGGCCTTAATTCTGACGGCCATACATAGGCGGAAACTACGCCGCAATTTTTGGCATAGATCTAGGCAGAATTAGCGCCCGCAAGGCGGCAGATTTGGCCGCATAGGGAAGAAACTGATCAGGGGATCAAGTGTTTTTTGAGGTAAAAATTCATTAAAATCAACGTGATCTGGCTTGGCCCGTAGATTGCTTGGGGATGAGGCACTTGTGCGCAAAATGCGCTCTTTATCCTGTTTGTCCGCTGGCCGAAGTGTCGGGCGGTCGTGCGAAAGAGCCGTTTCATGTCGTTTGACGCGCACAATCTGATCGTGCCCTCTGCTGAAGGGGTTTTGCCTGGGGGCTCAAAATCCCCGGAGGCATCGATTGCGTCTAAGGCTGACATCAAGGCGCGCTTTGACCACATTCTGCAATCACAGTCCGATGCTGTTACACCTGCCACAGCGGAGACGGCTATAGATATGTCGGTTGATGCGGTGAAGGAAATCGCACCGATTGTATTGTTCCCAGATCTGGCGATCATCGATGAAACTCTGTCCGATGTGGTGGCTGATGTTCTTGATGTCGCGGCTGATTTTCTGTCCGTTGCGCCAACTGTAGCTGAGGCTGTACCGGCTGAAAGCGACCTGATGGCGGACGCGAAGCTGGTTACGCCGGTTGTAACAGAGACTGAGATTAAGATTGAGACGGCGTCGGATTCAAATGCGCTGTCCGCAATAGCGCCTCCCGCAACGTCACAGACTCAAGGGCCTGTTCAGGCGCCGGCTCCAATACGATCGGAGACTGTGGCCAAGGCTGAAACGACCGCAACGGATGTCAGCGCACCTGATCTTGATCTGGCGGCGGCCCTGATGGCGGCGCAACTGGCGGCCAGTGAAGAGGCTGGTCAGGCTGGCGTGGCCGAAGAGGCGGCTGATGCCGATCTGGATGCTGTGTTGAAAACCCTGCCGCCTGAGTTGGCGGCTTTGGTGCAGGCGACGGCAAAGCCTGCCCCTAAGCCGGTAATGACAGGTCAGATCAAGGATGAGGCGGCTAAAACCGACATCGTATCGGAAGATGTGCTGGCCTTGTCGTCTGAAAAAGTGACCGGGGCCTCTGAAGGAACTGGCAAAACTGCAACTGATCCTGCCTTAAGCGCGGTCAAGGACATCACGGCCACGGCCGAAGGTGCGGATGCTGCCGGTGATGCAGCATTGCCCGCTGTGGCGACCTCAACGCAGGCGAGTACTGCCCAAACCGCCCAAAGCGATGCGCAGGCCCTGTTAAACAGCCTGTCTAACCGTCTGAATGGCGCCACCTCAGCGTCGAGTGCGTCATCTGCTGCCACGGCCCAGGCCTATGTCATGTCGAACCAGACAGCGGACAATATTGCGGCTTTGGCGGCGAACATCAGTAAGAAAATGGATGGTAAGACCCTGCGCTTTGACATGGAACTGCGCCCCAGCGATATGGGCCGCGTCGATGTCCGCATGGAAATTAATGCCGATGGCAAGCTGTCGGCCCATTTGAGCTTCGATAGTCCTGTGGCTGAAACCGAGTTCCGTGGCCGTCAGGACGACCTGCGCCGGCAACTGGAACAATCGGGTTTTAATCTCGAAGACGGCTCTTTGAGTTTTTCCTCACGCGATCAGAACCCGCAGTCATCAGGCCGTGATCAGGATGAGCGACCGGCCGTGACGTCTACGGCGGCGAGCGAACAATTTTCACGCAGTCAGGATATGGCGGACGAACTGGCGCTGAATGGCTGGCGACCCGGTATGGATGGCTTTGATAGTTTTGGCGGCGGTGAGCGTCTGGCGCTCAATGTAAGGGTTTAGGAACAGGGCAATGGCGACCAGTATTACCGATTATCTTTCGACCCAGAGCGCGCCGACCAATACAACGGCAGCCGCCGGCTCTACAGGGCTGGCCTCGACCTATGAGACCTTTCTATCGCTGCTGACCGCCCAGATCAAAAATCAGGATCCGTTGTCACCGATGGACACGACCGAATGGACCAATCAGCTTGTCCAGTACACCAGTGTCGAGCAGCAGCTTAAGTCCAACGAATATCTGGCCACCATCGCCAATCAGGGCGGCGACAGCATGACCACCGCCGTCAACTATATAGGCAAGGATGTCAGCGCCGAACATGACACCGCCACCGTCGCATCGAGCGGTTCGGGCACGTCCTGGGACTATAAGCTGGATGGCAATGTCGCCAATACCTTGCTGGTCGTGAAAAACTCCAGCGGCGATATCGTCTACACCAAGAGTAATACGGGTGAAACTCAGGGCACGCATAGTTTTGACTGGGATGGCAAGGCAACCAATGGCAAGGCCGTTGCCGCCGGTGACTATACCCTAAGTGTCACAGCCACCGATTCCAGCGGCACAGAAATTGGCTCAACCGTCATGGTCAAGGGCACGGTCAAGTCCGCCGAATACGAAAACGGCGAAATCATCCTGACCATCGGAGGCAACCGCGTGCCCTTCTACAAAATTCTGTCGGTCAAAGAGGCAGCGGCTGCCTGATGACCAGCTTTAATAACAATATTAAGTAACGGAGAACACTCATGAGTATCAACAGCGCCATGCTGGCCGGGGTATCCGGGCTCGCTGCCAATTCGACGGCTCTGGCGGCGATTTCCAACAACATCGCCAATGTCAACACCACGGCCTATAAGCGCGTGTCCACGAACTTCTCCGCGATCGTAACCGACAGCTCAAGCTCCGGCGGCTATAGCGCCGGTGGGGTTATCGCCGATACTCGCCAGCAGATTTCCAATCCCGCCCTGTTGCAGCGGACCAATTCCGACATGGATCTCGGTATCGATGGGCAGGGCTTTTTCGTGGTTACGGAAAAGTCGGAAAACCTGACCAACTCCGATACCCGCCTGTTTACCCGCGCCGGATCGTTCGCGGTCGACAAGTTCGGATATCTGCAAAATGCGTCGGGTTTTTACCTTCAGGGCTGGCCGGTCGATGCGCTTGGCAATGTCACGACCGATCCGTCAGATATGACAAAACTGGGTTCGATCAACGTCTCCAGTGTCGGCGGGGCTGCCGAAGCCACCACCCGCGTGGTGGTCAACGCGAACCTGTCGGACGGTCAGGCCCTGTCGGCCCGCGTCGGCACTATTGATGCGGCGGGCACCTTCACCGCGGCACCCGCCGCGACCGCATATGACCCGACCTCGGCGACCAACTCAATGGCCGCCTATGATATTGATGCCGGTACGGGCGTTGAGCCAGACTTTGAAATTTCTATTCCGGTGTCGGATTCCAAGGGCGGTCAGCGCAATATCACTATTCGCCTGCTGAAATCAGAAACCGCCAACACCTGGTATGCCGAAATGGTGTCCCCGGATGTGACGACTGGCACGCCCACAGGACAACTGTCTAGCGGAACCTTGGCCTTTACTCAGGACGGGCGTCTGGATACCGCCAACTCGACTCTGTTCGGCACCCCTTATAATTCGACCATGACCATAGGTGCCTCTGGCACCGCCGGCACACCGCGCTGGATGGACATTCTGGGGGTTGATGACCAGACCATCTCGCTTGACCTCGAAGACGCCACCGCCGGTCTGACCCAGCTTAACTCCACATCGATCGTGCAGTCGGTGGTCACCAATGGTACGGCCTTTGGTAACCTTGCGACCGTTCAGGTCTCAAAGGACGGCATCGTCACCGCCATCTATGACAACGGCGTGACCCGCAACATTGCTCAGGTCGCTCTGGCCACCTTTGTCAATCCGGACGGACTGATCCCGGTCAACGGCAACTCCTACATCATGTCGCGCGATTCCGGCACCTTTAACCTGAAATCGCCGGGGGTTGGTGGTTCGGGTCTGCTGAGCCCTTCGACCTTAGAGGCATCGGCGGTAGATTTGTCTACGGAATTCACAGGTTTGATTACAACGCAGCGGGCTTACTCCGCCGCATCAAAGATCATCACGACAGCAGATGACATGCTGGCTGAGTTGATCAGCATCAAGAGGTAAGTAAGTATAGTGCGTTAAACTTGCGGTAACCATCTCAGTTTCGGTAAACGACTGGTTAATTTCAGAAATAGTTGCGTTAGTAATATATTTACTATGGCGATTAAGCTGATGTTTAAGCCCTTGGGGTATATTGGCTCTCAATGGTGATGGTAAGAAAGGCGTGAAAAAGTCATGCTGCAAGAACAACGCCGCGATAACAAAGGCGAAAAATACGTGATTGGTCCAACTGGAGCAAAGCTTACGCTCAACGATCTGCCCCCTGCGGGGACAGAGCGCTGGGTAATCAGGCGCAAGGCAGAGGTCGTGGCCGCCGTCCGCGGCGGGCTTTTGACCTTTGACGAGGCATGCGAGCGCTATCGCATTACCTCGGAAGAGTTTCTGTCCTGGCAGAAGTCGATTGAATCCCACGGTATGGCGGGCTTACGCACCACGCGCATCCAGCAGTACCGGTAATGCTCATCGAAAAGTTTTGCCGCTTCGCGACAAATACATTTTCGATGTTGAACATCTATTAAGGTTTCGGGCTTTGGGCCCGGAACCTTAATGCGTTTTAAGGATATGTGGATAAAAAGCCTGATTTTGCGGCCTTTTTAGCCTCTTAACGCAACCTATTAATAGGTCGTTTACTCTTCACTGGGAAATTACTGCCTAGCGGGTGAGCAGCACAAGGCTGCTTCGCTCAATTTGTGATGGGGCAGTACGCGCGTGGCGGCACAGGGTCAGACACTGAATATTACCCAGCAGGGTGGAGGCTTCCTTCAGCGTTTCGGCATAGGCCGTCTGGCCGCGATTGTCGGCGTGTCGATCGGCATTGCGGCTGTGCTTGCGGCCGTCATGCTGCATTTCGCCACTCAGCCGCAATCTTTGCTGTTTTCTAATCTCGATCTTAAAGAGGCCTCGGAAATCACCGCGGCGCTCGATCAGGCCGGCATCAAGTATTCTGCCAGGGGCGATGGCTCAACGATTATGGTCGAGCGCGATCAGGTCGCGACCGCGCGTCTGATGCTGGCCGAAAAAGGTATGCCGACCGCGGCATCTGTGGGGTATGAGATTTTCGACAATGCCCCGGCCCTGGGGCAGACTGAATTTGTGCAGAACCTTAATGATAAGCGCGCGCTTGAAGGAGAACTCGCCCGTACCATCCGCTCGCTCAAAGGTGTGACGTCGGCGCGGGTGCATCTGGTCATGCCTAAGCGTCAATTGTTCGAAGAAGAAGCCGCTAGTCCGACCGCATCCGTGGTGGTTGGGCTGTCGGGCCGTCAACTGAGCGGCGACGAAGTGCGCTCGATCCGCAATCTGGTGGCCTCAGCCGTGCCAAACCTGAAACCATCTAACATTACGCTGGTTGATGACAAAAACCGTCTGCTGGCGGCGGGCGGCGAAGACGATCCGGCGCTGGGTGCTGCCGGTGCTGAGCGCAAGAACGAGGTCGAAGAGACCTTGCGTAAGCGCATCAAGGATATTGTCGAAGGTGTGGTCGGCCCAGGCGCGGCCCGTGTGACCGTGACGGCTGAACTTGACACCACCACCACGACCCGCAAACAGGAACAGTTCGATCCCGATGGTCAGGTGGTGCGCTCAACCAAGACGTCGGAAACGACTGACTCTTCGTCGCAGCCCGATCCGAATGGGGTGACGACGGCGGCGGCCAATATTCCGGGCGGTCAGGAAGCCAATGGCGCCGCCACGGCGACCAACAGTTCCGGGGCGACCGAAGAAACCACAAACTTTGAAATTTCCAACACAACCACGACCGAAGTGACGGCACCGGGACAGGTTAAAAAGCTGGCTGTGGCTGTGGTCGTGGACGGCGTGCTGACCCCGGCGGCTAATGGTCAGGGTGCGCCGGCCTATGCGCCGCGATCTGCCGAAGACATGGCAAAAATCGAAGAACTGGTGCGCGCCGCCGTAGGTATAAACGCTGAGCGGGGCGATGTAATTTCGGTCGCCAATGTCCGCTTCAGCCGCGATCCGGGTGAGATTGCCGAGGGCACGGGCGCTGCGGGCGGCATGTTCGATTTCGATAAAAATGACATCATGCGCGCCATTGAAATGCTGATCCTGGTGGTCGTGGCGGTTCTGATTATCTTCTTTGTGGCCCGTCCGTTGATGAAGTTCATCAATGGCAGCGCGGGCCCTGGTGGGGCGGCGGGTCTGCCCAATAATTTCACCGTCGCTCTGACGCCGGAGCAGGCGGCCATGCTGCCCGAAGCTCAACAGGCTGCGCTGGCGGCGCAGGCCGGTGGTCTGGCCCTGCCAGGTGCAGATGGCTCCAGCAGCATCGACATCGCCCGTATCGAAGGTCAGGTCAAAGCGTCCTCCGTCAAGAAGGTCTCTGAGTTCGTTGAGCGCCACCCCGATGAATCGGTCTCGATTCTTCGGACCTGGCTGCACGAAACGTAAGGGGGCGAGGGTATGGCACGTAAAAATCTGATTGATGATCCCAAAAAACTAAGCGGCGCCGAAAAGGCGGCGGTGGTGCTGCTGGCGCTGGGTGAAGACCATGTGCAACTGTGGCAAGCGCTCGATGAAGAAGAGATCAAGGAAATCTCGCAGGCCATGTCGTCGCTGGGGACGGTGACGTCCAATGTGGTCGAAGATTTGCTCATCGAATTTGTTTCCAGCCTGAACAATGGCGGCATGATCATGGGCTCGTTCGAGCAGACCCAGCGCCTGCTGGCCTCGTTCCTGCCCGGCGATAAGGTCGATGCTCTGATGGAAGAAATCAGAGGCCCGGCGGGGCGTACCATGTGGGATAAGCTTGGCAATGTGAACGAAGCCGTTCTGGCCAACTATCTCAAGAACGAATATCCGCAAACGGTAGCGGTGGTGCTGTCGAAGGTGAAAACCGACCATGCCGCCCGCGTTTTGGGGGCGCTACCCGAAGATTTCGCGCTGGAATGCGTGCAGCGGATGCTGCGCATGGAGCCGGTGCAGCGCGAAATTCTCGACAAGATCGAACAGACCCTGCGGGTCGAGTTCATGTCCAACCTGGCGCGGACGTCTAAGCGTGACTCACATGAACTGATGGCCGAAATCTTCAACAATTTCGACCGCCAGACCGAAAGCCGCTTCATCACCTCACTGGAGGAGCGTAACCGCGAGTCGGCCGAGCGCATCCGCGCCCTGATGTTCGTGTTCGAAGACCTCTCCAAGCTCGATCCGGGCGGGGTTCAGACCCTGCTGCGCGCGGTCGAGAAGGATCAGTTGGCGATGGCACTGAAAGGCGCGTCGGACAGTCTGAGGGATATGTTTATGTCCAACATGTCCGAACGCGCGGCCAAGATCATGCGCGACGATATGGATTCTATGGGGCCGGTGCGCCTCAAAGACGTTGATGGCGCGCAGATGGCGATGGTGCAGATCGCCAAGGATTTGGCCGCTAAGGGCGAAATCATGCTGGCCGGTCAGGGAGGCGATGATGAGCTTATTTATTAGTGTCTCAACTTCCTCCTCCCCTGTTTACGGGGGAGGTGTCAGTCCGCGCAGCGGACTGACGGAGGGGGGAATAGCGGCGGGGTATGCCCGCTTATCGCGGTAGATCAGGCCCTCTTTATGCAATTGCACAAACACCTTGCGCACGGGGGGGGGGCAATCGCGGCGGGGTATGCCCCCTCCGTCTTTTGCTATCGCAAAATCCACCTCCCCCGCTGTGCAGGGGAGGAGATATCGTCATGACCCAGCCGGTTCATAAAAAATTCGAGTTTGGCACCGTTTTTGGTGACGCCGGTCAGGTGACGCGTGCTTCGGCCCAGAAGCGCAGCTACACTCCTGAAGAGGTCGAGACCCTGCGCACCAATGCCTATCATGACGGGGAGCAATCGGCGCTGGCGCGCGCTCAGTTGGCACAGGCGCAGGCGCTACAGGCCCTGGCCGATAATGCGCATCTGGGCCTGTCGAGCCTGCATGAAGCGATTTCAGCTCACAAAGCCGCCTGTGCGCAACTGGCGCTGATCTGTGCGCAAAAAATTGCTGCGGAAGCCCTCAACCGTTTTCCCGAAGAGCCCCTGAAGGCGACCCTGCAAGCCCTTACACACGAAATCGATACCGCGCCACGTCTGATAGTCACAGTCGCCAATCCCGATGCCGCCCTGCAAGGGGCGGCCCGTGAAGCGGTAGCCCTCGCAGGCTTTACCGGGGCAATCAGTTTCCGGTCCAATGCGGCCATGTCTGCCGGGGCATTTGAGGTTATGTGGCCTGATGGCCGCGCCGAATTCGATCCTGAGCGGGTTCTGAATGCGCTCGACACCGCCTTGCATGAAGCTCTGGCGGCGGATCACCATCATCATCAGGCGGCGGCTGCCGTCAAAAGGGAGGCCTGACCATGGCCGAGAATTTCTCACTCGAAGAGTTTGGCGAAAACAACCTGCCGGGTGTGGCGGGGGATGACGACGGCGATAAAACCGCCGCTGATCTGGCGCCGGTGTTCGATGTGCCGGTCAACATCTCAGCCGTGCTGGGTAAGTCCTACATGTCGGTGTCGCAATTGCTCAAGCTGGGCCAGGGCTCGATCCTTGAACTGGATCGCAAGGTCGGTGAGGCCATCGATATCTACGTCAACAACCGTTTGGTGGCGCGCGGCGAAGTGGTGGTGGTCGATGAGCGCCTTGGGGTGACCATGACCGAAATCATCAAGTCCGAAGACAGCGCGAACTAACCGCAGAGGAAAACAATCATGAGACTTTTAGTCGTCGGAAAATTAAGCGGTCAGATGTCGGTCGCGGTCAAGATGGTGATGGATACCGGTGCCAAGGTATCGCACGTTGAAGGCTGCCAGCAGGCGCTGGATGCCCTGCGCAAAGGTCAGGGTGCTGATCTGTTGATGGTCGATTATGAGCTGGATATTGCGGGGCTGATTGCGTCCTGTGATCTGGAGCATATCCACATCACGGTCGTGGCGTGCGGCGTCAATCCTGATCCGCGCAAGGCGGCGCAGGCGATCACGGCGGGTGCGAAAGAGTTTATTCCGCTGCCGCCCGATGCCGAGCTGATTGCCGCGGTCCTGGCCGCCGTGGCTGATGATCAGCGCCCGCTGGTCACCCAGGATCCGGCCATGCAGCAGGTGCTGAAACTGGCCGATCAGGTCGCAAGCTCCGATGCGTCGATCCTGATCACCGGTGAATCCGGTGTCGGTAAAGAGGTCATGGCCCGCTACCTGCACGAAAAATCAAAGCGCGCGCAAAAGCCGTTTATCTCGGTCAACTGCGCGGCCATTCCCGATAACCTGCTGGAATCAGAACTGTTCGGCCACGAAAAGGGCGCCTTTACCGGGGCTATGGCGCGCCGCATCGGTAAGTTTGAAGAAGCCGATGGCGGCACGCTGCTGCTCGATGAAATCTCGGAAATGGATGCCCGTTTGCAGGCCAAGCTTCTGCGCGCGTTGCAGGAGCGGGTCATCGACCGCGTCGGCGGGGCCAAGCCGGTGCCGGTTAATATCCGCGTACTGGCGACCTCCAACCGTAATCTGGCCACGGCGGTTAAGGAAGGCACTTTCCGCGAAGATTTGCTGTACCGCTTGAACGTCATAAATCTGGCGCTGCCACCGCTGCGGGAACGTCCCGCGGACATTATGGCCCTGTCGGAATTCTTCGCCAAGAAATACAGTGAGGCCAATGGCATCGCGCTTAAGCCCCTGTCGAATGAGGCCCGTCGCCGCCTTCAGGCCCACAACTGGCCCGGCAATGTGCGGGAACTGGAAAACGCCATGCACCGTGCCGTGCTGCTGTCGGCAGGGTCTGAAATCGACGCTGATGCAATACGTCTGCCAGACGGCAAACCGCTGAATGTCGAGGCCCCGATCGGTCTGGATTATGTCGGCCGTGCCGCGCAGGCTGCCGAAAGTGCCGCCCGTACGTTCGTCGGCTCTACAGTCGCTCAGGTCGAGCAGGTGCTGATTCTGGATACCCTGTCGCATTGTCTGGGCAACCGCACCCATGCCGCCAATATCCTTGGCATCTCAATCCGCACCCTGCGCAACAAGCTTAAGGAATATTCCGACGCCGGTGTGCCGGTACCCGCCCCGCAGTCGGGCGCCAACGCGGCTTAAAGCGGTTAACGCCTGTTAACCGCTTATTCACCATCCATCGGGTAAAAATTGCCTAGCGTCCAGGAGCGAAGCACCGGATGATCCGATGAGTTCAGTGATTTTGGGGACACCGTAAGCGTGGCGGACGCAGCGACAACAAATTCGGGTGTCCAGCCCTTTCAGTTTTCCGAAATCGGCGGCTGGTTGAAACGCGGCGAAGTCATCATGGCGGTCGGCGTGATGCTGATCATCGTCATGCTGATCATCCCGTTGCCGCCGCTGCTGCTGGATCTGTTGCTGTCACTATCGATTACGTCAGCCGTTCTGATCCTGATGACGGCGCTGCTGATTAAAAAGCCGTTGGAATTTTCGGCCTTTCCGACCGTGCTGCTGGTTACAACCATGTTTCGGCTGGCGCTCAATCTGGCGTCAACGCGTCTGATCCTGACCCACGGCCACGAAGGCCACGATGCGGCGGGCGCGGTGATCAAGGCGTTCGGCGACCTGATCATGCAGGGCAATTTCATCATCGGGGTGATTATTTTCTGCATCCTGATGCTGGTGAACTTCGTCGTCGTCACTAAAGGCTCTGGCCGGATTGCCGAAGTGTCGGCGCGTTTCAGCCTCGATTCCATGCCGGGCAAGCAGATGGCCATCGATGCCGACCTGTCGTCGGGCATCATCGATCAGGACGAAGCCAAGAAGCGCCGCAAAGAGGTCGAGCAGGAATCCGGTTTCTTCGGCGCCATGGACGGTGCCTCGAAATTTGTGCGCGGCGATGCCGTGGCGGGCCTTGTCATCACCGCCATCAATATCGTCGGCGGCATACTGATCGGTATTATCAATCACCAGATGCCCGCCGGTGAAGCGGCCTCAACCTATATCCAGTTGACTGTCGGTGATGGTCTGGTCACTCAAATCCCGGCCCTGATTGTCTCAATCGCCGCCGGTTTTCTGGTGTCCAAGGCCGGCGTCGATGGTTCCGCCGATAAGGCTCTGACGGCGCAGTTGGCCCAAAATCCGGTCGTGCTCGGTATGGTGTCGGCGACATCGGGGGTGCTGGGTTTGGTGCCCGGTATGCCGATACTGCCGTTTGCGGCCATATCGCTGGGGGCCGGGTTCATGGCATGGCGGGTGGGGCGCAAGCCGCTTGAGCCCGTGGCCTCCGATTTGCCGCCGCCGGAGCCGCTCATTCAGCAGGATGAGCCGATTTCAGCAACACTGGCCATAGATGATGTCAAGATTGAGCTGGGTCTGGGGCTGCTGGGACTTATCAATGATCTGGATGGCCGTAAGCTGACCGATCAGATTAAGGCCCTGCGCCGGACACTGGCGCAGGAATACGGCTTTGTCATGCCGTCTGTGCGGATTCTGGATAATATGCGACTGCCCCATCAGGGCTATGTGGTGCGCGTCAAGGAAATGGAAGCCGGTTCCGGCGAAGTGCGCATCGGCTCGTTAATGGCGATGGATCCCAGTGGCCGTCAGGTCGAACTGCCGGGTGAGCACATGAAGGAACCGGCCTTTGGTCTGCCCGCCACCTGGATCGATCAGGCCTTGCGCGAAGAGGCGACATTCTTAGGGTATACTATTGTCGATCCGGCGACTGTCATCACCACCCACCTGACCGAAATCCTGAAAGACAATATGAGCGATCTGTTGTCCTATGCCGAGCTGACCAAACTGTTGAAAGACGCGCCGGACGATCAGAAAAAGCTGATCGACGACCTGATACCGTCGGTCGTGCCGGTGGCGACCCTGCAGCGGGTGTTGCAGGCGCTGCTGAAAGAGCGGGTCTCGATCCGCGACCTGCCCGCGATCCTCGAAGGCTTAGGGGAGGCGGCCCCCTATACTAAGTCGGTGACCCAACTGGTCGAGCATGTGCGCTCAGGCCTTGGGCGGCAGTTGTGCTGGCATAACCGGGGCGAGGACGGCACCCTGCCGATCGTGACCCTGAGCCATGAATGGGAAAATGCGTTCTCATCGTCGCTGGTGGGCACAGGTGAAGAGCGGCAACTGACGATGGCCCCATCGATCCTGCAAGACTTCATTCGCGGTGTCCGTGATACTTTTGAGCGCGTCTCCATGAACGGCGAAGTGGCGGTGCTTTTGACCAGCCCGCAGATCAGGCCTTACGTGCGCTCGATCGTTGAACGCTTCCGGCCCACGACCACCGTCATGAGCCAGAACGAAATCCACCCCAAGGTCAAGCTTAAGACCGTGGGACAGATATGATCGTACTCACCTCAAAGTCTGTGACTTTGAGGTGGATGGAATGTCTATCCGTCTGGTTAAGTGATACACAGGCCAATGTCATTTAATCTGGGTTTTGAATTGGGGGAATGATGCGGCGATTATCGGGTGGCACGATTTGGTTTGTCTTAGGTGCGGTAGTCATGCTTGCCGTATCACCTCTCTTGTTTCAGCCTTCAGCATATTATGAAATTAAAACTGCTGGTTTTCGTGCGCTGGTGAATAATTACAGGACTGTGTTTAATTACGAAAGTACTGTAGATGGTCTGTGCCTCATTCCGAAAAACGTTAACAGATACAGTGTGTCAGTTTATGATTTTGATAGAAGATTTCACAGAATTTTCAGATTCAGTAATTCGGAAAGTTTATATATAAAGCCTGTAAGTTCGGATTGCCTGACAGATTTCTACGGCCATGATGCCATTAATTATTGGAGCGATAAAGGCGACCCGTTGGCGAAGTACATTATTATCCGAAAGGAAATAATTGACGGCAATGTATGTGCAAATGCTGCTGATAAAATTAAGACTCTGAAAATGATTGGGAAGGAGCGTTATGTGGCTCCGATATCGTTAGGGGTGAAGTCATTTGCCAAAGTACCTGAGATATATGATGCGCTTGGGTACATCGGCATAAAATGCGGTTATCTCAAATCTATCCCAAGTTCTGATGAGCTTAAGGCCAGCGCTTTATCGGCTGGATACAGGAATTATTTCGGATATGATTTTGATTGAAAGGCAAAGGGCGCAATTTAATGTCAATGCCCTACAATTTTCACGAGCGACCAGATCAAGTGTCTAAAATCCATAAACCTTGACAATCAGGGTTAAAATCATTTCTAACGCTTTCAGAGCGGAATGATTTCTGGTGGAATCATTCCGCTTAAGCCGCCATTGCGGCGGCGGCCAAGGTGGCGGAGCCACCGCCCGGCGAGGGACGCAAACCAAATAATGACAAGCCCATGACGGGTTAAAGGGTGGCCAGCTTATGAAGCGTCTGATCAAGCAGGTGTTCGGTTCGACCTCTCCGGGCGATATTTTCTTTGACCTGATTACCTTTGACCGCCTGATTACGCGGCCGGTTATTCACCTGATCTATTGGGCGGGATTGTCGCTGTTGTTGCTGTCGGCATTCGGTGTTGTCGGGGCGACCGTCGGCATTGCCATGCGTGAACAGGCTCCGTGGGGCTGGTTCCTGGCTATACCGTTTCTGATCGGCGGCCTGTTGTTTGTATTCGCCGGCATTCTGCTGTGGCGGTCGTTCTGTGAATTCTATGTCGCCATCTTCCGCATTGCCGATGATCTGCGGTTCCTGCGTAAGGAAGCCGAAACGGCCCAGCGTCAGGCACCTGCCGCATCAACGCCTGAGCCGCGCCCGTCTCTTGACCCGCAGGCCCCGATCGATATGGGCGACCCCAAGGATGTGCTCGACAGCCCCTTTACCAATATCCGTCCGGCCAAAGAGAGTTAGAGCCGGATTGGGCTTCACTCTAAATACTCCCCCACCGCACTAAGCCTCAGATATCGCAATACCTTTATCAAGTGGGGGAGATGCCGAGGTTTAGCCGAGGCAGTGGGGGGCTTCTTCAACCTGAAAACAGCTATCAAGCCCCCCACCGTCTTTTTGCTAAAGCAAAAATCCACCTCCCCCATATGACAAGGCGTGATCATAACTGAAACCGGTTGCGATGGGGGAGTATAAGGTTTCTACGCTGAAAACCGCCCGGCAAAAGCGTGGGCCAGAGGCTTGGCAAAACCTGCACTATCAAACAGCACCGGCTTATCTGCGCTGTCTTTGCGATAGGGGAAAGTATCTTTGTCGCGTAATCCCCACACGGTCAGGCCGAACTGCTGATGGGGTTTTAGCTGCAAATAGGTGTCGGTGATCTCAGTCAGCGCCCGCACCTGACCGGCAGGCAAATCCGTGCCCGGCAGGATCATGCCTTCGGGTTTCAGGCTGATATCGACCTCGGATACATGCACTTTTAAGCCCAGTGCAGCGAGGTCGTTGATGGCGGCCTTAAGCGTGCCTTTTTCGATATTGGCGTCGATATGGGTCTGGGTGCCCAGCCCATGCAGCGGTACACCGGCTTTCAGCAATCGCTCGGCCAGCCGCAAAAAGGCGGCCCGCTTTTTCGGATAATATTCGAGGTTATAGTCGTTGAGGAACAACGGCACGGCCGGATCGGCCGCATGGGCGGCGCGCAAAGCTTCACCCACATAGTCCTCCCCCATCATCTGCATCCACAGGCAGTCGCGCAAGCCCGATCCGTCATCCAGCATGGGCTCATTGACCACATCCCAGCCATTGACCTTACCCGCATAATGGCCCGCTACCCCGCGGACATAGGCGCGGTAGGCGTCGACAAAGGTGCGTTTATCGCCCTTCAAAGCTTGAAAATAATCACCGTCCTGCGCGTACCAGATAATGACATGACCAAACACGCTCATGCCGTGAGACTGGGCGAAATCCACGACCTTATCAGGCGCGTCAAACCGCAGCGACCCGTCGGGCAGAAGGATGTATTCCATCTTCATTTCCCATTCCGGCGTGAGGCGGTCGAAATGGGTGGCGGCCAGCTTTCCCCATTGCGGGTCTTTGAAGGTGGCGGTCATGGCGCAGACCCCCAGATCGAACGGGGCCAGAGATTTCAGCGGTGGAAGCGGAGCGTCAGTTTGCGCAGTGCTTTGGCCACATCCGGCCAGTGCAACCGCCCCGGTCAGCACGGCCCGCCTTGAGATCATGCGCGGCTGTAGCTCATGCGCAGCGCGGCTTCGTCCATGGCGGCGTTTTCGCGCGCCAGTTCCTGACGCAGGCGGTTCAGCTTGGTCACTTCGGACACATGCTCGAACTTCTTAAGTTCTTCAAACGCCTCGGTCAGTTGATCGCGGATGCCGCGTTCTTCGTGAGCGATGAGGTTAAGGTCGTTGGCAACGACCTGACGGCGTGCGTCCCAGCCTTTTTTATAGGCTGGCATGTGGATAGACAGGCTGTAATCTTCTTTGGCACGCACGGTTTCCAGCTCAAACTCGGCATCGAGCGTGGCGATCTTCATTTCAACATGGGTGCGGCGGGTAACGACTTCGGCGAGGGTCTTTTGCAGGGTCTCCACCTCAAAGGTCGAGATGCGGATTAAGCTTTTGACCCACTTAGCCATTTTGTATTCCTACCCTGAACTTAACCCGGCGGAATATCCGCCTGATCCGAGGTCAGAATCTGCGCCAAAATCGTAAACGAGTCGTCAAGAGACGTGTATTCTTCCTTGTCTTGCCGTAAAAAATTCTCAATATCTGGGTTAAGGCGAATAGCCCGGTCAACATCGGGGTCAGCACCGGCGCGGTACGCCCCGATGCGGATCAGTTCTTCCATGTTGGTATAGGCCGACAGCACCTGCCGCGCTTGACGCACCACCTCGCGTTCAGGCAGGGTCTGGCACCCCGGCATGGTCCGGCTGATCGATTTAAGCACATCGATGGCGGGAAAGCGGCCGCGTTCGGCAATATTGCGGCTCATGACGATGTGCCCGTCTAAAATACCGCGCACGGCATCGGCAATCGGCTCATTATGGTCATCGCCGTCAACCAGCACGGTAAACAGCCCCGTAATCGGCCCGCCTTGCGTGCCGTCCGGATAGGTCGGGCCGGGACCGGCGCGCTCCAGTAACTTTGGCAATTCGGCAAAACAGGTCGGGGTATAGCCCTTGGTGGTCGGTGGCTCACCGGTCGCCAAACCGATCTCACGTTGCGCCATCGCAAAGCGCGTCACCGAGTCCATCAGGCACAGAACCTCCAAGCCCTGATCGCGCAGAAATTCCGACAGGGCCAGCGTCATATAGGCCGCTTGCCGTCGTTTCAGAGCGGGCTCATCGGAGGTTGCGACCACCACAATGGCGCGGCGCAGACCCTCTGGCCCCAAGGTTTCTTCGATAAATTCTCTGACCTCACGCCCCCGTTCGCCGATCAGGCCGACCACCACGGCGTCGCAGGTGGCTTCGCGCGCCAGCATCGACAGCAGCACGGACTTACCGACACCAGACCCGGCAAACACGCCTAAACGCTGACCGCGGCAGCAGGTGGTGAACACATCCATCGAGCGCACACCGAGGTTCAGCCGCTCCCCCACACGGGCGCGGGCATGGGCGGGCGGGGGGGCGGCGCGAAGGTTATAGCCGACCTGCCCCTTGGGCAGCGGCCCCAGACCATCAATCGGCTCCCCAAAGGAATCAACGATCCGCCCCAGCCAGGCGGTCGACGGATAAACCTTGCCGCCGTCGGACAGGATGCGAATTTCAGCCCCCGGCGCGATGCCTTCGATCGGCCCGAACGGCATCATCAAGGCGCGGTCTTCGCGAAAACCCACGACTTCGACGGGCAAAGGATCGGCATGGCGGCGGATGATCTCACAGCGCGCCCCGACCTGCATATAGGAAAGCCCGCCCTTGGCTTCGATCAGCAGGCCATTGACCACCGCCACGCGGCCATAAACCCTGAGCGGCTCAACATTATCAGCGGCGTGAATCAAATCCTGCATGAGAGCAAGATAGTAAACGCAAACTTAAGAAAGGTTAATGGGGGGAGGGCGAATTTGGATCGTGTGGTGGAGGTCCGGGTCGCCAGAAAGGTGGATCGACCTTATGCCTCGCCGTAGTTATATCATAAGTTTCCGCAGTTATTGCGGGAGTTAAGGTCGGGGCATGCTCAGGATCGTTCCAGTTGATTTTTATTGCACGGACCAGAGGCTTTAAAGGTTCTGCAATTTTGTCGTAAGTAAAGGCGTTAGGTTCAGAGCATCCATTTTCGGTAATTTTGCCGAAACTATAATTTATTACTGAACACTCAGACGATACCAAAGGTGCATGATTGAACTGTGGGCTGTCTAGGAGCCAAAGCGCATAGATTGCCTCCAGTCTACCAATCTTGTACGTAATGCTTGTTTCAGTATTTTGATAAATGACCGTCCCATCTCCAAAAAGATCATAATGATAGGCTGGGCGACTGCCCTCATCGGGAAATCTGCTAAAGGCTGCATGGGCGTGGCTGTACGTCGCGTATTGAGCAAAGGCCCATGCGGCGATAATGCCAAATAAGATGAAATTCAGGGCGATTGAAATTCTGAGCCAAAGTGTCTTCATACCTGCCCCTCCATCTGCACTGAGATTAAACTACTCTCTGCATATCGCTGTGCATACTGAAAACACGCATCGGATATTTTTCTTGAAAATCGGACACTTTGTGACAGCCTGGGCGCGATTTCAGGGGGGATGAATGCGCGCCTATTATACCGCAGACCGTGCGCGGTTTTATGCCGATACGGATGAGCATATTTTGGGGGCTTTGGCGCAGGGGCATTCATTCGCGCTGGAGATGACCCAGCGCGAGGCGTGGGTGCAGCAGATCACCGTGATGCGGGCGGCGCTTACTGATCAGCCGGCCTTTACCTTATATTTCGAGTTCGCCATTCCGCGCATGGGGAAGCGCGCCGATTGCGTGGTGCTGATTGGCGACTGCGTGTTTGTGATCGAGTTCAAGACAGATGAGGATTTTAAGCCATCTGCCATAGAGCAGGTCGAAGACTATGCGCTCGATCTCAAAAACTTCCATCAGGGCAGTCATGATCTGGCGATCGTGCCGGTGCTGGTGGCGACCAGGGCGAAAACGTCGGGCATCATCCAGTTTGAATTGCCGGGCACCCATGTCGCCAAACCGTTGTGCGTATGTCCTGCCGACCTTGGCTATGTGCTGAAGATGTTCAGCGCGACGGCGGCGGCGGCACAGTTCGATGCAGAGCGCTGGGCCGCCACCGGCTATCGTCCGACCCCGACCATTATCGAGGCCGCCCGTGCCCTCTATGACCGGCATGACGTGGCCGATATTGTGCGCCATGATGCGGGGGCTGTGAATCTTGGCCGCACGCAGGACATCATCAGCCGCGTCATTGAAACCGCCCGCGCGCACCGGCAAAAATCGATCTGTTTTATCACCGGCGTGCCGGGGGCGGGCAAGACTTTGGCGGGCCTCAACATCGCCACCCAACGCAGCGGTGAAGGCGAAACCCACGCCACGTTTTTGTCAGGTAACGGGCCCTTGGTGGCGGTGCTGTCCGAAGCCCTGATCCGCGATCAGCAATCCCGAACCGGTGGCGCCAAAACCCATATCGCCCGCCATGTCCATGCCTTTATCCAGAACATCCATCACTTCCGCGACCATTATCTGCGCTCAGTTGAGGCCCCTTCGGATCATATTGTCGTCTTTGATGAGGCCCAGCGCGCCTGGACGCGGGCGCAGGCGTCAAAGTTTATGCAGCAAAAACGCGCCGTGGCCGATTTCGACATGTCCGAGCCTGAGTTCCTGCTGCATGTGATGGATCGCCACCCCGACTGGTGCACGGTGGTGTGTCTGATCGGCGGCGGGCAGGAGATCAATACCGGTGAGGCCGGATTGTCCGAATGGATGGCGGCGATCCGAGATCACTTCCCGCACTGGCAGGTGCACGCGTCGGCCCAGATTACGCAGGCCGATTATGACCTTAATCATGACGCCAGCGCCTTTATCAAAACCGCTCAGGTGAGCCTGCATGACGATCTGCATTTATCAGTATCGATGCGCTCATTTCGGGCGGAAACCCTGTCGGAGTTTGTGGCGCAAGTCCTGCATGGCGATGCTATGGCGGCACGGGCGGCATTTGATAAATTGGGGCACTATCCCATTTACCTGACGCGCGATATCAGGGTGGCGCGGGAATGGCTGCGGGCTCAGGGGCGTGGGTCGGAGCGGTTCGGCCTGATTGCCTCATCGGGCGCGCTGCGGCTTAAGCCCGAAGGCGTACATATTAAGACCGAAATCGACCCCGCCAACTGGTTTTTGAATGACCGCGCCGATGTGCGGTCGTCCTATTATCTTGAGGACGTGGCGACCGAATTTGATGTGCAAGGCTTGGAGCTGGATTGGGCGGGGGTGTGCTGGGATGCCGATCTGCGTCACGATGGTCAGGACTGGCAAATGTATAAGTTTAAAGGCACGAAATGGCAGTCGGTTAAGGATCGCCACCAGCGGCTTTATCTGAAAAACGCCTATCGGGTCATCCTTACCCGTGCGCGGCAAGGCATGGTGATCTTTGTCCCCAAAGGCGATGATCGCGACCCGACGCGCCCGCCCACGTTTTATGAGGATAGCTTTGATTTCCTGCAAAGCTGCGGTCTGCCGCTATTGAACTGACGTCGGTGCCGTCCGATATAGCTCAAAACAAGGAGATATCCGATGGTTCTGGCGATCCGCGTGCATGAAGTTGGGGGCCCTGAGGTGATGGTGGCCGAAGACATTGACCTCACCCCGCCGCAGGCTGGTGAAGTGCGGGTGCGGCACACGGCGATCGGGGTCAACTATATCGACACCTATTTCCGTTCTGGGCTTTATAAGGCCGCTCTGCCGTTTTCGCCGGGCAATGAGGCGGCGGGTTTGGTCGAGGCCGTGGGTGAGGGGGTAGCTGAGTTTAAACCCGGTGACCGCGTGGTCTATCTGCATGGGCCGGGCACTTACGTTGAGGCGCGCAATGTCCCGGCCGATAAGCTGATCCCCTTGCCGGATAGCGTGACCGATGAGGTCGCCGCGGCCGCTCTGCTGAAAGGTCTGACTGTACAGTATCTGCTGCGGCGGACGTTTGAGGTTAAGGCCGGTCATCACCTGCTGTTCCATGCCGCGGCGGGTGGGGTCGGCCTGATCGCCGGGCAGTGGGCGCGGCATCTGGGGGCGCACATCATCGGCACAGCCGGGTCTCAGGCCAAGGTCGATCTGGCGCTGGCGCATGGCTATGATCACGTTATCAACTATGCTGATGAGGATTTTGCCCCGGAGGCTTTGGAGCTTAACGGTGGGCGGTTTGATGTCGTCTATGACTCGGTGGGGGCGGATACTTTTCCGGCATCGCTGGATGTGCTGAAACCGCGCGGTTTGTTTGTCTCGTTCGGTCAATCGTCAGGGCCAATCCCGCCGTTCGATATCGGTATCCTCAATGCCAAAGGCTCGCTCTATATGACGAGGCCATCGCTGTTTGCCTATAATGCGACGCGCGAGGATCTGCTGGCGTCAGCGGCGGAATTGTTCGACCTGATCGGGCGCGGGATTATCACCATCCCGATCCACCAACGCTTTGCATTGAGCGACGCAGCCAAGGCCCACGACGCGCTGGAAAGCCGCGCCACCACGGGCACGACCATACTGGTGCCGTAATCAGTTGGCGCTCAACGTTCAGACTTTGCAGGTCTGATTTGCAGTGTTAAGACGCTGGATTAGCTTTTTGCGCAATCTGCGCTGATCATCATGTCTCAAATCTCACACAACAGTCAGAAATTATTGGCCTATGCGCTGTTGGGGTACTTACAGCGTCTCCTTTTGCGGGGATGGCCCGAAGTATCATGTCAGTCCTGCAAACCTGGATGGATATGTGGAAAGTGCAGACCTTTAAATATCGATGCGTTCGATATTTTCGGAATGTCATCTGCCGAAGCCGAAGAATTAAGATTGCCGCAACCTATTAAGGCGGTATGGCTGGCGCTTGATGAAATTGAAAACGGCCCTTATGTATTTAAAAATCTTCGGGATGTAATTAAAGTAAACGTAGTTAAGCTTAGAGATGACCTCATTAGCTGGCTCGACCAAAACCACGAAAATAACAATGAGGCTATTCCGCCAATTGCGAAACTGCTTGAACCGGATCAATTGAGGTCTTAGGTGAAAAATATCAAAGATTTCGGGGCGGTGGGCGATGGTGTGGCGCTGGATACGCAGGCGATTAATGCGGCCATTGAGGCCGCGGCGGTTGACGGCGATGTGGTTGTCTTTTCGGCGGGACGGTATTTAAGCTTTTCGATCCAGCTCAAAAGTAACGTCACCCTGCACCTGACCGAAGGGGCGGAGATTATCGCCGCCGATCCTAGAATTCACGCAGGTCAATACGATCCGTTTGAGCCTAATCCGTTCGATCTCTATCAGGATTTTGGCCATTCTCACTGGCATAATTCCTTGATCTGGGGCGAGGGGCTGGAGCACATCGCCATCACCGGCGCGGGCCTGATTGATGGCTGTGGCCTGACCCGCGAAGGGCCGGGATCGCAATGGAAAAAACAGGCCGGTGAGTTCCCGCTCAGTATGCGCGGTTTGTCGGCTGAGGTCATGGCCGAACTGGCGCCGGAAGTCTCGGCTATGGCGGGGCTGGGCAACAAATCGATCGCCTTGAAGAATTGTCGCCATGCGACCCTGCGCGGCTTTACGATCAAAAACGGCGGGCATTTTGCGCTGCTGGCCACGGGTGTTGAGGACATGGTGATTGACGGTCTGACCATCGACACCAACCGCGACGGGCTGGATATCGATGGCTGCCAGCGCGTGCGCATAACGGGCTGCAAGGTCAACACCCCCAATGACGACGCCATTGTGCTGAAATCGAGTTTTGCTTTGGGTGAAATCCGCGACTGCGAGGATATTCATATCGAAGACTGCCGCGTCAGCGGGTTTGATCTGGGCACGATGCTGGATGGCACCTTTGGCCGCACTCAGGAACGCGCGCCGGATCAGGACCGCGTCACCGGCCGTATCAAGATCGGCACGGAATCGAACGGCAGCTTCCGGCGCATTACCATCCGTAACTGCCATTTTGAGCGCTCCCGCGGCCTGGCGTTGGAAACGGTCGATGGCGGAGTGATCGAAGATGTGGTGGCCGAAAACCTGAGTTTGACTGAGATCACGACCGCACCTCTGTTCCTGCGTATCGGGGCGCGTCTGCGCGGGCCGGAAGGCACCACGCCCGGCGCGATCCGGCGGGTACGGATAGCGCACATGACGGCGACCGATATATTGGCGGATTATTCGGCCCTGATCATGGGGCTGAGCGATCATCCGATTGAAGATGTGACGCTAACCAACCTGCATTTCACCTATCGCGGCGGCGGCACGGCAGAGCATGCGGCGCGCCGGCCCGCTGAACTGGATAGCGCTTATCCGGAACCGAGCATGTTCGGGATTACCCCCGCCTATGGCCTGTGGGCGCGGCATGTGCGGGGGCTGAAGCTCGACAATGTGGTGCTGGGAAGCGATGCGTCCGATGCGCGGCCTGATATCCGGCTCGAAGATACTGAGACTTTATAACCGGCACGGGCGACCTGATCGAAAAGCTATTTTCTGAGCGGTAGGTTGGGTTAACCTTTTGGAGTCGCCCCCCGCCATGACTAATAAAACCCCCGCAAAGTCTGCGCTTGATATCTTCACCGCCCTGATAGCTGACCACAACAAGCACCGTAAGCTGCTGGATCAGATCGAAGCTGCCGATAAAGATGCACGGTTGGAACACTTTGCGGCCTTCGCGCTGGAGGCCAAGGCCCATGCGGCGGCCGAAGAACAGGCGCTCTATTCGGTCATGATGGCCAATCCTGACCTAACCTCTAAGGCCCGCCATTCGGTGGCGGAACACAAAGAAATCGAAGACCTGATCGACGAGATTGCCGAACTTGATGCAGGATCTAAGACATGGTCGGAAAAGTTCGAGGAACTAAAACACGAATATCTGCACCACATCGCGGAGGAGGAAGACGAAATGTTCCCTGCCGCCGATGAGGAACTCACCACATCCGAAGAACGCGACATGGGTGCGGTATTTAAAGACCGCAAACCCAAGGAAAAAGCCGCTGCGACCGTGGGTGAAGAAGATTAGGTTTTACGCCAAAACGGCACCTTGAGGCTCATTTGAGTTGCGGCGCGCCAGAGCCATTCGAGCGGGCCATAGTAAAACCGCTTTAGCCACAGGTGGGCGAAGATGATTTCGGCCACAAAGAAGACGGCACCCCACACCATAGCAACCGGTGGCGTTAGCCAGACCCAGCCGCCAAGCCCAAATCCGTAATAGACCGGCACCCACACCATCGCCTGAAACACATAGAGGCTTAAGGTCATGCGTCCGGCGGGTACCAGAACCCGTAGAACTGGTCCCGCAAACCCGTAAAACAGTTCAAGGATCACGAGCACGTAAACGCCCATCAGCGTCAAATCTGTCCACCCGCTTAATATCATATTCGACAGGGCCCCAGCCATAACGGGGCTTTGAGCGGTCGGGACCAGCGCGGTCAGGGCGGGCTTATAGATGATGAGCGCCGCAGAGGCTGCCGCCAGAACAGCCAGTGCTACCCTTCGGGCTTTGGCATATTTTTGCGGCTGATCGAAAAAGCCGATCCGGCCCAGAACCATGCCAATAAGGAACAGGCCGGCGATTTGCGCCACACGGCCGGTTTCAAGGAAAAACCACCATTTCGGATATTGCCCTTCAAACAGATTGTAGCGAATGACATCTATGAGCGTACCGTGCTGATAAGCCTCAAAACGGCCGCCATTCCAGAAGTTGGGCTTTGTATTGGCCCATTCAGCACCGCTGACGGCGCTGAAAAGCTGATAGAAAATAAACGGTTGCAGGATCAATATGGCGGCGATAGCGATCAGTATCCCTTTCTGGCGCACCCGGTGGAACGGGATCAGCACCAGCCCGATGGGGGCCAGAACCGTCAGCACATCGCCCCGGTACAGCGCCCCATGAACTACGCCGATGATCGCCAGTACCGCCATGCGCCAGGCAAAGCGGCCTGAGAAGTCCCCGCCCTTATGTGCCTCACGATCCATCAGCACGAAAAAGCTCAGGCCAAAACACAGGGCCAGCAGCGAAAACGATTTGCCCATTATATAGGTCAGCACAAACCCGCTTAAGGGGTCGGGCGTCATATGGGCATAATAAAGCTCGAACTGATCGGCGATATGGACCGCAAAGACGCCGAAAATGGCAAAGGCGCGCAACACATCGACCGCCTCATTGCGCTTGGCCACGGTAACCTGTCCCGACATACCCCCCCCAAAAAAAAACTATAAAATCTCCAGCAACCGTTCTATGGGGCGGGCGACAAGCGCGCCATTGGCCGTAACCACAATGGGCCGTTCGACCAGCACCGGATGCTGAACCATTGCCTCAAGAATCGCATCATCGCTCACGTCTATGCCGGTTAGGCCCAGTTCCTCAGCGGGGGTGCCACGGGTGCGCAGGATGTCGCGAGCGGTTACCTTCAGGGTTGTTATCAAGCCGTGCAACTGCGGCTTCGTCCAACCGACCTTGCCATAGTCGACTATAGTGGGCTCAATCCCTTGCGCGCGGATAAGCTCAAGCGCCTTACGTGAGGTGGAGCAGGTCGGGCGATGATAAATGGTAACTTCGGTGGCCATGAAACGCTTTTCTTAAACAGAGTCTAAGCGTTTTGTTTAAGCCATGTCCGCAGCGATTCATAGGCTTCCGGGCGGCCTTGCGCGCACTCGGTCAGCAAAAACCCGATCATGTTGGAAAAGTGCGCCATCTGCGCACTGTAGATGATTGAGCGGCCTTCGCGGTGGGCGCTCAACAGCCCCGCACCCGTTAAAATACTCAGGTGCGTTGAAGCGGTATTCGCGGGCATATTGACCGCGCGCGCGACCTGACCGGCGGCAATGCCACCGGGGCCTGCGGCGACAATAACCTGATACATGGCCAACCGTCCGGGGTGGGCCAGAGCGAATAGATTTACGACGGCATCATCGGTATTCATGCCGATAAGTGTACATGAGATTTAGGGCACAAAAAGCGAAATAAGATAAAAAATTTCGTCTTTCTCGCGACTATGGAATTAAAAACCCGTAAGAACCTAATAGCTTAAGACGCCAGACGGAAACTTTCCTCGCCCATGCGCTCCAGACGGTTGCGCAGGTTCAGCGCGTTATTCAGGGTATCAACCGACATGCAGGCTATGGCGTCGACGCGGCTCGACAGGCGCGCAAACATATCGGCATAGGCCTCAGCGATGCGGATTTTGGAGTCGCTCATGTCGCTTGGGTCGGGCAGGAACCAGTCGATGACCATCGGATCGCCTTTGAAATCAGGCCAGTGACCATCGGCGGGCAAATGATGTGACAGGCGAAAGATAAAATCGAATACCGGCGCATCCTCGGTGGTCATGGTGCTGACCGGCTTTGGCGACAGAGACGACAAGGTGTAGTTGATCTTTTGCAGCACGCTCATGACATAGGGGCTGACAGAGGCGGCAGGCGTGATGCCGGCTGAATAGGCTTCAAACCGTCCGGCGCCTAAGCGATTGAGCAGGGCCTCAGCCATGATCGACCGCGCCGAATTATGCTCACACAGAAACAAGACTTTAAACGACTGAAAACCCATTACCCTGACCCTCATCTTATTTGTTTTCGGGAACCTGCCCATATAACGAAGTTACATGAATGGGTTTAGTTTAAGGTTTACAGACACGGTTAATTAAACGCAAAAGCGCATACCAAAAAGTGTGAAGCGGTTTTTGGAAACAATGCGCGTAAAATAGAAAAACGCCCGTCGGGAGGGGCCGACGGGCGCTCAGTCGCCTTGCCCGCAGGTAAGGCGATAACTCTATGGCTTTATCCGTAGCTTAGGCGGCGACGATGCCGCCGACTTCGGACGGATCGCGCAGCACATAGCCACGGCCCCAGACGGTTTCGATATAGTGGTTGCCCGAAGCGGCCACGGCCAGCTTCTTACGCAGCTTACAGATAAACACGTCGATGATCTTAAGCTCAGGCTCGTCCATGCCGCCGTACAGGTGGTTCAGGAACATTTCCTTGGTAAGCGTCGTGCCCTTGCGTAGGGAAAGCAGTTCCAGCATTTCATATTCTTTGCCGGTCAGGTGCACGCGGTTGCCTGACACTTCGACGGTCTTGGCGTCCAGATTGACAATGATGTCGCCGGTCTTGATCACCGACTGGGCATGGCCCTTGGAGCGGCGGACCACAGCGTGAATACGTGCGATCATTTCGTCTTTGTGGAACGGCTTGGTCATGTAGTCGTCAGCGCCGTTGCCCAGGGTCTTCACCTTGGTATCGATTTCCGACGTACCCGACAGGATCATGATCGGGGTATTGATCTTGCCCACGCGCAACTGACGCAGCACTTCTACGCCTGACATATCAGGCAGGCTGAGGTCGAGCAGGATCAGGTCGTAGTCATAGATCTTACCCAGATCCACGCCTTCTTCGCCCAGATCGGTCGTATAGACGTTAAAACCTTCTGACTTGAGCATCAGTTCGATGCTCTGCGCGGTCGCGCTGTCGTCCTCAATAAGTAGTACTCGCATCAAGCCCCTCCGGCGTTGGGAACGAGGTTGGGGCGACATGCCCAAACCATTCGTTAACAAGCTAAAACGAAAATCCCTTAAGATTCGTTAAGCTTACCCGAAGATTGATTCGTAAAGTGATTTGCGACTCACCGACAAGAGTCGGGAGTCAACGATTCGATTTATTAACAGGATAAATATGTGCATTTTTTGGCACTGAGTCTTTTGAATCACACAGCGGGGAACCCCCGCGGGTGAAACTTGGAGTGGGTGGAATGTATTTATTTCGCTTGCTAATGACTAAGGTTTAAATGTCATTTCCATTTAAATCTGTAAGAAAGCTGGGGGCTTAAAGCATGGCGAGATTGCAAAACGTAATTGAAAACGGCTTGAGCGTCGATGTTCCTACTTATGACAGGCTGATTTGGCCTACCTTAAAAGCATTGCGAGCATTAGGTGGTTCCGGGTCAAACGAAGAAATTTATGATAAAATCATTGAGAATGAAGGTTTTTCTGAAGAAATTCAGCAAGTGCCGATGACCGGTCATAATAAAGGTAAGCTGGAATATAACTCTTTTTGGGCGCGCACATACCTCAAAAAGTACGACGCTATAAACAGTTCAGGTCGCGGAGTGTGGGTTCTTTTAGAAAAAGGTGAAAGTTTAACAGAGGCAGATTGTGCAAAAATACCGGCGGCAATTAGAAAGCTTAGTTACAGTAATAGGAAAGGTTCTGGAAAAGCAAAGGTTCAGGATCTCAAACTAGAAGAGCCTAATGAAACTGATATAATTGACTGGAAAGATCAACTTCTTACGGCTGTCCAGAATATTCCACCATCATCTTTCGAGCGCTTATGCCAACGTATACTCAGAGAAAACGGTTTCACTAAGGTGGAAGTGACCGGTAAAAGTGGTGATGGTGGAATTGATGGGGTGGGAATCTATCGAGTAAACTTAATTTCGTTCCATGTTTCATTCCAATGTAAGCGCTACCAGGGAAGCGTAGGAGCGGGTCATATTCGCGATTTCCGCGGTGCTATGATTGGCAGGGGCGACAAGGGCCTATTTATTACTACGGGCACCTTCACCTCGGAAGCTCGTAAAGAAGCTAGCCGAGACGGTGCACCGGCCATAGATTTAATCGACGGTGAAGAACTATGCGTTCTGCTTAAATCACTTCAACTTGGTGTAAAAACTGAAATGATCGAGAGCGTTAGCGTCCAGACAGAATGGTTCAACACCCTTTAGTATGTACACCGAGGCTTCTGAATGAGACGCGCAAAAGTACACTGAGCCGTCAGGCGAGGGACTTTTGCGCGATTGGCTTTACGCCGCACCCGCCGCGCGCAGGGGCATGGACGGACGCAGGGAGGCATTAGCCGCCATATTCTTTACATACATGCCGCGCATACCCGACAGAGGCTTAAACGCATCGGTAATGCCCAGCACCGTCTCAGCGGCCCCTAAGAACAGGTAGCCGTCGTCGGCCAGCATGGTCGCCATCTGCTCCAGCACGCGCTTTTTGGTCTCAAGATCGAAATAGATCAGCACATTGCGGCAATAGATGACATCCAGCCGACCCAGACCGCGCAGATCATCCAGCAGGTTCATCTTACGAAACTTAACGGCCTGACGCATCTTGGGCGAAATCCGCCACATTTCGTCGACCTTTTCAAAGTTCTTGACCATCATGGTGATGGGTAGACCGCGCTGAACCTCAAACTGGGTATAGAGCCCGGCTTGCGCCTTTTCGAGACAACGCTCAGAAATGTCGGTCGCCGTGATGTCCAGATTCATGCGCGGATATTGAGCGCGCGCTTCATCCATCATCATGGCCAGTGAATAGGGTTCCTGGCCGGTCGAACAGGCCGCGCACCATACCTTGATGTCGCCTGAAACGCGTGACTTGGCAAAGACAGGCAGGACGTCGGACTTGAACTGATCGAACGGGGTTTTGTCGCGGAAAAAGAAGGTCTCGTTGGTCGTCATGGCGTCGACCACGGCGTGGATGATCTTTTCATCGCGACGGGTGCGCAACGATGTCAGCAGGCCCGCGACATTGGCAAAGCCTTCCTTACGGGCGATCGGGGCCAGACGGCTTTCAATCAGATAGGTCTTATCCGCGCCCAGTATGAGGCCGGAGCGGGCTTTGAGCAGGGCGGCCAGATGTTCGATGTCTTCAGGTGTCATTGTGGTCTTTCCCCGCGCGCAAAAGTCTTACAGGCCTGCGCCAGCCCTTCAATAGGTTTAATAAGTTCAGCAAGGCCGGCTTCGGCGACCGCACCCGGCATGCCCCAGACGACGCTTGAGGCTTCGTCCTGCGCCATCACGGTGGCGCCTACGTTAACCAGCGCCTGTGCGCCGTCGCGGCCGTCATGGCCCATGCCGGTCAGTACAACGCCGAGCGCATGGTGGCTGTAGACTTCGGCGGCGGAACGGAACAACGGATCGACCGCCGGGCGGCACCAGTTAACCTGCGCGCTCTGATCGAGCTTGATCTGCTTGACGATCGGGTCGTTCTTAATCGTCATGTGCCAGTCGCCGGGAGCGATATAGACATTGCGCGATTCAATCAGCATCCCGTCCTTGGCTTCGCGCACGGTCATCGGCAGAGCTTTATCGAGATGCTCCGCCAGAATGGTGGTGAAGGTCGCGGGCATGTGCTGTACGATCAGCACCGGGATCTTCCAATCAGGCCCAAGGGCCAGCAGGAAATTACGTAAGGCTGGCGGGCCACCGGTCGAAGAGCCGACCACCAGCAGATCGATACGCTTAGGGCCGGTACGCGGGCGCAGCATCGGGGCCGCCACATGTCCCGTTTTTAGCGGGGTGATGTTGGTCGCGCGCGGTGCGGGGGCCAGTGATGGTGCCAGCGATGGTGACGGCGCGAGTGACGATGGCCGCGCGGTTTCAGACCTGGTATCAGGCGTCGCTGATGGCGGCCCTGAGTTTGGGGGAACTGGCCACAAACGGGTACGGCCACACAGGGCGCGTATCTTGGTCAGCAGTTCGGTGCGGAACCCGTCTGCCCCGCCAATGCGTGACGAATCGGGCTTCGGAACATAGTCCGCCGCGCCCAGTTCCAGCGCACGAATGGTGACTGACGCCCCGCGGGTCGTCAGCGTCGAGGCCATCAGCACCTTCAGGCCCGGCTTTGCGGCAATCAGCTTGGGCAGGGCTTCAAGGCCGCCCATGTTAGGCATTTCGATGTCGAGGATCAGCACATCGGGCTGGATGTCCTTGACGCGTTCGACCGCCTTGGCCCCGTCGGTGGCGGAACCGGCCAGAACCATGTCTGATTCCTGCTCGATCCAGCGCGTGACAAGGCCCCGCACCACCGCCGAGTCATCGACGATCATGATTTTCAGGGGCCGCAACGAGGCCGCAGGATTGGGGTTAGCTGACATATGAGGCTTGTTTCATATTATGGTTACCGGCTACCGTGAAAAAAATAGGCGTTGTAAAAACGCCTAGATCAGACCGACTTCCTGGAATTTGGCTTCGAGAATGTCGCCATCAAAGGGCTTCATTATGTATTCGGAGGCCCCTTCGGTCAGGGCTTCGGTAATGTGGGACAGATCGTTCTCGGTCGTGCAAAAGACCACGATCGGGTCTTTGCCGCCCTGTTCCTTGCGCAGGTGCTTCAGGAAGGTGATCCCGTCCATAACCGGCATATTCCAGTCCAGCAGCACGGCGTTCGGCATGGCCGCCTTACAGGCATCCAGAGCTTCCTGACCGTCGGCGGCCTCAAGCACTTCAAACTGAAGGTTTTCCAGAATACGTCTGGCGACTTTACGGATGACGCGGCTGTCATCAACAACAAGGCAGGTTTTCATTCTAAAAAGCCCCTAAAATTACGCTAAACTAGGCTGCCTTAAGATGCCCGGCATCCAAAAGCGTGTGTGGGTCCAACACTATCAGAAGTTCCTTTTCCAATTGATAAACGCCGACAATTATTTCTGCCCAGCGCGGCGGAAGATTGCCGGGGGCGGCGTGGAACTTTTCGTCATCCAGTTTCAGGACTTCATCAACGGAATCGATCACGAGGCCATAAGAGTCACCGTGAACCTCAAGACCAATGGCCAGAGGCTCAGGTGCGCCCTCTTCGCGTGGGCCAAGACCCAAACGACGGCGGGCACAGACGGCGGTAACGATCCGGCCACGCAGGTTTAAAACCCCAGCGATTTCAGAGCGTGACAGTGGCACAGGCGTTAAGCCGCGCGGGTGAAACACATCATGGACACGGGCGGCATCGACGCCAAACAACTGACCACCGACACGCAGGGTTACATAATCACGGATGCTCATGCGGCGACCTTTCCAGCGTCGGACTCAGTAGTGGTTTTGCGGGCATGTTCAGCCAGACCGCGGAATTGGTAGTAATCGACATCGAGGATTTCACAGGCGCGACCGGCGACAACCGCCGTACCGCGAACGCCCTGACGATCCGGCGACAGTTCGATGGACAGCGAATCTTCGACGACATCGACGATCTCATCGACCGCCAGCGCCATAGCGTAACCTTCGCCGGTAAAGACCAGCAGGGGCTGAATACCTTCGGCCATAAGGCCAGAGCCTTCGCTGACGTTGAGGATCGGCATCAGCTTGCCGCGATATTGCAGGGCGGCGCGGCCATCCATGCGCTCGATCTTTTCGACTTCGATGTGCTCCAGGCGCGTGATGTGCGCCAGTTCGACCGCCTTGGGCGCGCCGTAACCGGCCTTGAACAGCAGCATGGCCACTTTTTCATTCTCCGCCGAGGCGACCACGATTTCACCGTCTTCGGCTGATTTTTCATCAATGATGTTGCCGGCATATTCCGACAGGGCGTTCGGATCTAGGATCAGCACGACCGAGCCGTCACCAAGGATGGTGGCGCCCGAAAACGCCTGAACGGAGCGTAAGATTCCGGCCAGCGGCTTAACCACGATTTCTTCGGTGTCGAGAACATCGTTGACCACCAGACCATAACGGCGCTCACCGACCTGAATGACCATAACAAAGGTTGGGTCCTCAGATTGGGCGGCCTCAAGCTGCATGGTCGGGCCAAGTTGTACCAGCGGCAACAGCTTGTCGCGCAGGCGTAAGACCAGCGCGTCATTGATCTTTTCAATCTTGTGCTCGGCATTGGCGCCGGTGCGAACCAGTTCCATCACCGAGGTTTGCGGCACAGCGAACTTCTGACCACCGGCACCGACGATCAGGGCTGATACGATAGCCAGGGTCAGCGGAATCTTGATGGTAAAGGTCGTGCCCTGACCCATGATCGACACGAGGTCGATCTGGCCACCGATTTGCTCAATATTGGTGCGCACCACGTCCATGCCGACGCCGCGGCCCGACAGGTTAGTGACCTTGGCGGCGGTCGAGAAACCGGGTGCAAAGATGAAGCGGTGGATCTGTTGATCCGACATGGCTTCGACTTCGTTGCGCGGGGCCAGCGCCTTTTCGATGATCTTTTCGCGGATGCGGGCGGTGTTGAGGCCGCGACCGTTATCAGCGATGCGGATAACGATATAGCCGCCTTCGTGGAAGGCCGACAGCTTGACCGTACCGTTGGCGGGCTTACCCAGTTCGATGCGCTCAGCGGTCGGCTCAAGACCGTGGTCAGCCGAGTTGCGCACCATGTGGGTCAGCGGATCGCGGATCAGTTCCAGAACCTGTCTATCAAGTTCGGTGCCTTCACCGTCCATGACAAGGTCGATCTTCTTACCCAGTTCGTGGCTGAGGTCGCGTACCAGACGGGGCAGCTTTTTCCACGCCGCGCCAATCGGCTGCATGCGCGTTTTCATCACGCTGTCCTGCAACTCACCGGTCAGGGTCGAGAGACGCTGTAATGGGGTGGCAAAGGCGGAATCTTCACGGTTGCGCGAAATTTGCAGCAACTGGTTGCGGGTCAGAACCATTTCCGACACTAGCGTCATCAGTCCTTCCAACACGTCAACCGACACGCGGATCGACTGGGTGGTGGCGATACCGGCACCATCTTCGCCCATCATAGGCGCTGGGGCGTCAGATGCGACGGGGGCGGCTTTGGCGGCCACAGGTGCCGCGGCGGCAACCGGGGCCGGTGCCACTTCGGAGACGCTAAGCTCCGGCTCGACGTCGGCGACGGCTTCGTTCATCCAATCTGGCGCTTCGGCAGCGGCAAAGGCGGCCTCAAGGTCGGCTTCGGACACTTCGCCGGGGCGCAGGGCGCGACCGGTGGCGGGGTCGATATCGCCGGCTTGCAACGGGGCGGCAGCGGCAGCGGCGGCGGTGGAGACCGCGGGGATATTCAGTTCGGCGGGCTCGATCTCACCGTTCAGAGAGCGCTCAGGCACATCGATGGCCTGCACGGCGGAGATATCAACGGCCTGACCTTCGGCCATGGCCTCAAGTTGCGAAATCAGGTCGTGATCGTCGCCGTCCGGTTCATTGCCGGTCGATTCCAGACCCGACAGGATGAACTTGATGCGGTCGATCGAATGCAGCACCAGCGTTACGGCATCGGAGGTAACCTCCAGCTTGCCATCGCGGAAACGGCCCAGCAGGGTTTCACCGGCGTGGGCGACCGCTTCGAGGCGCCCCAGCCCTAAGAACCCGCAGGTGCCCTTAATGGTGTGCACCAGCCGGAAAATATTATCGAGCGTCTTGCGCTCATTCGGGTTGGCTTCGAACTTGACCAGTTCACTATCGACCACCTCAAGGCTTTCGGCGGTCTCGGTCAGGAATTCAGCAATCAAATCGTCCACAGCATACCCCGTCAGGTTACTCTTTAAGCCGCACGTCCTACTCAGACGCACCTTGGCCCCGGATAAACTGTATAGACAGGGTTTGGTTAAGAGACCGTTGGCAAAAGATTAATGAGGTGTGAATACTCTTTTAAAAGGTCTGCAGACGGCGTCATTGCGGCGTCATCTGCACTTGCTACATCAAAATTTTAATCAAGGGGATACGGATGTCGCTTTTAAAGCTTTCGAGCGCGGGCTTAGCGCTGACCCTGATGGTTGCCATCCCCGCGGTGGCGGACGATATCCCGGTCGAAGTCGGGGTACGGCCTCTTTACCTTATCGACAAACTGCCCGAAGGGCCGCTTAAAGAAAAACTCAAAGACTGCATTGGCAAGCCGGTGCACCGTACACTTTTTTCTATCGGTCACCGCGGCGCGCCGCTGATGTTTCCGGAGCATACGGTCGAATCCAACCGGGCTGCAGCCTGGCAGGGGGCGGGGATTCTGGAATGTGATGTGGCCTTCACCAAGGATAAAGCGCTGGTTTGCCGCCATGCGCATGATGATCTGCACACGACGACCAACATCCTTGTGACCCATCTGGCGGCCAAATGCACTCAACCGTTCGTCCCTGCATCAGGCCAGACGCCCGCGCGCGCCGAATGCCGTACGTCTGATCTGACACTCGCCGAATTTCAAAGTCTGACGCCCAAGATGGACGGCGCCGATCCGACCGCTAAGACGGTTGAGGCCTATCTGGCCGGCACGCCCGGTTGGCGCACGGATCTTTATGCGACTGAACCGGCACAGACGATGACTCACAGAGAATCGATTGCCCTGTTCCGGTCGCTGGGGGCCAAATTTACGCCTGAGCTGAAAACCCCGGTCGTGGCCATGCCGTTCGATGGTTTTTCGCGAGAGGCCTATGCCCAAAAACTGATTGATGACTATAAGGCGGCGGGCATTCCCCCGAAGGACGTCTGGCCGCAGAGTTTTGATATTGCCGATATCCGCTACTGGATTGCCCGTGAGCCGCAATTTGGGGCGCAGGCGGTCTATTTGATTGATGACGGTTCCATTCCGGGGCTGGACGGCATGAACCCGCAAAGCTGGGGCTTTGATCCGGTGGCGCTTAAGGCCGAGGGTATCAACTATGTCGCCCCTGCCATCAGTTTTTTGCTGACCGTCGATGAGACTGGCCGGATTGTGCCGTCGCGGCTGGCCAAGGCCCTTAAGGCCGCCGATATCAAGATCATCGCCTGGACGCTGGAACGCTCCGGCCCGCTGACCGATGGCGGCGGCTGGTATTTCCAAAGCGTGTCAAAAGCTATCCGTACCAGCGGGGATTATTACACGGTACTTCATGTGCTGGCTCAGGATGTCGGTGTGACCGGCGTCTTCAGCGACTGGCCCGCCACGGTCAGCTACTATGCCAGTTGCATGGGGATGAGGTGAGGCTACCGGCAGCCCATCAACTATTTTACCGTCTCGCACCTTACCCCTGACATGGTGTGAACCGAGCCATCATCGGCGCGCAGGGCGAGGCATTTCCCCTTACGGCGGATGATATCAAAGCGGATCGGCACAGCGGTCGAGTGAGTTTCATGCGGCCCCAGCGGCGGGGGCAGAACGGTGACGGTTGAGGTCTGATCCGTCGCCGTGACCCCAAGTTCAATCCGTCCGCGATTGAGGGCCTTGGCCAGAGCGACACTCAGCGCCGCGCGTGTTTCAGCGACACTCAGATCAACGCTTGCGGGCTGATCGGCAGCCGATTGTCCGGCATTTGTCTGGCACGCGCTCAATCCCAACGCCAAGGCCGCCAAAGCCAGTTTTGTGAGCCTCATCATTCGTCTCCCTCAAGCGATATGCCGAAAAGTGTCTATAATATCGCGTTAAACGAAATTATCTCATCGTCATGTCGCGGTTGGTGTCCATGATCCCTTTTTCCGGCGCTTCGAGCCTTAGCGACCCGCCCGCATTACGGCTGCTGAACGCACCACTCTGGATCGCAGAGGTCGCGACCGGCGGCGGGGTCGGGCACGCACCCGTTGTGGCATAACCGATCGCGGCCCTAAGCAGCCCTTCGGTGCTGTCGCCCAGTTCGCGCGTCAGGTCGTCATTGGCTGAACAGCCTGCGATCTTAACGCCGGTGGAGGTTGCGGCATTAGCCGGCACAAAGCCATCGGCATAATCACCGAAACCGGCATGGTTCACGCCCTGAAACTGAATGGTGTAATAGGTCTCCCCGCAATTGTCCTGCGGGTAGAAACCATAGGGCTTGCCGCAGGTGCGCCCGCCGATCTGCACCACCTCAACCCCAATGCCGCGCAGGCCGTTGATGACCGCTTCGCTGGCGCTACAGGTCGCATCGGTCGTCAGCACAAACACCCGCGGCAGGTTCAGCGTCGGCAGGGCCGTGCCTTGCGCCAGACTGAACCCTAGGCCGGTAGTGTAAAACGGCACCGGATTATTGGCCTGCCCCGTGACCGGATTTCGGCTTCCGGCCAGGGCATTAAAACGCAGGCTCTCAAAATTGCGGTTGGTGGTACGCGCATCACCGGCGACCATGTAGCTGAGTTGCGAGGCCACGGCTAATAACCCGCCGCCATTATAGCGCAGGTCAAGCACCATATCACGCACCCCTTCGTTGCGCATGGTCGTCATGGCCCCTGCCAGTTCGGCTTCGCTGGCATTCGGACTAAAAGTATTGAACAACACATAGCCGATCTTGCCGCCCGCCCCATCAGGCAGGACGCGGGTGCGGTTGACGGCCTTGGCGCTAAGGTTCTGGGCGGTCAGGGTAATAGTGCGGGTGGTGGTTGTGCCGGGATCGCGCACCTCCATCGTCGTCGTCACACCTGTTGCAGGGGGGAACAGGCCGTTATTCAGTATGTTAATTTCCGCCTCAGTGCTGCCCCCGTTGACCAGATCAATGCCGTTGACGCGCAGGATTTGCGTGCCGCGAATGAGCTTTTTCTGGCCGCCCGCCATCTCTTCGGCCGGGGAGTTCGGGTCGGTATAAAGCACGCGCACATCGCGCGGGACGCTGCCCGATAAAATGGCAAATTCCGCCCCGTAACTGGCACTGGCCACCGCATTGCGCCGCGCCAGATATTCGGTGGTCGGTTCACTGAAATGGAACTGATCCTTGGGCGCACCGGACGCCGTAAGCGCTAAGGTTTTCAACGTGGCGAAATATTCGGTGCGCGTGCCGCCGTTTGCGGGGTTAGTGTCGGTGACTTCGGTATTCCACAGATAGGTTTCGCGCGTCCACGACCTGAGCCAGTTTTTTTCGGCCAATTCCGTGCCCGCCCGGTCGGGATAGGCATTGCCCTCTATGTCAACGCCGGTACGAACGGTCTGGCACTGGTTCTTAAAGGTGCTGGCGGCGGAGAATACGCCCGATACCCAACCCGCGGGCTGAGGAACAGATCCTCCACCTGTCGTGCCGCCACCACCGCCACCTCCGCCGCCACATCCTGTCAGCGCCGTCGCAGCAAAGATCAGCCCAAGGGTGGCGATTTTTTTTAAGCAAAACATGAACTCTGTCCCCCGAACCTTATCAGCCGGACGATACCGCAGGTTGCCGAAGAGTCAAATCCCCGCGAGTGGGTGCTTTACATCTTCACAACGATCTCAAGCCGGTCTTCTTCGGCCGTGAATGTGAGGGTGCCGCCCGCTTCCTTGACTACGCTGTTGAGCCAGAAGGGCTGAATCCATTGCCCCGACAGGCCGTCACCGAGCGGATCACCGCTTAAGCCTTCAACCGCTTCGGGTTTCAGGCGGGCCTTTTTGCCGGTGGACACGGCGGTAAAGCTTATGGCGTCGCCGTCAGTTTCCATCTCGATTTTGGCCGTCCCGCCCAGCGGCAAGGCCCCGCCGGCGATATAGGCCAGATTGACCAGAGCGCGGGCCACCGGCTTTTCCAGTACGATCTCATCATCGATACTGAGGTCGAGCGTGGCGCGCATGGAGGCGAAGATATCATCCAGAATTTTGCGCAGTTCCTTAATGGAAAAGGCTTCGGCAGTGGTTGCCGCGCCAAAGGCCACGCGGGCGAAATATACGATCGACACCAGCTTTTTCGACGACGCCTTGATTAGGTTGATCGCATCTTCCTTCATGTCCTGCGCGGACGGGTCCTCAAGCAGGTCAAGGCCGGACACAATCGCACCCGTAGGCGATATAAAATCGTGACACAGTTTGGCGATCAACTGGGTCGCCAGTTCATGAGGATTGGGCAGCGCGTTAGGTGGCGCGGTCTCGGCCTCGGCGGCATCAATTGTGTCGGCTACGGTGGCTTCAGGGAAGGTCATGCCCATATCCTTAGTTTAGATTCTTTGACGCCATATGTGAGGTGATTTGCCTTATCAGCAAACATTTTAAGCGATAAGGTGGTCAAAATTCAGTTTGGTTTGTCTCGGTAACAGCACGCGCTCCCCGGTAACAGGCCTGTTTCACCCCGATTTGCATTTACCCGTTTGGGTTTGTGCGGTAATCACATCACAACCGAATTACCAAATTAAAGACCACCGGAGGTTCATTCCATGTCCGAATCCACACTGTCGCGTTCTGGCCGCGGTAAGATTTTCGATTCCATCCTCGACACCATGGGCGATACGCCGCTGGTGCGCCTGCCGCGCCTGTCGAAGGAATATGGCGCTAAGGCCGATGTGCTGGCCAAGCTTGAGTTCTTCAATCCGCTGTCATCCGTCAAAGACCGTATCGGCATTTCGATGATCGAGGCGCTGGAAGCTTCGGGTAAGCTGAAGCCGGGGGCCACCATCGTTGAGCCGACGTCGGGCAATACCGGCATCGCGCTGGCGTTTGTGGCGGCGGCCAAGGGCTATAAGCTGATCCTGTGTATGCCGGAATCGATGTCGCTGGAGCGCCGTAAGATGCTGGCGCTGTTGGGTGCGCAGCTTGAACTGACCCCGGCCGAAAAAGGCATGCGCGGTGCGATTGCCAAGGCGCTGGAGATTCTGGAAACGACACCCGGCTCGGTCATGCCGCAGCAGTTTGAAAATGACGCCAACCCCTATATTCACCGCATTTCCACAGCTCAGGAAATCTGGAATGACACCAATGGTGCGGTCGATGCGGTCATCTCCGGCGTCGGCACCGGCGGCTCGATCACCGGTATCGGTCAGGCCCTGAAAGAGAAAAAGGCCTCGGTTAAGATGATCGCCGTTGAACCCGAAGCCTCGCCCATCCTGTCGGGTGGTGAGCCTGGCCCGCACAAGATTCAGGGCATTGGCGCCGGTTTTGTGCCGGGTATCCTTGATCGCGGTGTGATTGATGGGGTGGAAACGGTCTCCAACGATGCCGCTTTTGCGATGGCCCGCAAAGCTGCCGCCACCGAAGGCCTGCCGGTTGGTATTTCGTCCGGTGCCGCGTTAGAGGTCGCCTTCCGCCTGGCGGCACGCGATGAATATGCCGGCAAGACGATCGTAGCGATTATCCCGTCGTTTGCCGAGAGATACCTCTCCACCGCCCTCTTTGACGGCCTGTAAATCGCGGTCTTTGGACAATTGCGGCGTTGTCATCGCTTGCAGGTACTAAGTGTACCTGCGGCGCTCGACGCCTGGCACTTGTCGGCTCCGGCCGCCCGGTCAAATCTCACGATTTACGAGTTGACGGATTGTAAAGGGTGTCCCTCTGAGAACTCCCCCTGATGCAGGGGGAGCTTCTGTTTAAGTCGGCTTAAACAGAAGAGGGGGGTAACATCTCTGGCTTCGCTCTACGATTAATCAGAAGCGTTTACCCTCCATAACAAAAGATTAACGCCTGACGGGGCATGATGGCGCATGTCTGAGTCTCAGTCCCGTTACATCGAAGATCTGGATGCGCAAGCGGCCGGCGTGCCAATACCTGTGAGCCCGTCGCGTCAGACCCTGCTTAAGCGGCTGGCGGATGTAGTCTGTCTGCCGGAAAGTCGGATAAATGCCTTTGAGCGGGCGGTGACGGCCGATTTGCTGGTCGAAATGCTCAGTGAGGCTGGCATCGAAGACCGCGCCCGCGTCGCGCGTCGCCTGTCCCATCTGACCGAGGTGCCGAACTCACTGGTGCGCCGCCTGATTGTTGATGATGTGCACGTCGCCCGCGCCCTGATCGAAGAGTGCGAGACCTTAAACGACTCTGATCTCAGTTATTGTGCTCGTAATGGCAGTCATGCGCACCGGATGATGCTGGCGGCGCGCAAGAATCTGGCGCCCATCCTGAGCGAAATCCTGATTGAACAGCAGGATGTGCGGGTCATAGAAGTCATTTTGAAAAACACCCGCGCCACCTTATCGCAAATGGCCGTTGAGGCGGTGGTGGTCTTAAGTCAATCCCAGCCGCAACTGATCCCGCTGGTTATCAAGCGTTCGGAAATGCGGCCCAGTTCGGCCTATGTCATGTTCTGGTGGGCGGACGCCGACGTGCGTCGTGTGATCCTGAGCCGCTTTGCCGTCAACCGCGAGGTGATGCAGGACGCGGCCTCCGACGTGTTTGCTATGGCTGCCGATGAAGGCTGGCAGGATGCCCTGTCGCGGAAGGCGCTTCAGTTCATTGAGCGACGTCAGCGCAACCGGGCGGCTCTGGCGCGCAGCCCGTTCGACAGCCTGGATGCGGCCATTGATGAGGCTGCGCGTAAGGGCATGACCCGCCATCTGGCCGAAGAGATATCTTACCTTGCCGGCATCAAACCTTCAACCGGTGCCAAAATTCTGCGTGACCGGGGCGGAGAGCCGCTGGCGGTGCTGTGTAAGGCAACAGGCCTGCCCAAATCATCCCTGCGCGCCCTGTGGAAGGCCCTGCGTCGGCCCGCACAGATGGCGGATGGGGCGGATCATCCGGAGCTTGAGCACGTGCTTTTGACCTACGACATGCTGGCGACCGATCGGGCGCAAACCGTATTGCGTTACTGGAACTGGTCTTTGTCTTCAGCGTTGAGTGCTACAATCATCAGGGCTCTGAGCAAAGGCGAAGATGTTGAGCTTGAGGCCTTAAGTGTCCCGGAACGTGCGGCTATGCTGGCTTTTGCACAGGACATGAAAACTTGAAAATTTTCAGGCCATCACTGATGTGACCTTAGGACGCACAGGATTTCATAAGTAATGTCTGTTCACATTCACCATGATGTGAATATTTTTTCTGGCGAACACTTGAATAATCAAAAGTCATGGCTTAGTTAAAGCCAACCTTAGATTTATATTGTTTTGGCAAAGCCACAGGATTTGTGTAATGGACAGCAAGACAGACACCATTGATATGACGGCAGACATCGTTTCGGCCTATGTTGGCAATAATTCTGTACCGGCCAGTGAGTTGCCGTCACTTATTCAGAATGTATATGCCGCGCTCAACAGCATTTCCAGTGGCGAAGAAACGAAGATCGAAGCGCCGAAAGAGCCCGCGGTTTCGGTAAAGAAATCTATTTCTTCTGATCATATCGTTTGTCTTGAAGATGGCCGTAAGTTCAAATCCCTGAAACGCCACCTGCGCACCAAGTATAATATGTCGCCCGAAGAATACCGCGCCAAGTGGGGCCTGCCGAAGGATTATCCGATGGTGGCACCAAACTATGCCAAGGCCCGTTCGGATCTGGCCAAAAAGATGGGCCTGGGTCAGGGCGGCCGTCAGGTGGCCCGCAAAACCCGCGCTGCAAAGTAGGGCCCGGCTCAGTATCTTCCTATCGATAATTAATGCCAAAGACGCCTTAACTGAGATTAAGGCGTCTTTTTTGTGTCTTTTTACCATCAGAGAGGTCGCGTTAACCCTTTTTTGCTTGCCAAAGAATCACCCCTTAAGAGAAGGTAAATTCAGGTGATTCGTTTTGATCGTGCGCGGATACTGGTGATTCGTGCGATTCGGGGCAGGTTGACGGACAGTGAGTATTGTCCGTGCAAAAGGGGCAGTGGCGCGTTTTGTTATGGCGGGTATAGCGGCTGAAATGGCATCGGCTTTACGCGGCCACGAAGACATCTTCCGTTACTGGAAGGGCCTTCGTAAGCCGGGACGGCTGCCCGCACGGGCCGATATAGATCCGTGTGCCTTGCGCAAGCTCTTGCCGACCATCAGCCTGATTGATGTTTCCGGCAGTTATCCGGCGGATGACCGGCATATTCTCCCGCCGGAAGCCTTCCGTCAGCGGCTGGCCGGAACGGAATTGTTCAGCGCCTACGGCACTGAGATCACCGGTAAAACCTTCGATGAAATATATGCGATAAATGAAGCCATGTACTGGGCTGAGGAATTGTCGCTGGTCGCCACAACCCGCAAACCCAATGTCGGGCTGCATTCTATGGCGTGGCGCGGGGCGCGGACCTTAAGCCTGTTTTGGTTGCGCCTGCCACTGGCCAGCGACGGGGTTAAGGTCGACATGATTCTGGGCCATGACGTCATGATTGGCCGACCGGACGCTGTGGCCTCTGGGATCCGGGCCGCCTGATATCTGCAATTAACAAGGTTGCCACCGAATCGCTGTGCCTGTGTCGGCTGAATATGCTACGTATGCAATTAGGACTTAATGCCTAAAATTATTCCCCTATTAATTGTTTTGTTATGAAAATGAGTCATTTGACACTTTTTAGCTGTAATTATTTTAGGTAAATTTACCTATTTTTTTCTTTAAATAGGAAAGTTATCCTCCTATCTTTGGACCTGCCTATGCTTGAGGCTTCACTGCGGCACGGGGCTGCGGCAACAAAGATGGTGTGATTATGACTGTGCCGTTATTTCTGGAAACCAAAGGGGATAAATCAGGGGCGCCCGCTCGTATTGCGGGTATGCGGCTGACGCAGCCTGAGATGCAGGCGATGAGGGATCATGCCAAGGCCCTGTTTGTGATTGATGTTGTATCTCATGCCACGGGCATTCTGCCTGCCGACATCATGTCCGCCTCACGTAATAATGCCAGGGCTGCGCGGGCGCGTCAGATGGCGATGTATCTGACCTATATTACCTATCAGTGGCCGCTGGCACGTATCGGTACGGCGTTCAGGCGCGACCGGACGACGGCGGGCCATGCCTGTCGGCTGATTGAGGATTTGCGCGATGACCGCGTCATTGATCGCGAACTGGACAGGATGGAAGCGTGTCTGAAAAATGCCCCGGAACCTCTGGCCATAATGTGCTGATGGGTGGTTATGCGCTCTGAAAAAATTAACCCATAAGCGTCTATGGTTGGGCAGATCGCTATCTGTTGCGCACCCTTAGCGGGTTTCAGGTTTTGGGGGTAATCATGTTGAAGTTCTGGCAAGGGTTCGCCGCAAATCGTACCCATTCATCAGAGGTGCCGGACGAGGCTAAAGGGGCCGATACTGAACGTCGCGCCCACCCATTAGCCAGCCTCAACCGACTGAAAGCCGAAAACGGTGCGGCCTTTTTAACCCCCCGCCATAAGTCGGCCTTTGAAAAGCTACATCATGACTATCTGGCCGGGTATGGCACCGATCATGTACGCACCAACTGGCACGCCTTTGGCGCCGATAGCAATGTGGCGCGGTTACGGATTGATGAGCCGATGTTCCGCCTGAAGGCAAGGGCGGCCTATGAAGGGGCGCTCTGTCATCTGGGGCATCCGGCGGGCGACATGATCCGCCGTCTGATGCAGGAGGGGCTTACCCTGCCGGTGCTGGAGCGCGACTACGGCTTGCCGCGTGGACACGGTAAGCTGGCGGTACGTGAGGCGCTGGAGCGGCTGGCGATCTATTACGGTATTTAAAGGTTCTATGCCGTTGCGTGCTTCAGACGCTCGACCATCGACATCAGTCCGTTGGTGCGCTGCGACGACAGGGCCTCATTCAGGCCGAGTTTATTCAGGGTGTCGCGGATCGAAAAATCCTGAATCTCTTCATGCGCCAGACCGTTCAGCAGTCGCGACAGCAACGCGATCAGGCCCTTAACGATAAAGGCATCGGAATCGCCGCGAAACTTTAAAATGCCGGCTGGCGCCTCATCAATCACCAGCCAGACCTGAGAGGCGCAACCACGCACCTTATTGGCCTCGGTCTTTTCGTTAAGCTCAAGCGGGGCCATGTCCTTGCCCAGATCGATAATGTATTTGTAGCGCTCTTCCCAGTCGTCGAAGAGTTCAAACTCTTCAAACAGGTCATCAAGACGTGACGTAAATTCAGACATATGCAGGGAACCTATATACTTTCCCCGGATGTGACCCTTCAGGCCTGGGATTTCAAGCGCAAAATGGCCTTAAGGCCCAGTCCGGGGGAGGTCGTGACCTTAAAATCGCCGCCCATAGCCTGACAATAGAGTTTCACGATCGCCCAGCCGAGGCCTGCGCCGGGCTGACTGCGGCCGGGGGCCCTGGGGCCGATTTCAAACGGCCGCATCAGCCGGTCGATCTCTTCCGCTGTGGGGGCTGCCCCGACATTGAACACCCAGATGTCGATATCGTCACCGACCGCCTTGGCCGAGACCTCGATCAGCGAGCCTTCGGGCGCGTGGCTTAAGGCATTATCGATCAGGTGATCGAGACAGATGCCGACCGCGCGGACATCGAAATAACCGCTTAAATTTTCGTCCTTGAGGCGCAGGCTGAAGCGGATATTGCGCGCTTCGGCCCGTCCGGCGTGGCTCAGCAGGGCATCTTCCAGACACAGCAGAACCTGTTGGGGGCTGCAAATCACGTCAGCATTACCGCCTTGCAGGCGCACAATCTCCAGCACATCATCAAACAGCCCCAGAAGCCGGCGGCCGCTGTCGTGAATAATGCCGGCATATTCATGGTATTGCGGCGAGCCTAAGGGGCCAAAATGTTCGTGACGCAGCACTTCGGAAAAGCCGATGATCGAATTCAGCGGCGTCCTCAGTTCATGGCTGACCATGCGCAGGAATGCGCGCCCGCCATCAGCCGGATCATCGCCGGGCAGGGTACGTTGGGCGCTATCGGCAACAGGCGCGCTGTCGTCGGTCTGGTGAGCCAGAATGTGTCGCAAAGGCGTGGACATGGCCCGACCTTAGCACGTCATGCTTAAGCTTCGCCTAATAAGTGATAGGTTTAGCTGTGCGTATGTTTGTTAGCTAATGTCACAGGTGTTGAAAAATAAGGTACATGCCCGCCGTTAATCTTAATGGGCGGTAGTCATGCCCAAGATTCTGTGATGTGCTTAACTCCATGCCTGATGTGTCGAAACCTGCGCCACCTGTGACCGCCGCCGCCTCCGGACGAGGGGGCCTGCGCATGAGCGTGGTGCTGTGGCACCTGAGCTGGTCGGCGCTGGCGCTCATGGGGCTGGCGGGGATGCTGTTCCTGCCCGCCACCTCGTTCGTGGTCGGCGCAATGGTCGCAGGCGCTATTCCGGGGTTGTGTTCGATCTTTCTGTTATCGCACGACAGCATCCGCCGCCGTCAGGTTCTGCTGTGGATATGGAGCCTGTGCAGCCTGATCGCGGTGGGCCTGACCGGTGGTGTGGCCGGGCCGTTGGCGGTGTGGATGGTGGCGCCTCTGGCGGCGGCGGTAGCGCTTAATCAGCGGGTGCTGATCTCGCTCGGCGCCAGTCTGTCGTTCATGTGTTTGCTGATCGCCACCTTCATCAGTGTGTCGCAGACTGTGCGCATCCCCGATGATCAGGAAGGGTTCTGGCTATCGTTTTTATCGCTGCTCAGCGTTTGCGTCGGCCTGTCGCTGGCCCTGATGCCCGCCTTGCGCGCGCGGGTCGAGCGGGCGCAGGACGCCGAAGATGCCAATGAGCGTCTGCTGACCCAACTGACCGAACAGCCGTGCCTGATCCTGAGTTTCGACGAAGGCGGGCGGGTGCTGTCAGCTTACGGCGAAGCACCCGCAGGCCTTGATATTCGCACCATGATGGAGCTTGGCCTGACGGCGTGTGCTCATGTGCCGGATCGGGTGGCGGTGGCCCTGGCGGTGGAGCAGGCCTCAAGCCTTGGCCGGTCTGAGGTGGGCTTTACCCCCCATGCCATGCTGGATCATTATCTGCACCTGAGCCTGAGGCGCGGACCGGACGGGCGGCTCTACGGGGTCATGAGCGATGCCTCATTGCAGCATGGCCGCGAAGTGGCGCTGGAGCAGGCCAAGACTGAGGCTGAGGGCTTTAATCAATCCAAGTCAGATTTTCTGGCGGGCATGAGCCATGAACTGCGCACGCCGCTCAATGCCGTCATCGGCTTTTCCGATATCATGCGCCAGAAGATGTTCGGGCCACTGTCGGCCAAATATGCCGAATATGCGCAATTGATCTTTGAATCAGGTCAGCATGTGCTCGACCTGATCAATGACGTGCTCGATGTCTCCAAGATCGAGGCTCAGAAATATACCTTAAAGCTTGAGGATTTCGACGCGCGTGAACCGGTGTCGGCGGCCCTGCGCATAGTCAGGGCTCAGGCCCAGAATATGCTGCAACCGGGGTCTGCTGACGATAGCGGCGGGGTGCGCATCAAGTCGGTACTGCCCCATACGCCGATTGAGGTTCAGGCCGATAAGCGCGCCTTGAAACAGATATGTCTTAACCTCCTGTCCAATGCCGTGCGCTTTACGCCGTCCGGCGGGCAGGTGACCCTGATGCTGAATGTGATCGGGAGCGATAAGCTTGAAATCAATATCACTGACACCGGCACCGGTATATCTGCGGCGGATCTGACCCGTCTGGGCCAGCCCTATGAGCAGGGCGGCTCCAGCGCGCAGCAGGCGGGCGGTACCGGGCTTGGGCTGTCGCTGGTCAAGGCGCTGGCCCACCTTCACGGCGGGGCGATGACGATTGAGAGCAGCCCCGGTGTCGGCACCAGCGTCAGCGTTATCCTGCCGGTCATTTCGCAAACCCGCGGTGAGCTTGACATCAGTGCCGTCTCGGCCCCGGTCAGCGCGGGCGATCATGGTGATGGGTCATCGCTTGATACCCGCATTGCCCAGACGCGCGCTTCAGGGTTTTCCGCCCTGTCCGAAGCCCCCCGTGCCGACATTGCCGATCCCGGCGGGTTTTCCGACTTTATCATCCGCCCGCCACGGTCTTAGGGGGAACGTTGTATTAACCCCCTCTTGAAATTAAACATGGTTTAATTTCAAGCTCCCCCTGCCTCAGGGGGAGTTCTTAAGTAAAGCTTCTCAACGCAAAAAAGCCCGCGTCCGATGCTAACCGGACGCAGGCTTTTTATGTATTGGCTTTAGAGCCCTACGACAGAACCACAATCACCACGCGGCGGTTGGCGGAGCGGCCCGCAGACGTATCGTTTCCGGCCACAGGCTGGGCGGAACCGTAGGAGATCGACGACATACGATTAAGCGCTACGCCTTGCTGGTTCAGGAAGCGGCGCACGCTGTCGGCGCGGTCAGCGCCCAGCTTATCATTGATCGCGTCGGTGCCGGTCGAGTCGGTATAGCCCTGGATCTCAAGATAGACGTTCTTGTTGTCGGCCTTTAGGCGGTCGGCCAGTTGGGTCAGGGTCGCCTTGGCCTGATCGGACAGAACCGCCTTACCGGTGTCAAACTTTACCGAATCGTCGGTCAAAACCACCGAATAGACAAACTTTCCCTCAGCCAGTTTGCCCGCGGCCGTAGCGCGGCTGAGCGCGTCCTGAGTGGTGGCATCAAGCTGGGTGAGGCGGGAGTCTTGCTGATCCATGCGGCTGTTGGCTGCACCGATCTTTTCGTCGACATACTTATGGCTGGCGCAGGCCGTGAGGCTGAGCATCAACGGGAGCGCAATAAGAGCGGCGACAGGCTTAAAGTGTTTCATATATTAATCTCTCTGGTCGTTATGTCTCCCCGAACCCAGTCTTGCCTTAACCATAAAGAATAGAAAAACGACCGAAAAAAGGCAAGATCACACATCCGTTATCGCGCCCGTGCGGGCCATCAGGCACCCTTTACCGCAGCTTCAATGGCGGCCACGTCGATCTTGCCCATAGTCATCATGGCTTCAAAGGCGCGTTTGGCCACATCTCCGCCCTGAGCCATAGCCTCGGTCAGAACGCGCGGCGTGATCTGCCATGACAGGCCCCATCTGTCCTTGCACCAGCCGCAGGCGCTTTCCGCGCCGCCATTACCCACAATGGCATTCCAGTAGCGATCGGTCTCTGCCTGATCTTCGGTGGCGATCTGGAAGGAAAACGCCTCTGTTTGCTTGAACACGTCGCCGCCGTTAAGCCCCAGGCACGGTATGCCGCAGACGCTAAACTCAACGGTCAGTACCTGACCGGCTTTGCCGCCCGGAAAATCAGACGGTGCGTGATGCACGGCGGTGACCGCACTGTCCGGAAAAACGCTGACGTAAAAGCGGGCCGCGTTTTCAGCATCGTCAGTGTACCACAGGCAGATTGTGTTCTTATTCATGGTCGTTTCCTTTGTTTAAACGAGTTCACGCAAACCTGTGCGCAGATCGGCGGGCGATAGGGTCAGCCGGGCATCGATCTCAGCGTGGGTCGATTGCCAGACGGGCAGGGCGGCGATCAGGCGGGCATGCCCCTCAGAGGTAAGGGTAATTTTGCGGCCGCGCCGGTCATTTGGATCGGGCGAAATCGTAATCAAGCCCTGACGCTCCAGTGGCTTGAGGGCGGCGGTCAGGGTCGTGCGATCCATCGCCAGAAATGCCGCCAATGGCCCCATAGAGACCGCCTCAGGACGGTTCAGCGCCATCAGCAGCGAAAACTGCCCGTTGGTCAAACCGTGCGGCCGTAAGGCGTCATCAAACCGGCGTGCCAGCGCGCGCGCCGCCCGTTGCGCCGCCAGACACAGGCAGTGGTCGCGCACATGCAGGGTCGCCGCAAACGGCAGGACGATGGCGCCCGACTCGATATTCAGGTTTGACATAACTGTAATATGTTGATATCAACATAAATTGTCAAGCGGGTGCGTATTCAAAATCATCAGAACACGGAGACGACCATCATGGCCTATATCGACGGATTTGTAACCGCAGTGCCGGCGGCCAATAAGGATATCTATATCGAGCATGCCGAAAAGGCGTGGGCGTTTATGAAAGAGTTCGGGGCGACGCGCATGTTTGAAAGCTGGGGCGATCAGGTGCCGGACGGCGAACTGACCGATTTCAAACGCGCGGTCAAATCTACGCCGGATGAAGTGGTGCTGTTGTCGTGGTTTGAATATCCCGATCGGGCGGTCAGAGACGCAGCGGGTGAAAAAATGATGGCCGATCCGCGCATGGACGACATGATGAAGGACATGCCCTTTGACGGTAAGCGCATGATCTATGCCGGTTTCGAGGTGATTATCGATGAGGGGGATGCCAAGACTGGGGATGCCAAGACTGGGGGCGGCAAACCTGGCTATGTCGACGGCTCATTGCTGCCGGTGCCCGCCAGCAGCCGGGAGGCTTATCGCGCCATCTCCACGCAACAGGCCAAGGCCTTTATCGAGCAGGGGGCTTTGCGCGTGGTGGGTGCCTGGGGGGATGATGTGCCCGATGGTAAAGTGACCGACTATAAGGGGGCGGTGAAGCTAAATGAGGGTGAGGTTGTCACCTATAACTGGATCGAATGGCCATCACGGGCCGTGCGTGATGCGGCCTGGGGCAATCTGATGAGCGACCCTCGTTTCGAAGATGATCCGGCCGCACTCCCGGCCGATGGCCAGAAACGCCGTGTTTATGGCGGGTTTGAAACCATTCTGGATGTGGGTCAGTAGCGGCCTATTGCCCATACGGGGATGGCAAGGCGATGAATCCTGCGCCCGTGATGAAGTCACCGACTTCAAAGCGGGCATAGCGGGGGCCGTCACGAAACTCAAAAGCAACGATCATGTCTTCGCGCGGATCAAGCCCGGCCATTGCCATCATAGCAGACCGTGGAAAATCAAAGCGCACTGTGGGTTTGGGTTCCGTCGTGCCGACATATTGCCCGGTGACATCAAAGCCCGCCAGATTAACCTTGCGTCCGCCCCCCAAAGCGATCTGAAGATCGCGCCGGTTTGAGGCCATGAAGGTGCGGCTGTAGGCTTCGTTAAATCCAGCCGGCAGACGGGTGCTCAGGGTATATGTATCGCGCGAGATGACGCCTGTGCTGTTCATCCGCGGGTCGCGCATCATCAGGCGGGCCGCATATGGGCGCTCATCCCCCTTGAACTGCGCCATGACGGTTAAATCAAAGCCGGTCAGGGTGCCGTAAAGCCCCAGCGCCAGATGGCCATCGCGACTGTTCTGATGCTGCACCAGGCGCCACATCACATCATCGCCGTGGCTGCGTGTGGCCTGCCAGCTTGTGCGGCCCGACGGCAGGTCAAGACGTGGCTGGGCGACAAACGCGCGGTAGGCGCCGCGTACGGTTTCGGCTTCAGATTGCAGGGCAGAGGAGGCGCAGTCGACGCGTTCACCGGCCTCACGGGCGCGGTTTAACACCATACGCATGTTACTGGCGGAAATGCCCGCGCGTACCAACTGATTGCGTGACTGGATCAGGCCGGCATTCAGGGCGGTCACGGCCGGGGCATCGAGCAAATGGCAACGTTTATCCGCCGTCAGTATGAACTGGCGGCGCGTCAGGGTCTCAATCGCATCGCTGCGAGCGTCAGCCAAGGCCGCACCAGACGTTATGCCTGATGCTACCATCACAGCGAGGAGCAGGTTTTTAATCTGCCGCGCATTGGGTTCCGAAAACCGCTTCACACTTTTCGGAATGCGCTTTACTTTATGGATTGCCACGAAAGTCCACCTAACCCGATTAATAAGGGGACTATAAGCGCATCAGCCTTTAGGCCCCGTTTCCAAAGAAGGTAAACAGCGTGTTATTATCGACGGATTTTTGGGTCGGTGCCCTGTTGCGGCGCATCGAGCAGGGCGGTGGCTTTGGTTATATTGCGCAAAAAGGCGATGCCAAAGCCGGCGGCGTGATCATCAAGGTCATTAATCTGATGACGCGGCAAGGCTATCTGCTGCGTGAGGCCCAGACGCAAGATGGGGCCGTGTGGATGCGCCCCATCAAGACCGATGATGAACTCGAAATCGATAACTATCTGCAAAAGCAGATGAAATTCGACCCGGATTTGTGGGTGGTTGAGATTGAGGACCGTGAGGGGCGCCATTTCTTAACCGAGAAAGTTGAGGATTTATAAACCCTCTTCTTCAACGGGATATCAAACCCTTGGGTGTATTGTGAGTTCAGTAACGCATAATACGAAGGGTGTCATCTGTTGTATTTCCTGTTGAACGATCTGGTCCTGGAACTTGACCCTTCGCGCATGATGCACCCGCTGGAGGCCGAACGGTTCGAGGCCCTGAGCCTTGATTACATCGCTCAACTGGGCAAGGAAATGTTCGCGCAAGACCCGCAGGCTCACCGCCAGAACCCTGAGCGCGCGCGCCGTCTGGCCTACCTCATTCAGCTTAAAATGCCGCGGGTCAATGCCGCGCAGTTCTTTGCTATGTCCAATCAGGGACGGGTCGAGGATATCGACGCCAGCTTCAAGGCGCTTAATGAAATGGTGATGGGCATGATGTACCAGGAGCAGGTCTCCGGCGCGCTCAATGCCGCTAAGGTCGATCAGGCCGTCTGGCATCGTCAGGCGGCGTAAGGCTGCGGTCGATTTTTTCTAACGAGAAAACTGTCCGAGTGATCTGATGTGGTACGTGCGGGCGTGAATATCGCCTGAAGTAATCGGCCCCCCCAGACCAAAAGCGCCCTCATCCGGTGGGGCGCTTTTTTCGTGTAGTCCTATCTTAAGTCCCTCGCCGGGCGGTGGCTCCGCCACCTTGGCCGCCGCCGCAATGGCGGCTATCCCGCTCCGCCGCTTTGACGGCGGTCGGGGCCGCGATACTGCGGGTCATTGCGGCGACGACGGTCGGGCCCGAAATAGGTTGAGGTTTTGATGAACGGCCGCGGATGATTGATGATAGCTGCGATTTTACGGTGCAGTTCTGTGGCGGTCACGGGTTTGGCGCAAAACTCGTTGACCCCGGCGTCACGGGCCGAGGTAACGCGCGAGCGCTCCGAATGAGCGGTCAGCATGATGATCGGCACATAGCGATTGGGACTGTCGGACGAATTGCGCACCATCTGCACAAATTCAACGCCGTCCAGCACGTCCATCTGATAATCGACCACGCAGATATCGATGGCGTCATTTTTCAGCCGATAAAACGCATCGGTGGCGTCTTTGGCTTCAAACACATGCACGGCCCCAAAGCCGCGCAAGATGGTTTTGACGATGCCGATCATATGGCTGTTATCATCAACGATCAGGAATCTTACGCGCTCTAAGCCCAAGACACATCCCTCTGGTTACGCCTACTTTATATCTGTAAGCGGAATATAACCTGTTATGTTTAAGCCTGATTTAAGGCGGAGCGGGCGTGGCGTTTATTTTTGATCCAGCGCTTTAGCGGTCAGTTCAGCGACGTTTTTTGACAGCTTAGGTGTTGCCATGATGCTCTCCAAGGCAGCCTTCATCGCTTCACGGTACGGCGAAGCATAGCGCTTATAACCGCTTAAGGATTCGACCAGTCGCGCCGCCGTCATCGGGTTGAATTCATCGACCGTCAGAATCTGATCAACCACAAAGCCGTAACCATAGCTATCGGACGCGAATACGCCGTGGAACACAGCCGGATTATTAGAGGCCAGATTTTGCACCAGAGCGCGCCAGCGATTGGGCACCTTCGGGTCAAAGTCGGGGTGGCGGCTTAAGCGCTCAATGCGCGCCAGCGTCTCCGGGTGCGGACAGGCAGCCTGAAGGGCGAACCATTTGTCGATGACCAGAGGCTCGTCTTTGAAGCGGGCATAAAAGGCATCAAGGGCGGCCTCATAAGGCTCACCATGCACGGACATCAATGCCGTAAGGGCTGCGATCATGTCGGTCATGTTATCCGCGCGGGCATAATGGGCGCTGGCGAGTGCCGACAGTTCCGATTGGTGGGCCGCATCAGCCGTGCCGTAGCCCGCCATGATCAGATCGAGCAGGGCGTTGCGCAGGGCCCGCCCCCCTGCACTCTGGGCATCCGGTGAGAAGGTCGTGGGCGGTTGAATGGCATCGTAAAGGTCGCGCAAGGTTGGATAGAGCGCGCGCGATAATTCTGCCTTGACGGCCTTGCGACGGGTGTGGATGGCGGCCGGATCGACCGGAGACATCTCTTGGGCCAGCCCCTGCTCGGTCGGCAGGGCCATGATCAGGGCCTTGAACGCGGGCTCTAGGGCGTCATCAAGCAAAGTCGCTTTTAGTGCCTCGGCATAGGGGGCCACATCGCCGCCGGTCAGGATCAGATTTTGGGCCAGTTTCTGCGCCGCTTCCCAGCGGTTGAACGGGTCGGTGTCGCCTTTGAAGCGGGCGAAAAGATGCGATTGCGGTTCTTCGACCTCAAGGATCACGGGCGCGGAGAAATGGCGAAGGGCTGACAGGACGGGAGCGGCGGCCACATCGGTCAGGGTGATGGCGGCGAACGGCTGATCCAGCACATAGGTGATTTCGATTTGGCTCTGGCCTTCAAAGCCAAAGCTCTGCGGGGTGCCGTCTTCGCTTAAAATCCCCAGACGCACCGGGATCGGTACTGCTGCCTTGGTCGGCTGAGATGGGGTAGGCGCGGTCGATTGGCTAAGGCTCAAGGTCAGGGACTTTGCCGCGGCGTCATAGGTCTGGGTGATCTTCAGGCGCGGCGTACCGGCCTGAGTGTACCAGTTCAGCCAGTTTGAGACATCATTACCCGTGACGGCTTCAAAGCTTTTCAGGAAGTCTTCCAGCGTGGCTGCCGTCCCGTCATGGGTGGCGAAATAGTGGTCCAGGGCGGTGCGGTAGACTTTCGGCCCCATTACGGTTTTCAGCATACCGACGATTTCCGCGCCCTTTTCATAGATGGTGGCGGTGTAAAAATTGTCGATCTTGAGATAGGATGACGGGCGCACCGGATGGGCCAGCGGGCCGGCGTCTTCGGGGAATTGACGGGCGCGCAGGGCCTTGACGTCCTTGATGCGCTGAACGGCGTGGCCGCGCTGATCGGACGAGAAGCCCTGATCGCGGAAGACGGTCAGGCCTTCCTTGAGACAAAGCTGGAACCAGTCGCGGCAGGTGACGCGGTTGCCCGACCAGTTATGGAAATATTCGTGGGCGATGACGCTTTCGATCCGCTCATAATCGGCATCCGTGGCCGTGGTCGGATCGGCCAGCAGCAGTGAGGCGTTGAAGATATTCAGGCCCTTGTTTTCCATGGCGCCGAAGTTGAAATCGCGCACCGCCACGATCATGAACAGGTCAAGGTCGTATTCGCGGCCATAGGCGCTTTCATCCCAAGCCATTGAGCGTTTCAGGGCGTCCATCGCATAGGCGGCCCGCGCGCTCATGCCGGTATCGACATAGATTTTCAGATCGACCGTCCGCCCTGATGAGGTGGTGAATGTGTCCTCAAGTACATCCAGTTCACCGGCGACCAGTGCAAACAGATAGGACGGCTTATTAAACGGATCCTGCCAGACGGCATAGTGGTGGGTGTCGTCTAAGTCGCCATATTCGATCAGATTGCCATTGGACAAAAGGTGCGGGAACCCAATCTTGGGGGCTTCGACGCGAACCGTATATTTCGACAGGACATCGGGCCGGTCGGGGAAATAGGTGATTTTGCGGAAACCTTCGGCCTCGCACTGGGTGCAGTAGCGGCCCGACGACATATAGAGGCCTTCCAGCGTTTTATTGTCCTGCGGGTTGATCTCGACCTCGGTTTCCAGAACAAACTGCGCGGGTACGTCACGAAGGGTGAGGGTTTCCGGTGTAATCTCATAGGTGTCGGGCGACAGGTCAGCGCCATCCAGTTTGATGCTGATCAGCTTAACCCGTTCTCCCAGCAGAACCAGCGGGGCGGGGGATTCCCCGAGGCGCTCAAAGCTCAGGCGGGTGGTGACCCGCGTCTCGGTCGGATCGAGCCGGAAGGTGAGGTCTGTCGCACTGACGCGGTAAGCCGGTGCCCTATAGTCGGTGAGGCGGATCGGGCGGGCGATTTCAGTGCGCATGGCTTTGACTCAAGGTGTCTATTAAAAACTGTGATTCTACTGTTTCAAACCTGATCGCCCAAGGCAATTCAAATTACCGCCATGTAGTGGGTGCGTAACCCGCGAATTTTAGCCCATCATTTCCCCGTTCAGGCGTAATATTCAGAAAATTTGGGATAATTTTAGGTAAATTTGGGTGTCGTAGATGTCACCTCATTCCCAAGTTGACGTAGGGGCGCTATGAAATCGGGTATCATCGGTAAAACCAAAAATGCCCCAGTCTTCACGTCGTCCTGAGTCAACACGCTACCGGTTCAGGGTTCGCCTTGACCCTAAGCGCAGGCTGGTCATTGTGCGCATCATCGGCAATATGAAAAGCACTCACCTCGTTGATCAGATCTTCAGTGCGGCGCGTAAGCTTGACCGGCCCTGGGCGTGGCGCCGGCTGATTGATCTGCGCGATTTCAGCGGGTTCATTGAATTTGAGGACATCGAGCACCTGGCGCGTCGCTGGCAGTTTCTGACCCGCGACGTGATCCATAAGGGGCGCACAGCGATCGTGTCGAAATCGCCGCTGGATCTGGCACGGGTATCGACGATTGCGCCGCTGTTTCCAGATGAGATATTCCGGGGCTTTGATAGCTTTGATGAGGCTGTTGACTGGCTGGAGGCCGGTAATCTTTAGTTATTTAGCTATTGGATCGGCAGGCTGAACCTTTTGCGTATTGGCTTCGGGCGCTTCGGATTCGACCAGATGGCGCAGATTTTCGGCGCGCTTGGCCAGCTCCATCACCTCATCAGGCAGGTCTTCGGTTTCCTGACGCACGTATGTGACCAAATCCTTGGCCAGCTTCAGCAGTTTGGGCGACAGCGTGATCAGGCGGGCCTGCATTTCGATCAAGGCTGGATCGCGGTCATATTCCGCACCCGGCACGCGCCAGCCGCCCCAGTCATTGGGATCGGTGACCACAACCGGATAGGTGCCGGGGAAGGGGTGGTGGCTGGCGTCTTCGGGGGTGTGCCACTTGTTGCGGGCGCGCATCATCCGCCACTGGCCGACATCACGGGCCTGCTCGACATCGCTTTCGGATTTCAATTCCTCGGCGCGAAATTCACGGCCAAGCCCGCAGTCATAGGTGACGCGGATGGGTTCGTCGAACCCTTTGGCCCAAATGGGGTTGACCTTATCGATCAAGGCCCAGGTGCCGACGGGCTCGACCCACACGCGTTGCCGGCGGTGGAAAATCGCCTTGGCCATAGTTACCTCTGGTTTGCAGACCATACCCGAAGGCGCATGACCAATTGCCGCATGGCAATCGGGCGCAGTCGGGCCTAAATAGGCAAGGTTAACCGGCAAGGCTTAGGATTTGGTGTCGGCTTATGTTTAACGGGTATTAAGGCTTCGGGATTTGTCATGGCGGAACTACTGTTCAAAATGGATGAGGTGCGCGGGCTGGTCGAAGATTTCTACGGCCGGGTGCGTCTGGATGATCTCATCGGGCCGGTGTTTGAGGGGGCGGTTCATGACTGGCCGGAGCATTTCGATAATCTGACCTTGTTTTGGATGACCATTACCAATGGCGCCCATCCCGACATTCCGGCCTATAAAGGCCGCCCGATGGCCAAGCATTTTCCGCTGGATCTCAACCCCGCTATGTTCGAGCGCTGGCTGGAGCTATGGGTAGCCACGACCGGTGAGCGGTTTGATGCGCTTCGGGCGGAAATCCTGCGCGAAAAAGCGTACCGCATCGGTCAGTCGTTTCAGGCGGCGCTGTTCTTTAAGCCGGAGTTTATGAGCAAGGGGTGAGGGGTAATTTAAAGAACTCCCCCTGTTGCAGGGGGAGTTTTGCGGACATCACAGATGTACGCAAAGAGGGGGTAATTTTACCCTACCACCCCCGCGATAAATCGCGGCGGTCCCCCTCCCCTCCAAGAGGGGAGGTTCTAAGTCCGGCAATTGTCAGACTATAACTCGCTGAAATTGCCGGATAAATTGTTGCAATCGTAACCCGTTCGCCGGTGCGGTAAAAATGTTAGCGCTACCGCAAAAATTAGGATAAAATTTTTTCAAATAGGATATTTTCCAACCTATTGAGTTTGTTTGGTAAATTTTTCAGCTCACGGATTGTTGGCGGATTGTTGCCGATTGTTACCTTGCGACGCACAAATTTGGCGCTAATAGTGACCGTGAAGAGGGTAAATTCCGCCTGAATAACCATATCTGCTGCCATTTTGCGCTTGTAAGTTCTCGCTCCCAAAGAAGAACGCCGGCACAATCCTTACGGCGCATTATGTCTTAACGGGCCTGTTTTTTTGTGCAGGGGCAGACCATGACCGATCCCGTCATCGACCACGTCAAACAAAATACCGCCATGCTGGAAGGGTTTCTGAACGAAGCTATTACTGATTTTGGCCGCGGTGAGGTGTTGTCAAAGCTCAATACGCTCAAAGGCGGGACGTTTGATCTGTCAGGTTTTTCAGAGTCGGATGCCGCCCATGCCGCCCGCGTCCTGACCTGTCTGTCGACTTTGAGCGTCATCTCCGAAGACGTGGCCAATCTGGGCCGCGAGGATACATTTGAGGCCTCGGATGGTTCGGTTCAGACCATCAGCCTGGCCAATGCGGTTGCCTCCGCCCGCAAAGAGGGCATTGATCAGTCTCAGATCGAAAAGACCCTGCAAAACATCCACGCCTCTCCCGTGTTTACGGCCCACCCGACCGAAATGCGCCGCGCCAGTGTCGTTGAGCGCGAATATGAAATCACCCAGCTTTTGTCGCGTTATGAGACCTGCAATTCGGCCTCGGAACGCCGCGCGATCGAAGAAGACCTGTACCGCGCTGTGGCACTGTTGTGGAACACGCGCCTGCACCGCCCTGAGCGCATTACGGTTTTTGATGAGATCGAAAACTCGCTGGGGGTCGTGCGCCGCTCGATCCTGCCGGCGCTGGTTAATCTCTATACCCAGTGGGATCGTGATATCGCGCTGGACGAGACCCTGCCCAAGCTGCTGAAACTGGGCTCATGGATCGGTGGTGACCGCGACGGCCACCCCCATGTCGATGAAACCACCCTGCGCTATGCCTTCCGTGAACAGGCCCGCACCATTTTCCGGTTCTACTTCGACCAGATCAATAAGCTCGATACCGAGCTAACCGTTTCGGAAGAACTGACCAAGGTGTCCGACGCCCTGATGGAGCTGTCGCGCAAGTCTTCTGACACCAATGTCCACCGCGTCGATGAGCCGTACCGGCGCGCCCTGTCTTACCTTAAGGCCCGTCTGGCCAAGACCGCTCAGGTGATAATTGGCGAACAGCGCGGTTTGGGTTCCGGCTATGTGCCGCAGGAAATCGCCACCCCTTATGAGACGGTCGATGAATTTGTCCGTGACCTGAAAATCATCCGCGACAGCCTGATCGCCAATGGTGGCAAGCGTCTGATCGGGCGCACGCTCAAGGCCACGATCCAGATTGCGCGCAGTTGCGGTTTCCACCTGATGGCGCTGGATCTGCGTCAGAATTCCTCTGTCCATGAGCGGGTGGTGGCGGAACTGTTCGCGCAGTCGTCGGAGCTGCTCGACTACATGTCGCTGTCGGAAAATGAGCGGGTGTCGGCGCTGGTGGCGGAACTGACCAATGACCGGCTGCTGCGCTGGCCGTTCGCCAAATACTCAGCCGAAACGCGGCGCGAATTGAAAATCATAGATGCGGCCGCCGAGGTCATCAAGACCTATGGGCCATCGGCTATCGGCGCCTATGTCATTTCGATGGGTAAGTCGGTGTCGGATATCCTTGAGCCGCTGGTGCTGCTGAAACAGGCAGGCCTCGTTTACGGCGGGCCGCAACCGCACACCATGATCAAGGTGGCACCTCTGTTTGAAACCATCGGTGACCTTGAGGCCGCGCCCGATATCATGAAGCGGTGGCTGGGCCTGCCCGCCATGCGCTCCCTCTTGGGGCGTCCGGCGGTGCAGGAAGTCATGCTCGGTTATTCGGACTCCAACAAGGACGGCGGCTATACGGCCTCGCGCTGGTCGCTGCATAAGGCGTCCTCGGCCGTCAAGGCGGTGTGTGAGCATTACGGCGTAGCTTTACGACTGTTCCACGGTCGTGGCGGATCGGTCGGACGCGGTGGCGGACCATCGTTTAACGCCATTCTGGCGCAACCCGCGGGTACGGTCGGTGGCCATATCAAGGTGACCGAGCAGGGCGAAATGATCGCCCGCAAATTCGGCAATGCCACCACGGCAGGCAAGACGCTCGACAGCTTTGCGGCGGCGGTATTCCTCGCCTCGGTCAAGCCCAAGGTCGATAAAGATACTAAAGAAGCGAAAGCCGAAGCCAAATTCGGGCCGGTGATGGATAAGATCTGCGACGCCTCGTTCAAGGCTTATCGCGATCTGGTCTATGAGGATGAGCATTTTCTGGCCTTTTTCCGCAATGTGACGCCGATCTCGGAGATCACGGATCTCAAAATCGGCTCGCGTCCGGCCTCGCGGACCACCAGCGGTCAGATCGAGGATCTGCGGGCCATTCCGTGGGTGTTTTCGTGGTCGCAGTCGCGCTTTGTTCTGCCGGGCTGGTATGGCTTTGCGGCGGCGGTGAGGGACACTGGCGTCGAAGATTCAGTGCTTACCGACATGGTGCAGACCTGGGATTTCTTCGACGTGTTCCTCGCCAATATGGAAATGGCGCTGGCCAAGGCCGATATGGATATTGCCGGTCTCTATGTCGATCATCTGGCACAGGATAAGGCGCAGGCTCAGCGGATTTTCGATAAGATCAAGTTCGAGTTCGAGGATACGATTGCCTTGATCCTGCGTATCCGCGGGGCCAAGACTCTGCTGTCGACCCATGAACACCTGCGCGGCTCGATTGAGCGGTCAAAGCCGGTGCTCGATACGCTCAACCGGATGCAGGTCGAACTGATGACCCAGCGCCGTCACGGCAATCAGCACAAGCTGGTCAAGCTGGCCCTGCAACTGACTGTCAATGGTACGGCCAGCGCGCTCAGGAATACAGGTTGAGGCCGTCAGTTGGCGGACAATTGACGGTCATGTAGAAAATTTTAGGAACATAACCAATTGTGTTCACGAAGTTTTTGGTTTTATGGATGTATGAATGCGGCATAATCCACCGATGCGGTCAGTCTGCGGCTTGACCCTGTCCGGAATAGCCTGTATGACAGCGCTGTCATCGATTTTGGTCGATAGGACACGCAGGATCAACCGCACCCGCAGGCTCTCACTCAAGAAGGGGCCGTGGTTTTCGGCCCAGGAACGATAAGCTTTATGTCTTTGAACGGATTATCTTCATCCCAAGCAACCTCTTCGCGCCAGCGTGTGTTTGTTCTGGTGGGCGGCACAGGCGATCTGGCGCTGCGTATGCTGTGGCCGTCACTGGCCATGCTCGATCAGGATGGGTTTCTGGCCGATGATGTGCGACTGGTGTCGGTGGCACGCGAAGCGGTGGGCCGCGATGAATTTGTTGAACGCGTCAAGGCGGCGGTGACCAAGCGCGCCGGGGCTGATCTCGAAGACGGGACAATCGATAAGTTTGCCGCCCGCATCAGCCATTTGTCGCTGGATGTCGGGGATGCCGAATGGGGACCGAAGCTTAAGGCCGAACTGGGCGCGACAGACAATCTCGATATCGTGTTCTTCCTGTCGGTGTCGCCGTCGCTGTTCAAGCCGATCTGTGAGCACCTGCTGAATGCCGGTCTCAATGTCGCGCCGAACCGCGTCATTATCGAAAAGCCGCTGGGGCGCGATCTGGCCTCCTCCAAGGTCATCAATGACTCGGTGGCGGTTGCCTTTGACGAAGCGCGGGTCTTCCGCATCGACCACTATCTGGGCAAGGAAACGGTGCAGAACCTGATTGCGCTGCGCTTTGCCAATACGGTGTTTGAACCGCTGTGGAATGCGCAAAGCATTGATCATGTTCAGATTACGGTGGCCGAAACCGTCGGGGTGGGTGAGCGTCTCGGTTATTATGACGAATACGGCGCCCTGCGCGACATGCTGCAAAACCACCTGTTGCAGCTTTTGTGTCTGCTGGCGATGGAGCCGCCGTCGGGTATCAATGCCGATGCCCTGCGTGATGAAAAGGTCAAGGTCCTCAAAAGCCTGAAACCGATCAATGAGCACAATGTCCTGACCCACACCGCGCGCGGTCAATATGGCCCGGGCTTTGCCGAGGGCAAGCCCGTGGCGGGCTATGAGGCTGAAAAAGGTTCACCGTCCGGCACCGAAACCTATGTGGCTTTAAAGGCCGAAATCGCCAACTGGCGCTGGGCTGGCACGCCGTTTTACCTGCGCACGGGTAAGCACCTGCCGACCCGCGCCACCGAGATTGTCGTGCAGTTCAAGGCCGTACCGCACTCGATCTTTGGCGGAGCCGTTCTGGCCAACCGTCTGGTGATCCGTCTGCAGCCGGAAGAAGATATTTCGCTGACCGTGATGAATAAGGCGCCGGGTCTCTCGGCGGCGGGCGGCATGGATTTGCAGCCCCTCGCTTTGTCCCTGTCCCTGACCAACGCGTTCGATTCCAATGGTAATAAGCCGCCGCGCCGCCGCATTGCCTATGAGCGGCTGATCCTTGATGCGCTCAATGGCAATAACGCCGCCTTTGTCCGCCGCGATGAGGTCGAAGCCGCCTGGGCGTGGGTTGACGGTATCGAAGACGGCTGGGCCAAGGTTTACCCGCGGCCGCAATCCTATCCGGCGGGGTCTTACGGGCCGGTGTCGGCCTATACCCTGCTCGACCGCGACGGGCGTAGCTGGAATGACTGAACACACCCTGATGCTTGAGGGCCTCAAAGGCCCGGTGACGGTGCACGCGTTTGATGCGGTGGCCGATGCGGTCGCCTATGTGATTGCGCAAGTCGCAGGCGTACTGAAATCCGAAGTCGCGTCCAAAGGCCATGCCCTGATCACAGGTGCTGGTGGATCGACACCCAAGGCCGTCTATGAGGGTTTGAGCGGGCTTAATCTCGACTGGCCAAACATCACGATCACTCAGGTCGATGAGCGCTTTGTGCCGCTCGATAATGCTTCATCCAACACCCTGATGATGGCGACAGCGCTGAGACCCGCGATAGAGTCGGGCCTGAATTTCGTGACGCTGATTCAGGATCTGGATGATGCGGGCGCGTGCGCCAAAAAGGCTGAGGCAGCAATTCGCTCTATTGAAGGGATTGAGGTTGCGGACGACAAACCGATCTTTGACCTGACCCTGCTCGGTATGGGGGCGGATGCGCATTACGCCTCGATCTTTCCGGGCCATGCGATTAATGCCGAGGTTTATGACACGACGGCTTTGGTTCTGCCGGTCGCCCCGTCAGGCTCAGATGTTGAGCCCAAACTGCCGCGCATCACCCTGACCGTGCCCGCGCTTAACCGCTCAAAACGCATCCTGCTGCTGATTACCGGCACTGAAAAGCTTGAGGTTTTACGCAGCGCAATTTTATCCGACGATCCCTATACATCCCCCATCGGTACTTTCATCGCGCAGTCGCCTGTGCCGGTCGAAGTGGTCTGGGCGGCGTAGTGAGTATTTAATATGACCCTCAATCCCGCGCTTGACGCCATCACCCAACGTATCGCTGATCGCTCAAAGGATTTGCGCGCCAGGTTCGAGGCGCGCACTGAGCGCTATAAGACAGCCGAGCCGCGCCGCAAAAAGCTGAGTTGCGCCAACTATGCCCACGTCGTGGCGGCGTCATCGGAAAATGATAAGCTTCAGGCAGCACTCGATACCGTGCCCAATATTGGCGTGGTCACCGCCTATAATGACATGCTGTCGGCCCATCAGCCCTATCACAACTACCCCGAAAAGATCCTGAAAGCGGCCCGTAAGGTCGGGGCCACGTCGCAGGTCGCCGGTGGCGTGCCCGCCATGTGCGATGGTGTCACCCAAGGCCGAGGCGGTATGGAACTATCGCTGTTTTCGCGCGATGTGATTGCTATGTCAGCCGCCATTGCCCTCAGCCACGATGCTTTTGATGCCGCCCTGATGCTGGGCATTTGCGATAAGATCGTGCCGGGTCTGGTCATCGGTGCCCTGTCGTTTGCCCATCTTCCGGTGATTTTTGTGCCCGCAGGGCCGATGTCGTCGGGCTTGCCCAATCCTGAAAAAGCCAAGGTGCGCACCCAGTATGCCAGAGGCGAAGTGGGCCGCGATGCGCTGCTGGCCGCCGAAATGGCATCTTACCACGGGGTTGGCACCTGCACCTTTTATGGCACTGCCAATTCCAATCAGATGCTGATGGAAATGATGGGCCTGCATGTGCCGGGCTCGGCCTTTATCCATCCGCACACGGAACTGCGTGAGGCCCTGACCGCCGCCGCAGTCGAACGCGCCGCCCTGACCGCCGCGAACGGCAAGCAACCGGCCTGTCTGGGCGATGTGCTCACCGTCAAAGCCTTTGTAAACGGCGTTGTCGGCCTGATGGCCACCGGCGGGTCGACCAACCACGCCCTGCATTTGCCGGCTATGGCGCGCGCAGCGGGCATCATCCTGACGCCCGAAGATCTGAACGACATTTCACGCATCGTGCCGCTGCTGGCGCGGGTCTATCCGAACGGCTCGGCTGATACCAACCACTTCCATGCCGCGGGCGGGATTGGCTTTGTGATCCGTGAATTGCTGAGTGTCGGTTTGCTGCACGAAGATGTTGACACCATCTGGGGCCACGGCCTGTCGGCCTATGCCAAAGAGCCGTTCCTTCAGGACGGGGCGCTGATCTGGCGCGATCTGCCGCAGGCGTCGGGCGATGAGGCTGTGCTGCGCCCCGTCTCCAATCCGTTCAGCCCGGAAGGGGGCCTGCGCGAAATGAAGGGCAATCTCGGTATTGCCGTTTCCAAGATTTCCGCCGTCAAGCCGGAGCATCAGTTTATCGAAGGCCCGTGCGCGGTTTTCGACGATCAGGATGATTTCCTGGCGGCTTTTAAGGCCGGTAACATCCCCGATGGGGATTTTATTTGCGTCGTCAGATTCCAGGGGCCAAAGGCCAATGGTATGCCTGAGTTGCATTCGCTTACGCCATCTTTGTCAAGCTTGCTGGATCAGGGCCGTAAGGTCGCGCTGGTTAGCGATGGACGGATGTCGGGTGCATCGGGTAAGGTAGCCTCAGCGATTCATCTCACTCCAGAAGCCAAGGATGGCGGACCGATCTCAAAACTACGGTCAGGGGATGTGTTGCGGGTAGATTGTGAAAATGGGACCTTAAGCTTCATAGGTAATGAAGCGTCATTCTTGGCCCGCGAACCGGCTGTGAAAGAGACCGAAGTTGATGGTCTCGGACGCGAGCTGTTCGCCCCGTTCCGGCGCGTCGTAGGCGCTGCGGATGAGGGCGGCGCGGTCTTCTGGTAAGGTTAGATGACAGCCCATTTTGAGTCCCCCACAACGTCGTCTGCGGCGTCCATTACCTTTCGTGGTTTAGTCGGTGATATCGGCGGCACCAATGCGCGTTTTGCCATTGCTGAGCGCGATCACGGCAAGACGAAGCTGCTTAATTTCAAGTCGTTCGAGACGCACGGCTATCCTAATATCTATGCCGTTATCGCGGACTATTTCCGTGATCTGGCCGGAAGTGAGGGTGGCCGGCCTGAGCTTGACTATGCCGTGCTGGCGGTCGCAGGGCCGGTCAAGAACGGTCAGATCAAGTTCACCAACCTTGACTGGCTGGTGACGGAAGCTGAACTGGCTAAATCGTCAGGGGCCAGGAAATCGCGCCTGATCAATGATTATGCGGCTCTGGCCTATGCGCTGCCCTATATGGATGGTGATGATATCAAGACGCTGGGGCCGGTGACCAAGGGGTTTGGCGATGTCCATGCGGTCATGGGGGCTGGGACCGGCTTTGGGGCGTCGGTTCTGGTCGGCGGGGCTTACGGGCCCTATTGCCTGTCGACCGAGAGTGGCCATGCGTCGTGGGCGCCGGTTAATGATTTTGAAGCCGACATTCATCGCTTTTTGCGCAAAAAACTCGGGCGGGTGACGATCGAGAACCTGCTGTCGGGCCCCGGTCTGGTCAATCTGTATCAGGCCGTATCCTTTGTGCGCGGTGAAAAAGCGCTGGAGCTGACCCCGGCACAGATCACCAATATTGAGGGGCCTGATGGGCAGGGCTGCCGTTATACGGTCGAAACCTTCCTCGATATCTTAGCTTCGGTGTGTGGTGATCTGGCGCTCTGTCACGGGGCGACGGCGGGTATGTTTATCGCCGGTGGCATTGCGCCGCGTCTGCTCCGGTTTATCGACGAAGGCCGCTTCCGGGCGCGTATGGAAGCCAAGGCGCCTCTGGCCGATCTGGTGGCCGCAATCCCCAGTCACATCATCACTCACCCGTGCGCGGCTTTGCTGGGTTCGGCCCATGCCTTGACGGACGCCGAGATCACGGGCTGAATAGGCCTATAAGAAGCCGTATAAGCGGCGCGTTTGAACGAAAAAGGAAATCTCCCGATGAGCAAATATCCCGGTACGCACCCCGATGTCCCGACATTCATGACCACAGGGCCGGTTCTGCCGGTCATGGTCATCCCCAGCCTCGATCAGGCCCTGCCGTTGGCCGATGCCCTGATTGCGGGCGGGATCACGGTGCTGGAGATTACCCTGCGCACCGATTGCGCGCTGGATGCCATTAAGCTCATTGCCAAAGAACGCCCCGACGCCATTGTTGGTGCCGGTACGGTGCTGACGCCCCATGACGCTGAAAAGGCCGCCAAGGCCGGGGCCAAATTCCTCGTCTCTCCGGGGCTTACCAAGGAACTGGCCAAGCAGGACAGTTTGCCACTGTTGCCGGGGGTTCAAACCGCATCCGAAGTCATGCAGGCGCTGGAGTGGAACTTCACCCATCTGAAATTCTTCCCCGCCGTGCCGGCGGGTGGCATTCCGATGCTGAAAGGCATTGGCGGGCCGCTGCCTCAGGTCAAGTTCTGCCCGACCGGCGGGATTGATGTGAAAAATGCCGCCGATTTCCTGGCGCTGGATAACGTCCTGTGCGTGGGCGGGTCGTGGGTCGCACCGGCCAAGGCCATGCAGGACGGCAACTGGGCCGAGATCACGCGTCTTACGGCAGAGGCCGTGGCGACATTTTCGAAAGCCTGAGCCATCCAAGGCCAAAGCTCTCCGGCGCTGGCAGGTTTGTCTTGCCAGCGCTGTCAAAAAAAGCGGACAATTCCCGATCGCTGATTGACAAATTGTGCGCTTAAGACAATTTGAAGTCCTAAAATCGTATAATAATCAAAACGACATGCCCGCAATGCGTTAGCGGACTGATCTGAATACGGACGCGAGAGGGACTTTATTGGTGGATATCAAGGCTTCTGGGGAGCTTAAGGCCGGTGTTAATTTACCGGCGAGCGGCACTGTGTCGACCATCAATGATGTGGCCCGTCTGGCCGGCGTGTCGATCAAGACCGTCTCCCGTGTCATGAATAACGAACCCAATGTCCGGGCCGAGACCCGCACCAAGGTTCAGGAAGCTGCCAATCTGCTGCATTACCGGCCCAATCTTCTGGCACGGTCATTGGCAGGCGCGCGCAGTTTTCTGATCGGGATTTTCTACGATAACCCCAACCCCAGCTATATCAATTCGGTGCAGAACGGTGTCATCCGCCGCTGTCGTGAAAACGGCTATCACCTTCTGATCGAGCCTCAGGATGCCCATTCGCCCGATCTTGAACGCAATATTGCCGGTCTTCTGGCGACTATTCGTCTGGATGGCGTGATCCTGACGCCGCCTTTGTGTGATATGGCGGTGGTGCTGCACGCGGTAGAGGCGGCGGGTGTGCCCTATGTGCGGATTTCCCCCTTCCTCAATCCGGGGCGGTCGCCGACCGTGCGCATGGATGAGGCCCGCGCCGCCTATGAGATGACGCAACACCTGATCGAGATGGGCCACCGTGATATCGGTTTTGTGCTGGGGCATCCGGAACATGGCGGTGCGCATCTGCGTTATCAGGGCTTCACCAAGGCTCTGAGCGAGGCAGGGATTACGCCGCGTCCCGATTGGGTCAAGCAGGGCTTTTTCTCTTACGAATCCGGCGTCGACGCGGGCAAAGCGTTCTTTGAGGCAGGTAAGTCGCGTCCAACCGCGATCTTTTCCAGCAACGACTATATGGCCTTTGGTATTATGGGCGTCGCCCAGCAGATGGGCATCCGCATCCCCGAAGATGTCTCGATCTGTGGATTTGACGACGCGCCAGGCTCGATCCTGATCTGGCCGCATGTGACCACGATCCGCCAGCCGGTCGAAGATATCGCCTATGCCGCCGCCGAAGTGCTGCTGGCCAGGGATGAGGGCGAGGATGGCGAAAAACGCGATACCGACCGCTTGCTGCCATTTGAGCTGATCAAACGCAATTCGGTCAGGGCTATCTGAAGCTAAGGGCTGATTAATTTCGCTCAGGCCGCCACCCGCGGCGCGGCCAAGGTGGCGGAGCCACCGCCCGGCGAGGGACTAAAAAATAGTAGAGCGAACGAATATTCGCTCAGGCCGCCATTGCGGCGGCGGCCAAGGTGGCGGAGCCACCGCCCGGCGAGGGACTAAAAATAAAGCCAAAAAAGTCCCGGTGACAAAAGTCACCGGGATCTAAAGGCCATTACCTTCGAAAATGCCAAATTCCAGAAGGTATTTAAAACCGAACCCAGACGATGAAGGTGAAAAAGGGAAAGACCTCCACCAAAGTCCGGCTTTAAACTCAGATTATGCAATCGACCCGACGGCCAGAATGCACACGGCAACAACGGATCTTATAAGTATGTCTTTTTGACAGCGCTGTCAAACGGATTTTTGAAAATTTGATAAAAAAGCGAAATTACGCGGATGATGTCTCTGCTCTTGGTGAGCTTAAAACTATTAACCACATGAAAAGTATAGATAAACGATCTGGTGGAGTTTCACGCTTCTAAACCATTGTTTTGCGAATGCGAACGGATCAAGCCTTGACGTGAGTTGATAGCGCTGTCATTAAAGGGGCAAAGAGCCGGGGGTATATCCGACTTATCCCAAGGTTTGCCAGTGCAGGGGTATTGACGCTTTTGGGTCGTCATGATGGCTGAATTTTTGGCAGGGTTGTCAAAAATTTAGTGTGACGCTTTTCGACAGTTCCCTTGCCGAATAAGACAGACATATAAAAACACCCGTATTACCGTATGGATCACAGGTATCGGGCCAAGATGGGAAGCTGAGATGAAATCTGCACATACCAAATCGTCGCCGTTCAAGGCATGGCTTAAGATGAGTTCGGCCGCAGCGCTGGCGCTGGGCGTTACGGGCTTAAGCGCCTGCGCGACCTTTAGCGGCGCGGATACGGATGCGGCTCCGGTTCCTGCGGTGCCGGCCGCCCCTGTGCCGCAGGCTCCGGCGTTTGCCCCTGTCAATCCGGTCTGGCCGGAGCTTAAGGATGCCGGTCTGGTTGATGCCGATGTCGAAGCTAAAATCGACGCCCTGATGGCGCAGATGACGATTGAGGAAAAAGTCGGTCAAACTGTTCAGGCCGATATCGCTTCAATCAAGCCTGCCGACCTGAAAACCTATCCGCTCGGCTCCATTCTGGCAGGCGGGTCGTCATCGCCAAATGGCAATGAGCGCGCCACGCCGCAGGAATGGCTCGATCTGGCCGACGCCTACTGGCGTTCGTCGCTGGAATATCCGTCCAAGGCCAAGATCCCGCTGTTGTTCGGGATTGACGCGGTTCATGGTCACTCCAATCTGGTCGGCGCGATCATCTTCCCGCACAATGTCGGTTTGGGCGCGACCCGCAATCCTGACCTGATGAAAAAGATCGCCGAAGTCACCGCCTATGAAATGGCGCTGGCCGGGGTCGACTGGACCTTTGCGCCGACGGTTGCCGTATCCCGCGATAAGCGCTGGGGCCGTGCTTACGAATCCTATTCTGAAAATCCGGCCGATGTCGCCGCCTATGCCGGAAAGGTCGTTGAGGGCCTGCAAGGCGATAAGGGTGGCGATGAGGGCATTAAGCTGGGGCGCATCATGTCGTCGGCCAAGCACTATCTGGGCGATGGCGGCACCTTAGGCGGCAAGGATCAGGGCGATGCCGTGATCAGTGAGGAAGAACTGGCCAATATCCACAATGCCGGTTATCCGCCGTCGATCGAAGCCGGTGTGTTGTCGGTCATGGCGTCGTTCTCAAGCTGGAACGGTGAGAAGCTGACCGGCAACAAATATCTGCTGACTGACGTGCTGAAAGGCCGGATGGGCTTTGACGGTTTTGTAGTGTCGGACTGGAACGCGCAAGGTCAGGTGCCGGGCTGCACCAACCTGTCGTGTCCGCAGGCGTTCAACGCCGGTATCGACATGTTCATGGCCCCTGATTCGTGGAAGGGCATCTATGAGAACACGCTCGCTCAAGCTAAATCGGGCGAGATTTCACAGGCCCGTCTGGATGACGCCGTGCGCCGTATTTTGCGCGCCAAGATCAAGGGCGGCCTGTTTGAGTTTGGCGCGCCGAAAGATCGCGCCATCACCGGCAAATGGGAAAACCTGAGCCGTCCGGAACACCGCGCCGTGGCCCGTCAGGCGGTGCGTGAATCGCTGGTTCTGCTGAAAAACAATGGCTCTCTGCTGCCCATTAAGGGCAAGGCCAATATCCTTGTCGCCGGTAACGGGGCTGATGATATCGGGAAACAATCCGGCGGCTGGACCATTTCGTGGCAGGGCACCGGCAACACCAATGCCGATTTCCCGCATGGCCAGTCGATCTTTGGCGGCATCAAGGAGGCGGCGACCGCGGCGGGTGGCAAGGCGACCCTGAGCGTTGATGGATCCTTCAAGGGTAAAAAGCCGGATGTGGCCATTGTCGTCATCGGCGAAGACCCCTATGCCGAGTTTCAGGGCGACCGCCCGAACCTTGATTACCAGCCCGGTGAGCCCAAGGATCTGGAGCTGATCAAAAAGCTGCAAAAGGCCGGTATTCCGGTGGTGACCGTCTTCCTGTCGGGCCGTCCGATGTGGGTGAACCCGGAACTCAACGCCTCGAACGCCTTTGTGGCCGCATGGCTGCCGGGTACCGAAGGCGGCGGGATCGCCGACCTGATCATCGGGGATGCGGCGGGTAAGGCGCGTCACGACTTTAAGGGCAAGCTTTCATTCTCGTGGCCGAAAACCGCCGTGCAGCAGCCGCTCAATGTCGGCATGACCGGCTATGATCCGCTGTTTGCCTATGGCTTTGGCCTGACCTATGCCGATAAGGGCGATCTGGCGCAACTGCCCGAAGTGTCGGGCCTGAGCGATGCCGATGTGGTCAATGTCGATAACTACTTCACCGCCGGTCGTGCGCGCGCGCCGTGGAAGTTCTATCTGGCTGATCTGAGTGGAGCCGCCGAAGGCGATGGCAATGTCAAGAGCCCGAAGGGGATCGCCAGCCAGACCATCGTCGATGCCGGGGCTCAGGAAGCCGGCCGCCGTCTGGTGTTCAATGGTCAGGGCCTTGGGGCCGCGCTGTTCCAGGGGCCGCTGGTTGACCTTAGCCGTCAGACGACCGGTGAACTGGCCCTGTCGATCACCTATAAGATGGATAAGGCCGCCGAAGGCCCGGTGACCATCGGTGTTGGTCGCGATCCGTTCATCATGGGCCGTGTCGATGTGTCGAAGGCGCTGGCCCCGACGGGTGGTCAGTTCAAGACGCTGAAGATCAAGCTGGGCTGTTTCCGCGATGCCGGTGCCGATATGAAGCAGATCGGCGTGCCGTTTGCGATATCTTCGGAAAAGGCGCTCGACCTGACCTATACGACCATCAAGCTTATGGCGGTCGAAGGCGATGGCAACTGCCCGTAAGATACCCCCCTACAGAACCTCCCCTAATTTTAGGGGAGGATACCCCTGAAAGGGGGGGGGGTAATTCGCGGCGGTTTTAACCCCCCTCCGCCTAAACAGGCGGTATCCCCCCTAAAATTAGGGGGGAGTTTTATGTGTTACCCTTAAAAATAATAGGTTATTTCAACCGACCGCTGGCCCAGGCGACGCCGCCTGCGACCAGATCAAGATAGGCGTCTTCGCGCATATTGGCCTCATTGTGGGCCAGCGTCGTGGAAAATACCCGCGCATTTTGCGGGCCATAGGTGTGCGTCCACGCCACGGTGAAGGTCTTGTCGCGGTCGGCGGCCACAGACGATTCCGGCTGGATGCCATAGATCAGTGGCGTGACCTTGAAGGTGGTCAGGTTGTTGTAAAGCTCATCCTTGGTGGTGGTCCAACCGCTTAAACCCTCAGTGATCGGATGGGCCTCTGGTGCGATCGTCAGGGTAATCGGCGACTGCGGGCCGTGGCCGGATGACTGGATGCCGGTATATTCAAACCAGCGTGCGGCGGGCTCACCCGCTGTGACCGGCGCACGAAAAGTCTCTGAGCGGTAGGAGTGCATGGCGCAGTGCAGATTGACACCGGCTATGCCTTTTTTGTGCGGGGCCAGTACAGTTTCGATAATCGCGGGATCGCTCTCATCGGCGGCGCATTCGTTATGCACAATGACATCGTAACCCTCGCCGTAGTTCGGATCATCATAGATCGGTAACTTGGGGCGGGTGGCCGCCTCGCCCGGTTTGGGGTCGTAATAGAGGTGGCTGACCGTGACATTGAGGCGGGCTTTCAGGCCGGTTTCCAGAATCTGACGCTGCTCAGGATAGTTATGACAACAGCCGCCGGTGACGATCAGCACCTTAATCGGCGCTTCCGGTTTGGTCTCAGCCTGCGCTGAGCCCGCTGCTAGTAAAACGGTTGAAATGAGTGCTGCGCGCCACATGGGCTATCCTCCGGTGTTTTGACCGGAGGATGACGCCGTCTGGTGGTCGCGGTCAAGCTGTGGCGGTAATTTTACCGCTGTGGCGGAAGACGCCAATCGCAAACAGGATGAACGCGATCAGGGTAATGATCGAGCCTATCCCCGCCACCGGTGCGCCCCACGGCAGGGCCAGAATGGCACCGGCAATACCGGGCGCAATAATGATAAGGCCAATGATCGCGACAAAAAAATGAACCGTGGCCAGCTTTCCCACAGCAGACGGATGGGTTTTATAAAACATACCGGCCAGAAACAGCCCGACCCAACCAATCAGGTTGATGTGGGCGTGTACCGGCGACAGGGTATGATCATGGCTGGCGGCCATGAAAATACCCAGGCTCATGCCGATAAGGCCGAAAACAATAGCACTGCGCAAAAACCACGATGCAATCATGGAACTCCCCTCCTTAGTTGATGCGTGTCCAACCCTCAAAGACGGTTTCGCGTGCGATTTTCCCGTCCCTCATCTGAAACAAGTGTAACAGACGTAACTCGATTGTGGAACCTATCGGATAGGGCGCATTGTCAAAACCTTCGCGCACCAGCTTAAAACGGGCGATGCAGTCATCGACCACGCGGTCAAAGGTGGCAAAGCGTTCGATCGGGGTCATCGAAATCAGTTCCATTGCCCCGAACATGCGCCGGTAATTGGCCTCAATGGCCGCCTTGCCCATCAGGGTTATACCGCGGGTCGGCATGTCGAGCACGATATCGTCGGTATAGAGCGACATGACCGAGGCCGGATCGCGGCCTTCGCCTTTGATGTGGGCATCAACAATCGCCAGATTTTGTTCAGTCAGGTCGCGGGTCATGAAGGGCGCTTTGGGTTGTGAGTGGGTATAATGATCCGTTAGATCAAGCGGCATGTAAATTTCCTTATTTAGACAGACTATCTGTCCATTTATATATAGACAGTTTGTCTGTCAATATGCTAGTTCATGAATTATGAGTAATGTATCCTTCCCTGGTGCCCAGACGATTCCTGGGACTAAGGCGACCCTTGGTTCGCTGTTGCGCCGCCCTTACGAATATTTGCAGGCAAAGGTCTATGGCGAGCTGTCTGCACGCGGTTTTCCCGATATTAGGCCGGCCCATTCCAGCTTGCTGCGTTATATCCGGCCCGAAGGGTCGCGCGTGGTCGATCTGGCGGAACGGGCGCAGATCACCAAGCAGAGTATGGCCTATCTGGTGGGCGATCTGGAGGGGCTGGGTTATGTCACGGTCGTACCGGACCCTGATGACGGCCGTGCCAAGCGGGTGATGCTGACCACGCGCGGGCAAGCGGTATGGACGACCCTGATTGAGCTGAGTCTGGCCGCCGAGGTTAATTGCGCCGAATTGATCGGGGCGGATGATATGGCGACGTTGCGCCGTATTCTGCAAAATCTGTCTCAGGCGCTGGAGACGCAAGGCTCAGGGGCGTCATGACGGGAAGGTTGCGCTAAAGGCGGCAACCGTGTTCCGTTCTGTGTCTAGCCGAAATACATCACCGCATAGGCCGCGCCGATAATACCGGCGATCATCAGAGCGATGACCAGAGGCGCGCCCAGTTTCGGGGATTGCTGGCCGATATAGTCGTCCTGATATTCGCGCGGACAGTTTTGGGGCATGTTGGGCGGAGACGAGGGCGGCATTTGATCGGACATGGGCGCTTACCAACTGATGATTAAACCGGCCCCACCCTCATATTACCGAGACTGGCGACGACCTGATAAGCGGGCAATGTGGTTTGGCCTTGCCGATAATAAAGAGGCTTTATTTTTCAGGCCGTTTTTAGCAAACGGCAGCCTGGGGAATAGACCATCAGAATTTTGGGGGCCTTCGACCTTGGCAGCTTTGATCGGCCGCAGACGTCATAGAGGTAGCCTGAAATCTCAAACTGTGCGGGATGTTGCGGGCACTGTACTGCTGTTAACGGCCCGCGATGGCCTTCCAGTTCGACCAGAGCACCCTCATAAAGCCGTATACGCAAATTCAACATCAAACATCCACATTTGCATTATGTGCGTAGAACATATATAGAACGCATATCCCGATCATGCGACCTGTACAAGTCCTTTTACCGCCGACCTATTACCACACCCATTTCCGGGAGATGATGGCGTTTGTCACCGGTTTATACGGTGACGGGCTGGGCTTGGATGAGCGCGAGTTTATGGCGCGTTTTGAGCGGCTGGATGAGGCGGCGCAGTGCCTTTATATCCGCATGGTCAATCGCAAGACGCAGATTTTCCGGATGCGTGACCTGAACTATCCGGAAATAGGCGATATTTCTGCCGCGATGGACACATTGAGTGGTCAGGGCTTTGTGCGCGGTCTGGAACCTGAGGATTACCGCGCCTGTCTGGAGGGGATGACCAAGCCTGATCTGGTGCGGCTGGCCAAAGCTGCGGGCCTGCCTGATATGCGCAGCCACTGGTCTAAGGGCGATATGGTCGCCTATGTCCATGACCTGTTGAGCTATGACGATTTTGCCGAGACCGAGGACATTAGCGCCTGTTTTGTACCGCACCATCGCGAGCAGGTCGGCTTTTTGCTCTATCTCTATTTTGGCAAACTGGGTGACAATCTGATCGATTTTACGCTGCGCGATCTGGGCATTTTGTCGGTTAAGGCGCGTGAAACCCACGCCGCGCGGTTTGACAGCGTAGACGATGCGCGGGCCGGTTATTTCTACCGCCAACGCCTAAGCGAGCTCAAGGCCAAAGCCATAGATCTGCATCCTTTGGCGGCGCAGATTGAGACGTTTCCGGCGGCCCTGAGCGATCATAGTCAGGGTTTGCGTGATCGTCTGCTGCACCGGTTGGGGCAGGGTTTTGAGGCGCGCAAAGACTATGGGCGGGCGCTTGATCTCTATGGCCGCGCGCAAGGCTTTGATAGCCAGGAACGGCGTATCCGGCTGCTGTATGCCCAGGGGGCGGTTGATGAGGTCAAGGCGCTGCTGGATGACATCATGGCCAACCCGGCCCATGACGAAGCCTATATTTTTGCCGACGATTTCTATAACCGCAAATTCGGCGGGAAACGCACGGGGGTGCTGAGCGATTTACTGCGCTCAGGCCGGACGGTGGTGGTCGATGATCTTTATCGTGGCTATCCGGAGGCGGGGGCGATACAGGCGCTTAATGCCGAAGGCTGGCGCGGCTATCATGTCGAAAACGCCCTGTGGCCAGCCCTGTTCTGGCGGGTGTTTCATGACGAACTGAGCATGGCCCCTGTGTGCAATGATTTTGATCCGGTGCCGAAATGCCTGCGCGAGGGGCGGTTTCATCTCGACTATGCTGATACCGTGGCGGTGAAATTGGCAGCCGTTCGGGACGGGCATATCGCTGACATTTTGACGCCCGCCGTCCCGCCGGATCAGGAAGATGGGCACCTGTGGGATGAGGTGATCGACGCGTTTGTGGCCAGCGCCCCTCCGTACGCCGTGGCCACGGTGCTGGAGGCGTTGTCGTGCAATTATTATGGCCTGCGTGACGGCTTTCCCGATCTGGTGCTGATCAGAGGCGACGAAGTGCGCTTTGTTGAGATAAAGGCCGAGGGCGACCAGATCCGGCGCAACCAGTTGGCGCGGCTCAATCTTTTGAAATCGGCGGGTTTTGACGTAGACATTGTGCGCCTCAGCTATCGCGTTGATCCGCAGCAAACCTATGTGGTGGTCGATGTGGAAACGACCGGCGGGCGCAGCATCTATGACCGCGTTACCGAAATTGGCGCGGTCAAGGTGCGCGGCGGAGAGGTCATCGATACCTGGCAAAGTCTGATCAACCCTAAGCGGCCGATACCGGCCTTTATCACTGAGCTTACCGGCATCACCCATGACATGGTGCGTGACGCGCCGACCTTTGATCAGTTGGCCGATGACTTTGCGGCGTTTATGGAGGGCGCGATCTTTGTCGCCCACAATGTCAATTTCGACTACGGCTTTATCTCAGCGGAACACCGGCGCATCGGTCGGGAGTTCAAATTTCCCAAGCTGTGCACCGTTGCGTCGATGCGAAAGCATTATCCCGGCTTGTCGGCTTATGGCCTTGCGCCCCTGTCGCGGGAGTTCGGCATAGACCTGCGCGGGCACCATCGGGCGCTCAATGACGCTCAGGCCGCCGCGGGTTTACTGGCGCTGATTAATGAGAAGCGGATGTCGGCTCAGATAGTCGCGTAAACACCTGATCGCAGGCCCGGCCTATGCCGTCAAACGCGTCACAGGCGGCGGTTATAACCTGATCCTGATCAAGTTCCGCCTGATGATCGTTGACCCATGCGACAAACGTTTTCCACTGAGGGCCATTGTCCGGCCCGTAGCCGGCAAAGAAGCGCTGATCAATCAGAGGCCGCAGTCCCAGTTGCCGCTCGATATGTTTGCTGATCACCCGTCCGCCCAGGGTCGAGCCCTGCTTGGTGTAAAGATAGCCGATCAGGCGCGACCGTGTATCGATCGACGGCACGTTCAACGACATTCAAGCGGGGCAAGTTTGAGCGCGACCATATCCTGCGCCAGCCAGTCGCGCACCGGCGCATGGGGCAGGTCTGCGGGCGGGCTTATTGAAATGGCGGCTTCACTGGCGCGGTAATAGACCTCGAATCCCTGAAGGATTATGCCCAGGCGTTCGCGCGTCAGGCCCTGCGTCGACAGGGGGGCAAGCAGGGGATGGTGATGCAGTCCATCATGGGTATCGCGTGTAGCGGCGCGTAAGGTCTCAAGCCAGATCATGATAGTTTCGGCTCACAGAATGAATTTGGCGACGATCTCTTCGAAGTCATCAAGGCTGAAGGGTTTGGCGATATAACCATCCATGCCCATGTCGAAGCATTTTTGAGCCGCATCGCCCAGCGCATGGGCTGAAGTTCACCATCACGGGCCACTTTCAGCAGATAGTCAACCTGGCTTTTACCCATCAGATCATCAAGCGATGTGCCGAGCACATCCGGTGCAGATACACCTAAAATCACCTCAACATCGGCGCTGACCTGAACGATGATCCGGTCTTCGGGGCGGTCGGCGGCATCGTCAGTCAGGGCCGCCTGCCGGCCTACGCGCGGGCGTTTGCGCATCAAGGGCCTTGAGGAACTGGAAGGGTTGTCATGCGGATGCAACTATCTGGTGCGCGCCCATTTCGAGGATGTGCTCAAGGGTGTGTACCCTCAGGAAAGTTAAAACCGCAAAAACAGGTTTCTGAACCACATCGGGCCGGTCCGGGCCATCTGGCGCCAGTCGCCACTGTCTTCGCTGGTCTCTGGGGTGATTTCGGGGGTGAAGCCCCACGGATTGAAGGTTTTGATGCGTCCGGCCTTATAGGCGGCCCCGTTGCGGGTCACCAGAACAAGACCGTGCACAGAGGCGGTTGCGGCCATCAGGGCATCACGGCTGTCGCTGATCGGCAGATGTGCGCGCCTTTTGGCGACTGCCGCATCGACCGACAGGATGTGGCCTTCAAAGGCCGTCATCACCTGATGATCCAGCCACCCGCGCAGGGCGGCGCCGGCCACCTTATCACGGGTGGCCAACTGGGTGACATGGGTTTCAAGCTCGATAAGGCTGAGGGCCGATATAAACAGGTTCTGACGTGCCACGCCGCCCGCCCATCGGGTCAGACCCTTATCGGTCTGGCCGGACTTGGCCTTACGCAGCTCCAGAATGATATGGGTGTCGAGCAGGTACATTAAAATCTGGCCGCTGATGATCCGGCCATATCCCAGCCTGCGCCCGAATCATCAGCCATGACCGTAACGGTTGTTTCCGGCATGGCCAAAAGGTCGACTATGGTTTCAGTTTTTCCGGTTATTTGCCGAAAGGCTTCAAAGCTCATCAGCACGTGCGTAGGCCGCCCGCGATCGGTAATATAGACCGGTTCAAGGCGGGCTTCACGTTTGGCGCGGCCGACATCCTGATTGAATTCGCGGCTGGTGAGGGTGGCCATCAGGCTGAAATCCGTAGCTACGTAGTTATATTGACGGCGTTGTCATGTAGTAACGTTACTACGTCGTGGCGATTTGGCAACAGAAATTTCTTCAACGAAAACAAAATGGTATTTGAGCGTCATTTTTAAAATAAAAAGATTGCGTCGATTTTTAAATGTGCAAACCCTGAGCGCTTCGGGAGGAGGCCGCAAAGGCTTTCCGTAAATTAAAAATCAAAGGGAACGGCAAACCGTTATGTCTGTACAGCCTGCATCGCCTGATATCTGGGCGCACACCATAGAAGTCATCACGACGACGCTTTCGGGTCACGGGCCCGGTGGGGCGTTTACGCCGACCGATTTCAGCGTCCATTTTTTCCTTCAGCTATGTCTCATCATTCTGGCCTGCCGCGTCGTCGGCTTTCTGGGCCAGAAATTCCTGGGCCAGCCGCAGGTTGTCGGTGAAATGATCGCCGGTGTTATTTTAGGCCCATCGCTTCTGGGGCTGCTGCTGCCGGAAATTCAGGGCACCATCTTCCCCAAGGAAACCAAGAACGTGCTCTATGTCGGGGCGCAATTGGGCGTCGGGCTTTATATGTTTCTGGTCGGTACGACCTTCCGGGCCGATCATTTTGCCAAAAAGGGCAAAAGCGCGTTTGCGGTATCCCTGTCCGGCATAACCGTGCCGTTCCTGCTGGCGATTCTGATCACGCCGTGGCTGATGACAGTGCCGGGCCTGTTCGCCGAAGGTATTTCGCAGTTCAATGCCACCCTGTTCATGGGTGCCTGTATTGCGCTGACCGCGTTTCCGATGCTGGCGCGGATTATCAATGAACGGGGCCTTGCCAATTCATCGCTGGGCACCCTGACCCTGACGGCGGGTGCGTTTGACGATGCGGTGTCGTGGTGTGTGCTGGCGGTGGTGCTGGCGACCTTTGGCGGCGGACCCGGTGTGGCCGTTCTGGCGGTTGTGGGCGGTATCGCGTGGACCCTGTTCGTTGTTACTATTGGTAAGCGTATGCTGGCGCCGCTGGGCCGCATGGTCGAACGTGACGGTGAGATGAGTTATACGGTTCTGGCCATCACCCTGATGGCGTTCTGTATCTCAGCCTTTATTATGGATGCTGTGGGTATTCACGCCATCTTTGGTGGCTTCATCATGGGCGTGGTCATGCCGCGCGGCAAGTTTGCCGAGGAACTGAAAAAGAAGGTCGAGCCGCTGGCCGTTATCATGCTGCTGCCGATGTTCTTTACCTATTCGGGCCTGAACACGCGTCTCGATATGGTCAACAGCGTGCAGTTGCTGGTGATCGCTCTGGCTATTCTGTTGGTATCCATTCTGGCCAAGTTCGGCGCCTGCTATGCCGCTGCCCGCCTGTCGGGTGAGGATAACCGTACCGCTTTGGGTATCGGCGCGCTGATGAACTCACGCGGTCTGATGGAACTGATCATCATCAATATCGGTCTGCAAAAAGGTATTATCGGGCCAGCACTGTTCTCGATGCTGGTGCTGATGGCGATTGTCACAACCGTCATGGCCTCCCCGTTATTTGAGGCGGTTTATGGTAAAAAAGCGCGCGAAAGCGGTGAGCTTGATGCGGTGCCCGATAGCTCGGCAACCAGTTAAAACTTAAGCATTTTAAGGACTTGCATCCGGTGATTGGATACAGTCCCTTTAAAAAACTGACGGGATTTAAGTGAATCGTAAGACCCCCGTCATATAGTATGCCCTGTGTAACGAAAGCGTTTCACCGTCTCTTTGCGGAGGCATGAAACGCTTTTTCTTTGGCTTAAGCGCATCCGGGGTCGGGTGCCAGGAGAATACAGTATGTTCCGTCGTTTCCTTTTGACGGCTGCCGCTTTTACGGCAATCTATGCACCTGCCAGTGCGCAAACCTTCAGCGAGGCCTTGGCCGCCTCAAAGCCCATTCTCGAATCCCGTCTGCGGTCAGAAACCAATGATCAGGCGGGCTTACAAAAAGCCGAAGCCCTGACCTGGCGCAACCGTATCGGTTTCCAGAGCGGCGAGTTCAATAAGCTGAAGCTGCTGGTCGAGTTTGAAGACGTACGCGCACTTAAGGACGACTACAATTCCGGCATCAATGGCAAGACGACTTTCGCCGGTGTGGGCGATCCCGAAGGTACGGAGCTTAACCGCCTGCAACTGACCTGGACGCCGAACAAAGCCGCGACCTTTATCGCCGGCCGTCAGCGCATTACGCTGGATGACAGCCGCTATGTCGGCAATTCCGGCTGGCGTCAGGACGAGCAGACCTTTGATGCTGTGCGCGGGGACTTCAAACACGGCAAATGGGCGGTAACCTACGCCTATCTGGCCAAGGTCAACCGCACGCAGGCTGAGGCCGCCGACTGGGATTCAGACAGCCACCTGATCAATGTCGCCTACGCCTATAGCCCGGCGTTTAAATTTCAGGTCTATGACTATGCGCTCGATTTCGAGGGGGCTCCGGCCAATTCGACCAATACGCTGGGCGCGCGCTTAAGCGGTGAAAAGGCCGTTTCCGACTATAAGCTAACCTATGCCGCCAACTATGCCAGCCAGAAAGACCACGGTAACAATCCTGCGGATTTCGATCTGTCGAGCTACAGCCTTGATGGTGGCGTGTCGCGCGGGATCGTAACGGTGAAAGCCGCCTATGAAAGCTTAGAGGGTAATGGCGCGCGTGGCTTCATTACGCCGATCGGCAGCAATCACGGTTTCCGCGGTTGGGCCGATGCGTTCAGCACGGCGGGCAATAAGACCTTGCCCAATGGTCTGGTTGATCGCAATGTCAGCCTGATCCTGACGCCGAAAAGCCCGGTGACCTTCCTGAAGAATCCGGCCCTGACCCTGATCTACCGTGATTTTGAAACGGAAAATACCGGGCAGGCTGTCGGCACCGAATGGGACGCCATGGCCACGACCGACCTGACCAAAAACCTCAGCCTGATGCTGAAATATGCTGACTTTGAACGCGATGGCGCAGGTATGCCCGCGTCACGTACCAAGGTCTGGGTCGCGCTGGAATATAAACTTTAATTCTTGAAACTAAGCCGCTGTCTCACTGAAGCCCTGATCATAGATCTGACGGATCAGGGCGCGGTGGGACGGCAGATCTTTAGTGGCGCGTTCCCCGAACGAGGTGATACGCGCAAAGATACGCTCGGCCTCGGCGGCATTGGGAAAGCCTGAGCGCCCGCCCGACAGATCGGTCTTAAAGCCCATACCGTAGAGAATATACTGGTAATTGAAGAAGGCGAAAGATTCGAGGTCGAGTACGAAATCATACCGGTTTGGCGGCCGGTAACGCCACTGCGCCAGCAATTCGCGCAACCGTTCAGGGATCGAGACCGGATCGGCATTGTCACGCCAGAACGGCTCGGTACGCTGGCTTAAGGCATAGTGCAGTTTCAGAAAATTGATGATGTTGTCATAGCGCTTAACCATCAGATCATTAAAGCGCGCCGCCGGGGCATCGACCGGGCCATTATATGGAAACATTTCGGCGATCATGCTGATCGCCACTTCGATCAGGACTACGCCGGTCGATTCCAGCGGCTCCATAAAGCCCGCTGACAAGCCAACGGCGACGCAGTTTTTTACCCATTGCTCGCGCCGATAGCCCGGTTCAAAGGCGATGACGCGCGTTTTGATCTCATAGGGCTTAGGGCCGATATGACGGCGTAAAATCTCTTCGGCGCGATCATCGGTGGTGTGGTCGCTGGAATAGACATAGCCGATGCCGCGCATGCCATCGAGGCCTATATCCCAGGTCCAGCCGGCTTCGTGAGCTGTCGATACCGTATAGCTTTCCAGCGGGGCATCGGGCCGGTCATAAGGAATTTTGCAGGTGATGGCGCGATTGGTAAACAGGTATTGGCGCACGCTATGGAACGGCGCGGCCAGCGCTTTGCCGATCAGTTCAGCGCGAAAACCGGTGCAGTCGATATAAAGATCAGCGGTGAGCGCACCGTGTGCATCGGTCAGAATATGGGCAATGGCGCCGGTATCGTCGAGGTCAACACCTGTAACCGTGCCCTTGAGGTGACGCACGCCCAGGGCTTCAGCGCGGTCGGCCAGAACCTGCGCCAGCCGAATGGAATCGAAGTGGTAAGCATAGTTCAGCGGGCCGGTGAAATCGCCTTCGTGTGAGCGCTTGGGGGCGCGCTGGGCTTCGGCCACACGCTTCTGAAAGGTCACGGCCTGCGCAAACGGCAGGCGGGTTAATTCATCCTGTAGCAGCCAGTAGGGCAGGAGGCCCGCGCCTTCGGTATAGAACGGCGCCTCGAACGGGTGAAAATAATGCTCGTGCTGGCCATTTTGCGGTGTCTTTACCCAGTCGGCAAAGCGGATGCCCTGTTTAAAGGTGGCCGAGGTCTGGCGCATAAACTGAGCTTCGTCGATGCCCAGAAATTTCAGCGTATTGCGGATGGTCGGAAATGTGCCTTCGCCGACGCCGATAATGCCAATATCCGGTGATTCCAGCACGGTAATGCTGAGGTGTTGCTGATCCTTAATATCGAAAAATTTGGCCAGATAGGCCGCCGTCAGCCATCCGGCGGTGCCGCCACCGACAATCAGAATGTTCCGCTTAGAGTTCATAAGCAAAACATAGCGTGTAACGTTGGGCGGCGAAAGTCAGTTTAATTTGCGCCGGCCGGCGGTGGCGTTTGCGGATCTGAAACTGAACCGGGATGGTTATCCTGATAAGCGGCATCGGCGGCATTATTGGTCGGGCTCGACGGATCAACAGCGGTGAACGCGATGATCAGCCCTAAAATCAGGACAATAGCCGTGACGATAACCCACGGAAAACCAGTAACCGGCGGCTTTCCGGGTTCGTCGGTATCGACGTCATGGGGGGCGTGGTGGTGTGTAGCCATGATGCACTCTCCCTTAAGGGTGGCGCTGAAGAATAATCTCCGGTTCATAAGCTGTCAGTCGGCGAAACCCTGCCGCATATAAAATTTTGGCATGGGCGGCTCAAAGACGATCCGCGGGATTTGCAGTCCGATTTTCAGCCAGAGGCACCCGAAAACAGGTGACCCAGAGGCAAATGCCCCTATGATGGCAGGGAGTATACCACAAAAAAAGCATGCCATGATCCGTAAAACCTTAAACATGACGACTGCATTCCTGCAAAGTGAAGCGGCCGGGGGGATGATCCTGATGGCCGCAGCGGTGGCGGCGATGATCGTGGCCAACTCCCCGCTGGCGGAGGATTATTTCCATTTTCTGCATGTCTATGTGGCGGGTTTGAGCCTTCAGCACTGGATCAATGACGCCTTAATGGCCGTGTTTTTCCTGATGGTCGGGCTTGAGATCAAGCGTGAAGTTCTGACGGGGCAGTTATCGACCTGGTCACGGCGGGCCTTGCCCGGTATCGCGGCTTTAGGCGGGGTGATAGTACCGGCCCTGATCTATGTCGGGATTAATGCCGGATCGCCTGACAGTTTACGCGGCTGGGCTATACCGACCGCGACCGATATCGCCTTTGCGCTCGGCGTTCTGGCGCTCTTGGGATCGCGGGTGCCGGTGGCGATGAAGGTCTTTCTGACGGCGCTGGCCATCATAGATGATCTGGCGGCCGTGATCATCATCGCTATTTTTTATACAGCGGATCTGAACCTGCAGATGCTGGGGGCGGCGGGCGCGATGCTGGCCCTGCTGTTCCTGATGAACCGGTTTAAAGTCAAGTCTCTGTGGCTGTTTCTGGCGGTGGGAGCGGTGCTGTGGTGGTTGGTCTATAAGTCGGGGGTTCATGCGACGCTGGCCGGGGTGGCGACGGCGCTGTTTATCCCGCTGACGACGCACCGTGGCGAACACGATGACCACCATTCGCCGCTGGTGCGCCTTGAGCATGCCCTGCATAAGCCGGTGGCGTTTCTGATCGTGCCGATTTTTGGTTTTGCCAATGCCGGTGTGTCGCTGAAAGGGTTCAGTTTTGAATCCCTGTTGCAACCCATTCCGCTCGGTGTGGCCGCAGGTTTGTTTGTGGGTAAGCAAATCGGCGTGTTTGCGGCGGCGTTTTTGGCCATCAAAACCGGCTTGGCGCCCATGCCCAAGGACACAGGCTGGCCGCAGATTTACGGCCTGTCGCTGCTGTGTGGGATCGGCTTTACCATGAGCCTGTTTATCGGACTGCTGGCCTTCCCAACCCATCCGGAAGCACAGGATGCCGTCAAGATAGGCGTGCTGTTAGGCTCTATCCTGTCGGGCGTGATCGGCTATATTGTGCTCAGTTTGTGTAGCCGAAAGACCGTCTGATTATTTGCCCTGCCATAATTCCGGGCGGGCATTGATATAGTCCATCAGCAGACCTTTGAGTTTCAGGTCATCGGCCACGGACGGATGGGCGTGGCAGCCTGCGTAGTCTAGGCCGGTGAAGATGATCGTATCGACTTTCGTTTCGCCCTGAGCCTCAAGCGTTTTCTCGACCTGCAAAACCTGATCGCGGATTTCACCGTCCGATTGATCCGACGCCATCAGGATGAACTGCGCGGTCGGGTTTTTGGTGCGTAAGGTTTTGACGAATGTCACATAGGTTTTGCGGTAATCGGCGCGCAGGTCTTCGCGGTTTTTCCATTTTTCATCAGGTTTAAGCGCAGTTGAAAAATCATTGGTACCTAAGCCGATGACGATGATCTGCGGCTGCCAACCTTCGGCCTTATACTCGGTCTTGCCGTCAAACAGAGTGTAGTTGTGCAAGGTCGGCAGCTTGTCGCCTGCAAAGCCATCATAGTTGCGCACGACGCCGCGGCCGGAAAAGGCATTGATCTGGTAATCGGCATTATAGAATTTGGCGGTCATCGGCCCGAAGGCTTGTGACGTGTCGGTGGTCGCCCACACTTCATCGGTCGTGCATTCTCGCTTGGGCGAGGTATTGCCATATCCGACCGTAAAGCTGTCGCCGATAAACTCTATCTGACGGGCGCGGGTGGGCGTATCCAGTTCGTGGCCTTGCCCGACGATGTAGAAGCCCTCGAACTTTGCGGTATCGCTTTGGGATTCGGTAATCTTCTCCAACCTTATCCTATGAGCGCCGGGGTGCAACTCTTTGACCTCATAATCAATCTGGCCGGGTTTGGTCAGCGTAACGGGCGGTTGATCATCTATGTATAGGCGCAGGATGTTGACGGAATCGTTCAGCCTGACAATCAGGCCGGTGCCATCAAAAGTGGCCTCAGTATAGATACCTGGCCACTGATGGGTATGACTGACCACCATCTGAGTTGGGGTAATTGAACGCCCCGGATACAGCCGCATCGGCTGAGGTTTCGCACCGGGGATCGGGCGCATAGTGATGCCGGTTACGGTGCGGCCTCCAACGTGCTCGCTAAGCGGGGTCGGTGAAACCTGAGCCTGTGCAGATGCCGCCAAAGTCAGGGATGCCAATAATGCAGTTGTAATCGGTTTCATCATTTTCCCTGCCAGATGTCGGGGTGGGTATCGATAAAGGTCTCGACGATAGTCTTCATGGTTTTGTGGTCGTTCAATGACGGGTGCCAGTCGCAGGCAGTAGATTCGAGTTTAGGGTAAACGACGGCGCCGATCCGCGTATCGCCAGTCGCTTTATAGGTGGCGAGGACGGATTGGGAGGCCTTGAAATAATCGTCATTAAAACCGTCCTGAATCCCCATGAGAATAAAGGTGTGGGGGTTTTGGGCGCGGATATCGCTTAGGAAATTGACATAAACCGTTTCCCAGTCGGCGCGTAGGGCGGCCAGGTCTTTCCATTTTTCGCCGGGTTTTAGCGGCGTTGAAAAATCATTGCCGCCGATGGCGATGACGATAACCTGCGGTGCCCAGCCTTTGCGGTCATAGGGTGTCGGATCGTCGAACAGCACGCGCGGATAGAGCACCGGCATGGGCCGATCAGGCTCATTACCATCATAATTGCGGACAATGCCGATGCCGGAATAGGCGTTCAGTTGGAAATCGGCATTATATGTACGCGCCACCTGCGCCGGATAGGCCTTGTGGCTGTCGGTGGTTTCAAACACTTCGGCCTTGGTGCACTCGCGCTTGGTTGAGGTATTGGCATAACCGACCATATCGGAATCGCCGATAAACTCGATCTGCCGCGCGCGCTTGGTCAGGGGTAAGGCCGTGGCGCCGGTCTTTAAGAAGAAGCCTCGGAACGTTCCCCGATTATTTTGGCTTTCGTTAATTTTTTCGACGCGAATTGTATGCGCCTTATTCGACAGACCGGTTAATTTGTATGTTGGTGTGCCGGGCTTATCCAGCAAGGCAATGGTTTTGCCGTCGATTATGACGCGATATCGGTTCATCGGCGGGTCATAGAAAGATATGTAAATTTCCCGTCCCTTATTAAAAGACGATTCAAAATAGGTTGCGGGCCATTGATGATGAAATTCCGGCGTTGCCATTAAGCGATCGCCTTTTATCGGATAGTGAATCGTCTGGAGTTCAACCCTGCCGCCTGCATTCACATCCAAGGCTAATTCCGGCCACTTGGCGAAGTCGACTTCTTTAAGGCTTTCGGATTGAGCGGGGGCGCAAAATAATACTGAGCCGATGAAAACCGCAGCAAATCTTTTCATCACGTCCCCCGTCTTATAATTATGCTGCACTCAATCCGGCCATGACAGCCTTGTCAAGCGGGCCAAGTAAAAAGGCCGCCCGCAGAACGGACGGCCTTCTCATCTTCAAAGGGGGCGCATGGGGGAAAGTCATTTCCCCCATGAATTAAGCTGCCAGTGCTTTCGACAGGTTCTCGGAGATCTTGTCGAGGAAACCCTCAGTTGTCAGCCAGCCTTGCTTGTCACCAACCAGCAGGGCCAGATCCTTGGTCATGAAGCCGGCTTCAACCGTATCGACGCAGACCTTTTCCAAGGTCTTGGCAAAGTTGGCCAGTTCCTCGTTACCGTCCAGCTTGGCGCGGTGCGACAGGCCTTGGGTCCAGGCAAAGATCGAGGCCATCGAGTTGGTCGAGGTGGCTTCGCCCTTCTGGTGCTGACGGTAGTGACGGGTGACGGTGCCGTGGGCGGCTTCGGCTTCCATGATCTTGCCGTCAGGCGTGACCAGAGCCGAGGTCATCAGGCCCAGCGAACCATAACCTTGGGCAACCGTGTCGGATTGAACGTCGCCGTCATAGTTCTTACAGGCCCAAACGAAGCCGCCGGACCACTTCAAGGCTGATGCCACCATGTCGTCGATCAGACGGTGCTCGTAAGTTAAGCCCAGTTCCTTGAACTTCGCCGCATATTCAGCGTCGAAGATCTCCTGGAAAATGTCCTTGAAGCGACCGTCATAGGCCTTGAGGATCGTGTTCTTGGTCGACAGGTAAACCGGATAGTTGCGCGAAATGCCGTATTCAAACGACGCACGGGCAAAGTCACGGATCGACTCGTCGAGGTTATACATGCCCATAGCGACGCCGGCGCCGGGGAACTTGAACACTTCGTGCTCAATGACCTGACCGTCTTCGCCGACGAACTTCATGGTCAGCGTGCCCTTACCGGGAACGAGGAAGTCAGTCGCTTTATACTGGTCGCCAAAGGCGTGACGGCCAACCACGATCGGCTGGGTCCAGCCGGGGACGAGGCGCGGCACGTTCTTGCAGATGATCGGCTCACGGAACACAACGCCGCCTAAGATGTTGCGGATGGTGCCGTTCGGCGACTTCCACATTTTCTTCAGGCTGAATTCCTTCACGCGCGCTTCATCAGGGGTGATGGTGGCGCATTTGACGCCGACGCCGCAGGCGGCAATGGCATTGGCTGCGTCGATGGTGACCTGATCGTCGGTGGCATCACGGTTTTCCATGCCCAGATCATAATATTGCAGGTCGATGTCGAGGTAGGGGTGGATCAGCTTGTCCTTGATCCACTGCCAGATGATGCGGGTCATTTCGTCGCCGTCGATATCGACGACCGGATTTGCAACTTTGATCTTAGCCATGAGTTTTCCTTAAAAGGGGTTTCCTTAAAATAGACCGGCGCTTCGCAGGAGGGCGCACAGGGCCATTCCCGCAGCGGGTAGAGGTTTCCCTATAGACGAAAAGAGGGTTGGGATGAAAGGGGGATTCGACAACTGATGGTTTGAGCAGACCGCCCTACATTTCATCAGTCAGATTGCCGGGCTTGCGCGCCTTTCGTTTATTCAAGAACTCACGCCTTTCCTCTTCTGAGTCTTTGCGGGCTTGTTTATCCTCTTCGACGGGATCACTGGCCGGAAGCCATGTCGTCAGAACGTCAAAGAAAGCCCAGATCCTTGACCCGATCTTTTCTTTTCCTTTTAGGTAAAAGAAATACCTTACAGCCAAAATGAGTGAGCAGATAAATATGAGCACATTTATAACGGGCTCATTTTGCTGGTAATAATCGCTGATTGCCGTCCAATATTTATCCATGCCAGCAAGCCTTATACTATTCCCGCATCCGCCTCGGCCTTGCGGCTGCGGGTAAGGTAGTCCGCCCCGCCGTAGAAGATGCGCTTACCGGCATCGAGCCCGCCGGTCAGTTCAATCTCAAAGCGGACTTCGTCGCGTTCGCGCACCGTGCGCTCCATCTCGGATATGGCGTCACCATCTTCACCCAGGGTTTCCAGCGCCTTTGCGCCCAGAACCAGCGCCGATTCAAACGTATCGCGGACATGGTGATCGACACCGGCGGCGACCAGCTTCAGCGCCTGATAGCGGTCAAACGCGCGGGTCAGGACGGGCACCAGAGGATACTCTGCCTTGATCAGTTCGACAATCTTCAGGGTATCTTCGGGCTTATCGGTGCAGATCAGAATAGCCTGGGCGTGATGGGCGCCCGCGGCATGCAGAATATCGAGACGGGCCCCGTCGCCATAATAGACCTTAAAGCCGTATTCACCGGCCCTGCGGATCATTTCGACATCGTTATCGATGGTCGAGACCTTATATCCGGCGGCCATGACCATCTGGCTGGCCACCTGACCGACCCTGCCAAAGCCGATAATCAGCACATGGCCTTCGTCGTCATGCGGGGCATCAAGACCATCGGTGTCTTCGGACGTCTTGGGCATGATATATCTCAGGCCGATGATGGTCAGCGGCGTCAGCACCATCGACAGGATGACGATGGCGGTCAGTATGGCGTTCTGCTCACCCGAAATAATTCCAGCGGTGGTGGCCGCGGCATAGAGCACAAAGGCAAATTCCCCGCCCTGCGCCATAAACACCGCCCGCTCCAGCGCCTGACCATGGTTGGATTTCATGAGGCGCGCCACCGCATAGATGGCCACGCCTTTGACGATCATGTAGGCGCAGACATAGAACGCGATCATCTGCCAGTTGGCGGCGACGATATTGAGATCGAGCGACATACCGACCGCCAGAAAAAACAGCCCCAGCAAAATACCCCTGAACGGTTCGATATCGGCCTCTAGCTGATGGCGGAAATGCGATTCCGACAACAGCACACCGGCCAGAAACGCGCCCATAGCCATCGACAGCCCGCCCAGTTGCATCACATAGGCCGATCCCAGCACCACCAGCAGGGCGGCGGCCGTCATCACCTCACGGGCCTGCGCATTGGCCAGCAGGGCAAACATCGGATTGAGCAGATAGCGTCCCGCCACAAACAAACCGATCAGGCAGCCTAAACCAATCCCGATCGCCGCCCAGTCTATGCCACCCTCATTACCCGGCACGACCGGCGCCAGAAAGGTCACGAGGATCAATAACGGCACGATGGCGAGGTCTTCGAGCAACAGGATCGACACCATCTTTTGGCCCGCCGGTTCATTGATGGTCTTGCGTTCCTGCAACAACTGCATGACGATAGCGGTGGAGGTCAGCACAAAACCCGCCCCGGCGACAAAAGACGCGGCGATCGGAAAGCCGGTGGCCATGCCCACGCCCGTCAGCAAAAGGGCGCACAGGCCGACCTGAGCCACGCCAAGACCAAAGATATCCCCCCTTAGCGCCCATAACCGCGCGGGCCGCATCTCAAGCCCGATGATAAACAGGAACATCACCACGCCCAGTTCCGCGACATGCAGGGCGGTCGCCGGTTCTGAAATGATTTTAAGGCCGAACGGGCCGATCAGAATCCCCGCCGCCAGATAACCCAGCACCGAGCCCAGCCCCAGCCGTTTAAACAGCGGCACGGCAATGACGCCCGCGCCCAACAGAGCGACGACAGGTAACAGGTCAACGGCGTGTGCGGCCTCAGCCATACTCAAACTCCCTTTTCAGCCGACTTTATCAGAGGGGATTTGACCGGCCATGCCAAGCCATAATTTATAAGTTGTGGAATTAAGCGGTTGGGGAGCGGTAATGCCGGTCTATTTCACATCGTCCTTATCCAGAAACAGGCTTTCGGAAGAAATAACGGTGCCCGTTTTCGCTCCTCTATTAAAAAGCCGGTTTGCGACCTCCACCGCGTCCCGTATAAGCCGGCCTATGAAAGACAAACGCCCTGCGCCAGAGCGCGATCCTAACCTGACCCCACCGTGTGTGATCCTTGACCGGCCGCAACTGGCTGACAATATCGGGGCGGTCGCGCGCGTCATGGCCAATTTCGGTTTGCATGAGCTGCGTCTGGTGGCGCCGCGCGATGGCTGGCCGCAGGAGCGGGCCTGGTCGATGTCGTCAGGCGCCAACTGGCCACTGGATGAGGCGAAGGTGTTTGCGACGGTGGCGGACGCGATTGCTGATCTGAAACACGTCTATGCGACGACGGCCCGCCCACGTGAAACCCAGCTTCCCATCATGACGCCACGCGGCTGTGCCGATACTCTATATAGGGATGCCCAAAGTCATACCAAAACCGGCCTGTTGTTCGGGGCGGAGCGGGCAGGGCTTGAGACCTCGGATATTGCACTCTGTCAGGGCATTATTACCATTCCGGTCGATCCACATTTTCAGTCGCTCAATCTGGCTCAGGCGGTCAACATCGTCCTTTATGAGTGGCGCTTGCAGGTGCTGGATGCACCCAGGCCGGAGTTTACGCAAAACATGCACGCGCCGGCCGACCTCAGCATCGTGCACGGCTTATATGGTCAGCTTGAGGACGAGCTGGAAAAGGCCGGCTTCTTCTTTCCGCCGGAAAAGAAAGACTCGATGGTGCGTAACCTGCGCGTAGCGTTGGGCCGGGCGCGATTTACTGAACAGGAAGTGCGTACTTTCCGCGGTGTCGTGACGGCCTTGACCAAAGGCAGAGGCAAAGTGCTGGCCAGGCGCGCTGAAACTCAGGAAAAAGGCGGCGATTAGCCCCTGTCTGTGGGTAAAACATAAAAACGTCATAACCGGCGTTGACTCCCCCGGATGGGGCCTATAGAAGCCGACCTCCCGACGACGGGAACACACACAAACGCTTTTGCGACGACGTTCTTCGGTGAGGTAACTCACTGATAACTAAGGCCTAAAGCAGTGTGAAAGTCTGAGGGTGTCGATCAAAATTCTGAAGAACTTCGGTTTCTGAAATTCTTTTAAAAAGTTGATTGACAAGGCGCCGGGTAGTCACTACTTACGCCGCTCCGCTGAGAAGGTTTTGGTCTGATTGGTGGGGTTGATTGGTTAGTTTTTGAGTTTTTGGAATTTCTAAAAACTTTTTAAAAATAACTAGTTGACACGAAAAACTGAGCGGTTATAAGCGCCGCTCTCCACGAGGAAGCCTACGGGTTTTGAGTGGTTTGGCTGAGGGTTC